>CP097973.1 GCA_023703655.1 SAR86 cluster bacterium | reverse complement strand
TATATTCTGTTTGGTGAAAATATAAGTTAGTTAATATATAATTTCGAAAAAATTACTATGAAAAGAACTTTTCAACCTAGCAACCTAAAGCGAAAAAGACGTCACGGTTTCCGAGCGCGTATGTCTACAAAAGCTGGCAGGGCAATACTTTCAAACCGAAGAAGAAAGGGCAGAAAAGTTTTATCTGCTTAATGCTTTAGGTTGGCCAATTCAATCAAGCTCTTCAAGAAAAAAATGAAAGGTGTTAATCCGGAGAGGTTTATAATTATAAGGCGCAAGGATTTTCCATTGGCTGTGGTGAGAAATAAAATTAAAAGAAGGGTCAAAACAATTTTAAGAACACAGCCTGTTTCTGAAAAAGATGATTTATATATTAAAGTATTAAAGGGTGCAGACGAAATGACATATAGTGAACTAAACACAAATATTTTGAGGGTATTGAAAGTACAAAAATGAAAAAGGTGTTTGTTTTTTTTATAAATCTATATCAGAAGTTTGTGAGTCCATTTTTGGGTCATAACTGTAGGTTTCAACCAACATGTTCGGAATATGCGAAAGAAGCTGTTGAAGTTCATGGGGTTATTAAGGGGGTTTATATGGCCTGCCTGAGAATTATAAGGTGTGGCCCATGGTCTAAAGGCGGAGTTGATGAGGTGAGGCGTTGAATTTGCGTATTTTGTGGTTGGTTTTGGTTGGTGTGTTTGCTTATCTATTGTTTTATGAGTGGTCTGAAGAATCTAAAATAAAATCTGAGTTAGCTGCCAGCTCAAGGGTTGTGCCACAAGATGTCAATGATCTAAATTCGTCAACTGTGAGCATAAACAACAAAAACATAGAATTAGTGATAGATGGTGAAAGTGGTTCAATTGTTGGTGTTGAGTTAAAACAATACCCGGTTTTTCAAGGTGAGGGTTCGCCCAGCATGAGGTTGTTGGGTTCTGAAAACACATTTAAGTTTTATGCTAGAAGTGGTTATGGCAACAAGAACATTACATACAAGGTTGTCGACCAATCAAGCAACTCGTTGTTATTAATAAGCGTTGATGGCCAATACTCAAAAGAATTTGTTTTTGAAGAAAGCTATATTTTAAATGTTGTTGATCGAAATTTATCGGGTGATATCGCCCCAGACCCATATATTGCTTTTTATAGAACTGATGGCGCTCCGCTTGATTCAAGGAGCGGTTTTTTTGAGGGAAGCTCGTATGTGGGGGTAGCATTTAATACGCCTGATGACCCTTATAAAAACTATAGGCTTAGGTCGATTGATCGTATGGTTGGTTTTGATCAATATGGTGGTTGGGTAAGCTTTATTCAAAAATACTTTTTAAGCTCAATTATTGTTAATCCCAATCAAAAGGCCTCGCTTTTTGTTCAGCCACCAACTAGCAATAAAGGAGTTTATTCTATGGGGGCCGTTTACAGAGATTTGGGTTTACAAGATCAACAAAACGGTACGTTACATAGATTATATTTTGGGCCTAAAATTAGGTCTGATTTAATGTCTGTAGCTCCCGATCTTGAGCTTTCAATTGATATGGGTTGGTTTTGGTTTCTTGCACAGCCCTTGGTGATGTTGTTGGTTTTAATTGATTCTTTTGTTGGAAACTGGGGCTTTTCTATAATTATATTGACTGTCCTGCTTAAGTTGTTGTTGTGGCCAATTTCTGCTGCTGGCTATCGGTCTATGGCTAAGATGAGGGTGGCTCAACCGAAACTCCAAGAAATACAGTCGCGGTATAAAGATGATAGACAAAAACTTGGGGTTGAAATGATGGCTTTGTACCGCAAAGAGAAAATTAATCCAGCGGGTGGTTGTTTTCCAATGCTTGTGCAAATACCAGTATTTATAGCTCTTTTTTTTGCGCTAAGGGAAGTTGTAGAACTTAGGCATGCTCCGTTCTTGTTATGGATACAGGATCTGTCTGCACCAGATCCATTATTTATAATGCCTTTTCTGATGGCTGGTTTGATGTATCTTACTCAACAACTTAACCCAACACCCCCGAACATGGATCCTGTTCAGATGCAGGTTATGAAGGTAATGCCTGTGGCGATATCTGTTATTTTTATTTGGTTGCCTTCGAGTCTTGTTCTGTATTCTGTTGCAAACGCGGCGTTTTCATTAATTCAACAAAAAATGATGTACAGCAAATACGGAGCCTCTGATTTTAAAGCGCCTGGTGGCGGTTAATTTCACAGATCATGATATTTGCTCTAGCAACCCCAGCGGGTAAAGCGGCACTTGCTGTTTTTCGGATCTCGGGCAGTGGCTGTCATGAGGTAATAAGCAAAATACTAGACAAAAATATAGCTGAATTTAATAGAGTATTTTTGAGAAAAATTATTCACGATGGTGTGTTGGTTGATGTTAGCACTGTTGTTTTTTACAAGAGCCCGAAGAGTTATACAGGTGAAGATATGGTTGAGGTTTTTTGTCATGGTGGTTTTGCAACACTAAAGAAACTCATTGATCTTTTTCATAACCTCAATATTAGAGAAGCAGAACCAGGTGAGTTTACAAAAATATCAGTTCTAAATGGTAAACAGACTCTCAATGAAGCAGAGTCATTATTAGATTTAATTAATTCTACCACCGATGCAGAAATGAATATGGCGCTAGGTGTTGTAGCTGGGGAATTATCCAATACAGTGTCGGTGTTAGGAGATGAGCTGGATGATATTAGGGTTTTTGTTGAGTCAATAATTGATTTTGATGATGAGGATGGTGTTGACGTAAGTTTGGAGGAGGTTATAGAAAGATTGGAGGCTTTAAGGTTGGGGTTCGGTGATCTTAAAAAACAAGGATTCCGTTCAAGCAACATAGGAAAAACAAATGGGGTGTTAATGTTGGGTCCTCCAAATGTTGGAAAATCCTCTTTATTTAATTGTTTGCTTGGCCAAAATAAAGCAATAGTATCGCCAAATCCAGGGACCACAAGAGATATGTTAGAGGGTCAAGTGTTAATGCATAAAACTACCTTTAACCTTGTAGATGCTGCAGGCATAAGAGATTCTTCGGTGTCAGAAGAATCAATGGGGGTAAATAAAGTTCTGAATGATATCGACAGCTTCCCATTAGTTTTAGTAGTTTGTGATCAGGAATATAAAACACAGCTAAAAGATTTGAGAGGTATGATTGATAACAAAAAATCACTGGTTGTAAAAAATAAATCCGATCTATGTAATAAACAAGAGGATGGAATGTGTCTTGTTTCAGCTAAAACCGGAGATGGTATTCCTGAACTAAAAAAAATGATTTCTGGCTTTTTTGTTAACTCAGAACCATCCGTTGACCAGAGGTTTATTTTAAATGATAGGCAATTAGAGTTGATTGATGGTGTTATCAAAAGCTTAGAGGCATGCCAAGGTTTACACTACTTAGAATCTATTGAATTGATAGCTGAAAACCTAAAATCTGCAAGAAACCACCTAAATGATTTTCTCGGAGAACGGTCAAGCGATGAGTTGCTTGGAGAAATATTTAGTAAGTTCTGTATAGGTAAGTAAAAAAGTTGTGTAGATGTTGTGTAGTTTTTTTTGATTCACAGGATGTTATATGCTTTCTCACATAGAACATGTCTGCTTATACATAAGATGTTATGTAACAAAATGTCATGCTACTAATGTTTGTTTTAAACTTATTAACAAAAAATAGTGCTTATAATAAAAATAACAAAAATTATATTTATGTTTATATTAATTAATATTTCTTATGTATAACGTACTGGTTGTTGGTGGCGGTCATGCTGGTGTCGAGGCTGCTCACGCTTGCTGGAGAATGGGATTATCTTGCGCTCTTGTAACCTTATCAAAGAAAACCATTGGCCAAATGTCTTGCAATCCCGCAATTGGAGGTTTAGGCAAATCACATCTCGTCAAGGAAATTGACGCAATGGGCGGCATAATGCCTTTGGCTACCGATATGTCTGGGATTCAATTTAGAACGTTAAATACTCGCAAGGGTCCTGCAGTTCGAGCCTTGAGAGCTCAATGTGACAGGGAGATCTACAAAAAATCTATTCAAAAAATTTTAAAGCAAACTTCAATTGAAATATTGGAGGGTGAGGTAATTGATTTGATGGTGGAAAAAGGCGCAGTGATTGGAGTTGAGGTTGAAAATGTTGGAACAGTCCATGCAGAAAAAACTATTCTTACAACCGGGACTTTTTTAAATGGAATTATGTACAGTGGAAAGACAAAAAAATACGGAGGTAGGGTTGGTGAGAAACCCTCCATTCCATTATCTGAAAGAATGTATGGCATGGGCTTGATGATGGGTCGACTCAAAACAGGCACACCACCAAGAATAAAAATGTCTAGTTTGAATCTCAATGTTATGGACGAGCAGCCAGGCGACTTACCAACACCGTTTATGTCTAGTCTTCAAAAACAACACCCACACCCCAAACAATTAAGCTGTTTTATTACAAGAACCACACAAAAGACAAAAAAAATAATTGAGAAAGACCTTCACCTTTCAGCAATGTATTCTGGTCAAATACAAGGTATTGGACCTAGATATTGCCCATCCATCGAGGATAAAGTAGAGAAGTTTAAAAACAAAGAAACTCATCAAGTATTTATTGAGCCAGAGGGAATTAATATTGATCTTGTTTATCCAAACGGGATCTCGAGCAGCCTACCTGTTGAAACCCAAGACCGTTTTGTAAGAACGATTACAGGGTTGGAAGACAGTATTATTACCGAGTATGGGTATGCTGTTGAGTACGATTTTGTCGACCCAAGATCGCTCCATCAAACACTCGAACTCAAATCACTTAAAAGTCTGTATCTTGCAGGACAAATCAACGGTACAACTGGATATGAAGAAGCTGCCGCACAAGGATTAATTGCTGGCATCAACGCTTCTTTATCTATTAAGAAAAAAACCCCATTTATCTTAGACAGAAGCGTCGCATATATAGCAGTGCTTATATCAGACCTTGTAAGCCACGGCGTAACAGAACCTTACCGCATGTTCACAAGTAGGGCTGAACACAGACTTATGCTATCTCAGGACACGGCTAGACAACGTCTAACACACATCGCTAATGATTTGGGGTTGGTCAACGGGGAAGACTTTCAGAATTTCCAATCACTAGAACAAACATATCAACACTTTGCAAAAAAAATAAAGCTACAAAACATAACTTTTGGTAAGGAATCCATTAAGGGCGAAACACTGCTAAAAAGAACAGACATCGACACGAAAGAAATAAAGCAAGCCATCAACATAGACAAGGACAGGTCAGGGTTTTTAGAGCGCCTGATAACAGAATGTAGATATCAAGGATACATAGATAAACAGCAAAGGGAGATAAAAAACAACATCAAAAACACCAAAACCAAAATTCCAAAAAACATATCTTACAGAGATGTTATTGGCCTCTCTAACGAAAACATAGAAAGGCTTGAAAAGAACCAGCCTGCCAACCTAGGAGCAGCTGCAATGCTTGAAGGCATCACACCAGCAAGCATAAATCTATTAAGGATATTTATAACAAAACACAAAAATGCGCAAAAAAGCCGAACAAGTTGATGCTTATATCGAACTTTTACTTAGATACAATACAACCCACAACCTCCTAAAAAGAAAAACAAAACAAGAAATTATTGATAACGACATCAAGGATGTTCTCCCTTTTTATAATGAGTTTAAGGACGCCAAGACAGTTTTAGATTATGGTTCTGGGGCAGGCATCCCAGGCATTTTGTTGGCGATTGAGCACCCAAACATTAATTTTGTAATAGCAGAATCAATTCAAAAAAAAGCTTTTTTCATTAAAAGGGCGGCGCAACACATCGGCCTGGGCAACACCAAGGTTTTACACACAAGGATATCCAAGCGCTCCACACTAGGACCGTTCGACATAATAACCAATCGTGCAGTCGGTACAACCAAAACCACAATTAACAACTCTCAACAACTTTTAAAAGGTTCCGGATTTTTTTTATTGTTTAAAGGCAAAGAAAAAACCATTAATCAGGAGCTTGAAGGCTTAAACAGGAAATATTCGATCATTGAGAATAATTTAATTATTAATAAAGAAAGAAACCTATTAAAGATATACAATGATTAGTTGACGTGAAAATCATATCAATTTCAAATCAAAAGGGAGGAGTAGGGAAGACCACCACAGCAGTTAATCTAGCTCAAGCTATTGCAGCAACAAATCGAAAAACGCTTCTTGTTGATTTAGATCCTCAGGGCAATGCATCCACAGCCTCAGGAGCGAAAAAGAACAACTCTCTTTTTGAAACCACGCTTGGGAAACATGTATCAGAACTAATCCAAACATCGTCCAACCAATATGATGTTTTGGCAGGCGGAGAGGATTTAGTAGCCCTGGAGGTTGCTCTTCGCAACAACCCCACTAAAGGCCACATAGCCAAATCCCTTAAAGAGCTAGACTATGACTTCGTTTTTATTGATACGCCGCCCTCCCTGAGCTCGCTTACCTTGGATGCGTTAATTTCGTCAGACGGCACCCTTATCCCCCTCCAATGTGAATATTATTCACTTGAAGGAATAACATCTCTTGTTAACACCATTAACGAATTAACAAACTCAGGACTTACAAACAACAAAATATTTGGCATCATAAGAACTATGGTGGATAAAAGAAACAACCTGACGAAAGATGTGTCCGATGACCTAGAAAAACACTTTCCAGAATTGCTTTTTAACACACTTATTCCCAGAAATGTAAAGCTTGCAGAAGCGCCAAGCTTTGGGCTTGCAGGAACTAACTATATGCCAGAATCTTTTGGAGCAAAAGCATACCTTGCTCTTGCTGGAGAACTGCTTAGGAGGCTTGAAAATGTCAGATGAGAGGAAGCTTAGCAAAAGCCTTGAGGCTTTGTTGGGTGATGTTGAAAAACCAGACCAAAACCTAGTTAAGCAAATTAAAACAGATCAAATTATTGCCAATAGGTTTCAACCAAGAAAGAGTTTTAATGAAGAGTCTTTAAATGAATTGGCTGACTCCATCAAGCGCCATGGGATACTATCTCCAATCATTGTCAGGGAAATTTCTCTTAATAGTTATGAAATTGTTGCTGGAGAAAGGAGGTTTAGGGCCGCCACCAAAAACAAACTCAACGAAGTGCCATGCATTGTAGAAAGTTTTGAGAATCAAGACTCGCTGGAGGTTGCATTAATTGAAAACCTTCAACGAGAGGATCTAAATCCAGTTGAAGAGGCCCAAGGATATGACCGCCTAAAAAGAGAGTTTGGCTTAACTCAAGAAGATATATCATCCTTTACAGGCAAAGCCAGAAGCACCATAGCCAACGCACTTAGGATATTAAACCTCCCTCAAGAAGTTCTTGATCTTATTAGCTCAGGAAAAATTGATAAAGGGCATGCTAAGGTTTTGCTGTCATTAAAAAACCCAAAAGACATCATAAACCAGGCTAAAACAATTTCAGCCCAGGGCATTTCAGTAAGCGCACTCAGCTCATCAATGCGCAAAAAAACCAAAAAACCTAATACCGATCCAGATATTCAGTCTTTGATAGAGGAACTTAGTAATAGTTTTGGACACAAGGTTAGCATCAGCCAAAAGTCAAAAAACAAAGGACAAATAGAGATTATTTACAGCAATGCAGATGAACGGGAAATCATTATTGATAAATTAAAGAAATTTAAGGGTGATTAGTCTTGTTTGATGGGGTATAAATTCCTATAATTCAGCCTGAAAATTATAAAAAAGCCATTAGCATTTTAAAATTAAATTTTCTACCGGTTTTAGCTTTAGCAGCGGGTTATTTATTAACCTCACTTGTAAGCGCAACTGTTTGTTTGGCGGCCTTTGGATTTTTGCTAACTTTTTTACATGTTTGCAAAAACTTCAAAAGCGACATATCAGCACTAATGCTTATATTTTTTCTAAGGTGGACCATTTTTTTAGTTGGATGCATTTTAATTTTGAATAATGAACCAGCAAATAAATTAATGGCAGTAGGAGTACTAATATTTATAATGAGTTTTACAAAACTTAAAGACACCCAAGGCAACCTCTAATGGCAAAGGCTGGCACAGATCTCACATCAACCGAATACATAGAACATCACTTAACCAATTTAATCTGTGGCAAAGCTGATAAAGGTTGGACTTGCGATCCATATTTGGCTGATCAAATGGGTTTTTGGAGTTTTCATGTTGACTCGCTTGGTTGGTCTGTATTTCTGGGCCTGGTTTTTGTGGGCCTCTTTAAGTTAGGCACGTCAAAGCTATCCTCAGAGGCTCCCAGCGGCCTACAAAATTTTGTAGAAATGTGTGTTGAGTTTGTGAATGAAAACGTTCAAAGCATCTTCACAAGCGCAAAAAATCCAATCATTGGTCCTATGGCTTTAACTGTTCTTATATGGGTATTTTTGATGAACTTGATGGACTTGGTGCCTGTAGATTATTTGCCAACGCTTGTTGGAAATTTTGCTGCTTATGTTGGTTTGGTTGATACCCCCAGGGACTCATATTTTAAGGTTGTTCCAACAACAGACCCAAACATTACACTGGGTATGGCGCTAGCTGTATTTATCTTGATAATTTTTTATAGTATCAAAATTAAGGGCCTCAAGGGTTTTATCTCTGAACTAACATTACACCCGTTTGGTAAATATCTTATACCAGTGAATTTTATATTAGAGTTTGTTAACTTAATTGCGAAACCAATATCTTTGGGTTTAAGGCTGTTTGGGAATTTATATGCTGGTGAAATGATTTTTATTCTTATAGCTTTGATGTTGGTTTTTAACTCTATAGCTATCGGTTTTTTAGGCGTAGGGCTTCATTTACTGTGGGCTTTGTTCCACATACTGATACTCGCACTACAAGCATTTATTTTTATGGTGCTAACCATTGTTTATTTAGCAATGGCGCATGAAACCGAGGAACATTAGTCCTCACACAAAGGAGAAAAAAGATGGAACAATCTTTATTATTTGTAGCCGCAGCAATCATCATTGGTCTCGGTGCTGTTGGAGCAGCGATCGGGGTTGGTGTTTTGGGCGGCAAGTACCTTGAAGGTGCTGCTAGACAACCAGAATTGATACCCCTACTGAGAACCCAATTATTTATTGTCATGGGTCTGGTTGATGCTGTACCAATGATCGGTGTAGGCTTGGGCTTATATATAATGTTTGCAGCCTAAATGACCATTAACGCAACCCTCTTAGGACAAACCCTTGCTTTCGTAATTTTTGTCGCGATTTGTTGGCGTTATGTTTGGCCTCCAATCATAGCAATCATGCAGGAGAGGGAACAAAGAATAACAGACGGTTTGGAGGCTGCAAAGAAAGCTAATGATTCGCTGGAAGAAGCTAAATTAAATTCAAGCGCTGAGCTTGAAAAAGCCAAACAAGAGGCCGCCATTATTATTGAAAAAGCCAACCAAAGAGCATCACAGATTGTATCTGATGCACAAACCAAGGCAGAAACAGAGGCAGAGAAAATTATTACCTCTGCTAACAAAACGTTAGAGGGTGAGATTACCAAAACTCGCGAAGCGCTTAGAAAGGATGTTTCAGAAATTATTATTTCTACAACAGAAAAAATTCTTGAAGAAGAAATATCAAAAGATAAGCACGAGAAAATCATAATAGAAGCAGCAAAGAAAATATAATGAAGAAAGATCTTAGCCCTATAGCTAGACCATATGCCAACGCACTATTTCTTGCTGCATTAGATGCAAAACAAGAATCTGAAACCCACAACCATCTTGAGGCTGTTAAAGAAATTTTTAACCATAAAGACGTTGGCGCCTTAATTTCATCACCCGAGCTATCAAAAAAAGAGATCCTTACCAAATTATTTACATTGCTACCAAAAGAGGTGAATCTTTTAGTAAGGAATCTTCTCTCCACACTTTCAACAAACGATCGACTAGAAGCGCTTGAGGAAATATTTCGTATATACGATCAACTGCTTTCAGATCATCACAACAAACAAAACATTGATGTAGTTATGCCAATAGAGCTAGATAAGAACAATCAGGATAAGGTTGAAGAGTTACTGCTTAAAAAATACGGTGAAGCAGCAACTCTACATTTCTCTGTAGATAAATCATTAATAGGTGGAATCACCATCAAAGTTGATGATGAGGTGCTCGACCTATCTATTCGTGGCAAAGTACAAAAACTAGTAAATGAACTAAATTTTTAAGAGGTAAATAAATGAGTCAACTAAACCCATCCGAGATATCCAGTGTTCTTAAAGAGAAAATTGCTGGACTAGATTTAAGTGCAGAAAGAAAGAATGAAGGGGTAATAGTGAGCGTTTCTGACGGCATTGTTAGAATTCATGGCATGGGCGAAGTCATGTATGGAGAGCTCATTGAATTTGAAAATGGCGTGTTCGGGTTAGCCCTTAACCTTGAACAAGATTCTGTGGGTGCGGTGGTGTTGGGAGACTACCTTGATTTGATTGAAGGCCAAAAAGCAACATGTACTGGCAAAATTCTTGAAGTTCCAGTTGGTAATGAGCTTCTAGGTAGGGTGGTTGATGCGCTTGGAAATCCAATCGATGGGGGTGGTGAAATTAATGCATCACTTACAGCTCCAGTGGAGGTTGTTGCACCTGGAGTAATAGCAAGACAATCTGTTGATCAACCAGTTCAGACTGGTCTAAAAGCTATTGATGCTATGGTGCCGATAGGTAGAGGACAAAGAGAGCTTATTATCGGCGACAGACAAACCGGCAAAACAGCTGTTGCAATAGACACAATTATTAATCAAAAAGGCACCGGTATTAAATGTATCTATGTTGCTATTGGTCAGAAACAATCCACTATTGCAAATGTAGTAAGAAAGCTTGAAGAGTATGATGCGCTTGCGCACACCATAATTGTTTCAGCATCTGCTTCAGATCCAGCGGCAATGCAATATCTTTCAGCTTACTCGGGTTGCGCAATGGGAGAATTTTTCAGAGACAGGGGTGAAGACGCTCTGATCGTTTATGATGATCTTTCAAAACAAGCGGTTGCATACAGACAAATATCTCTCTTGCTTAAACGACCACCTGGTAGAGAGGCGTTTCCTGGTGATGTGTTTTATCTGCACTCGCGATTGCTTGAGAGAGCCGCTCGTGTAAATTCTGAATATGTTGAAAAACTAACCAACGGAGAGGTAAAAGGTAAAACTGGCTCACTCACAGCTCTGCCAATTATTGAAACACAAGCTGGGGATGTTTCAGCCTTTGTTCCTACCAATGTAATCTCAATTACCGATGGGCAAATTTTCTTAGAAACTGATCTTTTTAACTCTGGAGTTAGGCCCGCCATCAATCCAGGTATCAGTGTATCTAGGGTTGGTGGTGCAGCACAAACAAAGATTATCAAGAAACTTGGAGGCGGCGTAAGACTTGCCTTAGCACAATTTAGAGAATTGGCCTCATTTGCTCAGTTTGCCTCTGACCTTGATGATGCAACCAAAGAACAGTTGGCACATGGTCAACGTATAACCGAACTGTTAAAACAAAAGCAATACGCCCCTTTAAGCGTTGCTCAACAAGCTATTACGCTTTTTGCCGCCGACAGAGGCTATCTGAAAGAAGTAGATGTTGAGAAGTTGGGTGCTTTTGAAAATGCACTCCATTCATTCTTTACAGCAGATTATTCAGACCTAGAATCTAGGATCAATGAAACTGGTGACTGGGACGACGAAATTGAAAAACAATTTGTAAAAGTATTAGAGAGCTTTCTTAAAACGCAGACATATTAAGCATGGCAAATACTAAAGAAGTAAGAAAACAAATATCAAGCATTAAAAGCACACAAAAAATCACTTCAGCAATGGAGATGGTTGCTGCGAGTAAGATGAAAAAAACCCAAGACTTAATGTTGGTAGGCCGCCCATATTCAACAAAAATCCAAGAAGTAATAACCCATATAGCAACTTCTAATTCAGAGCACTCTCACCCCTTTTATGAGGAAAGGAAAGTGAAAAAGGCATGTTTCATTGTAGTATCCACAGACAAGGGATTATGTGGAGGCCTTAATATTAACCTTTTTAAAGCGATAATAGCAAAAGCTGCCGATTTGAAATCTCAAAATATAGATTCGGTGTTTGGGTTGGTGGGCCTAAAAGCAGCTGCATTTTTTGAAAGTGTTGGTGGCGATGTAATTTCTTCTGCAGATAAACTTGGAGACAAACCCAATCCTGAAGATTTAATTGGTTTCACGAAAGTAATATTAGACCAACATAAGAATGGAGATATCGACCAAGTATTTTTATGCTCCAACAGGTTTTTAAATACAATGACACAACAACCTACCATTACTCCTCTGGTGCCACTTCCTAAGGTAGATGACGAAAAGTTGGTTACCACCCATTGGGATTATATATATGAACCGGAAGCTTCATCATTGTTAGATGGGTTACTGACAAGATATGTCGAAGCGCTTATTTATCAAGCAGTTGTTGAAAACAATGCATGTGAGCAGGCTGCAAAGATGATTGCTATGAAAAATGCTACAGAAAATGCGGGAGATTTAATTAAAGAATTAGAGTTACTTTACAACAACGTAAGACAAGCTGCGATTACTCAAGAGCTTTCTGAAATAGTTGGTGGAGCAGCAGCAGTTTAAGGAGAAGATAATGAGCACAGGAAAAGTGATACAAATTATAGGCGCGGTCATAGACGTGGAATTTGAGAAAGACAATATCCCTAACGTATATGAGGCATTAACCATTGATGGGTTAGAGATTGTACTAGAAGTTCAACAACAACTCGGAGACGGAATTGTGCGAACAATTGCCATGGGATCCACAGAAGGACTCAAGCGAGGCCTTATCGCAGAACGAACAAATGCACCGATATCTGTGCCAGTGGGCCAAGAAACACTTGGAAGGATTATGGATGTTCTTGGCAACCCCATTGATGAAAAGGGCGATATCGGCGAATCAGAACGCATGCCAATTCACAGAAAACCACCCTCATATGTAGATCAGGCTGGTTCCAATGAACTTCTTGAAACAGGTATAAAAGTTATCGACTTAATTTGTCCATTTGCTAAAGGTGGAAAAATTGGATTATTTGGGGGTGCTGGGGTTGGCAAAACAGTCAACATGATGGAGCTTATCAACAACATAGCAACTGAGCACTCAGGTTTATCTGTTTTCGCGGGAGTGGGAGAAAGGACTCGAGAAGGCAACGATTTTTACTTTGAAATGCAAGAATCAGGAGTGGTGAATGTTGATAAACCTCAAGAATCCAAAGTAGCCATGGTCTATGGCCAAATGAATGAACCTCCTGGCAACAGATTGCGTGTTGCGCTAACTGGCTTAACTATTGCTGAAAAATTTAGAGATGAAGGCAGGGATGTGCTTTTATTTATTGATAACATTTATAGATATACATTAGCAGGTGTTGAGGTGTCTGCACTTTTGGGCAGGATGCCATCTGCTGTTGGTTATCAGCCAACACTTGCTGAAGAGATGGGCGCACTCCAAGAAAGAATCACCTCTACAAAAACAGGCTCTATTACTTCAATACAAGCAGTTTATGTTCCAGCTGATGATTTGACTGATCCATCACCAGCAACCACCTTTGCCCATTTAGATGCAACGGTGGTGTTATCTAGGCAAATCGCTGAGCTTGGAATTTATCCTGCTGTTGATCCTCTGGACTCAACCTCGAGGCAATTGGATCCTCTGGTAGTGGGTCAAGATCATTATGAAGTTGCTCAAGGTGTTCAAGGTGTATTGCAGCGCTACAGAGAATTAAAAGATATTATCGCCATACTCGGCATGGATGAATTGTCTGAGGAAGATAAACTTGCAGTAGCCCGCGCTAGAAAGGTGGAAAGATTTCTATCACAACCATTTTTTGTTGCTGAAGTCTTTACAGGATCACCAGGACAATATGTTTCTCTTGAAGATACTATTAAGGCATTCAAAGGAATACTTGCCGGTGATTACGATGACCTTCCAGAACAAGCATTTTATATGGTAGGTAGAATAGAGGAGGCTGTTGAGAAGGCTAAAACTCTCTAGTAAATATGGGTTTAATTAAAGTTAGTGTTGTGTCCTCTAATGAAGAAATTTTCAGTGGTGAGGCAAAAATGGTATACGCAACTGGCACTCTAGGGGAGCTAGGCATTGCACCTGGCCATACCCCTTTGCTTACTGGCTTGGCACCCGGTCCAGTAAGACTAGAAACTGAAAAAGAGGAACTCACATTTTTTTGTTCAGGTGGATTCATCGAAGTTCAACCAAATGAAGTAACTTTTCTATCAGACACAGCCGAACGTGCCGATAGTCTTGATGAAGCAGAAGCAATCAAAGCTAAAGAGCAAGCTGAAAAAACACTTGCTGATAGAGACTCCGAGTTAGATTTCACAAAAGCTGCGGCCCAGCTTGCTGAAGCAGCTGCTCGAATCAAAACTATACAAAAATTAAGAAAAAACAAGTAAGGTAATACTTATTTAAACTTAATTTGAATTATCACATCATAGTATTAGCAGCCGGTGAGGGCACCAGGATGCAGACCAATCTGCCAAAAGTATTGCAGCCTTTGGCTGGCAAATATCTTATCGATCATGTTCTTAATACGGCTTCACAAATATCCCAGAAAATAAGTGTTGTAGTTGGCTATGAAAAGGAACTTTTAATCGATCACCTCAGTCTAAATCACAATAAAGTGATGACAGTCTTCCAAGCACAACAAATCGGCACAGCTGATGCTGTAAAAACGGGCATGCCAAATTCTAATCAAGACGATATGGTGCTCGTGCTTTATGGAGATGTACCATTAATACAAGCAAGCACAATTTTAGATGGCATTGATGATCAGCATGATGCTTTTATATTTACAATGGAATTAAATGATCCAACTGGGTATGGGCGAGTAATAAAAAATACCGATGGTTTTGCCACCTGTATCATCGAAGAAAAAGATGCATCAGACCAAGAAAAAAAGATCAATGAAGTTTTCACTGGAATTTTGGTGATGAGAAGCAGCGCTTTAAATGAGTTGTTGGCTTTGGTCGATAATAAGAATGCAGCAGGAGAATACTATCTCACTGACGTGATAAAAATAGGTTATGAAAACAATGTTAAAATAAAGCCTGTTAGTATTGATCCTAATGAGGTAGTGGGAGCAAATACTAAGGCTGAATTAGAACAGCTTGAAACAATATACAGAGATATGAAAGCTAAAGACTTGTTAGAAATGGGCATTACCCTATCGGATGTGTCTAGAGTAGATGTGCGTGGTGAGGTCAGCGCAGGCAAAGACTGCTCAATTGATATAAATGCAATCTTGGAGGGCAAAGTCACACTTGGCAACAATGTTTCGATTGGCCCAAATGTGCTTCTCAAAGATGTAGAAATTGGTGACAACTCAAAGATTGAGGCCTTTTCTCATATTGTGAGCACCAGCATTGGCTCAAATTGCAACATTGGTCCATATGCAAGATTACGCGAGGGCACAACTATTAAGAATGATGCGAGAGTAGGCAACTTTGTTGAAACCAAAAAGACAACCCTTGGCCAAGGCTCGAAAGCCAGTCACCTTGCTTACCTTGGAGATGCAGACATCGGCGAGGAAACCAACATAGGTGCTGGCACCATAACTTGCAACTATGACGGCAAAAACAAAAATACAACCAAAGTTGGCAAAAAAAGTTTTATAGGCACAAACTCCTCATTGGTTGCACCAGTTGAAATTGGCGACAACGCATATGTTGGTGCCGGATCTGTTATTACCAAGAACGTTGAGGATGATGCCTTAGCAATTGCAAGAGGCAAGCAAGTTAATAAGTCTGGCTGGTCAAAAAGTAAAAAATAATTATGTGTGGAATTATTGGTGCTGCCTCATCAAGAAATGTTGGTAAATTATTAATACAAGGACTTCACAAAATGGAGTACCGTGGCTACGATTCAGCTGGCATAGCTCTTCACCAAAAAGATCATGTAACTCGCTTAAGAGCCCTTGGAAAAGTACAGGCTCTTGAAGACTTAATGATCGAACACAAACCCAAGAGCAAATTAGGTATCGCACACACCAGATGGGCAACTCATGGAAAACCTTCAGAAGCTAACGCACATCCCCACGCATCTAATGAGCAGATCTACATTGTGCACAATGGCATCATCGAGAACTATAAGGAGCTAACCAAAAAGCTCAAAGATTCAGGCTATCAATTTGCCTCACAAACAGATTCAGAATTAATAGCGCATTTGATTCACCATCATTACAAAAATAATGATCTTTTGTGTGCGATGCAGTCGGCCACAAAAGAATTAGAGGGCGCATATGCTATTGCGGCAGTTGATCTAAATCATAAAGATCAATTGGTAATAGCTAGGTATAAGAGTCCGTTATTAATTGGTGTGGGGATAGAGGAAAATTTTGCAGCCTCTGACCCTCTCGCATTAGCACAATTGACCTCAAATTTTGTCTTTCTAGAGGATGGCGATACCGCTGTTGTAAAAAAAGATAGCTATGAGATATTTGATGCGAAGAGCAAATCAGTTAACAGAGACGTAACTCATTTAGATATTGAAACTAGTTCTGTTACTAAGGGTGAATTCTCACATTTCATGGAAAAGGAAATTTTTGAGCAACCTCAATCTGCAAGCAACACGCTTGAGTCCAGACTTGGCAGCAATGATGTCTTAGATAATATCTTTGGATTGGGTTCGTCAGAAATTTTTGCTAAAACTAAACGTATTCAATTTGTTGCATGCGGCACCAGTTTGCATGCGGGAAAGGTTGGTAGATTTTGGTTTGAAGAAATTGCTGGCATTCCATGCTACGTCGATTTTGCGAGTGAATATCGCTATCGGAATCCACTGGTGGAAGATGGGACATTATTTGTAACTATTTCCCAATCGGGTGAGACTGCAGATACTTTAGCTGCCTTACGTTATGCTAGAGATAAAGATTATCTAAGTACACTTTCAATATGTAATGTACCTACCAGCTCTTTAGCTAGAGAATCAGACCATGTTCTATTTACAAACGCAGGGCCTGAGATTGGCGTTGCATCCACCAAAGCATTTACTACCCAATTGGTGTCTTTGTTGTTGTTAGCAATGTCAATTGCAAAAAGTCAAGACAAGAATCCAATCATGCGAGAGGCGATTACCAAAGAGCTTAAAGATTTACCAGCAGCGATTGACGAATCACTAGACACAAAAACTGCCATTCAAAAAATCACGCCTGCTATAGCGGAAAAAAATAATGCTCTATTTCTTGGCCGTGGAATATTTTTCCCAATCGTTCAAGAGGGCGCTCTTAAATTGAAGGAAATATCTTATATCCATGCAGAGGCCTACCCAGCCGGTGAACTAAAACATGGACCTCTGGCTTTGGTTGATGACAGTATTCCAATTGTAGCCTTGTCACCTGAGAACGACTTAACTGAGAAATTGATTTCTAATCTTGAAGAGGTAAAAGCAAGAGGCGGAACCCTATACGTGTTTGGTGAAGGCCAAGATCAGTTTACGATAGATAGTGGGAGCTATATTGGAATGCCTAAATGCAATAAATTTATAGCTCCTATCATCTATACTATTCCACTTCAAATTCTAGCTTATTACGTTGCCTGTCATAGAGGAACAGACCTCGATCAACCTAGAAACTTGGCTAAATCAGTCACGGTGGAATAGTTTTGGGTGTTCCTATTTTAAGAACACAATCCCATATTTAGAATTCGAAATAGAACTAGAGTCTAATAACCTTACTTTTGAGAGGGAATACTCCAAAAGACAGGAAATGGTTTATCAATTAATCAAATATCTTCATGAAGAGAAAGGTTTAGGTTATAGAAAAATCTCAAACAAGTTGAATTCTTGGGGAATTAGTACTCCAAGAGGTAAGAAATGGTTTAACACCTCAGTTCATTCTGTTTTAAAAAGAAGAAATCAAAGAAATTCTCGTATTAAGAATCAAAGAAAAAAACAATATCCAGTTGAGGTTGGTAAATTCAAACTCAACCACCATCCCTTTTAATAAACGGGATAGACTATAATTTGTATATGACCATTAAAGATAGTTTAGGATTAGAGGTAAATTCAGTTCTCTGGAGACTGAATGTTCTTTTACAAAATGGATACTCTGTTAACTTAAGAAACGGTATGGTTTATTACAGTGAGTCTAAAACTCTAGAAGAAGGAGAACCTTCAGAAGTAGTAAGTTTGATTCATACATTTAAAAAAGAATTAGACATATTTCTCTATCCTGATGGATTAATAAATCAACAAAAACCAGTACCAATAGTACCAACAGGGGAAGACTATCCTGATCAAATTAGAATCCATGAAGAGGAAACCGAGAAATTTCTTAAATTTGTAAGTGAATTACCTAAAGTAAGGTTTTACCATAAAATATTTTCTTTCTATCTGAGATTGAGATAGATGGATTTACTAAAGAAAATCAGACAACTTATTTCTTTCGAGAAAGAAGAGGACCAATCATCCGAAGTACTTCAATACAATGAAAATCCCTCGAACCTCGATGTGATACCCGATGGTGAATATGTCTATTATGACGATGAAGATGAAAGTCTTTTGGTAAAAAACTATAGGGACGGAAAACTCAATGGACCTTCATACTTTCACTATGTTTCAGGAGAATTGTGGATAGAAACAAATTTTAAAGACGGATTAGAACATGGAACCTTAACCTATTATGAGAAAGACGGTTCTGTTATTAAAACTGAAACCTGGGAAAATGGAAAATGTATTTCCACCAACACACCCGAAAAAACAACTAAATCAGGTAGAGAAGAAGAAAAGAAAAGTTTTAGAGATGATGATTACGATAAATTTATGTTGTTTGATGAGTATGTTGATGGGGTAGAGTGTTTTGGTTACTTCTTTCATTCTAAAAAACATGATGATTTTAGTTTTGGGGTATATGAAATATATCTAAGTGATGAGTTTAGAACTGAGATTAGTTTAAAACTTAAACCCTCAGAATTCTTAGAAAAAGATATCAATTTAGAACAATTTAAATCATACCTTCATGAAAACATTGAGAAGGGTCAATATGACTTAAGTGAACCACGAAAGATTTGGGAGAAATATACTTGTAGATATCAATCGAAAGTTGATGAAAACGGTAAATATGTTCCGAAATACTCCGAAGAAGAACTAATAAAGATAGAACACGAAGAGTATTTAACACCTATAGAGTGGACAAGACGATTTTGTAACTGGAAGGAATTAAAACAACGTAAGTTTAAAGTTCAGACTTATGACGATTAAATACATTAAAAGATTTACTACTCTAATATTTTTCCTTTTAATTTACTTTTTTCCTTTAAGTATTAGTTCAGAGGAATATATTTGTAGTTTTCAAACAAAAAACATTTCAATGAGTTCGTTTCAAAGAGAGGGGGATCATTTTATTGTTTCTGGAAAAGATGTACCGGACTTGAGATTAAATATTCTTAAAGAAACTAATACATTCTTAACCCTTTATAACTCGGATGAAATTGTAAGTTTTGACCAAACTATACTTTTATATATTTTAAATAAAACAAACCTAACAATTACGAGTTGGTTTCTTCAAACCTCTTCTGTTGAAGAAATAACACAAAGAGGATATTGTCTTTTAAGTAATGAATAATAATAGGAACACCCAAAAACAATCAGTCACGGTAGAGTAGATTTGGTTGTACCAGTTTATATATTTGGTAGGTACTTAGTAGATGAACAAAATATCTAATTCTTTTTTACTTACTGACAAATTTGTTAGAACCGATGTTGAATTTGATTCAAGAGTCAAACCTCATAATAGGAAAAGAACAGAGTGGATAGGAGAAGGAAAAACATTCTTTGACATGTATAAACAAAACTCTACTTACAGGAAAAATATAAAGAGAGACAGTTACTCTGGTAATGAAACCATGATTGATCAAGACGTAAAATGGGATTTAAAACATAAATGGATTAAAAAGGTTAAAACCAAAGATCAATACCTAAGAGATGAAAATCTTAAAACTTTAGATCAGTATATGGATCAAATGAATTTTAAAAAAATTGGTAAGTTTTATATAAGAAATAAAAAATTCATTGTTGAATATGACCAAAAGTACTCAACTTCAGAAAAAATGATTTACATACATGTGATAGATAATGAAATAGTAAGAGTTGGATCTAGTAAAAATAAATTTAAATACAGAATGGAACGTTGGGAGAAAGATATCACAAGACTTTTAAATAATAAAAAACACGATACCCCAGTAAACGAAGGTGATGAGTGGACCAATCTTTTAAACAACAGAATCGGTACCCTCTATGGACGAAGGGGTACATCTATTAATACTCCTGTTGGTGAGATCAATATCTATCTATCTGAAGAATCTTATTTGATAGGAAAACATCAACCAATAATGTGTAAAGATAGGTCTAGATATAAGTGACAAGGAAAACAGGTACAACCAATTCAATTTCGTTACTGTTGAATAAATCTTAATGCCAATCAGTCTAGAGCAATTAAAAAGATATAAATCATCATATTGAAAAAATTTAATATGGCTATAGATATCCAGTTACATTGTATTCGAAAACAGTGTAAATAATTTTAGAAGGATAAAACATGCTTTTAGTAATTGGTGTACTCATAGTTATAGCACTGATATTTGGTCCATCGTTGTGGGTGAAGTTTGTAATGAGGAGGTATTCATCTGAAAAGCCGGAAATGCCAGGTACTGGTGGAGAACTTGCAAAGCATTTAATTGAAAGATTTTCATTAAATGATGTGAAAGTAGAAGTAACTGAACTAGGAGATCATTATGATCCAATTGAAAAAAAAGTTCGGCTTTCGAAAGAAAATTATGAATCTAAATCATTAACAGCAATTGCTATTGCGGCGCATGAGGTTGGACATGCGATTCAGGATCAACAAGGCGATAGACGCCTCGCTATTAGAACAAAGATGGTCCCCATTATTGATAAGGTAGCTCGTTTAAGTGCTGTCATTATTTCTTTATCGCCAGTGATCGGCATTATTACAAGGCATCCAATGCCATTTTCTTTATTGCTCCTACTTGGTCTATCAGGTTTTATTGCCCGTATGATGGTTCATGCGGTGACATTGCCAATTGAATTTGATGCCAGCTTTTCTAAGGCGCTACCTTTATTAAGAGAGGGGGAATACATATCGCAGTCAAACGAAAAAGCTGTTGGTCATGTCCTTAGAGCGGCAGCCCTTACCTATGTGTCGGCCGCGCTTGCTGACATTTTAAATCTTGGTCGCTGGATCGTTATACTGTTGAGGCGATAAAATTTGCACTATTGTTACTAAAAAGATTATGAACATAAAAGAGTCATGCGTATCAGTATTTATTAATTGGAATAATTTTAGCGAAAGAGCATGCAGAAGTGAGTTCTGGTATTTTTGTTTAACATTATTTATCGCAGGTTTTTTAATTAGTTTTACTGAAGCAATTCTTTATGCAGCCATTGAAGGTTTTCCAATGATTCTTACATACGGAATGGAGTTTAGAGATCAAGAATGGCAAAGTGTACGAAATCCTATTGGACCATTAACTTTAATTTTCAATGTAGTTATTTTATTACCTTCTATATCTGTCACCTCTAGGAGACTCCAAGATAGGGGCATCTCTGGATGGTGGCAATTATCTTATTTCACAATTGTTGGGGTGTTTGTAATTTTTATCTTGTTAATGTTGCCATCAAAGGATGATGAAAATAAATGGGGAAGAAATCCACTATTAGACGCGTAAACGCTATTTATTATATAAAGATGTTTTTAATATGAGTAATAAATATGTATTGATTATCACAGCTTTAATCATTTTTATTGTGATTTTGTCAGAGATTCATTCAAATAAGACCAAACAGCAACTACAAAATGATCTGCAAAAAGCAGAAGAAAGACTCGAAAATTCTAAAAATCTATTATGGAAATAAATTGGGTGATTGTGGGCTGGTTAATAGATATGATTCTGAATGGTTTTCTGTGGCTTGTCATTGCAGCAATTTCTCTGTCATTAATTGATGTGACTGATAAATGGACAAGAAAAGCTCTTAAATGGATGGACAAAGCAGATACATTGATAAGAAAATTTACAGACGATGCATTTGAATGGATTCAAAAGAAGAATCTTAATATAATCGCTAGCATCGTATTATTAATTATTTTTGGTGTTCTTGCGCAATTTGGAATAATACCCAAACTGATAACTTAATAAATTAACCATTCAATATAAAATATAATAATATATAGATTCATATGATTGAGATTTTGTTTTGGAGCTTAATCATTGTGACGTGGGCAACTGTTGGCATGCATGTTATTAAGGAGTTTGTAAGATTTAATAGGAAAAAGAAATAATGAAACCTACTATGAAAAAACCTAGTCTATTTAGAAGAACTGTAATGAAGTTAGTCAGTGCTTATAGAAGAGTAATGGACGTACGATACAATCCATTAAAGTATGTGCCTGATGAAAGTCTGCAAGCATATTTTATGCTGGTGTTATTTACTATATGGAGTATTTTCTTTGGAATTTTAGCTGCAAACTATCTAGGATTTTTTAATTACAACACAGTTGCCAGCGTGATTATTCATATTGCAATACTATTGCCATTAGCATTTACCAACGCAATCTTTGTTGATGCAGAGAGAGATGGCGCTCAATGGTTGAAAGAGTGGAAAGAAGAACAATCCAGATACAAGATTGTTGCTAACAGACTTAAAACTAAAAATTTGGTCATATGGAATCCAAACAAAGAGTCATAAATCTTCTATTGAGGACGTTTGATTGAGCAAAGATAAACAAAATAAACAGTCAAAAGAACTTAAGGGCATTGTAGCTGAAGAGAATTCAGATCCTAAAACACTAAAAGAAGCTCTTATAAAAGTCCTTGAAGAGCAGGGCATAACTGTAATAAGAAATAAATAAAGTGAATGACAAAGAACAGATAGATAATTTATTGCAACTATATGTTGATAGCATGGATGAATCTGATCCAGAAAAGGTAAAACAAGCATTTCATAAGAATGCAAAAGTGGTGGGATATTTACATGGTGATTTTATGGAAATGTCAACAGAAGACTTTGCTGATTTTGTAGCAGCTCAACAACCACCTCCAAAAGACAAGGGTGAGGATGTAGTTTTTGAGCTTTTGTCATGCGAAATAGAGGGCACTACCGCATTGGCAAAAGTAAGAGACAAATACTTAGGCATAACATTTTTAGATACTTTGTCTTTTATAAAGGTAGGTGACAGGTGGCAACTTTATACCAAATTATTTTACGTGGAAAGTGAGTAAATAAATATGATTGGTGGAAACTAGGTTATCTTTTAAGGATTTTTAATACTTCCTCAACCTTGTCATCAAAACCTTTGCCACTGTTTAACGTATCTTTAACGCATTCCTTCATATGCTTTTTTAATATCCTGCCTTCAACACTGGTAATAGCACTTCTCACAGCTTTGATCTGATCGAGAATCTCTATGCAATATCTATCCTCATTAATCATGTTAGCTATTCCACGAACTTGTCCCTCAATCCTGCTTAGGCTTGAAATTTCTTCTTTATGGCATGGATGTTTCATATTATTTTTGGGATTATATAAGTTAATGTTGTAGCAAAAACAAATAAGAAGACTGAAAAATAATACACTAGTCTTGATTGTTTTCTCGATTGCATGCATAACCTTCCTAATTCTGGATCAGCTGGGCAGGGCATGCGGTAAGTTTTGAAATTCACATAACCAGCTATGAGTATTATCAGCAACGCAAATATAGTTATGTAAAACTTATATTGTGAAATGACAATTAAAAATGGGAATATTGTGATTAGACTTGCAAAGGATGCTCCTGCACCAATTACAACAAACAATGAAGGTAGAGCACAACATATTAAGGTTGAAGATGAGGCAAATAAGGATAAAAAATTTACAGACTTATCTTGCATAACTATTTATAGATTAATTACTTCCATGTCAGTTGCATTTTGACCATTTATTAGAATTTTCTCTTTGATATCATCAAAATTTATTGTGTGCGCATTATTAAATGCAATTAGTACTTTACCTTTACTAAGATCAACATCTATTTTTTTAACATTAATGTCCTTCTCGAATGTTTTTTCAATGCCCCTAGCACAAAAATCACAAACCATTCCTTGCACATTGATGACTGCAATTTGGGAACCCGTAAGATCTTTAATAAATTTATTGTATCTTTCAAAGTCTACTTCTAAATTTGTGCCATCCACAAGCTCATTGTGTTGATGACCTTGATGGGAGTGATCCATGTGCTCATGAGGATTATCTGCCCATATCATTGAGCTAAAACCAATCAATAAAAATAATTTCTTCATATTTTCTCCTAAAACCTGTACATTAAATGTATATCCCATTCAGTCTTGTTATTATATCCAAATTCAACAAGAGAATTACCTTTAAAAAATTTTAATACAGGGTAAGTTGACCACTTATTGTCGAGTGAATTTTCTTTTGTCTTTAGCATGATCCATGTATGTAAATCACCATAATTGCCGAGATATGGCGCTACTCCTACTTGATAGAATTGTTCTGTATAATCTTGCATATTTTTTTTAGTTTCCTTGATTCCAAAGCCAACGAACAGCCTTCGTGTTTCCCAATCCCCATGCATACCATAAAAAAATTCGTCATATCCTTTTGAACTAACGCCAGATTGAAAATATAAATTTCTCTGAGAGGTTTGCGTATTTTTTCTATTTAATAAATATGTAAATCTCAAATATGAATATTTATCTCTAAAATATTTGTCTTTAATATCTTCAATTCCAACAGAGTATTTATATGACGGCGAATAATGATAATACAAAGAATTTTTCATGTTGTCTGAAAATGCCATTATGGTTGAACCACCTGAATAAGATATAGGCCTAGCATGCAGTTCAAATGACAAAATAGATAATATACTCACAATCAACATACCCATAAGGGGTATGCTACCATAAAATATACATATTTTATTAATTGAGTTCAATCATTCAATGTAGATAAAATGAAGCGTTCGTTATATAGTGTGCCCATGTGTAAATGTTGTAAATGTTGTAAATGTAGCTGCTGCGCAAAATAAGCATAGCTATATTTTATCAATCATATTTTAGTTAACGTTTTTTTACTCCAGCGATTGTGATGTTATGGAACTAACTTCTGCTCAACAAAACTCAGATAAATTATCAATTTTTGTTTCAATAACGTGTGCGCTGCATTGTTTATTGATGCCAGCTTTCTTAATCACAACATCTAGCTTTATAGCATTGCAGATTGACAATGAATTTTTGCATGGAGTTATGTTATTAATAATTTTTCCGATTAGCACCTTTGCATTGCTTACAGGCCTTTTTAATCATAATGGAAAGATTTCATTTTTAAGTGGCTTTATTGGCTTGATAATTCTTCTTTACGCTTACTTTGCTGGCGAAGAGATATTAGGTGAGTGGGGAGAGATAATTATGACGCTTATTGGATCTGCAATTCTAGTTTTTGCCCACTGGCAAAACTTTAAGCTTTGCAGAGATCAGGCGTGCGATGATTGTCACGATTAGTTAGACTAAAGTTCGTTTAAAGTTATTAATTTGAGACCTTCCAGGTAATATTTAAAATGCAAACTTTCTTAAGGCATTATAGTAAGAGTTATTCTTGCTATAATTTTTAACGAAATTAAAAGATGACTTTACGCTTGTTAAAGGTCATCTTCAATCAGAGGTAAACCATGAGCATTACAATTAACCAAGCATCCCTTGAAACTTATAAGCAAATACTTCCAGCTGCGTTGCAAATATTCAAGAAAGCTAAATCCCATTTTGAAGAGACAGGCATCAATCAAGAAGAAATAGTTCAAGCTAGGCTTTATGAAGACATGGCACCATTTTCATTTCAAGTATTTAGCATTGTGCATCATTCTGTTGGCGCACTGAACGCTCTTAAGAGCGGCGAGTTTGGCCCACCTAATATGCCAGAAAATTTGGACTTTGCCGCATTGCAGTCACTGCTTGAGAACGCAGAACATGATTTAAACAATTTTACTGCAAATGACATTAATGCTTGTAGCGGGCAAGAAGTAGTTTTTAAAATGGGTTCGATTGAGTGGCCATTCAGCTCAGAGAACTTCATATTATCTTTTTCCCTCCCAAACTTTTATTTTCATGTTACAACTATGTATGACATGCTAAGGATGCGGGGAGTTCCAGTTGGTAAACTTGACTTCATTGGCAAGATGCAACTTAAAAATTAGCATTTCATGACAATCTACTTGATGCTTTTTGCAGCAATAGCATTTGAGGTTTTAGGAACAATGCTGCTTCCTGCCTCAAATAATTTTACAAAACTTATTCCAACTTCTATTTTAATGGTTGCTTATTGCATATCATTTTATCTACTATCAATACTAAGCCAGAAATTACCATTATCAATTCTTTATGCTGCTTGGTCAGGAATAGGGGTATTTTCGATCGCCTTATTTAGTTATTTTTTTTATAAACAAGCTCTCAATTGGCAAACGATTGGCGGACTATTTTTAATAGTTGTTGGAGTAACGATTGTAAACATATATAAAGCTCCATAGATAAAATATAAATTTATGATATAATATGTTATAAATAAAACTTATATTATATGAAAGCATTATTTCTAGTAGCAATTACTCTTTTATGTTCATCATTATTTGCTGAAGATCATTTTGTTAAAATGGTAAATACAGATGCCAATGGCCAGATAATGGTTTTTGATCCACCCTTTTTGAAAGTATCGGTAGGTGACACCGTTACTTTTTTACCAACGGATGCTCTTCATAACTCACAATCCATTTCATACCTCTCTCCTAATGATGGAGATTCCTGGTTAGGCGAGATGAACGAAGAACTCAAAGTTGAATTTTCTACTGAAGGTGTTTATGTTTACCAATGTGCTCCTCACATAGCGCTAGGTATGATCGGAGTTATACAAGTAGGAGCGCCTTCCAATCTGGATGAAATCAACAACAATCTAGCTGCCTTAGAGACAATGATCGCTGTTAACAAAAACCGAGCTAAAGATTATTTATCTTTAGTAAATTAAGATGCATAAACAAAAGAAATCCTTTTCAAACTTCTTTGCGTTATCAATGACTAAATTTTTTCGTTTTATTGCAGACACTTTTTTTGCAAAAAGATATGGCCACAGAGCAGTAGTTTTAGAAACAATCGCTGGTGTTCCTGGAATGGTTGCAGGGATGTTAATTCACCTTAGGAGCCTAAGGAAGATGAAAACTGGCTATGGTCCAAAAATCAGAGAAATGCTTGCAGAGGCTGAGAATGAAAGAATGCACCTTATGTTTTTTATTGAGATTGCAAAACCTAATATATTTGAAAGGCTGCTCGTTATAGCTGCACAGGGTATTTTTATGACTTTTTACACTCTGATGTATATTTTTTTTCCACAAACATCTCACAGAATGATTGGGTATTTTGAAGATGAGGCAGTCAAAAGCTATACAGAATATCTAGAATTAGTTGAAAACGGCAAAGTAGAAAATATAAAGGCTCCAAAAATTGCAATTCAATACTACAGCCTTAGTCCCAAAGCAAAATTATCTGACCTAATAAAATGTGTCAGAGCAGATGAAATGCATCATGCTGAAGTTAATCATAGTTACGCTGATGATTTCACAAATGAAGACTCACCGTCTTCAAGAACTAGTAACTTGAACTCAATAGAAAAAAGAAAAATCGCATAGACTATTAAATTGGTTTGATATGACGGTTAGTTAATACTATTCTTATTAAATATTTTAAGCGTGTATGAGAAAGATCAACTTTTCAGATAAATTTAATAAGTTTGCAGATACTTGGTCACCCAAAGTGATCGCTGAGATGAATAATTATCAATTCAAATTGGTAAAAATCAAAAATGATTTTGTGTGGCACCAACATTCAGATACTGATGAAGTATTCATAGTAATCGAGGGACAAATCCACATAGAATTCACTGACCAAACAATTGAGCTAAATTCAGGAGAAATGTTAGTTGTTCCTAAAGGAGTTAAACACAAACCATTAGCAAAAAAAGAAGCTAAAATAATGTTAATCGAGCCAAAAGACGTGCTTAATACTGGCGATGTAATAAATGATTTGACCGCACAAAATGATCAATGGATCTAGCTTGTTAATTTATCAAATTATAAAATCTTGGAGTCATCAAATGAATAAATACTACATATCCTTACCTTTAATTCTTATGCTAATACATTTAAATGTATTAGCTGAACAAAAAGATGTTTTTAGTGAAGTTGAAGAGGTATATCGTGAATACGTGCAAGATTTTATTGAAAATGACTTTGATGGTATTGCTAGCCATTTTTCTGTCCCAGTTAAATTTAATTCGCTTTCCAAAAATGCCAAAACTATTGAAGATGTAAAGGCAGTTTATCGAGATATGAAAAACAACATTCAAGAAGGATATTCTTACAGCACAATTGACAGTATTAAGATATATCCAAGCAATGATCTGTACATTGCTGATGTAATTTATTCCAGATTCAATGATAAAAATGAGTTGCTTTTTACAGGAAATACTTTGTATGAATTTATCAATGTTGATGAAAATTGGAAAATGATTTCGCTTTCTAACAAGGATATACCTCAGCAAAAATCTTCGGGATTAGTATCAGCGCTTGAACACACCGTAAGGAGTGAGAAAAATATGGCTCGTGATGAGTTTAGACATCCATATGAGACGCTTACATTTTTTGGTATATCACCAGCAATGAAGGTTATTGAATTATCTCCTGGTGGAGGTTGGTACACAGAAATATTTGCCAGCTATTTAGAACAAGGAAATTTAATCGCAGCACATCACGATCCAAATTCTAAAAGTAATTATCGAAAAAGAAGCAGAGCTCGTTTTGAAGAAAAGTTAAGTAGCAATCCTATTTATGACTCCATTAAATTAGTTAATTTAAATGGAAGTTTGGCTGAGCCTAGCAGCGTAGATGCTGTGGTTACTTTCAGAAACCTTCATAATTGGATTGGATCAAGTGTGGATTCAATATTTAAAAATAGCTTTACTGCACTTAAATCAGGTGGAATATTGGGAGTAGTTGAGCATCGTGCGCCAAGCGGTACCTCGGTCGATTCGATGAAAAAAAGTGGATATGTCACTGAAAATTATGCAATCGAAGCTGCACAAAATGCAGGATTTGTCATGTTGGGGAAATCAGAAATTAATTCTAATCCTAAAGATACTGCCGATCACCCTAAGGGCGTCTGGACGTTGCCACCAAACTTGAGACTAAAGGACCAAGACAGAGAAAAGTACCTAGCCATTGGCGAGAGTGACAGAATGACATTGCTTTTCGTAAAGCCGTAATTATTTTTTGTAGAGCTTTTCTGATTCTGAATTAATATATCTTTCCAACATTTGAAATTCTAAACAGCCTTCTTTACACAGCATCCTGAGCTTTTCTAAATTATTGTTAGCTTCATCTAGTCGGCCTAGCTCAACAAAGAGTTCTCCTTGATATTCAAGCGCAGATTTATTATTTGGATCGAGCTCTAGTGCTTTTTGATAATAATCTTCAGCTTTTTCATAGTTCCCAAGTTTTCTGTTAGTAAAAGCATACAGATTCCAGCCATCTGTATCCTCTGGTGTTGATTTGGTGTAAGCTTTTAGCGCTTTCTCAGCTTTTTTATAGCTTTCTTTTTCTAAAAACTTAACAGCTCTTGTATACTGAGCATTGGGCGTAAGTTTGTCATATTTAACAGACAAAACTGGCATAGATAAGATTACCAACATAATCGCTGAATTTAATATTGTTATTTTTTGTTTAAACATAAACTAATAAATACGATATAAAGAAAGTTTTTCAAGAGCCTTAGTAAAAATACAATGAAGTTATTTACAACACTACTCACAATTTTAATGTTTCATTCATGTGCTTCAACCAGTTTTGGAGAATTTCAGTCGATTTCTTATGGCGAACACCAAAAACAAAAGATTGATTTTTATCCCGGCAAATCAGATGAGGTGCTTATTTGGATACATGGTGGTGGTTGGCTTTGGGGTGATAGAGCAAGCTCGCGCTGGGTTAAAAGATTTCAAACATACTTTAATCTAAATCAAGAGATGAACGTATTCATGATTGGTTACAGAATCGGAAGTGACACTGCACCCAATGCAATTGATGATGTTTTGTGTGCCTACAAACTTGTTGAAGAGGAAATCGTAAGGCGCGGCTTATCTCAAGAAAAGACCATATTGATGGGGTTAAGTGCAGGCGGACATCTTGCATTGTTAGCTGGCTTAATGAATGCAGAAGGTTACAAACATAGATGCGTAACAGGTAATAAACCTCAGGCTATTTTAAATTTTTTTGGGATTACTGATATAGAAGCAAATGACAATTTTTTACGAAATGAAAGACCTTTCTTAAACTTTGTTCAACGATGGCTGCCAGAAGATACCAACCTTAAAGATTTTTCAAATAAATACTCTCCCATTAACTATATCTCAAATGACACCCCTGCGATCATCTCAATTCATGGCACGGACGACAGGCTGGTACCATATACTCAGGCTCTAAGTTTGCACGCAAAACTTACGACACCAAACAAATTAGTGACAATTAATGGAGGTGGACACTGGCGATTTACCGATGCAGAGCATGCATATATAAGAGAGAAGCTTTATTCTTTTCTTAACCAAAACACAGATATAATCTCAATTTCGGATTTAAAGATTGATTAGAATAAATATAATGCTGATATGAATCAGATTACTATTGCAGAGGTTTATATAATTGGAGTGCCAATCATACTGGCAATGATCTTTATTGAATCAGTAATATCGAGCATTCAAAATAAATCTCTATATTCTAAGCAAGACACCTTGTGTACCATAGGATTGCTGTCAGGAAACATCGGTATGAGTTTTGCCATCAAGAGCGCCACCCTAGCTTTTCATTTTTACCTTTATCAATTCAAGCTTTTCGATTTAGTTAATTTAATGCCTCTTTGGGTTGCATGGGTGCTTACATTTATATTAATTGATTTGGTTTTTTATGTTTATCACAGACTTTCTCATAAGGTTAGGTTTTTGTGGGCTGTTCATATGAGTCATCACTCAAGTGAAGAAATGAACTTTGCAGTTTCTTTTAGGCAAGCTTGGTTTGGTCCAATATCAAAGATTCCATTTTTTGCTGTATTACCAATTATCGGATTTGAGCCAACTATGATAGCTGTTGCAGGTGTAATAAGCACATTGTGGGGGGTCGTAGGACACACCCAAATCATAAATAAGCTCGGTCCACTAGAATGGGTTTTTAATACTCCTTCACATCACAGAGTACATCACGGGTCAAATACACAATACATTGATAAAAATTACGGCAATCTTTTAATTATATGGGACCGAATGTTTGGAACTTTTGAACCAGAAGTGTCTCAGGTAAAATTTGGATTAGTTAATAACGTAAACACATTTAATCCTGTAAAAATTACTTTTATGGGATGGAAGTCCATGCTTCATGAGCTTAGCGAAAGCAACAATCTAAGCAAACGTTTAAAGATTATTTTCGGCCCTCCAAATACAAAACATAGGAGTGGTATTTTTTAGTATGTTTATCGCTATGAATAGATTTAAAATTGTGCCCGGCAAAGAAGATGCGTTTGAAAAAGTATTGAAAAATAGAGATTCGCACTTAAAAGGAGTTCCAGGATTTATAGAATTTAACCTAATTAAAGGAGAGGAATCCAAAGAATTTTCACTGTATGCCTCTCATTCAAAGTGGGAATCAAAAGATGCATTTATTGCTTGGACAAAATCTGAAGCATTTAGATTGGCTCATAAGAATGCAGGACAAAATCAAGATTTGTATTTAGGCCCTCCAAATTTTGAAGGATTCGAAAAAGTTATTTAGTTTTAACGAATTATATGAATAGAGTTTTCTTATTACCTTTGAGCTTTGTTGTAGCATTTTTTGCAATTTACTTAACGCTTGCAAACTTCCCCTTTTTCTTATCAGTTGAACCTGGCTACTCTATTGGGTCAGTTTCACGCTGGTGTGAAAGGATTAGTGGTGGTTATTTTAGAGAGCCTGTCAATGCTCTAAGTAATTTAGGATTTATCATCACTGGCTTATTTATGTTCTGGATCTTAAGTAAAGAGCCACGAGCAAAGCTTATAAAATTCAAAGGGCCAAATCTCATTGCATTACTGTATGCATCTGCAGCTGTTTTTCTAGGACCTGGTTCGCTATTAATGCATGGCACTCATACTGCTTGGGGCCAATGGGCTGATTGGCTCAGCATGATTATTTATATTTCTATTCCTTGGTTGATAAATATTTTTACTTGCAACGATTGGAAAGAGTCTTCTTTTATAAAAACTTATTTATCTTTAATAACTATTTTTGCACTTCTAAGCTGGTTTTTTGGATACGATTTAGGTATCAATTTTAATCTTTGGGCATTGTCAATTGGGTGGTGGATTATTACTGAGGTTTTGATGAACTTTTGGTCAAACTATATGAGACTATTCTCAGGTTTTATTGCTATCGCTGTGATGTCATTATTTGGAACGTTTCCAAATGAGATTATCAGTGATTTCAGTTCTTATTGGTGGGTTATTCTCTTTTGGTTGCCAGCAGTATTGATGAAGACCGAGCCTGTGATAAAAAGAACTTACAATCCATGGTTCTTCTTAGGGTGTGGTTTTTACTTTATTGCCTTCATTATTTGGCTACAAGGCTATCCAGGTACACGATTTTGCAATCCTGATTCTTTGATACAACCACATGGCATTTGGCATGTATTATCCTCTTTTGCCACTCTTTCTTTTTTCTTTTACTTTAGAACTGAAAGAAGTTTAAGAAATTACTAATGGGCGACTCATCTCAACGCATTTCAAAAGCTCTATATATATGGGGACAATTTGAAGATTCATCTCTTAAAGAATTAACTGCTCTCAAAGATAATATTAATCAGAAACTCAATGGACCAAATTTTGAGCCTCATCTAACTTTATCCGGCCCTATTTTAGATTCAGTTCTTGATATTGATAGTTGTCTTTCAAAGCATTTAAAAAGTTATAGCAGAATAGTGTTGAATATAGGTGGTTTTGGAATTAAAAATGAGTTTTTTCAGGCCTTATTTCTTAAAGTCAAAAAAAATAATTCTTTGCTTAAACTCAAGAACACTTTAGATAAGTTGCTTGAATTAGAATCAGAAAACTTTTTTCCACATATTAGTTTGTTTTATGGAAATATTGAGGAGAGCAAAAAGCAGTCTTCTATAGAAAGTTTTTTATCGCCAAATGAGGTAGTAATGAGTAAAATTTCAATTGTTGATGTGAATGAACACATCAATCAATGGAAAGTAATCAAAACACATAATTTAAAATGACAGCACTAACAAGCATAGAAACTAAAGATGAGATCTCAATCATTACGCTAGATGATGGAAAAGCAAATGCTTTCTCTTTTGAAATGATTACCTCACTTAATGAATCTCTTGAACAAGTCCCGAAGGATAAGGGTGCGCTTATAATAAAGGGTCGCGATGGCCTTTTTTCAGGTGGTTTTGACCTCAAAACTTTAGCATCTGGAGACATGGATGCAATTGCTAAAATGGTTAGTGCAGGCTATCAAATGCTTCATGACCTATATACATTTCCAAGACCAATCATTGCATTAGCAACAGGACATGCGGTTGCAATGGGTGTTTTTGTTCTGTGTTGTGCGGATTATCGGATTGGAATAAAAGGTGATTTTATTTGTCAAGCAAATGAGGTTAGAAATAATATGGATATTCCGACACAGATTATGGCAATTATTCAAGACAGGATCTCAAAGAAGCATTTTTATAGTGCTGTTTATCATGCTGATGCCTTTGATTTTGAAATCTCAAAGGAGGTCGGCTATCTTGATGAAATAGCCGAGCCTGATAATTTAATGGCACGTGCTTTTGAAAAGGCCAGTGACTTAGCAACTCTAGGACACCCATTTTATGAAAAAACAAAGCAATGTGCCCAAAAGGAAACTGCAAGAAAAGTTTTAGATGCAATCAAAGATTTCAATAGTAAAACTTGATACTGAAATCTCACCAAGTTTATTGAGCAAGGCATATGCTTTAAATCAATTAAATGTGCCAGAAGTGGGCTCATTGAAGGATGAGCAAGAGTTTGGGGCGCTCATCGATATAGCAAACATTAATTTTTTTGTTTATAAAGATAACGATCTTATTGGCTTCATGGTATGCATGACCGAGGGAGCAAAGTATCACTCTGAAAACTATAAATTTTTGAGTAAAAAATTTAATTCCTTTATTTATGTTGATCGGATTGCTATTGATAAAAACTCAAGAAGACTTGGAATAGGAAATAGTTTGTATAGGATGATTGCCGAAGACCTATCCCCTAGAACAGTAATATGCTGTGAGGTAAACACTGTTCCTAAAAATACTGTTTCACTAAAATTCCATGATTCTCTTGGATTTAAGGCATGCGGAAGTAAAGATTTTGCTGATGGCCATTCAGTAACTTATCTTTACAAGGACTTTTCTGTAAAATAAGTTTTTGCAAGTTCAACAATTTTTGGTGCAAGTAAAATTGATGAAATAAGGGTTGGAATTGCCATCATTGCAAAAGAACCATCAATTATATTTATAGCTGACTCTAACGATATCGATGCGAAAAATAATATTGTTGCTATAAAAATATACGAATAAATTTTTTGACCTATTTTGCCAAATAAAAATCGCGCACACATAGCCCCATAGTAAGAATATGTAAACATGGTACTTATTCCAAAACTAAGCACGCAAATAAACACTACTGCTGTACCAAAGACTCCTAATTCTTGGTAAAAGGCCATTGCTGTAAGAGTTACTCCAGAGTAACCTGAATCTAACCACAAGCCTGAAACTATAATAACTACTGCTGTAGCAGTACAAACCAGCAAAGTATCAAATATTGGACCAACCATTGCCACCAATCCTTGTTTTATCGGATTGTTTGTTCTAGCGGTCCCATGGATAAGGGATTCAGTTCCGATGCCTGCTTCATTGCTAAAAGCTCCACGCTGGATGCCATATAGAATTACTCCCATCAAAGTACCTCCGACTACAGCTTTACCGCTAAAGGCATCAGTAATAATTAACCAAATAACGCCTGGTACCTCATTAAAATTTAAAACTAAAATTATTAGTGCTGCAAAAATATATAAACCACCCATGAAAGGCACCAGCCACGCTGAAGCTTGCGCAATCCTTTTGAGTCCGCCAATCACTACTAGACCAGTTACGAGTGTAATTATGACCCCCATACTAAGGTTAAATACCAACATGTCTTGAGAAACTATTTCAGGAAAAGATAATTCTCTTATTATTTGGACAATTTGATTACTTTGTACTGCGGGAAGACCACCAATCATGCCGAAGAATGCAAAAAAATACGCTAAAAACAGCCAATTTCTTCCGAGGCCATTTTTAATAACATACATCGGGCCACTTAAAATGGTTCCATCACGATCCTTCTCTCTATAGAGAACTGATAATGAGCATGTAAAAAATTTTGTTGCAATACCAACACAGGCGGTAAGCCACATCCATAAAACTGCTCCTGGCCCTGCAATACTTATCGCTAATGCTACACCAGCAATATTTCCCAAACCAATTGTTCCAGAAAGTGCGGCAGTTAATGCTTGATACTTGGATATTGATCCTTCTTTATCAGAGTCCTTCTCAAAGATTAATTTCAAACCAGTCGATATTTTTTTATAGGGGGCAAAATTAGAGACAAATGCAAAATACATACCTGAACCCACAAGCAATATAACAAGCCAGGGACCCCACGCAGTTGAAGCAAATAAAGATGTAAATTCATAAAAAGCCATGATTAATTATTTGCTGAATAAATCTCTTTTCCAAAGAAGAAGGTTGACATTACATTAGTTGCCAAAAATTCTTTTCGATCAAGCGTATTGAGCTTCTTATTCAGGATTACAAAATCTGCGTACTTTCCCTTTTCAAGGCTGCCAATATATTTATCTACTCCAGATACCTTTGCTGGGGTAAGAGTATATGCCACCAATGCATTATAAAAGCTTAGTTTTTGATTGGGATACCATGGCTGATCATCAGTCTCAAAAGGACCAACCCTAAAGATCGCATCAGCTATTTGAATCATCGGACTTAAAGGTGCGGTAGGCCAATCGCTCCCCAACATAAGTTGAGCATCCTCTTTGATAGCTGAATTCCATACATATGCATTCTTTTCTCTTTTTGCTCCAATCCTTTCAGATATATATTTACCAATTACGCCAGTACCATGATTAGGATGCATTGACAAAGCAACATTAAGTTTCTTAAACCGAACTAAATCACGCTCATCAATAATTTCTGCATGCTCAATCCTGTTAGTTACCTCTCTTGAGCCATATTTCTCAAAAACATCTAAAGTCACTTTTACAGCTGCATCACCAATGGCATGCACAGCTACTGGTATACCAGCATCATTTGATCTTTTGACAATCTCACCAATCTCCGATGGTAAATAAAGCAGTTCTCCAAAGTGATTATCTTTATCGCTATATTCTTCTTGCATCGCTGCAGTATGCGTTGATAATACGCCATCTATAAAGAGTTTGATGAAATATGGACTGAGCAAGAATTCATAAATATTAGAGTGTCTGTAAAGACTTCCACGCCTTAAATGTTCTTCAACACAATCTGATTCTCGACAGTCAATAATTGATCCAAATAAGATCCTTGAATATAACTTATTTTCCTTTGCTAGTCGTTTAAGATCTCTTAGAGTTTGCTCGTCTGGCATATCATGCATTCCGGTAATACCCATAGAATTGATAAAGCTCAGTGTTCTTTGAATATCTTTATTTGAAACAGCAAGACTATTTTGATAGTCATCAAGCTCATCAACTAGCTCCATTGCTCTCTCTTTGAGGATCCCACTAAATGTTCCATCTTCATTGTATATAACACCCTCACTCTGAAGCTTTTCAACAGGATATTCATTCACAAGCCTTTTATAGGCTTTCGTATTAATCCACATCGAATGTCCATCAATGTCTCTCAAGGCTATTGGCTTATCTATTTTTAATTCATCAAGATCTGACACGGTCGGTAATTCACCATTGCTAGTTAAAGTATGATCCCATCTTGCACCAAACAACCATTGCGAATCTTTAAACTTAGGAATGTTTTCAAGGATGGTATTCTGCCAATCAGAGATAGAATTCATCTTGTATAGGTCAATTCCTTTAACTAGTCTTGCGCCCATCGAAAGATGAGTATGAGAATCAATAAACCCTGGCAAAACCGTTTTACCATCAAGATCAATTAACTTAGTACTTTTACCAACATAGTGCTGAGCATCTAAATAATTTCCTACATATACAATATATCCATCACTTACTACCAATGAGTCTGCTTTAGGATTTTTGTTATTAGAGGTATATATATCAGCATTAAAGATCAAAAGATCACTATCTAGATTCAATGAAAGGGTGTTTGCAGACAAGCAAACCGTAATAATTAAGACTATTCTATCAAAGCTTAATTTCAGCGATCGCAATTTCATTTTCTCCTTTGAAACTGGTCAAAGATCACCTTTTTTTCTGTGCTCACTTTTCTCAACTTTAAATCCTTTGCCATATCTTGCCTCAAGTTTGGATTTATTTTCACTGATCACTTCGTAAGGATCTAAGTTTAATGCCATACATGCAGTCGCCCAATACCAAATGATATCGCCGAGCTCTCTTTTCATATGAAATATGTTTTCTTGAGAGGCAGGCTTACCTTGTAGGAACATTTTTTTAACAATTTCAACAAATTCTCCGCCCTCACTTCCTAAGCCAAGTGCTGCGGTGAGAAGTCTTGCGGAATGGATATCTGACTCAGAGTCTATCTCTTTCATTCTTTTTATAAGCGCATCTTGATCAAGACTGGGCTCACTTGTAACTTTAGTGACAAAGTCACAATATTCATCTAAAAATTTTTTTACTTCATCACTCATATTGTCTCCATATCTAAAAGGGTCTTACACTGAGATCAGCACTTTCAAATAGTTTTTTGTTAAATGCTTTTTCTTCATCTATAACCTTCTTTTCTTTGTAATCTAATCCACTTAGTACAGCATAATCATTTAATGTAAAAATGTCTCCAAGGCCCCACACCTCATCAAGCTTATTCTCAACAAGACCTCTCAATCTTTCAATACTTATTTTTTCAAGTTCATTCCATTTGGTTGGTCTGTGCATATCCTCTTCTTCATTCCAATGTAATTTCCTTGGGGCATTTACAGGATCAGTGTAAAGGTGAAATATAGGAACATTTGGTAAATGAAAAATACTATAGCCTCTGGTGAATGCTCTTAGCATTAATGAGATTTCTTCACCATAGAAATAAAAATTTGGATCATATGGAACGTCTTTGATGAAACTTCCGTTTGTAAATAAACAGCCTGCTGCTAATAAATAGCCATGAGTGGCTCTAGATAACTTGGTTGGTATACCAATTTGCCTTGAGAAAAGGTCACGCATAAAAATACTATCTTTTCTGTATGTTATTACCTGCGTGAATGGATCACTAAGATTCAGTTTGACTTCACCTTTTTCAACATCAGTGATTTCAAATGGTCTTGGGTAACAGGTTAGAATGGGTTTTGCAAAATATATATCCTGAGAAATATTCTTAATTTTTGTATAGTTTTCTATTAAAAATGTATCCCAATGTTTATCAAATTGAGTATGTGAGTCAATTTGTAAATAAAACTCTTCATCTTGAAAGAGACTTTGGATGCGATTTCGAGCCCAACATGGTCCCTTCGAAAGTATAGGATCAACGTGCTCATACTTTATTTCAGATTGAGCATTATATGCTGATAGATCTTTAATATTAGAGGATTGATCACAAATGCCAAATACGAGATTGTTTGGATTATCAGCATTATGAATTGCACTAAATACAGTACTTTCTAGCAAAGGATCTTGGTAAGAAGCTATTGATATAAATATACTCATAACTATTTGTCTAAGATACAATTATCTCATATGACTGAAACAGACTTTCCAAAAAAGATAGCAGAAAATGTGACGATGTATAGTGCAGATCCAATCGTTTATGTTGTAAACGATTTTTTGAATGATCATGAGTGCAATTCTTTCATAGAAGCTGGCAAAAACAAGCTAAAGGAATCAACTGTTATAAGCTCAGATCAGCATGTCACACATAAAAGTCGAACCAGTCAAAATTGTTGGTTAACACATGATGAGAATGACATTCTTCATGAGGTCAGCAAGCGAATATCCATTTTAGTTCAAATGCCCATCAGGAATGCTGAGCAATACCAACTTGTTTATTATGAAACGGCAGGCGAATATAAAGCCCACTTTGACTCATTTGACTATAAAACAGAGGAAGGAAAGAAAAATTGGGAGCCTGGTGGACAACGACTTTTAACGGCCATTGCATATCTAAATGATGTTGAGGATGGTGGTGGAACAGATTTTCCAGAATTGGGATTTAATATTGATGCTAGAAAAGGGGATGTATTGATCTTTCATAATTGTGAAAAAGATACAACTAATATTCATCCAAAATCTTTGCATGCAGGTATGCCTGTAACCAATGGAGAGAAATGGATCGTGAATCTGTGGTTTAGAGAGCGTCTTATATACTAAAAATAAATGGATGTCTCTAATATTCTTAATGAATTAAATGATCGTCAACGTGATGCGGTAACTTCTGAGGCTCCCAGTCTACTTGTGCTTGCTGGAGCTGGATCAGGCAAGACTAGAGTATTAGTTCACAGGGTTGCGTGGATAGTTGAGGCTATGCAGTCAAATCCAAATTCTGTAATGGCAGTTACCTTTACCAATAAAGCTGCTAATGAGATGAAGTCAAGAATTCAGGAACTACTTCAATCACCTTTAGCGGATCTGTGGTGTGGCACTTTTCATGGACTTGCTCACAGAACTCTCAAACGTTTTTATAAGGAAGCAAATCTTATTTCAACATTTACTGTGCTTGATGCTGAAGATCAGTTGCGGGTTATTAAGAGGATTTGTAAAGATAATAATCTAGAGGAAAGTTCATGGCCTGCCAAGCAAATACAATGGCAAATCAATTCATGGAAAGATGCTGGCAAAAGGCCAAAGAATGTTGATGATAGTAAAGACTTCTATGCTGAGACAGTAAAAAAAATATATTCCCAGTATGACGAAATTTGTAAAAAGGATAGCTTGGTTGATTTTGCAGAATTACTCTTAAAAAGTTATGAGCTGCTAAAGACAAACAAAAAGGTAAGAGATTTCTTTCATCGAAGATTCAGGCATATTCTCATTGATGAGTTTCAAGACACAAATGTAATTCAATATGCATGGTTAAATGAGGTTGCTTCAAAGGAAACAAGTATTACAGCAGTTGGAGATGATGATCAGTCAATTTATGGGTGGAGGGGTGCAAAAGTTGGCCACTTAGAAGACTTTAAAACCAAGCATAAACAGAATGCAACCATTCGTCTTGAGCAAAACTATCGATCGACAAGCATTATCTTAAATGCAGCAAATGCTTTAATAGAAAATAATCAAGCCAGACTCGGTAAAAATTTATGGACAGAATCTAATGAAGGAGAACAAATTACTCTTTACCAAGCTTTTAATGAGCAGGATGAGGCAAGATTTGTTGCCGAAATTATTAAGAGCTGGATGGATGGCGGCGAGCTTTTCAGTGATTCAGCAGTGATTTACAGATCTAATGCACAATCAAGAGCAATTGAAGAGGCGCTTTTGCGAGCAAATATTCCCTACAGAATCTATGGTGGACTCAGATTTTACGATAGATTAGAGATTAAAAATGCAATTAGCTATTTGAGAATAATTTTTAATCCGCATGACAATCCTGCATTTGAAAGATCAGTAGCAAATCCAACTAGAGGCGTTGGAGCTAAAACTTTAGCAAAAATAAGATCTTTGGCAAACAAACATAATATCTCTTACATACAAGCATCTTCTAAAATGATTGATGAAAATCTTATTAGTGGCAGAGGTGCAAATGGCCTTAAAAAGTTTCTTGAAATCATCTTAGGTCTATGTGGAAAGATTGATGATATTTCACTATCTGAAATTGTTGGTAGCATATTAGAGCAATCAGGTTTGATACAGTTTCATGAGAAAGAGCCTGGCGAGAAGGGTAAAACAAGAAAAGAAAATCTTGAGGAGCTATTATCAGCTGCAAAAAATTTTGAGATGTCATTCTCTGATGACAAAACTAATCTAGAAATAACAGAACAATTTTTAAGCAATGTATCTTTAGATGCTGGCGACAGACAAGCTGATGAATTTGATGATGCCGTGCAACTAATGACTTTACACTCGGCAAAAGGCTTAGAGTTTCCTTTAGTTTTTATGACAGGGCTTGAAGAAACATTATTTCCACATGGGAGATCTATGGAGTCTCCTGATCAATTAGAAGAGGAGAGAAGGTTATGTTACGTAGGCATAACACGAGCTATGAAAAAACTCTATCTAACATATGCTGAGTCAAGAAGGCTGCATGGAAATGATATTTTTAATCCTCCTTCAAGATTTATTAAAGAGATACCATCTGAATGCATTATGGAAATTCGACCAAAAGCATCAGTTACGATGCCGTATTCACGCAATGAATCAAAACCTATGGATTTTGAAGATCAGATTGGAATTGCGCTTGGACAAAAGGTCCAGCATCCTAAATTTGGTCAGGGGATAGTACTTAATTATGAAGGTGCAGGTGAATCAGCACGTGTCCAAGTTAACTTTGAATCTGCAGGCACTAAGTGGCTTGTGCTATCATTCGCAAACTTAGAAGTAATATGAGAAAGTTATTTTTTTTAATCCCACTCCTGCTGTTTATTTCTTCATGTGCAGAAAATGTAACAGAAACTGCTGTTGTCCAAGACAAGAAATTTAAATGGTCATTGGTTACCACTTGGCCCAAAAATTTACCTGGACTGGGCATGGCACCCGAGCGATTTAGTAGGCTAGTTCAAGAAATGTCATCAGGCCAACTAGAAATAAAGGTTTATGGGGCTGGCGAGATTGTTCCAGCTATGGGTGTATTTGATGCTGTATCAAGCGGCTCAGTGCAAATGGGACATGGTGGCGCTTACTACTGGAAAGGAAAGATACCTGCAGCTCAATTTTTTGCTGGCGTTCCATTTGGATTTACAGCTGATGAAATTAACGCATGGGTTAATAGGGGAGGCGGACTTGAGATATGGGAGAGTCTATATTTACCATTTAATCTCTTGCCGATGCCTGGCGGTAATACGGGAACTCAGATGTTTGGCTGGTTTAATAAGGAAATTACTTCTCTTGAAAGTATCAAAGGTTTAAAGATGAGGATTCCTGGAATTGGAGGAGAGGTTTTTAAAAGAGCAGGAGGAGTTCCTGTGAATATACCTGGAGGCGAACTTTATACCGCATTACAAACAGGGGTTATCGATGCTACTGAGTGGGTTGGGCCTTACAATGATTTAGCGTTTGGTTTTCAACAAATAGCTAAGTATTATTATTTTCCTGGATGGCATGAGCCTGGATCAATGCTTGAATTCATTATTAATCTAGATGCTTGGAATGAATTGCCTACTCATCTTCAATCAATTGTTAAGACCGCAGCAAAAGCTGTGAATCAAGACTTACTTGATGAGTACACAGCAATGAATAATCAGGCACTCAGAGAATTAATAGATGTTCACAATGTGCAACTAAAGAAACTACCAGATGACGTTATTAATGAGTTTAGAGTCATTTCCAAGTCTGTATTAGATGAGATCGCTGAAAATGATAATCAATTTAAGAGCATCTATGAATCTTACCTAAAGTTTAAATCAGAGGTTGTGAGCTATCATGAAATCTCTGAAGATGCATACACAAAAATACGTTGACTAAATCAATTGATATTAAAGATCTTGGCAAAATAGATTTCAAGTCTGCTTATGAATCAATGAGAAGTTTTATTAAAACAGATAATCAAAAGGAGAATATTTGGATTCTTCAACATCATCCAGTCTTCACATTGGGAACTGCTGCAGATCCCAATCATATTTTAGATGCAGGAACAATTCCTATCATCTCTACTGATAGAGGTGGGGAGGTAACTTACCACGGTCCAGGTCAGATAGTTATTTATTTTTTGCTTAATGTAAGAGAGCGGAAACTTGGCCCAAAAAAACTTGTGGCAGATCTCCAAAAATTTATACAAGATTTACTAGAAGGGTATGATATTACCTCTGAGCTTCAAGCAAATAGTCCAGGAGTTTATACTAAAGAAAAAAAGATTGCTTCTATTGGACTTAGAATTTCAAATGGTTATTCGTACCATGGTATCAGCATAAATGTAGATATGGATTTAGCGCCATTTAGCAGAATCAATCCTTGCGGTTATCAGGGACTTGAAGTTACACAAATGAAAGATATTCATAATAAAATAACTCTTGAAGATGTAAAAAATACCGCAATAAATAAGTTAAACAATTACTTCTAATGGAAATTATTAAAACAGTAAAGATTACTAACAGAGATGGCATTAAAGCGGTTAAAAATGGTATTAAAGCTAACCAAAATGCTAACATTCCGAATCAGAAAAAACCTTCATGGATAAGGGTTAAATCTAATTCTTCGAGCAACTTTCAGCATGTTAAAGAGCAAGTACAAGGAAAAAGACTCTACACGGTTTGTGAGGAAGCAATGTGTCCAAATCTATCTGAGTGTTGGTCAAGGGGCACAGCTACTTTTATGCTCATGGGCGGAGTCTGTACAAGGGCATGTAAGTTTTGCTCTGTTGATACTGGCAATCCAAAAGGATGGCTAGATCAGTATGAACCAATAAATACTGCGTTGGCTGTAAAAAAAATGAATCTTAAGTATGTAGTATTAACGTCAGTTAACAGAGATGATTTAGATGATGGAGGAGCTAACCACTATGCAGATACAGTGCAACTAATTAAAGAACATAATCCATACACATCAGTGGAAGCATTAACTCCAGACTTTAAAGGATTAAAATCATCGATAGAAACCTTAGTTAATTGTGGCATTCAAGTATTTGCACAAAATATTGAAACTGTTAAAAGATTAACTCATCCTGTAAGAGATATAAGAGCAGGCTATCAACAAACGCTTGATGTTCTTGCAACTTCAAAAGTTATTAACTCTGAAGTGCTTACAAAATCGAGCATAATTTTAGGTTTGGGCGAAACAAGAGATGAAATTATAGAGACAATGGATGATCTTCTTGAAGCAAATGTCGATATTCTAACTCTTGGTCAATATTTAAGACCGACTCTTAATCACCTTCCAGTAGCAAGATGGATAAAGCCCAGTGAATTCAATGAATTAAGAGATATTGGTATTAAAAGAGGTTTTCTTGAGGTGGTATCTGGACCTATGGTGCGCTCAAGTTATAGGGCAGAGCAGGCTCTAGAAAAAAATAATGCTGGCTTATAGTTCTTAATTATAAGATTAGTATCCAAGGAAAAAGAATTACCAAAGCCAACGCCACAAGCTGAATTACTATAAAAGGCACAACACCTTTATAGATTTCTTTAGTTTGAATGTTATCTCCAGCAACACCTCTCAAATAAAACAATGAGAAACCAAATGGAGGTGTTAAAAAGGATGTTTGCAAAACAACTGCTAAAAGAATTGATAACCACACTGGATCAAACCCCATCATTAACAATGGAGGCGCAATCAGTGGAACAATTACATAACAAATCTCAATAAAATCTAATATAAACCCAATGATGAATATTCCAAAAAGAATGATAAGCAAAGCCGTATATGGCCCGCCAGGCAGAGCTCCAAATATTTGATCAATTAAATCATCTCCTCCTATTCCTCTGAAAACTAATGAAAAGATAGATGCACCAATTAAAATTGCAAAAATCATTGTGGTAATTTTTGCAGACTGAAATGAGATATCCTTAAATAAATTAATGGAGGTTTTATTTGAAAATGTTGCAATCATGAAAGAACCTAACGCACCAATTCCTGCCGCCTCAGTTGGAGTAGCAACTCCAGCAATTATTGAGCCTAAAACTACAAAAATTAATAAGAAAGGCGGAAACAGCGTTCTAATCAGATTTGTATTTTGATTATTAGTTTCTACTTTGAGTATTTTTTTTCTATTTACAAGGATTGTATATATTAAATAACCAACACATATCAACAATCCTGGAATGATTGCTCCAATAAAAAGGTCGCCGACTGATACGGTCTTTTGAGAGAAAATGCCAAGATTATTTTGTGCTCGTTGATAAGCATTAGACATTACATCGCCCAAAAGAACTAATGCTATTGAGGGTGGTATTATTTGACCAAGAGTCCCGGTAGCTGCGACCAAGCCAGTTGAAAATTCCTTTGAATAACCTTGCTTTAGAAGAATTGGAAGCGACATCAACCCCATAGTCACAACAGTAGCGCCAACTATCCCAGTGCTTGCTGCCAGCAAGGTACCAACCAATATTATAGATATACCAAGTCCAGACTTAACTTTTGCGAATGCCTTACCCATTTCAGATAACATTGATGCTGCAATACCAGATTTTTCAAGGGTCACACCCATATAAATGAATAGCGGGACGGCCAATAATGTTTGATTATTCATAATTCCATAAATTCGGATAGGAATGTTTTTAAAAAGGTTGGCGTCAAAGAATCCGATTATTACTCCTATGAGTGCATACAAAACTGAAATCCCTGCAAGTGTAAAAGCCACAGGAAAACCCATGAGCAGACTTGCACAAACTAGCAATATAAAAATTAACGGAATTATTTCCATAACCTAATTAATAACTTGATTGATGCTAAAAACAGCAATACAGGGAATAGCAGGATAAAAGATTTCTGGATATAAACATATGGTAAGCCTCCAGGCTCAGTAGAACTTTCTCCAATCGACCATGAAATCACTATAAAATCGATAGAGTACCAACCAATTACAAAAACCGATGGTAATAGAAAAAAAACTATCCCAATAAAATTGACTAAGTTCTTTTTTTTATTACTTTGATCACGATAAAAAATATCTACTCTGACGTGTTCATCCTTAAGTAATACCCATCCAGCACAACCTAAAAAAATGATTGCATGTAAATAAAGCACTAGCTCTTGAAAAGCAACTAATCCAACACCAAATACATATCTTGATAGCACAATTAATACGTTCAAGACAATAATAATAGGCAGTAATAGCGAAAAAAACCTTCCTAAATGTGTTGTCATTAATGTATCTTAAATATATTTAGTTAAAATAGAAAAAATGATTATAGTTATTTCTCCAGCAAAAACACTTGATTTTGACCCAATTAACGTTGGACTGTCTACTAGCCCGAGTTTTTTAGATGAATCAAAGGTACTAATTAGTGAACTTCAAGAAAAAGAACCGAAAGATATTGCTTCACTAATGAGTCTAAGTGACAAGCTAGCTACTCTTAATTACGACAGGTATCAAAATTGGGAAGGACAAAGACAACTAAACTCTAATGCTAAGCAAGCGATGTTTGTTTTTCAAGGTGATGTCTATAAGGGTCTTGAAGCAGATACTTTTAATGAAAAGGATATTGAATTTTCGCAAAAACATCTCAGAATTTTATCTGGTCTTTATGGATCGCTTAGACCTCTTGATGTTGTAGAGCCCTACAGGCTTGAAATGGGCACTAAGTTGCTTAATCCAAAAGGTAAAAATTTATATGAGTTTTGGGGTGAAAAAATTACCGATATGATTGTTAATGAAATTTCTGAGAATGGTTCGGATACACTCATCAATCTTGCATCGGAAGAGTATTTCAAATCTCTTTCAAACATCAGAAACAAGGTTAGTGTTATTTCTCCTATTTTTAAAGATTATAAAAACGGTCAATTTAAAATCATTAGTTTTTACGCAAAGAAAGCTCGAGGTTTAATGACGAAATTTATAATACAGAATCGGATCACTGATCCAAAAGATTTAATAAATTTCAATTTAGATGGATATAAATTTTTTAAGTCAGATTCTACTTACGAGAACCCAGTTTTTCATAGGAAACTTTAATTACCAGCCTCATCAAAGTTTTTAACATCTGCCATTTTTCCAAAAGTAGCTTCTCTTTTCTCAACAAAAGCTTTTATAGCTTCTTCCATATCTCTTTGGCTTAGCATGGCTCCACTCCATAGCGCATTGAAGTCAAGACTATCACTAATAGTGTGATCTCGGGAGTAGTTCATAAGAGCTTTTAATCCATAAATAGCTATAGGAGATTTTTTAGCAATTTCATTTGCCATTTCCTTAGCAGCATTCACCATTTCCTCTTGCGAATTATAAACATCACTAACTAATCCAGATTCTTTTGCTTCATCAGCCAACATTCTTCGACCTGTATATGCCAATTCGCGCATCTTTGAATCAGGAATTATTCTGGGCAAGCGCTGCAAAGTACCTACATCTGCTGCCATTCCAATATTTATTTCCTGAATACAAAAAAATGCATCAGTAGTAGCAAGCCTGATATCACATGCAGTAACTAAATCCACAGCACCACCAATGCATCCTCCATGGATGGTAGCAATCACAGGCACTCTAATTTTTTCAAGCTTAGATATGTATTCTTGAAGCTCCCTGGCAGACCTATATAACGCCTCACCAATTCTTGCGTTATCTGGCCTTTTTTCTTTTGGTATATTTGCTACACCGTTATCAAATGCTGATAAATCCATGCCCGCACAAAAATGTTTACCAGTGGAAGAAATTATTAATACTCTTATCTCTGAATTACGATTTACTTCTTCAAGAATTTCAGGCAGTTCAACCCAAAACTTTCTTGACATGCTATTAAGTTGTTCAGGCCTCGATAGAATAATATTTGCAATATTATCTTCGATTTCAAGATTAAAACTTTCATATTTACTTGTCATTTTTTTCCTTTTTTAAGCTTTCAACTATTTCAAGCATCTCTTCAACCAACTCAAAAGTTTTGTGGTGGGGTAATACAACCTTTCTGTCTTTTGACATCCACTCAAGTCCTTTTTTGAGTTTTTCTAACTTATCTTCAAATCTTTCTAACATATAGATACTTTTACTGACCAAAATTATAATAGCAGATATATATGAAAGCACCTCAAATTTACTTTTTGTTGATATTATCTAATTTTTGTTTGTCAGATGATTTCCATCCTGAGCAACAGCGAATGTTAGCAGTTATATATTCTCAAACTGCAGCTGAGCATCATGTTGCAATTAAACAGACTTATAACATTGCAGGTGACTCAATAAAGAAAGCTTTAGGCGATACAAGTTGGAATGCTTTTACTGAACATAATACGAGAATAAATGAATTACCACCTGCAATTGTTATTGATGTAGATGAAACTATTCTTGATAACTCACCATATGAAGCAAGATTAATTCTCAATTCAACCTCTTATCCAGAGGGTTGGGATGATTGGTGCTTTGAGGCAAGTGCAAAGGCACTTCCTGGAGCCATTGAATTTTTGAAAAAAGTTAAAAATAATGGAATTGAGATTTTCTATGTAACAAATAGACGTCATAAATTCGAATCTAGCACTAGAGAAAATTTTAAGAAACTAGGTATTCCTATCTCTGATGAAAAAGATACTTTACTGATGAGAGATGAAAATGGTTGGGGGGATGACAAATATCCAAGAAAACAGATGATAGCCCAAAATTACAGGATCATTTTTCAACTTGGTGATAATTTAGGCGATTTTGTTTCATTAAAAGAAAATAAGATAGGACCAAATGAAAGAAAAAAGATTGCTGATTTGTACCAAGATTATTGGGGAAAGAAATGGTTTATGATTGAAAATCCTCAGTATGGAGACTGGGAATCTTCTATCTATGATCATGATTATTCTCGTTCAGCAAAAGAGTTAAAAGCAATAAGACAGAAAGTCCTACAAGCTAAATGAAAACCACAATATTGTTTTTAGCATTACTTTCATTGCACTTTAACTTAAAGTGTGAAGAAAAAATTGAGCGTGTGAAAATTGGAAATGCTGTCAGCCCTATTAAATTATCTCAAAAAGATTTTTTTGTTCCAAAAAAAATTATTTTAGTAATTGGAGATGGGGTTGGTTTCAATCATATTAAATTAGCAAGGTTATTTGAGGGAGGTCCTAAATTTAATACTGCCGTGGACAGAATGCCCATCTCTGGAATTGTCACCAACTACTCATTTGATGATTTATATACAGATTCTGCAGCAAGCGGCACAGCATGGGCAACAGGAGTGAAGACTAAGAATAGATTTTTGGGAATTGATTCGGCAAAACAAGAGGTCAAAAATATTTCAGAGATTTTAGATGATTATCATTATCATTCAGGTCTAGTTGCAACATCATCTGTGACACATGCAAGCCCTGCAGCGCACTACGCTCATATTGATAGTAGATATAAAGAGGAAGCAATAGCAACTCAACTCACAGAATCTACCATAAAGATTGCCCTAGGTGGAGGCAGAAAGTTTTTCCGTATTAAAAATACTGATAAGTTGCAGTTTTACTTAGATTTTAAAAAACTCACAAGCATCAGTGATTCCGAAAAAAAAATTATCGGTTTGTTTGCAGATTCTGGCATTAATAGGGGTGATGGGCCTACACAATTGGCAATGACAAAGGTTGCTGTTAAGTACCTTGAATCTTCATCTGATGACTGTGGAAGATTTTTTCTAATGACAGAGGGCAGCCAAATTGACTGGGAGTCGCATGATAATAGAGTTCAACCCATGCTTGATGAATATCAAGACTTCAATAATACAATTAACTATCTTTTGGGCTATGCGTCAAACAGGAATGACACCTTAATAATTGTTACATCTGATCACGAAACTGGCGGACTGAATCTTCTAAAACAAGATCAAAATGAGGTAATAATATCGTGGTCTACCGATAGACACACATTAGCTCCAATAGGTGTGTTTGCATATGGACCAGGTGCAGAAATGTTTTCAGGCACATTTGACCATGTAGATATTTTTGGAAAGATCATTGAGCTTGCTGATAAAGCTCCATCTACATCTTGTGATAAGCATGCAGAATGACTCTATCTTCTTAAGCGAAGTAAAAGATTTTTTCCATGAAATACACCCAATCCTTTCGGCTAAGGTTATGGAAATTTACAATTCGAAGGATTTTTTTGTAGATGAAAAAAAAGATGGTTCTCCAGTTACACAAGCAGACTTGATAGTAAATGATATATTAATAGAAAAGCTGACTAACAAGTTTCCTGATATTCCAATTCTGTCCGAAGAAAATACTTACCCAAAAGAAATTCCTAGTCTTTTTTGGCTCATCGATCCTTTAGATGGAACAAAAGAATTTATAAATAGAAGTGGTGAATTCACAATAAATGTTGCTTTAGTTAAAGATACGCAATCAATCTTTGGCTATGTTGCGGCTCCTGCAATAGATGAAATATGGTTATCTGAAGGACCAATATTTAAAGAAAGCCAAAAAAAGTCTATTTATAGTGATTCTATTGTAATCGTTAAAAGTAGAAGCCATTCCTCTAAAAAAGATGACCAATTTAGGCAGTTTCTAGAAAATAAGGGAATTGATTATAGTTTTTTATCGGTTGGGAGTTCTCTTAAGATTTGTATGCTTGCCACAAATAACGCTGATTTATATTTTAGGTTTGGTCCAACCAGTGAATGGGATATAGCGGCAGCAAACGCAGTTTTGGAGGCTCACAACGGAGGCATTTATGATCTTCATACAAAGAAGAAAATTATCTATGGAAAAGCTGATAGCGTCTTGAATCCTAGCTTTTTTGCCATATCTAATAGGTTAAGATATAACGAAATTGTAAAATTAGTGGATGAATTTAGTGAAAAGTTGCTATAATTATCTTCTTAAATAACATATACTTATATTAAACTATACAAATTTTTTATAATGGGTACTGATTTACAACCAATTGAGCTTACCACTCCCGGTAAGGATATAGAGTCCTATCTGTCGTGTGTGCATTCGATACCTATTCTTACTATCGAGCAAGAAAAGGAGTTGGCCAACAAACTTTATGAAAACGATGATCTAGAAGCTGCCAGACAGCTTGTGCTTTCACATCTTAGATTTGTTGTTCATATATCTAGAACTTATAACGGTTATGGTTTGCCTTTGGCTGATATTATTCAAGAAGGTAATGTAGGTTTAATGAAAGCAGTTGATAGGTTTGATCCTACAAAAGGGGTGCGTCTAGTATCATTTGCTGTACATTGGATTAAGGCAGAGATTCATGAATACATCCTTAAGAATTGGCGCCTAGTAAAAATTGCTACAACCAAGGCACAAAGGAAACTTTTCTTTAATTTGAGAAGAAAAAAGAAAACTCTAGATTGGCTTACCAAAGACGAGGCTGAAAAAATTGCAGATGATTTGAATGTAGAAGTAAAAGATGTTTTACATATGGAGAATAGGCTTTCTTCAAATGATTCTTCGTTTGATGGTCCCGCTGATACAGATGATGATGAAAAGATTATGTCTCCATCACAGTATCTAGAAGATAAAAGGTTTGATCCAGCCATAATGGTTGAAGCTGATGAAGTTGAAGACCATAACAGAGATGAATTATTTGCTGCGCTTGAAATTCTAGATGAACGTAGCAAAGATATCATAAATAGAAGATTCTTGCTGGATGATAAAATCACTCTTCAAGATCTTGCGTCTGAATATAAAGTTTCAGCTGAAAGAATCAGACAAATCGAAAATGGAGCATTAAAGAAGCTGCGAGCAGCAATGTCAAATGCCGCCTAAGGTCGAAGTTATTCTCAACGGAAAGCACAAACGCCTAGAATCTAACAAACTCTCAGATCTAATATCAATTTCAAACCTTGAAAATAAAAGGTTTGCTATTGAAATCAATAATGAAATTGTTCCCAAGTCTCAACATGATAGTTTTTTGATAACAAATCAAGATAAAATCGAAATAGTTGAAGCTGTAGGTGGTGGATGAGTGACATACTAAAAATTGGAGAACGCTCTTTCAGTTCTCGTTTGATGCTTGGTACAGGCAAGTATAAAGATTTTCAGGAAACTAAAGACGCTATTTCTGCTTCAGGCGCTGAGATAGTAACAGTTGCAATTAGAAGAACAAATTTGGGTCAAAATTCAAATGAACCAAATTTGCTTGATTTTATTGATCCAGAAAAATGGACAATACTGCCGAATACAGCAGGATGTTTCACTGCAGATGATGCTATTAGGACTTGTCAGTTATCGAGAGAACTACTTGATGGTAAAACATTTGTAAAATTAGAAGTTTTAGGTGATGAAGAAAATCTTTTCCCAAATATGTCAGAAACAATTAAAGCCGCTCAAGTATTAATTGATGAGGGTTTTGAAGTCTTAGTTTATTGTTCCGATGACCCAATATTTTGTAAAGAGCTTGATGATGCTGGTTGCGTCGCAATAATGCCACTTGCATCTCCTATTGGATCCGGCTTGGGAATCATCAATCCTTATAATTTGAGTATGATTATTGAGGATTCTCAGAAACCTGTAATAGTGGATGCTGGAGTTGGAACAGCATCTGATGCTTCAATAGCTATGGAGCTTGGTTGCGACGGCATCCTGATGAATACCGCAGTTGCAATGGCTCAAGATCCTATTTTGATGGCAAGCGCAATGAAAAAAGCAGTATTATCCGGAAGAGAGGCCTTTCTGGCGGGCAGAATGCCTAAGAAAAGTTATGGTTCAGCATCTTCTCCAAAAAAGGGTTTGATTGAATAAGATTAAAAAGTTTCTGCCAAGCTATGTAAATAGGCATGGTCGACTCACCGAAAGCCAAAAAAGACACATTGCACTTTTAGAGGATTTTGATTTTGCTAAGTTTAAAAGTCTCGAAGTTTCACTAAGCAAATCCAATTTGGTCTTAGATATTGGATTTGGAAATGGCGATTACACTATTAATTATGCTTTAAATTATCCTGAAAAAACTATTATTGCATCCGAAGTTTACTTATCTGGGATTGGTAGCTTAATAAGGAAAATAAAAAAAGAATCTTTACAAAATATCTTTATCTTTGATGGTGATGCAAGAGAGATTTTTGAAAATTTAAGTGACAGCTCAGTTGACGAGATAAATATTTTGTTTCCTGATCCGTGGCAAAAAGCAAGACATAATAAACGCAGACTTTTTTCTGAGGATTTCTTAGATTTAATTTATAAAAAGTTAAATAAATCAGGCAAATTATTTGTTAGGACTGACTGGGAAGATTATGCTGAGACAATAATTGAGTCAGCAAGAGCACGATCTAAAAAATATAAATTTGAAAAAATTAAAGAATTAAATTTTGAATTTAAAACAAAATTTCACCTCAAGGCAATAAACGAAAAAAGAAAGATTTTTACCTTCATGCTCACTAAAAAATAAAAGCTAGGCTTCTTTCAATGCATCAATCATCTTTTTTATAGCTTTACCTCTATGACTTAATTGAGCTTTAAGTTTATTATCAATCGAGGCAAATGATTCATCCAAGCCAGTTGGGTAAAACATATCATCGTAACCGAAACCATTATCGCCTTTGGATTGAATTTTTACTGAGCCGTATGCTCTTCCCTCAAAGATAAGTGGCATTGGATCATTGGTTGACTTTATTATGACCAATAAACATACAAAGTATGCCGGTAAAGAATCAACACCATATTCAATAATTTTTTCTTTCAGCTTTTTTTTATTTGCTGAATCAGTTGCTTTTTTTGATGCATATCTTGCTGACCTCAAACCAGGCTCATAGTTTAACTCTGGAACTAATAAACCTGAATCATCAGCAATCACCATATGATCAGTGAATTTTGAAATTCCTTTTGCTTTTAAAAGTGCATTTTCAACAAAAGTGGTTGCTGTTTCTTCTACTTCAATGTCACGTATCTCAGACTGAGGTATTATCTTTACAGGATCTAACAAATTCTTGAATTCAGCTACTTTACCTTTGTTATTAGATGCTATAACAAAGATTTTATCTTGATCCAACAAGGTAGACTCCCTCAGCTGCAAAGAGATTTGCTAGAAAGGTATTTTTAATAGATTCACCATCTTCGTTAAGAAAGTGTTTTTCAATTATTTTAAGCTCATTATTCAAACACAATTCTTCAAAATCCTTGATGGTACAAAGATGAATATTTTTAGTTTCATACCATTTGTTTGGTAGTCTCTTGGAAATAGGCATACGTCCGTTAAACAAACCGAATCTAATTTTCCAGTAGCCAAAGTTTGGAATTGTTATGATGCATCTTTTGGAAACTTTAAGTATATCTTTGAGTACTCTTTTTGGATTTCTTACGCATTGGATAGAGCTTGCCATGATTGTTATATCAAAATCCATGCCACTGAACTCTTTCACTCCATCATCAATATCATGATGAAGAACAGAGACTCCATTTTTTATGCAAAGATTTATTTTTTCAAAATCATTCTCAACACCAAAACCCGTTATTTCTTTTTTTTCAGAAAGGTCTTTTAAAAAACTACCATCACCGCAACCTAAATCTAATATTTTAGACCCATCCGGTATCCATCTATCAATTTGATAATGCCTATCCATCATTAAAATTTAAGAAATTCTCAACAATATTACAGTATTCATCTGATGCAAATAAAAAACTGTCATGTCCATATGAGCCCTCTAATTCAATATATGAGGAGGATATTCCAACTTTCATTGCATTTTTTTGAATAAACTTGCTATGCCAACTTGGAAATAACCAATCTGACTCGAAACTAATAATTAGCAACTTTGCCTTAATCTTTTTTAGAATCAATTGAAAATCATTTTCATTATCACCACAAATATTAAACTCATCCATGGCCTTGGTCATCAAAATGTATGTATTAGCATCGAAAATTTCAGAAAATTTATCACCCTTATATCTCAGATAGTTTTCAATTTCATATATCACATCGGTCTCTACTTTAGACTCAGGGTTTTGTTTCTTTCTGCCAAATCTTTTTTGCATATTATTTTCTGATAAGTATGTAATGTGACCAAGCATCCTTGCGGTCATTAATCCTACTTTTGGTATTGCATTTTTTTCAAAGTAATTGCCATCATGAAAATTCTCATCTTTTTTAATCATTTCTCTTGCAACTTCATTCAATGCAATATTTTGTGGTGATGACTGCGCTGTTGCTGCAATTACACATGCCTTTTTAACAATATCAGGATAACTAATCGCCCACTGCAATGCTTGCATTCCACCAAGACTTCCTCCTGCTACCATTTCCCAATGAGGTATCTTAAGCTCTTCCATTAATATCTTCTGTGATTTAACCCAGTCCAGAACAGTTACATCGGGAAAATCAATTCCGTATGGTTTTTTTGTTTCCGGACAAATTGATTTTGGTCCTGAAGACCCAAAACAGCTCCCAAAATTATTAACAGATACAACAAAGTATTTATTTGTATCAATGGTTTTTCCATCACCTATGAACTCATCCCACCAACCATTCTTTTCATCATTGTCAAATTTTCCAGCTGCATGGTGACTACCTGAAAAGGCATGACATACAAGTATGCAATTCGACATTGCTTTATTGAGCTTCCCATATGTGTCATATGCAAGCTCAAATTGACTGATTGATTTTCCATTTTGAAAATGGAACTCCTGAGATTTTCTTAATATTTTTCTTGTTTTTTCCATTGTACTAATTATCTCAAGGCTAACTGCCACACAATGAATCCGTTTCCTACAAAAGAATTTAAGAAATTAAATAGAATTAAGCCAAAAATTGGGGTGAAGTCTAATCCGCCCATTGCAGGAATAAATTTTCTTATAGGATTCAAAATAGCATCCGAGAACTCATTTACTAATCGAAAAAATAAATTATCACTGTTTGGAGACACCCAACTCATGATTACTGACCCAATAATAGAGAAAAATAATACTTGTACAATAAACCCTACGACATCAAATACACAAATGATAAAAATGAATACGGCAGAGTAAGAGTTTGATAGAACTAGAAAAGCACCAATCACCTTAACAAATAATGATATTAAGATAGTGTTGAGCAAAGGATTGCTTGAAAAGAAAAAAATTGCATTTGGGATTGGCTCAAGCCAATTAACTGAGGTTTTAACTATAGGATTATAGTAGTCCACTTTAAATGTTCTAAACAAGAATGCGAATACATACACATAACTTATCAACATCGATATAAGCACTAGCGCTACATTACTTGTATTCATTTTGAATCTCTTTAGATCTTAATTCTGCTGCTTTAAATGCTTTATCAATTTTATTTTTAACCTTATCGCGTTTAAGGGATATTATTCCGGCATGAGTGGTTCCTTTTGGCGAGCGTATTTCATTGATCAAATCTTCAAGATCTTTTCCATCAGCATATGCATCTGCAACGCTGGAAATAAAATTATAGAAATTTCTATTTAATTCTTTAGAATTTTTAGAAAATTTATTTATCTTACTCCGATAATTTTTAAGTATTTCGAATATAAATGCTTGACCACTCCCTAACACAGAAGTAAATTCATGAAACTGAGACTCTGAAGTTAGTTCACATACAGTTCCAAATTCTCTTAGTACCGATATTGCTAATTTGTATTCTCTTCCTTTTGACTTTGCAAATATACCTGTAACACTTTTCCTGTATTTGGCAGCAGTTGAAGGCATTATCCTAATAACTTTTTTACTGTTATACATATTTTCAAGGCTTGTAAGATTTATACCAGCAACAACAGAAATCAAATAGGGTTTATTTTTAAATTGCTGAAGGGAATGCAATACACCTTTCACATCCTTAGGCTTTACACATATAAATATAAAATCAAGATTTATTTTCTCAATATCATCAATCTTAAAATCTTGTAGGCTTTTTTTCCTATAAGCTTTTTTTGATTGAGGTTTGCGATCGTTTACATATATTGGATTAAATTTTCCATCCAGCCCTGCGACCATTGCCTTTGCGATGTTTCCGTATCCAATAATGCCTAGTTTCATATTCTTTTTCCAAATATTTTTTCACCAACCCTAATCATATTTGATCCATTTTTTATTGATAACTGATAATCATGAGTAGTGCCAAAAGAAAAAGTATCTGCATCCTTGTATATATTTTTAAATTTACTGATCACCGAACATATCTTTTTCAATGATTCATCTTTTTCATTTTTGTCCAAAGTAAATCTTGGCATAAACATAAGCCCTCTTAAGTTTAAGTTCTCACAATTTTTAAGAATGTAGTCTTTAAGCTCAAACAGGGCGTCTAATGATACTCCGGATTTGGAATTTTCTGAATCAATATTTACCTGAATTAAAGAGTTTATGATTTTATTATGCATTAATGCATGCTCATTCAATTTCTTTGCTACCTTTTCTCTTTCAATTGAATGTACCCAATCCGAATATTTTGCAATATCTTTGATCTTATTTGATTGTATAGGGCCAATGAAGTGCCATGTAATATTCTTTGAACTCGTTTCTGCTTTCTCTTTAAGTTCTTGCGCAAAATTTTCTCCAAAATCATTTATCCCTAAATCAAAAGCCTGCTCAATCATTGCAAGTGGTTTTCTCTTTGACACGGCAATTAGCTTTACATTCTTTTCAGCGATTGTATTTATCTCGCTTTGTAAAATTTTAATATTTTGTGCAATTAAGTTTGACTGCATTTCTTAAGAATTAATGGCTTGCGCCCATTTTTGATTAACATATCTCTAGCATTATTTACCAAGGACTTATTTTCAAAAGGGCCAGATAAAATCCTGTAGAGTGGTTTATTTGGATCATTAGTACTGTAGAAAAGTTCAATGTAAGCGTTTAGACCAAAATTCATTATTTTTGATAATTCTTCTTGAGCATATACTTCTCTACCATATGCCTCAACCTGCAACAAATAGTCGCAGTTATCTTTTAGGGCAATAAATTCAGGCAATGTAACGCTGTCCTCTTGCAGCTGAATTGGATAGGAGTAATTTATATTCACCTCAACAGGCTCAAAAACTATTTCTTTAATATCTACTTTTAAAATTTGCAATATCAACAATAAAATTAAGATCAAAAAGCCAGCGATTAATGCAATCGACCTCAAGGAAACGAGCAACTTTCCCGTTTTTTTTAACTTATAAGCAGCTCTTGATTTTGTCGATTTGCTTGATTTAATTTTTTTTGCATAATCTCGCATTTTACATTTTTTCTATCGGCTCAATTCCAAGCAAACCCAAACATTTTGCAATGACATGCCTTACATTCACCATGCATAACATAATGTTTTCTCTTTCATCTTTGTCTGAATCAAGAATATTATTATCGTTATAAAATTTGTGAAAGGTTTGAGCAACGTCTCTTAAAAAAAAGATGATTAAATGTGGCTGATATTTTTGGGCAGCAGCCTCAATAATTTCATTAAATTTACTAACTTTCAGTATGAGATCGTCACATTTTGAGAAATTTTCATCTGAAAATTGACTTAATTCTTCATTATCTCCTTGATTATATTTTTTTGTGAGTGAACATATACGTGCGTGAGCATACTGAATGTAGTAAAAGAGATTTTCTTTAGTTTTTGACTTGGCAAGAGTGATATCAAAATCAAAATGCTGGTCAGCCTGCTTTGATAAATAATAAAATCTCGCTGCACCAGACCCTATTGCAGTAATTAAATCTGAAAGTTGATAAAATTCACCTGACCTAGTGGACATTTTTAATTTTTTTCCGTTTTCGATAAGGTTTGCAAACTGGACAAGCTGGACAACTAGTTTATCTTTTGAGTATCCAATTGATTCGATTGCACTCTCAATTCTCTTGATATAGCCATGATGATCAGCACCCCAAACATTTATGATTTCATCAAAACCTCTATCGAGCTTATCTTTGTGATAAGCAACATCAGAGGCTAGATATGTTCCCTTTCCATTTTCTCTAACGAGCACCCTGTCTTTATCATCACCATGCACAGTTGATTTTAGCCACAACGCATCATTTTTTTCATATTTATTCTTTTGGTTAATATCTTTTATGGCTTTTGATAAAAGGGAGTTTGTATTATCAAGCTGTCCAAGTGACGATTCAAAAAACCAACAATCATGATGCACATTTAAAAGATCAAGGTCAGCCTTGATTAACGATATAACTTTTTTCAAACAAAACTCTTTCAGATATAACCAATAATCTTTATCGTATGATTTGATTATCTCAATCAAATAATCTATGTGTTCCTCTGGATCTGATAATTTTTTTTCTATTTGATCAATAAAATCATCTGAAAAATCAATATCTTTTTCTAGCATATTTGAAATATCTTTTATGTAAGATCCTTTGTATGCTGAATTGGGATAATCGTCTTCCAAGAGATTATGCTTTCTCAAAAATATACTGCACGTAAGAATATCTGCCTGCCTTCCTGCATCATTTACATAGTATTCAGTGCTTACATCATGCCCGTAAAATTTTAAAATTCTTGCAAGTGCATCACCATACGCCGCACCTCGACCATGCCCCACATGCAGTGGCCCTGTTGGATTAGCAGAAACATATTCTATTTGAATTGATTTTTTATCATCTTTTTGGACTAATGAAGTGATATCTTTTATATCCAAAAAATTATCTAAAAAACAAGATTGCTCAAGAAAGATATTTAAAAAACCGGGACCTGCAGTTTTAACATTTTTGACAAAACTTAATTTTTGCAAACCTTCTTCAAAAGCATGAGAGATTTCAATTGGTTTTTTATTTAAGAATGATGCTGCAATCATACAAACATTAGATGATAAGTGACCATTAGATAAATTATCTGATATTGAAACTTTTGATTTTGCTAAGATTTGATTTTTAAATGCAATGAGCCCACTCTCAGAATCAATGGATTTAGACAGTGATTCTTTTATCGCGTAGATTGTTTTAGACTCTGCTAACATAATCTCCAGACCTAGTATCAATTTTTACCAATTCGTCAATTTCTACAAATAAAGGCACTTGAATTTCTTGTCCAGTTTCTAAGATTGCTGGCTTAGTTGCCCCAGAAACGGTGTCACCTTTAAGTCCAGGTTCAGTCTCTAAAATTTTTAACTCAACAAAAGCTGGGGGTTCAATTGAAATTACACTATTATTCCATGTAATCACTTGGCAGCTCTCTTGTCCAATCAGCCAATTCTTAGCATCACCAACAAGATCTTCCTTAATATTTATCTGTTCATAAGAGTCAGGATCCATAAAGCACCAAGATTCTTGATCTTTATAGAGATATGTCATTTCTTTTGTTAATACATCAGCTTCCTCAACTGATTCTCCTGACTTAAATGTTTTATCGACGACTCTTTGATTGAGAAGATTTCTATATTTTATTCTCATTACCGCTTGCCCCTTTCCTGGCTTATGGAACTCATTCTCAATAATCACGCATGGGGCATTATTAATTATAATCTTAACGCCATTTTTAAATTGATTTGTTGAAATTTTTGTCATTAGAGTCAAACTAATAGCTTATTATATACTCTAAATTGTTAATAAATTCTTATGCCATATCTAACTATAAGCATCCTTGCAACAGCAATTTCTTCAGCACTGTATTTCTTTGTTTCATTCAATACTGTCAATGTAATTGGTATATCTGCCATGATAATTATGCTTGCAATAGCATTTGTTATTCAATGGCTAATTTTTATACCATCATCAATACTTCAAACTGAAAGATTTTATGATCTCACTGGTAGCGCGACATATCTAGTATTAGTCTTAACTGCATCCATCATTTCATATACTAATAATTTATTGAGTATCCAAAAAATTATAATTGCTCTGTCGATTGGAGCATGGGCTTTGAGACTCGGCTCATTTTTATTTATTAGAGTCTTAAGGGCTGGTGAAGATAAAAGATTTGAACATGTGAAAACTGCTCCAAGATTATTTTTTATGTTTTGGACTCTTCAAGGTGTGTGGATAACAATATGCTTAGCACCGGCCTTAGTAGCAATCTTACATAATGACGTCTCAAATGACTTGCTCGTTTTTTCTTTTGGCTTGATCATATTTGTTTTTGGATTTATCTATGAAGCCATCGCAGATAGACAAAAAAGTGTATTTAATTCTAATCCTACAAATCATGGTAAGTTTATAAATGAGGGATTATGGTATTACTCAAGACACCCAAATTATTTTGGTGAATTCATGGTGTGGGCTGGTATTACAATAATGGCATTCGAGTTTTTAGGTGGCTCTGCCTATTTAGCCCTCATATCACCAATTTTTACATTTATACAAATAAACTTTATCTCTGGTGCGAGTATTTTACAAAAAAGAGGGCTTGAAAAATGGGGTGATCAAGGTGATTACATTCTGTATATAAAGAATACGCCAAAATATATCCCTAATTTTTTTAAATAAGGGTTGCAATTGTAATTTTTTGTGAAAAAAATTAACGAAATTATCCTTTTTCATTTATTGCACATCTGTTAGTATTAGTTCAACTTAGAAGGGGACTTTTATGTCTAAAATTAAATTACCTGCGTTAGCAGTTGTACTTCTATTCTCCATCTTAACAGTTGGTGAAGAAGCAGTTTCTTCACAAATAGAAGCCGCCCTAGAAGTAGGCAGAGATAACAACAATCTTTCAGCAGATTCACAAGATAGAATTGATGCAACAGAATCTTCTACCGATAAGATAGTTAACGAATATAAGGTTGTATCAAAACAAGTTGAGGGTTTAAAACTTTATAACGCTCAAAAAAGGATTCAAATCCAAGCTCAACTTGATTTAATGGATAAATATGATGAGCAGCTGGTTCAAGTTGTTATCATGCAAAGACAAATTCCACCCCTTGCTCAGAGAATGCTCGATGGTTTAGAGAAATACGTAAACCTTGACACCCCTTTTCATATTAAAGAAAGAACAGACAGACTTAAGCTAGTAAGAGACTCCTTATCAAACCCCAAAGTTACTGCATCTGAACAGGTACGTCAGATACTTGAAGCATTTAACATTGAGGCTGAATATGGAAGAAAATTAGATGCTTATGAAGAAACTATTGTTATAGATGGAACTGAAATAGTTGTGAATATTCTTAGAGTTGGAAGACTGGGTATGTTCTATCAAACTAAAGATGGAAGAGACACCGGATATTGGGACCCTGATACTCAAACCTGGGAAGAAATTTCTGGTAGTTATAGAACACAGATCCGAGATGGCATTAGGATGGCTAAAAAAGAAGCACCTATAGATATGTTAATGCTTCCTGTAAAAATTGGAGGTGCTAGATGAAATATTTGAAATACAGCATCCTTCTAACAACAATATTTTCTGTATTGTCATATGCTCAGGATATTAATGATGAAGGTGAACCAACAACAGTAAAAAGCTTACTTGAGCTTGTTCAAGAGGGTAGAACTGTTGAGCAAGATGAAAACTCAATCAGAGAAGCTCAATTTCTTGCTGAAAAAAATAAGCAAGCTGCAATCTTAGAGGCTGAAAAACGTGAATTAGCTAGACAAGAAAGAATTGCTGAGCAACTAGAGGCTGAATACAAGGCCAATGAAGAAATACTAAAGGTCAAAGAAGAAGCTTATAAAAAAGAATTAGGTTCTTTGGTAGAACTCTTCGGACACTTGCAAAGTACAGCAGGAGAAGCAAGTTCACTCTTTTCTGAATCCCTAACTGCTGCAGAATATGGTCGTGAAAGAGAGTTATTTTTGAATGAGTTATCTTCAAAAATGTCTGAAGCTACTGTGCTTCCAACAATTATTGAGCTTGAACGCTTATGGTTTGAGTTGCAAAGAGAAATGGTTGCTGGCTCAGAAGTATCAAAATTCACAGCTAATGTTATTAACCTTGATGGTGAATCTATTTCTTGTGAAGTCACAAGAGTTGCGCTTTATAATGCAGTTTGTGATGGTAAATATTTAGAATATATTCCTTCAAAGGGACAATATGCTTTTCTTGCAAAGCAACCTGCTGGTAAATATAGAAGTGGAGCGAAAAGGATATCTAATGCAGATCCTGGTGATATTATTAAATTTTCTGTTGATCCAACTGGACCAGCAGGAGGAAGCTTACTTGCAAATTTAATACTTGCTCCAAGTCTTTTAGAACGAATTAACCAAGGTAGAGAAGTAGGGTACATTATTATTATTGTTGGACTTTTTGGTATTGGAATTGCTTTGTGGAAGCTGTATCAGCTTTATATGATGGGTATTGCTGTGAGAAAGCAAGCCAGTGCTTCAGAACCGAATTCTAATAATCCATTAGGTAGAGTACTTCAGGTTGGCAGGGAAAATCTTAGTAAGGACATTGAAACATTGGAGCTTAAACTTGCTGAGGCAATTATGGCGGAAAGACCATCCATTGAGAAAGGCATAAATGTTGTAAAAATAATTTCTGTGGTAGCGCCACTTGCAGGGTTGTTAGGTACGGTTACAGGTATGATTGTTACTTTCCAACAAATCACATTATTTGGAACTGGTGATCCTAAGATAATGGCTGGGGGGATATCGCAAGCCCTAGTAACGACTGTGCTTGGTCTGGTTGTTGCAATCCCAACAACATTGTTGCATTCATTTGCATCTTCTTCTGCAAGAGGAATAATCAATGTACTTGAAGAGCAGAGCACCGGTATCGTTGCTGAACATTCAGACAAGTCTTAAATTATGTTTTACGCCATATCTGAATCATTCGCATCTCTAAATGATTTTATGACTGCAGGTGGTCCTGTACTATGGTTGATAGCATTTTTAGCTTTTTTTATGTGGGCATTAATCATTGAAAGAATATGGTATTTTAATTCTGGGCATAACACTTTCATGAGCACAATTAAGCAAAAATGGGATTCAATTTCTGACCATACTTCTTGGGAATCCTCTCAAATCAAAGAGAAACTCAGATCTGAAGCAAAAGAAGAAATAGCTAAACACATGTCTTTGATTCAAACTTGCGTAGCTTTAGCTCCACTTTTTGGACTGCTTGGAACAGTGACGGGAATGATCGAAGTTTTTCAAGTAATGGCATTTACAGGTGGAGGCGATGCAAGATCAATGGCAGGAGGCGTTTCAAAGGCAACACTACCGACTATGGCGGGCATGACTACTGCATTATCCGGAGTATTTGCTACAATTTATTTAAACAGCGCAAAATCGAGAGAAGAAGAGCGCATAAAAGAATTAATAAAAAACTAGGTTAAGAAAGTGAGAAGAAACGCAATATCGTCTGCCGTACAAGAAGAAGAAAGCGAAATTAATTTAACTCCAATGTTGGATGTAGTATTTATTATGCTGATATTCTTTATAGTGACAGCTAATTTCATCAAGGAACCAGGACTTGAAATTAATAGACCTGACTCAGAGACGTCTGAAGTTCAGGAAAATGCTGCAATACTTATTGCAGTTGGTCCAATTGGTGAAATATATATGGACGGAAGAAGAATTGATGCAAGGCAAGTTAAAGCAAATGTTGTAAAATTGCTTGCCGACAATCCTCAAGGCTCTGTGGTAATTCAAGCAGATGAAAAAGCCATGGCTGACACAATCATCAAAGTGATGGATGGAGCTAGAGAAGCTGGTGTATTCAATATTTCTCTTGCGGCTGAACCTCAATAATTTAAATGCAAGCAGTACTAAATATTTTTAGACCCGTTCTTTTATATGTCGAAAGAGCTTTTGAGTTTAATAAATATTTAGCGGGTGCAGGCTTAGCAGTATTTATCACAGTAGCACTTTTTTTCTTGATGGTAGCATTAATTTCTTTAGGTGATACAGGGATAAAAACAGACAATGCAAGAAAGCTTGCTGATGTAATTATGCCGGATAGAGACATTGACACCTTATATGATGATTTTGAAAAACCTGAAGAACCTGACCAACAGCCTGAAGATATTGCTCAACCAGAGCTCGATTTAGCTCCAATAGAAGGAGTGGATGTAGCGATACCAAAACCAAAAACAAATTTTGCAGCTGGTGGGGGTTTTTTTAGAGATGGAGAGTACATTCCATTGTTTAAGGTTACTCCAATATATCCTAGACGGGCTCAAGAAAGAGGTATTCAAGGATATTCAATAGTAGCTTTTACAATTACAGAAACTGGAACTGTTGAAGATGTTGTTCCACTTGAAGGATTTTGTGGAGATCCTACTGATCCAGCCACAGAATACAGAAAATGCTCAATATTTAATAGTGCTGCATCTAGAGCCGCACTTAAGTTAAAATATAAGCCAAAAATTGTTGATGGTAATGCTGTCAAAGTATACGACGTGCCACATAAATTCACATTTATATTAGAGGATCTTTAATGAAATTATTCACTAGCTTTATTTTTGCCACATTATTTGCTTTTTCATTCACGACTGCAGTCCATCTTAATGCTCAGTCAGCCGATCAGAAAAAGAAAAAGCCTGTTTATAGGAAAGCTAGAGTGTTACAAGCATCTACCGCAAAAAAAATTGTAAAAATAGTCGAAGCGCTTGAGGAAATGGATGATGAGGGCAATGAGGCTCCTGATTGGAACAAAGCAAAGGAGATTCTTACTGAGCTATATAACAAGCGATCTGAGATGAAAAGTTATGATAGATCTGTAATGTGGAATTACTGGGGATATATATACTTTAGCGAAGAGAAATATGATCAAGCCATGAATGCATATGAGATGTTGTTGAATGAACCAGAAGCAACAATTCCATTAAGAACATCATCACTCTTAACGCTCGCGCAGCTAAATATGGTAAATGAGGACTATGATCGTGGTATTGAATTAATCTTACAATGGATGGATGAAGTAGAAAAAATAACTGCTCAATCTCATTATTTGTTATCGCAAGCATATTTCAACAAAGAAGATTACCGAAAGGCTACATCCTCAGCAGAAGAAGCAATTAGATTTGCTATGGAGGAAGAGGGCTATAGACCAAAAGAAAATTGGTATGTTCTGCTTGCTGCTTGTTATGGGATGTTGGCCGAGGAAAATGTAATCACCAAAGAAGAATCTTTGCAAAAAAGATTACCTTTGTATGAGGTTTTGATTGAGTTTTATCCTAAAAAGAATCATTTTATTTCACTAGGTGGAATATACAGTCAGTTGGATAGAGAAAGGGATTTTATGCTCACATTAAAAACTGCGTATATGAAAGATTTGCTTGATAAAGAATCGGAGTATACATCTTTAGCTCAACTTATGTTGTTGTATAAAACACCATATTGGGCTGCCCAAGTTCTTGTTGATGGTCAAAACAAAAAGGTGCTTGTAAAAAATGAAGAAACTGAAGAAGAAGAGCTTAAGCCAGTCGTTTCAGAGACATTCAAAAATTTAAAACTTCTTGCTGATGCATGGAGAATGGCTCAAGAAATTGACAAAGCCATTCCAGTACTCGAAAAAGCTGCAAGCCTTGATGAAAAGGGAGGAGAGACATACATATTGCTTGGTAATTTATATCTTTTTGAAGACAGAATTGAAGATGCAATCATTGCCATAGAAAATGGCCTAAAAAAAGGTAATCTTAAGAAAGAATCTCAGGCTCATTTGGTATTAGGGCAAGCATTTTTTGAGCTAGAAAAATTTGATGATGCAAAAAAATATTTTAGATTAGCTGCACGTGATGAAGACAAGGTTGTTAAAAAGACTGCAAATAACTGGATCAGATATTCTGAAAATGAAGAAGTGCGCCTAAAAAACCTTGCGTTAAGAAGAGAATTTATTGAGCAAAATTCTTAGTTTTTACTAAGCACTTCAATTGTAAAATCATAGGCATGCAAATCATCTTGCTTATATTCTTCACTATTTTCTAAAGTGAATTTTTGAAAATCCAATCTAGGATAAAACACATCACCATCAATATTACACTTAACCTTTGTTAGCACTAACTTATTCACAAGATGTGCTGATTCTAAAAACACTCTTGCCCCACCGATCATAACGATTTCATTTTGAGCATTTTTATTAAGTATTCTTGCCTGATTTAATGCATCATCGAGACTTTCACATACATAAATACCCTCAAGATTTGAGAGAGTTTTTGAAATTACAATATTATTTCTGTTGGGTAGGGGTCTGCCAATAGACTCATAAGTTTTTCTTCCCATGATGATAGACTTATTTATGGTGTAGTTCTTAAAATGTTGAAGGTCTTTCGGAAGATTCCAGGGTAATTTATTATCAATTCCAATTACCAAATTCTCTGAAAAGGCTACTACATGTGAAATGATTTCCTTCATCAGACAGCCATCTTTGCTTTTAAGGGCGGATGATGTTCATAGCCTTGCAATTTAAATTCGCTAACTCTCAATTCTGCAATATTATCAATCGAATAAATTTTTGGCATTACTAATTCAGGCAATTTTAATGGCTTTCTAGATATTTGCTCTTTAACTTGCTCTATAGCATTAAGATATATATGACAGTCTCCAAAGCTGTGAACAAAAGCACCAACTTTAAGATCTAATATGGATGCAAAGATATGTGTTAAGAGCGCATAACTTGCTATGTTAAATGGTACACCAAGAAACATATCTGCACTTCTTTGGTACATATGGCATGAAAGAGAGCCATCCTCACCTACATAAAACTGTGACATCACATGACAAGGAGGTAATGCCATACGCTCTATTTCACTTACATTCCACGCATTTAAAATGTGCCTTCTACTATGTGGATTTGTTTGTAAGTTACTCAGCAGATCTTTGACCTGATCTATACCGTTCCAGCTTCTCCACTGGACGCCATATACTGGACCAAGTTTCTTAACAAGATTATCATTCTGGTAACCTAGTGCCTTTCCTTGATTATCAGCATTATCTGTCCAAATGGTTTTGTATTTATCAAGATCATCAAGCTCAGATCTTGTTTTGTTATATCTAATTTCAGCTAGCCGTCTTTCATCATCTGATCCTTCCAAAAACCAAAGTAGCTCAGACACTACACCTTTCCAAGCAAGCTTTTTTGTTGTCACAGCTGGAAAACCTTCATTTAAATTGAATTTTAGTTGAGCACCAAAAATGCCGATAGTACCAACTCCAGTCCTATCGTCTTTTGTTTCTCCATTGATGAGAATTTCTTCTAAAAGATCAAGATATTGTTGCATTGTTTCTTTGAAATACCACAACTAATACTAAACCAATTATCATCATCGGCAAAGATAGAATTTGACCCATACTCAGGTCAAACGCAATTAAACCAATGTGTATATCTGGCTGTCTAAAGAATTCAATAATAAACCTAAAAAGCCCATAAAAAATTAATAAAGCTGATGCAGTAACTCCCTTTGCAACATTTTGTCTAGCGATATAATTCAACACAAAAAATAATATTATTCCTTCAAGAAAACACTCGTAAAGTTGTGATGGATGCCTTGGTATACCCAATGGATCAGTAGGAAAGATAAATCCCCATTCTCCATTTGTAGGTCTACCAAAAAGTTCACCATTGAGAAAGTTTCCAATCCTCACTAACCCAAGACCTATTGGCATTGCTAGAGCAATTGAATCCATTAAGGCAAGAAAGCTTATTTTTTGCTTAATGGAGAATACATATAAACTAACAATTACTCCTATTAAACCTCCATGAAAACTAAGACCTCCTTGCCATAGGAAAAACAATCTAAAGGGATCTTCAATCCATCTTTGAAGATCATAAAAAAACATGTAGCCCAACCTTCCACCAATCATTGCGCCGAAGAATAACCCATAAATAATTACCATATCGCTAACTATTTTCTGGTTAAGGCCTAGATCTCTAATAATTCTATGATTCTTTAAGTAAAAGTATATTAATAGCGCCGATATAATCCAGGTTAAAGAATAATATTGGATCTTGAATGCGCCAAAACTTATAAGACTTGGATTATTGAAAAAATCTGGTAAATCTATCATCAATTTATAAAAAGCAATATACCTAGCAAAATTATAACCGCACCAAAAATCTTTTTAAGCAGCTCTTCATTTATGCGGTAAGACATATTAGCCCCAACTCTTGTAAAAAATACACTACTCATGCTTATCCAAAAAACTGCTGGCCAATAAATAATACCTAAATTTGGATTTAAGCTATCAAGACTGTCTTTTAATAAAAATAAAATTGTTGAAGCAATTGATATAGTAATACCGCATGCAGCAGATGTTCCAATAGCGCGCCTTATATCGAAACCAAGCATTCTTAAATATGGAACACAAAAACTCCCACCTCCAATTCCAAGTGGAATTGACAATAATCCGATGATTGAACCAACTACAATATTTTTAGGGGCACTACTTTTAATTTCTATGAATTCACTTTTTTTGTTCGAGAATGAGGATATTCCAACATAAATTATGAATACAGCAATGATCAGCTTAAGTAGTAAATCACTTACAAGGTAAATAAAATTAACTCCAATAAATGCACCCATCGGAATACCTATACTAAGCACTATGAACACGTCCCATCGCACCCCATCTTTCTTATTATGAGATATAGTTGAGGAAATACTTGTTATTACAATACATGCAAGTGATGTTGCAATTGCCATCTGAATATTTGTTGCATCTGGAAAATTTAACCATGAGAAAACAAAAAATAGAGTAGGCACAATAATTGAGCCACCACCCACGCCCAGTAAGCCGGCTAGGATTCCTGCAAAAATTCCAACTACTATGAATAAAGCTATTTCAAACATAGCTCAGTAAATTTCTCTGAAAAGCCCTTCAATACCTTCTCATAAACATCTTTTTTGAAGTAAATTATCTTTTCTAATGGACTCCAATAATTTACCCAATCATATGAATCGAATTCCGGTTTCACATCATTATGAAAAGAAATGTTTACATCTTCCTTAAGCATAAATAAGAACCACTTTTGATTTTGTCCTTTAAAGCCATTCAATGTATAAGGCGTCTTTTTGAATTTAGGTGGCAGATCATACTTAATCCATTCAGGATATTCTGATATTAATTCAACCTGATTCTTTTGAATATTTACCTCTTCAAATAATTCTCTATAAGCTGCATCCAACGGAGTTTCTTTTTTATCAATACCTCCTTGAGGAAACTGCCAATTATCAGTTTTCGATCTTTTACAGAGTATTGCAATATTCTTCAAACCATCAGGTCCGTGATAAATGGCATAAAAACTTGCCATGATTGCTAGTAATGCCTGAGCAGTACAGATATTTGAGGTTGCTTTTTCTCTTCTTATATGTTGTTCCCGAGTCTGTAATGCAAGTCTGTATGCAGTATTTCCAAATTTATCTATTGATGCCCCAACTAGCCTGCCTGGAATTGATCTCTTGAAAGATTCTTTAGCAGACATAAAAGCTGCATGTGGCCCACCAAATCCTAGTGGAACTCCAAACCGTTGAGAATTTCCAATAGCAATATCAAATCCCATTTCACCTGGTGATTTTATAAGAGTTAGAGCAAGTAAGTCTGTCGCGGCAATAGCAATAGTTGATTTTTTATTAAGATTAGAAACAATTTCAGTATAGTCCTTTATTGAGCCATCATTTCCTGGGTACTGTATTAATGCTCCAAATGCCTCGTAGTTCTTGAAGTTTTCAGGTTTATCAATTATTACCTCAATATTAAGTGGTCTTGCTCGAGAGAGAACAACTGATTGTGTTTGTGGAAATGAATTTGCATCTAATAAAAAAAGTTTTGACTTCAATTTTGTTGTTCTATTTGCAAGGGCCATTGCTTCTGCTGCTGCAGTAGGTTCATCAAGCAATGATGCATTTGAAATATCTAAATCTGTCAAATCTTGAACCATTGTCTGAAAATTTATAAGTGCTTCAAGTCTTCCTTGGGAAATTTCAGCTTGATATGGAGTATAGGAGGTGTACCAACCAGGATTCTCAAATACTTTTCTTTTAATAATACTTGGAGTAAAACTTGGATAATAACCCTGACCTATGAATGTCTTGTAGATTTTATTCTTTTTCGCAATAGATTTAAGTTTGTTAAGTGCTTCCTCTTCAGAAAGTCCATCTGAATCGCTAGTTCCGTCAATTAGAATATTATTTGGAACAACGGCATTAACAAAATCAACTAGATCATTGAATCCCAGCTCATTAGTTATTGATTGAATATCTTCCTTTTTAAGCCCGATATGTCTTTTGGCAAAACCTTCAATATTTAAGTCATCAGGAGTCTTACTAAACGAAGGTTTCTTCTTATCAAGAATTTCTTTTTTAGGCATAGTTATTTAATCTTCGCAAATTTCTGAGTATTCTTCTGGAGACAAAAGTTCACTCAACTCATCTATGTTATGGGGCTTAATTTTAAAGAACCAACCTTCTTCAAAGGGAGACTGATTAATAATTTCAGGTTCTTGTTCTATAGCATCATTTGTTTCAACTATTTCACCACTTATTGGAGAATAAACATCCGATGCCGCCTTAACAGACTCAACAATTGCAGTGTCTCCTTCAAATTCAACTTCCTTACCAATTTCTGGTAATTCAACATAGACTATATCTCCAAGTTGACTTTGAGCATGATCACTTATCCCAATAGTAACTGTGCCGTCGTCGTTTACACGAGCCCACTCATGCGAAGAAAGAAACTTTAAATCACCCGGTATATCACTCACAAATATATTTTATCTCTTTTTTATGAAGCGAGGTGAGACTATCTCAACATTTAATGCATTATTTCTAATAATAACTGTTCCAGTTGACCCAAACTCAGAAGTAACCCTTGCAAACCCAATACTTTTTTTTAAGACTGGTGAGAATGTTCCAGATAAAATTTCGCCATTAGATTTGCCGTCACTGATTTCATAACCTGCTCTAAGAATACCTTTGTCTTCTAAAACTACACCCACTAGTTTTTTTGATTTTTTTGGATCAATTTTCATTAAGCTTTTCTTTCCAATGAAATGCCTTTCTTTATCGTTCATGTCAACAGTCCATCCAAGGTTACACTCATAGGGATGTGTTTTATCATTCATATCAGTCCCGTATAGGCATAATCCTGCTTCAATTCTGAGGGTATCTCTTGCGCCCAATCCAATGGGGTCAACACCTGCATCATTGAATTCATTCCATAGTTCTAATAATGCTTCTTTGTTACCGATGATCTCAAATCCATCCTCACCCGTGTAGCCAGTACGGGCGAAAATAAGGCCTTTGTGAGATGCACATTCAAAATTTTTTAGGTTCACAATTGATGCACCTATATTTTTTTCAAAAAAATCACTTACATCAGGCCCCTGAATTGCGATTATTCCAAAATCCTCTTTATGCTCAACTTTAACCTCAAAAGCCATAGCATTTTCTTTGAGCCACTCCTCATCCCTTTCTTTGGTTGCACAATTTGAAACAATAAAATATTTTTCATTAAGATTGTATACAATAAGGTCATCTAAGATTTTGCCAGCCTCATTCAAAAGAAGACTGTAGATGGCTTCTCCATTAGTTTTAATTTTAGCAATATCATTTGAAAGAATTTTCTTAAGAAATTCTTCTGCATCTTTTCCAAAGACTTCAAAAACTGTCATATGAGAGACGTCAAACATTCCAACATTCTCTCTCACTTTTAGATGTTCATCTAACTGAGAACCATAATTTAGTGGCATTTCCCATCCACTAAAGTTAACCATTTTTGCATTATTTTTAAGATGGAAATCATGTAAGAAAGTTTTATTCATGATAATTTTTTATGTACATTATTTTAAGCTACTTTAAGCTTAACAAGAATTTGTTATAATGATAATGATAATCATTCGCATCTAGAAGGCATTAATTTGGCAGAATTTATAATTGTTTTTAGGGAAGTGTTAGAGGCATCACTCGTTGTAGGAATAATCTATCTCTTACTCATTAAAACTAATCAGACTGATCAGTTACCAAAGCTTTGGTTGGCTGTCGCCGCTTCTATTCTTGCCAGCATTCTGGTTGGATATTCAGTTATCCAAGCAAAAAACGCCCTTGGCAATGATTCAATTAGAGCTTTATTTGAGGGAGTCTTTTTGTATATAACAGCATTATTAATATGGTATGTTATTTTCTGGCTCTCAAAACATGTCAGCGACAGAAAAATACTTGAAGATCAAGCTACTCAAGCTCTTGCACTATCTTCATGGGGCATATTCTTAGTAGTATTTTTTGCAATTCTAAGGGAGGGCTTTGAAACGGCAGTATTTTTAATATCTAGCTTCTCAATAACTGGTAGTTTTTCATATGTAGGTTTTGTTATCGGAGCACTAATGGCGATTGCTATTGGCTATTTAATTGTTCAACAAGGCAGAAAGGTTAATTTGAAATATATTTTTAAATATACAACTTTGCTTTTAGTATTTTTATCCGCTGGAATGGTCGCATATGGTACACATGAGTTAGAAGAGTATCTAGTGAAGTCCGATCAAATCAAAAAAGAAGAAATTTATAGACCCTGGGATATTCTTCAGCCCATCAATGATGGAGATTATCATCCGATGCATGATAAAGGAATAATTGGAGTTTTTTTGAAGGGATTCTTTGGCTATAACAGTAACCCAAATGTTATTGAATTAGTCCTTTGGATAGCAGCCTTAATGTTTGGTATGAACATGTGGAGAAGATTTTATCTGTAGTTATTTCTCTAATTGATCCATATTTTTAAGAGCCTTAGCCATCTGTCTTTCTCTAGTTAAATGCTCATTGATTGTTTTTTGCAATGCATTTACTTTTTTATCTAATTCTTCAGTAGAGGAACTAAAGTTTTCAAACTCTTTTTTAAGTTTGCCAAACTCAATCATTATTTCGCTAGCTCTTTCATTTAGAGAGATGGTTTTAAAACCAACATTTATGCTAATAAGGTATGCAGCCAAAGAATTGGGACCCAGTATTAAAATTCTATGATCTCTAAAAATTTGCTCCCTGATGTTATCGATAGTATCGATTAATTGAAGTAAGGCTTCACTGGGTATAAACATTACACCCATATCAGTGGTGATACCAGATTGAATATATTTTGTATTTATATCCTCGGCATCTGATAGAACTTTTCTTCTGATTTCGTTCAAAGAATTCTTTACTAATTTGTCATCACCAGATCGTGTTGCTTCAAGGTAGCCGTCGTATAGACCTGAGGGAAATTTTGCATCAATTGGCATCAACAGCCCTTCAGGTAATTTGATAGCAAATTCTACTCTTTTACCTGATCCAGAAATAGTTTCTGCATTTTTTTCATATTGATTAGTTGGCAAGATATCACTAATAATTGATTCAAGTGACCATTCTCCAAATTTACCTGCTTGGGTGCCGCCTGATAAATATCGATTTAATTTATCAAGTGGCTTATTAAATTCTATTAATTGATCAGCTAAATCATTTAGCTTTATCTCTTGCCGCTCAAATGATCTATCAAGTAGGGTTAATGACTCATCTGTCTTTTTTGTCTGGTCTGGTTTTGATGATCTTAAAATGATAAAAATTAATAGCACTAAAATTGCAATTGAGAGCATTATTAAAACAGTTATTCCATCCATTTCTAGTTTATCCTGTAAAATGTGTCCATTATATTTACATAATACTATGGATGAAGATCTAAAAAATAAATATGACTCGCTGAAAAGTATGGGTCTAAATATTGACCTCACTAGAGGAAGGCCTGCTTCCGATCAATTAGATTTGTCCGATGAAATGCTTAGCATTGTGCCTCCATCTCATACAGAAGAAGGCATTGATATAAGAAATTATGGCCACCCACTTGGAATTAAACAAGCTCGAGTACTCGCATCTTCATTATTAGGTAGTGAGTATGAAACGACTGCAGTATGCGAACAATCTAGTTTGCTAATATGTTATCAAACAGTACTTGCTATGTATTTAATGGGCAAACCAAAGGCATGGAAGGACATAAATAAGCCAAGTTTTATTTGTCCAACACCAGGTTTTGACAGGCACTTTAGAATACTAGAAGATTTTGAAATTGACACTATTTGTGTTCCTTTCCAAGAAGATGGGATTGATCTTATAGCATTAGAACGTGCTCTTAAATCTGAAAGAAATGTAGTAGGGGGCATATTTGTTCCAAGACATTCAAATCCAACTGGTCATACTTATTCGGATTCAAATATTAAACAACTTTTAGCTTTATTTAAGCAGCATGCCAAAGATAGCATTTGTATCTTTGATCATGCTTACATGTTTCATGATTTTGATACCACAATCAAACAATCCTCACTATGGGGCCTTGCTGTAGATGCAGGCATGGAAGATAAAACAATCATAATGAGTTCATTTTCGAAGATTACATTCGGTGGTGGAGGCATATCTTACTTTGCCGCAGGCAAACAATTATTTGACATGGTCATAAATCAACGAGGTGGAATGATGGTTTGTCCTGATAAGATAAATCAAATGAGGCATTGCATGTTTTTTAATGATAAAGAAGCGCTTTTGGGACACATGGATCAGCATGCAGCCATACTAAAACCAAAATTTGATTTAGTGATTAACATGCTTGAAAATCTTGATCCAAAACTCGGAAGCTTTTCAAAACCAACTGGAGGATATTTTGTTTCTTTTGATACTGCTAAAGGGCTAGCAAAAAGGACTGTATCAATATGCAAAGAACTTGGGTTACTTTTGACGCCTGCAGGGTCAACTTACCCAAATTTTGATGACCCTAATGACTCTAACATTCGTTTAGCTCCAACTGCAGCAACCATAAAAGAGATAAAAACTTCTATGCAAATTTTTGAAGTTGCATTAACGATTGCGTACTTAGAAGCTAATTAATTTTTGCTTTTGATTGATGATATTTTTCTCCATCAAATACATTAAAAAAAATATCAACATCAGGATGATTTGATTTGAGTTTTGATTCATCAATTAGCAAGTTTTGTTCAGAAACATAAGCGTTGTAAAAAATTTGACCATTTTCGGCAAATAAATGGTAAAAAGGTTGATCTTTTTTAGGTCTAAAATCTTTTGGAATAGATTGATACCATTCTTCTGTATTATTAAAGATAGGATCTACATCATAAATGACGCCACGAAATGGCAAAAATTTATGTTTCACTAATTGTCCAATACTAAATTTTGTTTCGATCATCAATTCTATTATGATATTGAATCTGTTATTTTTAAACAATGTTAGTAGTTACGTCTTCGACAATTGAAAACAAAGAAGTAGATGAATATCTAGGGCTCGTGGTTGGAAGCACAGTAAGAGCTAGAAATTTTGGTAGCGATATACTTGCCCAACTTAAAAATATTATTGGCGGAGAACTACAAGGATATTCAAAATTATTAAATCGAGCAAGAGAAGAGGCTTTGGCTAGAATGATAAATCAAGCTGAAGAAAAGGGTGCCAATGCTATATTGGCTTTTAGATTTCAAACCTCAGCTATCGCACCAGGCGCTTCTGAAGTCATTGCATTTGGTACCGCAGTAAAACTAAAAGATTGACTATTAAATACTTTAAAATTTTTGGTGAAAGGCACACTGGTACAAATGCCGTGAGTGTCTTTTTGAGAGAAAACTTTAATCTTTCGCTTCACGGTTATGATTTTCTGGGATGGAAGCATAGACTTGCCCCAAAATCTGAAGAATTAGATGATTTAGACATAGCGGATACTCTATTTGTATTTTGCTTTCGTCACCCGTTTTCATGGCTTAAATCTATGCATAAAGAACCATACTCTAATCATTATCCCAAACTTAAAGAGTTAGATTTTATAGACTTTATTTCGGCACAAATTGAAGATTATAGAAACGTCATAACGCTATGGAATGAAAAAAATCAAAGCTATTTAGATATGTCGAAGGAAATAGATAAATCGATCTGTATAAATGTAGAAGATTTTTTTAATAAACAAGAGCATATACATAATGAGTTATGTGAGATTATTGGCACCCAGAAAAATTTCATTCGTTTTGATTCATATGTAAATGGAAGAGGACTTCATACTGATCAAAAGATCTCAGAATCCCTAATGACCCCAAGTCTAAATAAGGAGGAAATTCAAGTTATAAATTCTTTTTTGTCTAAAGAATTGCTAACATCACTCAACTATGAGGTTTGGTAAATGAACAAAACGGAAAAAACTGCTTTTCGAGAGAGTGTAATAGTTGTTTTTATGGGTCTATTAATAAATTTTCCTTTGCAGACCTTTTTGCTTTGGCTAACTATAGATATTTGGGATTGGAGAAATACTATAGCAATTTCTCTATTCACTCAGATTGTTATCACTTTTGTAGCTTTAGTGCGAGTTTACTCTATTAGAGTAAGATTTAGTCGTCTTTCAAAAAGAGATAAATAAATATAAATTTTAAATATTATGCGCTAAAGGCCCATTCCCTTTGCCAATTTTAGGAGATTTTTTTAATAGTACTTGCACATAGTCTATTGATGTTTTTACGGCAATAGACATTTTGTGACCTTGAGCAATTTTAGTAGCAATTGCGCTTGCGAGAGTGCAACCAGTCCCATGAGTATTCTTTGTAATAATTTTCTTATGTTTAAAGACCTCTATCTTATTGCCAGCCAAAAGAACATCCGCCAAAATCTTTTCATTCATGTGACCACCTTTAACTAAAACATTCTTTGCACCAAAAGATTTAATTAATTTTGCAGATTGAATTTGGTCATCAATTGATTTTATTGGTATCCCCGAAAGAATCTCTGCCTCATATATATTTGGAGTGACTAAAAATGCACTTGGCAGAAGATTAACTTTAATAACTTTGCAAAGTGATTTTTCAACAAGAATATCACCTGATGCAGCCACCATTACAGGATCAACAATCAACTTTTTGTGAGAAAGATTCTTACCAATAAATTTAATTAAATTAGGATTATTGAGCATACCTGTTTTAATTACTCGGACATCAATATCGTAAATCACAGATTTGATTTGACTTTTAATTACCGACAGCGGAATGTCATGTATGCCCTGAACACCTTGAGTATTTTGAGAAGTAACAGCAGTAATTACGCTTGCAGCGTAACCTCCTAGGGTTGTAATTGTTTTAATATCAGCTTGAATACCGGCTCCACCTGAAGAGTCAGAACCCGCAATGCTCAGAATAGACTTAAGTTTTTGCATGATATTTGAAATAAAAATTATAAAAGATTTGCCATTGTATATGTATAAGTCTAGAGTTGAAAAATGAAATTGAAAATGTTTCAAATAGACGCCTTTACCAGCAAAAGATTTGAAGGAAATCCAGCCGCTGTAGTTGTCATGGATGCTGATATTGACGAATCAGTTATGCAATTAATTGCTGCGGAAAATAACTTGTCTGAAACAGCGTTTGTAAATATATCAAGCGAACCTTTTCATATTAGGTGGTTTGCCCCATCAGCTGAAGTTGACCTTTGTGGACATGCAACCTTAGCTTCAGCAAAAGCATTGTTTGATAATTATTTCCAAGAAAAAAATGAGATCGTATTTACCTGCAAAGAGCATGGCAAGTTATTAGCTAAAAGGGATGATGGCTTGATTTATTTGGATTTTCCCACTGATAATCCTGCAAAGTATGAAAGATTAGAAAAAATTAGGGACGCGATTGGTGTAATGCCTGATGCTGCATATCAAGGCAAAACAAAACTCATGGCAGTTTTATCTGGTGAACAAAAAGTTAAGGATCTTGAACCAAATTTCGAGAAAATAAGTCGCTTTGATCAAATGGGATTGATCGTAACTGCGAGGAGTTCTGAATTTGATTTTGTCTCAAGATGTTTTTTTCCAAAGACTGGTGTTGATGAAGATCCTGTAACAGGATCAGCACATGCAGTTATGATCCCATATTGGGCATCTCAGTTAGGAAAAAACAAAATGGTTGCCAAGCAGATTTCAGAGAGGTCAGGAATTCTATATTGTGAATTAGCTGATGATCGAGTGATTCTTGGTGGCTATGCAACAACCTTTTTTCATGGAGAAATAATTATTTAGTTTTATAGTCATAAGCATAGCCGTGAAAAACAATTTGATTAATACCGGCTGCAAATGCATTACCTGAAAATGAATGGAATTCATCTAGACTAATTGTTGTATCAAAAATACTTAGTTTGATAAATGATTCTGAGCTTATAGTGTTTTTGCCTGAAACATGTCCAGCAGATGCTGCTAACTTTAAAAAGTCATAATCACCACCGGCAAATAAGCTTTCACTTTCAGGAATATCAGCAACTGCATATGCATCTAAGTAATCTCCAAATCCACCATGTGCTTGCATTCTAAGGGTGATATTCTTTTCATCCATCCAATTCTTCATTGGCATAAGAAACTCATTCATAAATAGATGCTCTCTAACAAGGATGTAATCCTCTCGCACTCTTTCTTGTAATTTGTTTGTTGTCTGATATTCAGCCTCATCACCAAAGATAGAGTATAAGTATTTTGATTCACCATATTCTTTGAATAGCAATGGTAGAAAGGGTCTTAAATCATATTCATGCATCTCATTGAACTTTTCAAAAAATTTATCTGACCAGGGTAGCTGACCAATAAGCTCAAAACTATCAACGAAAAAACTCCTTGGTTTATATGGACTGATTCCATCTAACCAAACTTCACCAAGTTTTTTTAGATATTCATCAATACCACCTTTATATAGATGATCAATGACTAATGAGTTTTCAAGAGCATTTGGATATCCTGAACCTAGAACGTTATGTGAAACATCATTTTGATATACAAAAAAGACTTTATATTTTCCTGCGCCTATATCAATATTAAGTTTATTTCCGTCAAAATTAGTTGAAATATCTTTGAAGTTGATGAGTTTCTCTTCGCCATCTTTTTTGATTATTTGAGCGCTAGAGATGCTTACAAGTTCTAAGTCACTATCAAATTCACCAATTGTATTTTCAACCACCCAATTTGTCGCATTCGCAAAAAACGGATCTTCAATACTTGGTTCTGCAACTTCAATATTTAACGGACCTTTAAGCTCAATTTCAGACTTAACCAATTGTTGTGCTGGAAAATTTTTTATAAATGGTCCGCCACTTGACCATCCGCTTCCAAGTGTTAAATCCACATCAAGTTCAAGCTCTTTTGCCTTAGAAAAGACATATTTTAGATTGCTAAAAAAAGATGCATCACCAACTTTAAAAATATTCTGCTCATTTTTTTTTAGGTGAGCATTTGAGAGGCCTATTGTAAGCGTTTGAATTTCTACTCCAGAAAAACCGGCCACTTTAAAGATATTGAGTTCTTTTTCTAGCTGATCTATATTCACTGCATTGCCAGGCCACCACCATCTAATTATTGGAAAATACTCCCTATTTGGATCATCCCACATTGACTTAGTCCAACAACTTTCATAATTGTTATCAGATTTAAGGGATATTATTTTTGACTTATTTGCCTCAAGAAAAATTGAAACACTTTCTTCACCATTTTTTGTTGTTAATCCTATTATTGATCCATCATAAGGATTGAAAATATTCACGTTCGAGTATTCCCTGTCGATGTCAAATTTGTAGTCAATCTGCTCGTCACTGCTATTAAATAGAAATAAAATTTTTTCATTATTACAATCTCTTTTATTAACTCTGACGTGCAGATTTACATCATCATTTGTAAAAAGTTTTTGATTGATCAGTGGCTTCAAAAAATCTTTTATTTCGCTCATTTCATCAATGATTTCTATATCTCCAACAATGCTTTTATTAAGATTCAATATACTTGTGTCTTTGACTTCTTTATCTTTAAAACCACTTGCTCTATTAGGCAATTCTCCTAAGAATATTATTAGGACACCTGATTTAGCCAGATCGGAAATCTTTTTATAAAGGTCAGGAAGAATATGATCTGTATTGTGAATTATTAACGCCTTATACTCCCCGTTACCAACTTTAAGACGATTTAATTTTGTATTTGAATTAAGTAATTGATTTCTGCTTATCCTGTCATAGGTGAATCCATTCATATTCAAATACTTGCTTAACTCAGATTCATGTTGATTTAGTTTGTAACTTCCACTGCTGAAACTTGACTTGTCTGGCCATTCTCCTTCTTGCATTAGCCACGCTATATCAATATCAGGACTTCCAAGCTGCATCATATATGACATGCGTGCTAGGCTGAGATTAAGAATATTGATTTGATCCCAAAGCACCTGATCTTTTTTAAAGTCATTTGTTAGCGCAATAGGACCTGCACTATAGACCCCATCAAATAGAGAAAAAGGAAATGGATACCAGGAATGGTCTTCGTTGCTATTACTGCAACCAAATAGCAAAAGAATTAAAAAAATGTAAGTTATTTGTTTCAATATTCACAAAATAATACCTAATAGTTATACCAAAACAAAAAAGGAAGGTAAAAACCTTCCTTTTTTAACTTTCAGAGAAAGTTATGCATTCCAGCTAGTACCACGGTAATTACCTTTTTGTGGTTTTGCTGACTTGCTTACGTTTTGGCTAACTTTAGTGCCTCTGTAAATGAATTTGTTTTTAGCAGCTTGGCTTCTAACAACATCATTAGCAGTCACTTCAGTGCCTCTGTAGAACGTAGTCATATTTGCCTCCAGTTCTCGTGTTGATTAACTCATATACCTAAAGGTATACCCCACTTCTCAACGCGTTCCTTCGGTATCATTACCTACTTCCGTCTCTTTCGAGATGAACGATAATGCGTTCCTTCGTCTCACGACTACTTCCGTCCTAATTTGATTAAATTAGGATGAACGTAGCTCTATAATATGAAAAACAGTGAAGAAAATCAAAATCTATGAATAGAATAATTTTAAGCAGAAAGGGATTTGATTCATCTTCAGGTGGTGCTGCATCACCAATTTTGGATGATGGAGGCATTTATTCAATACCAATACCTTGGAAAATAAGATCACCCAATAAGTATAGGGATTTAGTTATTCAAAACAAAAAAGCATTGGACCTTTTTTCATTTATGAAATGCAATACTCATCTTGATTATAAGTATTGTCATTATGATCCAGATTTAAGAGATAAAAGAGGGCTTTTCGGACAAGCCAATGCGGCACAAACTGAGCTCGACAACAATGATGTTGGAGTAAATGATCTTTTTTTATTTTTTGGTTGGTTTAAAAAATACACACGTGATAATAAAGATTTGCATCATATTTTTGGGTGGCTACAAGTGGAAAAAATTATAAAAGGTGATAGTCATATAAATGATTTTTTAGAAAGGAAAAATATTACACATCCTCACGGCCAAATGCATAACAAAATTTTTAAAAATAATACTATTTACGTTGGAGCAAGAGATTTAAAAATTAATAATTCTTTATTAAAAAATAAAGGTTACGGTATGTTTACTAAAACAAATAAGCAATTAATTTTGACAGAAGAGGGGAAATCTAGATCTAATTGGAAATTACCTAAAAGATATTTTCAAAATACTAAAAAACTTTTTTTAAACAGAATTAGATGGAAAGATCCCATAAATTGCAGGCTGCAATGCAAAGGTCAAGGCCAAGAGTATATTCTGAATGCTAAAGATAATCCTTTAATAAAAGATTGGGCACTAAATTTAATAAAAATATGTGAATCGGATTGACTGTTATGTTATAACAATGTTTAATAACAACTTTTAAGGGGCACATGCTATGAAAAAATATTTAACCTTAATTGGTTTGGCAGCAACTTTTAGTTTTGCACAAGATAACATAGAGGAAGTGATTGTTACGTCCTCAATATTAGGTAAAACGTTTAACGAAATTGGTGATCCTATTCACATAGTTGATGGTTCAGAGGTTTCTTCTGATGCCACACAAAGTATTGGTGAAACCCTAGATGATTTACTAGGAGTTGCCTCAGCTGACTATGGTGCTGCAGTTGGCCAACCAATTATCAGAGGAATGTCTGGCTCAAGAATAAAGATACTCGAAAACGGTATCGTCAATCGGGATGTCTCTGGCTTGGGAGCTGATCATTTTAATGATGTTGATTTGAGTAATGTAGAACAAATTGAAGTTGTTCGTGGCCCTTCATCTTTACTTTATTCGAATGGAACCATAGGCGGAATTATCAACATTGTTGATAACTCAATACCAATGACAAATGTTGAAAGAGCCCTTAAAGTTGGACTTGAATCGCAATCAGTTAATGATGGTGACACACAATCTTTTAGTTTCCAGGATAATTTTGAAAATCTAAATGTAACTTTAGCGTATAAGAATACTTCATTAGGTAATTATGACATTCCTAGTGGAGCTGTTATTCACTCTGAGGAAGAAGAGCATCATGATGAGGATGAAGATCATCATGATGAGGAAGAACATCATGAAGAAGACTTAGGTTATCTAGCAAATACTGACTTTGAATCCGAATCATTAAAATTTGGCGCTTCTACTGTTACAGATTGGGGTTACTTAGGTTTTTCAGTTGGCAGTATAGAAAGCTCATATGGTATACCTTTTCATGGTGACGATCATGGAGCACATGGTGATGAGCATGACGAAGAAGGAAATGATGAGCATGAAGGAGAGAGAATTTTTACGAATACTGAATCTGATAAATTCGATATAAAGGGTTCCTACAATTTTGGTGGAAATTTAGTAAGTAAAGTTGATTTTTTCTTTAGAGACTCGGATTATTCTTTCACAGAGCAACATGCTGAGGAGCATGAAGAGGAGGAGCATCATGATGAAGATGATGATCATGATGAGCACGAGGGACATGATGAAGAGGGCCCAACAACCTTCACAAACGACTCTTCAGAATATGGCGCAATTTTTGATCTCTCTACTTCGTTAATATCTCAAAAAGTCTCCTTTAATATTATTGAAGAAGATACCTCAATAATTGGATCTGAGGCATTCATGCAACCTGCAACATCTGAAGAATTTACAGTAGGTTATTATCTCAGTAGAAGTTTTGGAGATTACAGTTTTGATTTTGGTCTGAGAGTTGACAGTGTTGATACAAAAGGATCTGTCAGTGAACATCATGACGAAGACGAAGAACACCATGATGAAGACGATGATCATGATGAACATGAAGAAATGGAGATAACCAATTATGACCGCTCATTTGATAATACAAGTTTAGCTTTTAACATTGGGAGACAATTAAATGATTTCCTTGATTTAGATTTTGGTTTTGCAAATGTTGAAAGAGCACCTTCATCTATTGAAATGTTTATGAATGGCGCACATTTAGCCACGGGTAGATTTGAGGTCGGAAATGTTAATCTCAATGCAGAAACCTCAAATAATTTAGATGTAACTCTAAACTTTAAAAATGGTAGCTTTTATGCAACCGCCACAGTTTTTAGAAACGATATAGATAACTATATTTACTTACAAGATGAAACTGAAGAAGAGCATGAAGAGCACGACGAAGAGCATGAGGAGCATCATGATGATCATGGTGGATTAATCTTAGCTAATTACCTTCAACAGGATGCTGAGATGGACGGATACGAGATTGAAATTGGTAACGTTTTTGATTTTGGGTCTGGAGCTTTAAAACTTTCATTTGGAAGAGATGATATATCAGGCGAGCTAAGCAATGGTAATAACATTCCACGTCTTACTCCAGCAAGAAATATTTATAGTGCCGAGTATTCCAATGCTGATATAAAGCTTGTTCTTAATCTGAAGGATGTTGACAAGCAAAATAGTACTGCTCTTGGTGAAACAGCCACTGATGGCTATCAAATGTTAAATTTTAAATTAACAAAGACATTTGATCTTCAACGGGGTGAATTTACCTTATCAATTTTTGGAAAAAACATGCTTGATGAAGTTGCAAGAAACCATGCATCTTTTGTAAAGAATGAAGTTCCTCTTCCAGGAAGAAATTACGGAATTAGATTTAATTTAAGCTTTTAAGTTTCCCTCTATTTGGACCCATTAATCATTGATGGGTCCACTTTCTTTATCTTCGGGCACCATATGCAGCTTCAATTATGAATTGGACCCCCTTAAGATACTTAAAAATGATAAATAAATCTAAGATCTACTTTGTTGCATTGTGCATTATCGGTTTGTTGGTAACCTGGGATATTGCACATGATTTTTTTGATGGCCTCGCATATCCGTTTTCAGATTGGGAGAACTTACGATATTCCTCACCCTTCGCGATCATCGTACTGTTAATTTTACTAGTCGAGGATCTGAAAAAAACCGAAAAGAAGAACAAAAAGAATAATGATGTTTAGAATGGTGCCCAGAGGTGGAATCGAACCACCGACACAAGGATTTTCAGTCCTTACATCTATTGTATAAATACAGTAATTACGGGCTTTATAAGGCAAAAAACGTGATGACTTAATGATGACTTAGAGGTATAATCATCTATAGATGGTGGCGTATTGATGACTTCTGAGCAAAACATAGCAAAAAAAAGAATCTCCTTTAATGAGTCTGCTTCATTAAACAAGAGTTCTTGGAAGAAATATAAGCCCAAATCAAAAGACTTTTATGTTCGTGATAAGAAGCTAGAAGGATTTTGGATTAGAGTTTATACAAGTGGCAAGAGTTCCTATGGATGTTATGCACGTAAAGGAGGAGTTGGAAAACAAATTCCATATACCATTGGTGCTTGTTCTCATTGGGATTTTGAAAAAGCTAAATTAAAAGCTAGGGAAGTAATTCACGAGATACGATACGAAGGGACTAATCCAAAGACAGTAATCAAACAGGAAGCTTCTAAAAATAAAACTCTGCTTGATTTAGCTAACGATTACTTTCAAGACAATAAACGTTTAAAAGAAAACACTAGAGATGATTACGTTAGGCGTATGAAGAATAGGATGCCTAGTCTTTTAAAGATACCAGTAACTGAACTAACAACAGAAATCATAATGGACTGGTGGCACAGTTGCCCTTATCAAAGTAGCGATAGAACAGCGTTTATATACGCTAGAAAGCTAATGCAACAAGCGGTAGCAAAGAGATACATCTTAGAAAATCCATTCATTCATGCCAAAGAATTAGTAGGAGAATTACCACCAATCAACATTAAAACTACGCATATTCCTAAAGATGATATGTATGAGTTCTTCCAAGCTTTTTTAAAAGTTGCACCTCAACATGGCAAAGCAAGGAAACGAGGACAGCTAACTCCAGTAATGCGTGATTATCTTCTATTTACCCTACTGACCGGGAAGCGTAGACAAGAATCAGCTTCTCTTAAATGGAGCAACGTGGACTTTATTAAAGGAACAATCACTTTAGAGAAAACAAAACGGGATAGAGTTGATGTAGTTCCTATGACAGACCTCTTATTTTTGATGCTAGATTACAGGTATCGTATGAAAGGTAGCACTAAATCTACCAATAAGCATCCCATGTGGGTCTTTCAAAGCCCAAGAGGAGATGGTCATATCACTAGTCCTGATAAGGCTTTCAGCAAAATACAATCTGAATTAGACCTAAACTTTAATCTAAGCTCCCACGATTTCAGAAGAACCTTTTCAACAGCAACAAGGGAACTGGGATTGTCTAATGAAGATTTAAATATCTTATTGAACCATTCAAAGCGAGATGTAACTGAAGGATATGTTCAAGCAAGTGTTGAATACAAACGTGGAAATCTAAATGCTGTTTCTCATTATTACAATCAAGAATCAAACAAAGCACTTCAAGAGATGATGGTTTATTGGTATGCAGGAAATACAAACTTATATAGTCCGGAGTTTGATGAAGGTAAACCTAGCAAGATGGATTTCAAAACTTCTCGAATGTATTTGTTGGGAAGATATGAAAAAGATTTTGAAGGACTTGGTTCAACTGACTTAGGATGGAAGCCTAGTAAAAGACTAAAAGATGCAGGTTGGTTAATGGAGAAGATATGAAGGATAACTTAGCGTGGCATTGGTTGTTTTCTGAATTAACTCTTGTTGTTCTATGTCTTTGGTTGATAGGTTAAGATAAAAAAATGCCTGAGTGGTTAGAAGGTTTATTGTTATATTTTTTTTTCATACCAAGTTTACTTGGGGCTGTAATATTTTTCTTTGTGTACTTAGTTAAGGCTTTTAGTAAGTTGATAACACAAAATAATTTACTTTTACCCAAATTACATAAATACTCTGAAATCTATCCCAAAGATGCGATAAAAGAACGTAAAAGAGAAAAAGATAGTGATGATGAATACCTTTTAATACCTTTATTTTGGGGAGCAGGATTTACTGCGATGGTTTTATTACAATCGATGGGGCTACCATTGATTGAGTTATTAACTAGTTAACAAAACAATTTAGTATTTGTATTAATGAATCAGTAATTAATACATAACATTTAGTTGTATATTCCCTATAAAATCAGTACTTTACAGGGCTTTAGAGGGTTTTAAAAAGAATGGTTAAAAGAATATAAATAATTAGATATTATCTTTACAGGTTCTTCCCTATAGGCAGTAAATAGTTTAGACTCTTTTGATGCCTTATATTGACTTTCATTTATTTGCTTTTGAAACAGTAACTAAAGAAGATTTAAGGACACATCCATTAGCTAAAGATATTAACTTTGGTAAGGACAATAGAACCTGGAATAAAAAACAACTAGATGCTTTGCATTTATTATTTTGTAATATTGCAAAATATCATAGAGACGACAAAGGTATATTCTTTTATTCGAGAGACAAAACTAAAAATCTTCCCTTTCCCTTCAATCCTCATAACATAAGTTATTCTTCATTGATTGCAGTAATAGATAACTTGGTTAAAGCAAAGATACTTATAGGATTTAAAGCTCCTCCAAGAACAAAGAATAACAATCCTAAACTTACATCAAGCTTCAATGTAACTGCAAAGGCTTTGAAACTTGCACTTGATTTTGGCTTTAACAATGAAAGTGTTTATGAAGGTCCTAGTAACATTGTCAGACTAAGAGACCATACCAATAAAACAAACTTAATTCCTTACCGGGATAATAAATATACCAAGCATATTGATTACATCATGCGTAATTATTTTTGGTATTTGAATGACCAAGAAATCATTCTTTGGACAAGTAAAGAAAAAGTAGATGTAAGTCTTTTAGAAAAAAATAAAGACATGATTGTTTATGGTAAAGGAGGAGAAAGAATACGTCTTTATAGGAATTATAAAACTTGGTCTGAAGATACGAATGTAGCCAAAGACTTTGAAAAGCTTTTTATAGAATTGGCTAATCCAAACTTTGCCTTTGGTGGAAGAAGTGGAGGTTATTGGCAGAATACTGGGAAAAACGATAGACCAACAATCCTTATCAATAGAAATGAAACTGGAACAGCAGACTTTCCAGCATCTCACATTAATCTTTGCTACAAGCAAGAAACAAATAACTGGTATCAGCAAGAGACTTATCAAGAGCTGAAAGACGATAATAGAGAACAAGAAGATGCATACATAACAGCCCCTTCAGTTCACAGAAACTTAAACAAACAAATGATACAGCTCATGCTCAATGTCAAAAGCAAAAGTTCTGTTAGTAAGTTATTTAATGAATGGATTGATAACGAAGCAGATATTTTTACTGCAAGAGCTAGAAAAAAATGCAATCTAACTAATCTTCAGATAATGAATTTGTTAGAAGACAAACACCAATCAATCAAGGATTACTTTTACAAAGGTAAATTAGCAGGACAAATAATCCAATGGGTAGAAGCCAATCTTATCTTTCAGATAGCTTATGAGTTTTTCGAAAGCCACGACATACCTGTTTTAACTGTTCATGATGAGCTGATAGCTGAAAAGAAACACATTCCTATGATTAAGGAATTTATGTATTCAACAGGCTATCACGAGGTCTATGAGAAATACTCCTTGATGAACCAAATAAAAAACTTATGAACTCAATGTATGTATTCAGTTTCGATATGTTGACTCCTATGTTATCTAGAAGGCACGTACCTAATTCTTTTTCAGTTGATAGCTCAATGATAAAGGTTGGTATCACTCAAAACTTAAAAGGAAGAATTAGCGATTATCGGGGAACTTACAAATGTCATAAATGTGATACACGACACTTTAACATTGAGAAGACTTGGGATACTGCTTTAAGCAAAGCAGAACTTCAATCACTCGAAAGTAAATTAAAGACCGTATTTCAAACCAAGAAAGGAGAGTATTACGACCACAAAGACATGAACAAAATCATTAGTTGGATTGACCAAGAACTTGGGATAACTCAATGTTAAGCAGTTATAATTTGAAAATATTATGGAATACGAATACTTAATGCTTGGGATATTGTTTGTACTTATACTGACTTTCATTCTTTTGTTGATTGTTGGTCAAAGGATGACAGAAGCTTTTAATGAAACAAATAATCTGTTGGATGTTCAGATAGAAAAGCTTGATGAAATTTCAGAGAAGCTGAATGCAATTGGTCGATTAATAGATAGAAAAATACCCTAAGCTATAGCTGAAATGATTATGAAAGGCACTGCTTTGAACAAAAAGCTTTATCGTTCTATCTTTTAATATCTTTACATGACCTTAAAGCGTTTTCTATTGAAGCTCCTCTAAAACTTGTACGTTCCCATGCCTTCGTATGTTCTCGCAAGCATACGTTGTAATCAGAATAGTATTGGTAGACAAATGCTCCAAGAATAATTGAAGCTCCAATGATTAATGCTCCAATGATTGTTGGGTCTAGTTTCATTAATAAATAACCCTAAAAAAGCTTCTCACTATTTACCTTTGAACAATTTGCAATGATACGAGTTCTTTCATAGGGCTCAACACTGGACTCCCATCCATATCTATCGTTCCATTCTTCACCTATCAGTTTGCCTGTGCTCCTGTTTAAAACCCATCTCATTTGAATATTGTACTTAAAGATAATTTTCTCATTATCAACAGGCTCTTGATGAATGTGGTAGCTGTTATCTGTTTCTTCTACAAGCTTCAATTCCATCCATCTAAAATAACCACAACACCCATATACACCCAATAACCCATTAACAATATTTTTATCAAAATCAATTTTTACATTGAAAACACTAACTCTCTCGTATCCAGACTCATGAACGCATTCTAAATTCAATACTGGTTTAGACCATAAACTTACTGATAACAAAACTGCTGATAGATAAAATATGTTTTTCATTGGTAATAACAAATCCTATTCCCTCTGTTTACTTCTTGTTTTATAAGTAACGATGCAGTAATTGGACAATTTTGATTAGATGGAACAGTTGTTACAAAACTATAGTTTTGACCTGTAACCGTAGGTATATTTTGCTGTTGTATAGAGGGTGTTTGTGTTTTTTCTGCGGTAGGATTTAAAACCTCTAACCCAAGCATCAAGGCATCCAAATTAAATAATTTTTTTGAATCTATATTTTGTTTTAATGCTTTATCTTTAATTTTTTGAGAAATTGAACGAATAGTATTTTCAGTGTTTTGAATTTGTTGCATAACACAGAAGTTTAGAGCGTCAGTTCCATCTTTAAATCCATAATTTTTACATTTAGTTGTGTATCTATCCATTTGTTTTTGTTTGACTTCAGCTTTGGATAGACAAGATGCCGTAATGATAGGTGGATAAATAAAAACCCCATCACTATTTAATGGCTGAGTTACATCTTTATCAATTTCTTCTAAACCATAAAAATTTTTGCATGCTGTCTCGAGAGCTGTTAAAAGAGGAAAGTCATGTGACTGCCAATAAAAAAATTCGCCTTTGTTATAATCTAAATCAAAATCTCTCCCAGCAGAGAAACTCATAAGAAATTGACCCTCAGCCCATTCTGGACTAACAGTGCCTATATACCATTGACCATCAGTCTTAATTGCGACACGTTTTTCACCAATTTTTTTTTCAGCATAAAACCTAGACCATCTAGAATTGTCTTTTATGGTCCATGCTTTGGCGTTGTTTCCGTAAATATTTTTTGATTGTTTCCATCCATCAACCTTAAGACTATCTATAAAAATCATTTGTTCCTCAGGGGGATATTTTGGGATGGTATTACAACCAACAATTCCAAAGACCATCAATGTGAGGAGGATGTTTTTCATTTCAAAATAGCCTGAAGCTTTTCAACCATCGCTTTCATCCTATCTAAGTCTTTGCTTTCATAGGCTTTGTCTGACTCAGCATGAAGACACTCAACCAATTTGTCTTGATGCTCAAATACTTTTTCTCGCTTTGCAATATCTTTTTCTGCTCTAAGTTCTGACTTAGTCCACAGTATTTTTTTAACAAGGAAGTCTGCTCTTGAAACAATTTTACTCATGCTAATTTCATCTTAATTTAAACCTAATAAAACTACTATGCTAATCAAAACATATGTAATAAATAACCAAAGAGCAATACCTATAAGAACCAGTGGTATAAAAAATAGAGCACCAAAAGGAATATCATCCAACCAATCAAATATTCTAGAATAAAGTTTGCTTGTTAAAAGGAAGACAATAATGCCTGACAAAATAGAAATAGAGATTAATAAGAAATTTAGGTATAAATCTCCCAAAGTAAAATCAATTCTTATTTGGTCAAGAAACCTACTTATCACTTAAGAAAATACTCATCATATTTCTTGTAATAAAGATAATGTACAACTTGCATATACTCTCCAAAGTTTGGTTCATCTCCCACTCTATGCATATTCCAAACAAAGTCATGAGCTTCCTGTTCAATTGCATCGATGATTTCATCGGGTAGTTGGGGAGTTGGGAAAAAATATTCTTTTAAGTAGTTAAACGATTTTTCAATTGACCAAAAAAGAAATTCTAAAATAGCTACGCCTAGCGTCATGTAGACAAAGAAGAAGATGAAGTAATAAATTATAGTCATGTTATAAGTATCCTAATGGTGTAAAAAAAGTGATTGAAAACACAAAAATTACACTTCCTGAAATCAAATACCTTCTTTTTTGTTCATTATTTTGCTCGCCTTCTCTCGAATAGTCTTCTAAAGAAACACAGTCCGAAATTAAGCCATCCCTAAGGTCCTCTTCAAGCTTAAAAAAATCTTTAGTGGTTAAGACATCAAGCAAAGCATAATTACAAGTATTAATATTGTGAAAATGTTGACATCTGATGTTATCTGAAAATTTTTTCCCATAGAGTATTTCAATATTCTCTAAACGTTTTTTTAAATTTATATTATGTTCAGTTTCATCAAAATAAAAATAGCCATAGATTAGAAGAGAAACACCAATCACAAAAATAAATAGTCCCATGCATTAAGATAATACACCAACAATGACTCATAAACATACCCATAGGAAGCTCTGAGAGGCTCTGTATTGAACGCTTTAAAGTGGGTTGGAGTCGATTATTCAGTTATAATTTTAAAACTCTGAGATTAGCTCTAAGAGCTTCGCTCAGGATACTAATTTTTTAAGTATTTGTCAAACTTTGTAACACTTTAAGATTAGTTAAACCAGTTTGATTTCTTCAACACACCTCTCATCATTGTTTCTAGGAGAGTTCACTATCTTATCCACTGGATAGTATTCAACTCGTTCAGATAGAGATGAGCTATAAACATCTTTACCCTTTAGCCAATCTCTTCCTTCATTGTGTTTCAACATGACTGGCATTCTATGATGTATCTTAGAGAGCTTCTCATTAGCTTCTTTAGTGATAATTGCACAACCTTTGACTCCTTGATACTCAGTATAGATACCTGCAAAGTTAAAAACCTTGTTACTCATATGAAAGAAATATGGTTCTTTACTCTCACCTTCCCTTAACCATTCATACCAACCATCAGCAACAATTAAACATCTTTCAGCCATCTTAAAGCTAGGCTTTTCTCGAAGTGTTTCAGACCTAGCATTGATTAGGTTCATTGGTTCTTTAGCCCATGTTGGAGAGTAATGCCATTTCATTGTTTCAGCTTTGTCTGTCACCACAACAACATCTTGAGAAGGAGCTACATTGTAGGAAGGTTTAATAACTGCACCGTATTCACGCTGAACTGCTTGAGTATCTCGAACTGTGTATCTGCTACACATCGTTAATGATATCTATTCGCTTTCTTGGTTTGTTGTCATACAGAACACAAGAAAGCCTATAGACTGGTCTTGAAGTATGAAGAAGATAATTTATTTCTCTGTCCTGCCTACAATAAAGAGAAATTGTAGTAATTAATCTATCCTTTGGAACATCATATATTTGAAGAATATTGTTTCTCTCACAATTCTTTTCAATCTGAACACTCATATTGATACGGTAAAAAATAAAACAAATATTATCCATGTTTGCCTTTGCATAAGGTGTTATCAAGAAGAGTAAAGTTATTAGTAATAGTTTTTTCATTTATTTGTCCTATCTTGTGATTTAAGAAATCTGGCAACAGCAACTTCATCTGAATAATCACCATCATTGTCTAAAACGCACTTTCCATTTAATTTTATAAATTCATTACTGCTTTCATAAAATATAGCTTCCCTTTTTTTTGCCAATTCAAAATTCTGGTTTTCATAAGTGTTCTGTCCAGAGGCAAAAGTGAGATTATTGTCTTTATCCACTATCACTTTAACGTTTTCATAGTGAGATGTTCTTGACCCAATATATACATCATTTTCTATTTTATTATCTTTTCTAAAGAAGTAATAAGTTACAATAGAGTCTTGATAGACAGCAGCCAATAAATACATGTTTTCAATGCCAGTGAAGCAGATAGCATCAAAAGATAAATTGTTACTATCTGAAGGTAAATTATTCTCTGCACTTTTACCATTTTGAAAAGCAAACGATAAAGGTAAAGCGATAATAACTATTAGGAAAGCTGAGTAAATCCATTTCTTATATTGAACTTTATCCTTGATGTGCATGTAGTGAAACAAAGGAACAAAAAATATACTCATCCAGATTGAGGCTCCTAGAAAAGCTATGAGCATTTGACCAAACTGATACATCTCAGGGAACCAAGCTTTAACAAAAAATTCTGAGTAAAGCATTAGCCAAGCCAATCCTAAAAGATTTGCCAAGACTATAGATAAGGATGCTACTGCTAAAAGATTTAAAAAATAGAAAAAGCCCGAAGCCTTTTTTGAAATTAAAGACTTAGTTATATCAACAGCTATAAAAGAACAGAAAATTCCAACAAAGGTATAAAGAGCCATTAGCTATTGACGCCAAAGCTTCCAAAGACCATCAATGTGAGGAGGATGTTTTTCATTTGTTGCAATAGGACATTTCTACGATTTTACCCTCGCTATAACACCGGACGACCAAAATTGATTGACCATCCTCAGCAAAACGCACAGTAAGTCCATCTTCTTTTCCATTTTTAAAATTTGACATCCACTTTAATTGACCGTTCTCAAAGTAATCTTCCTGAGTTCCTTCTTTTTTTCCATCTTTAAATATTATCTTTACTTTTAACTGACCATTTTCATGGTAAATAACTGCTTTGCCACTAAACGGGGTTTGTGAATTAATTTGATAGTTTACTCCGTTTCTTTCAACTAGTTGTTCAAAAGGAATCTCTTTAGAGCAACCAACAATTCCAAAGACCATCAATGCGAGGAGGATGTTTTTCATTAATTAATAATAATCTATTCTAGTTAACGACTCAAAATAACCTAAAAATATTCGACCACTAGATATATATACCGGTGGGTGTGGGGTGGCGTTCCTGCCTACGGGTAGTCTAAAACTACCTCTATTTCAACAACCAAAATAAAACATGGCGATTTTAAACCCTTATTATATCTATGTTCTATTAGTATTTGGGCTAATTATGATGACTTCTTGATGACTTTTTAATATTATAGAAAATTACTATATCCAAGAAACCTTTAAGAAATGGTGCCCAGAGGTGGAATCGAACCACCGACACAAGGATTTTCAGTCCTTTGCTCTACCGACTGAGCTATCTGGGCATTAGGGATAAAGAGATTAGTGTTGATTTGTATTTAAGTCAATAGTTATTCCAGGGGTTTAAAACCCTCAGGCTTCTCATAGTCTTCATTGTTAAAGAATTTTTCCATCTGATCTACAATCCATTTTCTGTCTTCAGGTTTTGATGAATCAAGTCTCTTTTCATTTATAAGAGTAACCTGATGAGTTTTCCAGGCTTCCCATGCCTCTGCAGAAATAGTTTCCATTAGTTCTAAGCCTTTTGGACCAGGCATAGGAGGTATTTCAAGAGCAGGCAGCTCTTTCTGTAATTTTTTGCAAAAAATTAATTTAGCCATTTTCTAAATATGCTCTAATTGGTGCAGGTATTGCAAACTTCTTTATTTTTTTTATATGTATCCACTTAGATTCTTCATTTGATCTTGGTTTAAATTTACTCTTAACATGAGTTTCATACAAATTTATTTTTAAAAATCTATGTGTCAGGTGATGCTCAATTTTTGTCAATTTAGTTTTATTAGTAATAATTTTTTTTGATATAACGCTTTTTTCAAGAGGTATCCAAAGACCTCGCCAGATTTCTTGATCATCAATCTTCTTTAATAACAGTTCATTATCATGACGACAAAGCAATAAATTCATTTCAATTACTGGCTTGACTGCCTTAACATTATTTCTTAGTTTGATTTTAGGTTTAAATGCTTGCAGGCATGTAGAGCTTACTGGACAGTCATTACAACTAACATCAATTGGTCTACAGATCATAGCACCCACATCCATTATGCCTTGAGTATAAATAAATGGATCATTTTTACTGAGCATTATCCCTGAGTAATTCCATAACTCCTTATCTTTAGTGTTCTCAGGCAAATCAAAGTGCCTCACGATGATTCTTTTAACATTGCCATCAAGAATTGGAGTGCCATTATTGAAGGCTATTGATAAAATCGCACCTGCAGTTGATCTTCCAATACCAGGCAACTTTATAATTTTTTCGAAGGTTGTTGGAAACTTCCCATTAAATTGATCAAAAATGATCTCTTTTGCAGCAAAAATATTACGAGCTCTTTTATAAAACCCTAATCCTGACCATAATGATAAAATCTCATCCTCAGATGCATTTTTAAGGCTTCTCAGAGTAGGGAATTTTCTTACAAATTTTTTAAAATATGGGATAGCTGTTTTAACTTGTGTTTGTTGCAGCATAATTTCTGAAATCCAAACCTTATAAGGAGTAACAGAATTTCTCCAAGGTAAATCATGTCTCCCATATATCTTGTACCATTCAACAATTGAATCTGAAAAATTACTATTTGTTTTAATCTTTAATGAAGGCTTGCTCATCTTTGCTATATCTATAAATAATTGGTGCTCCAGTAGGTATTTCTAATTTCACTATTTCTTGGTCACTAATTTTATCTATTTCTTTGATTAATGATCTTAAAGAATTTCCATGGGCAACAACTAGCACATTTTTACCAGCAGCTATTTTCGGAGCAATCTCTTTTTTGTAGTAGGGCATAACTCGCTCTCCAGTATTTTTAAGACTTTCTCCCCCAGGTGGAGGCACATCGAATGACCTTCTCCAGATATGTACTTGTTCTTCTCCCCACTTCTTTCTTGCATCATCTTTATTTAATCCAGCCAAATGACCATAATTTCTTTCATTGAGAGCTTCATCTCTAAAAGTTGGAATTTGTTCCTGCCCAATTTTCTCTAAAATAATTTGCGCAGTATTAATTGATCTTATCAGGACAGATGTATATAAAACATCAAAAGAGATTTGTTTTTCAATTAAGAGCTCACCTCCTTTTTCAGCTTCATCTATTCCAAGTTTTGTTAAATCTGGATCCTTCCATCCTGTAAATAAATTCTTTGCATTCCATTCACTTTGGCCATGCCTTACTAAAACTAAATGATTGAATTCTTTCATGCTAATTACAAAATAAGTATATATTAAGTCATAATACTTTCATGCTTGAATTTAACTTATTCCTAATTGATCATTGGTATTATTCTGTCCCACTCATAGCGAGTATATTCTTATGGTTTTTTTCTGAGTCGAGACGAGGAGGTGCACGCATTGAGCCACATAATTTGACAACTATGGTTAACAAAGAGGACGCAATGATTGTGGACCTTAGGTCTAAAGAGGAGTTTGATTCAGGATCAATAACGGGTTCTTTAAGTATCCCATATAAAGATTTTGACAAACGTTATGAGGAGTTACTTCCATACAAAGATAAAGCGATAATCATGGTATGCGGTATGGGTAGAAATGCTGCTATTTCTGGGGAAAAACTTAAGAAATTTGGTTTTGCAAATATAAGCATCTTAAAGGGTGGAATTTCTAAATGGCAAGAAGAGGGATTGCCCCTAGTCTGAAATATCAAGATTTTTTAACTTTTTAGCTAGTGTATTTCTTCCAAGACCTAACATTTTAGCAGCATCTTGTTTTTTTCCAGAGGACTTATCTAATGCAAACTCAATCATGGCTTTGTCAATTTCGGGTTCAATGCGTTTAAGAAGGTTATCAGAGTAATTCTCATGAAGGTCCTCAAGCCATGATTTAAAACCGGAGGTCCAATCCGATGTTGGTTTTATAGTCGATTTATTTTCAAGAACCTCGGATGGCAAATCATTAACCCCAATATTTTGAGATGGCGCCATGAGTGTTAACCAATAACAAACATTCTCAAGTTGTCTAACATTTCCAGGCCAATCGAATTCTTTAAGCTTTTTGAGGGCATCATTTGACAAAATTTTAAGTGGTTCAACAAGCGCATCAGAATGAGCCTTTAAAAATGCAGTTGATAAATCACTGATATCATCTAATCTTTTCCTAAGTGGTGGCACTTCAATTCTAATAACATTCAATCTGTAAAATAGATCTTCCCTGAAGGTTCCTTTTGTTACCAAATTTTCCAGATTTTGATGTGTAGCCGTTAATATCCTCACATCAACTTTTATAGGCTTATCTCCACCAACTCTATAAAACTCTTTATTTGATAATACTCTTAATAGCCTTGTTTGAGTCTCTAAAGGCATGTCACCAATCTCATCTAAAAAAAGAGTTCCGCCATTTGCTTGCTCAAATCTCCCAATTCTTTGATCAACTGCACCTGTAAATGAACCTTTTTCATGGCCAAAGAGTTCACTCTCAATCAATTCTTTTGGAATATCAGCCATATTCAGAGCAATTAATGGCATATCGTTTCGTGGACTATTTTTATGTAAAGATTTAGCAACTAACTCTTTTCCAGTACCAGATTCACCTTGGATAAGGACTGTAGCATTTGTATTGGAAAGCTTTCCAATTGATCTAAATACATTTTGCATTGATGGTGCAGATCCAATGATATCTGTCTTTGAAATTTTAGTTGGCTTTTCAAGATCTGATTTATCAAGTGCTCTCTGAACTATAGTTGTTGCTTCTTCAAGATCAAATGGTTTTGGGAGATACTCAAATGCACCGCTACCATAAGCATCAATTGCAGACTGAAAATCAGTAAAAGCTGTCATAATGATCACAGGTATATCTTCATAATTATTTTGGAGATGTTTAAGCAGATCATAGCCATTCACCCCTGGCATTTTTATATCAGAAATTACTAGATCAGGGCATCTATTTTCAAGATCAGAAATTATATCTTCTGCTCTTGCAAAAGATTTAACTTCAAGACCATCAGATTTTAACGATTCCTCTAAGATAAGCCTGATTGACTCGTCATCATCTACAACCCATACCTCAGGCATTTGCAGTTCCAATTAGCATTGACTCATTGATAGGTATTAAAATTGAGAACTTTGTAAATGCATCTTTCCTTGAAAAGCTGATTGAACCACCATGCACTCTTATGATGTCTTGAGAAATCGATAGCCCCAATCCTGAACCTGAATCTTTTGAAGAAACCATTGGAAAGAAAATTTGATCTCGGATTGATTCATCGATGCCAGGACCGTTATCTTCGATACAGATTTGTGCAAGCGTTGAGTAAACTTTGCCATTAATCGGTTGCCTAAATGATATGCCAGTTGATATCTTTAGAATTGGATTATCAAGTTTTATTGTCATAGCTTGGATCGCATTCTGCACAATATTTAATACAGCTTGAATGAATAAGTTTTTATCCCCATAAAGGTCAGGAATGCTCGGATCATAGCTTTTAATTAGCTCAATATTCTTTAATTCATCTACACCAATTAAGTTAAGAACCCTTTCTAATGCTTCATGTAAATTAAAATTATTTAGGTCCGGTTTTTTTGCGGGTGTTAAAATTTTAGTAACAATCTCATTAAGTCTGTCGGTTTCATCTACTATTATTTTTAAAAACTTTTTAGAAAAGTCATCTGAGTATTTCTTTTTCAATATCTGCGCACTGCCTTTTATTCCAGAAAGTGGATTCTTTACTTCATGTGCTAATGACCTTGCCAGACCAGCTGCAATTTTTTGATATGAAAACGATCTTGTTGAATCGATTATCATGTTAAGACTATCAACTTGAAATATTTCAAAAATAAATATGTCAAACTCACTTGATCGTGAGATTGTAATATCAATAGTTTTTTTATTATTGTCTACAAAAGTTAGCAAAAAGTCCCTTTGTGTGATGGAAGACGCATTTGTTACTGCAAGCTCTTTAAGATCGTAAAGTTTTTCATATGTCTCTTTATCAAAAACGTCTTTTAGTTCAGTTAACTTACTTTCATCCAATTCTTGTTTATTAATAATTTTTGATAGTGAATTAAGGTCGATAGAATTTTCAAAGTTCCACCCATTTGATGCTGCTGCATCATTCATAGTTAAAATCCTTAAATCATCATCCACAAGCAATATTTCTGTTGCAAGTTCGTTGAATGCTTTAAGAAAATTTGAGTCCATAATTCAAACATAAAAAAAGGCAGCCCTAATTAGGCTGCCTTTAAAATATTAGTCTGAAAGTGTTCCAACTATGTGGGACAATATTCTGTAAGGATTAGCGTTTGAAGCTGGACGCCTATCTTCAAGATATCCATTCCAGTCATGCTCAACGGTATAAACGGGTATACGAATACTAGCTCCTCTATCACTTACACCATATGAAAACTCTGTAATTTTTTGAGTTTCATGCAGACCCGTCAATCTCATATCATTATCAGAACCATAAACTGAAATCCCTTCTTCATGAACAGCACCTAATTTGTCACAGTATGAATTAAAGAGCTCCTCAGAACCTTGAGATCTCATAGCTTCATTTGAAAAATTAGTATGCATTCCTGAGCCATTCCAGTCGCCAGTTTTTGGTTTTGGATGAAGATTTACTCCTACACCAAATTCTTCAGCAATTTTGTAAAGTAAATATCTGCTTACCCAAAGATCATCAGCAGCCTTAATACCTTTGCCAAAACATTGATATTCCCATTGACCCAATGCTACTTCAGCATTGGTTCCAGTAAGAGTAATACCAAGATCTAGACAAGCCATCAAATGAGCATCTGATATTTCCCTACCAACGACATTACTTGCACCAACACCACAGTAGTATTCGCCTTGTTCTCTAGGAGTACCATCTTCCCAACCAAGCGGCTCACCAGTTTTGGGATCAGTGAAAAAGAATTCTTGCTCAAAACCAAACCACCATTCATCAGTTACAACTTCTGCTGCAGCTGCACGAAAGTTTGATGGGTGAGTGGTATGATCTGCTGCTTGAACTTCAGTCATTACAAGATCATGTCCATCTGGATTTTGATAAGTCTGCACAGGCAATAACAGACAATCAGAGCTACCACCTTCTGCTTGAAGTGTGGACGATCCATCAAAAGACCAATCTGGTGGAGTGTCATCTTCAGTAGCCTTTACTTTACTCCGTAAGAAAGGTTCTGGCTCATAGCCATCTAACCATATATATTCAAATGTATTCATAAGTTCTCCTATTTAAAATATCTACTTATTTTCATGCAAAAATTATGCCACGTATTTTGCACTTATAATGAACATTTAAAGTATTATATTAGTGCAAAATGATACAAATTGCACAATATGTGTGCAAAATTATTCAAGTATCTATATTATTGCTGTTTAGGTAGTATCCTCAAATGTTCCTGATGAATAATTTCGATTATTATGGATATTAAATAATGCTGAAATAATTTGTGGCATCAAGATTGAAGTATCTTAATTACTTGATGCATATTATCCTCAAACATTTCAAGTGAATGGTTTCCACCAAAAAAAACGTTGATTGATGATCCACAATAATAATTTACAGCATCAAGGTAATTGAGCACTTCATCACCAGATTCAAGAAAAACAAAATGATTTTCAGGGAATGATATTTGTTTTATTTTACTTTCAAATTTTTTTAAAACCTGAACATCTTGATTCGTAAATTCAAATCTCTCTCCTGTTGAGTAGTTTTCATTTTCTCCAAGATATATTTTCATTCCATTAGCTGGCAAAACTGCAGGATTTAATAAGATAGATTTTAAATTAAATTTTTCTGCAAAATATGTACTATAAAATCCACCAAGGGAACTACCAATAATGAATCTTGGTTTGTTATCTATAATTAAATTTTCTATCAACTTAAAAGCGTCGCTAATATTATTTGGTAAATCAGGAGTAATGCTTTGATAGTTAAATTTTTGTTTATCAATTGTTTTTCTGAAAAGTTTGGCTTTATTAGATTCCGATGATGATGCAAACCCATGAAGGTACAAAACTTTATTCATCAAGCATTAAACAAAATATTTCTTTGGACTCATTCCATTTTCAAAAATATACTCAAGCCATTCAGTCAATAATCTATTTTGTTGAAACTTCTCATCTACTGATTGTGACATTGGACGCTTAATAAAAAATGGAACTGGTTTTTCATTTTGATAGGAAATGACCTCAACCATTTCAGCATCAATATAAAAATGTAACCTAAATGAAAACTCTAAGATCTCATTTGGTGATACATATAATGCATCAAGAATAAGTGTATGATTAGATTTTTGTATGATTTTAAATTTTGCTTTAGAGGAATCTCTGTTCAGCAAGATTTCAACATCATTCAAAGTTTTTAAATCAATTACCTTTTCCAGTCTTTTAAAATTAGCTGAACATACGCTAAGAAAATGAGATGTTTTTGATACAGTCTTCACGATGACATCTTATTTTGATTATTAAATGGAGTAAAGTTTTTACATGCCACTAAATAACTATCAATTTGTTTTTCTTCATCAACACAAAAATTTTTTATAGCATTCGAAAAGTCCTTCCTTGTAATGAAATGTAATGATGAAGTTTTGATAGGTTCGAAGCCACGCCTAATTTTATGCTCACCTTGAACGCCTGGATCAAAAGATGAAATGCCATGCTTAATGCAATACTCGATTCCTTGATAATAACATGCTTCAAAGTGTAAATTTCTTATATTCTTGGTTGCACCCCAATGTCTTCCATAAAGTGTTTTTTTATCCTTAAAACAGAGACTTGCACCTATATATTCACCATTCAGTCTTGCAAAGAATAGTACTGGCTTTAACTTTGTTTTAAAGGCCTCTATTTGTTCAAAGAAAGCTAAATTAAGATATGGAGCTTGCCCTCTTTCATGATAAGTGATTTGATAAAAATTGAAGAATATCCTCCAAGTTTCTAATGAAATGTCATCTGCCTCAAAGATATCAAATTCAATTCCGACAGATCTAACTGAATTTCTTTCTTTAATAATATTTTTTCTTTGCCTTGATTTAAAAATACTTAAATAGTCTTTGAAGTCCACAAAATTTTTATTTTGCCAAACAAATCTATAACCAAACCTTTCAATGAAATCATGTTTCAGAAAAACCTTTCTTTCTTCATTAACTGGAAAAAGGATATGCCAACTATTAATGCTTTCATCATGCATCATCTTTTTTATTTCATCGATCAATTCATTTGATATTTCATCGTCACCAAAAACTTTCTTACTTTTGCATGGCGTAAATGGAATAGCCGAAACTAGTTTTGGATAATAACTCAACCCATTTCTTATGAACGCATCTGCCCAAGAGTAGTCAAAAACAAATTCCCCATGACTGTTATTTTTTTTATAAAGATTAATGAATGCAGATTTGTTTCTTTTGGATTTATAAAAATGCATTGGCTGCCATCCCGTTTCTTTTGAAGCACAATTACTATTCTCTAAAGCAACCAAATACTCAATACACTCAAATGGATTTAATAAAGAAATATTTTTCAATGGATTATTTTTGGCCGAAAGTATTTGTTGAGCGGAAGTATTGTTATACATTGATAATAAATTCAAAGAATAGCAACAGGCAAATGAATGCTCCAACTAGCCCATTATTTTTAAATGCTTTTATGAATAAATTTTTCTGAGCCGATAGTGCTTGATATAAAAAAAATATAATTATTCCAAGTAAGCCAACAAACCATATATTGGTGAAACCCATTAACGTTCCATAAGCAACCAGCAAGAGAAGAAAAATAGTCTGTAAAATTATTACGCCAAGTTTTGACCAATGTCCCCAGGCAATTGCTGTTGAATTTACACCTATCTTTTTATCATCATTAATATCTGCTAATCCATAATAGGTATCATATGCAACTACCCAAAAAAAGAATGCTATGTAAAGTAGCAATGATAGTTTACTTAAATTACTGTTCATCGCGGAAACAATCAAAGCAGGATTAAACACTAATCCGAGAAAGATTTGAGGACCCCAAAAGATTCTCTTCATTAGTGGATAAATAACTATAAGCAACCCAAAGCATAGACTTATTAATATAGTTTGAAAATTCGTATTAATAAGTATCAATATCGCTATTAATGATAGAAATAGAGAGAATATTAACGCTTCATAAACGCTTATTTGTCCAGCAGCAATTGGTCGATCTTTTGTTCTAGCTACCTTTGAGTCGATATTTCTGTCAAAAATATCATTTATTACACATCCTAGTGAGCGGACTACTATGCTCCCAATAATTATAATAAAGAGATTTTTAGCAAAATCTTGACCTTGTGTTGTTGCTAATAGAGTTGCAAGTGCCTGCCAAAAGATTAACCAAATACCAATTGGTCTATCTAGCCTTGCAAGCTTAATAAATCCTTTTAGAATTCTACTCAATTAAAAAAACTTCCATAATGGTCATTGGATAACTGTTCACATCAAAGATAGTTATTCTCCCCCAAAATGAGCTATTTTTGTATTTAAATTTTGCAAAAAATATTTTTGTTCTAACAAAAATTTGACTTTGAAATATAAGATCACCTAAAGGCTGTTTACCAAGATTTGATAGACCATCAAAGCCATGCTTACTAGTTAAGGATGGAATTAAACTTTTAGCAATTACAATTTCTTTATCATTAGCAAGTAGCTTAACTCTCCGTACTTGAATTTTATCTTCAGTATTTCCAAGAAATGCTTTTTCTTCACTACTAATTATTTCCTGTTTAGAGCTGATTAGTTCAAGAGAAAAACTGTAATCCTTCATAATCCTTTGCGTTATTGATTTTTCCTCTAACAGCCAACTAAGTATTTCTGCAGAAATGTTTTCATTTAGTAACATTTCTTTATCAATCCATTTAGATATTATTTGAGGATGCATGAATTCAACCAATTAAACTGATATTATAACTCGCTTATTTTTCTTAATTTTTTTATAACTGGATCTAACTATGGAATTGAAAAAGTGGGAATGTATTGTTTGTGGTCTTATTTATGATGAGGCTGAAGGATGGCCAGATGATGGAATTGAGCCTGGTACAAGATGGGAAGATGTACCCGATGACTGGCTATGCCCAGATTGTGGTGTAGGAAAAGAAGACTTCGAAATGGTTGAAATATGATTGAAACACCAAAGAACTTAACAAGAAATATATTGTTAGGTTTGCTACTAGGTTTTTTGGTAGCTAGTTTTCTCTATTACACAAATTTTTTCCCAACAACATTTAAAAACTTTATTCAAGAATATATCTTTAATCTTGGCGGAGACATCTTTTTAAATTTATTAAAATTAATGGTTGTACCACTAGTATTTTTCTCTTTGGTATCTGGAATTTCATCTTTGTCAGACATGCGATCACTTGGCTCTATTACGATTAAAACTGTTGGTCTTTACTTATTTACTACCACAATTGCTGTTTCTATGTCGCTTTTAGTAGGATCAATTATTCAACCCGGTGCTGGTTATTCTTCTGGGTATCCATCCTCTATTGAGTCTTTGCCACAAGGACAGTCTTTGTATGACACAATTGTAAATATCTTCCCAAAAAATATTTTTCAAGCTTTTGTAGAAAACCAGATGTTAGCAATAGTATTCTTCAGTATTATTTTTGGTATTGCCCTCAATAAAACTAATCACTTAACTGATAATTTTAGTAATGCTTTCGAAAGGCTCAATACAGTCTTCATGCAACTAGTTATTATGATCATGACTTTTGCACCCATCGGAGTTTTTTGTTTAATAGGTCGTTTTGTAATTGCTGATGGCTTAGATATTTTTCAGGATGTTTTTGTTTATGTGTTGTTGTTAATATCACTATTGTTATTCCATGCCTTATTTACTTATTCGATACTGTTGAGATATTTCGCGAAATTAAGCCCTTTAACATTTTTTAAGAAGATGCGTGAGCCAATATTATTTGCTTTTTCGACGTCTTCGAGCGCTGCAACTATACCAGTTACCTTGAAAACAACTTCACAGGATTTAGGTGTCAATAAAAATGTTGCGTCTTTTGTAGTGCCAGTTGGCGCAACTATCAATATGGATGGAACTGCTATTATGCAAGGATTAGCTACAGTTTTTATTGCACAAATCTCTGGAATAGATTTAACTCTATTCCAATACATACAAATTGTTTTGTTAGCAGTTGCGACCTCTATAGGGACAGCAGCAGTTCCGTCTGCAGGTATAATTACTTTGGTAATAATTTTGCAACAGTTCAATCTACCTTTAGAAGCTATAGGAATTATTCTAGCTGTTGATAGAGTACTAGACATGCTTAGAACATCTGTAAATATATCTGGAGATGCTACAGTCGCATGTATTGTTTCAAGCTCAGAAGGAAATTTAGACAGAGATCAATTTACTTATAAATAAGTTTTTTCAAAGATATTTTGATAAAATTGCACGCTAGGGAGATCATCAATATGAATACATTATTACCACCGATTCTCGGAGTCATAGGACTCATTATTGCATTTGTTATTTACCTACTAGTTATGAAATATCCTGATGGAGAAGATAAGGTCAAGAGAATTGGGGATCAAATTCACTATGGCGCCCTAGCTTTCATGAAAACAGAATACAAATATTTGTTTGTCTTTATTATTGTTTTGGTTGGATTAGTTTGGATGGCTGAAGGGCTTGGACCATATACAGCAATATCTGTGATTGTTGGAGCTTTATGTTCATCTATTGCTGGATTTATAGGTATGTATGCTGCAACTAAAGCAAATGTTAGAACAGCTACTGCTGCTCAAAAAGATGGCGCTCCAGCTGCCCTTACAGTATCTTTTTATGGTGGTTCAATTATGGGCCTATGTGTTGCTTCTCTTGGTTTAATTGGATTAGGAGCTTTATATTATTTTTTTGTGCCTGCTGGCATTGATCCTCATAAACTTGAAGGCTTTGGGATGGGAGCATCTGTTGTTGCCCTGTTTTCAAGGGTTGGCGGTGGAATTTTTACAAAAAGTGCCGACGTTGGAGCTGATCTCGTCGGAAAGATTGAGGCGGGCATACCTGAAGATGATCCCAGAAATCCTGGGGTGATTGCAGACAATGTTGGTGACAATGTCGGTGATGTTGCAGGGATGGGATCAGATATATTTGAGTCTTATTGTGGTGCTATGATTGCATCTATCGCAATTGCATACACATTGGATAATCAAGATATGATGATGCTACCTCTTGCTTTATCATCCAGTGGATTGATAGCATCAATTTTAGGAATTCTAATTGTAAAACTCCAATCTGCAAAGGCACCTGCTAGTGCTTTAAGATCAGGAACTCTCTTGGCTCCAGTTATATTTGTTGCTATGGCTTATTTTATTGTTGACTCCTTCAACAACGTAGATACTAACGTTTGGTGGTGTGTAATTGCTGGAGCAGTTGGAGGAGTACTCATTGGATTAATTACTGAGTATTACACAGGTGGTAAGCCGGTTAGAAAGATTGCAGAATCCGGCGAAACTGGTTCAGCAACTGTAATGATCTCAGGACTGTCAGTTGGGATGCAATCTGTTGTAATTCCAATAGTTATTCTTGCTGGAATCATATTCATTTCCACACAGCTTTCTGGGGTATATGGTGTAGGTATAGCTGCTGTAGGCATGCTTGCTACAGTTGGAATTACGATGGCAATTGATGCATATGGTCCCGTAGCTGATAATGCTGGCGGGATTGCAGAGATGTCAGGTATGGGTGAAGATGTAAGAGAGATCACAGACTCTTTGGATGAATTAGGCAATACAACAGCTGCTATTGGGAAAGGCTTTGCAATTGGGGCTGCGGCATTGGCCGCTCTTGCAATTATTTCAGCTTTCTCTGCTGTTGTATCAAAAGAAAATCCAGAATTTTCCTTAGCTTTGACCGAGCCAATTGTCCTCGTTGGAATGTTTATAGGTGTATGTATACCTTTTCTTGTCTCATCTATCACTATGACAGCTGTTGGTGATGCTGCTTTTGCAATGATCAATGAGATCAGAAGACAATTCAAAGAGATTACAGGATTGATGGAAGGCACTGCTGAACCTGACTCAGAAAAGTGTGTAGAAATTGCAACAACTGCAGCACTCAAGAAAATGATGCTACCTGGAATAATTGCCGTTTCAATGCCTGCAATTGTAGGGTTTGGATTAGGAGCTCAAGCTTTAGGCGGGATGTTGGCAGGAGGATTGCTTGGTTGTGTTTCATTGGCTCTCATGATGGCTAATGCTGGTGGAGCTTGGGATAATGCTAAAAAATATGTTGAAAAAGGAAATTTAGGAGGCAAAGGGTCTGAAACCCATTCTGCAACTGTTGTCGGTGATACTGTAGGAGATCCTTTTAAAGATACATCAGGACCATCTATGAACATTCTTATTAATGTGATGGCAATAGTAAGTCTTGTAATAGCCCCTCTGCTTTCAATTTAGTAATGGACTAAACCTTCAAGCATTAGCATAACTGATTATTCCTGAAATCCACCTTTTCATGAGTTGATTTGCCTTTTCTTTGTCCGCATCATAAATGCGTTCAGCAATATTCTTTGTATCAGTCAGATATTTATTGTCTCTAACAAGATTTGCATAACGGAATGGCAAGACACCTGTTTGTTGAGAACCAAGAATTTCTCCTGGTCCTCTAATTTCAAGATCTTTTTCTGCAATTGCAAATCCATCATTTGAGTCACACAATGCAGATAGTCTTTCTTGCGATAACTCAGTTAATTTGTCTTTATGCAGCAATATACAGAAGCTTGCCTTAGAACTTCTTCCCACCCTTCCTCTTAATTGATGTAATTGAGCTAGCCCAAACCGTTCTGCATTTTCAATAATCATTATATCTGCATCAGGAACATCCACCCCAACTTCAATAACAGTTGTTGAAATGAGAATTTTTATTTCGCCGGACTTAAATTTATATATGGCTTCTTTTTTTTCACCATTTGAGAGCTTTCCATGCATGAGCGCGACATTCTTTTCACCCAAAGATTCTTTTAAAGTATCAAACCGTTCATTTACTGAACTCAAATCAAGAGTTTCAGATTCTTCAACTAATGGGCAAATCCAATAAACTAGACTATCTTTTTTTATTGCCTTCTCAACTCTTTTAATAAGTTTATCTCTTGCACTAATAGCAACCATGGATGTTTCAATGGGCAATCTGCCCGGTGGCAATTCATCTATCACTGATACATCCATGTTTGCATAAATACTCATGGAAAGAGTCCTTGGAATAGGTGTTGCAGTAAGAGTTAATTGATGAGCACTCAACCCATTATCAGCTTTTCTTGTTAGTGTTAGCCTCTGATTGACGCCAAATCTGTGTTGCTCATCAATGATAACCATTGCAAGAGCTTTAAAGTTAACATCATTTTGTAAGACAGCATGAGTTCCCACTAAAAATTTAATACTTCCTGAGAAAATATTTTCAATAATCTCATCTCTCTCTTTTTTCCTTAATCCACTTGTAAGCAAAGCAATTTCATCTTGATGAGACGGAAAATAATTTTTAATACTTTCTAAGTGCTGTTGAGCAAGCAATGTAGTAGGGGCCATAAATACTACCTGATATCCTGAATCAAGTGCTTTAGTTGCACTCAATAATGCTACTGCCGTCTTACCAGAGCCTACGTCACCTTGAACTAGACGCATCATAGGACTAGTTTCTGCAATGTCATTATTAATTTCTCTAGATACTCGTTTTTGAGCATTTGTTAATTCAAAAGGAAATGTATGCTTAAAATCATTCTCCCACTTTCCATTATTCTTGCATTCATAAGCTTTGGATGTTTTTTGTTTATTTTTTATTGACACCATTCCTATTTGAAATGCAATTAATTCCTCCTTTAATAGCTTTACTCTTGCTGGATGAGTACCACCTGGAGTGAGTTCATCAATAGGAATTGTGGGATCTGGCGCATGAATAATATTTAATGCCTCTCTAATAGTTAAACTTTCATCGTTATAAAATCTCGAGAGATCTATTTCTTCGTCTTCAAAATTATAATCGTCCATAGCCAACTTAATTAAACTTCTCATCTTATTCTGACTTATGCCTTTTGTTATTCTGTAAACAGGATTAAGTGTTTTTGAGAGTGGTGTTATATTTTGCATGATTTGATAATCTGGATGAATCATCTCTAGACCATATCTACTTAATGAGGTCTTGCCAAAGCATCTTATATGCGCACCTGATCTAAATTGCTTTGACTGATTTGGGTGGAAATAAAATAATCTCAGATTAAAAAAGGAGCTGCCATTACTGATTTTTGCAACTAACATTTTTCTTGGTTTATAAATAGTCTGTACGGAAAGTATTTTGCCCTCAACGAAGGCCTCATCGCCAACATCAATGTCTGAAATCTGCATTATTTTTGTTTTATCTTGATAATTAATAGGCAAATGAAAGCATAAGTCTTGGATTGATTGGATGCCTAAATTATTCAATTGAGCAATTGTTGCAGGTCCAACATTTTTGAGTTTATTTAGCTCTTTATTAGGCACATCTCGATAATACTTTTAATATAGATACTTGAAAAGAATGAAAAGAGAGATTTTATATATTGGTTACGGAGATTTAGGCAAAAGACTGTCAAATATTTCATCTGATAAGCTTAATATTACTGCTATTGGCCGCAACAAGGAATCGATTAATCACGCAAATACTCAAATTCAATTTGATCTGAACTCAAATTTGTCTTTGAAAAAAGAACTTTTAAGCCATTACCATGCTTTAATTATAACTTTAGTTCCTCAAAGCTTTGATCTAAAAGGATATGAAAAAGGATACATCGAGGGAATGAAAAAAATTAATCAATTATTAGAATCAGTTTCTTTTAACACAGCACTATTAATTTCATCAACTCGAGTATATGGCTCTAGAAATAATTTTATAAATGAAACTACTGTGGCTTTGCCAGATGACTTTAGAGGAGAATGCCTCCTAAAATCGGAAAAACTTTTTACAAAAAATATACTTTCGAAACAAAAGCTCATAGCTCGAACCTCTGGTTTATACAATAAAAGCCCAACTTCAAATATTTCAAAGTGGGTCAATCACTTTGATGGACAAAAAATAATATTACCAAATAAAACGATGAATAGGATATGTCGCGACAGAGTTGCAAAATTTATGTTTAATTTTTGTATGTTGGGCAGTGAACTTAAGATATTAAATCTTTCTGAGCCAAGCATCAGTTATCAAGATGCTTTTAGCAAGATGTTTCCTAACAAAAGCTTCAGTAAGTATTTTGAAGTAAATGATATTGAAAAAATATTTGATTTAACTACATTGAATGACAGTAACTTATTAGAATAGAAATTATGCCATTAGAAAGTATGACGGGATTCAGTTGTTCTAAGATTTTTATAGATGGCAATGATATAAGCTGTGAAATAAGATCTGTAAACAGCAAATTTCTTGACGTTAAATTTAAGGCTTTGGATCAATCCAATATTTTTGAAGCTTTTGCACTTAATCTAGCAAAAAAAATGTTCTCAAGAGGCAATATAGAAATCAAATTAAGTAATTTTGATCGAATCGCTCAAAAGATCAGCATTAATCAAACACTTTTAAAGTCATTGCGAGCTGAGTTGAAAGGGAACCAATTACTCAACCAAAAGCTTAACTTTAGTGATATAAAAGATATACCTGGAATATTTGTTATAGACTCTAAACCAAATAGAGTGAGCATAATTAAACGCTTGATTAATAATGCAATTCACGAGCTTAAGGACGCTAGACTTCTTGAAGGACGTGCACTTAAAAGAATTATCTTAGTTAAGCATAAAAAATTGGCAAAGATTCGAGAATCAATCTCAAAGATGGCCCCTTTATTAAATAAAAAAAGAGTTCAAAAATTAAAAAAGAAATTTACAAAGATTCATTCTTTTACTAATGCTGAGATTTTGTCAGAAGCATCCAATCATATCATCAAACATGATATAAGTGAGGAGCTTGAGAGGATCAGTTTCCATCTAAATGAGGTACATAAGCTTTTGAAAAAAAGACATGACCATGGGAAGCGTTTAGATATTTTGTTGCAAGAACTGCTTCGAGAAATGAACACGCTTTCAGTCAAAGTAGACAATATAAAGATCAAGAAATTAGCAATCGATGGTAGGATTCTTATTGAAGAATTGCGTGAACAAGCACAAAATATTCAATGACTTCAGTATCTAAACTATTTTTAATTTCTGCTGCCTCAGGAACTGGGAAGTCGTCATTAATAAATTCAGCTATAAATAAGATCCAAAAACTTGGCCAAAAAGTGGAGTTATCTATATCCTACACAACTCGAAAGGAGAGATCAGATAATCAAGATTATTATTTTTTTATTGATAAATTTGATTTTCAGGACAAACTGAATAAAAATTTTTTTCTGGAACATGCTAAGGTCCATGGAAACATGTATGGGACCTCAAGGGAATTCGTTGAAGAAAAACTATTAGAAGGCATTAATTTAATTCTGGAAATTGATGTTCAAGGTGTTCAATCTATTAAAAATAAGACTTTTCCTTGTGAATCTATCTTCCTGCTACCACCATCAATTCAGTCACTTAAAGATAGACTTGAAATACGAGGAACAAACACTAAAGCTAATATAGATCTCAGGATAAAAAATGCCTATAACGAAATATCTCATGCAAAAAATTATGATCATATTTTAATTAATGATGATTTTGATGAGTGCTGTAATAATCTTGTCTCAATTATTCTTGGCGAAAATGATTTCCCTATAGACAGCAAAACTGAAATGTTTTTAAAAAAATTGTTGAATTAGCATCATAAAAAACACTAAAATAAGCATCCGGACTTATATATATGGCAAGAATTACTGTTGAAAAGTGTTTAAATGAAGTTGAAAGTAGATTTAAGTTAATTCTGCTAGCTTCTGGTCGTGCAAGACAACTTTCTACTACTAGTAGAGAGCCTCTTGTCGAATGGGAGGATGATAAACCGACAATAGTAGCCTTACGTGAGATAGAAGAGGGACTGATGACTGAAGAAATTCTTAATAAGACCCTTGAAGAGGATGTCCTTCTTGACGAATTCTCGTTGGATAGGACTAAGCCAAAAGATGATATAGTAGGTTAGTCAATGTACAAAATGGAGTTCATTTTTGAGCGAACACATAACATCAGCTAATTTAACATTATTTCAATCATCTAATCAGAAACCTCCACTTTTACTTCCAAAAACTCTTTTAAAAAAAGCTTCTTACTTCTCAGATATGGAGCTAGAAAAAATTAATTTAGCCTATTATGTTGCAACTCAAGCACATTATGGGCAAAAAAGGTTGGATGGGTCACCATATATAACTCATCCTGAAGAAGTTGTTTCGATTCTCCTTGATTATAATATGGATCAACAATCAATCTGTGCAGGCTTTATGCATGATGTCCTTGAAGATAGTGATGTCAGTAAAAGCACTTTAGAAAAAATGTTTGGTAAAGAAACCATTAGTATTGTAGATGGCTTAAGTAAACTCAAAAAGATATCCTTCGACAACATTGCTGAAAAAGATGCCACCAATTTCCAAAAAATGGCAATGGCAATGTCAAAAGATATTAGGGTTATTGTTGTAAAACTTTGCGACAGACTTCATAACATGAGAACAATCGATTTCTTACCCCGAGATAAGCAAATACAGAAATGTATAGAAACACTCGATCTATATGGACCAATTGCCATCAGAATTGGAATGCAGAACCTTCGAGCCGAGTTAGAAGACAGAGCATTTAAGTGTCTGCATCCAATGAGAGCTAGACTCCTGAAATCTGCAATTAAATCTGCAAAAAATGGCAGAGAGAAAATCGTTTATAAATTAAGAAAAGAACTTAAGTTTAGATTGAAGAAGGCTGGTATTTTAGCCACTGTGCAAGGAAGACAGAAAAGCTTATTCAGCATTTATAGAAAGATAAAGTACAAAAAAAGACCTTTTTCAGAGATTTTGGATGTTTTTGCCTTCAGAGTAATTGTAAATTCCGTTGATGATGTTTATAAAAGTTTGGGCATAATTCACAATTTTTACAAGCCAATTGAAAAAAGATTTAAAGATTATATTGCTATACCTAAGACAAATGGTTATCAAGCTTTGCATACATCTTTAATAGCGCTTGATGCAATTCCAATTGAAGTTCAAATTCAGACTAAAAGCATGGAAGATGTTGCTGAAAATGGAGTTGCAGCACATTGGGCTTATAAGACTGGAATCCAAGATGTAAACAAAACTTTAGGCGCAAGAAAATGGCTAAAAAGAATTGCAAATTATGATGAAGAATCTCAAGATTCTTCAGAATTTTTTGAGACAATAAAATCTGATCTATTTAATGATGAAGTTTATGTTTTTACCCCAAAAGGGGACATCATCAATTTAAAAAATGGATCCACACCTATCGACTTTGCCTATGAACTGCATACTGATGTCGGAGATAGGGCAATAGCATGCAAGATTAATAGAAAGTATGCACCGTTGAATGTCAGGTTAGAAAATGGGCAGTCGATAGAGATCATTGTCTCCAAAAAAGCTGAGCCAAATCCAGCGTGGTTAAATTTTGTATCCACGAGTAAAGCAAGAAGCTCCATAAGATCTAACTTGAGGCAACAAAAAGCATCTCAGGCTAGAAAAGCTGGGAAATTAATGTTGGAAAATGAACTTAATAGAAGTGGATTGAGCTTGAAAGATTACCGCGGAAATAGATTAAAAAATATTTTAAGTAATATTGGCACAACAAGTTTGAATAAACTTTTTACAGATCTTGGTCTTGGAAAAAAAACAGGCAGCTTGGTTGCTGAGACTTTTTACAAAGGTTTGCAGATTAGGAAAGACTCAGCAAAAAATATTAAATCTCTTGTGCTTTCAAACCATATGATTGAAGGTGTATCGGTAGTATATGCAAAATGTTGTATGCCCATTTATGGTGACCCAATTCTTGCTCATACCGATACTGATCGAGGTATAGTGATTCATCATTCAAGATGCAAGCAAGTTCGATCAAATAGAGCAGATGCTTCAAGATACCTACAAACAATTTGGGGCGATAAAGGAATTAATCTAACATATAATGCTTTAATAAAAGCAACAGGTGAGGATAAACCAGGCGCCCTTGCTGACTTAGCATCTGTCTTCGCAAAACTTAATATTAATATATCAAATGTATACACAAAAGATCTTGATGAACGTTTTACTGAATTTAATTTTGAAGCCAACGTTGGAAATACAAAAGAGCTAAAAAAGTTGATGGCAAAGATACGCTCAATCAAGTTCATTACAAGTTGTATAAGGGTAGTAAATGATGCAAAAAGTGAAAATGAAAAAACAAACTATTAATACTTCAAATGCCCCAAAGCCAGTTGGTCCTTATTCTCAAGCAGTCAAAGTTGGTAATTTAATTTTTATCTCAGGCCAGATACCTATTGATCCAAAACAAGATGCATTAATTGTGGGTGACTTCACTGCAGAAACAAAGCAGGTGTTTGATAATCTTGAGGCAGTCTGTGTTGAGGCCTCTATCGGACTTGAGGACATAGCTAAGTTAAATATTTTTTTAAAAGACCTTTCAAAGTTTGATGTAGTGAATAAGATTATGGCTGAAAGGTTTAAAGAGCCATATCCAGCAAGAGCAACCATCCAAGTTGCAAGATTACCCATGGATGTAAATATTGAAATTGATGCCATTGCTGTTATTCAATAACGCACAGGATGAAAAGTTTAATTAATATAGAATTCCTTACGAAAAAACAAATAACCAATCTTGTTGATTTAGCTAACAATTTTAAACTTTCTGATGGAACTTTTGTTCAAGAGTCGATTTATCCAGATAAAACAGTAGGAGCACTATTTTTTGAACCCAGTACAAGGACAAAACTTTCCTTCGAAATAGCAGCATTAAATTTGGGTGCAAGATTTATTGATTTTGACTGCAGTCAGTCATCATTAAAAAAGGGGGAGTCAATTAAAGATACCATTGAAACTATCTCACTAATGGGTGTAGATACACTGATTATCAGATCAAAAGAAGAGCTTTTTGAGGATTTAATCAATGACTTACCAAACATCAATTTTATTAATGCTGGTCAGGGAATATTAAGCCATCCCTCACAAGCATTAACAGATTATATGACTATGAATGAATTTTCTAAATCTCCTGATAATTTAGACATTCTAGTAGTTGGTGATCTTGATCACTCAAGAGTAGCAAACTCATTTCTCGAGCTTTTAAAAATTACTGGCTCAAAACGAATAAGATTGTCTGGTATACCTGAGCTATGTTCAAAATATATGGATCATCAGCAATTTGAATATTTCGATAACCTTAGTGAAGCTATAAGTAACGTAGATTTGATTATGGCACTAAGGATCCAAAATGAAAGACTGGAAAACACTTTGTCTATTAACCACAAAGATTACGTCAAAAGTTATCAAATTACACTAGATAATCTTCAATTAGCAAAAAAAGATTTTTTGTTATTCCATCCAGGCCCAGTAAATTGGGGAATAGAATTAGAAAAAGATGTCGAGTTTCTTTCAAATACAAAAATTAAAAACCAAGTAGCTAATGGTGTTGCAATGAGGATGGCTATTTTGTCTTCAATTTTTTCTGAATAAGTACTTTTTTTATAGTTTCTACGGTAGTTAAGGTTGTTTGTTCTATCTCTATATTTAACGGGTCACCTATTTTAATATTTGACAAATTTGTAATCTCAAGCGTTTCGGGAATCAAATGAATTGAAAATTCATTTTTTGTCACTTTACCTATCGTCAGACTGCATCCATTTATTGCAATATAACCCTTATAAATAACGTATTGCATTAGATTTTTAGAAAGTTTTATTTTTATATCTCGAACTTTATCTGATAATTCATCAATCTTTGTAACTATGCCAATGCCTTGGACATGGCCAGAAACTAGATGACCGCCAATTTCACTAGATGCTTTCATAGATCTCTCTAAATTTACCATCGATCCTGTTTTGAGTACTCTCAAGTTTGTTAAACCTAAAGTTTCTTCGACAACATCAAATTCAATATTCCCCCCAACCCTTTTTTTAAATGTAAGGCAGGCACCATTTACAGACACACTTGCACCTCTTATTAAACCTTTTCGAAATTTTTCAGATGTTTTGATTCTTAAACTCAGATATCCTTTTTGCTTTGATATTTGTGTAATTTTTCCTTGTTCAGTAACTATCCCAGTAAACAATTACGCACCCCACTTAGATCTATATTCATTCATTAATTTTTGCTGTGATTGATAGTCTTTATCATGTAGATATGAAATTAAGTCATCTAAATTTATTATTGAGAATACCTCAATATCGAATTCCTTTTTGAGTTCTGCTTTTGCAGATAATTCATGAGAGCCCTTTTCCTGACGATCCAAACCAATTAAAAGGCCTACAGGTTTTGCATTATATTTTTTTATAAGCTCAATAGCTTCTTTTGCTGCAGTCCCTGCAGATAATACATCATCTACTATTAATACGTTTCCCATGGGTAAATCACCAATAAACTCACCACCCTCTCCATGATTCTTGACTTCTTTTCTGTTAAAGCATAATGATAGATTTTTGATCTCTTCATTCATTTTCATACCTAACATACTCCCAAATATGGTTCCTTTATAGGCAGGTCCAAATATTTGATCTATTGCTATCGAACTTAACTTCAATCGTGCCACAAAACTGTCAATTACTACTTTTAAATTTGCATTTGTTAGTAATTTTGAAGCATTGAAAAAATAGGGACTCTTTCTGCCTGATTTAAGTGTGAAATCACCAAACTGTAATGCATTTGAATTAATTGCTTCATTAATGAAATCAATTTGAAATTTTTCTAATTTATGCATTCTTTTTGAATTTTTATCAACTGATTGATCGCATTAGAACCGATGCTTATCATTTGATCCAATTGTTCAATTGTAAAAGGATTTTTCTCAGCAGTGCCTTGTATTTCAATAACTTCAAGGTTCTCATTCATTACAAGATTTAAATCTGTTTCAGCGGTCGAATCCTCATCATAATCAAGATCTAGAATTGGCTGATCATTTAAAATACCAATTGAAACTGCCGCAATATGTTGTTTGATTGCTCGATGCTCATTAAGGTGATTTTTTAAGGCAAGAAATAAAGCTATACATCCGCCAGTTATCGAAGCTGTTCTTGTGCCACCATCAGCTTGAATGACATCACAATCGACAGTAATCATTTTGTCTTTCAAATACTTTAAATCCACGCACTGTCGAAGAGATCTGCCAATGAGCCTCTGAATTTCTAACGTTCTTCCGCTTTGTTTACCTCTTGCAGCTTCTCTTCTCATTCTTTCATTTGTAGATCTTGGCAACATGCCATATTCTGCAGTTACCCAACCTTCACTTGACCCACGCATCCAAACTGGAACATTATTCTCAACCGAAGCAGTACATATAACATGAGTATTTCCGAACTTTATAAGAGCAGATCCTTCGGCATTTTTATTAATGTCTATATCTACTTCAATGTCCCTTAATGCGTCATGTTTTCTTTTATTTGCCCTTACCATGAAAAGCATTATATCCTTATTAGATATTATTTAGGATTAGCATATGAAAAAAAGAATTTTGCTTAGTGCGATTACAGTTTGTTTTTTAAACTCTTGCGCAGAACCTGAACTTGAATCCAATTTAGACTCAGAACTATCAGACAAGAAAGAACAAAATAGAAAACCATTTGCATCTAATTACTCAGCAATGTCTTCAAATTTAACTCTAATCAAAGATGCTAATATTTATGATGGCATTGGTAATGTTTATCTTAATTATGATGTACTTTTTGATGAAGGAAATATTATAAATATAGATAAAGATATAGAAGTTGAAAATGCAACCACATACCATTCAGACAATAAATGGCTTACACCCGGAATTATTGATATCCATTCTCATATGGGTGTTTATCCTGCACCGGGAGTAAGAACTAGCTCAGATGGTAATGAAGCTACAGATCCGATAACTGCTGAAGTTTGGGCTGAACATTCAGTTTGGACGCAAGATCCACAATTTACTCTTGCACTGAAAGGAGGCGTGACAGCCTTTCATGTTTTACCTGGCTCTGCAAATTTAATGGGTGGTAGAGGAGCAACATTCAAAAATGTCCCTAGAAACACCATTCATGATATGAAATTTCCAAATGCTCCACATAGCTTAAAGATGGCTTGTGGTGAAAACCCTAAAAGAGTGTATGGCAATAGGGGTCAAGCACCCTCAACGAGAATGGGTAATATGGCTGGTTTTAGGAAAGCATGGATAAGAGCTGAAAATTACAAAAAACTTCAGGCTGAATATTATGAAAAATCACCGAGTGCACGTGAATTACTAGATCCTCCAATGAGAGATCTCCAGCTCGATACACTTGCTGGAGTTTTAGATGGTAACATCCTTGTCCAAAACCATTGTTACAGAGCAGATGAAATGGCAATGATGATAGAAATGTCTCATGAATTTAACTATCAAATTACTGCATTTCATCATGCTGTTGAAGCATACAAGATTGCTGATCTTCTTGCGGATGAGGGAATCTGTGGTGCACTTTGGGCAGACTGGTGGGGCTTTAAACATGAAGCTTATGACATGGTGCCTGCAAATATTGCTATTGTTGATCAGGCTAGAGGTGGAACAGGATGCGCAATAGTTCACTCAGACGATGAGGTAGGAATTCAACATTTAAATCAAGAGGCTGCCAAAGCACTTATTGCAGGCATCAGAGCTGGATATGATATTTCGAAAGCTAGAGCTATGAGATGGATTACGAGCAATCCTGCAATAGCTGCTGGGATATTTGATCAGACTGGCTCTATCGAGGTCGGCAAAGATGCAGATTTAGTTATCTGGAGCGGAGATCCCTTTAGTGTTTATTCAATTGCTGAAAAAGTTTTTATTGATGGAGCTCTTGCGTATGACTATTTTAAAGATTCCAGTCAGCCAGTAACAGATTTTGATTTAGGAATTCTAAATCCCACATCTGAGAGGATAGTGCAATGAAAAAAATTATTTTTTTAGCCCTAATCAGTGTTAGCTTTATACAGGCTGAATCTATTCTTATTACATCAGGCACTATCTTAGATGGATCAGGTAAAAATCCATTTAAAGCAGATATTTTGATCGATGGAGCAAGAATTATTGAAATTAGCTCTGGGATCAATGAGTCTAGAGCTGATAGGCTTATTGATGCCTCAGACAAGATTGTTACGCCAGGACTGATATCTCCAATTAGCAACATTGGCGTTGTAGAAATCAATGCTCTTGATGTAACAACGGATGACGAATCTAGCATATATGGACCTGGATTTAGCATCTTTTATGCATTTAATCCAAACTCTACTTTAATTCCATGGAATAAATCCAATGGAGTAACATCTGCGATATCTACACCAGGCTATTCAAATGAAATATTTAAAGGGATGGGTTCTTATTTTCTTTTGGATGGAAAATATGACATTACTGGACTGCAGGACATCGCAATGTATGCAAGGATTGGCAATGTACAAGGTTCAAGATCAGAAAATATTCAGCTGATGGAGTCTATGCTACTTTTAGCGCAAAAATTAAATTCTGATAACATTTCCGAACTGCTTGATGATAATTTAGCTAGTTCATTTGGATTACTTGAACAGGACATTATCGCACTGAACAAAGTTGCTATGCGTGAGCTTCCCATAGTAATTGAGGTCAATCGCGCAGCAGATATTCTTCAAGCACTTCGCCTAAAAAAGATTTTTAACTTGGATATGATATTGATGAGTGTAGAAGAAGCTCCATTAATAATTCAACAAATAAAAGATAGCGGTGTTCCAGTAATTATTGACCCAATGGATAACATACCTAATTCTTTTGACGAGTTGGCATCTGACATCAAATTAGGGGGTATTCTTGATAAAAATGGCATTAAGGTCATGTTCAGTACTCAAAGAAGTCATAATTATCATCTTATGCGTCAAGGTGCAGGGAATGCTGTTGCACATGGGATGAGTTACAAGAACGCTATTAGGGGAATGACGTTAACTGTGGCTGAAACATTTAAATTAAAAGACAGAGGGCAAATTAAGAAAGGCAATTATGCTGATATTGTTATTTGGACAGAGGATCCTCTTGAACAAATGTCTTACCCACTATCAGTATTAATAAATGGTGAGATACAAGATCTTACCACTAGATCGGATAGATTAACTGAAAGATATACAGATACTAATGATTTACCCAAAGCATATATTCATTAACCTGATAGCAACTGCTTAACAATATCACTAACTAATGACATATCTGCCTTACCTTGGAGTTGAGATTTTGCTGCACCCATTACTTTACCCATGTCTTGCATGGTTTCAGAATTAGTGGATTTGATAACATCATTAATTATTAACTCAATTTCTTCAGCACTCATTTGTGCTGGCATATACTTTTTTATAATCTCTAACTGACTAATTTCTTTATCTGCTAGATCCTTTCTCCCACCTTTTTGAAATTGCTCAATTGAATCATTTCTCTGTTTCACCATCTTCTGAATAATGCTTAGTATGGTTTCCTCACCAGCTTCAGCTTTATTATCTATTTCGAATCTTTTGATCTCTGATATCAACATTCTTATGGTATCTCTAGTTAAAACATCTTTATCCAGCATTGCTTGCTTAAGATCAGAATTGATTTTAGTTAATAGGGACAATTTAACGACGCGATCTCTGTCTTGAGAAACTAAATTTTCTATTAGTTTTATGGGCTCTTTTGATTGCTGCAGCCATTTTTCTCTTTCGCATCTCAGTTGGTTTCTCGTAAAATTCTCTTTTTCTGATTTCCGGGACTATGCCTGCTTTTTCGCAAGCTCTTTTGAATTTTCTTAAACCGATATCAAAGTAATCTGTATCTTTTATTTTAATTGAAGGCATAATTAAGATGCGTAGTTTATTATTTTTATGAACTGAATGCAAAAACTTATATGATTACACTGGGAATTGAAACATCTTGCGATGAGACCGCTTTGGCTATTCATGATTCTGATAAAGGTATTATTTCTGAATCTGTTTTTTCACAAGAAATTCATGCTGCATATGGCGGAGTTGTTCCAGAATTAGCATCGAGAGATCATTGTTCAAAAATTATTGGAATGCTTCATAACGTGGAGAGTGATTGTGCAATCGATAAGATTGACCAAATTGCTTACACTTCAGGTCCAGGATTGGTTGGAGCATTATTAGTAGGAGAAAATTTTGCACAAGGACTATCTTTTTCTTTAGGAGTTCCTCTAATAAATATCAATCATCTTGAAGCACACCTACACGCACCAAAGATTGATCCATCCATCGATTTAGATTACCCATTTATTACTCTATTAGTTTCAGGTGGTCACACTATGATTGTGCAAGTGAACAACCTTGGTGATTATGAATTATTAGGTGAAACTAGAGATGACGCATCTGGAGAGGCTTTTGATAAAGTAAGTAAACTTTTAGGATTAGGTTATCCCGGTGGACCAGAAATTCAAAAAGTAGCAAAAAAAGGCAATCCATCATCATTTTCTTTTCCACGGCCAATGATTCAAGATAAATCCTTTGACATGAGTTTTAGTGGTCTTAAAACAGCAGTCTTATATGCAACAAAAGAGGTAGACAAAACAGATAAAAAAATTATATGTGATATTGCAGCTTCTTTTCAAAGTGCCATTACCGATGTTTTGGTACACAAACTTATATTATCTGCAGAAAATAAAAAAATTGATTGTATAGTTTTGGCCGGCGGTGTTGCTGCAAATGATGAGCTAAGAAAAAAGGTCTCTGAAAAAGCAAAAGCTAAAGGCATTCGTACCATATACCCTCAATTAAAATATTGCACTGATAATGCAGCCATGATTGCATATCTAGGATCATTAAAGGCGAGTGATCGATCTTTTGCACTTGAATCAAAAGTCAGAGCCAGATGGCCACTTCAGGAGTGTTGAAATGGATGATGTCATGTACATTAAAGATCTTAGGGTTCAAACCATTATTGGTCTATATGATTGGGAAAGAAAAGTAAGGCAAGAAGTTAGTATCGATATTGATATATTTTTTGATAACAAAGCTGCTTCAGCTAAGGATTCGGTAAATGACACCATAGATTACAAAAAAATTACTAAAGCTGTGATTAGCCATGTAGAAAAATCAAGTTATAAGCTCCAAGAATCTCTTGCAGAATCCATAGCAGTATTAATTAAACGGGATCATCCTAATAATTCGATAAGAATAAGAGTATCAAAACCTGGTGCTTTGAGGAATGCAAAAGATGTTGGGATAATTATTGAGCGATAATGATTTTTTATTTATCTATTGGTAGCAATATTGAGCCTGAAAAAAACATATCATTTGCTATTAAGAAATTGAATGAACTGCTTGAAGATCTTATCCAGTCTTCAATCATCATTTCAAAAGCAGAAGGATTTATTGGTGATGATTTTCATAATCTTGTAGTAAGTGGCAGATCAAATCTGACCTTCAACGAAATGAACAAACAATTAAAAGCTATTGAGGATCTTGCTGATAGAAATCGTGATGTTCCAAAATTTAGTTCTAGAACCTTAGACATAGACATCACATTGATAACGGATAAAAATCAGAAAATTGTATTTGAGAGTGATGAGATCGAGAAGTATGAGTTTGTTTCAAAGCCTCTAAGTGAGTTAATTAATCTCTAGTTACAAATAATTTTTTTTAACTAAATCCCATGCAGCATCTGCTAATGGAACAATTTGATCAGATCTTTCTTCTGCGTGTTTGCTGGCAGCAGTTCCATCTCTAACCCTACCCATGATTCCTTGCAAAATTCCTGCAAGCTTAAAGATATTAAAGATATAATAAAAATCCCAATCGTAAGAGATATCGTTGCCAGTATTTTCACAATACATTGCAAGATACTCTTTTTCCGTTGGAATGCCTGATCTTTTACAAAACTTTTCATCTTGTAATTCTGGTAAATTTCGCCAATTAAGACAGTGGTAATTAAAATCAGCAATTGGGTGACCAAGAGTAGATAACTCCCAATCTAAAACACCCAAAACATTATTTTGAGAGAACACTATATTATCGAGTCTAAAGTCACCATGCACGATGGAGGTTTGGTCATTTGCAGGTATATTTTTTGGTAACCATTCAATTAATTTATTCATAGATTCAATATTCTTTGTTTCCGATGCAATATATTGTTTAGTCCACCTTGATACCTGCCTTGCAACATAATCTCCTGATTTTCCATAATCTGAAAGTCCTACATCATCAAAATTTACGGTATGAAGGGCAGATATAACCTTATTTTTATTTACATATATTTTTCTTCTATCATCAGGTTCAAGTTTCTCAAGCAAGAGATCCCAATAGATTGCACCATCAAGATATTCCATGATATAAAATTCTGTACCAATAACTTCTCGATCATTACATAGGCCAAAAGTTTTGGGGACGGGTACATCTGTATTTTCAAGCGCAGATATAACTCTAAACTCCCGGTCCACAGCATGTGCGGACGGCAGTAATTTCCCTGGCGGTTTCCTTCTAAGAACTAATTCCTTTTTCTGAGTTGAAACTTTATATGTAGGATTTGACTGACCTCCTTTGAATTGCACTACAGAATTGATGTTGCCAAAATCTTTTAAATTCTCTGAAAAGTATGTTTTTAGACCTTCAAGATTAAACTTTAATCTATCATCAATAGATTTTGTGCCTGAAAACATCTGCTCGCTCATTAGATTATTGATTTACCTCCATCAACATTAATAATCTGTCCAGTTACATAATCTGACTCGATAAGAAATAAAACTGCATTTGAAATATCTGTCTCATCACCCATTTTTTTCAAAGGTACTTTTCTTATAATCTTTTGTTTTTGCTCTTTTGTCCATGACACTCCAGGAGGTTCAAGAATTGCACCGGGTGCTATTGCGTTAACCCTAATATTCGGTGACAGATCTCTTGCAAAAACTTTGGTAATTGCGTCTAGTCCAGCCTTGGCTGCAATGTATATTGAGTGATTTGCTAGGCCTCTTTCAACATTAATATCTGTTATATTTATTATGTTCCCTTTATTTTTATCAATAGCACCAGCCAATCCAGCAATTAAAAAGATTGGTGCTTTTAGATTGCTATTGATGAGCGCTTCCCAGTTTTTATCATTAATTTCAGATATAGGAGTTGGAAAAAAAGTTGATGCATTATTAATAAGCGCATCTAAACTGCCATAGCATTTAAGAGTATCAGCCACTAATTTTTCTACTTCCTTTGGATCATCCAAGTCTGCTTTAATAGCAAATGCTGAATCAGCTCTTTTAGAATTAAAATTATTAACAAGAGACATAGCATCTTTGCTTGAGCTTCTGTAATGTAAAATAATATTCCATCCTTTAGTCCACAATACTTCAGCAATTGATTTGCCAATTCTTTTCGCTCCACCCGTGATTAAAACAGATTTACTCATAACTCATTTAGCATTCTTGATACTCTAGATATTTTAGCTTTTATAATCTCATCATGTGAAAGTTTACTGAGATCTTTGAAATCAATATGCATGTAATTTTCAATTATTTTTTCTATTTTTTTGACTTTTAAAGTTGAATCAAACTCATTCTGCAATCCTTTAATAAGCTCTAAATGCCTTTCAGGATGAAGCTCAAGGATCTTTTTCGTCAATGTATCATGTTCATTACAATTTGAAATTTCAATTAGATTCATAAATACTTTTATTTCACTTTGCAATTTTGTTGATGCCGGCAAAATCTTAGTGATCTTAAAGTCATTCCCTAATTCAAGCTGCAACCATTTGTGGTTCACACTCTTAGCATTTAAGAATGGTACTTTTTCAAGATTCTTAAACCATGGATCCTTTAGATTTAGGCGAATAATGTTTTCAAAGAAATTACTAGGATATTGATTTTGCATAGCTTTCTGAGATTCAGCAAACACTCTCTCAGCTGACAATGTGTTTAATTCATCTTTTGACACGATCTCCTCGATGGCTCCATACAAAGAATTAGAAATTTTAAAGTCATGCAGCTTTTTATATGAAGAAAATCTAGCAACTCTAATGGCTCTAAGAGGATCCTCGTTGAAAGCATCAGAGGTATTTCGAAAGATTTTTTTTGCAATATCTTTTGATCCATTGCAAGGATCAATAATCTTTCCATTTGAGTCCTTCGCGATAGAATTTATAGTTAGGTCTCTCCTTATTAAGTCTTCCTCGAGAGTAATGTCTGGACTACAATAAAATTTAAATCCTTTGTATCCCTCTGCAATTTTCTTTTCTGTTCTTGCTAGAGCATACTCTTCATTTGAGGTTGGGTGTAAAAATACAGGAAAGTCCTTTCCAATTGGAATAAAACCCTTTGCTTCCATTTCCTCTGGAGAAGATCCTACAACCACCCAGTCTTTATCAATTGGCTTATGTCCAAGCATCTCATCCCGAACTGATCCACCAACCTGATATATTTCCATTATTGTTTATCTACTCTGAAGTATTTTTCGTCTTCGAGTCTTAATGCTGTCAATTTTCCTCCCCAAACACAACCAGTATCCAAACCAAAAATATTTGTCTTATGAGTTTTGCCTCTGATTGCGGCCCAATGCCCAAAAATAATCTTATGATTATCTGGAAGTTCACGTTTTTTAAACCATGGATGATAATTATCGTTTTGCTCTAATTGTTTATTTTGAAAATTTACAGAGCCGTTATAATGACACCACCTCATTCTTGTAAAACAATTAATAACAAATCGAAGAAATTCATCTTCATTCATACCTTTTTTCCATTTTGAGGGTTTATTTCCCCACATTGCATTCAATGTATGCTTTGGATCTTTTCTAAGATACATCTCAATTTCCTTTGCATATTTCATTGCTTCTTTGAGACTCCACTCAGGCAAAATTCCAGCATGAACAATGAAGTAGGTCCTATTTTTGATTATTTTCTTTAATATAAGAGGTTTTTTTATAAGCCAATTAAAAAAGATCTCTTTTTTGTCGTCATTTAATACTTGATTCATTGATAAATGTTTTGATCCATTCACCATTAAACGCAATAGATATAAGTCATGATTTCCAAGTACAGTGGTAACACAATCTCTATTATTGATACAAAAATTTAAAACCTTGAGAGAATCTCTTCCTCTATTGACTAAGTCACCTAAAAAAATCAATGAGTCTTTATTCTTATTGAATTTAATTTTTTTGATTAGCATTTGAAGTTCATCATAACAACCATGAGCGTCTCCAATAACATATGTGCTCATGACTGGCTAAGATAAATATCAATAAAATTTTGCATGGTCAGTTGTTCAGGTCTATGGCTTAAAAATTTTGCACTCAAAGGGAATTGGTCCACATGTTTAAGTAAGTTATTCTTAAGATTTTTTCTTCTATTCCTAAAACATAGATCAATAAAGGCAGAAAATTCATCAAAACTTGATTTATTTATCAACACATTTTCATTGAGGGTCATTTCAATGAAGCTTGAGTTAACTTTTGGTTTTATATCAAAAGATTCCGGACCAATATCAAACAATACCTTATTTTTAAAAAATAAAGATGTCTTTATACCTAATTTACCCCAAGATTTATTTCCTGGTGTAGCGCAAATTCTATCTGCTACCTCTTTTTGCACCATAAAAAATAGTTTATTTGGTTTTAGCAAACTTTTAGTAATGTTAAGAATAATTTTTGATGAAATATTGTAAGGCAGGTTCCCAAAAATAGTTATACCATCAATTAACTTTGAGTAATCAAAGTCCAATATGTCACCACAAATAATCTTAATATTTTTATTTTTAAACTTTTGCTCTAAATAATCAGTATTTTTATTATCAATATCAATTGCAGTAAGCAAAAACTCCGGATCCAGTAAATATTTGGTAATTGCCCCTTTTCCAGGGCCAATCTCAAACATCCCTTTCCGAGTATTAGATTTAATAATGGTTGCTATTTTATTGATTATTATCGGGTCAACTAAATAATTTTGACCAAACTTTCTTCTCTTTAGCCTATCAATCATCAAATCATTTTACTTGCGACTGTAAATGCCTCTTTCAGGGAATCTAATTTAATATTGCCTGTACCCGATAATTCCAACGCAGTCCCATGATCTACTGAAGTGCGAACGATTGGTAAACCAAGCGAAACATTAACTATTTTTCCAAAACTCATTGATTTTATTACTGGAAGCGCTTGATCATGATACATAGCGAGGAATGCGTCATAGGTCTTCAAATTCTTTTTTGAAAAGGCAGTATCAGCTGCCATTGGAGCGCTTATGTCAATCCCCATACTTTGTGCTTCTTTGATGCAAGGATTAATAATTCTAGTTTCTTCATCCCCAATATGACCATTTTCGCCAGCATGAGGATTGAGACCCAAAGTAAATATTTTAGGATTTTTAATTTTAAATTTGTCTTTAAGCTCATCATTAAGAATTATAATTTTTCTCATCAGTAATTTCTTATTAATGTTTTGGGCAACTTGGTTGATAGGTATGTGGGTCGTCACAAGGCATACTCTCATCTTAGAGCTTGCCAACATCATTAAAACATCTTTACTTTTTGTCTTTTTCATAAGCCTTTCTGTATGGCCAGAAAAAGAATGTCCCCCATCAATTATGTTTGCTTTATTAATTGGTCCAGTTACTAAACCAAAACTTTGATTCTGTAAACACCATTTAATACTTTGATCAAGTATCTCTAGAACATATTTAGAATTTTTAGGATTTAGTTTTGATGGAGTTGTGTCTAAACACTTAAAAGCATTAAATACTTGTATAGACTTTTTTTTATTTGGTTTGATCTTTTTAAAGTCTTTGATTTCATTTATCTGAATATTAAGATCTAGGACTTCCGATCTATCACGAAATAAATCTATATCTCCCATCACAACGATTTTTGATTTTAATGATTCCCAAAAATTAGTGCCCGATAACTTAAGTATTAAATCAGGACCAATGCCGGCGGGTTCACCAGGTGAGTAGATCAGATGTTTCAATTTAACTCTTTGAATTCAACAAAGGCTTCTGCTCTCATGGTTCTCAGTGTGTTTTCAAGAACGTCATCATATTTTCTTGAAAATAGGGCGCTGTATGCTCTGTCTTCAATCAGATCATATGTTCTGTCGTAGTTTCGTTTGTCAATAACTTCAAGAAAATGAAATCCAAACTCTGATTCAAACACCTCAGAAATAGACCCCTTTGGAGTATTCAAAAAAACTTCTTCAAACTTCTTTGCAGTTACGCCAAGTGAAAGCCATCCAAGATCTCCACCTTTATTTGCTGATCCTGGATCTTCAGAGAATTCTTTTGCAAGCAAAGAAAATTCTTCACCATTTATGAATCTTCTCCGAACTTCTTCTAATTCTTGTTGAGTAAAAAGTGCATCTCTCAATTTGGTAGGACTCATTAAAATATGTCTTACTTTCCATTGATCTTCATAAAGGACAAGCGGTCCTCTTTTATCAGTGAGTTCAAGAAGATGATAACCGGCGCCTGTTTTTATTGGTCCTGCGATGAAGCCTTTAGATTTTTTATTTAATGCTTCAAAAAATACTTCAGGCAAGTCATTTTGTTTTCTCCAGCCCAGACTACCACCATTTGCAGCATTTGAGGCAACTGAAAAACTTGATGCAAGTTCTGAAAAATTTTCACCCTCTAAAATTTTGTCTTTTAAAGACATTATTTGATCTTCAGATTTCACTAAAATTTGCTTGACTAGTACCTCGGGTAATAACTCTGACTTTGCCTCATCTGTTTCAAGGAATGCTTCTAACTCCTGATCAGTAATTAAAATTTGGCCACCTACCTTTCCCCTTTGTACACGCTGAATAATAAGTTCTTTTTTTATTTGCTCTCTGAATTCAGGATATGATTCACCTTTAAGATTTAAATCATCTATAAATTCTTCAATTGTAAAATTATTTTGAGATGCAATCTCTGCAATAGTTTGATTTAACTCAGCATCACTAACTCTAATTCCGGCTCTCCTGCCTGCTTGAAGTTGCAATTCATCAACAATTAATCGCTCATGCACCTGATCCAAAATAAATTCATCGCTTGGCATTTGCATGCCCTGTTGTTGTAAACGATTTTTAAAGGTGGCAACTGTATTATTAATCTGTGACTCTAGTATTACTCCTTCACCTACAATTATTGCTACTCTATCAAGCATCTCAATTTTTGCGAAGGAGTATGAAGAAAACACACAAAATAATGTGAGACCCAAAAAGCTGTGTATATTAAAAATTCTTAAGGTATTCATTAAACAGTTTTGATATTTTATTTTTCTTATTTGTAAGACCTTTAAATTCAAATTCAAATGAAATTCTACTTTTGTTTTCCAAAGAAATCATTTTTTCCCAATTTGCATAGTTTAAATCTCGCATATTTATAAATTGATTATTCTTGGTTAAATTCACAAGTCTGTCATCATTTGCAATTATTCTAAAAGCAAAACAACAATTCTCATATCCTAAACCTAAAAAATTTTCTATCTTTTGGTCTCCAAACAAATCCTCGCGTAATCCAAACATTAAGTTTAAGGAGGCATTAATAAATATTTCTGATCCAATTTCAAGATAATTAAATTCATTAATATCCAAATTTATAATGTTTCTTGTAAATTTCTTTGAGATAAAAAATCTAAACTGCGATCGGTCATAATTTAATTTTGCATCATAGTTTATGAATTTATTTAAATTATTATCATATAGACCTGAAACATAGAAATTAGTATTTTTATATCCTGTTTTATTTTTAATCATTAAAAAATCTTGGTTATCTGGTAACGGTCCCATTAACTGTTCAAGTACTTTACTGTTGCTGAGCCTCTTTTTATAAAACATCTTATTAATATTTCTTAAATCATTTCTTTTATAACTGGATTTAATTCCTAATTTTAAAAATCTCTCATCGATAATTCTGTCATAACCTAGAATTTCATTATTATGATCACCGAATAGACTTACTATTGAGCTATTTAAATCAAAGATTGGATCACTCGATTGATTTTGATAATTTGCAAAGCCAAGTCCTAACTCAATACCTAAATTATGTTTGTATGTCTTAGTCTTGCTAAAGAAATCTCTTTCAAATGCAAAGTAAGACCGAATAAAGGCATTATTTTGAGATACATTATTTTCTACATCATAGTTCTTTAAAATTACTTGATTATTGAGTTTAAATTTATGAGGGCCAGCATATAAATATGAGGCAATTTTGAGATCTAATATGTCTCGCCTTCCAAAACTTTTTATATTTTGCGATAACCTATCTCTTGCAAATAATTGAAGTAGGATATCTGGTTTTGAAAATTTCTCAGATTTAAGATCAATGCTTAATTGGCTATTACTTATTGATCCAAAATATTCATATTGGATCTTTGGAGCTTTCTTAAATTCAATTAATTCAAATGGATTTAAGCTAATATAGTTTTCATTTTCAACAGATAACCGTCCGCCAAATAAAGGTATACCAATAAATACCTTTTGCGGCAAAGTATAGTTACGTCGATTAGAAAAGCTATCTAAGTTTGTTGGAATATCACTTAACAGTAAACTGTCAGATAAATCAGACCAATTAAATTTTAAGTGAAGATTTGAAATTACAAATGATTGTTCAAGCTTAAAAGCCCATCTTTCATCATCATTAGATGAATACTTCTTATCACCACTAAAATATATCAAGTCAAAAGTATTTAGCATATCTTCTTTTCTACTTCTGAAATTGATTTCTACTCCAGAACCACGATCGTTTATTCGTCTTGGTGAAAATGTAATATCGGAACTTTCTGATGTGACTAAGAAAATTGGAATATAAAAATCTAATCCATCATTAGAAAAAGAAATGTCAGGCATTAAGAATCCACTAAGTCTCTCAGTTGTTGCTGGAAAGGGAAGATAGGGCAATTTAAAGATTGTTTTATCAAATAACTCAAGATTAAGGTCTCTAATTGACCCTCTTTCTGTTTTTTCATTGATATAAATATTCTCTGCACTGATATTCCAGCCTTCAGAGGATTGAGCGCATGATGTGATATTTGTGTTATAAAAGTTAATTTCAGACTGTTCATTACGCAAAAATTTATTAAAACTAATAAAAAGATTTTTATTCTTTATTAAGGCTATTCCCTTAAGAAACTCTTGTAGATTACTCTTAGGTTCAAAAGTTCCCCTAGTAAAGTTAATAAAAATATTGCTCCCTGCAAATGAAGCATTTTGGATGCTTGAGAGAGAATTATTTGACTGATTTTGAACAGCTGAGTCACCAGATAGTAAACCTAATGATGATGAAATTTCAAAACCATTTCTAAGATAAACGCTTTGATCTTCTATAAGAGTTATCTCATTTGCTGCAACATTTACATCATCTGTTGTACTGAACTCAACGAACTGTCCAGGAATATTGATTACACACTGCTGCATTGCGCCTACAACCTGAGATAAAAATAGCCCAACTATACATAAAATATGCAGAGATTTTATTTGATGCATTACATTTTTAGACAATACGTAAGCCAGAAAGTTTTTCTTTTTAGAGGAAATCAGGAATTTCCCTCAAAGCCTCTTTGCCAAAAAATACATCGTTGTGCAAAAAAAATGTTGGTACTCCAAAAGCACCATTATCAACAGCCATCTGGGTATTTTTGATAAGGCTTTCCTTGATTTTTGGATCGGATGCTTTATCAAAAATCATTTTGCCATCAATGCCTGCAGTATTTAGAGTATCTATAAGTATTTGGGAATCTCCAAGATTAATTTGTTGTTCCCACATGGCTTTGGCTGTTATATCAGTATATTGAGAGAAAATACCTTCTTCTTTTGCAACTAATGAGCCTCTTTGAATTGTGATAGTGTTTATTGGAAAGAAAGGATTAAATTGGAACTCTTCTATTTTATGAAAATTTATAAAACGTTTAATTTCAAGATTCATATAGTCCGCTTTATTTTTGATCTCAGAAAATGCAATCATTGGGGGTTGATTGTTCGTAAGTTTAAATATGCCTCCAAGCAAGCAAGGTATATATTCAAACTCAACACTATGCTTAGCTTCAAATTCTGGTATGACTTTGTGACATAAGTATGAATTCGGACTAGCTATGTCAAAAATAAATTTGATTTTCATAATTTTATTGTCCCTACATTGATATAATCTATTACTATTCTAAATCAATATATATTTAATTATGAAACTAAAAGATAAAGTAATGTTTATAACTGGTGGTAGCAGGGGAATTGGGCTAGCAATTGGAAAGAGAGCCGCTAAGGATGGAGCCAAGGTAGTGCTAGCTGCAAAAACAGCTGAACCACATCCAAAACTTCCTGGCACCATTTATACTGCTGCCAAGGAAATTGAGGAAGAGGGCGGCGTTGCTTTACCATGTGTGCTGGATGTTAGAGACGAGCAAAATGTCAAAGAGGTTATTAATGAAGCAGTTTCCCACTTTGGAGGAATTGATATATGCGTAAATAATGCCTCAGCAATTTCATTAACATCGACAGTTGACACTGATATGAAAAGGTATGACTTGATGCATCAAATCAATGGAAGAGGAACGTATTTAGTTAGCAAATATTGCATTCCACATTTAAAGAATAGCGATAACGCACATATACTTAATTTAGCTCCCCCCCTTGATATGAAGGCTAAATGGTTCGCACCGCATTTGGCATATACAATGGCCAAATTTACCATGAGCATGTGCGTTTTAGGAATGGCAGAAGAATTAAAGCCATTTGGGATTGCAGTAAATGCCTTGTGGCCGAGAACTGCGGTTGCAACAGCTGCTGTAAAAAATGTTCTTGGTGGTGAAGAGATGATGCAAGGCTCAAGATTCCCAGAAATTATGGCTGATGCAGCATACGAAATATTTTGTAAAGATCCCTCAACTTTTACAGGTAATTTTTGTATTGATGATTTAGTCTTGTATGATGCTGGAATAAGGGACTTCAGTCAGTATGCTAGCAAACCATACTCTGAATTATTTTTAGATTTTTTCCTTCCTGATGATACGCCACTACCCGAGGAGATAAAAAATAGCTGATTTAGAAAAACAGCTAATTGATTTTGGAAAGTCCTTCGATAAAAATATTTCAAAAATAAAGCCACTAAAATTAGAAGCAAGTGGCAGACAATATTTTCGGGCTCAGTCAAAACAAATAAGTTATGTGTTGTGTCATGATGATTCAAAAATCAATGGCTTGGATATTTTTGTAAAAAGAGCTAAGGAACTTAGTACTGCTGGTCTTCGAGTGCCCAAAGTATTGAAATATGACTTGAATAAATGCTTTGGTATATTTGAGGATATTGGAGATGATTCTTTGCTAGATAAAAAAAGCTTCTATAACAATGAAGAATTAGTAATCAAATCTTTAGAACTTTTAAACTTAATGCACAATGCAAAGTTTCAAAACCTACATACAACTTTCGAGATGGGACTTGAATCACATTCAAAAAAATTCTCAAAGATTTTTTGTAAAAATTTCCTTGAAATCGAGATGTATCCAGAATACAAGGATTTATTTAAAACCTTAATACCTAAACTGCATGAACAACAATGGACAAATTGTCATTTTGACTTTGAAAGACGAAATATTCATAAACTTGGTAAAGAACTTATTCTTTTAGACTTTCAAGATATGAATTTTGGTCCCATTGGGATTGATTTGGCAGGAATTTTAGTAGATCACTATAGTGAATTAGATTTAAAAGTTCTTAAAAAGTATACAGATATATTTGCTGAACTATCTAGTTATGGCTTATCTCCAGAGGAAACTCTCGAATCTACATGTTGGGGAGCACTTCAAAGAAATTTAAGAATTATGGGGACTCTAACGAGTTTATACTTGAGATCTAACAGGTCATATCGATTAAAGGATTTACCTCAAATTGCCAAAAATACTGCTATAGTTTCGAATTATTTGGACTTACCTGAATTAAATACTTATTTAACTGATACAGTGATCCCGAGCCTACAAATAAAATTGAGTCAACTATGATTGGAATGATACTTGCTGCTGGGAAAGGGCACAGAATGAAGCCTATTACTAATAAAATGCCAAAGGCACTCATACAAATAAATAATTCTTCTCTAATAGATTTAGCAATAAGAAAATTCAAGCGATTTGGCATCAAGAAGATTATTGTAAACGTTTCTTATTTATCAGAAATGATCGAAGCGCATATAGACCAGCAATACTCTAACGAAAATATTGTAATTCTAAGAGAAGATTATCCTTATGGAACAGGAGGTGCTTTAATCAATGCATATCCTGAATTAAATGATCAGCCATTTTTATTAATGAATGCTGATGTACTATCAGAAATTGATCTATCTAAATTACCTCAAGGTACAAATTTTGCTCATCTTATTGCAACACACAATCCGGATCATAATAATAATGGTGACTTTTCTATTGATAATGATGTTGTTGTTATAAATGAAAATCAAAATGATTTTACATGGTCGGGAATCTCAATTATCAATCCAAAAATTTTGATACCACATCTCGGAAAGGGTTACCCTTTTGATCTATGGAAAGACATCTTAATTCCACTTGTAGATGATAAAAAGATAACAGCACATCATGATAAGGAGTTTTGGGTAGACGTGGGTAATTCAGATAGATTAGCTCTTGCAAGGAAACACTTTAAAGAAGAAAATTAGTTGACATGAAAGAATCTATCATTGCGCCATCAATATTATCCTCAAATTTTGGCAGATTAACTGAGGAAGTGAATTCTGTTATAGACGCTGGAGCAGATTGGATTCATTTTGATGTTATGGATAACCATTATGTACCAAATTTAACTATCGGACCTATGGTATGTGAATCACTAAGAAAAGATGGAATAAAAGATTTCATAGATGTGCATCTGATGATTGAGCCAGTGGATAAATTAGCAGAAAGCTTTATTAAGGCGGGTGCTGACCTCATTAGTTTTCATCCTGAAGCTACTTCAAACATTAATAAAACTATCGAAAAGATCAAGGAAATGGGTTGTAAGGTTGGACTTGCCATAAATCCAGAAACCTCAACTGATATTTTAAAGGATTACCTTATGGACATTGATCTTGTTCTTTTGATGAGCGTAAATCCAGGCTTTGGTGGACAGAAATTTATAATAGAGGTTCTGGAAAAAATAAAATTGGTAAGATCTATGATTGATGCTTGTGACAAGGAAATCTACCTAGAGGTTGATGGTGGAATAAATATGGATACAATTCAAAGCGTTGCAAATGCTGGCGCAAATGTTTTTGTTGCTGGCTCAGCAATATTTGGATCTGATAATTATGCAAATACCATTAAGCACTTTCGAGAAAAAATTTCTTAGTCTATATTTTTTAATATTTTCAATTATCCCCCTTCATGCCACTGAAATGGTTTTTGACCGAGGTATAGCGAGTATAAATATTGAATTTGCTAATACGCTTAATTTAAGAAAGCAAGGCCTTATGAAAAGGGCTAAGCTTAATCAAGATTCTGGAATGCTATTTATATGGCCTGAAAAAGAGCAACAATGTATGTGGATGAAAGATACATCAATTCCATTATCTCTGGCATTTTTAAAAGATGATGGCATGATACTTGAGATCTTTTATTTGGAACCATTTTCAAAGAGTTCTGTTTGCTCTTCAAATGAAGTGAGATTTGCTCTGGAAGTTAATCGCGGCTGGTTTAGAGAAAATAATGTGAATATTGGTAGTAGATTAGAGATGAAGACTAATGATTGATAAAGAACAATTTAATAAATTTTTAGACCAGGGACATGATTATATTCCTTTACAAAAAAAATTAGATCTTAAGAAAGAACACCCCTTGTCATTATTTAAAAAGGTGAGTCACCTAAAGAATAATTTTCTACTTGAGTCAGTTGAGGGAGGTAATAAATGGTCACAATATTCAATAATAGGATTCGATTGCCAAGACTTTATTAAAATATCAGATGGCAAGATCATAGTTTCTGAGAATGGCTTAATTGATGAACGATCTGCTACTAATCCTCTAGATGAGTTACATTTCATCATTAACAACATAAGCTCACCGATTATTGATGATCTTCCAAGATTTTCTGGTGGATATGTTGGTTTCTTTGCTTATGAGAGCTCAAAGTATGCTGAGAAAAAGATTGCTGAACTTGCAACAAAACCATCAAAATTCAATGAACACATGCCTGAAATACATCTCGTGAAGGCTGAAAAGTTAATTATTTTTGATAATTTAACTCAATCTACTCAAATTATTTTCAATGTTGATACAAAAAAATTTAATTTTGAAGAGGCCGTTGAGCAAATTGATAAAATAGAAAATTTAATTAATGCAAATCCTATAACTTTCCCATCACTTAATGAAGAGCCATCCAATGCGATTGAATTTAGTGCAAACATTTCGAAAAATGAATATGAAAGAAATGTTGCAAGAATCAAGCAATACATAAAGGAGGGTGATGTGATGCAAGTGGTTTATGCGCAAGATTTCTATTGCAGATTTGAAAAAGATAGTTTTGATCTATATAGAGCAATAAGAAGTTTAAATCCATCCCCATATATGTATTATCTTCAAATCAATGACTTAGATATTGTGGGAGCTTCACCTGAGATACTGGTTAGGCTAATGGATAATGAAATTACCTATCGACCAATTGCGGGAACAAGAAAACGTGGTAAAAATTTGGCTGAAGATAAATTACTAGCTGCTGATCTTCTTTCAGACCCAAAGGAATTGGCTGAACATTTAATGTTAATTGATCTGGGTAGGAATGATATTGGCAGAGTTTCTGACATTGGGAGTGTTGAGGTGAATGAAAAAATGATTATTGAAAATTACTCTCATGTTATGCATATAGTTTCAAATATTAAAAGTACTCTAAGTAATAAATCCAATTTTATAGAGTTAATAAAATCAACTTTACCCGCAGGGACCCTTTCTGGTGCTCCCAAAATAAGAGCAATGGAAATTATAAATGAGCTAGAGCCAAGCTCTAGAGGAATATATGGTGGTGCTATTGGATACATTTCTTGGAGTGGTAACATCGATACTGCAATTGCTATAAGGACTGCAATAATCAAAGATAAAGTTATGCATGTTGGTGCTGGAGCGGGAATTGTAGCTGATTCTATTCCTGAAAATGAATGGCATGAGTGCAAACATAAATCAAAAGTTTTTGTCGATGCAATTAAAATGATCCCATGATTTTGGTTATAGATAATTACGATTCTTTTACATATAACCTTGTCCATTATCTCGGTCAATGCGGTCAAGAAACTATAGTTAAAAGAAATGATGAAATTTCCATTGATGAAATTAAAGGCTTGAACATTAGTAAAATAGTTATCTCGCCCGGACCATGCACGCCAAATGAAGCAGGTATTTCTGTTGAGCTAATTCAAACAACAGAGGTTCCTCTCTTAGGAGTATGTTTAGGTCATCAATCTATAGCAGTTGCTTTCGGGGGTAGAGTTGTAAAAGCACCAGATATATTTCATGGAAAATTTTCTAACATCATTCATGACAACAGCAAACTATACAAGAATATAGATAATCCTATGAAAGTTGTGAGATATCATAGTCTTATAGTTGAGAAAGAATCTTTACCTAATTCACTTGAAATCTGCTCACAGGTGGAAAATGACACTAATGTTATTATGGGATTGCGACATAAGGAGCGAGAAATTTTTGGAGTCCAATTTCATCCTGAGTCAATTGAAACGGACTATGGTCTTCAAATAATTAAAAACTTTTTATCAATATGATTGAAAACCTAAACTCAAAATTAGATTCACATAAGGACTTAACTGATGAAGAAATGATTCATGCCGTAAATTTGATGATGGAGGGTGAGATAGAACAACATTTAATAGAACATTTTCTGTTAGGGCTAAATAAAAAGGGAATAACTGTGAGAGAGATCTCATCAGCAGCAAAAGTGATGCGCGAGAAATCATTAAAATTTGACCTTAAAGATAGCAATATTATTGATACTTGCGGCACTGGAGGCACAGGATTACACATATTTAATTGCTCTACTGCATCAGCAATAGTTGCGACTGCAGCAGGCGCAAAGGTTTCAAAACATGGTAATAGAGGTATTTCTAGTAAATCCGGTAGCGCTGATTTTCTTGTTGAAGCAGGGGCAAATATCAATCACGAAAGGGAACAGTTAGCAGAAATATTTAACAAAGTGGGCTTTGTATTTTTATTTGCACCATTGCATCACTTATCAATGAAGCATGTGATGCCAGCTAGACAGAAGCTTGCTACAAAAACAATTTTTAATCTTTTAGGACCACATACCAATCCAAGTAATGCAAAAAAACAAATCATTGGAGTATATGAAAAGTCACTCGTAGAAAAATTTGTTAATGTCTCAAATAGTCTTGGCATGCAAAGAGTAATGATTGTCCATGGCGATGATGGTCTTGATGAAATCACCATAACTGGTGATTCCCACGTTGCCGAACTGAACCAAGGAAAATTTTCTACATATGAAATAAATCCAAAACACTTTGGCATAGAAACTGCTTCCATCGAACAAATAGTGGCCGACTCACCAAAAACTAGTTTACAAATGGTGTTGGATGCATTCAATGGTAGCAAGACACCCGTTCAGGACATGATTGCATTAAATGCAGGATCTGCACTCTATATTTCTGGTATCACTAAAGACATTAAAGATGGAATTGATCTTGCCTTTGTAACTATGAATTCTGGAAAAGCGGTAGAAACATTGGACATGTATGTAGCTGCTTCAAAATAATAATGAACATTCTCAAAAAAATTGTAGAAAATAAGGAAAATACTCTTTCACAAAGAAAGGTGGATAAACCTTTAGAAACACTCATAAGTGAAAATGCAAAGTCTTTGGATTCTCCACCAATCTTTAAAAAAAGTCTTATTCGTCAAGAATCGGGGATCATAGCTGAGATTAAAAAAGCTTCACCAAGTGCAGGATTAATTGCTGAAGCATTTGATCCAATTAAGAAAGCTAAAGAGTACGAAGAAATAGGTGCTATTGCACTTTCTGTCCTCACTGAGGAAGACTTTTTTATGGGCTGTGATCAAGATCTTATAGATGTAAGGTTAAATTCTGCACTGCCTATCCTGAGGAAAGACTTTATTATCGATGAATATCAAATTTATGAATCCAAAATTATTGGTGCTGATTGCATTTTGTTGATTGCTTCAATATTAAATGATGCTCAACTTAGTGAATTTACAAAATTAGCTGACACTCTCAATTTAGATTACTTAATAGAGGTTCATGATGCCGATGAACTAAAGAGAATTGAAAGCTTTGATGATGCTATTGTCGGCATTAATAACAGAAACTTAAAAACTTTTGAAGTTAACCTTGAAAATTCAATCACACTAAGAAAAAGCTTCAATAAAGATAATATTTTCATATCTGAATCAGGCATTCAAAGCAAGGCAGACATCGAATATTTGCAGAGAAATAAAATCTCATATTACTTAATTGGCGAAAGTTTGATGCGCAATGTATTTGATTAAATATGCGCGCTAGTTGAAGTCATCAATTTTGCAACATAACCCATTATTTTTTTTGTAGTGCCTGAAAGTTCCTCACTTCCATTCTCTGACGCCTCATTTGCATGATCATCTTCATCTTGTCTCATAGTTTTAAGTATTGCAATTGTATCAACATCATTCTCTGAGACTCGATCCAAATGTTTTTCAAGATGTTTAACAACCTGTTTTTCTGTTTCTTCAACAAATCCCAAGCTTTTTCCTTCACCAAGGCTGCCAAAAAAAGCACCTATAGCAAAAGAACCTGCATACCATATTGGATTTAATATCGACTGTTTTCCACCAAGTTCGTCTAGTCTCTTTTTACACCATATTAAGTGATCTGTTTCTTCATCTCCGGCATGCACTAAATGATCCCTGACATTTTGATCTTTACAGACAAATGCCTGCCCTCTATATAGTGCTTGTGCTGCAACTTCTCCAGCAAGATTAACTCGCATTAGTTGACTGGATAGCTTTTTTTCGTCGTCTGAAAGTTCTGGTGATTTATCTGTTGTAGGATACTCTCTTTCAGTACCACTTTTTTTGTTTGAGAGTGTTTTGAGCGCAATATCAAACTCTTTGATTATTTTGTCTTGTAAAGTCATAAGATACCTTTATTTCCTATATCTTTTCTAAAATGCATTCCTTCAAAATTTATATCGTCTACCAACATATATGCGTTCTGTTTCGCAGATTTCAAATCATCACCTAATGCAGTTGCACACAATACCCGTCCTCCGCTAGTAACAACATCATTTCCAACTTTTTTAGTGCCTGCATGAAAAATTTTCATTTGACTAGTCTCATTAGTGTTGAAATTTATTTTTTGTCCAGTTTTGTAGTTGGATGGATATCCATCAGCAGCTATAACCACACCACATGCATGTTCTTTATGCCAAATCACTTCTTGATCTCTAAGGTTATTTTTTATTGCTGCATTACACAATTCAACAAGGCTTGATTGCATTCTCATTAAAATTGGTTGCGTTTCAGGATCGCCAAAACGACAATTAAATTCCAATACGTTTATATCATTTTCATTAATCATTAACCCAGCATATAGAAATCCAAGATATGGTGAATTTTCTTTGATTAGACCATTTACAGTTGGCAGCATGACCTGATCCATGATTTGTTGGTGTAATTGATCATTAATTATTGGAGCTGGAGAATAGGCTCCCATTCCCCCAGTATTTGGCCCAAGATCATTATCATAGGCAGCTTTATGATCCTGACTTGTAGCTAGTGGAATAATTTGAGTATTGCTTACAACTGCTATAAAGCTGGCTTCTTCACCTTCTAGAAATGATTCAATAACCACTTTTTTTCCTGCGTCACCAAACCTTTTTTTAAGAAAAATATCATCGATTGTGGCTTTTGCGTGTTTGATTTCAGGACAAATAATCACTCCTTTGCCCGCTGCCAATCCATCAGCTTTAATAACTAGGGGGAAAGTTTGCGATTGGATGTAATGCATAGCCATTGAATGGCTATCAAAGACTTCATAATCGGCTGAAGGAATATCATATTTCTTAAAGAAATCTTTTGAAAATGATTTTGAAGCCTCTAATCTCGCTGCTCTAGCACTTGGTCCAAATGTTGGCACACCGTTGTGGTTTAGATAATCAGACAAGCCATCTACTAAAGGTTGTTCCGGCCCTACAATAACTAGGTCTATTGGTTGCTCTGAACAAAATTTTGCTATTGCCTCGAAATCACTAGCGTCTATTTCAAGATTTTGAACTTTTAATTCATTTGCTGTTCCAGCATTACCGGGTGCGACATATACTGTTTTGACACTTTGATCCTGGGCACATTTCCAAGCCAATGCGTGTTCGCGACCTCCATTGCCAATTATTAATACTTTCATTGATCAATGTCTAAAGTGCCTAACACCTGTGAAAACCATTGCCATACCGTGCTCATTAGCAGCTTCAATAACTTCATCATCTCGCATGGACCCACCAGGCTGAATAATTGTTTTTATTCCAACGCTTGCAGCTTGATCAATCCCATCACGAAAAGGAAAAAATGCATCTGAGGCCATAGCGGCACCATTTGCTTCTAAATTAAATTCTTTGGCTTTCATTGCAGCTATTTCCGTACTAATTACTCTGCTCATTTGACCTGCACCCACACCAATAGTTTGAAAATTTTTTGCAAATACAATGGCATTTGATTTTACATATTTTGCAACTTTCCAAGCAAACAATAGATCATTTAATTCTTCATTAGAGGGCTTAAGCTTCGTAACAATCTCTACCTCATCTATAGAAATCATCTTTTGATCAGCATCTTGAATTAGAATTCCACCTGAAATCATTTTTAAATCAATTGGATAAGGTTTCTCTTCCTCGAGATCAAGTTTAAGAACTCTCACATTTGGCTTAGTAGAAATTAGACTCAAAGCCTCATCACTAAAATCAGGTGCAAGAATAATCTCAACAAATTGGTTATCAATAATTTTTTTAACACATTCATGATCCACATTGGCATTAAAAGAAATAACTCCACCAAAAGCTGAAGTTGGATCTGTTTGGAATGCTTTAGCGTAAGCTTCAGCAGAGTTATCAGAGCAGGCCACTCCACAAGGATTAGCATGTTTTACAATTACACAAGCTGGAGCTTGGAAAGATTTCACACATTGCCAAGCTGCATCGGCATCGACCATATTATTAAATGACAAAGCTTTGCCTTGAATTATGTCAGCATTTGCAACTTGCTTGGTACTCAGATAAGAATATTGAAAAAGTTCAGCATCTTGATGAGGATTTTCGCCATATCTTAACTGTAGCGGTGATTTAAAATGCTCCGTACCTATAAAATTGGTTTTCTCATTCTCAGACAGATATCCAGCAATTAGATTGTCGTACTGTGACATCAACTCAAAAACCCTAGCAGCACATCTTTTTCTAAAATCTATGTCGATAGTCTTTTCCATTTTTCGTGACAAAAATTCTTCATACTGAGATGGATCAGATAACACTAATACATCTTTGAAATTTTTTGCAGCCGCTCTTATCATTGTTGGACCACCAATATCAATATTCTCAATCACTTCTGAAAATTCTTTACCACTTTTTAATGTTTCTGCAAAAGGATATAAGTTAACAACAATGAGATCGATTGGTAGATATGACATACTCTCCAACTCATTCATATGCTCATCTCTATTGGCTAAAATTCCGGCATGAACTTTAGGATGAAGCGTTTTTACTCGTCCATTCATCATTTCAGGATGATCAGTGAATTCAGATATATCTATAGCTTGAAAGCCTAGTTCTACTATGTGTTTATGGGTTCCACCACTTGAGATAATTTCAATATTTTCTTCAGCAAGAGCAGCAATTAAATCCTTTAATCCATCTTTATTAGATACACTTACAATTGCTCTGTTAATCTTCACAAATCTGAGTGTATTTTGTACTTGAGCAGTTTTTTCCTCAAAGTCGCTCGATTTAAGCCAAGATACTTTGCAGCTTTGGACTGGTTATTATTTGCAAACCTCATAGTTGCAATCAATAGCTCTGGTTCTACCTCACCCATAACAAAATCATACACACCATTAGGCTCAACGGAATTCAAATCTTGGTAATATTTCTTCATTGCTTTTTTTACGTGACTGCTGAGAGATTTTTTACTCTTTGATTGTGATTCAGAATTCTGTTTTTTAAGTGCCATAATGATGAACTATAAGTTTACTATTGATTAAAAAATGCTCAACAGCTTAAAGGGTAATAATTGTATTTTTATTTTCTTCGATGTTAGTGACTGAAATCCTCTTATTTTGTATTTTTAAGATCATTACCGATGTATAGCCTGGATGAAAATTGAGAATTTTATCTGAATTATCGATAAATCCTTTTAATACATTCATTACCATGTAATGACTAAAAATAATTGCATCAGAATTAAGGTTTGTGATCGCATCAATAATGTTCAAGCGCCAATCTCTCACATTCTCGTCAAGTGATTTTATATTTAAGTGCATTGTGTTTTTCAGCCATGCTCTTTTTTCATCTATTGATACGTTTGGAGAGGGAATTTCTACAAAATTTTTATTTATCAAAAGATCTTTGTCATATTTTTTTGCAAGTGGTGTTGCAGTCATAATGGCTCTTTTTTTTGGACTGGATATGAATGAAAACTTTCTTAATAAATCGTTTTCAAATCTCTTAATCAGGTTTTGTGCTTGATCTATGCCGTTTTGGCTAAGTCCTGGATCATCATCATTACCCCATTGGGTTTCAGCCTCACCATGCCGAACAAGAAAAACAGTAAATGGTTTCATTTATAATTATGAGATGTTACCAAGATTTTATTATCCAGAAATACTTAAAGGCAATAATCAAATTTCAAATAAAACTCATGTTCACCATATTTGTAAAGTATTAAGACTAAAAAAAAATGATTACATTCAACTGTTTGACGGTGCTGGCAATCATGCAAAAGCAAAAATCATAGAAGTAAAAAAACAAATCGTTGAATTAAATGTTGAATCAGTAAATAAGCCCTTGCTTATTCAAAATTCTAAAATTACACCCGTGATGCCCATCTTAAAAAAGAATGCCTTTTTATTATGCATTGAGAAGCTAACTGAGTTAGGTATTGAGGACATTAGAGTATATAGGCCAGACTTAATCGACCAGTCAATTGCAAAAAAAAATGTCAATTCTCTTTTAGATAAAGCTCGTGAAGTTTCAATTGCTGCATGCGCTCAATCAGGTAATAACTTTATCCCACAAATCCAATATTATGAGAATTTGGATGTATTTCTTTCAAATTCTAAAGAGCAAGTATTTGTTTTTGATACCAAAGCTACCGATCCAAACATTTCTGACGTGCAAGTTAAAAATCCTCAAGCAAGCATCTTTGTCTTAACAGGATGTGAATCAGGATTTAGCTCCAAAGAAGGAAAGATTTTACAAAAACAGAAAAAATTTTTTTTCAGGACGAATACTTTACGCGCAGAAACAGCAATAATAGTATCTTGTATTGCTATGAAAACTATAATTGGGGAGCTTTAGATATTGAAAAAGTTTTTATTTATAACGGATGCTATTTCTTCGCTTGTCGAGTACAAAGATACTTCAGTATTGATGATGCAAACTGCATTTGAAAATAATATTTCTATATATGTCTGCGAAATAAAAGATCTATTTTATTCCGATAATGTTGTTAGTACAGTATGCAGTAAAGTAAATGATCCATTTAACTCAATTACAGATATGGAAGAGACAGTGGCATTGCAACTTATTTACTTTGATAAAGTATTTATGCGCAAAGACCCACCAGTTGATGAGAATTACATGAATGCACTATATCTATTAGAAGTGGCGTCTTCTATGGGAGCCAATATTATGAATGAGCCAAAGGCCTTACAGACCTTCAATGAAAAGGTTCTTGCGCTCAGGTTTGCAAAATTCATGACCGAAACATTAATCACTAATCAGGCACTTACTCTTAAAGAATTTCATGCAAAACATCATGAGATTATCCTTAAACCACTAAATGGAATGGGCGGACAATCAGTTTATAAGTTTCATGAGATAACATCTAACGAACTTGAAGTTTTCGATGGCCTTACACAAAATAACAGACAAGTGATGCTTCAAAAATTTATACCTGAAATTATTGAAGGTGATTACAGAATATTGATCATTAATGGCCAACCATTTCATAAGGCTCTTGCAAGAATTCCACAAGATGGAAGCTTTTTGGGCAATCTGGCTGCAGGTGGAAAAGGTGAGTGCAGAAGTCTAACTGAGCACCAAAGAATCATGAGTGAGGAAATAGGCTCATTTCTTGTAAAAAACAAAATATTTTTTGCTGGGATTGACGTTATAGGTAGTTACTTAACTGAAATAAACATCACAAGCCCAACTGGAGCTAGAGAAATTTTTGAGCAAAGTGGTGAAAATCCAATTCAACTACTATTTACTGAGGACTGATGCAGATTTTATACAAAAACAATCCATTTCGAAGATGGAATTTCACAAAAGCACTTGTGGTTTCAGTACTTTTTCATTCAATTTTGTTATTTGGCATTGGCTATACTTTTTATGCAAACTCAAATAAATTCGATAACAACAAAATTGTTAACCTCAAGCTAGCAAATTCTATAGTCGATAATTTAGGTAAGGGGAGTTCTTCTAGCGAGAAGGTCAATAAAAGCTTAAATGAAACAAGTAGCACAGAAGAAATGATAACTATTGAGGAAGATTCTTTTTCTGTAAGGAAATTACTTTCAAATTCTAATGCAAATGATCCACAGAGTAGATATCTTAATGCTTGGCAAAGAAAGGTTGAAACTATTGGCTTTTATGAGACAGAAAAACTTAAATTAAATGCTGATGCAACAGTTACTTTAAAAGCAGTAATAGATAAAGATGGAGAAATACTTGAAATATCTATTTTAAAAAGTTCAGGTTTAATAGAAGTTGATGAGCTAGCGAAAATGATCCTCACCCAGGCAGCACCATTTGAAGCTTTTGATGATGAAATGAAGTTGCAATATGACTCACTGGAAATCGTAAGGGATTGGAATTTTTATAAATAATGCAATTAATTGCTATCGATTATGGAACAAAAAATGTTGGAATTGCAGTTGGCCATACTACCACAAAAACTTGTTCACCATTAACTATCATTAGTTATAAATCTCATCAGAATCTTTTAAGTAAAATAAAAAAAGTGATTGATGAATGGGAACCGCAAATGATAATAATTGGATGTCCTTCAAATATGGATGAAAGTGAAAGTGAAATGCAAAGATTGGTGAATAGCTTTACAAAGAAACTAGAACAAAAATTTAATATACCTGTAACATTACATGACGAGAGACTTTCAAGTTCTGAAGCGAGAGCTTTATCAAATGATACGGAAAAAATAGATGATATTGCGGCTATGGTGATTTTAAAGTCTTGGATTGAAAATAATGAGCATTCCTAAAAGTTTTATTGATCAAATTATCGATCAAACCAATATTGTCGACGTAGTAGGTAGAAGACTTCAACTTACAAAAAAAGGAGATAATTACTGGTGTTTATGTCCATTTCATGACGATAAAAATCCTTCTATGGCGGTCAATGAAACAAAGCAATTTTACTATTGCTTTGTTTGTCAGGAATCTGGAAATGCAGTAAATTTTTTACGCAAATATGAAAATCTAGACTTTGTTGATGCAATCGAAACCCTAGCATCATCATTAGGTCTAGAGGTGCCTTATGAAAAATCATCAAATACAAATTTTGATAACGATGTTTCATACGAAATGCTGAAGTTAGCAAAGGATCATTATCTTAAAAGCTTTTTAAGTGCAAAAAGTGCGCAAGCATATATTGAGGGAAGGGGGATTTCTTCAAAAACACGAGAAGTGTTCGACATTGGATACGTACCAGATGTATGGGATTTCATTCTTGAAAAATTTAAAAATAAGTTCTCGTCAAAAGATCTTGATGACTCAGGATTATTTATCAAAAAAGAAAATAAGATGTATGACAGGTTTAGAGGGAGAATTATTTTCCCCATCCAAGATATCAAAGGTAGATATGTTGGCTTTGGCGGCAGAATTATTGATAAAGGTGAACCAAAATATCTCAATTCTCCAGAAACTAAATTTTTTAACAAATCCAATGAACTTTTTGGCCTTTATCAAGCAAAACAAGCTCAAGCAACAGAATCTTTAATTGTGGTTGAAGGATACATGGATGTAATCAGCTTGCATCAATTTGGATTTCATAATGCTGTAGCTACGCTTGGAACAGCAGTTACCCGTAGTCATGTCACAAAACTCCTACGCTATACAAAAAAAATATTTTTTGCTTTTGATGGAGATCAAGCTGGCTTGAAAGCTGCATGGAAAGCTTTGATTAATATTTTTCCTATATTAAGAGAGGATATCGATGTGAGATTTGTTTTCTTTGAGCAAGATAAAGATCCAGATACTTATTTGAAAGAACATGGAGCCGACGGATTTAAGCGATTGCTAACTGAATCAATTACTATTTCAGATTATTTCTTTTCAAAAGTGAAAGATTTTAATCTTGAGAAGGTGGAAGGTCGTGCTCAGGCACTTAGTTTCGCAATGCCATGTATACAAAGTATTAATCATGTGATCATTAAAAACGTGTATTTATCTGAAGTAGCAAAGCTTTGTGGTGTGAGTGTGGATGAATTGGATAAAAGTTCACAAGAGCCCCATTCCAAAAAACCTGAAATTAAAGCAGATGTAGCTAAAAAAGATATCAAAGTTAAAGCAATGATAAATATTTTTCAGGCAATTATCTTATTTCCAAGACTTGCTTCACATGAATCACTCCAGTTACTTCAACAAAAGGAAAATTTTAAGTTCCTAGAGGAAATAATTAGCGCTTATAAAAATAATGAAGATATAAGACCTGCAGGCATAGTTGAAATAATTTCAAATGATTCGATAAAAAGCCTATTTAGTCAGGCCACTGTCAATGATTTAAATGTTAGCGAGGAAAATGCTGTCAAATTGATTGAAGATTGCGTTGATGTTTTATTAAAAAATCAAAAAGATAGAGAACAAATGCTAAAAGATAAGTATAATAGCCAATCGATTTCGGCATCTGAGAGGAGAGAGTTGCAAAAGCTAATACTAATGAAAGATCAATTAGATACAGATGATAAAGCATTGCTAACTGAACTTAGCTCAAGAAAGAATTGAAAATTTAAATATTAAATCTATATATAGTAGAAGAGGTATGTGTGGAAAAGTTTAAAAAACAAGGGTCAAAAATATCAGAATTGATAGACAAGGGTAGAGAACAAGGCTACCTCACTTATGCTGATGTAAATGACCATCTACCTGAAGATATCTCAGATCCGGATCAGGTCGATGAAATCATTGGCATGATCAATGATTTGGGTCTCCAAGTCCATGAAACTGCACCTGATGCAGATACTTTGATGCTATCTGAGTCCTCAGATGATGACGATGACATTGCTCTTGAGCAAGCTGCTGAGGCGTTAGCAGCCGTAGAAAATGAAAAAGGGCGCACCACAGATCCCGTTAGGATGTATATGCGTGAGATGGGTACCGTTGATTTGCTGACCAGAGACGGGGAAATTGAAATTGCCAAGAGGATTGAAGAGGGCATGCGTGATTTGCTGTCTGCTGGCGTGCAATATCCAAAGATTGTTGAATATGTTCTAGATTTTTACCAAAAGATAAAAGATGGTGAAAGAAAACTTAATGAACTCATGACAGGCTTTCTTGAAGAAATGGAAGAGGTGCCTTCTGCAGGACCTGGTACTGAAAAGGCTCAAGCTATTGAGGAAAGCGACGAAGAGGAGGATACAGGGCCTGATTTAAAAGAAGTGCAACGCAGGATGACCAATATAAAAAGACAATATAATAAAACACTTAAAGTCTTAGAGAAAAAAGGCAGAGCTGCAAAAGAAACTAAAGACCAATATGAAAAATTAGGGGAAATATTTAAGTTTATAAAATTCTCACCAAAAATGTTTGAGGATTTGTCATATATTGCGCGTAGAGATTTAATTGCTATTCGCAATCATGAAAAAAATATTCAATTTTTCTTAGTTAGACAGTCCAGGATACCAAGAAAGGATTTTCTTGAATCATTCCCATCCAATGCCACAAAAATTAAATGGATTGATACGCTCATTAAGAATAAAAAATATTCAAATTCAAAAAAACAACTCGAAGATGTCAAAGCTGATGTTGTGATCGCTCAAAAATCAATGAAAGCAATTGAGGATCGTTTGGGCATGAGCATTAAAGATATTAAAGAAATCAACCGCGCCATGTCTATGGGTGAGACGAAAATGAGGCGTGCTAAAAAAGATATGGTTGAGGCAAATTTAAGGCTTGTGATATCGATTGCAAAAAAATATACCAACCGAGGCTTACAATTCTTGGATCTGATTCAAGAAGGTAACATTGGTTTAATGAAGGCCGTTGATAAGTTTGAATACAGAAGAGGTTATAAGTTTTCAACTTACGCAACTTGGTGGATTAGGCAGGCTATTACCCGTTCAATTGCAGATCAAGCTAGAACCATCAGAATACCAGTCCACATGATTGAGACGATTAATAAACTCAATAGAGTTTCTAGGCAAATGATGCAAGATATGGGTAGAGAACCTACACCAGAAGAATTAAGCAAAGAGCTTGATATGCCAGAAGATAAAGTTCGTAAAGTGCTCAAGATTGCAAAAGAACCTATTTCTATGGAGACTCCTATTGGCGATGATGAGGATTCTAACTTGGGAGACTTTATTGAGGACACAGTTATTTCATCACCGATTGAGAATGCTACAGAGGGTAGCCTCCACCTGGCAACAGATGACGTGCTTTCGTCACTAACTGCTAGAGAGGCCAAGGTTTTAAGAATGAGATTCGGTATTGGTATGAATACCGATCACACATTGGAAGAAGTAGGCAAACAGTTTGATGTTACCAGAGAGCGTATTCGACAGATTGAGGCTAAGGCTTTAAGAAAACTTAGACATCCGTCGCGATCAAGTCATTTAAAAAGTTTCTTAGACGAGTAAATCATGTTGGAATTTTCTAACTTACCTGATTCAAGGCCTTATCAACTATTTCACCAGTATTACCAAGAAGCTGAGGCAGCCAATCAAGTACTTGCTTATGCATTTGCGGTCAGTTCATATAACCCAAGTACAAAAATCGTGGACAGTAGATTTGTTAACTTAAAATACATCGATGGTAATGACTGGATCTTTTTTACAAATTACAAGGGTCCAAAAGCACAAGCTTTTGAAGGCCACAATCAAATATCAGCTTTATTTAATTGGACTGCAACGCGGATGCAAATAAGAATTAAAGCAACTATTAAGAAAATAGATTTAATCAAGTCTGATGAACATTTTAAGGGCAGAATCAAAGAAAAAAATGCAGTTGCAATTGCTTCTAATCAATCTCAAAAGATTGAAAGTTATGAGGCTATTGAAGAAAAATATAAAAAAGTTTTAGAAAACGAGGATCTGTCGAAGAGGCCTGATTATTGGGGAGGTTTTGCCTTTTCACCATTTTATATAGAGTTTTGGAATGGCAAAGATACACGACTGAATCATCGACAAGTTTTCGAGTTGATTGATGAAGATTGGCAAGACTCTATCCTCCAGCCTTAAAATTAAGTAAGATAGCATTCCGATCGGGCCTGTAGCTCAGTTGGTTAGAGCAGTGGACTCATAATCCATTGGTCGGAGGTTCGAGTCCTCCCGGGCCCACCATCATTTATTTACTAAAATGCTCAGTATATTTCTTGTGATAAAGATAATTTAACACTCTATAGTATTCTCCCATTTCAGGCTCATCACCAACTCTATGCATGTTCCAAACAAAGTCATGAGCTTCCTGTTCAATTGCATCTAAGATTTCGTCAGGTAATTCAGGAGTTGGAAAGAAATATTCTTTTAAATAGTTAAATGATTTTTCAATAGCCCAAAAAAGAAATTCTAAAATAGCTACGCCTAGTGTCATGAAGACAAAGACGGAGAGTAAATAACTAATAAATATCACCATATTAATTTTATTGTTCCCAAAATCCAAAAACAGTGAAAAGCACTAATCCGAAAACAATGCAAAATATGTAGTGCATTAAAAACTCTTTTATGGAGAGAGGCCAGTTAAATGTATTGTTGTAAGATTTCTCAAAATATCTCATTACCTCGTATGCCATTCTCAAAACAATAAGACACAACACCATAGTCTGGCCACACAAAGAAAATAAGAATAATTAACCCAAAAAATTTACTCATAAATAAATGATACAGCATAAAAGTTACAGAAATAATCCTGGTAACCATATGGTAACCACAAAGTGAGTTATAAAATTCTCCTATTGACTTGTTATATATTTGTCACATATAATTCACATAAATGTCACAAATAGGTAAAAGATGGATATTGTTCTATTACATAGAAACTTAAGAATTAAAGATAATGAGGCATTGTATTATGGCTCTCAGAATCAAAAATACCTCGTCATTTATCTTTTTGACAAGGACTACTGGAATTCAAATGGTAAGTCTTCTATACAATTTCAATTTGCGTATGACTGTTTAGTATCTCTAGATAATGAATTGAAAGAATTGCGCTCAAACATACATATATTTGAGGGTAATCTATATTCATTACAAGAATGGATTATAAGAAATTATCCAAAAGCAAATATTCATTTCAATCATTCAACCGATATAGATTACTTTCGCTCTCAACTCAATAGTTTCAAGCAATTCTTCAAAGCAAATGATCAATTTCATACCTATAGTGATCATGGTATACAACTTGATAATTTTGATAGAGATAATTGGTCTAAACATTGGCATAAGATTATGGATCAACCATTAAAACTTAATCCAAAAGCTAACTTGCATTGGTTAGATGCTGATATTCCCACTCTTAACAAATTTGACCCAAAAATCAAGGATCACATCCCTTTGAATATGCAAATACAAAAAGGTGGTTCTCTCGAAGCAAATCGCCTGCTTGATAGTTTCTTGTTTGAGAGATGTGAAGGTTATAGCAAAAAAATGTCTAGTCCAATTGATGCTGAAAACTCATGCTCAAGACTATCACCGCACATAGCATTTGGATCAATCTCGGTAAGACAAATTTACCAGAAACTTACAGATTTTTTTCCAGTCTCAAATCATAAGTCTGATCTAAATTCTTTTAGAAAAAGGCTCTATTGGCATTGTCATTTTATTCAAAAGTTAGAGACAGAGCCAGAGCTTGAGTTCAATTCCATGCACTCAATGTGCGATGAATTAAGACCAAATTTTGATAGTGAGATTGTTGAGAGATGGATTCAAGGCAAGACCGGATTTCCATTTTTAGATGCATGCATTTTATATTTAAAGGAATATGGATGGATAAACTTTAGAATGAGAGCAATGATTATGTCATTTGCTTCCTATAACCTCTGGCAACCATGGCAAAAGACTTCTCCGCTATTGGCAAAACTTTTTGTTGACTATGAGCCTGGCATTCATATCAGTCAAGTTCAAATGCAAAGTGGAGTAACAGGAATTAATCTTCCAAGAATCTATTCGGTTTCTAAACAAAGTATGGATCATGACATAAATGCTAATTGGATTAAAAGAGTAATCCCAGAATTACAATCTTCTGACAATGAATCAATCCATTACGCTAATCTTGGAAAACAATATATTGAACCTATTACCGATTTACGCAAAAGTTCAAAAGCAGCCAGAGAGAAAATATGGTCAATAAGATCTGATATAAAATTTAAAAATATTGCTAAGAAAGTGTATTTAAAACATGGCAGCAGAATGAGGAGGAGGAGGACTGCATGACAAGCCTAATTTTCTTGAGTGGTGGCATTGCTTTTTTGCTGAGTTTTACTTTTTTTAAGATCAATGCTTTAAGAAAAACTCGCAATGATGATTATTCTTGGAGAGAGCTTGTAATTGTTGCTCTAGTTGATTATTTGGTAATTTGTAGTGGTTTTCTTATCACTGGAATTATTTTTGTATCTTTATTTAAATTTGCTCACGGATAAATTATTTCCATTTGATATTACAGCCCATTGATGGATATTGCTTAGAGCTGATATCTTTGCCAGCTATAATGTTATCTATTGCAGCTCTTAGTTCATTGGCTGATGCTGCATTAACCGATTTTGGTGAACTGTCATCCATTCTGCCTCTGTAGACTAGCCTTTTTTTGGAAGAAAAAAGGTAAAACTCTGGGGTACATGCAGCTTTAAACTTCTTTGCCACATCCTGTGTTTCATCATAAAGGTAAGGAAACGAAAGTCCCAACTCCCGCCAAAGATCTTTCATTTTGTCAGGACTGTCTTCTGGATAATTAACGATATCATTAGAACTTATTGCAACAAGATTTAATAAATGTGAATAATCATTATCAAGTTTTATCAATTGATCATGATAATGAATGACGTATGGACAATGATTACAAATAAACATTATCAAAGATGGCTTTTTGTCATCAATGTTTGATACAGAAAAATTTTGATTATCTACAACATTTATCAATTCAAAATTAAACAGCTCAAAATCAAGCTGTAGCATTTCTGAATAAGTAAGTGCCATGATTGATATTAGATTATAAAAAAAACTTTATAATTATGCGATGTTAGTTTTTATAGGAGTATCCCTAATCATATTTGCATGGATAACCTCTTCACCAATTCTTGCAATAATGCTTGGCATAGGTTTTTCATTGGTATTGCAGCCACCAGGCAATAATATATTTAAGAAATCTGGGACTAAATTAATTCAAACTGGAATTATTTTTTTAGGTTTATCAATAAATTTATTTGATGCAATAGAAATTACTCAAACATATTTTTTTACTATATCAATTTTTGTAATTGTAATTTTCTTGCTGGTTCTTCTTGTGGGTAAAGTCTTCAAAATTGATAAAAAGTTCACTTTTTTAGTAGCTGCAGGATCATCTATTTGTGGAGGCACGGCGATGACCGCCATTTCGCCTTTAATGAAAAATCAACCCAGCGACCTTGCTGCGGCCATATCAATAATTTTTGTTTTGAATGCAATTGGAATAGTCTTATTCCCAATCTTGGGCCATTGGCTCAACTTGAGTGAAATGGAGTTTGGAGCACTAGCTGCAACCGCTCTCCACGACACTAGTGCAGTCATTGGTGCATCTTTGGCCTATGGATCAACAGCTTTAGAAACTGCTACAACACTTAAACTTGCAAGAACTTTATGGATCATTCCGATGGTAATATTTGTTAGCTTGTGGTTTAAAAATAATCAAAGAAAATTTCAGGTGCCTGTATTTATTATTTTATTCATTTTAGCAATCTTTATAGGATCTAATGTTGCACTGCCAATACCTGCCGAATCTATAGCTATTGTAAGTAAATATTTTTTAATCTCAGGATTATTTTGCATTGGATCACAAATTACAAAGGAGAGCCTTAGGCTGATGGACTTCAAGAAAGTAATCTTCACCACTTTTTTATGGATACTTATAATTCCTATTGCTTTTTTAATGGTGGTTTAAATTAGATAATATATCTTGTTTTAAATTAAATGATATTTACAATTGCAGCATGAAGATTCTTGTTATGGGTTTGCCTGGTAGTGGAAAAACCTTTTTAACTGAAAGATTAGTTCCCTTATTGAATGCCGCTTGGTATAACGCAGATAAACTCCGAGAAATGTCAAACGATTGGGACTTTTCAAACGAAGGTCGATTAAGACAAAGTAAAAGGATGCGAACATTTGCAGATTTTGAAAAATCAAATCATAGATATGTGGTGTGTGATTTTGTATGTCCAACAAAGGAAACACGAGATAATTTTGATCCAGATATCTTAATTTGGATGGATACAATTAAAGAGGGGAGATTTGAAGATACAAATCGTCTCTTTGAGAATCCTGATAAAGTTGACTTTCATATAACTGAATGGAATGACCATAATCATTCTGATATAGCCAAAGAAATTCTTAAAAATGTTTGATTGGAAGAAGCCAACTGTTCAAATGTTAGGTAGATGGCAGCCATGGCATGATGGTCATCAGGAACTCTTTAAAAGATGTATAAAAAAAACAGGACAAGTCATTATTCAGGTCAGGGATGTTCAAGGCACCAACGATAAAAATCCTTTTGATTGGGATACTGTATGCAAAAATATTGAAGAAGGATTAAGTAAAGATGGTTTTAAGCGCAGAGAAGATTATGAAATTATGCTGGTCCCAAATATTGTTAATATCACATATGGACGCGGCGTTGGTTATGCTATTGAAGAGGAGGAATTTGATAAATCTATTTCGGAAATTAGTGCAACTAAGATTAGAGAAGAAATGAAAAAGGACGGAAAACTTTAATTTTTTAGGTCTTTAATCATACTCTCTATTTTATCCAATCTAGCTTTTATCTCCTCAATCTCTTCTTGCTTAGCAAATCCTGATTCATTCATAAACTTTTCAAGAGCCGGCTTTAGCATCTTTTCAATATTTTTTAAATCACCAGCCATTTTCAGAGGATTGAACATAATTACTCCATGTGTTGTTATGATTTTATTTTATTTATAAGATAATTCTATAGCAAAGGAGCACAACATGAGTTTTTCATCATATCTAGATAATATCGCAAAACCGTTTACAAAATTTGCACCATGGTTATTAAGATTCTCATTAGGCATATCATTTTTTTTGCATGGTATTGGCAAATTTCCTGTAGATAGATTTGCAGGATATCTTGGTAGTAAAGATGTTTTCTTGCCTGAATTTACCGCTATTTTAGTTGCGTTAGGTGAGGTGGGTGCAGGTATTGCAGTGATAGCAGGTGGCTTTTTGGGCACTACGGGGCATCTTGTAACAAGATTAGGAGGTGGAGCAGTAGTTGTCATTATGATTGGCGCATTTGCTATTGCCCATCCTGATTGGTTTATTACAAAAGATTTATTTATGAGCGAGCAAATTTTCCTCTTTATACTTGGAGCATATTTTGCAATAAAAGGAAATAACTAAAAAAACTTGTAAATCTAAATGAGAATGATTATCATTATCATTCTCAAGGGGTATTTCCTCTTGATACATTAAGAGGAAAAGATGAATCTCAATAAAAGTTATAAAAAAGTATGGGTTAGCAATGCGATTAGCTTACCAAGTTTTATAGGATATTTGATTCTTTGTTTAGGACTATTGGTATCACCATTAGCCTTTTCACAGGATGATGATCAAGAAATAGAGGAAGTAGTGGTAAAAGGCAATGTTCTTTATTCTGATCAAGTATACGCATTAAAAACACCTGTGCCTCTTATTAACGTCCCTCAGTCAGCGTCAATTATCACAGATGAAGACATTAGAAGGCAGGGATTCAGACAGATTGGAGATATTGTCAGATACACACCAGGGGTAAATACTTCTCAGGGTGAGGGTCATAGAGATTCAGTTGTATTCAGAGGAGTGCGATCTACAGCTGATTTCTTTTTAGATGGAGTAAGAGACGATGTTCAATACTATCGTTCACTTTATAATGTTGAGCAGGTTGAGGTATTAAGAGGGCCAAATGCATTGCTTTTTGGAAGAGGCGGTACAGGCGGCATTATTAACAGAGTAACTAAAAAGGCAACTTTAGGTGAGACTTTTGGTGCGTTTGACCTTGGTGCAGATAGCTTTGGCGCATCAGATATTGCCGCTGACTATAATGTTCCTACTGGAGAGAATGTAGCTCTGAGAATAAACTTCCATGTTGACTCATTGGATAATCATAGGGATTTTTATGACGGTGATAGGATTGGTTTCAATCCTACAATGAAAGTCCAATTAAGCCCAGAAACTACTTTAGACTTGTCATATGAGTATGCCGATCATGAAAGATTTATTGATAGAGGTATTCCTACAGAAAATGGTAGGCCTAAGGGTGCATTTGAGAAGATTACTTTTGGAGATACAGCCAATAATTTAACAACACTTGAAGCAAGTGTTTTCAGAGCTAATTTGACTCACAATTATTCTGACACAACAAAGGGAATTCTCTCAGTTCAATCAAGTGATTTTGAAAAAATGTATCAGAATTTGTATGCCTCTAGTTATACTGCTGGCGCCAGTGTTGTAACAATAGATGGATATTATGATCCTACAGAACGTGAAAATCTTATAATCTCAGGTAACTTAATTAATGAACTACAAATTGGGTCAACTACTCACACATTATTGATGGGTGTAGAGGTTATCGACACAGACAATACAAACCTTCGATACGACACATTTTGGTCAACAACCAGTAAGGATAAAGAAACTTTTAACATTACAAGACCTATCGACTTTTCCGTTAATTCTGCTGGAGTTGCAACAAGCAATAGCTTTAGAACAAAACTAAACAGACAAACTGCATCAGACATCGAAGTAACTTCATTTTTTGTGCAAGACCAGATTGACTTGAATGACAGCCTCCAATTGATGATTGGTGGAAGAATGGATACCTTTGATATTACCGTAACTGACGTAAAGAATGGTACAGCTGAATCAAGAGAAGATGAAGAATTCTCACCACGTGCCGGTTTAGTTTTCAAGCCAAGCGATAATGTTTCACTTTATTTGAGTTACAGTGAAAGCTTCTTACCAAGATCTGGTGAACAATTTAAATCTTTATCAGCAAGCTCTGCAAGACTTGACCCTGACGTTTTTGAAAACACTGAATATGGAGTTAAGTGGGCTATATCACCAGACTTAAGTTTTACTGCGGCATACTTTGATAGTGAGAAAGTTAGGGCAGTAAGAGATAGCATTTCTGGCGAAACCTCAGAAGTAATTGGTCTGACGGTTGATGGTTTTGAGCTCGAACTAAAAGGGAACATCAGCGAAAGAATGTACATTGCTCTTGGTTATGCAAATATGGACGGAGAAACTAGCACTGGCGGAGAACCAAGAGAAATACCTGACAGCACGCTAACACTTTGGACAAATTTTCAGGTTACCGACAAATTTGGTTGGGGCGTTGGGCTTATGCAACAAGGCGAATCAAACATTAGCAACAACAAACCAGGCCTTGTACTTCCAGACTACACAAGAGTTGATTTTGCAGCCTATTACGATGTTTCTGAGGATTTAAGTATTCAATTTAACATTGAAAACTTAGGTGATAAGCTTTATTTCCCTCATTCACATAGCACCCATCAAGCATCAGTTGGGGAGCCATTAAACTTCAGGCTTTCATTGAGGATAAATTTTTAGTTTTAGTTATTAATGCCCGGTAGATTTTTTCTTCCATTAGTTATTTTGCCGGGCAATAACTAAATTATGTTTCAATAGGACAAATTGGGTAATTTAGACATAGCTTTTCCCTCTTGCTTGCCCTATGTATGACAGGTGAGCTATAAGTATCTAAGTTTCCTGTCCTATTGAAACTCTCTGAGACAATACATTTCTTATATTTCATTTCAGTAGATATCTTGTACAATACCTATTTTTGTGGGGCTATAGCTCAGCTGGGAGAGCACCTGCTTTGCAAGCAGGGGGTCCGCGGTTCGATCCCGCGTAGCTCCACCACTTTTTTATGAGAGTTTTAATTTTAGTCTTTCTTTGTTTATCACTTGATACATATGCACAGGAGCTCTTACTTAAACCAAAATTCATACTGGATATTGAGACAGGGAAGTTATTGCAAAATGATATTCATGTAAAAGATGGAATCATTGTAAGAGTTGGCAAAAATCTTTCATCTAAAACTGCAACAATTATTTCAATGCCAAGTAAAATTCTTTTACCAGGTTTGATGGATACTCACGTTCATTTGATTGGTAATACTGATCTTCAAGGCTATGAGAACATCAGCGAATCATCTTACTTATCTACTCTCTATGGAGTAATGAATGCAAGAAAGACGCTTCATGCAGGTTTTACAACAGTTAGAAATGTTGGTGCTAGCAATTATACTGATGTCGCATTAAGAGACGCCATTAACAGAGGGATCATTGATGGCCCGAGAATGCTTGTTTCAGGACCGCCCTTAGGTATAACAGGTGGGCATTGCGATAATAACCTGCTTCCCTATGAATTAAGTAGACCTGGTCAAGGCGTTGTAGATTCTCCATGGGAAGCAAGAAAAAAGGTCAGGGAAAATAGAAAATTTGGCGCAGACTTAATTAAATTTTGTGCAACTGGTGGCGTCATGTCAAAAAATACAGATGTGAATGCCAAACAATTTACATTTCAAGAAATGAAAGCCATTGTTGATGAGGCACATAATCATGGAATGAAAGTAGCAGCACATGCACATGGCTTGGAGGGTATTAAAACTGCCATTAATGCTGGAGTGGATTCAGTAGAGCATTCAAGTTTTATTGATGAAGAAACTATCATGCTTGCAATTAATAATGACGTTTTTCTCTCAATGGACATATATGTTTCTGACTATATCCTTGGTGAAGGTGCGTTAAATGGTATTCTTGAAGAATCATTGGAAAAAGAGAGAAAAACTGGCAGATTACAAAGAGAAAATTTTAGAAAAGCAGTTAATCTTGGTGCAAAAATAACCTTTGGTACTGACGCAGGTATCTTTAAGCATGGGAACAATGCTAAACAATTTAAGTACATGGTTAAGTGGGGCATGACATCACTTCAAGCAATTCAGGCTTCGACAATAGTTGCAGCTGATTTACTAGGGATAAATAATATCGCTTACATTAAGGAGGGTTATTACGCAGATATAATTGGGGTTGAAGATAATCCAATTGTTAACATTGAGGCCCTAGAGAATGTCACTTTTGTAATGAAAGACGGCTCCATAATAATCAATCAACCCTAAAATGGAAAAGCCATATCCTTCTATATCAATTATAGGCATGGCTGGTTCTGGTAAAACAGAAATTGGAAAACGCCTTGCCAGTATTTTTGATTTTGATTTTTTTGATACAGATCAGATTATTGAAAAGCATTTTAATAAAAGTTTGCAGTCAATTTTGGAAGAAGTGGGCTATTTAGAATTAAGGCAGATTGAACAATCCACTATCCAAGATATGCAGTTAAGAAACTGTGTAGTTGCAACAGGTGGGAGTGCAATTTATGGTGATCAAGGGATGCGATATTTAAAAAATAAAACTGTAATGATATTTTTAGACGTAACTTTTGAGACAATAAAAGATAGAGGCATAAATTTTTCAGATAGGGGCTTTGCCAAAGATCCAAATCTTTCAGTTACTGACGAATTTCATAATAGACTTGAACTATATAACAAATACGCCGATATTAAAGTTGATAACAACTGCTCAATTAATCAATGTGTCGAGGAAATTATTAGATTAGTAAGCTAGATTATCTTTTCTTGAATATATTGATTTCACAATCACGACAAATATTAAGTTGAACATAGCATGAGCCACGAAAATTTTTGAAGCAATTAAATCTATTGGTAAGTAGGAAGTTCCAAATACAACCAAAAGTACTAAAAAAGACCTAAATAGCTCCCAATCCAAAGAGTTGTCTTTATTTGAGAGTGCTTGAGAAGTTATCAAACATGAAAGCAGTATAAAGCACCCAAATAACGATGTTGCTAAGAAAGTTTGGACAGTAATTGTAAAGTAAATTGACATCGAGAGGGGTGATAGCATTATGAACTGCAAAAATGCAAATGCTTTTAATTTTTTGGAGGCATCTGGATTATACAAATTGTTTAATTTAGCATTGTTTGGAAACCTCTTTTTAACATCTTGAGGACGCCAATTTGTTTTGGAAAACCATACTTTTAATTTATCAATAGGTTTTTTTGTATGATAGCTATCCATAAACATACCATAGAATACCTCGATATTTGCCCAAAGTGGATTCCAACTATTTAGAGGCTTTGCAGTTCCATAAATTGGTTTAAGATCATCTTTTTCCTCAATATATGTCCCAAACATCCTATCCCATAAGATGAAGACTCCACCATAATTTGCATCTATATATTCTGGATTTCTAGCATGGTGAATTCGGTGATTGGACGGAGTGATGAATATCTTTTCAAACCAACCTAATTTACCAATGTGCTCTGTATGTACCCAAAACTGATAAATTAGATTTAATCCAGCAACTGTAACAAAAACTGAGGCAGGGACTCCTATTATGAACATTGGTAAATAGAATATCCATTTCCATAGAAATCCAGTACTGGTCTGTCTTAGCGCTGTAGCTAAATTAAAATCCTCACCGTGATGATGCACAACATGTGTAGCCCATAGAAATTTATATTCGTGATGAAACCTATGCATCCAATAATAAAGAAAGTCATACAAAAAGAATGCAAATACCCACGTAAATATAGAATTAGTTGGAAGTAACTTCATATTTAGATAGGATGCAGCATATGCAAATGCTGCACCTTGCAGACCTAAATTTAAAATTGTAGGAAACCTGCTCAACAACCCAATGTTAATACTAGTAATAGTGTCATTAAGCCTGTAATTATTCTTATTTTTTAAATAGCCATATAACAGCTCAATACCAATCATCAGGAAAAACACTGGTATTGCTAGAAAAATTAAAAAAGATTTATCCATTTCTCAAATTTTTTCAAATTTTACCCCAATGCTAAGTTAAAATTAAGTCTATGAAACTTTCCGTAGTTAGTGGTGGCTTTGATCCTATTCACTCAGGGCATATTTTATACCTTGAAGCCGCGTCTAAACTTGGGGATAAGTTAATTGTAGCATTAAATAGTGATGAATGGCTTGCTAATAAGAAAGGAAAATTCTTTATGCCATTTAATGAAAGAAAAAAAATTATAGAGAATCTCCAAATGGTAGATGAAGTAATTGGTTTTGATGATGACCAGTCAGGATCATGCATACATGCGCTTGAAGAGATAAAATCAAAATATAGAGATGATGAAATCATTTTCTGCAACGGTGGAGATAGGAATGATGGAAATATTCCTGAAATGGCTGTATCTGGGATCAAATTCGAATTTTCAGTTGGTGGAGATAATAAAGCAAACTCATCAAGTTGGATCCTAAAAGATTGGCAATATGATTTTGAGGACAGAATTTGGGGAAAATTCTATAATCTTTTTACTGATGAGAGAACAAAAGTAAAAGAGCTAATAGTTTCTCCTGGAAAAGGAATGAGTTTTCAAAGACATTTTCATAGAAATGAAATTTGGTACGTAAGTAAAGGAGCTTGTGCTGTCAATTACTCCGATGGTGAACCAGATGATTCTAGAAAGATAAACTTAAATACAGAAGATTTCTTCCATGTAAAACAAGGCGATTGGCATCAAATAATAAATGAAGGATCTGTGCCTTGCCATATTATTGAGATTCAATATGGTGATAAGACTAGTGAAGACGATATTGAGAGATTAAGTTATTATGATGAGAAAAATTAATCGCTCATACATCCGATAGCATTAGCATACTCTCTGTTTTTTCCAAAGCATCCATTAATACCGGCTATTTGTAACCTTTTTTCTATCCCAATTCTTACATTACTAAGTGATGAAGTTCTGCCAACAAAATACACTTCGGAAGTTCCTAGTAAGAAAGCATTTAAATAAGCAACTGTTCCAATAACTTCGCCGACCATATTGCATATCGCTAAAGCAATGTCATCATCACTAAAATTATCACTTCTTTTTAACTTACCTAAATTGACAGCAGTAACATCATTTGACAGATTACCAATTTGATTAACGACATCACCAATTTTTAGATCGGTTTTTTTTAAATCACCATTATTTGCTAAATTATCTAGCTCAGTTGATGAGATAGAATCTAACATTAAAGAGCTCATCCCATCTAGGGTGCCACCACCCATTGAAATTCCACCAAGGAGAGCATAATCGCTGTCTTTATATGTTACGCATGTGGTACCACTTCCGGTGCTAACGATTAGTGCATTATCTTCAAATTGGTATATTTTTCTTGCTCCATTACCAATCGCAAAGATTTCGTTAACATGAAGGACTTCTTTTTTTAGAAATTTTTTTGGCAAATCGCTTGATTTACCACCAGTAACACAAATTTTTTCAATTGTTGCAAAATCAATCTGATTACCCAAAAGATCAAAGATTGCAGAGATCTCACCATTGACTTGATTGGATGCGAATGAGAAGAATCTTTCAGAACCATCTGATTTTCTTAGGACTACATCAGTATTGGTTATCCCAAAATCACAACCAATTATCATTAATCTTGATCTTGATGGTTGGTGATTTTTTTATTTCGTTCAAGCAAATCACGCATCAAATTTTTAGGGTTACTTCTGTAAGTTATTGGTTTTAATCGAGATGGAACTAGTCTGCTTGGATAGTAATTATTTTCAATTTCTACATCTCCGGTCTCCCAGTATGGATCAACTAGAATACTAGAGACCTCTTTCGATGTTCTTTTTAACCATCGAGATTTGCGAGGGTTTTTTCTCCAGATCTCAGCAGGTATTCTGACAAGTTCCTCAGAGCCATCCTCATAAATAATTTGAAGTGGAATTGGTGTTACTAAACCTCCTAAATTATTAAATTCTAAAATGTAATAATTTTCATTTTTATCGAGAGCTTTAATTAGAGCTTTTTTTCTCCACTCTGGATCGCTATCATTTCTATCATACAAATCCTCAAGAACATCCTCATAATCTCTTATCTCTCTTTTACTGGGTGTAAATTCATCATATTCATCGTAAATATCAAGAAGTTGGGGTCTTTCCTCAACTCTTTGCCTAATACCAGCCGATAAGTTCTTTTCATCGTGGATGACGAGCGGCTCGTCGTAAAAATCTGATCTATCTTTCTCAAGATCTTTTTTTGGATCAAGGGTATCAAGTGATGCTTTAAATACTTTCTCCAAGGCGATATCGACATGATCTGTACTATAAAACCATCCTCTCCAAAACCAATCTAAATCTGTGCCAGAAGCCTCTTCCATTGTCCTAAAAAAGTCATATGGAGTTGGTCTTTTAAATTTCCATTTATTTGCATACTCCTTGAATGCTAAATCAAATAGTTCTCTACCTAATATACTTTCCCTAAGAATAACTAACGCTGTAGCGGGCTTTGCATAAGCATTATTGCCAAATTGAAGTATAGACTCGGAGTTTGTCATTATTGGGACTTGATAATTGCTTTTCATATAATCAACAATATATCTTGGTTCCCCTCTATCCGATCTATATTTTAAGTCCCATTCTTGTTCAGCTAGATATTGCAAAAAAGTATTTATGCCTTCATCCATCCAAGTCCATTGTCTTTCATCGGAATTTACAATCATTGGAAAATAAATATGTCCAATTTCGTGGATTACCACGCCTATAAGATATTCTTTTTCTCTTCTAGAATAGGTTCTTGTTCCATCATCTTCTAATTCTGCTCTTGGACCATTAAACGTAATCATTGGATACTCCATTCCACCAACTGGCCCATTCACACTCTGCGCGGTTGGATAAGGATAAGGGAATGAATACTTCGAGTAGACTTCCATGGTATGCATAATTGCTTCAGTTGAATACTTCGACCACAAAGGCTCACCTTCATTAGGATAAAATGACATTGCCATGACGACTGGATTATTTTTTTCATCCTGTTGAAATCCAGCCGCATCCCAAATAAATTTTCTTGAACTAGCCCAGGCAAAGTCTCTGACATTATCGGCTTTAAATTTCCAAGTTTTAAGCTCATTAGATTTTTCTAATTCATTTTCATAAGCTTCATTTGGATCAACAATAAATATGGGCACATCACTCTTACTAGCCTCTCTAAGACGATTTCGGATTTTTCTACTAAGGACCTCATTAGCATTAGCAATCTCTCCTGTTGCAGCAACAACATGATCGCTAGGTACAGTAATTTCAACTTCGAAATTACCAAATTCCAGTGTAAATTCACCATTATCGATAAATTCTTTATTGTGCCACCCCTCATAATCGGAAAATGCAACCATGCGTGGATACCACTGAGCAAGCAAAAAGATATCATTTCCATCTTGAAAAGTTTCATACCCACTTCTTGCTCTTACAGCATTTTCTTCGAGTAACATGTTTTCCCAATCTACTGAGATTTTTACTTTGTCGTTTGATATTAATGGCATTGGGAGGTTGATTCTCATTAAGGTACCAACATTAAAAGTTTTAACGTCTTGGTTATTTACTTTTACAGTAAGATTTTTGAGCCCAGCTGAAAAATCATCTAAAAAATTCTGCTCTCTTAATTGCTCAAAACTAATTCTCTCAGACCTAGAGAAGGTTTCAGTCAGCCTGTGAATAGAATCTTCTTTAAATCTATTTTGATCCAATTGAAGCCAAACATAATTTAATGTGTAAGGTGAGTTATTTTTGTATGTGATCTCAAGTTCTCCACTAATAGAGCGACTCTTCTCATCTAATTTAACTTGAATAAAATAATCAACTTCTTGTTGCCAATAATCGTTTCCTGGACTACCAGAAGCAGTTCTTAATTCATTAGGAGTTGGATAATATTCATCAAGTTGCCTAAATTTATCCTCAAAAGAACCCTTCGATTGATCAATCTGTGACGATAAGCTAATCGAAAAAAAAAACAGGATAAATAATTTATTATTTTTCATTTGAATCAACCTCTTCAGCTTTACCTTCAACAATTCTACCTTTAGTTGGTTGATTTCGATTAACATTTGATTGTTGTTTTCTTTTCCATGGCGGCTTTGACCAATTCACTCTGTTGTCTCTTTGAGTCTGCTTCTTTGAAGCTTTTACCTTGCCTAGATTAAAAAAAATAAACAAAGATATTATTGTGAGTAAACCAAAGATAAAAGCATTCATTTACTTATCGAGACCTTAATTTCATTAGCAATCTCAAGATTTCAAGGTATAACCATACTAATGTCACCATTAAAGCAAATGCACCGAACCACTCCATATATTTTGGAAGCCCTAACTCTGACCCCTGTTCAATAAAATCAAAGTCTAGAACTAAATTTAGAGCTGCAATTGCTACAACAAATAAAGAGAATCCGATTCCAAAAATCCCATTAGAATGAATAAATCCAATGCCTGAGCCAAAAAAGGACATAATAAAGCTTACTAAGTATAAAATTGCTATTCCTGCTGTAGCAGAAAAGATCATTAATCTGAAATTTTCAGTAGGTTTAATCAGCCCACTTTTATAAAAAAATAAGAGAGATGCAAGTGTCCCAAACGTAAGTCCAATAGCTTGGATAGCTATTCCAGGATATTGAATTTCAGCAAATAATGATATTGCTCCAAGTGCTAATCCCTCAAGAAATGCATATATAGGTGATGATATTCCTGCATTTCTAGGAACAAACATTGTGTAAAGAGCCGCACCAAAGCCTCCAATTATACCAATCCAAATTAAGGCCATATTAGGCACATTCCAACCTATTAATGCACCAAAAAAGCACAAACCAAGCAGAATGCCTGTTTTATTTACTGTACCGGAAAGAGACATAGCATCAGTGCCGACAAAACTCCCCTGTTGTGAAAATTTATTACCAAAAGCAGGATTGCCTGAACGCCCAAACATATTTAAAGCTCTATGATTTGACATAAGATCTCCTTATTATTCATTTAAGATTTAGGGTATTTTACAATTTTGTAAAGCTTTCACCAATTAACGTAACGCTTTCTAATTTGTGATGGTTTTTTTTCAAGAGAGAATCTTTCAAAAGAAACATTTTTAAATGTTCTTTTTGAAAATTTTGATAGCTCCTGTTCATCCAACTGCATAGTCAAGTCTTGTAAAGTAAAGTTATTTGATTTGTTTACCACTAGAGGAAACTTCGAATGATCTATACTTAAGATAGTCGCTTTTCTCCCTGCACCTTCCAATTTCAGATTATCTTTTTTAATCAGTAATACTTTTTCTAGGTTGAATTCACCTGCTGTTAGTCTTATCACATCCCCTTCATTTGCAATTTCTAGTGCCTCATAAATATTAAAAAAGTTATTTTTAGCATTTGGCTTAACTATTATCAATGCAGCGTGGGTGAAGCTTATAAATAGCGATAATAATAGATAAACAAGAATCTTAGTATTAGGCAGAAATTTCGTCAAAGTTCTCTAATGGCTTCTCAAGCTCATTCCAATCACATTCAAAATCATCTGGAGCGTGCTCAAACTCAAGCAAACCTAACTCATCAAATTTAGGTCTTACATTATCTGTTAGTAGTCCAATTCGAGAAAGATTTGGAATTACTCTTGAAAACAAAAAGTTTCTAAAAGTATTATTCGCTGAAGTCTGTAATGTAAATTCTCTAGCCTCATCTTCACTCATCTTGAGATATTTTTGCATTGCTCTCGTATTAATTAATCTTTCCCTAGAAATAACACATGCTTCAAAGGCAAACTCTGCTCTTTCTTCACGCTCCTCATCAGTTAAAGTTTTAACAAAATCTTCTAAATAATTGATGCCGAAAGTTACATGTCTGGCTTCATCTCTAATAACATAATGTAGTAGCTGAGTCAGAAGTGGATCCTTAGATAATTGTTTGAGCATTTGGAATGCAGCTAGAGCTAGCCCCTCAATGATGATCTGCATGCCAATAAATTTCAGATCCCATCTTGGATCAGTTAATATTTTATCAAGCAACGCTTTAAGATTTTTGTTAATTGGATAATGCATACCAATTTTTTCTTGAAGATATCTATTAAAGACCTCAACGTGTCTTGCTTCATCAAATGTTTGTGAAGCTGCATAGAGTTTTGCATTGAATGTAGGAGCACAAGAAGTTAGTTGAGATGCAACTAAGAGAGCACCTTGCTCACCATGCAAAAATTGGCTCATCAGTTCAGCTAGATCATGTCTATTAAACTCAAGTTTTTCTTCATCAGATAGTGCTTTGTATGCTTCTAGAGCCTCATGAGGAAGATCTTCATCAGCTTGCATAAAAAATTCATCTTTTGGATGAGTGTATTCCTCTTAGTATTAGGCAGAAATTTCGTCAAAGTTCTCTAATGGCTTCTCAAGCTCATTCCAATCACATTCAAAATCATCTGGAGCGTGCTCAAACTCAAGCAAACCTAACTCATCAAATTTAGGTCTTACATTATCTGTTAGTAGTCCAATTCGAGAAAGATTTGGAATTACTCTTGAAAACAAAAAGTTTCTAAAAGTATTATTCGCTGAAGTCTGTAATGTAAATTCTCTAGCCTCATCTTCACTCATCTTGAGATATTTTTGCATTGCTCTCGTATTAATTAATCTTTCCCTAGAAATAACACATGCTTCAAAGGCAAACTCTGCTCTTTCTTCACGCTCCTCATCAGTTAAAGTTTTAACAAAATCTTCTAAATAATTGATGCCGAAAGTTACATGTCTGGCTTCATCTCTAATAACATAATGTAGTAGCTGAGTCAGAAGTGGATCCTTAGATAATTGTTTGAGCATTTGGAATGCAGCTAGAGCTAGCCCCTCAATGATGATCTGCATGCCAATAAATTTCAGATCCCATCTTGGATCAGTTAATATTTTATCAAGCAACGCTTTAAGATTTTTGTTAATTGGATAATGCATACCAATTTTTTCTTGAAGATATCTATTAAAGACCTCAACGTGTCTTGCTTCATCAAATGTTTGTGAAGCTGCATAGAGTTTTGCATTGAATGTAGGAGCACAAGAAGTTAGTTGAGATGCAACTAAGAGAGCACCTTGCTCACCATGCAAAAATTGGCTCATCAGTTCAGCTAGATCATGTCTATTAAACTCAAGTTTTTCTTCATCAGATAGTGCTTTGTATGCTTCTAGAGCCTCATGAGGAAGATCTTCATCAGCTTGCATAAAAAATTCATCTTTTGGATGAGTGTATTCCCAATTCAAATCAATCGAACCATTCCAATTTAATTCTTTACCCAACTCATATAATTTCTTTATTCTATTGTCTGCAATTGTGTAATCCCAGTTATAAGCACCTGTTAATGGAGTTTTAAAGATCTCGCATATGTCCTCTACATTCTTGGAGGTAAGATTTAATTCATTATATTCAGTATCAAAGTGAATAATGTCTTCTGGTGGCCCTTTTTTTCTTGTGATCTTCATGGCTACATTATATAAATTATTAGGCATTCTTTAAAGAAGTATCGGTAAGAAGCCGTGTTAACTCGTTGAGTAACACCTCACCCAACTCTTCAGCTCTATTTATAGTGATGGATCGATCATAATATTTAGAAACATCATGCCCGATTCCAATGGCTAATAATTCTACATATTTTGACGCTTCTATTTTATTAATTACAGCCTTTAGATGATTTTCTAAATAATCACTATGATTTGAGGACAATGTGCTGTCATCTACTGGCGCTCCATCTGAAATAACAATTAAAATTTTTCTTTGTTCTTGTCTCGGTAATAATCTCTTAAATGACCACAAAAGTGCCTCACCATCAATATTTTCTTTTAGTAGTCCCTCTCTAAGCATAACTCCAAAGTTCTTTCTTGAACGCCTAAAAGGATCATCAGCAGACTTAAAAATAATATGTCTTAGATCATTTAATCGTCCAGGATTAGAATTACTACCTTGACTAATCCACAATTTTCTTGCCTCACCACCTTTCCAATGCTTGGTTGTAAATCCAAGAATCTCAGTTTTAATATTACATCTATCAAGAGTACTGCCTATAATATCTCCACAAATTGCAGCAAGAGTCATTGATCTTCCGCGCATAGAACCAGAGCTATCAATTAAAAGTGTTACAACAGTATCTTTGAACTCATTTTCCGACTCTAGTTTAAAACTTAATGGTGAGCCAGGTTTTGTGATAACTCTTGATAATCTTGCAGTATCAAGAATGCCTTCATCAAGATTAAAACTCCATTCTCTCTTTTGTTGTGCCATAAGCAGCCTTTGAAGACGATTAGCCAATTTTCCTATTGTAATTTTGTGCGGTTCAATGAATCTATCAAGCTGCTCGCGCAATCTTCTTATTTCCTGCTCTGTTGCAAGATCCGAGGCATTTATCACTTCATCGAACTTATCTGTAAATGCATAATATGGCTGATTGCTTTTCGCAAAATCCTGTTCTAAAAATTCTCGATCAATATCAATCTCCTCTTGAACAGAAGTATCATCAACCTCAGAAGTTTCATATTCAACGTCATCGATTGCATCAACTTCATCAATAGATGAATCAACATCTTCTGTTTCCGTAGTTTGAGAATCATTATTTTCATCTTCAATATCCTGATCATCTCCTTGGGTCTCATTATCATGATTACTAGGGGATTTATCATCGTCATCATCAAGCACAATTATTTTCTTTAAGATTTTAATTGCCTGACTCTCATAGTTGTCCTGATCTTCTAGGTAATCAATTAACTTTTCAAAGCTTTTCTTGTGTGGATTCAGAATCTTTTTAATTGATCTAAAAAGGGTTATGGTGCTGGCTGACATTTTTATGCCATACAATTCTTTCAAAAAAATATTTAGAGCTATGGGAGGTATTGAATCTTTTTCATCATTATTTGCAAAGGCTTCATTAAATCGATTTGCAGTCGATGAAGTAATATTGGATATGGTTCCTTCATAGGTTTTGCCACCTAAAATTTCAACTCTCGCAAGTTCTAATTCATTGAGATATTGTTTATATCTTGAATCAATCATTTTAGGACCTTCTTTGTGAAAAAGATTCCAAAATGCTTGAGAGTCAATCTCACCTCTCCATTTATTCAATTGTCTTCTTGAATTTGGTGGCTGATCGATATTTAGTTTGTTTGATTGAGGTATACGTTCTGGACTTTTTGCTTCAATAAAAAGATCCTTAGACTTAGAAATTGCCTTGGCCGTTGACTCACCCGCAGTTTGTAAGAATTTTCTTTTATGTTGCCAAGACATTAACTAGTTTTCAGTATGGCCTTCCGCAAAACAGCGTTGAAAATATTCTTCAAGCATGGGTTTTTCTGTCTCATCACATTTATTAAGAAAACTCACTGCAAAAGAACCCTCAATATCATTAAAAATTATAAAGTTTTGTGCCCAACTTAAGACCGTTCTTGGCGACATTAAAGTAGATATATCTCCATTCGCAAATCCTTGCCTGGTAAGATTTGCAAGTGTAATCATTTTTTTTATTAATTCATCATCATTTAGTTCAGGGACTTTGGAAGAAATAATTTTAAATTCTTGGCTATTAGGTAAATAATTCAAAGCACTTAAGATGTGCCAACGATCCATTTGACCTTGATTAATTTGCTGCGTGCCATGATAGAGACCAGAAATATCCCCCAAGCCAACTGTATTGGTTGTTGCAAATAGTCTGAATCCAGGATGCGGCTTTAATACTTTATTTTGATCTAACAAGGTTAGCTTACCTTCAACCTCTAAGATCCTTTGTATAACGAACATCACATCAGGCCTTCCAGCATCATATTCATCAAATACAAGTGCAACTGGATTTTGAAGTGACCATGGCAATATTCCTTCTTTGAACTTGGTAACCTGCTTACCATCTTCCAATTCAATAGCATCTTTGCCAAGGAGATCTATTCTACTTATATGACTGTCAAGGTTAACTCTTATGCAAGGCCAATTAAGTCTTGCAGCAACTTGTTCAAGATGAGTTGATTTACCAGTACCATGAAAGCCTTGGATCATAACTCTTTTATTAAACATGAATCCAGCAAGAATTGATGTTGTGGTTTGTTTATCAAATACATATACGTCATCAATATTAGGTACCCATTCTGTTGTATCTGCAAAACCATAGACATCAAAGCCAACATCAAAACCAAATGTTTTTTTGGTATTTATCTTTTTTTTGGGTTGATCAGGCAGATCTATGTAATTATTATCAATCATTTTTTTAAATAGGAAGCATATGCTAACTGTAGAATCCTTTTTGATCTAGTTTTTATGTGATAATTATGCATATAAATGAATAAAGCTCTTAAAAATACCCTTAATCTTTTCAATCTTGAGAAAATTGATGCAAATTTATTTGTTTGGGATGGAAAAAGTACAGGCTATGGAAGGATCTTTGGTGGACAAGTTATGGCGCAATGTTTGATGGCTGCATATAGCACGATTCAAGAAAAAAGATATGCTCATTCGTTTCATTCCTATTTTTTAAGACCTGGAGATATTGATAATAAGATTGTTTTTGATGTTGACAGAATTAGAGATGGTAAAAGTTTTACCACAAGAAGAGTAAGAGCAATACAGAGTGGTGAAGCAATTTTTAATTGTTCCATTTCTTTTAAAGTGAAAGAAAAGGGCTTATCTCATCAGGCTGAAATGCCAAACATATTTGGACCAGATGATCTTGAAAGTGAATCAGAAATGAGAAAAAGGATTAAAAATAAGATTGATAAAAAATTTCACTCCATATGGTTAAGAGAAAGAGAAATCGAAATGAGACAAGTTGAACCAATTGATTATCTCAACCCAAAGAAAGCACCCCCAATTAGAAATACCTGGATGAAACCAAATGGAAGAATTCCAAACGATCAAAAAATTAATCAAGCATTATTGCTTTATGTATCTGACATGGGTTTGTTGGGCACAGCTGTTAATCCGCATGGATTAAATTTTATGTCCAGTAATTTTCAAAGCGCCAGCCTTGATCATGCAATGTGGTTTCATAATGATATTGAATTTAATGATTGGCATCTGTATTCAATGGAAAGTCCAATTTCTGGCGGTGCTAGGGGTTTTTCTTTAGGCTCAATTTTTACACAATCAGGTCAGCTAGTTGCTTCTACAGCTCAAGAAGGCCTTATGAGATTATGGAAAAATAAAAAATGAAGGGTATCAATAATCCAATCGCTACAAACGACCAAGCGGAGCATGAATTGCTTGCTAATGAGATCTTTAATGATGAAGAGATACTAGATTGGAGAGAACATATTCGTTCCTATTGGCTAGACTTAGTAAAACCGTCAGAGGTGATGCTTAGTTGTTTTGATAAAGCTTTTGATGAAGTAATGTTTGGTGCAGTAATTTGGGGCCTTAATCAAGATCCAAGTTATCCAAAAGTTATTACCATTAGCAGGATCCCTCATGTTACTAAAAACATACCAATTCCTGGCTCAAGATGGGGTATTGATAATCCTGATTCTGTCTATCGAGTAATTCCAATAAGTCACGATCAATCATACGTAATAAGAGGCAAACTTGGTAAGCAGCAATTCAATGAAAATCATTTTACATTGTGGGACGAGGATATGAAAACAATTGGCCTAATTTCAGGGAATAATATTCATGCAGACAAGGATGGAAACTTTGAAATAACTGTTAATTCTTCAGGACCTCGAGACATAAAAAATCATATACACACTTCTCTAGGCTCCAAGGAGTTTTACATAAGAGATACGATTATAGATTGGGAGAATGATAGACCAAATATTTTAGAAATTGAAAATATAAGCAAACATAAACTAAATAATAAGTTTGATAGGAAACAGCAAATTAAAATTGTTAAGGAATATATGAAGAAATGGGCTACAAATACAACTAGGTGGAACCAACAAGCTTTATCAAAGCCAGAAAATGAGTTTAGTTTTAAGATTGATAGAGATACTGATGGAGCACTAAGAAATCAGGTATATTTGCTAGGTCACTTCAATTTACCAAGTACGGATCATTGTTTGCATTTGGAGATCTTTCTAGATGGAGCAAAATATTTTATTGCACCAATCACAAATATTTGGGGCACAACTAATGAAATCATGTTCAAAAATGGGAGCCTTAATAATTACCAATCAAAAATTAATGAATCTGGAACATATTCATATATTCTTAGTCAAAAAGATCCTGGTGTTCATAATTGGTTAGATCCATCTGGATTGAGTGAGGGAATTTTAACTTTGAGATGGTCTGGATTTCCAAATGAAGTGGTTGGAAAAGATTTATATGTAAAATCGCAATTATTATTGATAGAGGATGCAAAAAAAAATCTTTCAGAAGAGCAATATATTTCCACTGTAGAACGTGAAGAGCAACTAAAGATTAGAGCTCAAAGCTATGCATGGAGAATTGAAGAGTAGGATGCCAGAATATCTTAGTCAAAAAGATCCTGGTGTTCATAATTGGTTAGATCCATCTGGATTGAGTGAGGGAATTTTAACTTTGAGATGGTCTGGATTTCCAAATGAAGTGGTTGGAAAAGATTTATATGTAAAATCGCAATTATTATTGATAGAGGATGCAAAAAAAAATCTTTCAGAAGAGCAATATATTTCCACTGTAGAACGTGAAGAGCAACTAAAGATTAGAGCTCAAAGCTATGCATGGAGAATTGAAGAGTAGGATGCCAGAATACAATAAACCTTTTGTTTGGTTAATATCAGGTTGTTCAACTGGATTTGGGAGAGAAATTGCTCTTTCAGCTCTTGAGGCCGGTGATATTGTGGGTGTTACTTCAAGAAATATTGATGACATTGCAGATATATGTAAACAATATCCATCCACATCAATACCTTTAAGTTTGGATGTAACTGATGCCAGTCAGATTCAGAAATGTGTGGACACAATGATTAAAAATTTTGAAAAAATTGATGTCTTAGTTAATAACGCAGGGTATGGTTATTTATCCGCTATTGAAGAAGGGGAATCCCAAGAAGTAAAAAATCTTTTTGAAACAAATTTTTTTGGTGCGCTTGAGCTGACCAAGAAAGTTTTGCCACATATGAGACATAAAAAATTTGGACGCATTATTAACAACTCATCTCAGGCTGGATTAATGGCAAATCCCGGCACAGGGTACTACAGTGCTTCAAAATTTGCTTTGGAGGGTCTTATGGAGGCGCTAGACAAAGAGGTTAGACCACTGAATATTTCGGTTACATCAGTTCAACCCGGAGCTTTTCGCACTGATTGGTCAGGTCGTTCAATGAAAAAATCAAAGATTAATATTAGTGATTATGATGAGCATGTAGGCAGTAGGATAAATATGATAAGTCAAATCGATGGTAAGCAGCCCGGTGATCCTAAAAGAGCAGCAAAAATTATCTTTACATTAACAAGAGATGATAACCCCCCAAATAAGTTATTGCTTGGTGCAGGTGTCTTAACCACATATAAAGAAAGACTTGAGGAATTAAGAGCTGATTTAGAGAGTTATGAATCTCTTACTTTAAGCGCAGACTTTCCAAATGATTTAGAGGAGCAGTAAATAATGAATGATATACAGGAAATAAAGAATTTGATATTTGCATATGCGGAGCAATTAGATCTAGGAAACTTAGATTCAGTTGCTGAGATTTTTGTTAGAGGAGAAATTTATGCTCCGGCAACTGATAGCACCGTGAAAGGAAAAGAAAATATATTAAAAATGTATGAGGACTCTTGTCGAATATATGAAGAAACTGGAACACCTTGCACAAAGCACATTACAACAAACATTATTGTAAATATAGACTCTAACGCAGGATCTGCGGACTCAAGGTCTTATTATTCAGTCATTCAAGCAACCCAAGATTTTCCCTTACAACCAATTATCGCTGGTCGATATCACGACACATTTGAAAAAAGAGGATGGGAAATGGCATTTTTCAAAGAGAGTAATGTTTGTTGACTTAATGGGTGATTGCAGCTCACATTTGCTTATAGATCAAAATTTTTAAACTTAAGGATTACGTATAGTATCAATCATCACTTGTATCTTATCTGGATGAATATTTGGTGTAATTCCATGCCCCAAATTAAATATAAATCCTGGATAATCTACCATTGTATCTAATATCATTTCAGTTTCTTTAGTAATTTCTTTTTCCGTTAGCGTTAAAACCTTTGGATCTAAATTACCTTGAATTGCAAACTTATCGTGTAATTTGTTTTTTTGCTTCATTCAGGGAATTACTATGGTGCAAACTCACGCATGCAAGTCCGTCAAATGGTATTTTTGCAACATCTATTGGAGGCGCTTTCTCAAACAATATATAATTGGTACATTATTTGTAACATCATCGGCTTTGAGCATACGCACTAAATCTTTAGTAAACTTTAGGGAGAATTCATTGAATTGATTTACATCTAACAAATCCGCCCAGGAGTCAAAAATTTGTATTGCATCTATACCGCTTTTGACTTGTTCCTTTAAGTATAAAAAACATGCTGATGTAATTTTCTCAAGTAACTGCTTTACTTCGCTAGGATGCATACTAATAAAATCTTTAGTTTTTTTGAAATCTTTCGATGATCCTCCTTGGATTGAGTAAGCTACAAGCGTCCATGGACTGCCACAAAATCCAATTAAAGGAATAGTTGAGCTAAGATTCTCTTTTGTAATCTCAACCGCTCTATAGACATAACTGAGCTTACCTTCATCAAATTCACATAGAGACGATATGTCATTGACTGTGTTAATTGGTCTTTCAAATACTGGACCTTCCCCCTCATAAAATTTGAGTCCAAGATCAAATGCGTCTGGAATAGTTAATATGTCTGAGAATAAAATTGCGGCATCCAGATCATATCTTTGGATTGGTTGCATTACTAATTCAGCACAAATTTCAGGATGTTTACACATATCTAGGAAGTCTTCAAACCTTCTTCTTATTAATTGATACTCTGGTAAATATCTTCCTGCTTGACGCATCAACCATATTGGGGGAGTCTCTAATTTATTTTTTTGAAGCGCTCTCAAAAAAAGAGAATGATACATTTGATTTAGTGCTTGGTTAAAAAATTAATGATACTTTTTGCTGCTTCCCTACCTTCCCAAACAGCAGTAACAACTAGGTCTGAGCCCCTTACCATATCACCACCAGCAAAAATCTTTGAATTGGAAGTTTGAAATTTAAATTCTTGTTCTTCTTCTGCAATAACAAGCCCATCTTTAGATGTATCAATCTTGTGATCTTTAAACCAAGCCTCAGGACTAGCTCTGAAGCCAAATGCAACTATGACAGCATCTGCAGGATAAATTTTCTCACTATTTTTAATTGGAATCGGCATTCTTCTTCCATTAATATCAGGATCCCCCAATTTGGTAAGAACTGTTTTTACACCTTCAACTTTATTTTTTCCAATGATTTCAATCGGCTGAACATTGAATACAAAATTTACTCCTTCCTCTTTTGCGTTAATAACCTCTTTTCGAGATCCTGGCATATTGTTTTCATCTCTTCTGTAAAGACAACTTACACTTTTTGCGTTTTGCCTTATAGCTGTTCTATTGCAATCCATAGCTGTGTCACCACCACCCAATACAACAACCTCTTGATTCTTCAAATTAATATAGGATGATTTCTTTTGCTTAATTTTTAGTAAATGATTGGTATTACCAATTAGATAATCAATTGCTTTATGAACTCCTAATAAATTTTCACCCTTAAATCCTCCCTGAAGGGATGTATAGGTTCCAGTTCCAAGAAATATGGCGTCATAGTCATTCATAATTACATCAAAGCTAATGTCAACGCCGATTTCACAGTTCAACTTAAAATTTATTCCCATAGATTCAAAAATCCTTCGTCTTTTTTTAACAATACTTTTCTCAAGTTTGAATTCAGGTATTCCAAAAGTTAGCAACCCGCCAATCTCTGATTGTTTTTCAAAAACATCACAATTCACACCATTTCGAATTAACACATCCGCGCATGATAGTCCTGCAGGCCCAGATCCAATAATCGCAACCTTTTTATTAATCCATGTTCTACCCTCCATGTTAGGTTTCCAGCCCATTTCAAACGCTTTATCAGTAATATACTTTTCAATATTTCCAATACTGACAGCTCCATACCCATCATTAAGTGTACAAGCACCTTCGCATAATCTATCTTGAGGACACACTCTTCCACATACTTCGGGAAGGCTATTTGTTTGATGACATAACTCAACAGCCTGAAGAATATTTCCCTCATTCACTAATTTCAACCAATTGGGTATGTAGTTATGTACTGGGCATTTCCATTCACAATAGGGATTGCCACAGTCAAGACATCTATGGGCTTGGTTTGCAGCGTCAACATTATTGTAATTTTCATATATTTCAACAAAATTAATTTTTCTCTCTTCAATGCTTTTTTTCTTTGGATCATATCTATTTACTTCAAGAAACTGAAAATCATTGTTCAAGCTCTTGAAGTCAACGTACTCATTCCTACTTTTAATGGCATTCACTTCACTAGCATTATTTTGAGATTTTTTAGATACTAACTCATCTCGCCAGGTTAAAAGTTTTTCTTCGGCTTCTTTTAGGTCAGTAATGGGAGCAAATGATTTGGTGAAGTATTTTCTATTAAGTCTTATTTTTCCATAAATATATGGGGATTTTGGTTGAGTAAAGAGCATGAGGCCTTTATCAATTTTGATTTGCTTATGTTTTCTTCTCATTAGGGTATGACATAGTATGACATTTTTATGTTATTATCTACTCCCTTGTTAATCAAGATCTAAATTTTATGATGATAAAAACTAAACTTTTTGATCCAAATTTTGAAAAAGATAATTGTGGTTTTGGGCTTATTGCTCAAAAAGATGGAATCAGAAGTCGATCAATCGTAAACAATGCTATCGAAGGATTAACAAGCATGACTCATCGCGGTGCGATTGGATCAGATAAAAAAAACTGGCGATGGTTGTGGATTACTTTTTGATCTGAATCATAACTTTTTTAAATCAACACTTAAACAAGAGCAAAATATATCAACACCAAACCACTTTGCTGTTGCAATGATTTTTCACAGTAAAAAATTAGAGGCTTATTTAAATCAAATAAATAAAATTTTTAATGATGAAGACTTAGAATTATTTGCTACAAGGAAAGTGCCAATAAACAGATCTGTATTAGGCAAGATTTCAAGGAAAAGTTTACCAAATATTTCTCAAATCTTTATTACCTCTATAGATAAAGATTTAAATCGTAATAAGTTCGAGGCCTGCCTTTATCAAGCAAGAAAATTTATTGAAGAAAAATTTTGTATTGAAGAAGACTTTTATATTTGTAGCATGTCTAGTCAAACAATTATCTATAAAGGCCTGATGTTGCCAAACGCAATTGATCAATTTTATATTGATATTGCAAAGCCTAACTTTGAAGCAAAGATATGTCTGTTTCATCAAAGGTTTTCGACTAACACACTACCTAAATGGCATTTAGCTCAACCATTCAGATTATTAGCACATAATGGTGAGATCAATGCAATTAGAGGTAATCGAAATTGGGCTAGGGCGAGACAATCTAAATTTTCGTCTCCATTAATACCAAAGATCAACAAATTCAAAGATTTAGTGAACGAAACTGGATCAGATTCTTCCGCGCTTGATAATATGATTGAATTGCTAAATAAGGGTGGCATCGATCTGTTTAGAGCCTTGAGAATGGTATTGCCTCCCGCATGGCAAAATGTGCATAGCATTGATCAGGACTTAAAGGCATTTCATGAATATAACTCTATGCACATGGAAGCATGGGACGGGCCTGCAGGGATTGTTCTTAGTGATGGCAGGCTTGCTATATGTTTGCTTGATCGGAATGGATTAAGACCATCAAGATTCCAGATTGATAAAGACGGCATCGTTACAGTTGGTTCAGAGATAGGCATTAATCCAACAAAAGAAACAAATATACTCTCCAAAGGCAGAATATCAGCTGGTGGGATCTTTGCTATAGATACAGAAACAGGCGAACTAATTAACCAAAGTGAGATAGACGAAAAACTCAAACTATCAAAACCATACAGAAAGTGGCTGAAAAGTTCAGCTCATTATTTAGAGTCTAGTTTTTTTGAGTTCGATGGACCTGTTATTAAATCTATTACAAAAGAAAGATTATTAAAGGCTTCAAAATATTTTATGCTCTACTCAGAGGAGAAAGATAGCATTATTAAACCTCTGGCAGTTGAATCAAACGAAGGAACTGGTTCAATGGGTGATGACACAGCGCTCGCAGCATTGAGTAAGATGCCACGCCAGATTTATGATTATTTTAGACAACAGTTTGCGCAAGTAACTAATCCACCAATCGATTCATTAAGAGAAAGTTCTGTAATGTCACTTGAGACTTGTTTTGGACCTGAATTAAATATCTTTGAGGAAACAGAGGAGCATGCGAGAAGAATCGTAACGACTTCACCAGTTTTATCACATAAGAAACTAATTACTTTAAGAAAAAATAAGCTTTTTAAAATTAAAGAATTTAATCTAGCCTACGACCAATCAATGAGCCTAAAGAAGGCTATCATTAGATTAGGGGATGAAGTTGAGAAAGCAGTCAAAAATGGTTACTCAATTATCCAATTAAATGAAGACTTGCCTAACGAAGGTGAACTGAGCATCAACGCATTGCTTGCAACTGGATATATTCACCAAAACCTTGTTAAAAGTGGATTAAGATCTGATGCAAACATCCTTGTGAGCTCTGCATCTGCAAGAGATACTCACTCGATTGCTTGTCTCTTAAGTTTTGGTGCGACTGCTGTATATCCATGGCTAGCATTTCAAATTATTTTAGACTTAACAAAAAGAGGTGAGATTTCTGGAAGCCCAACGGGTAATTGTGCGAAATATCGGAAAGGTATAAACAAAGGACTTCTAAAAATAATTTCAAAGATCGGGATATCTACAATTTCGAGTTATAGAGGTTCACAACTTCATGAAATTGTGGGTATTAGTTCAGAGGTTGTAGATTTGTGTTTTACAAATACTGTGAGCCGAATTGAAGGTAAAACTTTTAAACTGCTCAAAAAACAGGACAAAAAATTGATGGAATATGCGACGTCCAATCTTTCAGATATAAATCCTGGGGGGCTTCTGAAGTTTGTTCATGGAGGAGAATATCACAGTTATAATCCAGATGTTGTAGAAACACTTCAACGAGCAGTTAAGACTTCTTCCAGGGAGGAATTTGATAGATATTCACATCATGTAAATAATCGTCCATCTTCATCTTTAAGAGATCATCTCAAAATTAGATCAAGTTTAAAGCCCATTGATTTGAGCAAAGTTGAATCAGCTAAAAATATACTAAAGCGTTTTGATTCTGCAGGTATGAGCCTAGGAGCATTATCACCAGTTGCACATGAGACACTAGCAGAGGCTATGAACGAATTGGGAGCAAGATCTAATTCAGGTGAGGGTGGTGAGGATTCAAATAGACATAACACAATAAAAATGTCTAAGATAAAGCAAGTTGCATCAGGCAGATTTGGCGTAACTCCCTCCTATTTAGTAAATGCCGAAGTACTTCAAATTAAAATTGCTCAAGGCGCAAAACCTGGTGAAGGAGGTCAGTTACCTGGAGGCAAGGTAAATGACTTGATTGCAAAATTAAGATTTTCGACTCCGGGCATTACTCTTATTTCACCTCCCCCTCATCACGATATCTATTCTATTGAAGATCTTGCACAACTAATTTTTGATCTTAAACAAGTAAACCCAAATGCTTTGGTATCGGTGAAACTTGTTGCAGAACCTGGTGTAGGTACCATTGCATGCGGAGTCGCAAAAGCTTACGCAGACTTAATTACAATATCTGGTCATGATGGAGGTACGGGAGCAAGTCCACTATCATCAATTAGATTTGCTGGCTCACCTTGGGAGCTTGGTCTTGCAGAAACACATCAGGCTTTGAGAAGTGCAGGACTTAGAAATCAAGTCAGAGTTCAAACAGATGGAGGTTTAAAAACTGGTTTAGATGTTGTGAAGGCTGCAATTCTAGGTGCCGAGTCATTTGGATTTGGTACAGGCCCAATGATTGCTATGGGTTGTAAATATTTACGTATTTGTCACCTAAATAACTGCGCTACCGGTGTTGCAACTCAAAGAAAAGACATAATTGATAACCATTTTGTTGGTGAGAAAGAAAGAGTAAAAAACTACTTTAAATTCATAGCTGATGACGTCAGAATTATCCTAGCTGAACTGGGATATAAAAAATTAGAAAATATTATTGGCAAAACAGAATTACTTGAAGATGTGTCCTCAATGAACAATTCTGATATTGATTTAAGCCCACTTCTTCAAACCGATAATAAATCTAAATCATCCCACTTCTGCAATGTCAAATTTAATAATCCATGGGATAAAGGAGACTTATCGAAAAAGATTCTTAAGAAATTTAAACGCTCAATTGATCAAGAAATACCAAATGAAATTGCTTTAAAAATTACAAATCGTGATAGATCTGTAGGTGCTCCAATATCAGGATATATTGCAAAGATGTATGGTGCAAAAGGTCTAAAACAAACACAAACTATTAAGCTCATAGGCAATGCTGGACAGAGTTTAGGTGTTTGGAATTCAAAAGGTCTGGATATAATTTTAAATGGGGATGCTAATGACTATGTTGGCAAAGGAATGAGTGGTGGAAGAATCATTATTAAAAATAGTGCTGACTATGCTAATCAATCTGAGCCAATTGTTCTCGTTGGCAATACAGCCCTTTATGGAGCGACCGGTGGTGAATTATTTGTTTCAGGCACTGTTGGTGAGCGGTTTGCAGTAAGAAACTCTGGTGCTACCTCAGTTATTGAGGGTGCTGGAGATCATTGTTGTGAATACATGACAGGTGGCCATGTGACTGTGCTAGGTAAGGTTGGTTCAAATTTTGGAGCAGGCATGACGGGTGGTTTCGCATATGTGCTTGATATAGACAAAACATTTTTTGACAAATGTAATAGAGAATTAATAAATCTAGAAAGGATTATTGGCGAGGACATGAATGGACACAGACAGCATCTGAAAGATCAAATAATTAAGCATCATAAATTTACAAATAGCCCAAGAAGCAAAGCTATCATTGAAGACTTTGAAAGTTATGAACCTCTTTTCTGGTTGATTTCACCAAAAGCGCTGAGCGTTAATGATCTTTTAAAAGCTACTACTGCAAGTGCTGCTTAATTGCTCTAGAAAAATTTAATTGCCCAAATTCTTCAGTCACAAAAGCATTGGAAAGTCTTTTTAATAATACAATTCTCACTTTACCACTCTTGACTTTTTTGTCTTGCTTAATATGTTTTGTGAAATCCTTGTAAGTCATCTTTTTTAATTTGTAATTCAAATTATATTGATTAAGCAATTTTTCAATGAAATTAAATTGTTTTTCACTAATATGATTCTCGAATTGAGACAGCTTTGCAGCCATTAACATACCAATTGCTACCGCTTCACCATGCAAAAATGATTTATAGTTGTGATGAGCTTCGATGGCATGTCCAAAAGTATGGCCAAAATTTAGGATTGCTCTTACACCACTCTCTTTTTCATCCATAGAAACTATTTTTGCTTTTGTTTTCACAGATTCATAAATAATATACTCAAGAGCATCGAGAGCTTTATCATTAATCTTGATTTCGTTCGCAAACAAATAATCAAGAAGCTTCTTATTTTTGATAAGTCCATATTTAATAATTTCAGCAAGGCCCGCTTTATATTCTCTTTCAGGTAGAGTCTCTAGGAAGCTTAGATCAATGATGACTTTTAAGGGATTATAAAAACTACCAATAAGATTTTTGCCATGTCTTGTGTTGATAGCTGTTTTGCCACCAACTGATGAATCAACTTGCGACAAGAGTGTTGTGGGTACCTGTAAGTAATCGATTCCTCTTAAATAGGTGCTTGCAACAAAGCCAGACATATCTCCTACAACACCTCCACCAAATGCAATTATTAGATCACTTCTTTCAAATCTATTTTTTAGCAAATAATCTTGTATATCAAAAAATACCTTTTGCGATTTAGATGATTCACCTGCATTCATCAAGTATGTATGCAATGAGACACTATACTGACCAATTATCTTTTTTACTTTGATTATATGTTTTTTTGGAATTTTAGAATCTGTAATCAAAAGCACCTTTGATCTTTTAGCCATCACACTTTGTAAATGTTTTTTCGTGAGAGCAGATTTTGAAATCACAACATCATATGGTTGTGTTTTACTTTTGACTGATATTATTTTCATTCAGATAGTTTATTAATTATTTTATTAACAACATTATTATGATCACCTTCAGATGATACTGAAAAATTTGCAATACTTTGGTAAATGGCACCTCTTTTTTTATTAAGATTCTTCAAAGTAGTTCTAATATCAGTCGATTCTTTTAAAAGAGGCCTATTATGGTCATCTTTTAATCTTATCAATTGAGTTTCAATACTTAAATTGAGATAAACGATTTTACCTTTCTCAACCATTAGATCAATATTTTCCTTTCTAGTAACTATACCTCCACCTGTTGCAATAACCTGATTATCTTTACTCACAATAGATCTCAGCACATTACTTTCAATAGTTCTGAATGTTGATTCTCCATTTTCTATAAAAATATCATTAATTGTTTTTTTTTCTGTCTTTTCAATTTCATGGTCAACATCTAGAAATTTATAAGCTAGTTTTTGTCCAAGATATTTACCAATAGTAGTTTTTCCAGCACCCATTGGCCCGATTAAAAAAATATTCACTTTCTTAAACTAAACATCTTTAGCTGGAGATTGAGCTTGATGCCACAATCCAGTAGTTATCAATATAAGAGCTTGGATTCTCTTTAAACTCAGACCGAATGAACCTAGCAATAATTCCTTCAAGATTTGTTGTAAGAACTTGAGCTGCTAAACTTTTAGGAATTTTAAGGGCCTTTTCATTGGAAAAAATTTGCTTAAACGATAGTTCAAGACTATTAAAAAACTGATTTACTGCATCAATAACATTTTTTTCGTCAGGGCCCAATGCTTCTCTTGATAATATCCTTGCAAAGCCTCTATTTTTCTCAACAAAAACTACTACAAAGTAGAATAGTGTTTTTGCCTTTTCTATATCTTTAGATTTGGTCTTTTTTAACTCCGTAACTTTTGATCTAATTGAATCATCACAAAAATTAAATAATTCAAGAAAAATACGTCTCTTGCTTGGAAAATGTCTGTAAAGAGCGGCTTCAGTAATCCCAGACTCTTTTGCTAATAATGCAGTAGTTACCTTTGATGGAGACCTTGTTTCAAGCAGCTTTGCGAGTGTCTGCAAAATAACTTGTTTTCTTTCATTCTTCATATTTAATTTTCTCTAAGTTTGGAAAAATTAACTCAAACTGATTCTTAAATTGCAAGATTATATTTTTAAGGCTTTCAATATTATCTCCCTCAAATCGAAATACAAGTTTTGGTGATGTATTTGAAGCCCTCAACAAAGCCCACCCATCATCATATTCGATTCTTATTCCATCAATAGTATTTATTTTTGAGCCTGGAAAATCACATTTTTGTATAAATTCATTTACCACATCAAACTTTTTAACATCTTCAACATCAATATTGATCTCTGGTGTCGCGCATGTACTTGGAAATTCTTCTATGAGTTTTGATAGAGGCCTGTTATTTTTCTTAATAATCTCGAGTAATCTGAAGCCTGCATAATGAGCATCATCAAAACCATACCAATAATCATTGAAGAAGATATGACCACTCATTTCTCCTGCAAGCATCGCCATTGTTTCTTTTAATGAATTTTTAATATGAAAGTGACCTGTAGGTGTCATGATTGCTTCTCCTCCATTTCCCTCAATTACTTCAGTAAGTTTTGAAGAACACTTAACATCAAAAATCACTTTTCCACCCTCATAACTTTTTAATAAATCTCTTGCAAATAGCATCATGATCTTATCAGGAAATATTAACTTTCCATTTTCATCTATTAGGCCAAGTCTGTCACCATCTCCATCAAATGCCATACCAAGATCAGCTTTTTCTGAAACTACCATTTTGGCAATATCTATTAAGTTATTAGGATTACCCGGATCAGGATGATGATTTGGAAAATTTCCATCAACTTCAGAAAACATTTCAATCACATTACAACCCAAAGCATTAAAAAGTTTTGGCGCAATGATGCCTGCCGCACCATTTCCACAATCAACAACGATTTTTAAGCTACTTAGATCAAATTTTTTGCTGTCAACTACTTCCTCAATATACTGATCAACAATAGAATTGTTAATAGTTATACTACCTTGATTTTTAGAATGAATCTCTTTCTTAACCAATGAAAGAACTTCCACTCCTGAGACTGGCATATCATTAATTACCATTTTAATTCCATTGTAGTTCTTTGGATTGTGACTACCAGTCACCATTATCCCACTTTTTGAATGTTGCTTTTTAGCTGCATAATAGAGAAGAGGGCTTGTTGTAAGACCAATATTTTCAACGTTAATTCCTGCAGTGATTAAAGATTTTTCAAGCGCCTCCATAAGAATTTTTCCAGATAAGCGACCGTCTCTACCCAGGCAAACATTATTTACTTTCTCGTTTTGACACTTAACAGCAATAGCTTTGCCAATAATCGAATAAACGTCTTCATTGATTTCTTCAGGATATTTTCCACGGATGTCATATTCTCTGAAAATATTTTTATTCATCAATATTAATATTTAATTTAATATTTTAACCTTGTTTGTCATAATACTATCCTAAAATGTTCTTAAACACTGATTCAAAACATATCTGGTTAAACGGAGAGTTCTATAAATGGGATGATGCAAAAATACATGCACTATCTCACACACTGCATTATGGACTGGGAGTCTTTGAGGGATTAAGAGCTTATAAAGGTAATCAAAATGGCTCTATTTTTAGGTTAAAGGATCATACTGAACGACTTTTTAGTGCAGCATCAAAAATAAATATAAAAATTCCTTATACGCAAACAGAACTTAATCAATTACAAAAGGATGTTTTAATTAAAAATAACCTTGAAGAAGCCTATATAAGACCATTTATTTTTCTGGGTCCTGAAGAGTTAGGTCTAAGAGCAAACAATCTTTCAACCAATGTTGGTATTGCATGTTGGGAATGGCCTTCATATATGGATCCTGAAAAAAAAGTTAATGGAATAAGTATTGTTACATCTCCATACAATCAATTCGAAAATCCTCTTTATTCAAATAATAAAATTATTGGCACTTATGTAAATTCAATCATGGCCCTTCATGACGCTATTGAAAGAGGCTCTGATGAAGCATTATTATTGGATTCAAATGAAAATATTTCTGAAGGAAGTGGCGAAAATCTTTTTATTGTAAAAAATGAGGAATTAATTACGCCCACTCCAGATAATTGCCTCAACGGAATAACTCGTCAAAGTATTATAAAGATTGCGCAAGATGAAAATATTGATGTAATTGAAAAGAAGTTAAAATACGAAGATTTAGTTGATGCTGATGAGGCATTTTTTACTGGCACAGCAGTTGAAGTGACTCCAATTTCTAAAGTGGATGAAACTACAATTGGAGATTCAATGATTGGACCTATCACAAAAAAATTACAAAAAATATTTACTGATACTGTTACCAATAAAAATAAAAAATATGCTCATTGGCTTGACCCAATAAATTAAGCTACTAATCAATTGAAAAATTACAAAATAGCGATTTTAAGTTATAGAAGTGCGCCATTTAGTGGTGGTCAAGGCATTTACGTTACTGAACTATCTAACGCATTATCAAGGCTTGGGCATGAAGTTACAGTGTATTCTGGACCACCTTATCCAAACTTAAATTCAAAGGTAAAGCTCGAACATTTCCCTGGATTAGATTTATTTTCAACATTTAACTTTTATGACAGAAAAGAAAAATTTTTGAAAAAAAAGAATAAAACCTTTGATGATTATTATGAATTCTTTGTAACTCTGTTTGGTGGTTTTCCTGAAATGAGAACATTTGGTAATCGCATGTCAGTTATTGATTTTCACAACAATTATGATTTTGTAATTGATAATCAATCATTATCTTTTGGAATGATAGACATTCAAAAGCATATTCCATTTGCAGAGGTCATACATCATCCAGTAGTTATCGACAAAAATTATGAGTTGCAATACTCCAACGGTATTATCAAAAAGCTACTTATATTTAGTTGGTACAGTTTTTTGGGTATGCATAGGAAAGTGGCTCCGCAGATCAGTCAAGTAATTACTCCATCCTTTAATTCAAAAAAAGACATTGAAAAATATCTTAATGTAAATTCAGAAAATATAGATGTTATTCCAAATGGAATAGATACTGAAACTTTTGAACCAAAATCAAATATAGAAAAGGATAATTTCAGACTTATCACAACTGCAAGCGCTGATATTCCGCTAAAGGGCTTAGATTTCACACTTAATGCGTTAAGCACATTGAAAGATATTTATCCTAAAATAAAATTAGTTGTTATCGGAAATCCTCGTAGTGGAGGTCATACTGACAGATTAATTTCAAAACTTGATTTGAATGACAGAGTATCTTTTAAAACTAATCTTACAAAAAGTGAGATTGCCTCTGAGTATGCAAGAAGCAACATAGCAATTGTAAGTTCATTATATGAGGGATTTGGCTTTCCTGTTGGAGAAGCAATGGCATGTGAGATTCCACTTATTGCAACTAATGTTGCTTCAATACCTGAAATTACTTCTGAATACGCAGAATTAATTGAACCGGCTGATTCAATTGGCATCGCGAATGCTGTGCAGAAAATTTTCACTGACTATGACAAATATTTATTAAAAGCCAGGAATGGTAGAATTCATATTATTAATAATTTTAGTTGGCTGGTCATTGCTCAGAAATATGAAAGCCTGATAACAAGAAAAATTAATGCTCACCTTTAATTTTAAAAAACTCAGTCTAAATCATGATGTCAAAATCTTAGACATTGGATGTGGTGAAGGAAGGCATATATTTGGAGCTCTTGAAGCTTTTCCATCCTCATACTTAATAGGATTAGATTTAAATAAAGATTCATTAGATATTTGTATGGAAAATTTTAAATTTTTTGAAGAATTACCCCATAAAGATAAAAAATTTGTCTTGGGTAATTCATACAAATTACCATTTAAAGATGATGAGTTTGATTTAATAGTTTGCTCAGAAGTCTTGGAGCATTTGCACGAATATAACGATGCACTTAAAGAGATAAAAAGAGTTTTGAAACCGAGGGGGTATTTTTTAGCAAGCGTGCCAGCTTATTTTCCAGAAAAAATATGCTGGATGCTATCAAATGATTATCAAAAGGAACCTGGAGGCCACTTAAGAATTTTTAAAAGAGACCCTTTAATAAAGGAAATCGAGGCTCATGGATTTGATTGTTTTGATTATGAGAGATTTCATTCTTTACACTCGCCATATTGGTGGCTCAGATGTTTCTTTTATAGGAATCAGGATGAGAATATATTTGTAAAGTTTTATAAAAAAATTTTAGAAAAACAAATTATGCAAAATACTCCAATTCTTGATGTTATAGAACGATTTTTAAATCCAGTACTTGGTAAAAGTTTATCCATGTATTTTAAGAATACTCCATGAATCCGGACAAAGTTGTTACTCAAATTAAGAATTTGGGTGAGTTTATTAAAAATAATCAAAATTCTGATGGTTCAATTCCTTCCACTGATGAAGGTGAGCATGATCATTGGGATCATCTTGAATCAGCTATGGGTCTTGCAATTTCAGGTTTTAGAGATGAATTTGAAGCAGCGCTAGATTGGAGTAAAAGCAATCAGAATCCAGATGGCAGCTGGTATGAGCTGTATAGCTCCTCAAGCCCAATTGAAATGAATAAACAATCAAATCATGCATCTTATTTTGCAGTTGCATTGTTTTGTCATTATCTGCTTTATAAAGATCATACTTATATAAATTCAATGCAAGAGCCACTTACACGATGCTTATCATTTGTCAGCTCATTACAATCAAAGTCTGGTGCAATAATTTGGAATATTGATGAAAAGGGCAACAAAGATTTCGATTATTTGCTTACAGGTAATTCATCTATTGCAAAAAGTATTCAATCTGCTTTGCATTTATATAAAGTTATAGGAGAAGAAACTAATCCTTTAAAAGAGTTGTTAATAAATTTAACAGATGCAATAAAAAATCCATCTAATAAATTTGATAAAAAAAAAGATAGAAGCAGATTTTCTATGGATTCTTATTATCCAGTCTTGTCAGGAGTTTTAGATAAATCTGAGGAAACCAAATACATTAAACAAACTTTAGAAAAGTTTTACGTAAGTGATCTTGGAATAAAGTGCGTATCTGATCAACCATGGGTTACGGTTGCAGAGACTTGTGAATTTGTAATTGCTCTTATGAAGGTTGATGAAAAAGACCTTGCTAAAAAATTATTGACTGACGTCATCCAAATCAGTGATGAAAATATGATTCCATACATGGGCTGGCAATATAAAGAAAAAATTTTTTGGCCTGAAGAACAACCTAATTGGACTGCTGGTGCAGAAATACTTGCTTTTGATGCTGTATATAAATATTCGACTGCATCGGAGATTTTTCTAGCCAATTAATTTTTTTAAACAAACAATAGTATCTTCCCTATCAAATAGTTCATATCCACTTTTTAACGCCAACTGAAAGATTTCATAAGGAGCTTGACCACCTTCTTCAGGATTTTCGTATATATCATGAATAACAAGAGCGCCACCACTCACTATTTTTTCTTGCCAATTATTAAAATCATTCTCAGCAGATTTTTTTGTATGACTGCCGTCAATAAATAATAGACCAATTTTCATCTGCCAAAAACGAGATACAAGGTTTGCATCACCAATAAGTGGAATAACATTGTTGATTTCTTTTACTTTGCTGAGATTTTTTTGAAGAAGTGGCACTGTATTTACCCTACCAAGAGACTTATCATAATTACTTTCATCAAAGTATTCTTGATCAATTTGATGCTCCTCGGAGCCATAATGATGATCAATTGTGAATACAATCTGATCATTTTTTTTTGCTCCAGATGCTAGATATAAGGATGACTTCCCTCCATATGTACCGATCTCCACTACAGATCCATGCAGGGAAAAAATTGCACTCCACTTTTGCAAAGCAATACCTTCATGTTGGGGCATAAATCCTTTCAATGCATCGATTTTATTTATAGTCATTTATAAAAGCTTTTTCCTAATACACTTTTAAATCTTCTATGATGCCACAGATATTCCCCAGGATTTGCTCTAATTGAATCCTCAATAATACTGTGTATTTCTGAGCTTGATACTATCTTTTTCCCTTTGGGCTTGACTAACTCAAGACTAATGTGAAGCATATTATCTTCATCATAGAATGAATTCATAAAAATTATATTACACTTTGTCATGGCTTGAATTTTGTCTGTAACGTTAATTACATAAACATCAGCACCAAAGAATTTTTGGATCAATGATTGTTTTTTTCCATAATCTTGATCGATTGCATATAAAACTGATTTCCCATTTTTTAACCATTTAATAAATTTCTTTACTTCTTTATTTGAAGCTGTATCTTTTAAACCACGCAGACGTCCTTTTTTGATAACCTGCTCTAAATAATTTGAATTATTTTTTCTACCAACCCCATAAATTTCTGAATGCATACCTAAAATCCTTGCATCAAGCTCAAGATGAAGGGAATGCTTAAAAATTATCAAATTGCCGAGACTATTTTGATTGAGAATTTCGATATTGTGTATTTTATGTTTTACTATTTTGTTGATTTTGTCATCATCCCAAAACCAAGCTATGCCAGTATCAAAAATTGCCTGAGTAAGACCTAACTCATTATTTTTTAGAATTTCTGATGTTGTATTTTTATTTTCATTGGCAAAACATAATTCAATATTTTTTTTGCTACCCTATGCCTTTGCCTTAGTAAAGGCAATACAATTTTCGATAAGGCACGATTCTTAAAATAAAAGTTCCTTGGTAAATAGAGTATGGTTTTCCAAATAAAAATTACTAGCCGCATTTTTTAATATAAAAAAAGGATATTATTACATTAATTAATTAACTAAGATGTTGTTTCTATTTCTTTACCAAACTTTCTTTCTTTTACTCTTACCCTTTTTTTTGGTAAATGTTATATATAAAGGTCTAAAGAATAAAACTTACTTAGCTCAGTTTAGTAATAGGCTAGGTTTTGGATTTAATCTTTCTAAGAAATCTAACAATGTAATTGTTATACATGCTGTTAGTCTTGGAGAAGTCATAGGCATATCAAATTTGGTTTCTAAGATCGATTCCTCATATGAAGTGATGATTACAGTCAATACTGCGACTGGCTTTGAAAAAGCTAATGAGCTCTTCGGTTCTAATCACAAAGTCATGTATGCACCATGGGATTTTTTTCTTTTTGTTAAAAAATTTTTAAAAGATGTTAGACCTGTATGTATTTTACTTTTTGAAACTGAGATATGGCCTTATCTTATCCACGAATCACGAGTATTAGGCGTTGAAGTTTTCTTGTTAAATGGAAGATTAAGTGTCAAATCAAAGAAAAATTATGAAATGGTAAAACCACTTATAACCAATGCATTAAATAATTTTTCAAAAGTTTTTGTGCAAACCCCCGTCCATGCTGAGCGATTTAGAGGCCTTGGAATTTTAAAAGATAAAATTATGATTGTTGGTTCCATGAAATATGATATTGAGCCTAACAAAATTCAAAATTTGGGAAATTCACTTCCAGATGAATTTATTTTGGCAGCAAGCACACATAAAGGAGAAGATGAAATAGTTATAGAGGCATTTAAGGATTTAAAACAGGAGAAACTATTTCAAGGGCATTTCGTTTTAGCTCCTAGACATCCTGAAAGAGCAAAAGATTTACAAAATATTTGTTTAAGATTTGGTTTGAATTCAAGACTTTATACAAATAAACAATCATTTGATGATGTTGATATAACCATAATAAACGTAATTGGGGTTATGGATGACTTATTTCAAAGATCAAGAGTAACGTTCATGGGCGGCAGTCTTATAAAAAGAGGTGGTCATAATCTTATAGAGCCTGCATATTTTGGATCTCCAATATTAATAGGACCTCATACATTTAATTTTGAAGAAATAGTAGATGAGTTTATTTCCTCTGATGCTGCATTGCTTGTAAGGAATAAAATTGAATTGGTAAATGCATATAGAGATGTCATTCAAGATGAAAACCTAGCAACTTCTCTGTCTTCCAATGCAAAAAATATAATAAAGAAGAGAAGAGGCTCAACAGTAATTCAACTATCCTATATAATGGACATCATCAGGAATAAATGAAACTAATATCAGCAATTATTAAGCCTTTCAAACTGGAACCAGTCAGAGAGGAGCTTGATAAGATTGGGATCAGTGGAATGACGATCACTGAAGTTAAAGGGTATGGCAGACAAAAAGGTCATACTGAGCTTTATCGCGGTGCTGAGTATGTCATTGATTTTTTACCTAAAATTAAAATTGAAGTAGCTACATCAGATGAGATGGTCGATGAAATAATTTCAGTTATTTCAAAGGCTGCAAGTTCAGACAAGATTGGTGATGGAAAGATATTTGTTTCTAATTTAGAAAGCGTAGTGCGAATTAGAACTGGAGAGCAAAACGAAGAAGCGCTTTAAATTTTTTTGCAAAAAAACACTCACAGAACAGTACTGTTTTTACTCGGACCCACTGCAACAGGTAAAACCGATATTGTTATCAACCTATTAAATAACTTTACCAACACTTTTGAAATAATATCTGTTGACTCAGTGCAAATTTATAAAGATTGTAATGTAGGATCTGGTAAGCCAGATGATGCAATTTTAAAGCGCTACCATCATCATTTGATCAATCACATTGATCTCAATGATACATATAATGTTGCAAGATTTGTCTCGGATACAATAAGTTTAATTGACAAAATATTTGAAAGAGGAAATATCCCTATTTTAGCAGGAGGAACAATGATGTACTTCAATTCACTTCTTAAAGGTATTACTGCTCTCCCCGGAAAAAATATTGGTTTGCGTGAAGAGTTTGAAAAACTAGATACCAGTGAGTTATTCCAGATTCTTCAACAAGAATGTCTCGAAACTGCAAAATTAATAAATTCAAATGACAGATTAAGAATCATTCGTGCAATTGAGTTGAATCGAGAAAATCTTACTAATACAAAAAATATTATTAAATTAGATGACAAATTGCGAGTTGTGCAAATAGGTATTTCACCAAAATCAAGAAGCTCTTTGCACGAAAAAATTGCAATAAGGCAACCTTACCTCGCAAATGATGAACTGATCAACGAAGCAGAGCATTTACTTGCAAAATATCAAATAGCAGAACATCCAATAAGAAAAGCTGTAAATTATAGACAAGCCTTTGATCTAATCGAGGGCCTGATAAACAATAATGAATTTTACGAAAAGACTCTTTTTGCAACAAGACAGCTAGCTAAAAGACAAATAACTTGGATAAGAAGCTGGGAAGATCTTAATATTTTTGACATAAATAAATACAAAGATATTGAGAAATTTTTAATAAGAGAGCTAAAGTTATAAAAAAATGTTTGAATATAAGTCTTTGACCATATATAAGTTATATAATTTCATAAGGAATAAATTGTGAATTGGGATAATCAAAACAATAACAAAGATCCATGGGGTCGCAATAATAATGATGGACCAGATTTCGATGATCTAATAAAAAGATTTTCTATGATATTTGGTAATAAAGGCTCGTCAAATGGAGGAGGTCCCTCAGGTGGAATACCATCTTTCCCATTAAAAAGGATCCTCGGTTTTGTCTTTTTTGGCTTGTTAATTTTGTTTGCTATGCAATGCGTATATATTAACGAAGCACCAGAAAGAACAGTTGTATTGAGGCTCGGAAAATATCATCAGGAAACTGATCAGGGTTTAAATTTTATGATTGCTGGCATAGACGAGAGATATACAGAAAATGTCGCTTTCACAAGACGATTTTCACAAACCGCAAATATGTTCACTAAAGATGAAAATTTAGTAGATGTCACAATCTCAATACAATACAGAATTAAGAACTTAAAGGATTTTGTTCTTAATGTGAATGATCCTGAGGCAAGTCTTCGTCAAGCTACTGAAAGTGCACTTAGGCACGTTGTAGGTGATAATTCTCTTGAGGAAACACTTACAACTGGGAGGCAAACACTAGCACTTAATGTGCAAGATCGATTACAAAATTATCTTGATTTATATGCGACAGGCTTAATTATTCAACAAGTTAATATTGAAAAAACTGATCCACCTGGTGCTGTTAAAGATGCGTTTGATGATGTGGTTGCTGCTAGGGAAGATAAAGTAAGACTTCAAAATGAAGCTGAAAGATATGCTTTATCGATAGTGCCTGAAGCACGAGGTCAAGCTGTTGCAAGAGTTCAGCAGGCTGAAGCTTATAGAGAAGAAGTAATAGCAAATGCCGAAGGTGAGGTTGTAAGGTTTGAAAAATTATTGGCTGAATACAAAAAAGCACCAAAAGTTACAAGGGATAGACTGTATCTCGATGCTATACAGAGTGTTTTATCAAGTTCCACAAAGATTATGGTAGATGTTGAAGGCGGTAATAACCTTCTGTATCTCCCACTTGATAAAATAATGGAGCAAAATAAAAAGAGGGATGACGATGAGTAGATCTTCAATAATTTTAGTTTTAGGCGGCTTAATATTTATACTTTTAGTTAATAGCATTTTTATAGTAAATGAAAAGGAGAAAGCTCTTGTGACACAGTTTGGTGAAGTCATAAGACCTGATGTTCCTGTTGGCCTTCATTTGAAGCTTCCAATTATTCAAAACGTAGAAAAATTTGATGCTCGGCTTCAAAGTCTTGATGAGGAGCCAGATAGAATTCTAACAATCGAGAGTAAATACCTTTTAGTTGATTCGTTTGTGAAATACAGAATCGTTGATGTTTTAACATTTTATACTGCTACAAGCGGAAGTTTTCTTACGCTTAACAATTTACTTGGTCAAAGAACTGAATTTGAACTGAAGAACCAATTTGGTAAAAGAACTATTACTGAACTTGTATCTGGTGAAAGAGATGAAATGATGAAGTCCATGACAATGAATTTAACATCTTCAGTATCTGATTTAGGTGTTGAAATAATTGATTTCAGAGTCAAAAGAATTGACTTGCCGACAGAGTTAAGTAATTCAGTTTTTGAAAGAATGAGAACTGAGCGTTATAGACTTGCTGAAGAGCTTCGTGCAGAAGGTAAAGAAATATCAGATGAAATCAAATCAAAAGCTGAAAAAGAAAAAGTAATCATTTTGGCTGAGGCTTACAAAGAAGCTGAGCAAATTAGGGGTGAAGGTGACGCAGATGCGGCTGCCATATATGCTAACTCTTTTTCAAAAGACCCAGAATTTTACGAATTTACAAGAAGCATAAAAGGGTACACTAGTACTTTTCAAAATAAAGCAGATGTACTTCTTATTGATCCAAAATCAGATTACTTTAAGTATTTAAATAAGTCCGACGGTAAAAGCCAACCTTAACTATGACTACCACCCTTGTGATTGGTCTTCAGTGGGGTGATGAAGGCAAGGGCAAGATCGTGGATGCACTTACTAAGGATTCTTCAGTTGTGTGCCGATTTCAAGGTGGGCATAATGCAGGACACACAATTAAGGTAGACGGAGAATCTCATGTTTTGCACCTTGTACCTTCAGGCATAATCAATCCTAAATCTAAATGTCTAATTGGTAATGGAGTAGTGATATCACCTCAGGCGCTGGAAGAGGAAATTCAAATGCTAAACAATGCCGGAATTAGCGTTGAAAACCGATTATTTATAAGTGCTAAATGCCCCTTAATTTTGCCGACACATGTTGCTATTGATCAAGCTAGAGACAAACAAGAAAATATTGGTACAACTGGCAGAGGCATTGGCCCTGCTTATGAAGATAAGGTTGGTCGAAGATCGATTAAATTCAGTGATTTATTGGATCTTATGTCAATTAAGGAGAAATTATTTAACATTCTAGATTTTCATAATAAGGTCTTAACAAAACTGCTAAACGCAGAAGAACTAGATCCCCAAATTATTTTTACTGACCTCAAAAAGTTTCAATATTTAGCTAAGAGCTATTCATGCAATACCAATGAACTTGTAGAGGATTTTTATAAAAACGGAGATGATATTATTTTTGAGGGCGCACAAGGTTCTATGCTTGATATTGATCACGGCACATATCCTTTCGTAACATCCTCCAATACAACCGCTGGTGGTGTATCTTCTGGCCTTGGTATAGGTCCAAAATTTATTGATAATATTCTTGGCATTTCGAAGGCATACACAACAAGAGTAGGCGAGGGCCCATTTCCCACAGAATTATTTGATTCAACAGCAGAAGAAATCTCGAGAATTGGAAATGAATTTGGCGCAACTACAGGTAGACCTAGGAGGTGCGGTTGGCTTGATTTAAAGGCGCTTAGAGAAGTGATTTTTATAAATTCTGTTACAACTCTTTGTATTACCAAATTGGATGTTCTTGATAATCTTGAAACAATAAACGCTTGCATTGATTATGATCAATCTACCCCCGTTTATAAGAGTTTTACAGGATGGCAAAGTTCAACGGTAAATTGTAATAAATTTTCTGATCTTCCAAAATGTGCACAGGAATATATACTGTATATTGAAGATTTTTTGGGAGTACCAGTTAACATTATTTCTGTAGGCCCATCAAGGAATCAAACAATATACAGATAAATAATATGAAAAAAATTCTCTTATCATCGATTATATTAGTTGTCTTCTTTTATGTTATTTTTTTCTTCGGAGCTGTTTTCAAGCAATTTGGAATGCTTGAGGATGCTGGTGAAATTTCAGGAATGATGCTGCCAAATCAAGTAGTTGCTGATAAAGAAAAAAGAATTGAAAATATCAAGCAAATTCTTGCAGTGGAATCAGAAAAACAAATTTTATTTGGCGACTTGCATGTACACACCACATTTTCAACGGATGCATTCATGTGGTCATTACCATTTTTTAATGGTCCTGGTGCGTCACCAGTTTCTGATGCATGTGATTTTGCAAGATTTTGTTCAGCCCTAGATTTTTGGTCTATTAATGATCATGCAGAAGCATCAACACCTAGAAAATGGTTAGAAACAAAAGAAAGTATTCGCCAGTGTAATAATCTTTCTACTAATAATGATTTAGTAAGCTTTTTAGGTTGGGAATGGACTCAAGTTGATCCAAATCCATCAAATCACTATGGCCACAAGAATGTTATTTTCTTTGATACTGAAGATAGTTCTGTGCCTCCTAGAGCAATTGGTGCAGGAGGAGTCGCACCTCAAGTAATGCGCCTAGGTTTACCATGGACACTCTCAGCACTACCGGCCACATTAGATTTAGAAAACAGGCAAAGATATTACGCCTTTGATAAATTTTTTGAAGAAATAAAAGAAACTCCAATTTGTGATAAAGAAACAAACACTAAAGACTTACCAATTGATTGTTACGAAGAAGCAGAGGATCCTAATATCCTTTTTGCAAAACTTCGTGAATATGAGTCTGAATTTATGGTGATACCTCATGGGACGACTTGGGGATTTTATACTCCAGCTACATCTGATTGGAGGCGTCAGCTGGAGGGTTATGATGATGAAGACGCTCAATTTCTCATAGAGCTATACTCAGGACATGGTAATGCAGAGGAATATAGATCTTGGAATGATGTATTGGCTGATGATCAAGGAGTTTTATATTGTCCAGAAACATCTGATGATTTCTTACCTACTTGTCAACAAGCTGGAAATATAATGGCTGAAAGATGTTCAAATGCAGGCTTTGATAAGAATTACTGTGATGATTTAGTAGAAAAAACAAAAATGTATTCAGCCAATATGGGTGCAGGGAGTTTTGCTGCAGTTAATGAAACTGATGAGGATGAATTTCTTGATGCTGGCCAATGTAGAGATTGTTTCCAACCCGCATTTAATTACAGACCCCTTGGCTCGGCTCAATATATTCTTGCAATGACTGACTTTACAAATCCTGAGTCTCCAAAAAGATTCAAATTTGGTTTTATTGGATCAAGTGATAACCATGCTGCAAGACCTGGCACTGGCTTTAAAGAAGTCAAAAGGAATCCCAACACAGAAGCACGAGGCATCGTTAGTAGTTTTACAGAAAGCTTGATGGATATAAGAAGGCCAAAAGGCAAATTGGAACCAACTTTGGTCGATATTAATGCAGACACAAGAATTACAAGCATAGTTGATTTAAATCTCATCACAGATGCTGAAAGGCAGAGTGCTTTTTTTCTTACAGGCGGATTGGTAGCTGTGCACGCAGACTCAAGATCTAGAGAATCAATCTGGGAATCTTTAGAAAGAAAAGAGACATATACGACTTCTGGACCCAGAATATTACTTTGGTTTGATGCTATAAATGGCAATATTGAACACCATATGGGCTCAGAAATTGATGCCACAGTTTCACCTAATTTCATCGTAAAGGTAGCTGGCTCATTAAAGCAAAAGCCAGGCTGTCCTGATTATGCTTCTCAAGCACTCTCCAATGACGAATTAGAAAAAATCTGTAATTCAGAATGTTATAACCCAACAAACGAAAGAAGAATTATTCAACGTGTTGAAGTTATAAAAATAACTCCACAATCATATGAAGGCGAATCGATAGGAGAATTAATAAGCGATACTTGGAAGACATTTGAGTGCGGAAGCACCGTATGTAGTTTTGAATTTATAGATGAGGAATTCACTACTGCACAAAGAGACAGTATTTATTATGTAAGAGCAATTGAGGAACCTATCAAAACAATTGCGTCAGATCCTCTAGGATGCGAGTATGATGAAAATGGTAATTGTATTAAAACCAAGATATGTAGGTTGGGACATAAAAAGCATAACGAATGTCTAGCTCCTTCTGAACATAGAGCATGGTCGAGCCCAATTTTTGTTAATTATAGCTCGTAAAGAATATCTGCTTTAGCATTCACATATTTATATGCTTTTTCATTTGAAAACTTTTTAGCCAATCTAATACATTCATCTATAACAACTTCTTTAGGAGTTTCATTGATATTTTTTTCAACTAATGCATATGCGAGTATTGATTTATCAATGATCTGTAGTTGTTCATTTGAATTTTCATTTTCAATAAGCACATTAAAATCTACTTTATTTTCTTCAAAATTATCTAGTCGCTTTTTCATAAACCCATAATCAATTTTTTTTTCATTAACTTCATCTCTGAATTGATCGATAAGGTCAGATACAATCGTATCCTCCATAAATATTTGGTAAATTGCCTGAACAATACATTCGCGAGTTTTTACAACTATTTTATGTTTTGATAGATTTTTTGACATTCCTAGATGTACAAATTTAGTACTTCAAGTATCGTTTGAGCAAACTCTTTACCCTTATTTAATTTATTTGGATTTGAGCGTTCTTCAGCTTGTGCCTCGTTCTCTGTTGCAAGTATTCCAAGTGTTACGGGTTTAGAAGTTTTAAGGGTTAAATTCATAAGCCCACTAACTACATTTTGACTTATTAAATCATAGTGCGATGTTTCTCCTCTAATTATCACACCGATTGCAATCACTCCATCACATTCATATTTTTCCAATAATGCATTAGTCGCATGTACGAGCTCCCATGTACCTGGCACTTCAATAATTTTTATGTTTTTAATATTATTCTGTTTAAGATGTAAGACAGATGAGTCAACAAGCATATCCACATATCTATCATTCCACTTAGATTTAGCTATGCCTATTTTAAAATCTGTCTTTTCTAGCGACTTTGCATATTTAAAACTTGAGTTACTCATTTTTCAAAACCAACTACTTGAAGGTCAAAGCCTGATAATGATGGATATTTCAATGGTTTTGCAAGTAGTTTGATCTTCTTGAGACCAATCTCACGAAGTATTTGTGCACCAATTCCTACTGTTTTTGTTTCTGGTTCCAGACTGGGCTCATCAGAATTAATATCATTAATCAGGGATTTCTCAATATGCCCACCACCTATTAATAAAAGCACCCCACACTTTGAATCGTGTATTTTTCTTAATGCAGACCTCAAGTCTATCCGATCCCCATATCCATCCGTCCCAATCATGTCATGTAACATATTAGGTACGTGAACTCTCACCAAGGGAATTTGTTTAGAGGTGATTTTCCCAACTTGAAAGGTAAGATGTAAGTTATTAAAAATGCTATCTTTCCAAACTGACATTTTGAAATCCATTTCGTCAATTTGAACATTCTCACTATGTTCTTTATATACACTTTTTTCTTTTAGTGCCCTGTAATGAATCAGATCAGCAATGGTACCGATTTTAAGAGAGAATTCCTTTGCAAACTTAAAAAGATCATCTCTCCTTGCCATAGACCCATCTTCATTCATTATTTCACAGATAACACCTGCTGGTTCTTTTTTTGCAAGTCTTGCAAGGTCGCATGTTGCTTCAGTATGACCAGCTCTACTAAGAACTCCACCTTCATTTGCTCTTAATGGAAATATATGGCCTGGCTGGACGATATCAGATGGTTTTGCCTTCTTTGATGCTGCAGTTTTAATGGTATGCGCACGATCGGCAGCAGAAATTCCAGTGGAAATACCCTTTGCAGCCTCAATTGAAACTGTAAATGCGGTAGTATGTTTTGCTCTATTATGATTTGTCATCATTGGAAGATTTAGTTGATCACATTTTTCAGAAGACAATGGAAGACAAATTAATCCTCTTCCTTTAGTTGCCATAAAGTTAATTATTTCTGGAGTTACTAATTCAGCAGCACATACTAAATCGCCCTCATTTTCCCTATCTTCGTCGTCAACAAGGATAACTAATTTACCATCAGCAATGTCATCAATAATTTCTTGTGTTGTGTTAAATTCCATTAGGCTTTTTATTTCTATAGGTTACTTTGAGGTCATTTTCAAAATTTTCAATTGCATCAAGTGTAAGCATTTTACTTTTGAATGAATCAACATCAACATCAATACCCTGAATTCCCTCAGGACCAATAATCTTTGGTGCTGTATATATGATTAATTCATCATAGTAGCCTTTGCTTAAAAAGCTATTAAAAAGCTTATTACCGCCCTCAACTAATATTGAGCGACAATTTAAATCTAATAAATATGAGAAGAGATTTTCAACGATATTCTGCTTAGCATTTTTGAAATTTATCACGTTCTTCGTTAAATCTTTTGGTATGACAATTTCTTTTGTTGACGCAAAAATTACTTTGGAAAAATCCTTGAAGAGTCCCATTTTACTTTTTACATTAACATTGTTGCCAATAATAACTTTCATTGGTTGAGAAATTTTTTTGCTAAGACTAAATCTTGTTGACAACATGGGATTATCTTCATTAAGAGTGCCTGAGCCTATCATAATTGAATCATGCTCCTTTCTTAACTTATGCACATCTTTGATAGATTTGTTATTAGTAATTCTCACTTGACCGGCCCCTCTTAGACCAATTTTTGAATCAAGGGTTTGTGCAACTTTTATTGTAATGAAAGGCCTTGAGTAAAGGTGATTTGCAATAAAAATTTTATTAAGTTTTCTTGCTTCATCTTTCATTAAACCAAGCTGAACATCAATTCCTGCCTGCTTAAGTTTTTTAATTCCCCTACCATTGATCAAGGGATTTGGATCTTTAATAGAACAAACTAGTTTTTTTGCCTTGAATTCAATTAACTTTTCCGTACATGGAGGGGTGTTTTTTTCAATTGAGCATGGCTCAAGATTCACAAAAAATGTTGATTTATGCAAAAGTTTTTTTGCGGCATTATTACCAAATTTTTTTTGGCAATCTCGAATTGCATTGACTTCTGCATGATGACCTCCATATTTTTTATGCCAACCTTCACCAATAATTTTTCCATTTTTTGTAATAACACAGCCAACCAATGGATTTGGTGCAACGTTGTGCCCCCCTTTGGCTGCAAGATCAAATACTCTTTGCATGACTTCAAAATCAGTCATTTTTTCTTTTTTGATTTTTTTTCCTCTTTAGAGAGGCTTGATATCTCTTGAGCAAATTCTTCTATATCTTGAAAATCTCTATACACTGAAGCAAATCTGACATATGCAACCTGATCAACAGATTTAAGTGATTTCATAACAATTTCGCCTAATTTTCTTGAAGGGATTTCTCTTTCACCAAGCTGTCTAACCTCTGTAAGAATATTTCCAAACAAAGCATCAATTTTTTCGGATGACAGCGGTCTTTTTTCAAGCGCTCTCAACATACCAGCTTTTAATTTTGTTCCATTAAAAGGTTGTCTTTCACCATCGCTTTTAACAATTCTTGGTAGGGCCAAATCTGCCGACTCAAATGTGTTAAATCGTGCCTTACAGAGCTCACATTTTCTTCTTCGACGAATTTGAAGCCCGTCTCCAACAAGTCTAGAATCTATTACCTTAGTGTCTTGTGCCTGACAAAAGGGACAATGCATTATTTGTAAACAGGGAATTGTTTACACAAATCACTAACTTCTTTTTTTATTTCTTCTACTTTATTTTTATTAGATAAATCAAGGATTATGTCGCTCATCCAATTTGTGAGTGTCATGATTTCATTCTCCTTGAATCCTCTAGTAGTAACTGCTGCAGTGCCTAATCTAATTCCAGATGTTACGAATGGCGATTCAGGATCATTAGGCACAGTATTCTTATTAACAGTGATGTTAGCTTCACCTAAAACTTTCTCAGCATCTTTTCCGGTGATTTTGTGACTTTGTAAATCTACTAGCACAATATGATTTTCAGTTCCTCGCATAACAACATCAATACCTCTATCCATTAAAGTGGATGCCATCACTTTAGCATTTATCTTGACCTGAGCGATATAGTCTTTAAATTCTGGTTCAAGTGCTTCTTTGAAACATATTGCTTTCGCTGCAATAACATGCATTAGCGGACCACCTTGTGAACCTGGAAAGACTGCTGAATTAAGTTTTTTATGAAGCTCTTTATTATTTGACAAAATAATACCCGAACGTGGGCCGCGCAATGTTTTGTGCGTTGTAGATGTGATTACATCAGCATAAGGAATTGGAGAGGGATAGCCATCAGCCGCAACTAATCCAGAAACATGTGCCATATCTACAAGGAAATATGCACCTACTTCTTTTGCAATCTCACCAAAAGTTTTCCAATCAGCTATGCCAGAATAAGCTGAGAACCCAGCAATTATTAGCTTTGGATTATGTTTCTTCGCAAGATCACGCACTCGATCGTAATCAATATCATTTGTCTGAGGATGCAATCCATACTGAAATGATTGATAGTTTCTACCAGAGAAGTTTACCTTTGAACCATGAGTAAGATGCCCACCATGATCGAGTGACATACCCAATATTGAATCATTTGGTTCTAGTAGAGCCAAAAAAGCAGCGGCATTTGCAGAGGAGCCAGAATGTGGTTGAACATTCGCATATTCAGTATTAAATAGCTCCATAGCTCTCTCAATGGCTAAATCCTCAGCAACATCGACATGTTCGCAACCACCATAATATCTTTTATCTGGATAACCTTCAGCGTATTTATTTGTTAAAAGAGAGCCTTGAGCCTCTAGTACTCTCTTGCTTGCATAGTTCTCTGAGGCAATTAATTCTATGTGATCTTCTTGTCTATCGGCCTCTTTTTCTATTGCACACCACAGATCTGAATCGTAGTCGGAAATGTTTAAATTATTCGAAAAGATTTTGTCTGCACGAGAAGACATAAATGCTCCAGTAAAAGTTATTGAATCAGTATATATTTTAATTGATCTAAGGTCGTTTGTGGACAAATCGACGCTTTCTTTTTGGGTTTATTTTTTTACAAATCTCACATTCTAGCGCATAACAAGACCTCGCTTGGCAGAATTCACGTCCCCAAAAAATAATCTGCAAATGTAATTTATTCCAATCTTTTATTTCGAATGCTCTTTTGAGATCTTTCTCAGTTTTAGCAACACTTTTTCCATTGGTTAAACCCCATCTTTGAGCAAGTCTATGAATATGCGTATCAACAGGGAATGCTGGATATCCAAATCCTTGACTCATTACCACTGAAGCAGTTTTATGTCCAACCCCTGGTAGTTTTTCGAGCGCTTCAAAAGAACTAGGTACCTTGCCATTATGTTTTGAGAGGATAATTTTTGATAAATTTTTAATGGCTTTTGACTTCTGAGGCCCCAAACCGCATGGTTTGATAATTGAATATATTTCTTTTTGAGACAATAAAGCCATTTTTTTTGGGTTTGATGCTTTTTTAAATAGAATGGGTGTGACCTCATTCACTCTAATGTCAGTACATTGAGCCGACAGTAAAACTGCAATAAGCAAAGTAAATTCGTCCTTATGATCAAGCGGCACAGGAGTCTTAGGATATTGTTTGTTTAAAACATCTAAGATAATCTTTACTCTTTCTGATTTTTTCAATTTTTGTGCATTTTTAGCGATATTTTGCAATTTTTTACAAAATTTATTTACTCAAAAAACTTGCTGAAGAGTTTTGTTAGGGTATATCATAGCACTAAGTTTCACAATCTTATTTATAGGGGGAGTTATGAAACGTTACTTATTAGGTTTTTTACTGACGGGTGTTTTTGCGTCACCTGTTTTTTCACAAGAACAAGTCATTGAAGAAGTAATTGTTACTGTTACCGCAAAAGAGGAGTCATCTCAAGACTTACCGATTTCAATTACTGCTTTATCATCTACTGATATTGAGGCAAGACAAGTTCAAGATATCATAAGTTTGTCACAACAAGTTCCAGGATTTACAACTTCAAAGGCAATTGGTAATGGAAGTACTTTTGCCATAAGAGGTTATGGAAGTTTTGGTGTTGGTGCAGCGACTGTTAACTCATATGTTATGGCCTCAAACGGACATAGTGTTGTTCCTGGTCAGGTGGGTGACATTGGCTTCTTTGACGTAGATAGAATTGAAGTATTGAAAGGTCCACAAGGTACATTGTATGGAAGAAATGCAGTAGGTGGGGTAATTAACTTCATCACTTCAAGACCAACTGGTGAGTTTGAAGGATATGCGAAGGCAAGACTTGGTAACTACAATTCACGTAAATTAGATGCAGCGATAAACCTTCCCCTAAGTCCTGTTACTAATGCAAGAATTGCAGTTTCTTCTGTGAATAGAGACGGTTGGGTGGATAACTTACTGACTGGTAATAACATTGATGATCGTGATCAGTTAGCTTTCCGATTCTCGCTAGACAGAGAGATAGGAGATACTGCACGAATACAACTTACATACGAAGCACAGTCTGGAGATGATAAACGTTTTAACATAGGCCAAATCTATTGTGCCAAAGATGCTCTTCTAGGTTGCGACCCCTTTCAATTAGGAACCATGGGTCAACCAAGTCACAAGGCTGGTGCCTTTACTGGAGTGTTTAACGTTCTTGCTAATCTGACTGCAGCACGTGACTATGATCCATATGCAAATATGGATATTCCAAATAACATTGATAAAGTTAACCATAATATTGATCCTAAACATGTTCAGGATACTGAGTTCACAACTCTTGAATTCATTAATGAGTTTGATACTGGTGCATTATCGGTAAAACTTTCATATGCGACAAGAGAATACTATCATCATCAAGAGAATGAGTATGGTGTAGGTGGACCACTTCCAGGATCATTGGGAGCTTTAAATCCTCAATTAAATTTCCCAATTACTTTTGATGCAACTTTTTATGGTTTTAATCAATATGTAGATTCAGATAGACAGTACGAATTTTCAGATGTGGAATATGAAAGTCGTCAAGCAGAAGTTAGGTATGCCTCTGACTTAGATGGTGATTTAAACTTTGTGATTGGTGCGTACATGTTCCATGAAACAACTGCAAATATATATTTAGTGCAATCAGCTGCACTTCAAATGATGACAGATATGGCTAGACATCCATATAATGCCTTAGTGTTTGGGCCTTCTTTACAGGGTCTTAGTGCAGCAGGTGTGCCTGGATTACCTAGTGATTTTAGTGGATACGGCGGTACAGTTTTCTTTACCAACCTAACATTAGGTTTAGCAGCAGGAGGCTTAGCTGCAATTCCAACTTTACTACCGACGCTTGCATATGGTCCTAAGTATACTCTGCCTAAAGAAATGCAAGGATTTTTCCAAGATTCTCACAATGTAACTGATTCTTCAGCAATATTTGGTGAAATTTATTACGACATTACTGATTCAACTAAGCTAACGGTTGGCTTTAGATATGATGAATTTGAAAACTTTGATGATCAATTTTCATCACTAGGTGATAACAGTGCGGGAGCCGCAGTTTATAGGGCAAACTACTATACATCACCTGAGTACATTAGATATTCAATGATTGAGCAGGGCACTGATAGCGATGCTAGTAATGGTAAGATTGCTCTTCAACAATATTTAACTGAAGACTCAATGGTGTATTTGAGTTGGACTTCTGCAACAAAATCTGGTGGCTCAAATCCTAACGAGCAAGCAATACCTGATCCTTATCTGCCAGAAGATGCTGAGTACTTGGAGCTTGGCTTAAAAGGTAGATTCTTAAATGGAAGGATGCTTGCAAACCTTACATATTTTAGTGGTGAGCACTCAGATATGATTATTTCAACTATCACAGATGCAGGATCTAAAAATACTAACCTTGATGCAGAAATAGAGGGTATCGAGGGTCAGTTCTCTTACCTGATTACTGATGATACAAGACTAGACTTTAATTTCTTATCTGTTGACAGTGAAGTTTCAGGTGATGCAATGCTGGTCGATGCACTTAATATAAATGCTGGAAACTTTAGGGTCCCTTTTCCTGATGGTACTTTTGTTAAAACTATTCCAGAAATCGGAGGTGTATCTACACAAGGATTTTTAAGATATGGACTTACTGATGCGGGACCAGTATATAAATTTGCTGGATATTCATGTACCAACCCATTCTTCAATCCTCTTCCAGGTCCTAATAAGAGAGATTGTGGACCTAATCCGTTCACTGGAGAGCCTGGAAAAGTAGCTCAAAATGTTAAGGGTAATAAACTCCCATCAGCACCTGACTTTTCATATAACATAGCCATTACTCAAACTTTTTATGGAGCTAATGGTTCAGTAGATGTCAGAATACAAAGATCATATATGGGTGAAAGAGAAGGCAACGTTTTCAATAATCCAGCCTTGGTAGTTCAAGAGAACTCATTCTGGGATTTAAATATGACTTATACGCCAAATGATGGCAATTGGTACGTGGGTGCTTGGGCTCAAAACCTTGAAGATGATAGATCTCGTCAAGTAATATACAGTGCAAGTAACTTACAAGGTGGTAGCAGATTTACCAATCACAATAATCCTCTTACCTATGGATTAAGTTTTGGTGTTAATTTCTAATTAGCTCTGATATTCTTTAAAGCCCAGCATTGTCTGGGCTTTTTTATGCTTAACTTTAAATACGAAAAAACACTTAAAAAACTTAGAGACATCTTGCTTACTGAAAATCAGGAAAATTTTAAGATGATTCAACTTTATGTTGCCTATCTTGAGGGAAACGCTGATGAAGAAGATCTCAAAAAAGCTAATGATCAATTTGGTGAGATATTAAAAAATCTGGGACTTGGTTTTTTGGTGATTCTGCCTTTTAGTCCTGTGACTATTCCATTTTTGTTTAAGAAGGCTCAGGAGTTAAATATTGATCTTGTACCAAATTGGTATAAAGCTTTAAGTAAGTCGGATGATCGACTAGAATAATGTACACAATTTTATACAGTGGAGAAAAAATATGAAGACTGCAGTAGTTGTAGATAGCGTTAGAACAGGCTTAGCAAAATCACATAGAGGTGGCTTTAACATTACTCGTGCTGATGACATGCTTGCTCATATCATGAATGCATTATTGGATAGAAATCCAAATTTGCCAAAAGATGCTGTTGAGGATGTAATTATGGGATGTGGCAACCCTGAGGGCCCGATGGGTCATAATATTGGAAGAAATGCAGCGGTATTATCTAATTTAGAAATCTCAACTGGTGGTACTACAGTAAATAGATATTGTTCTTCAGGTCTTCAAACAGTATCCATGGCTGCAAGTCAAATAATGGCAGGATGTTATGACACTGTTATTGCTGGAGGTGTAGAACAGATTTCAATGTTATCAGGTAAGCAGAATATGGAAGGTTTTGTTAATGAGAAACTTGCTAATGATAAGCCTGGAATTTATCACCCTATGGGAATTACAGCTGAAACAGTCGCAAAACGGTATGAAATATCAAGAGAGTCTCAAGATGAATATGCACTTGAAAGTCAGAAAAGGACTGCAAATGCGCAGGAGCTTGGTCTTTATGATGACGAAATCATTCCCATGGATACCAAAATGCTTCTCTTAAATAAGGAGACAGGAGATTCAAAAGAAGTTGATTACACAGTGACCAAGGACGAGTGCAATAGACCTGATACAACAATCGAAGGCCTTGCTTCGCTTAAGCCAGTATTTGATCCTGAGAACGGGTCTGTTACAGCTGGCAACTCTTCACAGTTATCTGATGGCGCATCAGTAACTCTTGTGATGAGTGAAGAAAAAGCTTTAGAACTAGGACTGAAGCCTAAAGCTTATTTCAGAGGTTTCACTACAATGGGTTGTGAGCCAGACGAAATGGGAATAGGTCCTGTTTTTTCAGTCCCAAAACTCTTAGAAAACTTTAATATGTCAATGAACGATATAGATGTTTGGGAGCTAAACGAGGCTTTTGCAGTTCAGGTTGTTTATTGCAGAGATAAACTAGGCATTCCAATGGAAAAACTAAATGTTAATGGTGGTTCTATTTCAATTGGACATCCATTTGGTATGACAGGATCAAGACAAGTTGGTCATATTGTTAGGGAGCTTGAAAGACAAGATAAACAATTTGGTGTCGTTACCATGTGTGTAGGCGGTGGCATGGGAGCCTCTGGCCTATTTGAGAGATACCCCAATTAAAAAAATATCTGAATTTGAGGTTATAAAAAAGTACTTCTCTAATATTGGAGAAGAATTTCATAGAAAGAATAAGATTTCATTAGGCGTTGGTGACGATTCTGCAGAAGTTACCTCCAAAAAAAATATTTTAATTTCATGCGATACCTCCGTAGAAAATGTTCATTTTTATAAAGAAATTAATCCAAAATTTATTGCCTATAGGTCATGCGCAATTGCTTTGAGCGACATAAATGCAATGGGTGGGCGTCCGTTAGGCTACCAAGTTTCACTTTCAACTAAAGAAACAAACACAAGTTTTTATAGAGATCTAGCAAAAGGCTTTAAGTTATTTAGTAAAAAATATGGAATTGGGTTAATCGGTGGAGACATTACTAGAGGGCAGTTTCAATTATCTATTACGATCATAGGTGAACCACATAGCAAGGCTATAAAAAGGAGTGGAGCAAGGAATGGTGATTATCTTTGTATAAGCGGCAAACTTGGTGAGGGGAAACTTGCAAGACTAGCCACAAAAAAAAGTTGTACACACAAAAAATCTACTGCAGCCTATCTAACCCCTAAAATTAAACTAGAATATGGTTATATGTTGTCAAAATATGCAAGCTCTGCAATTGATATATCGGATGGTTTTTTACAGGATCTTCAACACTTATCAGAAGCATCAGAAATTGGATTTAATTTGTATAAAGAAACAATTCCAATCGCGAAAGGAATTCTTTTCCAAGATGCTGTTATGTGTGGCGATGATTATCAAATATTATTTACGATTCCTTTAAGTAAGATTTCAGCAGCACAAATTGAATTTAGAAGAAGAAAAATGGATCTTCACATCATAGGAAAAGCAATATCTAAGAAAAAGTTACTATTGGATAATAAAGAAATTAATAATATTAAAGGATACACACATTTTTAGATGAAGTTCCCTAAACTCAATAATCCAATGCATTTATTGGCAACTTGTTTTGGAATTGGTATTGTCCCATTTGCGCCTGGTACTTTTGGAACCCTATTTGGTGTTTTTTTAATTTATCTAATTTCACTAACTGATTTATCAATTACTTATTTTGTAATTTCATTGATATTTTTCAGTTGGATAATATGCATTTTAGTATCAAAGGAATTAGATGAGCATGATCATTCTGCAATTGTGATAGATGAACTAGCTGGATATGCAATAATTTATCTATTCATCCCAACAACATTTTTTAATCTAATTTTTGGATTTATTTTATTTAGAGTCTTTGATATCTTCAAACCATTTCCAATATCATGGCTTGATAAGAATATTAAAAATGGCAGTGGTATCATAATTGATGATCTAGTGGCAGGAATTTTATCAGGCGTTATAATTTCTCTTTTTCAAATATTAATCTCATGACTAGATGTAAATTTGCGGCCAAATCTAAACTACCAATTGAGTTTGGTGATTTTGAAATATGTGCATTTGAAGAAGACTCTGGTAAAGAACATATAGCTCTTGTGCTAGGAAAGATTGAGAACCAAGAAAACGTACTATGTCGTGTTCACTCAGAATGTTTAACTGGTGATACTTTTTTTAGTAAGAAATGTGATTGTGGCCATCAACTAAGAAGGTCAATGGAGCTAATCTCAGAAAAAGGTAGCGGTATTATATTGTATTTAAGACAAGAGGGGAGAGGCATTGGCCTTGTAAACAAGATCAAAGCATATTCTTTACAAGATGAAGGCTATGATACTGTTGAAGCAAATGAGATGTTAGGATTTAATGCGGATGAGAGAAGTTATGAAATTTGTAGCGATATGTTGTCACATTTTTCCATTAAATCTGTGAATGTGCTTACTAACAACCCTAACAAGGTAAAGGGGTTAGAGGAATCCAACGTCTCTGTTTCAAAAAGAATACCACTGCACGTTGGTAAAAATGAGGTCAATTCAGCTTACCTCAAAACCAAGAAAGATAAGCTTGGACATCTTGATTAGAAAATTTTATCTAATTCTTTGGTAATAGATTCATAGTCTAGTTTTGCCTCTTTTATCATTTGTTCTCTAGACATATGTTCAATAAATTTGTCAGGAATTCCAAAACACTTTACTTGTATTTTAAAGTTTTGCTCTGTAACCCAGTTGGCTATTGTTGATCCTATCCCTCCGATTAAAGAACCATCCTCAATAGTAATAAACCACTTAGCATTAGAATATTTTTTTAAAATCCCTTCATCGAATGGTTTTATGAATCTCATGTCAATTAATGTCATATCATATTTTTTTGCAATTTCCTTTGCATGATTTAAAAGTGATCCAAAATTTAACATAATCAGTTTTGATGAACCTTTTTTAAGTAGGTTAGCTTTTCCAATTTTGACCGTTTCCAAATCTCTATCAATCTCTTCACCAGGTCCTTGCCCTCTAGGATATCTCACTGCAGCAGGGCCGTCATACTCATAAACTGATGATAAAAGCTTGCGTGCTTCATTTTCATTAGATGGTGAAGCTATAACCATATTTGGGATGCATTGTAAGTAAGCTATATCAAAATTACCGGAATGAGTAGGACCATCCTCTCCAACTAATCCAGCTCTATCAATTGCAAAGGTTACATTCAAATTTTGAAGAGCAACATCATGAATGAGCTGATCATAGGCTCTTTGAAGAAATGTCGAATAAATAGCAACCACAGGTTTTTTATTTTCACATGCTAAGCCAGCTGCAAAGGTTACTGCATGTTGCTCTGCAATTGCCACATCAAAATATCTATCTGGATATTTTTTACTAAATTCTACAAGCCCTGAACCTTCCCGCATGGCAGGTGTGATAGCAACTAAATCAGAATCTTTTTCAGCCATATCAACTATCCAATCACTGAATATGTCTTGATATTTAGGCGAGGAAGTTTTTTTACTCTTTTTGGTAACAGGTTTAATCTTTCCAATAGCATGAAACCCAATCCTATCTGCCTCAGCATCATCTAATCCAGCACCTTTCTTAGTAATAATATGTAAAAATTGTGGGCCATCAAAATCCTTAAGATTTCCAACGACTTGTAAAAGCTCATCAATATTATGCCCATCAACTGGGCCAATATAGTTTAAGCCAAGCTCTTCGAAGATTGTTCCAGGAGCCACCATGCTTTTCATTTGCGTCTCAACTTTTCTCGCAATGTGATGAGCTTGAGGTAAATTTTCTAGAAAACTTTTACCTCCTTTTCTTATTCCTTTATAAAGTTTTGAAGCCCATATTCGTGAAAAATAATTTGATAACCCACCAACATTTTCAGAGATAGACATATCATTATCATTTAATATGATAAGCATATTAGGTTTTAGGTGACCTGCATGACTAAGTGCCTCGAAAGCCATGCCAGCGGTCATTGCACCATCACCTATCACACAAACTATTTTACTTGATTGTTCTTTAAGGGCCTCACTCATCCCAAGAGCAGCACTTATAGATGTGCTGGAGTGTCCGACTCCAAATACATCATATTCACTTTCATTTTTTGAAGGAAAAGGAGCCAAACCTCCTTTTTTTCTGATGGTCTTAAGTTGATCTTTCCTACCAGTTAAAACTTTGTGGGGATAAGCTTGATGCCCAACATCCCAAACAATTTTATCTGTTGGCGCATCAAACAAGTGATGCAACACAACCGTTAGTTCTATTACACCTAATCCTCCAGCTAGATGCCCTCCTGTTTGACCAACTTGGAATAACAAGAACTCTCTTAATTCGTCAGCCAAACGTTTCAGTTGATCTGACGTAAGCTCATTCAAATCATTTGGACTTTGGATCTTTTCCAATAATGGAGTCTGAGGTAGTTCCTGTGGAATAGTTTTGAAGACTTTCATATTAGTTCTTTCTCTCAACTATGTAATCAAGAATTACAGTTAGTATATCAATAGCGTCATGATTCTTTATCTCATTTGCTAACTGCAAATTTGCCTTCTTGATTATTAGCTTTGCATCAGTTACTGCCTTATCAAGTCCAAATTGCTTCACGTAAGTAAGTTTATTATTTCTTATATCTGATTCTGAGTTTTTACCGAGACCATTAGGATTTGTTGTTTCTAAAACATCATCAATAATTTGAAATGCTAAACCAACCTGCTCTGCAATAGGTGAAAGAAATTTAATTGTATTTTCATCCTGCAATGGTGATATAAAAGATGATCTTATAAGTTTACCTGTTTTAAGTGAATGAATTTCTTCAATATTTTCATTGGGTTCATTTTCTGCATCTAAATCCATCTGTTGACCTAATACCATGCCTTTAAAGCCACACGCACTAGATATCTCAGAAATAATTTTTATTTTATGTGAGTCAGATAAATCTTTATCCTCAGCAATCAATTGAAAAGCGAATGCCTGCAAAGCATCTCCTGCTAATATTGCTGTAGCCTCTCCAAATTTAATATGATTTGATGGGATACCTCTTCTTAAATCATCATTATCCATTGCTGGTAAATCATCATGTATCAAAGAATATGAATGGAGTGACTCAATTGCAGTTGCAATATTTACAATTGATCTTTCGCTAAGAATATTTTCAATTTTCGAAGTTGCAAAAACTATTCCTGCTCTTAGACACTTACTTGGTGCAAGTGATGTGTAAAGCATAGCATCAGAAATTTTTGACCTTTCTTTTAGCGAATTTTGAAAGTTCGAAGTAACTTTTTCACGGCATTCAGCCAAGAACTCATCAATCATCAATCCTCAACAATTTCTAAAGATCCATCATCAAGAAGTTTATTGACTTTCAATTCAGCATCTTTCAACTGTTTTTGACAAGATTTTACCAAAGAAATTCCTTCCTCAAATTTTTTAACGCTTTCCTCAAGACTAACATTTTCACTTTCAAGTACTTCAACAATAGATTCAAGTTTTGAAAGAGATTTTTCGAAGTCTATATTTTTCTTTGTCATGATTTAATTTTAACCGACTTATATTTATTCGGTAACAATTTCTGATGATCTATTATTCTTAAAAATTTGAGCGATCCTCTCTGGCATCATCAAAGCTGCTGGAGTAAATACCAATGTCAACATTGTGCTAAAACCTAAGCCAAAGCAAACTGATGAAGATAAACTCTGCCACATATTAATGACTCTGCTCCCAACTTCTACAGATCTGCCAGTAATATCAAGGCTCAGACCTAATGCAATAGGCAATATTCCAAATATTGTTGTTGCTGTTGTAAGAAGAATTGGTCTTAGCCTTTGTCTGCAGGTCATTACGACTACGTCATATCTTGTCATGTTCACATTCTCTTTAGTAAGACGATTAAATGTATCAATCAAAACTATGTTGTTATTAACAACAATACCAGCTAAAGCTACCAATGAAATCCCTGTCATTGTCGTGATGAAGGGCTTACCAGTTATTAATAAGCCTAAAAGCACTCCACTCGTTGACATTAAAATGGCTGTTAATATTAAAAAGGATTGATAGAAGCTATTAAATTGAGTTAACAACAATACTAACATTGTAAAAAGGGCAGTTATACCAGCCAAACTCAGGAAGTCATTAACTTCTTGAGTTTCTTCTTGTTGACCTCTGAATTGAATTTCTACTCCCTCAGGAAATTCTTCAGTATTTATCCATTTTTTTATCTCAACAACTTTTGAATCAATGAGTATTTCTGCTGATGCAGTACCGGCACCAATTTCATGAAAAAATTTGCCATTTCGTCTCACCAGTGTTTCTCTGCTTCTTTTTGGTACAACATCAATGAAAGAGCTTACTGGAACTAATCCATTTGCTGATGGCACATTCAAATCATAGATACTTGTCAAAGAACGCTGCTCTCTCTCAAATCGTACTCTAATTTCCACTTCATCTCTTGAATCATCAGGACGATACTCGCCCACTTTGAAACCATTAGTTAGCATTTGCACTAGCGCCCCAATATCAACAATATTTACTCCAAGCTGCGCTGCTTTTTGTTTATCAACTTCAACTTTCCAATCGATACGTGGAAATGTTAAAGTTGATCTTACATTAGCCATTCCATCAATTCCCTCATTAAGAAATTTCTCTATCTTATCTGTTGCCTCAATAACATCACTTTCATTATCTGCGAATATACCAATTTGTAATGGTGACGAAAAATCAGGACCACCCTCAAGTTCTGCTATTTCAACAATAATTCCAGGCATATCATTTACTTTGTCTTTTGCAATATCCATTATCTGCCTGCCAGAAAGCTCTCTATCACTTGGTTCTTTTAGTTCAAAAAAGCCTCTGCCTACAACATCTCCTCCCGAGAGGAACCATTCTGTACCTGTTCTGAGAAAAAGGCTTTCTATCCCATTAATTTCAAGCAATTTTGATTCTACCCTTTCAATAATTGATTTTGTCTCCAATGATGAAAGATTCCCACGAGCTCTTATTGAAACTTCTGCTGCAACAGGATCAATCTTTGAAAAGTACATTGTTCCATTTCCAAATCTTGAGTACGAAATCACAATTAAAGATAAAACAACAAAAACTGCAATGATGGTCTCAATAGGTCGTTTAGCAAATATTCTTACCCATTTACTATATTTTTCTGCAATGCTATCAAATAAGTACTCACCTGTTTTATCGGTATCTCCTCCTGACAGAGCAGAACTGCGTTGACCTAAAACAGAACCTAAAACAGGCACAATAATCATTGCATAAATCAAGGATGCAATTAGCACTATAAATACAGCTATAGGAAGGAATCTCATAAATTGTCCTGTAAAACCAGGCCAAAATATTAATGGCATGAATGCGGCAATTGTAGTGGCAATAGATGAAAGGATTGGATAAAACATTCTTTTAGATGCTAATCTGTAGGCCTCTAATCTTTCCATGCCTTCAGATATTTTTCTATCAGCGTATTCTGTTACCACAATTGAGCCATCAATCAACATACCCAATCCTAAAAGCAAACCCATCATAATAAGAAAGTTAAATTCTATATTCGCAAAATATAAGACTGTGAACGTTAATAAAAATGAAAATGGTATAGATAATCCAACTAGCAATCCAACTCTTAGTCCCATACTTGCAACGACCAGTATTACCACAAGAAATATTGCAGTAACAATATTTCCTTGCAGCTCACTTATCATTTGTTCGGCCCAGATTGTCTCATCATTAGTCTTAACAATTTTTATATTCTCTGGTAAGGAGGGGCTGAAATCACTAATTGCTTTTACAATCAAGTTTTTTGCATCAATAGCATTTGCTCCTTCTCTGAGTTTGATTTCAAGGCTTACTGCATCTTTACCATTAATTTTTGAATAAGAAGAATAGTCTTTAAAAGTTCTTCTTATTTTTGCGACATCTCCAAGAGTAACAACCGCTGTAGACGTTACTTTTATCGGAATGTTGTAAACGTCAGCTGCATTTTCAAAGACACTAGGGACTTCAATATTAAATCTACCATCACCTGTATCTTGTGAACCTCCTGGAATAATAAGATTATTATTTGATATAGCGCTGTAGAGCTCTCTCAAAGATATGTTATAGCTTTCCAACTTTGATTTATTAACTGTGGCTTCAAGAAGTTCCTCAGGAGCACCACTTAATTCGGTTGTAAGCACCTGATCAATTGCTTCAATCTTATCTTGCAGTTCTCTAGCATAGAATACTTTTTGACGAACTAATCCATCACCAACCACACTCACATTCATGATCGAATCAGCAAATGAATACTCTCTTATTTGAGGATCCTCTGCTTCAGGTGGGAGTTTAAACTTTACTTCTTCGATGGCCTGTTTGATATCTCTGAGAGCGGTATCGATACTATACCCCACTTCGAATTCAGTAATAATTCGGGCATAGCTCAAACTACTACTTGATGAAACTTCTTTTGCACCAGCAACACTCCGTAATCTATTTTCTACTGGTTTAGCAATAAGTCGGGAGGCATCTTCAGGTGAAGCTCCATCAAGAAATATTGAAACGCTCACAAACGGTAATGTAATACTAGGATCTGCAGCGACAGGTATCATACTTCTGGAGTAACTACCTGCAATCAACACCAAGATAGCTATTGCTAAAGTGGTCCTAGTTTTTGAAAGTGCAAAGTCTACAATTTTGTTCATAGACTAGCGAGACTTGTAACAGATACGGTTTGTCCCTCTTTAACAAATCCTTGACCAGCGACAATTAGATTAGAAAATTGAGGAATGCCTTTTACCCAAATCCCATCAATTGTGTCTTGTATGATTTCTATCTTGTGAAACTCAACAATATTATCAGCATTAACTGTCTTAACTCCAAGGAGGCCATCGTCCGTTAACATTAAAATTGATGGCAAAATCTTATGTGCAAGAATTGGATTTCTTAGAATTTTCATTGTTCCAGATATACCATCTCTGACCAAACCGCTAGAGTTATCAATTTGAGCTTCAACTCTAAATGTTCTGGTGCTTGGATTAGCGCTTTTAGAAACAAATGATAATTCTGTGAGGATTCTTTCGCCAGTAACTAAGTCAATATTTGCTCGTAGACCCTCAAAAACATCTTTTATTAAGATTTCAGGTACTTCTGCAACAAATGTAATAGGATTTAGCTCAATAATAGTCGCACAAATTTGACCTCTTTGAATAAAGTTACCTTCTTTTAGGATCGATTCAATATAACCATTAAATGGAGCCTTTACTTCAGTTCTATTAAGTTCAACGATTCCTAAACTACACAACACATCATCTTTTTTAACGAATTCGCCTTGCTTAGCTCCAATTGAGACTATTTCACCGGATGTTTTTGCTTTAACATTAACGCGCTTTTCAGTTTGAGCAAAAGTATTTAAATTAATTTCAGGTGAGATATATTCAGCAACTGCCTCTGAAATAATTACTGATGAGAGAACTTTTGGCTTTGTAACAGTACCTTTATCCTCATCTTGAAATACACCAGTAACAAACCAGAAAAAAACTGGAAATAAAATCAATAATGATGTTCTTACATTTGCTGACATAGTATTTTAATGGTGCCTAAAAATTTTTTTTAAATAGGAACGTGATTATAGGCCAATCTAGTCAAAGATTCAGTTTTTCTTTGAGTTTTAGGAAAGTTTCTCTATCAATGAAATGCTTTTCTTTTGACTTAGTTTCGATCTGCGGCAACTTGAAAATTTTTCCATTCATTGCTTGTTCTGCGTACTCAAGGTAATAATTTCTGAATTTATGCATAACCAATGTTTTTTGCTGATCATGAAAGTTATTCCAGCCAACTTTTTTACCGGCAAAATATATTATTGGATGAGTCCATTTAAAACTTACATGCGGGTCATATGATTTCCTAGCTTCATCAAATGCATGCAGTACACTTGGTATTTCTTCACTTAGGGCTTGTTGAGATGATAACTTTACAAATTCATTTAGTGTTGGTAGATATTCATTATTAAGAAATACATTTTTCATTGCCATTTGCAATTGAAATTTATTAAAGTTTTTTAGAGTTTTAGCCCACAATCTTTTAGCTAGATCAATCTTATTTTGAGAATCATATACTTTTGAAAAATTGAAATGATATGCAAGTTCAAAATTCTCAAACAGTTCGTTTACAAAAACAATTAAATCTTCTTTAGATATCGAGGTTTTCAGCCCACGAATTTCTTTTTGATTCTTTATTTGCGTTTTCTTTTTGTCTTGATTCAATAGATCTTTTAGCTTCCTCATGATTATTTTCTACTAAATTTTTTCTCCTTATAAATTCAACAAATTTTGTATTCCATGACTTTAATGCAAGACCATTCTCTTTCCAATATAGTACAAAATCTTTTAAATGTGATTGCACAAAACTTTTTTTTATACCAGCCATTTTTAGGATTTCATATACATCTTTGCTTGGTTCCCAATCAAAATCAATTTGATATGGCTCACCGTTATTATAAGACTGATTTTTTACCCATTCTTGTTTAACAAAGTTTACAAATTTATGGTTCCAATCATCTTTTGCAACATTTTTTTCCATCCAATAGAGCCTAAATTCAGGTAATTTAGAATTTATGAATTCTTTTTTTATATTTCCCATTGATAAAACTTCATATACATTTTCTGAAGGACTCCAATTTTTTGTAATCACTGAAGTGCCAAGACTATTACCAGAAGGAAGTTTTAGCTTATAAATATTATTTGAGGTGCCTGGTTTTATAAGATTAAGCCTTTCCAGTTTTGCGATGGATTCTTCAATTTCAGATATTTTCATAAAACTTATTTTTTTGCTGATGATATCTGCTAGATTCTTGTTATTTTTATCAATGTTATTTGATCTGATGAAGGCTAATAAAAAAGCAGCTTTTAATCCAATTGTTTCCGCTTCTTCGGTATTTATTTTGATGAATTTCAATTTTCTTGATTTCTTCTTTCACTTACTGCTTCAGAATATTTCGCAAGACATGAAACAGAGTCTTCCCAACCCATGCAAGCATCAGTAATGCTTTGTCCATAGTTAAGGTTTTCGCTTATTTTTTGATTTCCTTCATTGAGATGGCTCTCTAACATTATGCCTCTTATAAACTTATTACCTGACGCGATCTGACCACAAACGTCAGTTGTCACGTCAATTTGCTTTTTTGGCTGTTTTTGACTGTTACCATGACTATTGTCAATCATTATTGATTCATTTACCTCAGCTTCAGTAAGTGCCGTAATAACATTTTTGACTGCATTTTCATCAAAATTTGGATTTACACCACCTCTTAAGATTATATGTGTATCTGAGTTGCCGGAGGTTTTATATATTTGCACTTTGCCCTCTTTGGTAGTGGAGAAAAATACATGTGGATGATTAGCGGCTTGAATGCCATCAATGGCTGGTTTTAGTGCCCCAGTAGTACCATTTTTAATGCCAATTGGACATGATAAACCGGATGCTAGCTCTCTATGGATTTGACTCTCAGCAGTTCTTGCACCAATAGCTCCCCAAGAAATTAGATCCGCGACATATTGAGGTGATATGGGGTCCAAGAACTCTGTACCGACTGGCAAGCCAATCTCTGAAATTTTTTTTAAAATTGAGCGGGCTAACTCTAAACCTTTATTAGCATCAAAACTATTATTAAGGTCTGGATCATTGATCAATCCTTTCCAACCCACGGTAGTTCTGGGTTTTTCAAAATATACTCTCATCACAATTAGAAGGTTCTCTTGATGTTTAAAATTTTCTGATTTTAATTTTTTCGCATACTCAAGTGCAGATTTCTCATCATGGATTGAGCAAGGACCACATACAATTAAAAGCCTGTCATCTTTGCCGTGCAATATATTGCTAATCTCACTCCTTGTTCCATAAATAAGTTTGGCAACATCATTAGAAATCGGATATCTTTCAATCAATTCTATGGGAGTAATTAAGTCATGCCTCTCAATTATTCTTGTGTTGTCAGTTAGATAATCCATAAGTTTTACAATAATAAATCATGTTGAAGAAATAAATATATTTATCTATAAATAATTCTAAACTTATAAGTGTTTGAATTATTTGAAAAAAATCCTTTAAACACAACATATTGTGTATTTTCATGACTATGTTTACACTATGTTGTAAACAAAATCACCACTTGCTGTGAAAACTCAAACTACTTTTCAGAACTTCGATTTAAATAAAATACCCGAAGATCTTTATATTCCCAAAGATGCATTTAAATTAACACTAGAAAGTTTCTCCGGTCCAATGGATTTGCTACTCTATTTAATTCATAAAAAAGATGTGGATATTCTTGATATTAATGTTGCTGAAATTACAGATCAATATGTTAGTTATATTGATTTGATGGAGTCACTTCAGATAGAAATCGCATCAGACTATCTAGTAATGGCTGCAACTCTAGCATTTATAAAGTCTCGTATGTTACTCCCAACACACGAGGAGGATGATGTTGAAGATGATCCAAGATCTGAACTAATTAAAAGACTGCAAGAATATGAAAAATTTAAAATCGCATCAGAAAATATTGCTAATTTACCAAGAGTAGATAGAGATTTTTTTACAGCCTCTGCAGCATTACCTAAATTTTCTAAAAATCATAAGAACTCGTTTATTAAAAATGTTGATTTCGCAGAAATATTCTCAGACATCAACTCTAGACCAAAATTTGATAAAAGTCACAAGATAGAGTTTCTTGAATTATCAACTGAAGACAGGGTAAGAAAAATTTTAGAGTTTTTAAAGAAAAGAAATATTGTTGAATTTTACAAACTCTTCAAAAAAGATGAGGGTAAACAGGGCGTGGTTGTTTCAATGTTGGCCTCATTAGAATTAGCAAAGGAAAAAAAAATAGAGATCATTCAGAATGAGGACTCAAATCATTTTTATATTAAATCTAAAAAGTCACTAAATGGATAATTTAATTAATTGTGTTGAGGCTATTCTGCTAAGTGCAGGCCGACCAATAAAGATTTCTGAAATTAGGGAGTTAATTCGTCTTATGGATCAACAGGCTGAACTTGCTGATATCAAAAAAGCCATTATAGATTTAGATAAAAGATTTACTGACAGCACATTACAAATTGTGGAGGTCGCATCAGGGTACAGACTACAAATTAAAAATGAATATTCAAGATTACTATTACCTATGTGGCAGGATAATTCTAGCAAAACTTCAAAAGCACTAATGGAAACTTTAACTATTATTGCTTATAAACAGCCTATTACTAGAGGAGAGATCGAATCAATAAGGGGAGTAAGTGTAAGCACCCAAATTATAAGAAATTTAACAGAACGCAACTGGATAAAAGTATCTGGTTATAAAGATGTACCTGGGAGGCCTGCTCTTTACAAAACAACAAAAGAATTTTTAGATGACTTTCAATTAAAATCAATTGAGGATCTTCCAGAAATAACAGATTCAAAAAGCATCACTGATCTCGAATTAAACTTTGGTTGATTATCTGATAAGACTACAAAAGTTTCTTTCAAAAAATGGCATAGCTTCTCGCCGAAAATCAGAAATACTCATCAGGACTGGAAGAGTCCGAATTAATAATGACATCGCAAAAATTGGAGACAAGGTTGGCTCGGAAGATAGGGTTTATATAGATAATGAACTTGTAATCAAAGATGATTATCAAGACATGTTATTGGCTTTTAATAAACCTATTGGAGTGGTGTCTTCGAAAATAAGTCAAAATAAAAATAAGACTGTTTTTGATTTTTTGCCAGATGATAAAGGCGACATTCCATGGTTTTTAATAGGCCGACTTGACATCAATACTTCTGGATTAATGTTGTTAACTAACAACGGAGATATCGCGAACAATCTTGCTCATCCTTCAAAAAACCTTGATCGTGAATATTTAGTTAGAGCTAGAGGAGATTTTAATGAAACAATTAAACAATCTATGTTAAAGGGTATTTTGATTGATGAAAAAATTCACAAATTTACAGATATTGTTATTGGCAGAAGAACATCAACCAATCAATGGTTTACTGTTTGCACTAAAACTGGAATGAATAGGGAAGTAAGAAAGATATTTAATGCTCATAATTTACAAATTAGCAGATTAAAAAGGGTAAGATTTGGACCATTCTTTTTACCAGAATCACTTGCAGAGGGACAATTCGTGGAGCTCAACATATCAAACCATAAGAAAATTGCTTATGGTAAATAAAGACGATGCACATAGACATATCATGCAAGAGCTAACTACACCTGAGGAGCAGATTTTTCGAGATTTTATAAAAAATCAGAAACCAATTGAGTTAGTAATTAAGAAAGAAATGCTATCAATTTTTTTAGCTAAAAATATAATTGGACAACAACTTTCAACAAAAGCTGCAAACTCCATATGGAGTAAGATCGAAAAAAAGATTCTTGAATATAACACTAAGAAGACTAATCAACTTAGTCTGGAGGATTTTCTTTCATCAAATGGAGTATCACGTAAAAAGGCTCAATACATCTCAGGAATAATACTTTCAGGTGATTTTAAACATTTCAGAAGATATTACATGAAATACAGTGAAGAAGATTTTGAGGAATTACTTATGTCCAGAAAAGGAATTGGTATATGGACATTTGGGATGACAAAGATTTTTTTTATGGGTAATCAGGATCAGATTCTAGTTAATGATTTAGGAGTCCAAAAGGCATATAAGAAAATCAACACCGGTAATAATATTTTAGAATGGTCAGAAAAATTTAAGCCATATAGAAGTTATTTATGTATTTATTTGTGGAAATTTTTAGATTTTAAAGTCTGAAAATTTAAAATAATGTTGATTTGTAGTGTTACTTTCTTCCGAAAAAAACCATTCATAGCATGGTATTAGCTTCTCAAGCGATTTAAGTGTCTCCTTGTCTTCATTCGGGAATGCTATCTCCCTCATACTGGTTGGTGATGGACCTGGATCAAAATTAAAGATCTTAATCTGATGTATATTTTCTAACTCTTGTCTGAAAAGTTCCGCCATTCCTTTTACAGCAAACTTGCTTACCGCATATGCACCCCAAAATGCCTTTGGTTGTGTGGCAACATTAGATGATGTAAATATCACTCTGCCATTCTCCTCTTTTACGATCAGATTAAGCAAGGTTTTGGTAATGATGAATTCAGATGTTAGATTAACTTTTAATATTTTCTCCCAAAGATTTGTTTCAAGATCAATTAAAGGCGTCATTTTTTTTAGAGTTGCAGCGTTATGTATGATTCCATCCAATCTACCATAGTGTTCAAGGATTGCAGCCTCTATTTCAATTGCTGATTTATCATTAAGCAACGATAGATCACACTCTAAGCTTAAATGATAATCTTTTTCAACACCCGATAATTGATCATAAACAGCACTTAACTTTGACCCATTCGAGCCTAGCAAGATTAATTTAGCTCCTTTTTTTGCAAACTCAAGCGCAACCGTTTTACCAATCCCATCAGACGCTCCAGTAATTAAAATAATTTTATCTTTGACGCTCATCAATTACCTTACATATTTTAGTTTTAAGATCACTAACACTGTCTGCATAAAGATATTGTTTAAGATCATTTTTTTGATCATTGTAATATCCATATCTGCATGCAATTGGCAAACATCCTGCTTTTTCTGCCGCAATCATGTCCTTGATATGGTCACCAACATAAATAACGTTTTGTGGCAAAACACCTATTTCAACACAAGCTTTTGATATTCCTTCCGGGTCTGGTTTCATATTTTTTACATCGTCAGATGAAACAAGAACTGCGCAATTATTGAAGATTGGAATTCGTGCCAATATCTTTTTTGAAAAATATGATGGTTTATTTGTTACAACACCCCAAAGAATATTTTGTGATTCAACGAAATTAATTAAATTCTCAACATCATGAAATATGTCTGCCCATTTCAGTAGATTTTTATCATAAAGATCCAAAAGTTGTCTTCTTAAATCAGCAAAGTCATTATTGGATGGTTTAATTTTGAAACCAATTTCAATTAATTTAATACTGCCGTCTGAGACATTTTGTCTAATGACATCATCCGGTAATTTAGTTTTATCATTTTGTTCTAGTAGTGTATTGAGACAGTGTATGAAATCAGGAGCTGAATCAAGCAATGTCCCATCAAGATCAAATAATATAGCCCTAATCAAGATTCTTTTTTGCCATAGGAGATGTAGTTAACTCCTAAATCATTATTAAAGTGTGCGTTATGCGTAATTGGATTATAGAACATGCCTTTGTTTTCAATAAGACGAACTTTTGCCTTTGACATATAAGATGCTAGCTCCGATGGATGTATAAATTTTTCATATTCGTGTGTTCCTTTTGGAAGAATGTTGAAAATATATTCTGCGCCAATAATGGCAGTCATAAATGACCGAAGATTTCTATTTATAGTTGATAAAAACATCAACCCACCAGGTTTTAATAAATTTGAACAATCTTCAATGAGCTCGGAAGGATCGGGAACATGTTCAACAACTTCAAGACAACAAATAACATCAAAAAATTCTTTCTTGCTTTGCATAAGGCTTTTAGCATCTTGATGAAGATATTCAATAGACTTATTACTTTGTTCAGCATGATGTTTAGCTACATTGATATTTTTTTCAGTCACATCTATTCCCATGACCCTTGCTCCATAATCATCTAATGCTTCTGATAGTAAACCTCCACCACAACCAACATCTAGAACCAACTTGTCGTGAAGATTGATTTTGGAAGCTACATATTTTGCACGTAATGGATTAATAACATGTAATGGCTTAAATTCACCTTTAGGATCCCACCATTTTTCAGCTATGTTTGAAAATTTTTTTACTTCGTTTTGATCAATATTTGATGACATAAAAGTGAATTATAAGAAAAAATAATTAAAATAACTTGTATTCTTAAGCTTTTCTTAGGATTAATTTATTAAATAAAAGTTGTTTTATAAATTTTTTTATAAGCGTCCGTTTTAGAGGGAGAGAGATACTTAACTCCAATTTAGGATTGGATTTGCTTAATCGCATCAAAGACGATCTTTCAGATATTGCTCAAGTTGACCAAGAACCGTCACTTGAAGGAAGACAGTTGTTGATGATTCTCTCTAAATTTAGGAAAAAATAATTATTTAATTTTATGGGATACAAGTTAAAGTCACACTCAAGTGCAAAGAAACGCTTCAAAAAGACTGGATCTGGTATTAAAAGGCGAAGTGCAAACAGAAACCATATTCTTAGCAAGCAATCTACTAAGAGAAAACGCCATAATCGAGGCTTAATAAACGTAAAAGATGAAGTAAAGAAGATTGCAAATAGACTCCTACATACATAACTTAATATGCCAAGAACAACAAAAGCAGTAACAGCTAAATCTAAACATAAAAAAATTCTTGCTAAGACTAAAGGTCAATATGGAGCAAGAAGTAGATTGTATAAAACTGCCAAACAAGCAAACATAAAGTCTTTGCAGTATGCTTTCAGAGATAGAAAGAATAAAAAAAGGGCTTTTAGATCATTATGGATTACAAGAATAAATGCTGCTCTTTCCGATGAAAATATATCCTATAGTAAATTCTTAAACATGCTTAACGCATCTAACATAAAACTCAACAGAAAAATCTTATCTGACATAGCATACTCAGAACCTGAAATTTTTAAAAAAATAGTAGATAAAGTCAGGATATAATGCTCTTATGCAAATCCCCAAGGATTTAATTAAAGAAGCAGCAAAAAAACTTCAATCAGTAAAAAACAAGTCTGAATTTTATAATTTAAGATCTCATTATCTTGGCAAAAAATCTTTTGTTCAAAATGCATTCAAGGAGCTAAAGAACCTTGATGGTAAAGAAAAAATTAGAATAGCGAAATCTCTTAATCTTTTGAGGGAAGAGCTTACTGATTTTTTTGAAAGCGTTGATTTAAAAGTTCTCGCAGTTAAAGAAGAGCCTTATATAGATGTTACATTGCCAGTGAATGCAAACATTGGTAAGAAACATCCAATATCAGTGGTTATGGATCTTATATTAGATTACTTTCATAATCTTAATTATTCATCATATTTTGGTAATGAAATTGAATCTGATTACTATAATTTTGAGGCCTTAAATTTTCCACAAAATCATCCTGCAAGACAAATGCATGACACTTTTTATTTGAATAAGTCACTGAATGATAAGTGCTTGCTAAGAACTCATACTTCAAATACACAAATTCATATGATGTTAAATAAATCAGCACCTATTTATATGCTCTCACCAGGAAGGGTCTATAGATGCGATCATGATATGACTCATTTGCCAATGTTTACACAAGTCGAAGGTTTAGCTGTAGATCAGAACATAAGTTTTTCAGACCTCAAAGGTACAATCATAGGATTTATTGATTATTTTTTTAATCAGAGTGTAGATGTAAGATTTAGGCCTTCTTACTTTCCTTTCACAGAGCCCTCGGCTGAAGTAGATATTAGATTTGGCAAAAAAGGTTGGCTTGAAATTTTGGGATGTGGAATGGTTCACCCCAATGTGCTTAGAAATTGCAATATTGATGCACGCAAATACCGTGGCTTTGCATTTGGAGTTGGGGTTGAAAGGCTTGCCATGCTTTACTATGGAGTTGAAGACATTAGAGAATTTTATGCTTCAAATTCTGAATTTTTAAATCAGATATGAAAATATATTATCCATTCTTAAAAGATTATTTGAATACAGATTTTTCTGCAAAGAACATGGCAGATATATTTACTAATTTAGGCTTAGAATGTGAATCTTCAAATAAAACACTGAACTTTGATATTACACCAAATCGAGGAGATGCTTTAAGTTTGAACGGACTAGCTAGAGAATTTTCTGCTAGCCAAAAAAATTCAAGATTTATACAAAAACCCTTTAATAAGGTATCTTTCCAGAATTCAAAAGATTATATCGGTAAGGTAAACAATGAATGTTGTCAAAATTATCACTTACTAGAAATACTTGAAATAAACAAATTTAAGGCGTTACCTAAAGAAATTGTCAAATTGCTGGAAAAGGCAGATATTCCATTAATACATCCAATGGTAGATATAGGAAATTTCGTAATGCTTGAACTGGGCACTCCTCTTCATGTTTTTGATAGGGATAAACTTGCACTACCTTTGTCAGTTAATTTTGCAGATGAAGATGAAACAGTAACTATAATTGGTGGTGAGAAAAAGATCCTTGATTCAAATATTGCAACAATACGAGATAGAAATGCTACTGTTGCGATTGCAGGAATCATAGGCTGTGATAATTCTTCCGTTACATCGGAGACAAAGAATTTTTTGGTCGAGTCTGCTGCTTTTTTACCTAATGTGATAATGAATAAGGCAAGAAAGCTAGGTTTAAACACTGATGCATCTTTAAGGTTTGAAAGAGGTGTTGATTCCACCATGCAGGTAAATGCTTTAGTTAGGTTTTTAGAGCTTTTAAATGAGATAACTTCGGTAAAATTTAAAAATTTTTATAAATTCCAATCTAAAAATTATCTCTCTTTAAGAAAGATAAAATTTAATTATGAAGATCTGAATGCTTTTGCAGGCAAAAAAATTCCACCAAGATTTGTGGATAAACTACTCACAAACCTTGGATTTGCCCTAAGTAAAAATAAACAAGGATTTTATGCTACGGTGCCCAGTCATAGATTTGATATCAGTATAAAAGAGGATATTTACGAAGAAGTTCTCCGAGTATACGGTTTTGACAAATTACCAGCTAACTTACCATTAGCAGGTCCCTCAAATTTAAAAACATCTACATCATATGTTCAAAGAATTTCAAATTTTCTTATTGCTAATGGATATCAGGAATTAATGCATCTACCATTTGTTCAAAAAACTTATGTGAATGAAGCAAAATCAATTTTATTGACTAATCCCATAAATAATGAAGAGTCATACTTAAGAGACAGTTTATTTTCTTCAATGATTAATTCTCTTGCAAAAAACTATAAAAAAGGTATCAGAAAAGCAAAATTTTTTGAAGTTGGGAAACTATTTTCTATACACAGCAAAAAATATAAGGAAGAGGAATGTATTTCTGGAATAATCTTTAAATGTAAAAAAACAAAATTTTGGATGACCGAACCAAAATTTGATTTTTTTTACATGAAGCAAGAAATTTTTGGAATGTTAAATTTTCTTGGTTTTGATGATGAAGATTTATCATATGAAAGAGAAAATAAAGCAAATATGTTTTTTGGGAAAAATTGTTTGTCTGTTAGATTAAGGAATCAAAAAGAGCCATTTCTGTATATTGGTATGATTAACCATTTGTACACAAAAGAAATATCTGAAACTGATGTGATTGGTTTTGAATTTAATCTCATGAAATTCAAATCTATCCAAAAAAAGAAAAAAATAAGTGTTCCAAGTGTATTTCCTTTTGCGGAGAGAGATCTAAATCTTTTAATTCCAAAAGATTTACCCTTCAAAGATATTTCTTATGCAATCAAATCCATGAATACACCATACTTAAAACGATTCGAAGTAATTGATCTTTTCGAAGATGAAAACTTAGGTTCAAAAAACAAAAGTATTACTATTAGATTCGTGCTACAAAGCAAGCAAAAATCATTAACCGATGAAGAAATAAATCAAACTACTGCATTGATCTTAACTTCATTGAAACAAAAATTTTCAATTTCACTTAAAGAATGAATGTTACTAAAAAGGATTTAATTGATAGTTTGAAAAAAAACTCTGATCTTGGTAACACTAAAGCGGATGAATTTGTAAATTTATTCTTTAACAAGATTAAAAATGAACTTCAAAAAAATAAGTTAGTTAAGATTTCTGGTTTTGGAACATTTGAAGTTATTCATACTAAACAAAGAATTGGAAGAAATCCTAAAACTCTTGAGGAATATGTAATCCCCTCGATTCAAAAAGTACGATTTACGTTATCACCAAAATTAAAAAAGATTATCAATTAATTTTTAAGTTTTTAATTAACCTTGCGTGTACAATAAATTAGAGATTACAACAATTACTTAATTTAAAATATGAAAATTGCTGCAATAAAATCCAACGATCTGTCCGATAAAAGATCTACTTTACATCCTGAAACTCTAGATAAGTTGACGGCTCTGGAAGGTGTATCTGTATCTTTTGAAAAGGATCTTTGTCAAGGCATGAGTATTGGTGATCAGGATTTGCGAGACCTAGGACTTGAGTGTCTTTCTAGAGAGGATTGCATTAAGAATGCAGATTTGCTTATCGTGCAATCAGGTATTACTGAGGATGAAATTAATCTAATGAAACCAGGATCAACGGTTATCGGAATGATCAGTCCCTTTGCTAATAAAGATATGTTAGTAAAACTTGCTAGTGCAAACGTTAATGTTGTTAGTATGGAATTTATTCCTAGAATAACAAGAGCTCAGAAAATGGATGTTTTAAGTTCTCAGGCTAACTTAGCTGGCTATGTTGCTGTAATAGAGGCTGCAAAACATTTAAAGATGGCTTTGCCAATGATGATGACTGCTGCCGGTACTTTGAAACCAGCAAAAGTATTTGTTATTGGAGTTGGTGTTGCAGGATTACAGGCTATTGCCACTGCTAAACGACTTGGTGCGAGAGTAGAAGCATTTGATACAAGAGATGTTGTCGAAGAACAAGTCAAGTCTCTGGGGGCAAAATTTGTAAAGATAGATTTAGGTGACACTGGTGAAACCGATCAGGGATATGCTAAAGAATTAACTCAAGAACAAATTCAAAAACAAAAAGATCTGCAATCAAAGGTTTGTGAGAGATCTGATGTTGTAATTACAACAGCTCAGCTTTTTGGAAAACCAGCACCAAAACTAGTTGATACCGCAACAATTCACAAAATGAAACCGGGTAGTGTAATTGTCGATATGGCTGTTGAATCGGGTGGTAATGTTGAGGGCTCCATAGTTGATGAATGTGTCGAAATTAATGGTGTGATGGTGATTGGACAATCTAATTTATCTTCACAGGTCGCATCTCATGCATCGTTTGCATTATCAAATAATATAATTAATTGGATTACTGAATTTTATGATGCTGAAAAACATGAGTTAAACTTTGACTTTGAGGATGAAATAATTAGTAGTAGCGTTCTAGTTCATAACGGAAAATTTGATAGTACAAGGATACCTTAAACATGGAGATATATATTTTGTTAGGATTTGTTTTAATTTTATCAATTTTTCTAGGGTTAGAACTTATTTCAAAAGTACCAAGCACATTACACACTCCTTTGATGTCGGGAGCAAATGCCATTTCTGGAATAGCTCTAGTTGGCGCCTTAATGTTAAATGATGCATCTAATCTTCAAAACTTTCTTGCATTTATGGCAATATTGCTTGCCTCAATAAATGTATTTGGAGGTTATCTTGTAACTAATAGAATGCTTAGTATGTTTAAAAAGAAATAGTATGGAACTAACGAGCTCAATCCCAGTAATTCAGAATCTAGTTTATATTTTCTCATCAATATTATTTATCTTAGGCATAAAAATGTTGGGAAAAGAGTCTACTGCTGTAAAAGGTAATTTTCTTTCTGCTATTGCCATGTTACTAGCAGTGCTAGTGACCACTCTTAGTCTCGATATTAATTTGCTAACTATTTTGGTTGCAATTTTAATTGGAGCCTCTGTTGGATCATTAATTGCTTTAAAAGTAAAAATGACAGCAATACCTGAAATGGTTGCGCTGTTCAATGGTTTTGGGGGATTGGCTTCATTCTTTATAGCTTGGTCACAATATTCCGAGCCAAACATTAACTTGTTTCAAACAGTAATTGTAATGCTAACAGTGTATATAGGTGGACTGACCTTTTCAGGCTCACTAATTGCATATGGGAAGCTCGCAGAAAAGATAAAACTTGGAAAAGGCTCCTTGCTCACAAATATTTTTATTTCTGCTTTTTATTTAAGCCTTTTGATGCTTGTGTTTGTGTTAATTGATCCTGTCTTTTTTAATTTTTTAGACAATCAGCCTACACTTTTTTATGTATTTTTATCTTTTACTATACTTGCTGGTTTGGGATTTGTGCTGCCAATTGGTGGCGGAGATATGCCGGTTGTAATTTCATTATTAAATTCATTGTCAGGCATAGCTGCTGCATTTGCAGGCTTATTACTTCTTAACAATGTTCTAATTGTTGCAGGATCACTCGTAGGTGCAAGTGGACTGATATTAACAGTCATCATGGCAAAGGCAATGAATAGAACCATAGGTAATATTCTATTTGTTGGATATGCTTCATCATCATCTACTGCATCTGGAAAAGATCAGGGCGAAGTAAAACCAATTAATACTGAAGATGCTTTTCTTATACTTGAAAATGCTTCCTCAGTTCTAATCGTTCCAGGATATGGAATGGCAGTTGCTCAAGCTCAACATGTTGTTAGAGAGTTGGGAGAATTGATGGAAGAAAATGGTACTGATGTAAAATATGGTATTCACCCAGTGGCAGGCAGAATGCCGGGCCATATGAATGTTTTATTAGCAGAAGCAAATGTCTCATACGACTTGCTATTAGAGCCTGAGGATATCAATCCGGCGATGGATACTTATGATGTAGCAATTGTTATAGGTGCAAATGATGTGGTTAATCCCTCCGCAACAGAAGAACCTGGCAGTCCAATTTATGGAATGCCAATAATTGAGGTTCACAATGCGAAAACGGTATTTGTCCTAAAAAGATCAATGTCTTCAGGTTTTGCAGGTGTTCAAAATCCACTCTTTTTTAAAGATAATACTCGTATGCTTTTTGGGGATGCCAAAGAGTCTATCAGTGGCGTAGTTTCTGAGTTTAAAGACTAATTTATATTAGCAATTTATGGTAAAATATTGGTTTATATATGCCAGTATTTTCAATATATTTTCCCCGATTATCCTTCTCTTAAATGTCTGATTTTGCAAAAGAAATTCTACCAATAAACATTGAGGAGGAGCTTAAGCAATCATACTTAAGTTATGCCATGAGTGTAATTCATGGAAGGGCACTCCCTGATGTAAGAGATGGCTTAAAACCGGTACACAGAAGAATACTTTTTGCTATGTACGATTTAAGAAACTTCTACAATAGGCCATACAAAAAGTCAGCCCGTGTCGTTGGAGACGTTATAGGTAAATATCATCCTCATGGTGATAGTGCTGCCTATGATGCAATGGTAAGAATGGCACAAGAATTTTCAATGAGATACATGCTAGTGGAAGGTCAGGGCAATTTCGGATCAATTGATGGTGATCCGCCTGCAGCTATGAGATATACAGAAGTCAGAATGGCTAAAATAACTGATCAAGTTTTATCGGATATCGAAAAAGATACTGTTAACTTTTCACCAAATTATGATGGTTCTGAAATGATACCTGATATTTTGCCAACTAGAGTTCCATTACTTTTGGCAAATGGCTCATCTGGGATTGCAGTTGGCATGGCAACAAATATACCACCTCACAACCTAAATGAAATTATAAATGGGTGCCTAGCCTTAATTGAAAATCCAAAAAGTACAATTGATAATCTTTTAGAAATTATTTCTGGACCTGATTTTCCAACGGGTGGAATCATTGATGGAAAAATGGGAATTTATGAGGCTTATAAGACTGGCAAAGGGATAATTTATGTAAGGGCAAAAACTACTATCGAAGAGGATAAATCTGGAAACAGGTCTCTCATAATTAATGAAATTCCTTACATGGTTAATAAGGCAAAGATGCTTGAGAAAATTGCTGAACTGGTAAAAGATAAAAAGATTGATGGCATAAAAGAAATTAGAGATGAATCCGATAAAGATGGCTTAAGGGTTGTTATTGATATCAAAAAAGGTGAATCTTCAGATGTTCTAGAAAATAATCTTTTTTCACAATCGCAATTAGAACAATCCTTTGGAATAAATTTTACTGTTTTAGTAGATGGCCAACCAAAAGTTCTTAATATAAAAGAATTACTGAATGAATTTATTAAGCATCGAAAAGAAGTTGTTACTAAAAGGTCAAAATTTGAGCTAGCAAAGGCTAAGGAGAGAGGTCATGTAGTAGAGGGCTTATTAGTTTCAATATCAAATATTGATGAAATCATAAAAATAATTAAAAAGTCAAAAGATACATCCATAGCTGCAAAGGAACTGTGTAAGAAAAGCTGGAAGGCTGGACCTCTTGTTTCAATTCTAAAAAAAGTTGGTGCAGATGCTTGTAAACCAAAAGGACTTGGAAAAGATTTTGGACTTAAAGGAAAAAATTATAAGTTATCTCCTAATCAAGCTAAATCGATACTTGAATTAAGGCTTGGAAGGCTGACTGCTCTAGAACAGGACAATTTAACAAATGAATTTAATGATTTGCTTAAAAAAATAGATGGTCTCCAAAAAATACTAAATGATAAATCTACTTTAATTGAAGTTGTAAAAGGCGAACTTGAAGAAGTTATAAAAGATTTTGGAGATGAGCGTAAAACACTTATTAATGATGTAAGACAAGATATATCTAACGAGGACTTGATTCCAGAAGAAACAAGAGTGCTTACATTATCGAGAAGCGGTTATGCAAAAACTCAACCATTAAATGAATACCGAGAGCAAAGAAGGGGAGGAGTAGGAAAATCAGCAGCAGGAGTCAAAGAAGAAGATCTCATTCAAAATCTATATGTCCTAAGTTCACATGCACAATTATTGTGCTTCACCACAAAAGGCAAAGTATATTGGCTAAAGGTCTATGAAATTCCTGTAGCCAGCAGAGCCTCTAAAGGCCGTCCATTAGTTAACATGCTCAACTTAGATGATGATGAAACAGTCACCCAAATACTTCCAGTTGATGAATTTGCTGATGATAAATATATTTTTATGGCAACAAGAAATGGAACTGTTAAAAAAACTTCTCTGAGTATGTTTGCAAAAAAATACAAATCTGGAATAAAAGCAATCAACCTTGATGAGAATGATAAGCTTGTCGGATCTTTGGTAACTGATGGCAATCAAGAAATGCTATTGGCATCAAACTCTGGGAAATTAATAAGATTTCATGAATCGAAGGTTAGACCAATGGGACGAACCGCAAGAGGAGTAAGAGGGCTGAAGATTAAGAAGGACCAAAAAATTATTTCATTAATGATAGGCAATAAAAATAAAACAATTTTATGTGTCTCAGAGAATGGCTATGGCAAAAAATCCAGACTTGACGACTTCTCGCTTAGAAACAGAGGAGGTCAAGGAGTTATTGCTTTAAAGACGTCAGAAAGAAATGGACTCATGGTGTCTGCTGTTTCTGTAAACGATGACGATGGTGTAATGTTAATTAGTGATAAAGGAACAATGATTAGAACAGTTATCGATCAGATTCCTACTCTTGGGAGGAATACTCAAGGTGTAAAGGTAATTTCTCCCAAACAAGATGAGAAAGTTATTGAATGTGTAAGAATACCATTTGAAGAATAAATAATTATGCGTAAATGGAACTTTTGTGCTGGTCCAGCAACAATGCCTGAACCAGTTTTAAGGGAAACTCAAGAAGAACTTCTGGAATGGAAGAATAGCGGTATGTCGGTCATGGAAATGAGTCACCGTTCAGATCTGTATATGAATATTGCAAATGAAGCCAAAAAAGATCTTGGTGACCTAATTAATTTACCTGATACTCATGATATTTTGTTCTTGCAAGGTGGTGCTACTTCGCAGTTTGCACTTATACCCTTAAATTTTTCTCATCTTGGTGAACCAGAGTATTTACTGACAGGCTCTTGGTCAAAAAAAGCAATTGCCGAAGCAGAAAAAATTACAAAGTTAAATGTTGTCGCATCCTCTGCAGATGATAGATTCACATATGTGCCAGAATACAAAGATTGGATATTAAAATCTAAGACATCATATTTTCACTATGTTTCAAATGAAACTATTCAAGGAAATACATTGCATACTGTTCCAAATATCCCCAATCCAATAGTGTGTGATATGTCATCTGCAATACTTGCTGAACCAATTAATGTCTCTGATTTTTCAATGATATATGCTGGGGCTCAGAAAAATATTGGTCCTGCTGGCTTGACAATAGTTATCATTGAAAAGGATTTTCTAGACCAATGCTCAGGAAATATTCCAAATATATTTAATTACGCTCAACACTCTATGAATGGATCAATGTTGAATACTCCTCCAACATTTGCCTGGTATATGGCCGGTAAGGTTTTTAAATGGTTGAAATCAATTGGTGGTCTTGAAAAAATGCAATTAATCAATCAGAAAAAAGCTAAAACACTGTATGATTTCATTGATTCATCTAGCTTTTACTCCAACCCTGTTAGAATCGAGAATAGATCATTAATGAATGTGCCTTTCGTGCTTCAAGATGCCAATTTAGATTCAAGATTTTTAGATGAATCTTTCAACGCAAATTTATTAAATCTAAAAGGACACAGATCGGTTGGTGGAATGAGAGCAAGCATCTATAATGCTATTCCTCAAGAAGCTATTGATGATTTGATTATTTTCATGAAAGCTTTTGAATCAAAATATGGATAAATGTGACAAGTAAAAAAATAAATACCAATAGGAAAAGAATAGACGCCATTGATTCTAGGATACTGAATTTAATTCAAAAAAGAGCCGCTCTTGCGAAGGAAATTGGAAACCTCAAAAAGAAAAATGCTACTAATAGTAAAGCAAGTTTTTACAGGCCAGCAAGAGAATCTACCATAATAAGAAACCTAATAAAAAAGAATTCTGGTCCTATCGTTGATAAGAAGATTAAATTAATTTTTAAAGAATTGATTTCTGCATGCTTGTCACTTGAACAACAACTAAATATTGCTTTTTTAGGCCCATTAGGAACTCACTCTGAAGGAGCAGTCAAGAATCATTTTGGATCCTCTGTTAAATTTAATCCAAGGATTTCTATCGATGACGTATTTAATCAAGTAAGAGCTGAATCCTCAGATTTTGGAATTGTACCAGTGGAAAATTCTTCAGAAGGTGTAGTTAATTCAACTCTTAATTGCTTAACTGACTTTGATATTAAAATATGCGGTGAAACATATATTGATATCAATCATTATCTTGCTGGATCAACAAAATCCTCCCTGAAAGCAACAAAAAAAGTGGCTTCACACGCACAAGCGCTTGGTCAATGTACCAAATGGCTTGAGAAAAATCTTCCAAATATTGAGAGAGTAGCTACTGCAAGCACTGCAGAAGCTGCAGAGCTAGCAAAATCTGATTCCAGAATCTTATGTATTGTTAGCGAGCATGCAATTTCAAGACATAAACTCAAATGTCATGCCAATAATATTCAAGATTTTATAGATAACAAGACTAGATTCATTGTTGTTGGCAATCAAGAAATATCAAGAACTGGTTTTGATAAAACTTCGCTTTTAATACAAACAGTTAATCAGCCAGGCGCGTTAGTAAAACTTTTAAGTGCGTTCAAAAAAGAAGATATTAATTTACATAGAATTGAAACTCGACCATCAAGACAGACAACTGATTCTCATAATTTCTTTATTGATTGTGAAGGACACAATAAAGACAAGAAACTTAGAAAAGTGATTGATGAAATAAGAAAAAAGGGTGCTTTTGTGAGGATACTTGGTTCATATCCATTAGAAACATGAGTGAAAAGCTACTCAAAAACCTTAATAATGGCATAAATGATCTAAATCCATATAAACCTGGAAAACCAATCTCTGAAGTAATGAAAGAGTATGGGTTAACCGATATCATTAAACTTGCATCAAATGAGAATCCTCTTGGTGCTTCAAAAAAAGTATTGTCTGCATTAAAAGGTTTAGATAATGAAATTCACCTTTATCCAGACGGCTCATCTGTAAAATTAAAAACTAAAATTTCAGAAATTGAAGGCGTGTCCTCAGAGCATGTTATTGTTGGAAATGGCTCTAATGAAATTCTTGAGTTGTGTGCAAAAGCTTTTATAAATTCTGATAAAAATGCAATCGCTTCAAGACACTCATTCGCTGTTTACAAATTAATTACTCAATCATTAGGCTCTTACTTGAAAGAGGTGCCTACAATAGATTGGTCTCATGATCTTCAAAATTTTCCCAAATATGTAGACAAAGATACAAGCATTATTTTTATAGCAAATCCTAATAATCCAACAGGCACATATAATAATCATGACCAAGTAGTAAATCTATTGAATAATGTAAGTGAGGATATTCTGGTTGTATTAGACTGTGCATACTATGAATACGTAGATAAGGAAGATTACGTGAGAACAAATGAGCTTCTAAATGAATTTAACAATTTGATTATAACCAAATCATTTTCAAAGGCTCATGGGCTTGCAAGCTTGCGAGTTGGATATGGCGTTGCATCAAAAGGAATAATTGCTGCTTTGAATAAGATTAGGCAGCCATTCAATGTAAACTCAATTGCGCAAGAATTAGCTTATTTTTCATTGTGCGATAAGGAACATATCTCAGAAAGTGTAAGAGTTAATTCTTTGGGGATGGAATTCCTTGAGGATGAATTTTCAAAATTAAATATTGAATATATTGATTCTGTTGGAAATTTTATTTCATTCAAAACGAAAAGAGCTACTCATGAAATATATGAAGATTTTTTAAAAAACGGAATCATCATACGACCAATAGAATCATATGATATGCCAAACTTTTTGAGAGTTACCATTGGAACAGCTACTGAGAATAGCGCATTTATTGAGACCTTAGAACAATTGCTATGAAAAACATTTTAGTTATTGGTTTAGGTTTAATTGGTGGCTCGATTGCAAAAAGTCTTAATAAAACAGAATTTAATGTATTTGGTATGGATACAAGTTCACAGACTATTGAAAAAGCAATAAATGATAAAGCTATTGTTCAAAAATTTAATAATATTGAAGAATTTTTGGTTCATAACGACGATGGGATAATTGTATTTGCAACACCACCATCTACAATAATTGAAATTATTGAGTCAAATAGAAAAATCCTCAATACAAATTTTTCTATTACAGATGTATCGAGTTCAAAGCTCAATATATCCAAATTTTTAAAAGGATATCAACCAAAAAACTTTGTTTTTTCTCATCCTATAGCAGGTTCTCATAAATCTGGCTATGAAAATTCATCTAAAGATTTTTTTAATCAGAAAAAGCTTATTATTTCAAAATATTTTAGTCACGATGAACATTATCAAAGAATTCATGATTTATGGATTAGTTTGAAAGCAGATGTTTTATCATTGAGTATTGAAGAGCACGAGAAATTTTTTTCAGCTACAAGCCATCTTCCTCATCTTATTTCATATGCTTTAATTAAAACAATTAATGATAAAGGCATTGATATTGAAAAATTTTCAGCTGGAGGATTATCTGAATTTATAAGATTAGCAAAGTCGTCAGAAATTCTTTGGTCTGATATATTCAAGAGTAACCTTGAGAATATTGAAGAAGATACCAAAGCTTTCATCAAAAATATGCATGATTTATTAGAGGAAGCATCAAAAAACGATAGCAAAAGCCTTTTAAAAAAAATACAGTTAATCAAAAAAGGGGTTAGCTAAGTTTGAATTTATCTGCGAAATATTCAGCATGCTTGAAGGGAGAACTACTTTGTCCTGGAGATAAGTCAATTTCACAAAGAGTATTAATTATTGGCTCTTTCTTAAATCAAGAAATTCTCATAAGCAACATTCTCGCCTCAAGTGATCCAATTTGCACTGCAAATGCACTAAATCAAGTAAATGCTAATTTAACATTTAATAAATTATCAAATACTGTAAAAACTGTAAAACGCCAAATGCCATTTCAAGATCCCACAGAATCGTTGGATTTGGGAAATTCAGGAACAGGTGCAAGATTGCTTACTGGATTTTTAAGTGGGTTGGGTATTAATGCAACTATTACTGGTGATAAGTCATTGTCCTCAAGGCCAATGAAGCGAATTGTTGAACCCTTAACAAAAATGGGTTTTAAACTAAACTCTAATAATCACAGATTGCCAATAGAAATCACTCAAAGTATTGGTAGCAGCTTTTTTGAGTACAATTCACCAATTTCAAGTGCTCAAGTAAAATCATCTATCTTATTGGCTGCACTTACTGGATCAATTGAAACTAAAATTACTGAACCAATCGGCTCAAGAGATCATACTGAGAGGATGCTGAAGTACTTTGGGGCAGATATACACTCAGAAATTAAGAATGAAAAAAATATAATTCATTTTTCTCCATCAGATTTATCAATACAAGATGAAAATTATTATGTTGTTGGAGATTTTTCGTCCGCAGCTTTTTTAATTGTTGCTGCATTAATCTCAGAAGATTCAGAAATAATAATTAGAGATGTTGGAATTAATCCTACAAGAGCTGCCTTAATTAATGTACTAAAAGAAATGGGTGGCAATATAGAATTCACTAAAGTCAAACAAGTTTCAAATGAAGAAGTTTGCAATATATTAGTAAAAAACTCTCAGCTTAAGGGTGCTGATATTGGAGGTGACATAATACCGTCACTGATTGATGAAATTCCAATACTTTCGATTGCTGCATCTTTTGCTGATGGGAAATCAAAAATATCAGATATAGGCGAGCTAAGAGTGAAAGAATCAGATAGACTCAATGCTATCTCAAAAGGTCTTGATGCAATTGGAATTAAAAATTGCACAGACAATACAAGTATTACGATTGAGGGAAAGACTGGATATATTGAACAGATAGATAATATTAAATCATTTGATGATCATAGAATAGCAATGAGTTTTTTAGTTGCAGGGTTGAGGTCCAAACGAGGCATCATTGTAAACAACTGCGAAAATATCGTTACTTCATATCCAAATTTTGTAAGTGACATGAATCAACTAGGATCTAGGATTGATGAAGTTAAATAGAAAGATAATCACAATAGATGGTCCATCTGCTTCTGGCAAAGGAGTTCTATCAAAAAAATTGTCGAAACATTTAAATTTCGAAATTTTGGACAGTGGCCTGCTTTATAGAGCTTACGCGTATCTATTTAGTCTAAATAATGACCATGATCAAACAAAATCAGACCTCACAAAGTTAAACTTCAGAAATGATCCTACAAAAATAAAAGTTTTTTTTGAAAACCGCGAAATATCAAACGATCTTAGATTAGAAGATTGTGCAAAAAAAGCTTCTGAATTGAGTGCTAAAAAAATTACCAGAGATAATCTTATCCTGCTTCAAAGATCATTTATAAATGAAAAAGGTTTGATTGCTGATGGCAGAGATATGGGAACAGTAGTTTTTCCAGAAGCAAAATTTAAATTTTTTATTACCGCCAATCAAGAGATAAGAACTGAAAGACGACATAAAGAGTTGCAGAATAGAGGTCAAAAAGTTAATATTCGCGATCTAAAGATGGATATTATTAATAGAGACAAATTAGATCGTGAAAGAATTCTTTCACCTTTACTACCTGCCGAGGATTCAATCATCATAGATACTTCATCACTTTCACCTGAAGATGTATTTCATTCAGCACTTAACTCAATGGATACTAAAAAATAATGTCTGAAAATTTTGCTGAATTACTAGATGATAATCTGAAATCAATTGAAATGAGGCCTGGTACTATTGTATCTGGTGTTGTGCTTGCAGTTGATAAAGACTGGGTAACAGTTCACGTTGGTCTAAAGTCTGAAGGAGTTATTTCCCTTGATGAATTCAAGGATGTAAGAGGTGAAGCTCAAATCAATGTAGGTGATGAGGTTGAGGTCGCTTTGGAAGCTGTTGAAGATGGATACGGTGAGACAAGAATTTCAAGAGAAAAAGCAAGAAAAATCGTTGCTTGGAAAAAACTTGAAGAAGCTCTTGAAACTGGAGAGTTTGTGACAGGAAAAGTGTTATCAAGAGTAAAAGGCGGATTTTCTGTTGAGGTTGATGTAATTAAAGCATTTTTGCCAGGCTCATTAGTTGATGTAAGACCAATGAAAGAAGTGCCTGATTTAGAAAATAATATTGAAGATTTCAAGGTAATTAAACTTGATTACAAAAGAAATAATGTTGTGCTATCAAGAAAAGCTGTCCTTGAGCAAAAAAATTCTGCCGAAAAAGTTGAATTATTAAAAAATTTAGAAGAAGGGCAGATTGTTAAAGGAATAGTAAAAAACATTACGGACTATGGTGCATTTATAGATTTAGGTGGTTTAGATGGACTTCTGCACATAACTGATATTTCTTGGTCAAGAGTTATTAATCCAAAAGATGCCCTTAATTTAGGAGAAGAGATAGAGGTTAAAGTTTTAAATTTTGATAAAGAAAAAGCAAGAGTTTCTTTAGGTCTGAAACAAATTCAAAATGATCCTTGGGAAGGCATTGAAGGTCGTTATTCGATGGGAGGAATATATGAAGCAAAAGTTTCAAACATTACCGATTACGGATGCTTTGCTGAGCTTGAGCAGGGGGTAGAGGGACTAATCCATTTATCTGAATTGGATTGGACCAATAAGAATATTCATCCATCAAAAGTTGTAAATTTAGATGAAAAAATTCGTGTAATGATTCTTGAAATGGATAACGAAAAAAGAAGAATATCATTAGGTTTAAAACAAACAAAGCCTAATCCATGGATTGAATTTGAAAATAAATACAATATTGGTGACAGTGTGAATGGCCAAATTAAATCTATTACAGATTTTGGAGTCTTTGTCGGATTAGATGGAGATATTGATGGCCTGATACATGCTTCAGATCTTTCTGATGATAATGAAGATGAGACTCCTGACTTCAGTGAATACAAGAAAGGTGAAGATATTTCGTGCATAATATTTGGCATTGATGCAGAAAGAGAAAGAATTTCCTTAAAACTCAGTGAATAATCAGGCAAGTTTCACAAGGTCAGATCTAATTAGATACTTCAAAAAAAATGGTTTTGAATACCCAGACGAGTATATTAATACGCTTTTAGATAATCTTTTTAATGAGTTGGTTCATGATAAAAGGATTGAATTGAGAAGCTTTGGGGTATTTTCAAATAAAAAAATCAGACCAAGAAGGTACATCAATCCTAAAACTAAAGATGAAAGTTTTATCGGGGAAACAATGAATATACATTTCAAATCATCTAAAACTTTCTTTAATGATTAACAACAAGATCATTGTTGCCATAGACACACCTGAAGAAGAAAGACTAAGTGAACTACTGAATGATCTTAATCCTGATCTTTGTATGATAAAGATTGGTAGTATCTTATTCAATTCACTCGGTCGTCGTTCTTTTGATTTAGTTGCAAACAAGGGATTTAATATTTTTTTTGATATCAAATTTCATGACATTCCAAATACAGTAGCGCATTCAATATTAAGCTTTAAGGGCTACCCTATAAATTTACTTACAGTCCATATTTCTGGAGGAATGAGCATGCTAACAAGGGCAAGGGAAGCTGCCCATGCTATCAAGTCTAAAGTTATCGGTGTAAGTCTTTTGACTAGTCTTGATCAAAAAGATGTCGAAAAAGTTTTTTTTAATGATATTCGAAAAGTGGCAGATAACCTTTTTGATTTAGCCAAAGAAGCTAATATGGATGGCATAGTATGTTCTGCACACGAGCTAAAGTATGCAAGGACAAATATTCCTAATTTATTGAAGATTGTACCGGGTATAAGGCTTTCTTCTGACAATGATGACCAAAAACGAGTCATGTCTCCAGGAGAAGCCTTAAAGTTAGGCGCAAATCATTTAGTTATTGGAAGACCCATCACAGAGTCAAAGCATCCAAATGCTGAATTAGAAAAAATTTATGAAACTTTGTAGAATACTCTCTCAAGTATTAAAATGCGAATTTTATAATTAAAAATTTATGCCTAAAGCAAACATTAAAGTTAACATAAATGATATTGGCGGTTCGATAGCGAAACAAGACGAACGCTATATCGTTAAAGATAATCAATTTGGTAACAAATTAGTTTTAAGTAGTACTTTACTCGAACCTAATATGAGTACAAGCGGCCATTTCCATAACGGACAAGAAGAAGTATATTTCTTTGTATCTGGTGAGGGTGAAATGGAGCTTAATTCTGACCGTTTTAAGGTTGGACCAGGGGATGTAGTAAATATTGAAGATGGCGTCTTTCATAGGGTGTTTAACACACAAAGTAACCAACAGTTATATTTTGTATGTGTTTTTGATGGTGGTGTTTCAGCTCGCGAAAATCACGAACAAAAAGACAACGCTTAATATTGCCAAGCCCTATAAATAATTTTCTAAGAACGTGTCCAGATTCTCCTGGTATATACAAATTTTTTCATAATAATCAGATAATTTATATTGGAAAAGCAAAAAATCTAAGCAAACGAGTAAGATCATATTTCACCAAATCTTTAAAAGATCGAAAGACTGAACAAATCAAAAAGTTAACAGATAAAATCGAAACTTTTATCACACACTCTGAAGCAGAGGCTTTAATTCTTGAGCAACAACTTATTAAGGAGAATAAACCGCGTTTCAACATTTTGTTAAGAGATGATAAAACATTCCCGTATATTTATTTTTCTATGGATAAAGTTTATCCATCGATTGAACTAAAGAGAGTTAAACAACCATCAAATAATAATTTTTTTGGGCCATATACAAATGTAAAGATGGCAAGGATTAATATTAAAGAAATTCAGAAGATCTTTAACATTAGAAATTGCTCGGAGAGTACATTTGCAAATCGTTCACGGCCATGTATCGAGTTTCAAATGAAGCGGTGCTCGGCGCCATGCGTCAATATGATTTCAAAGAATGATTACCTTGAAGACCTTTCAAGCGCCAAGGCATATCTCACTTCAGAAAAAAAATTTATGAAAAAGGTATTTGAAAAGAAAATGATAACATCATCAAATAATTTGGACTTTGAGGAGGCTGAAAAATTTAAACAAAAAATTATTGCGCTTGAGCATTTAGAGCAAGAATCAAGCATTAATAATTTGCCCATTGATGTTGATATCTTATCAATGCAGTTTAAATATAATCTTACTGGAGTGGCTTTTTTGGTAGTAAGAAATGGAAAAGTTCAGTCTACTTGGACTCAATCATTCAAAAAGAACCATACCAATGAGATTGATGAATTAGCACAAAGGACCATTTTTAATAGGTACTTCTCACGGAGTCAACTCCCAGATAGATTAATAATTCTTAATCAAATCAAAAATAAGAGCTTGATTCAGTCTGCAATAAATAAAAAATTTCGTTCTGATATCAAAATCGTTTCAAATGGCATTAAAGGTTCAAAAGCTTTTATATCTCTTGCAAAGCTTAATGCCAATCAGATTATGAATGAAAGAATATTTAAAAAATTACCTTTTGAGGAGCATATTACCGAGCTTGCAAAATTGATTAAAAGAAAAAATGATTTATCTGTTGAGTGCCTAGATATCAGCCACCATAGTTCTTCTCATGCTAGAGGCGCAATTATTCACTTGGATAAGTCAGGCTTTAAAAAATCTAAGTATAGAATTTATAAAATACCAAAAGATATTAGTGGTGATGATGTCAATAGCATTAAACATGTATTAGAGAGGAGGCTAAAAAATAAAGATGCCCCAGATGTTTTACTAATTGACGGCGGTAAAAATCAATTAAATGCTGCACTAAATACGTTTAATGATGTCATTGGTACAAAATTTCTATCAATTAGTAAAGGTATGAAAAGAGTTAGACAGACTGAAACCATTCATTCAGAGGATGGAATTATTCAACTTCAAAAAGACTCTCATATTTATAAATTTTTAATAAAAGCCAGAGATGAGGCTCATAGATTTGCAATCAAAGCAAACCGACAGTCAAAACTAAATTCTGTAAAATCCTCACGTCTTGATAAAATAGAAGGTATTGGCCCAATTTTAAAAAGAAGATTAATTAAGAAGTATGGTTCTACAAAAGCAATTGGAATAAAAAATGTTGAAGAACTAATGCAAGTAAAAGGAATCTCAAAAAAAGTTGCCACTGCAATTTATGAAGCAAAACTTTAAAGCAATCAATTTAAAATAACTCAATGAAGCAGTTTATTCTATTTTTAACCTTATCAAGATTGTTTTTTGCTCCAATAATTTTTTTAGGACTTGTAGTTTTCAATAACTTTATTTTAACTTTCGTACTTTTTTTAATTGCATCAGTTAGCGATTATTTTGATGGTTTGCTTGCTCGGAGGTATGGGTTAGCCTCTGATTTTGGCGCAATTCTCGACCCAATCGCAGACAAGATTTTATTACTCTTTTGTTTATTTGCAATTACTTTGTATTTACAAGATCCATATGTTGGACTCATATCTCTTATCATTTTAGCCAGAGAGTTTTGGGTGTCAGCCCTTAGAGATTTTGCCTCAAGAAATAAGATTTCTGATTTAATGGATGTAACCTATTTGGCAAAAGTAAAAACTTCTATACAGTTTTTGACACTGTTTTTGTATTTTGCATCATTTTTATTGAACTTAAAGCTTGGTATATTTGTCGCAAACATAACTCTTTTTTTAAGCATGCTTATTACAATCAAGACAGGGATAGACTATACAAAGAAGATATTAAAAATATAACGAATGCATGAAAGAATATATAATGACTTGCTTGGCTGGATGGCAGAGTGGTTATGCAGCGGCCTGCAAAGCCGTGTACGCCGGTTCGATTCCGGCTTCAGCCTCCATAGTTTATAATCACTAAGTAACCAGAGACAAATATGGATCAAAACAACCCAAATAATGATGAAATCAATGTAATTGAGCTTTTTGGAGTTTTACGGGAGAACTTTTTCAATTTAATTGTAGTTATTTTATTTTTTGCTATATGTTCGGTCATATACTCATTCTTTCAGCCAGAAATATGGAGATCTTCAACTATACTCGAAGTTTCTTCAAAGATTTCTGGTGGTGGCTCTTCTTCTGGTGGAGGCTTGCAACTTGCTGGCATAAAACTAAAAGATGATAAATCTGATTCGTCAAAAGCTTTGACTTTGATTACTTCAAGAGATTTAGTACAAAAAATTCTAGAAAATAATCCAGATGTCCTCGCCTACTTACTGGCATTTAAGAACTATGATTCTAGTAAGAAAAAAGACAATCTTGATTTAAAAAGGTATGACGTTGAAAAAAAAACGTGGATTCGTGAACAACCTTCCTTCAATAATGCATATTTAGCATACTTAGGCACGATAAATGTTGATCTAAACAAAGGCAATGGATTTATATATCTTTATGCCTCGCATGAATCACCAATTTTTGCAAAGAAATTACTTAATACAGTCATTATGGAGTTAAACAACTTTGCAAGACAGCGTGATTTAGATGAGGCAAATAAATCATTGGATTATCTTTATGGAAAATTAGATGAAACTTTTCAAGATAATGTAAAGCTATCGATCAGTTCTTTAATTGAAGCTCAGCTCAAAAAACAGACTTTAGCAAAGGTTAAAGAAAACTATCTTGTTGAGCCCCTTGATAGTCCTTTTCTTCCAGAGGACAGGTATTCACCTAATAGGCGTTTAATCTTAATATATGGAACAATTATTGGTTTCATTTTAGGCATAGTATTGATATTACTAAGACACTACCTAAGCAAGCACACATCTAGATTATAGATTTACTTAATGAAAAATATTGTAGGCAAAATTGCAATAATTGGATTAGGATATGTCGGATTACCATTAGCTGTAGGATTTTCAAAAAAGTATGATGTAATAGGTTTTGATCTAGATTTAAAGAGAATCGAAGAGCTTAAAAACAACTTTGACAAGACAAACGAAGTATCTAGATCTTCATTAGCCTCCCTCAACAATATAGTATTCACAAACAACCAAGAGGAGCTTGTTGATGCAAAACAATTTATCATAACTGTCCCAACGCCGATCGATATAAATAACAAACCTGACTTAAGCTTTTTGATAGGCGCATCAAAAACTGTTTCCAAATATATTAAAGTTGGTTCACACATAGTTTTTGAATCGACAGTTTTTCCTGGAGCTACAGAGGAAATATGCCTTCCAATCTTAGAAAAGGGCACTAAGCTTAGATTCAATGAAGATTTCTTCATAGGCTATAGTCCTGAGCGAATTAATCCAGGCGACAAAAAGCATCAATTGGAAAATATAGTAAAGGTTACTTCGGGCTCTAACGAACTTTCAGCTATGTTTATTGATGATATGTATAGCTCAATAATTTCAGCTGGTACATTTAAAGCTCCATCCATTAAGGTTGCAGAGGCAGCAAAAGTTATTGAAAATACTCAACGTGATCTCAACATTGCTCTAATAAATGAACTATCTTTAATATTTAAAAAATTAGGTATTGATACCAAAGATGTACTTGATGCTGCAAAAACCAAATGGAATTTTTTAGATTTTAAACCAGGATTAGTCGGTGGTCATTGTATAGGAGTAGATCCTTATTATCTGACTCATAAATCAAAACAGTTAGGATATGAACCAAAAATAATTTTAGCAGGCAGAGAACTTAATAATGCGATGAGTGAAAATGTTGCTGAAGAATTTTTGAACCATATTGCAAAAAAGGGCTCTAAGAATAAGAAATTAAGAATTTTGCTTTTGGGACTTACTTTTAAGGAAAATTGTCCTGATACAAGGAACTCTAAAGTATTTGATTTAATTAAAGCCTTGCAAGCTAAATCTTGTTACGTTGAGGTTTACGATCCTTGGTTAAATGAAGATTGCTATGATTCATTCACTCTTATTCAGGAATTGGATTTAAATGTTAAATATGATGGAATAATGATTGCTGTTGGTCATATGCAGTTCATAAATCTTGGCATAAAACATATTAAGTCTATGCTCAATGAAAATGGTGTAATTTATGATCTCAAATCAGTCTTTGAAAAACATGAATCTGATTTACGATTATGAGTTCATTAAAATTTACAGAACTTGGCAAACATAAATATAACTGGTTAGTCACTGGTGTCGCTGGATTTATAGGTTCAAACATTCTTGAAGCTCTTTTAAAAAATAATCAAAATGTTATTGGTATTGATAACTTTGAAACAGGTCACGCTAGTAACTTAGATGATGTAAAGAGTATAGTTTCAGATAAGCAATGGAATAATTTTGATTTTTATGAGGTGGATATCAATAAATATGAACAAGTTGAATCTGCCTTTCAAAACATAGACTTTGTTCTTCATCAAGCAGCATTAGGATCAGTACCAAGATCGATAAATGATCCTATTCGATCAAATGCAGTCAATATTTCTGGTTTTTTAAATGTTTTAAATATTTCTAAAGAGAAAAATGTTAAAGGATTTATTTATGCTGCAAGTAGTTCCACGTATGGCGACCATCCTGCATTGCCAAAAAAAGAGCAAAATATTGGGAGCCCATTATCTCCCTATGCTATTACTAAGTATGCAAATGAACTATATGCAAAAATATTTTCAGAACAATACGGCATAAAAACAATAGGACTGAGATATTTTAATGTCTTTGGTAAACGACAAGATCCTCATGGTGCATATGCTGCAGTTATTCCATTATGGATACAGTCTGTAATCAATAATAAAGAAGTCTTTATCAATGGAGATGGAACAACAACCCGAGATTTTTGCTATATTGATAATGCTGTTGAAGCAAATATTCTTGCAGCACTATCATTAAATAAAATTAATATGCACGCAGTGATGAATATTGCATTTGGAGAGTCAAATGATTTAAATACATTATTTAGGTTAATTGTTGCGATCCTAAAAAAGAATGGAAGATCATATGAAATGAATCCAACATACAGAGAATTTCGACCTGGTGATATCAAGAATTCTCTTGCTGACATTTCTAAAGCAAAAGAATTAATAGGGTATAGTCCTGCATACTCTCTCGAAGCAGGGCTTGAAGAATCAATTAATTGGTATTTAGGGGGCTAAATGAAAAATGTTTAAGCTATTCTCGGATGTTTTTAAAGTTTTAGAGCGACATCAAAAAGTTGGGATTTTGAAGATTCAGATAATTGTAATTATTACTGCTTTTACAGAAGTTGCAGGTATTGCAACGATAGGACCTTTCATGGCACTTGTATCAAACCCTGAAACTATAGATCAAGAAATTTTTAGAAATTTGTATGTCATTACAAATTCAACTTCGAGAGACAATTTTTTAATATTAATGGGGAGCTTGGTAGTTGGTATACTCTTTGTATCTGCAATAGTTGCAACATTATCCTTAAGGTATATTTATCATTTCGCTCAAAGAATTGGGGCAGAAATATCATCAAACCTATTCGATTACTATTTATCCACAAACTGGCTTTTCCACACTCAGAATAATAGTAGTAAGCTCATTACAAACATTGCTGGAGAGTGCTCCAGGGTTACGACCGGGATTGTTGTGCCAGCTCTCATTATGAACGCGAAAATTGTAATATCACTCTCAATTATTATATTTCTTTTGTCAGTAGATTTTTTAGTTACCTTAGTTGGCTTTACTATATTTGGATTAGTTTATTTCATAATCTTTTCATCTGTGAAATATAAACTTGGATTAAATGGCCAAAAGCTAACTGAACATCAAAATATTAGAATTAAAACTATGAATGAGGGTTTTGGTGGAGTTAAGGATATTTTATTAATGAACAGAGCAGAACAATTTAAATCTCGTTTTAGGAATTCTAGTCTGATTTATGGGCATGCTGTAGGCACGCAGCAGACTTTAAGTGATATTCCTAAGTATTGGATTGAGCTATTGGCATTTGGAACTATGGTGCTTTTAATTTTATTTCTAATGATTGCTTCAAAAGAAAATTTTGCATTAATAGTGCCAACACTATCTATGTTTGCAATGGCAAGCTACAAGCTTATACCTGCATTTCAGCAGATTTACTTTTACCTATCTGGTATAAAATTTTCTCAATCAGCAATAGATAGCATTAGTAAAGATTTAAGAACTTTCAACTCAAATATAATTATGAATCAATCATCTAGACAAAATAATCAAGATCTATCGTATTCTATCAGACTAAATGATGTTACCTTTAGTTACCCAAATAAAGGCTCTCCTGTAATAAGTAATATGTCTTTAGAAATTCCTGAAAATAGTTTGATTGGTTTTGCAGGGCCATCCGGCTCTGGAAAATCTACTCTAATAGATATAATCCTTGGTCTTCTTATTCCAAATTCAGGCAGCTTAGTTTTGGGAGAAAATACAATTTCAAAAAACAATACGTATTTATTGCAATCTAGGGTTGGTTATGTCCCGCAAACAATATTCTTATCAGACAATACAATTAAAAATAATATTGCTTTTGGTCTAGATGATGCTGACATTGACGAAATGAAAATAAATAATTGTATTGATCAATCACAGTTACAAGATCTTATTAACTCCCTACCAGATGGCCTTGAAACAATGGTGGGAGAAAAGGGGGTACAACTTTCAGGAGGACAACGCCAAAGAATAGCAATAGCTAGAGCATTGTATAGAAAACCCAAAATACTAGTTCTAGACGAAGCTACAAGTGCATTGGATGGATTGACAGAGCAAAAGATCATGCAATCAATTCACAAGATTGCCTCTGACATTACAGTTATAATAATTGCTCATAGACTTAATACTATAAAAGAATGCGATATGATTTATTTTATCGAAAGTGGAAAAATCGTTGATAGTGGAAGTTATGATGAACTTATTAGCACAAATGCCAAATTCCAAAGTTTATCTAAAATTTCATAATACTTTTTAACGATGAAATCAAAAAAAGCCATAATTACTGGAATAACGGGACAAGATGGATCCTATCTTGCCGAGTTTCTTTTGAGTAAAGGTTATGAGGTTCATGGAATAATTAGGAGAAGTTCGAACTTTAACACTAGCAGGCTAGAACATATTTATCAGGGACCATTTTCTGAAAATAAAAAATTATTTCTTCACTACGGAGATCTTCTAGATTCATCTTCCTTATCAAATATTATTAATCATGTGCAACCACATGAAATTTATAATCTGGGTGCTCAATCTCATGTTGGTGTAAGTTTTGAGCAACCGGTCTACAGCTCAGATGTGAATGCTCTTGGTACACTGAGAATTTTAGAATCGATAAAATCGCTTAACTTAGAAAAAAAAGTAAAGTTTTACCAAGCATCAACCTCAGAAATTTTCGGAAATTCTGAAGATTTTCCCCAATCAGAAAAATCTAGATTTTATCCTAGATCTCCCTATGCGATTTCAAAATTGTTTTCATATTGGATCACTATAAATTATAGAGAAGCATATGGGATGTATGCATGCAATGGAATCTTGTTCAATCATGAGTCGCCACGTAGAGGAAAAACTTTTATCACTAGGAAAGTAACAAGAACACTTGTTAATATCTCTTTGGGGATAGAGCAATGTCTTTATGTTGGAAACTTAGACTCAAAGAGAGATTGGGGTCACGCAAAAGATTTTGTGAGAATGCAATGGTTAATGCTACAACAAAAGGAACCTGATGATTTTATTATTGCAACAGGTAAGCAATATTCTGTAAGAGAACTTATTAAAACAGCATGCAATATTATTGGGATTGAAATTAAATTTTCTGGTTCCGATAATAAAGAAATTGCAACTGTTTTGAGGCCACCAAAAAATAATAAATTTATAGAGAAAGGAGACATCATAGTTAAGGTTGATAAAAAATATTTACGGCCAACCGAAACCGATTCATTACAGGGTGATTTCAAAAAAGCTAAAGATATTCTTGGTTGGAAACCTGAAATTTCCTTCAAAGAGCTAATCAAAGAAATGATAGAGCATGATATTCATGAGGCTCAGTTAGAGTCCATATTTGAAAAGCATCGAGACAAGGAAAACTAACACATGTCATCATCAGTATTAGTCACTGGATCTTCAGGCATGCTCGGTTCAGCAATTTGCAGAAATATTAAATGTTCTCCGACTTTAGGTAAACATAAATTACTTACGCCAAGTAGAAGTGAATTAAATCTCGAAAATCAAAATGAAGTTTTAAATTATTTTGAAAAAAATAATATCGAAATAATTTTTCATGCTGCTGCAAAAGTTGGAGGCATAAAGGCAAATATTGATTTTCCTGCAGATTTTATTAATAAGAATCTATCTATTAACTCAAATGTTTTTGAAGCAGCAAGGCAATTTAATGTCTCAAAGCTTTTGTTTTTTGGATCCTCATGTATTTATCCTAAAGATGCACCGGTACCAATCCAGGAATCTAGCTTAATGAAAGGGGAACTTGAGCAATCAAATTATGCATATTCAGTTTCAAAGATAGCTGGAATAACTCAATGTAATAAATATGCTGAACAATATGGTTGTGATTTTAGAGTGCTAATGCCAACAAATCTTTATGGAATAAACGATAATTATGAAAAAAATAACTCTCATGTAATCCCAGCCCTAATAAGTAAATTTTATATGGCTGTAAAAGACTCAAGAAAAGAAATTAAAATTTGGGGAAGTGGAAATGCAGTTAGAGAATTTTTGCATATAGACGATTTAGTTTCTGCTTCATTCAAGATAATTAGTCTTGATCAATCGGACTATACTAATCTCTTAAGTGATAACAATGTAACTCATTTAAATGTTGGCTCATTTGAAGAAATAAGTATTCATGACTTGTGCGTGCTACTCAAAAAAATTTCTGGCTATGATGGAGAAATAGTTTTTGATGATAGCTATCCTGAGGGTGTTATGAGAAAGACACTATGTAGCAGAATAATTAACTCAATTGGATGGAAACCTAAGATTGAGCTCATTGATGGATTAGATGATGCTTACCTATGGTACTGTAATAATTTTCCTAACTTAAGACACTAAATTTTGAAAAAAATACTTCTTATAACTAAAGAATTGATAGATGATCCAAAAGGAGGTAGAGAAAAGTTAAATAAAAATATATTCCACACAATAAGTTGTGTATGCAATAAAAATAAATATCAATTTACCTTATACCAAATGCGCAACAAGAAATTATCTTTTATAAAAAAAATTTCAAACTTTTTTCATGGGCATATTGACGGTATAACATCTAAAAAATTACTTGAAATAAAAAATATTATTGAAAAAGATAATATTAATTTAGTAGTTATTGATGGATCAAATTACGGGCTTATTTCAAAATTTCTAAAGAATAAATACCAAAATATCCAAATTATATTTTTTTATCACAACGTTGAAACTGAATTCTTTTTACAAAAGTTTAAAAATGACTTTAAGCTCAAGTCACTTGCGGTTCTTGTCACAATTTACAGAGCTGAGCGCTTAGCAACTAAATTTTCAGATAAAAGAGTATGCCTAAATGAGAGAGATTCAAAAGTTTTAAATAAATGGTTTGGTAAACCAGCGACACATATAATACCACTATCATTAAATATTGATCACTACAGTGATGAAATAAGCAATCAATCTAATGGCAAATATCTTTTATTTGTTGGTGGTCAATTTTTTGGAAATTTTGAAGGCATTAGTTGGTTTATTAAAAATGTATTAAAAAAGATTGAATATGATCTTGTTGTTGTTGGAAAGAACATGGATATTTATAAAAACCAGCTTGAAATAAGCAAATCTGTAAAAGTTTATGGCCAACAAGATTCTTTAGCTAATTGGTATGAAAATGCAATTGTAACTGTTGCGCCAATATTTTCTGGTTCTGGCATGAAAACAAAGATTGCTGAATCATTATCATTTGGAAAAAAAATTATAGGTACTAAAGAAGCATTTATGGGTTACGAAAACTTTTTAAGCAAGATTGGATGGGAATGTAATTCGTCGGAGGAATTTATAGATGTTTTAAACAACACTAATTTATCAATATCTGACGATCAAGCGCTTATGTTAAAAAAGGTTTTTTTAGACAATTTTTCTTTGTCCGCATTTGAGAGTAAAGTTGCATCTTTAATAGACTAGAAATGAAGATAGCTGTAATTACACCTAGGTTTGCATTTTCTGGAGTGCCACTTGCTCAAATAAGGTTAGCACAATCACTTTCAAATAGAGGTCACGAGGTCGATTTATTAATCGGCAATATCCCTAATACCAAAGATTTACCAAAATTGGATAACATCAACCTCATCAATTTTCAAACAATGAAGGTTAGAAATATGCTTTGGCACATAACCAGATATTTTTTTCAATCTAAACCAGATATCGTTTTTTCAGCAGAAGATCATTTAAATATTCTTGTGATAATTTCACGTGCATTAGCTCAATCTAAAGCAAAATTATCATGCTCCTCAAGAGTAACACCATACGATACTTTCTCTAACAAGATTCTGTCAAAGAGATGGATACTAAAAATACTATATTCACTGCTTCAAAATAGGGCAGATGTTTCAAGTTGTGTTTCACGTGGTATGGTTGAGCAATATAAAAAAATATTCAAAAATTCAAGGCATCAACCTATATATAATATTATTGATCCGGTGCTTTCAAAGAACTTAATAAATGAACCAATTGATGATCCAGATTTTAATATTAGAGATTTACCAATACTGATTGCTGCAGGGACTTTAGCTCATTGGAAGGGTTTTGACCTTTTGATTGAGGCCGTGAAGATCCTGTCAAGCTCTTATGAATTTAAGCTCTTTATTTTAGGTGATGGACCTGATAGGGATCTATTGACTAGTATGATTAAAGAGTATGAATTGGAAAATGTTATTACTCTAAAGGGAAGGGTAAATAATACATTAAAATACTTTAAAGCATCTGATATTTTTATATTGTCTTCAAGGGTAGAGGGCATGCCAAATGTACTTGTAGAGGCTATGATGTGTGGATGCACTCCAGTAAGCTTTGATTGTGAAACTGGTCCAAATGAAATAATCTTAAATAATGATTATGGATACCTGGCACAGCCAAAATGTGCAAAGAGCCTCTCTGAAGCAATAGCTAGTGCCTTAGACCGCAGAATATCTGATGAAAAACTTAATGAGCGAGTTAAACTATTTAGCGAAGGTTCTGTACTTAAAAAGCATTTTGATGCCTTAGGAATAAGGTCATAATGGTTGAGCGTAGCAAAAAATTAATTGGGATTAATGCTACCTGTTTTAGCGATAGACCATCTGGGGCAAAAAATAGATTTGTAGGTTTTTTTCGAAATATATTTAATGCAAATCATGACATAAATTTTGTAGTGTACATGCCAATTGATTGCAACTTGAGCAAACATTTTTCAAATCAACAAAATGTGTGTTTTAAGGAAACGCCTCTAAAAAGTATTTATCCTCTTCAAAGATTTCTATTTGGTCTTTTTTATTGGTTTTTTGAGCTTAGAAGAATGAAGTTTGATATTTTTGAATCTTTTCACCTGCCATTAGTAAAGAATCCTAATGGCATGACATTACTTACAATTCATGATGTCAGACATATTAGAGAATTTTCGTGGTTTAAATTTATAAAGTTCGTTATCCATAAAAGAGCAATAAGACAAGCAGATAGTGTAATAACAGTATCAGACTCCATGAAGGCCGAGATTTTAGAAATATTTCCTGAAACTCAGATAACGGTTATTTACAATGGCATAGATCAAAATATTAATAAAGATGCGCATAATGAGTACAAACCTATTCTCAAGCAACACAATATTAAAAATCCTTTTATTTTAACGGTTGGACATTTTGAAAAAAGAAAGAATTATGCAACCCTTTTGGAAGCTATACAACTTTATCATAAAAAGCATGATTCCTCTTTGTCACTTGTAATAGTTGGTAATGACAATGGTGATTTAGAGAGAATTAAACAGAAAATAAAAGAATTATCTATAGATGATAGTGTTACTATTTTATCCGGGATCGGTGACTCTGAACTATTTTCTTTGTATTCAGCTGCTGAATTGTTTGTATTCCCCTCGTTGTATGAAGGGTTTGGCATTCCAATTTTAGAATCTTTTCAGAATGAATGTCCTATCATTACTAGCAACATTAATGTTTTTAAAGAAATAACAGAAAACCAACTTTTATATTTTGATCCTCTCTCGCCAGAAGATATAGTCGATAAAATTTGGTGTATCCAAAATTCTGCGCAAAAAAAATTAAAGATTGTTCAATATGGGAAATCTAGAGCATCTGCTTTTTATTATAACTCTCTTGCAGTTGATTATAATGATGTTTATAGGGATCTTCTTCAAAATGATAGTTAGATCATACTTTTTTTGGCACTATGTGTTTCTTTTCCATATTTAATAACAGTTGTAGCCATGGGGTATACAAGGCAATCTGTTGCAATTGGTATATCAATGATAGCTGTCATAATGTTAACGAAACAACGTTTTTTTTATTTTTTTATTCTGCTTATGCTAGCTGCCTTATTTCACAAGACAGCACTCTTACTATTTGGATTAGCATTTTTGGCATCATCTAAAAACCGCTTTATCATTTCCATAGCATTAATAATTCTTTTATATATCGGTTATGTAAGTTTTTTATCTGAATCTTTTTCACTTTTATTTCAATATTATGTCCTTGACGAATATCAATCTGAAGGTGCACTTATCAGGGTATCAATGTTACTTTTGCCATCTCTAATTTTTTTAATATGGCCACATAGATTTTCTTTAAATAGTTTTCAATTAAGACTTTGGAAATGGTTTGCAAGAATATCAATTTTGTTATTTGTTTTGTTATTCATTACTTCAGCATCAACTGCTATAGACAGATTGGCATTATATTTTTTGCCAATTCAAATGATAATATTTTCATATATGCCTGAAATTTTTTACAAAAAAGGGGAAATTAATCATTTAATAGTTTTAGGAATAATTGGGTACTATGCACTAGTTTTATTTGTATGGTTGAATTTTGCTACATTTTCAGTTTTTTGGACACCATATAGCAATTTTCTATTCTTAGGCATATGAAAAACAACAAAATAATACTGAATGCAAATTCATGCAGATACTTACTTAACTTTAGGCAAAATAGTATTAAAGCTCTAATTTTGAAAGGTTATGAGGTCTATTGTTTAGCTCCTGCCGATGAATCTTCTGAGGAGCTGTCTGCAATTTGCACTAAATTCTTACCAATAAACTATAAGAAGTCTTCAAAAAATCCATTTAATGAACTCAAAATTTTTGTAAATTTTTTTTGGATCTTTTTAAGATTAGACCCAAAAGTTATATTTAACTTTACTATAAAAAATAATATTTATGGCTCATTAGCTGGATTCTTCACCGGTAAGAAGGTAGTTAACAACATAACAGGTCTTGGCAGTGCAATGTTAAGACCTGGAGTAACAAAAATTATTATTTTTTTGCTTTATAAATTAATTAAAAATATTCCTCATCATACTTTTTGCCAAAATAATGATGACCTTAAATACCTTAGAGATAACGGATTAGTAAATGCATCAAGCGTTTCCTTGTTGCCAGGCTCTGGTGTGGATAGTCAATTTTTTCATCCAAAGTATAAGAATGTTAAAGGTGAATCATGTAGATTTATTTTTGTTGGAAGAATAATTAAAGATAAGGGCTTCCTAGAATTAATTCATGCATTCAATAAATTACAGGATGATTTCCCAAATGCAAAACTAGATATAGTTGGTTCAGTAGATTCATTAAATCCAAGTAGCCTAAGTCAGGGTGAAGTAGAGAAGTTATGTAAAAATAGAAATATAACCTTATATGGACAACAAAAAGATGTTCGTGACTTCTTATCTAGAGCGAACTACTTTGTTCTGCCCTCATACAGAGAAGGATTACCAAGATCAATACTTGAAGCAATGGCTATGGAAGTACCTATCATTGCAACTAATGTGCCTGGTTGTAGAGAATTAATTACTGATAATGATAATGGATTATTATGCGAACCTATCTCCGTGAATTCATTATATGATGCGATGATAAAAATGATTAACTTAAGCGATGATGTTAAGATGCAGTTTGTAAAAAAATCTAGGGAATTAGTTTGCAAAAACTTCGAAGAAAAGATTGTGATTGATGAACTTCTATCATTGGTATAATGTCTAAAAGTTGCAGTGACTTTACTTGATAAACAAAAAACTATTCTAATAACTGGTGGCGCTGGATTCATTGGTTCTTCTATGGTGAGGAGCCTGGTTAATGAATCAGATAATTTAGTTATAAATATTGATAGTCTTACATACTCTGGAAACCTATCCTCATTAAAACAAATTCAAAACAAGAAAAATTATAAATTTCTTAATTTAGAAATTGGCAATACTGATGAAGTCAAAAAAGTCTTTTTGAAATATGAGCCAGATATTATTATTAATTTTGCTGCAGAATCTCACGTCGATAAATCTATTGACTCTCCAAATGTTTTCTTTGAAACTAATGTAATGCAAACTTTAAGGTTTGCACTGGTCGCAAAAGACTATTGGAAAGATGTCAACAAAGATTTTTTATTCCATCATGTTTCAACTGATGAAGTATATGGAGATATCCCAAAAAGTGATCCCCCATCAAATGAAACTGTAGCTTACAAACCAAGCTCACCTTATGCTGCATCAAAAGCATCTTCTGATCATATGCTGAGGGCACTTAACAGGACATATGGCTTGCCAATAACAATTTCTAATTGTTCAAATAACTACGGACCTTATCAATTTCCAGAAAAATTAATACCTCACATAATTATAAATATTTTAAAGGGAGAACAATTACCTGTTTATGGTGATGGTAAACAGACTCGAGATTGGTTGCACACAAGTGATCATATTAATGGCATATTGAACATTATCGAATTGGGTCAAAGTGGAGATACCTATAATATTGGAGGAAATAACGAATTATCTAATATATATGTAATTAAAATGATATGTGATTTTATTGACAAGAATTTCTCTAAAAAACTTAATAATCTAAATTCAAGCCGAGAACTGATAAGTTTTGTTAGCGATAGACCAGGACATGATAAGCGTTATGCTATCGATACATCAAAAATCATGAATGCTTTTGATTGGAAACCCAGTATTGATTTTAAAAGTGGATTGGAAGATACAATAAAATGGTATGTCGAAAATGAATGGTGGTGGTCTGAAATATTAGAAACTAAATATCATATGGACAGGCAAGGAAATAAATGAAAGGTATTGTTCTTGCAGGAGGCTCAGGTACAAGGCTCATGCCTCTTACTAGCGTATTTTCTAAGCAACTTTTACCAATTTATGATAAGCCAATGATCTTTTACCCACTTTCTATATTAATGCTTGCAGGAATAAGAGAAATCTTAATAATCACAACTAGTAATGATCAAAATCTTTTCAAAAAATTGCTAGGGCATGGAGAACGTTATGGAATTGATATTTCATATGAAGTACAAGATTCACCTCGTGGGATTGCAGATGCTTTTATTATAGGTGAGGATTTTATTGGAGAAAGCTCAGTTAGTTTAATACTTGGCGATAACATATTTTTTAGCCATGATTTCTCTTCCATACTCAAAAATGCATTTAAGCAAAGGAAGGGAGCCCACGTATTCTTAACAAATGTTAGTAATCCAGAGGAGTTTGGTGTTGCTAATGTTGATAAGGACGGAAAGGTTCTTTCAATTGAAGAAAAACCGCAAAAACCACGTTCAAACTTAGCTGTTACAGGATTATATATTTATGACAATAATGTTATCGAAATTGCTAAAACTCTTAAACCATCTAAAAGGGGTGAATTAGAAATTACTGATATTAATTTAGATTATCTTAATCAAGGTAACTTAAATGCAACCACTTTAGGTAGAGGTTTTACCTGGCTTGATACAGGCACTCATGAATCTTTAATATCTGCAGGAGAATTTGTGAGGACTATTGAAGATAGACAAGGACTAAAAATCGCATGTCTTGAGGAGATTGCCTTTAATGAAGATTGGATAGATATTAGTACTCTTAGAGGGCATATTACCCAATACAAAAATAGCCCATATGAGGCTTATTTGAAGAAACTTCTTGAAAAATAGTAGCAAAATGATGATATCAATTGCTATGACTACTTTTAATGGTGAGAGTTTTCTAAAGGATCAGTTAGAAAGCATTTCAAATCAGACATATCTTCCAGATGAGTTAATAATCTCTGATGATTGCTCATCAGATAATACTATTAAAATAATAGAGAACTTTATTGACAGAGCACCATATGAAATAAGGCTGATAAAGAATATAAAAAATAATGGATTTACTAAGAATTTTGAAATTGCACTAAATGCTTGTCAGGGGGACATAATTTTTTTAGCTGATCAAGATGATTATTGGTATGAAAATAAGATTTCAGAAATAGTAAAAATCTTTAAAGAAAAGAAAAATATTTCATTGGTAATTCATAATGCAGATCTTGCAGATGGCTCACTCAAGAAAAGTAATTTAAATTATTTGGAGCAGGTCAAAAATGGTTTTGCAAGCGAGCATGTTTTTAATACAGGAGCACTAACAGCTCTCAGAGGTGATTTACTAGATTATGCACTTCCTTTTCCATCAAATTTAAATGGGCATGATGGATATCTTCATCTGATATCACGTTTACTTAATAATAGATTAGTTTTGAGCAAAAAATTACAATCAATAAGAAGACATTCCTCTAATACTTCTGAGTGGATCCCAAGTTCTCTCAAAAAAATTAATAAATTAGATGTATTTTTCTCACAGTTACAAACTGATATTTCTCAAAATTATGATGATCGAAAGAAAATCAATGCATCTGCAATGCAGGCAATTAGTAAAGCGATGTTAAACTCTGAAAAATTCGATATAAGAGTGCTTGAAGCATCAATGATTTTTCTGAATGATGAGAAACAGGCAATAAATTTAAGAAATCAGATTTCGCATTCAAATTTTTTTCAAAAAAAATTTTTAGCTTTAAAAATGCTCCTTCTTAATTACTATAAACATTTTAATGGCATCAAGAGCTTCGCAAGAGACATGATAAGATAACGAAAATGGAACTCCAGAAGACAAATCTTGATGGGTGTTTTTTGATTAAGAAAGACCTTTTTAAAGATCAAAGAGGTTTTTTTACAGAAACATACAACAAAAAAGATTTTGATGAAGTTTTAAATATCGATAGAAATTTTGTTCAAGATAATCTGTCTGTATCGCATAAAGGGGTGGTAAGAGGTCTCCATTATCAAATAAAAAATCCACAAGGCAAGCTTGTTAGAGTGGTAAAAGGCAGTGTTTATGATGTAGCAGTTGATCTTAGAGAGGATTCTAATACATTTGGAAAATGGTATGGAGTAGAACTTAATGATAAAAATATGCATCAACTTTGGATTCCGGAGGGTTTTGCACATGGCTTCATGGTTTTATCTGAAGTCGCATATTTCGAATATAAGTGCACAACTTTTTTCACTCCGGGTGACGAAGGTATTATTCATTGGAAAGATCCAGATCTGGCAATAGAATGGCCAAATTTTAAAGAAATCATCATTTCTAAAAAAGATGATGCCGCACAGAGTTTTAAATCTTTTTTAGAAAAATGAAAATCCTTTTAACAGGTGCTAACGGTCAGCTAGGTTGCTCAATTAAGGAAATATTTAAAGATAGCCACATTACGGTTAATGCCTTTTCAAAAACTGATCTTGATATTACTAATAAAAAACAAATAGCTTTGGCAATGGATGAGTTTAAACCTAATATCATTATAAATGCTGCAGCTAATACAAATGTTGACAATGCAGAAAAGTATCCAGATAAAGCTTTTAGCATAAACTATCATGGCGCTAAAAACATTGGAATGGCATCAAAAGATTACAATATCCCTCTGATTCATGTCTCAACTGATTTCGTTTTTGATGGCGATAAAAAAGATGGTTACTTGGAAAATGACACAAAAAATCCAATTAATTCTTATGGATTAAGCAAGCATAGAGGAGAAGAAGAAATTATAGGGCTAGCAAGTCAATTTATAATTATTAGAACTTCATGGATATTTAGTGAATTCGGCAAGAATTTTCTAAAAACAATTTATCAGAACATAAAGCTTGGCAAAAAGCTTAAGATTGTCTCTGATCAAGTAGGTTGTCCAACCTATGCTTATGATATTGCTGAATTTATTTTTACCCTAATTGATAGCTTACATTCGAGCTTCGCACAAAATGAAATTTATCATTTTGCAGGTTTACATAGCTGTTCATGGTATGAATTTGCCAATTTAATTAACAAGGTAGCTTTTAATGAAGGGTTTGTAGAAAAAGATGATCTAATTGAACCCATTGAATCCTCTTCTTATAAGGGAAATATAGCTTTAAGACCAAAATATTCAATTTTAAATTCAAACAAAGCCTATAAAGACTTTTCATTGAGGCCTACAAAATTGCAGAACGCAATTTTAAAATCTATTTTGAGTATAGAAAATGATGAAAGATAATCAAATTGCAGTTTTTTATCATTTTTTTGAAAAAGACATAATATATAAACAAAATCTTATTTTTTTCTTATCGACAGCCTACTCAAAAGATATCGATTTTTATATATTATGCTCATCAGCTATAGATTTTGAAATTCCACATTTAGATAATATATCAGTCATCAATACACCGAATAAGAATTTTGATTTTGGAGCATTTTCAAATTTTATAAATCAATATTTAATACGTGAATATAACTTCTATTTTTTTATAAATTCGTCTGTAAGAGGGCCATTTATAAACCAAAATAATAATTCTTTTTGGACAGACTGCTTTATGAGACATATTGCTGATGATGTTCATCTTGTTGGATCTACAATTGCTATTCCAGAAAAGAATACGCCTGAAGTTGAGCGTTTTAAGGGCTTATTTCCTAATTTAAATAATAGGTGTTCTCATGTTCAGTCGATGGCATTTTGTCTTAGCTCAACAGGATACAATCATTTAATGAATCTAGGATTTTTTGATGAAACTGAAGATAAAAATAAATTAGATATAATTTGTAATTATGAACTCAGGCTTTCAGCCGAAATGATTAAAAATAATTGGAATATTAAGTGCCTTTTGCCTGAATATAATGAAATCGATTACAGGAAATATGAGGATTCTAATATGGCATCCATACTTGGTGATCATGATGGACCTATAGATAAAGGCACTTACTTTGGCAGAACAGTCTCTCCTTATGAAACAATTTTTGCCAAGATAAATAGGGGAGCTCTATCAGAGATAGATTTAGCCTCATATACATTTACAATGCTTACTTCATCAAGTGCTCCAGAGCTTAATGATTGGAAAGAAAGACACGATCTGCTATCAGACTGCAAAATTTTGATCTTGAATTCTATTAATAAGAGAAAAAAAAGAAGTAACAGCATATTAAATCGTATTAAGAAAAAGTTTTTTAAAAATGAATAATTATTTATTAAATCACACAGAAATTATATTTCGTTGCTCATTGAATCTTGCTTAAATGTCACAAATTAAATTTTCAATTCTTACTCCAACATTTAATCGCCAACCTTTTTTGGTGAAACTTATACAATCGATGCAAAATCAATCATATAAACATTTTGAGTGGATCGTTGCTAGTGATGGATCAACAGATAATACACATTCGTATTTAAACCAACGCATTCATGATTTAAATTTTCCAGTGAAGTACATAGTCTCAAATAAACGAATAGGTAAATCAATGATTGACAATATTCTGCTTGATAATGCTGAAGGTGATTACATTATGTGGTGTGACTCAGATGATTTTTTAAACAATGATACCCTCGAATCATTAAACAGTATCATTCAATCAAATAGCTCATTGAACCCTGAGCCAATCGGGGTAATTGGTCAAAATCATGATACAAATGGTGTATCGCAGACTTTTGATATAAGTAAACCTTTTCCAAATGATGGTACATATTTATGGAGCGATATTGAAGAATTTGTAATTGGTGACGGAACAATTTGTGTAAAGAATGAAATATATTTAAATAAACGATTTCCCGAAGTAGATTTTCTCACTCATGAAGGAATATTGTTAAAAGAGATTTTCAATAATCATAACTTTTATTTAACAAAAAAAGTCTTAAAAATCATGGATAGGACAGCTGAAAATAGCGTAACACATGGAAAAATGATCGAGTATGCAAGAGGTTCTGCATTTGCAATGGGAAAAACAATTATGATTGATAATTTTAAGAAATTCTCTTTAAAACAAAAAATTTTTTGTGTTTTAAATTATTTTAGATACTCTTTGCATGGCGACGTAAAACTAAAACATATTTTTACAAGATGGGAGGTATTAAAAAAGTTTCCAATTTTTAATTTTATACTTCCGTTGAGTATCTTTATTTGTATTAGAGATAGACTGCTAAAAAAAGTTGTTAAAACTCATATTGAATTTGAAAAAAATAAAAATACATTTAGCCTTATGATTAAGACAAATAACAATGCAAGATAAGATATGAAAAATACTTCATTAATAATACCTTTTTTTGATGAATACAAGGAACTTCAATTATTGCTTGATAGTATTCCTGATTGGAGTTTGTTTCCAAATGAAATAATTGTTGTTAACACAAGTAATTTTGATAAAAACCTAATCATTAAAGCTTACGAAAATAAATTTAATGATATCAACATACAATTAAAAATATTGGAGCATGAAGGTGCTTATCCTGGCTGTGCAAGAAATCATGGAATTAAGTCGGCTAGTTTTGAATACATTGCGTTTTTAGATGCAAAAACATTACCCGATAAACAATGGTTAGAAAATGGTGTTAGGCAATTAAATGAAAATGATGTAGGAGTTTCTTTTGGACAAACTCAATATCAGGCAACATCAATTCTCGAAAAAAACATCCGTTCATCCACATACGGAAATAAACCACTAAGAACTCTTCCCGGATCTATAATTAAGAAAGATGTGTTTAATCATATTGGTACATTTGTTGAACATGTCAGAGCTGGAGAGGACGGTGATTGGTTTTCAAGGGTTAAATTGCATAAAGAAGCGTATATAGAGAATGAGAAATTATTAAGTTATTCTGGATTAAAAAACATTCAAATCATCACTCTTTTCAAAAAGTGGTATAGAAACTACCTCTCATCAACACAACTACCACACTTAAAAGCGCATAAAGATATTTATTTTTATTTTATGGGTTTTTTATTACTGTTACTTGCATTTAACTGGAATAATCTTTCATATGACCCAAATATAAGCGGGTGGAATACCAAAAGCATTTTCTACATACCAAATGTCACAAAGACCATATTTGCTATTCTTATGGTTATATATGTTCTTACAAGAGCAATCATTCTGCCAATGAAGAAGGGAGTACGAATCACTGAGATATTTCCTTTGAATTTTGTGGTCATTTTATCAATTTCAATAATATTGGATTCAATAAAAATATGCGCATTTCTATTTGGGAGATTTAGAAATATATTAATCCAGCTAAGAGAAGCAAAATTCTTTTCCTAAATGTGCAATAAAATAAGTGTAATATCTATAAATCTTAACAATACTGATGGCTTAAAAAGTACGATAGAAAGTATTCGTAATCAAAACGTTCAACCTTTTGAATATATAGTTATTGATGGTGGATCAAATGATGACCTTACAGATTTGATCAAAGAGAATTCAGAATTCATTACAAAATATATTTCAGAAAATGATAATGGGATTTACGATGCAATGAACAAAGGTGCATCGATCTGCAATGGCGAATGGATTGCTTTTTTAAATTCAGGTGATATTTACTATCCAAATGTTGTTGAGGAGTTATCAATATCCCTTAAAGAATCAAAATTTGATTTTACAATTGGTTCAGTTGATATCTTTAACAACTGTGGTGATAAAATTTTTACCAAATATCCATTACTCAATAAAAATGGATTATTAAAGTTAACTGAAATGCCTGCTGCTCATCTTTCAATTTTTGTAAGAAAGCAATTGTTCGAAAGCTTAGGCGGCTTCAATCAAGATTTTTCTATTTCTGCAGACTATGATTTTGTATCTAGGATGTATAAAAAAACCCAGAATATATATACATTTAAAAATAAAGTTGGAAGATTTTTTTTGGGTGGTATAAGTGGAAATCCTAAAAGATTTATTGAAGATTTTAAAATTTTAAGAAGTAATCAGGTTAACCTTTTCTCAGCATTATTTATTACAATTAAGAAATATTTTGGTTATGCTTTGGGTTTTATTATTCCCAAGCGTTTAAAGCAATTTAGATTTAGGTTATTGAGCAAATGATGAATAACAGTCAATTCGATATTCCAATCTTGCTCATTACTTACAATAGATTAGAAACAGCAAAAAAAGTTTTTTCATCGATTAAAGACATTAAACCCAATAAACTATACTTTGTATCTGATGGCCCTAAGGATGTCTCTGATAAAACTAAGATCGATAAATTAAGAAAATATATCATCGCTAATGTGTCTTGGGATTGTCAATTCAAGTCAATACTTAGAGATTCAAACTTAGGTTGTAAAGAATCAGTAAGTAATGGAATAAATTGGTTCTTCAAAAATGAGGAGATGGGAATTATATTGGAGGACGATTGCCTTCCAAGTAAAAGCTTTTTTTATTTTTGCGAAGAATTACTACAACGATATAAACACGATGAACGTGTATACTCCATTTCAGGATTTAATCAACAGAATGAATGGAATTCAGATCACTATGATTATTTTTTTTCAAGATTGGGTAATTGCTGGGGATGGGCATCATGGAGAAGATGTTGGATAGATTATGATGTTGAAATAAAAGATTTTGAACTATTTAATAAACTTAATGGGTTTGAAAATTCTCTAGGTAAAAAACTAGGAAAAATTAAGAAAGATATGATTTATAAAGGTGTTATAGGTGATACCGTGGACAGTTGGGCTCTGCAATGGGGATATTTAAGACACAAAAACAGTGGATTGACATGCATTCCATCAAAAAGCCTTATCAAGAATATTGGCTTTGGTGATGATGCCACCCACACCTTTCATCCACTTAATTTTGAAGTCGAGAATAATGAAATAAACATTCCCACCGCAGTGAATACTTATGTGGTGCCGGATTTTGAATATGATGAATTAATGTTTAAAAAAGATTCAATTGTTACAAGACTTAAAAATAAACTTTTCCATTTTTTATCGTAGGTAATTAATTTGAAAAAGATATCAATTTTAGACCCATCTATTATTTCCTATAATTTAGGTAATGAAATTATATCTGAATCCATATATAAATTTGTTAATCATTATTTTTCTAATAGTTTTACAGTTAAGCTTCAATTTACTGAAAGACTGAGAAAGATAAGTAAAAAACACATTCAGTCATCTGATCTCACAATTTTGGCAGGAACAAATAGTCTTAGTTCAAAGATGTTATTTCTAGAGCAGTTTCCAATAAGTATTCTTGATTTATTTTCAATGAAGAATATTCTTTTATGTGGCGTAGGATGGTTCCAGTATGAAGATAAACCAAACTTCATAGACAAAAAGATCATAAATCATCTACTGAATAATAAATTTCATCATTCTGTTAGGGATTCATATACCTTTCAAATGCTTAACGATTCCGGCGTTAGGAATATAATTAATACATCCTGCCCGTCTGTTTGGGATTTAACACAAGAACATCTTGCAAGCATTCCATCGAAAAAGGCAGATAACGTATTATTTACTTTAACTGATTACAACAAATCTTTTGAGAATGATAAGAATTTATTAAAAATGCTTGCTAAAGATTACAAAAATTTATTTTTTTGGCCGCAAGGACTTGGTGATGCCAAATACTTTCGTAGCATTTCAGAGGGATACAATGTAGATGTCAAAATAATCAGTCCGAATCTTTGTAGCTTCGATGATTTTCTTCAAACTGTTCAAGTTGATTACATCGGTAACAGACTTCATGCAGGAATAAGAGCTATTCAGAAAGGAAGAAGGGCACATATTATTTCAATTGACAATAGAGCACATGAGATTAGTAAAGATATTAATTTAAGCAGCTCTATTCGGGGAGATTTTGAATCAGTGCATGAATTTATCTCATCAAATAATGAAACAGCACTTTCGATACCATATGATGCAATTGATACGTGGAAATCTCAATTTTCTGAATTTTGATGAGAGTTTTAATTGTAAGTGCTTTCAAGGATCAAGGAGGTGCGTCTATTGCAGCGAAAAGGTTGTTTAAATCTCTTAAAGAAGATGTTGATTGTCAAATGCTAGTTCAAGATAAAAATGTTGAGTATTTAATGTTTTCTTGCAATGAGAAACCTTTAATAAGATTTATTAATTTTATAACCAATAATCTGGAAAAGTTATATCTACGTCTGATAAATAAACCAAAACATAATTTTAGTTTCTCTTTTTTTGGATCTTTTGGCATTACTAAGATGATCAATAGTTTCAATGCGGACATAGTAAATCTCCACTGGGTATGTAATAACACACTCTCAATAAGAGATATTAAAAAGATTAAAGCGCCTGTGGTTTGGACCCTTCATGATAACTGGCCATTTAGTAATGGAATTCACACAGACTTTCCTTTAAAAAAGGATACTACATACCATTATCCAGAATTAAAAAATGATGGATTATGGTTTTTTTACAAGAAACGATTATTTGATTTAAAGAAGAACCTTTACATAGTTGGCCCATCAAAATGGATTTCTTCAAAGTCTGAATTAAGCTTGATTATGAATGATCGAAAACATTTTCACATTCCAAACCCAATTGATACTAATGAATTTAGACCTTTAAGTGAAAATAATTTCAAAAATCATTTAAATCTTGATGAACATACAAAATTAATATTATTTGGTGCAAATAATCCCCTCACTGATGAAAATAAAGGTTTTTCACTCCTTGCAAAGGCTTTAAAAAAGATGAAAACATCAAACTATAAATTAATCGTCTTCGGTGTTGAAGATGAAGTTCCAGATAAGCTAAAAACATGTTTAGCCGATGCGATATTATTAAACAAAATTGATGATAACAATTTTCTTAATCAAATTTATGATTTATCAGATATTGTAGTAGTTCCAAGTCTTCATGAAAATTTTTCTAATACAATTTTGGAGTCATTTTCATCAGGCAAACCTGTAGTAGCCTTCGGTGTTGGTGGCAATGCTGAGCTTATTGAACATAAAATCAATGGTTATGTCGCAATTCCTTTTGATACATCAGATTTAGCTAAAGGCATAGATTGGGTACTAGAGAATCAGAATAAAATCGATTTCAAAAACCTAACAAGGAGTAAAGCTAAGAATCTTTGTTCGCAGAAAGTAATTTCAAAAAAATATATTGAGTTATTTAACCAAATTTTAATTGAAGATCTTAATCAATAATATGAGTACAACAAAAGAATTTAAAAAATTTTTTCTTGTTGGGCTTATAGCTTTTTTCTCTGATATATCAACTTATTATCTTTTCACTTTCTCTGGATTAGAACTTAATACTTCGAAAGCTATTAGTTTTTTGATAGGAACGCTAATCGGATACCTTTTAAACACAATTTATACTTTTGAAGAAGCAAAATACTCATCAAATACACTAATCAAATACTTGCTAGTTTACCTAGTCTCAATGTTACTTAATGTGACGGTTAACGCACTATCAATTAAACTGTTTTTAATATTTGAGATCGATATGAATTTATCAAAATTTTCAGCTGTTATTATAGCGACTATGTTCTCAATGATCTTTAATTTTATTTGTTTGAAGTATTATGTCTACAGAAAATGAAGTCTTGCTAAATGATATAAGGCTTGATGAAATTGAAGGCATACTCATTGACATTGACGATACTATTTATAAATACGAGCCAAATCATTTAAATGCGTTAATGGGATGTCATAAAGAGATTACAAAATACGACAGCGTAGACATAGATTTTAACGAATTTAAATCTCTTTACAGAAATGCACGAAATAAAATTACTGAAGCTTTAAGTCCATTGTCAGCTTGCAGATCAAGAGCCCTTGCTTTTGATCTTTTGTTTAATGAACTAGGGTTTAAAAATACATATGTTCATGCAATGAATTATGAAAAATTATATTGGGATAAATTTCTAGAAAATATAGAACCATATGAACATATTGTAAGTTTTCTTGAACAATGCAAAAAAAACAAAAAAACTATATCAGCTGTCACTGACATGCAATATCTTTTTCAAGTCATGAAACTTAAAAAAATGAATATAGTTCACTTAATTGATTTTCTTGTAACCTCTGAAGAGGCTGGCAAAGAAAAACCACATATTGAAATCTTTGATCTAGCGCTTTTTAAAATGAAACTTAAACCAAATGATGTAATAATGATCGGTGACTCTTATGAAAAAGATATAATTGGTGCGAGCAATGCCGGTATTGAATCAATTCATTTACAAGCTTAGATTAGATTCAAGATTAGACTACATTCTTTTCTTCTGTGGCTTTTTAGTAAAAATTTTCACTATTATAATTTTTTCCTCTGTTGTCACGGATGATTTATTTTTTCCATTTGTAAGTTACTATGCTGAAAGTAATTTCGATAATCCTTATAAATTTTTTTCGGACGAAACGTTGGAACCATTTCCGTATCCACTTGGAATGCTTTATGTTCTGAGTCTCCTGATATTTTTACTCAAAACAATATCCGTATTTGAATTATCAAGTTGGATTCTAAAGATACCTATATTATTTTGTGACATTATTTTATTTTATGTAATCAAATCTTGGCTTAATCATAAGTCAATAACAAAGTTACTTGTTTTATATTGGCTATCTCCTGTTTTATTTTACATATCATATTTTTATGGTCAGCTAGATATTGTTCCAATTTCAATTCTTTTCATAAGTTTATATTTTCTGTTTAAAAATCAACTAAATAAGTCTGCTATATTTTTAGGTTTTGCATTATCCACAAAAACAATGATCGCAATTATCATACCGTTTTTATTGGTCTTCTTGATTTCTCAAAAATTGCAGCTTTTTAAGGTTTTTATTTATTTAGTTTTATTAAGTTTAAGCTTTATATTAATAAACTTACCTTTTTTAACTGACTCCTATTTTATTGAGATGGTTTTCAATAATAGTACTCAAGGTCAAATCTTTGAATCATCAATTTTCTTAAGTTCTGCTGAGATATATCTTTTACCAATCGCATACATCTTTTTATTTTTTAGTTCACTTTACATTACCAATCTAAATAAAAATTCGTTCCTCACATTTTTAGGCTTTGCTATGGGTATTTTTTTAGTATTTACGGCACCTTCGGAAGGTTGGTTTTTCTGGTTTTTGCCATTTCTATTTTATTTACAAATAAAAAATAATTTAAATTCAAGTTTTTTGATAATATCTCTCCAACTAAGTTATTTCCTATATTTTATTTTGTATCCTTCGTATCCTGTTGGTAACAATAATATAATTCTGGCATTTGATAACTCATATCTGAAGAATATTTTTCATAGCACATTGATTGCGCTTTTGATTTTAAGTTGTTACTGGATATACAGATATGGAATCCTTAATCTTGCTAATTTAAAAATATTTTCAAAGCCCTTTTTGGTGGGAATTGGAGGTAATTCTGGATCAGGAAAAACCAAGTTATCAAAAGCACTGGTAAGTATTCTTGGCAATAATCATTCTCTCATTTTAAATGGTGATGATTTGCATAAATGGGAAAGGGGTGATGAAAATTGGACAAAATTTACACATTTGGATCCCAAAGCTAATGAACTTCATATGGAGCTCAATTCACTTAAAGATCTCTTAAATGGCAAAAGAATTTATCGCCGTAAATATAATCATGAGAGCGGGAAGTTTGACGATCCTCGGAAGATTGCTAGTACGAACGTTATTTTTTACGAAGGTCTCCACCCATTTTTTATAAAAACGCAAAGAGATGTATTCGATTTAAAAATCTTTTTGAATCCCTCAAAAGAATTAAATGATCTTTGGAAAATAAATAGAGATACTTTAGAAAGAGGCAAGACAAAGTCTGATGTGGAAGCCCAAATTAAAGAAAGAGAAATTGATTCTGATACATATATCTCATCACAAATTAAATTTGCTGACCTTATCATTGAAACTATAGTAAAAGATGGATCATCGCTAGACGAAGAGTATGATTATAGAATCATTTTTCCAAACTCATTGTCAGTAAATTCATTATTGAAATTTTTTGCTTTTTATCCTGAAGTATCCCTAGATCACAAATTTATTCATAATGATTTACAAGAGTTATTAATATCAGGTGAGCCAACAAGTGAGATGATAGAAAAATTCCTTAATGAAAACATTATTGGTCTTAGCGAGCTAGGAATATTAGATTCTAGAATTGAACCCAATACCTTTGGCCTAATGGTTGTGACAATATCTTTTTTGATTTTTGAGGCAGCAAAAGTTGAATGATCTTAGCGAATTTGTAGAGGTTTCATCTAAATTAGGAAGTGATTTATCACTCGTGCAAGCAGGAGGGGGCAACACATCTCAGAAGATTAACTCACAATTAATGGCTGTGAAATCTTCAGGCACATTTTTAAGAGATATTTCTCTTCAAAAAGGATTTTGCATATTAAATTATGAGGATGTGAAAAATTATCATGATACGCCTGTTGATACAGAAACAAAATATAGCAAGGAAATCAACAAATTTGTTCAATCTGGGAATGGAAGGCCTTCAATGGAATCAGGATTCCATGCAATTATCCCTAGAAAATTCGTATTGCACTCTCACCCAGTATATTTAAATGTATTGCTTTGCTCACAGGAAGGTAAATCAATTTTAAAAACTTTATATCCAGATTCGTTATTTATAGGGACCATTGCACCTGGTATGAAGCTTAGTATGAAAATAAAATCAATTGTCAATAAGATGAATGATGATATATGCATACTATTTCTCCAAAATCATGGCTTAATTACAGCTTCAGATAACCTTGAAAGTTGTTATGAGATACATAAAAATATTTCTGCAAATGTAAAAAAAGAATTATCATTGCCAAAATTTATACTTGAGAATAATCAAGATATAGATCCGATTCTTTTTGAGAAGAGTTTGTTTCCTGATCAAATTGTATTTTCTGATTCAGGTGACAGAGACTCAGATGGTTTTAAAGAAAACTTTGCGGCCGCAAATTACATATTTGTGCAAATAAATAGTTCTGGACTTACTCCATTATTCCTAAAATCTCAATTAATCGACTATATAAGGTCAATGGATTCAGAAAAATACAGATTAAATTTGAAACAAAAATGAAAATAATTTGTCATAGAATTAATTCTTATAAAGAATTGAAAAATATTAATGTTGAGCATGGAGTGGAAGTAGACGTGCGATATCATGAAAATGAGGTTGTTTTAAATCACGATCCCTTTCATGGAAGCAATGCTGAAAAATTTAGCTTATTCCTTTCTGAATATAAACTAAAAGGAACATTAATTATTAATTTGAAAACAGAGGGAATTGAAAATGAGTGCCTTAAACTTTTGGTTCGAAACAAAATTAAATCATGGTTTTTTTTAGATATGAGTCAACCCTATTTAGTAAAATATTCCAATAGTTCTGAAATTCATAAAGATAATTTGGCTGTAAGATTCTCTGATTATGAGCCCGTTGAGTATGCTTTAAGCTTTAAAGATAAAGTTGGATGGGTATGGCTTGATAGATTTAAGACTAATTGTTTAACTGAGGAAAGCTATAGTAAATTAAAAGAAGCCAACTTTAATATTTGTATAGTGTCTCCTGAACTTCAAGGTGAATCACTGGATACTGTAAAACAATACAAATTATATATTTCAAATTTTGATGTTGATGCGGTGTGTACAAAATTTCCGGAGATTTGGGAACAATCATGAGAATAATTATTCCAATGACTGGGCATGGATCAAGATTTAAATCAGCAGGCTATTCAAAATTAAAGCCGTTTATAAGAGTACATGGCAAACCAATCTTGTTTTGGGTATGTAAGATGTTTCCAAATTATAAAATAGAAATCATCATCCGTGATTTTCATGCAAAAAAATATAGTTATGTTGTAAGAGAGATAAAAAAGTTTTGTAAAAACATTGAGATTCACAAAGTTAAATCTTGGAAAAAGAAAGGGCCTGCTTACGATGTATGTAATTATTTAAATAAAGATAATCGCTTACAAGAACCTGTAATGGTTTCATACTGCGATTTCTATGCCTTATGGGACATAGAAAAGTTCAATAAACTCATAAAAAAAAATGATCCTGATGGAGTTATTCCTTGCTATACAGGATTTCATCCTCATTTACTACATCCTGAAAATTTATATGCAACATGTAAAAGTGATAAAAATCACAAAATGATAAAGATTCAAGAAAAACACCAAATGCATGCATGCAAGTTCAATGATTTAACATCTCCTGGCCTATATTATTTTAAGACTGGAGAATTATGTAAAAAATATTGCAATAAATTAATTAACAGCAAGCAAAGCATAAATAATGAATACTACATGAGCTTGCCTTTCAATTTTATGGTACAGGATAATTTGACAGTGTTAACACCTCCAATTGTAAACTTCTTTTGTCAATGGGGGACTCCTGCTGATCTTGAAGAGTATATATTTTGGAACACTAGGAGCTTTTTAAAAAATTATGATTAATCTGATACCAATGGGAGGAAAAAGTTCTCGTTTTTTTGATGCTGGTTATAAAGTCAACAAAGTAATGCTACCTGTAACCTCATTTAATGATGGAAAACGATATCCAATGGCACTTGCGTCACTTTTAAGTATTCCTTGGATAAATAATAAATATAGTAAAGTAGTTTGTGTTAACGATTATGAACACTGCGTAAATGGCTTGGAGAGTGCCATAAGAAAGCAAATAAAAAACGTTACTTTTATTCATGATCATGTGAAGCTTGACCAAGCTTATGGATGCTTTCTTGCAAGAGAATTTTTAATGAAACAAGATGAGCTGTTTATTGGAGCATGTGACAATGGATTTTTTATTGATAATAAAAAATTTAACAAATTAAAAGATATTGCAGATGCCATAGTCTTAACACATTCTGGGGATCTAAATATAAAAAATAATCCATCTGCACATAGTTGGTTAGAAATGAACCATTCAACAGGTTTAGTGAAGTCACTATCATTCAAAAAACCAATTAGTAAAAATTACTTAGATGATCATGCCACCACAGGAATGTTTTGGTTCAAAAATTCAATTGAATTCTTGGCTTATCTTGAGAGTATGATTCAAGAGGGATTTGGTAAAAAAGAAAAATTTTATATTGATGAATTGATCAATTTTTATCTTAAGGATAAGAAGGTAGTAAGAATAATAGATGTTGATTATCTGTGTTGGGGTACTCCAAAAGATTATGAAGATTATCATTCAACAATGAAGTTGAAAATATCTAATTTAGGACTATCAATTGTAATTCCAGTTTTCAATGAACTTGAAAATATAGAACCACTATTTAAAAAGATAAATTTTTTTGCAAAGAAAGCATCTTTTGAATATGAAATTAATATTGTTGATGGTAACTCAAATGATGGAACTCCAGATAAGATAGATCAAGCAATATCAGAAAATGCATACACGAACATAAACCTAATAAGGAGTGAAAAAGCAAATGGATATGGTGGAGATATATGTTTGGGTTTGAGAAGTGCAAAATATGAACTATTGGCATGGACACATGCTGATTTGCAGACTGATCTTATTGACTTAATCCATGGGTATAAATTAATGACATGCTCTGATACTCAGGACATCATTCTTAAAGGAAAAAGAAAATCACGACCACTGTTAGATCAATTCTTTACATTTGGTATGTCGATATATGTATTAATAAGATGTGGTTTTTGGATACCAGATATCAATGCGCAACCAAAGATATTTAAAAAAACATTTTTTAACAAATTAATTACTATGAAAAAACCACCTACCGATTTCTCACTAGATCTTTTTATTTTATTAGAAGCAAGAATACAGTCACTCAAAATAAAAAGTTTTGATGTTAATTTTTCAAAAAGACGATTTGGTGAAGCTAAGGGTGGAGGTGGTAGCCTAAGCAATAAGTTAAAATTGATTAAAAGAACCCTTATTTATATAGATAAAACAGCAAGAAAATTATGAATAAATTTTTAGGCAACATATTTTCGGTTCAATTTATATTATCCATTCTTTTTATTATTTTTGTAATTAGTCGATTTATAGTGATTCCAAGTCATTTTACACATTATGATGATTTGTTTGGTCCTTACCTTTTAAATGTTATTCAGCAATATGACGAATACTTTTTTTCTCAACAGATACAAAAGTACATTTCAAACGACTTTTTATTGACAATAGCATCTTCAACTTTAGATATCCCAATCATTTTCACACTCACGAAAGTGTTTCTTGGTGCAATGAGTATAGCTTTGATAAGCACATTTGCTCCACTACAATTTTTGCTGACTGGTATTTTAATTTTGTTTTCGAATTCATATGAATCTTTTTTAATTTTGTCACGATTACCCTCATTAATATTTTCATTCTTATGTCTGTTAATGATTCTTAAGATTGCAAATAATTTTGAGGATAAGATTTTCAGAAATATATTTACAGTTACTGGTTTTTTCTTTTTAACAACATCTTGGATGTTTCTAATATATTCATCTCAGGGCGAAAACTTCATTTTCGGCGTTTTATCAATATTGATAATGATTCATATCATGCTGAAAATAAATTTTAGTCAATTTAGCATTAGGAGATCTTGTCTAGCAGGCATTTTTCTTTCAGTTTTGTGTTTAGCGCAATATCAAGTCTTATTCTTTTTACCAGCTTTTTATATTGCAATTTTGTTAGGTAGCAAAAATGAAAACATTACACTCAAGGCAATTAAGCTATTGCCAGCACTATTAATAAATCTTTTATCCGTGATTTTAATTTATTTTATTTTTTTAAAAGAGCGACTTGCGATGAATCCTGGAGTACATTGGAATGCAGGACCTAATGGAGAATTTTTATATCAACCAGAGGCAAATAATATTTTAGAAGGCTTATTTTATACTTTTGAATTTTTTTTTATTAATTCTTTCAAAGTGCTATATGGAATTCTTGGGTTTACATCGGAACTTAATGGATTTTCAGTTTTTTATGTAGCCTTAGTATTATTAATTTCTGTAATAGGATTTTATAATTTAGTTAAACGAAAAAATTTCCGAAGGTTAAGTATTTTTATCTTAATCAGCATTTTGACATGGATTTTTTTGATAGTTATACAAAAGCTTACTTTTAGTCCCACAAGACACTCACTCGCATTGTTACCAGTAGTTATCGTGCTCGTCTCTAGTGGTATTTATTTAATATCATCTATGCTGGGTAAGAAATTAAAGAATTTTAAATTAATACTTTCTAGCGTTATTCTTGGCATCAGCTTAAGTCTATATTTTTTTAATTTTGATGAAATTCGTGAATCAAGACGTGACGGATTTCAGCTTGTGAACATTGAATCACTCATAAAAGAAAATAACGTAAAATATATTGCTGCATATGGCCACACTACTAATTTAAACTTTTTTCCATATATTAATAATAATTTTTCGAGAAAATGGATCAATGAAACCCCATATACATACTTACATACAAAAAGAAAATTAGATCAATCTGAAAATTCTTCGTTTATGATAATTTGTGCAAACTCTGATCTTTGTGGTGACGCAAAAAATGACTATCTTTCCATAAACTTTTTGGAGGATATCAAGAATTCTTATTCTGTAAATTCAAAATTAAAATATTCATTTAAAAAAGACTCAAATGTTACAAATTGCTTTAGTAACATGGCAGGCAGTGGAAAAAACAGAATTTTTATAAACATTTATGAAATTGTAAAATAATGAATATAAAATCAATAGCCATTTTTGGTGCAGGTTATGTTGGTAGCAGTCTTGGAATTCTACTATCACAGTTCTATGAAATAACATTTTATGAGAAAGATCAGGAAAAGATTGATTTAATCAATAATAAGAATGTCTTTCTTAAGGACTTCAATATAAATGATTTGAAAAATAAAGAACTCCAATTTAAAGCAAAATCAATTTTTGAGGGAGTATTAGAACACGATTTGTTTATTCTTGCTGTTCCAACAGACTATGATAATGAAACCAATAACTTTGATACTGAGATTGTTGAGAACGTAATTTTAGAGATTTCAAAGGTAACCATAGAAAGCCCCATACTAATTAAATCAACAGTACCTGTTGGATTTACTGAAAAAGCAAGAAAAAAATTTAACAATAAAAATATTATTTTTTCACCTGAATTCTTAAGAGAGGCTAATGCAATGAAAGATAATCTTTATCCTTCAAGAATAATAATTGGAGATGAAATAAACAGTTGCAAAAACATTGCTAGTATTTTCACAAAGATCGCCTTAAATGAACCAAATGTGATTTATATGTCTTCCTCGGAGGCTGAGGCAGTAAAGCTTTTTGCAAACACTTACCTTGCAATGAGAGTAGCTTTTTTTAATGAGCTAGACACATTTAGTTTGATCAAAACATTGGATGTAAAGAAAATCATAAATGGAATTTGTGCAGATCAAAGAATTGGAAACTATTACAATAATCCCTCCTTTGGTTATGGTGGCTATTGTTTACCTAAAGACTCAAAACAACTTTTATCTAGTTATCAAGATGTACCTCAAAATCTTATTCAAGCAGTTGTTGAATCAAATCAAACAAGAAAGAAATTCATTGTAGATCAGATCCTTTTAGAGAATAAAGATAATATTGGTGTTTATAAATTAGATATGAAAAAAGGCTCATCAAATTCAAGATCTGCTGCAATTTTAGACATTATTGATATGCTTTTAATTGCAAATAAAAGAATACTGATATTTGATAAAAAACCAGTTGACGTATTTAGAGAAAAGAAAAACATTTCTTTTACTACGAAGATGGACGAATTCTTAAACAAGAGTGAAATTATAATTGCTAATAGAGGGGATAATTTTCTTAATAAATTAGAAAAAAGAGTTATTTTTACAAGAGACATATTTAATGAAAATTAAATATAAGAACAAGGCGAGGTACAAAATGAAGTTGATGCTGAGAAAGAATTAGAAGACTTATTTCAGTCCGAGACTTCCATTGAAAAAAATAAGGTTATTTTGCAAAAGTTAAAAGATCAGCTTATTGCGCTAGAGAAAAGGTTCGATGATCAGGACTCAACATCTAGTGGAATTGATAGGTTCGGAGAAGCATTCTTTACTACAATCCAATCATCATTTATGCCGGTAAATGTTCCAAATATATCATCAGACTATCTTGTAGATGTTGGAGATGAGTTTAATCTCCTTTTAACAGGTAAATTAGCTGATGAATTAGAATTAACTGTGCAACGTGATGGATCAATCTTAATTCCTGAACTTGGTAAAATATATATTGCTGGAAAATCTCTTAATGATTCAGAAAAGCTTGTGCAATCATTTATAGAATCCAAGACTGTTGGTGTTGATAGTTATCTCACACTTGTCGAAATGAGAGATGTTCAAGTATTAATGATTGGTGGTGTTGAAACAGTTGGAATATTTACACTCCCGGGAGGATCAAATTTTTTAAGTGCACTTAATGCTGCTGGTGGAATATCTGAAGCTGGTTCTTTTAGGAGAATTGAGCATAAGAGAGATGGCGAAATCTTAAATGTTTATGATTTATATGATATTTTTGTTAACGCAAAGTTTGAATTTTCTACAACACTGAGAACAGGCGATATAATTTTTGTTCAACCTAAATCTTTTGAGGTTCCTGTGACAGGTGGAGTTGCTTATCCAGCAATTTTTGAAATTATTGATGGTGAAACTGTAAATGATGTAATCAATTTTGCTGGAGGATTCTCTGAGGGGCATTCAGGTTTTGAATATGTCGAAATAAAAAGACATGATTTAGATTCTCAAAATGAAGGCACCATAAATCTCATAAACTTAATGACAGTAAACTTAAAACCAAGAGACTCTATAAGAGTACCATCATACAAAACAGCAATATTAGGCATAAATAGAGTTGAAATTACCGGATTTGTAAATCGACCTGGTGTCTATTATTTAAATGAACGAGAAACATTATTTGATTTAGTGAATAAAGCTGGAGGCTATAGAGATGGAGCATATGTTTATGGAGCTGCACTATTTCGAGAGGATGCAGTTGAGAAAGAAAAACGATTTGCACAATTAAATTACTCAGAGACAATAAATTATATTGTTTCAAATATTGGTAGATCTAATGCAAATGTTGGAAGGGAGGTGTTAGATTTTCTTGCTGAGGAGTTAAGATCAAAACTATACACTGGAAGAATCATTACAGATTTTTCTATTAACAAGATACAAGATTCAGAACACGATATTGTTCTTTTTCATAATGATCGCATTATAGTGCCTTCACTTCAAAAGGTTGTATACATGTTTGGTGAATTTCAACTACCGACAACTCTCAAATACAGTAATGAAATGAATCTTATGGATTATATTAAATCAGCTGGCGGTCTCAAAGATTCGGCCTATAAAGAGTTGGTTGTAATTGATCCAGATGGTACAGCAAATAATTATGTAGTGAGTAAATTTTCTTTGTTACCAAGGAATATTCCTATTTACCCTGGAACAATTGTTTATGCTCCAAAAGACGTCGGAAAACTTGATGGTATTCAATATGCTTCTACAGTCTCACCAATTCTAAGTAGTCTGGCGTTGACTATTGCTTCATTAAACAGCATCTCAGATTAAAATCAGATGAAATATTTCTTGAGAGGGAATATTTCTTTAATGGTGCTTCTATTTTCAATGAATGTATTTGCTGACTTAAGTAACTATATTTATCCATATTCTAAATATCCAAGCCATAGCAACAACGGGACTGTTGGTCTTATACAGATGCCCACTGCAAGATTGATGCCCGAAGGATCTGTGGCATTTAACTTTAGCAATGTCGACCCATATCAAAGAGGTTCAATAATTGGTACTCCATTTAACTGGTTTGAGGCCTCATACCAATATACCGATGTTGATAATGCTTTATATAGTCTTTCTCCTGAATTTAGCGGAGATCAAACATATAAAGATAAAAGTTTTGACGCAAAATTTCTCCTTCTTAAAGAAAGTAACTACTTACCAGCAGTAGCATTTGGTGCAAGAGATTTAGCAGGTACAGGTGTTTTTTCAGCTGAGTATATTGTAGCTTCGAAAAGATTTAATAATCTTGATTTTACTCTTGGTATGGGTTGGGGAACTTTTTCTGATAATGGTTTCAAAAATCCTTTTAGGTATATTGATGATGGATTTGATGTACGCGACGTCAGTGATAACGAAACGCAGGGTGGTGAGTTTAGCGTAGGAAATTATTTAAGTGGTAGGGAGGTAGGAATCTTTGGTGGAGTCGAAGTTTATTTACCAAATTTAAGAGGCGCAAGATTTAAGATAGAGTATGACTCAACCGATTATGAAAAAGAAGGATTCCCTTTCGGTAGAGAATCATTTAATTTTGCTTTTGAGAATGTTCGGCAGCCTAGCTCAAAAATAAATTTCGGGGTAGTTTATCCACTTACTGAAAATTTTCATTTGAAGTTATTTCATGTCAAAGGTCATACTTTAAGTTTTGGTTTTTCCTTTCAAGCAGATTTCGGGAGGAAAATGCCACTTATTAAAAAGAAAGATAATCATGTTGAGGTGCCTGACAAAGACATATATAAAATCGTCACTACTCGCAGTGATGAGAATCTTTATAAAGCATCATTGTTGCATTTAAATCCAAGAGATTTAAAGCTCCAAACAGCTCAAGTAACAGATAATACATTTACAGTTGTATATTCACAGTCAAAGCATGCTAGTTGGATGAGGTCCACAGGAAGAGTACTTAGAGTGCTTGATGAAATTTCTCCAGAAAAAATTAAGACCTTTGAGGTTGGAAATGTTAATGGTGGCCTAGGAATGTTTAAAGTTAAAATTGATAGGGATGATTTTGCTCAAAATATCAATACAAATACTCCACTTGTAGCTTTAAAAGATGTCGAAATAACACCATTCAATTATCAAAGAGAAGAATATGATTTTACTCCAAAGGTAGAGTTCCCTCAGCTTTTCTGGTCAATTGTACCAACCTTAAGAATGCAGCTCGGTGGGCCAGATGGATTTTTCTTCGGTAATTTAAGACTTTCAGGTAAAGCAGAGGTATCTCTTGCAAGGAATTTTTCAGTTAAAGCTTCTGCTTCATATGGCCTAACTGATAATTTTGCAAATTTAAAGCTAGCATCTGACAGTGTTTTACCACATGTTAGGACAGATATTGTCTCTTATTTAAGGGAGGGGAGAGGCTTTACGCTAGATACTTTTCAGGTAGATAGATTTTTTAAATTTGGGAATGATTTCTATGCTAAGTTGACTGCAGGTTATGTTGAAAATATGCATGCTGCAGCTGGAGGTGAAATTTTATATAGGCCATTTTTTAGAAACTTTGCAATTGGTGCAGAAGCATGGCAAACAAAACAAAGAGCATATGACATGAAATTTGATTTTTTAGACTACGAAACTGTAACTGGATTTATTAATCTTTTTTATAAAGAACCTAAAACTCAGGTTTTGTTTGCAATTAGAGGCGGCAGATTTTTAGCTAAAGACTCTGGCATTAATTTTGATTTTTCTAGAAGATTCAAGAGTGGTGCAAAGATGGGAGTATTTTTCTCATTAACTGATATCTCAGAATATGAGTTTGGTGAAGGAAGTTTTGATAAAGGGTTCTATTTTTTTATTCCTGTAGAGTCTTTTTTTGATAAGTACTCAAAAGGAGCTGTCGGACTTGGATTAAGACCTCTTACAAGGGATGGTGCAGCATCACTGAAGCATACTCACACCCTTTATGGTGTTACAGAGCAAGGACAATTCTTAAATATTAACAGAGATTGGGATGATCTTTATGATTAGAATTTTTATTATTAGCCTTTGTTTGGTTGTTAGCAATTGTGCATATATTTCTTATAATCAAGTAATACCACTTGCAAGAAATGCCATTCTTGGTGTTGAAAAAATTAAAGTTGATGACAATTTAATTGAATCTATAGATTATTCTTTTGCAAGGGTAAATCTTGGTAGGTCAGCAAGTGTAATAATGATTCTTGAGAAGATCGATTCACAGAACAACTATCATTGGATTTCTTCAGATTCTGAAAAATTAATTACCTCAAATGGAAAGATTATTAAGACGAGAGATTTAATTTATAACTTTGAAGCAATAAATTACCTCTTTAATCTTGAGAGCTCTTCAGGATATTATGATGTTATGTTTTATGATCCTAAAGCATTCATTGAGCAAAAGTTTTTAATTGAAGAGAAACAAATAGAGGGAAATCTGAAACAATATACTGAAACAATTTTTAATCTACCATTAAAATCAACTTGGAAAAATATCTATAGAGTTAATGACCTAGATTTCGTTGTTTATTCAAAACAAAAAATCCATCCCAATCTACCTGAGATTGAAATGGATATTTATTATAAATTTTAAGAATTAAGGCGCTGGGGCAGTTTGTGAAACACTAACTGCTACGTCTTCAACATTTGTCGTTTCGACTGGAGTATCTACAGTAACTTCGACAACTGCATCAACTTCATATGTTGTAGATATTGTCTCAATGCCGTCAGTTAGAACAGTTACCTCAACGAAGTCAATCATTTCTGAGTCAACTTCAACTGGAACCTCTACATAATAATATTCTCCAGGTTCAGCAACACCGTCATTCTCAGTCTTCAGGGTATTCTCGTAAATGCTAGTATCATAAGGAGTCCCAGATTGAGTAGCTTGAGTAAGGGTAACAGTACTTGAAGTTGATCTACTTGTAGTATTCACTCTTGACAACATTGTCACCTCAGTAGTAACTGCAGAATCAGTTGTAGTATTAACTTCAGATCTAGTAGTTGTTTCAGTTGTGACTGGCACGATAACTGTTTTTGTAACTTCCTGCTGCTCAGTTACAACTGCATTTACCATAATTGTTGGCGATGGTGTAGGTGCAGGTGTAGGTGCAGGAGTAGGTGCAGGAGTAGGTGCAGGTGTTGGTGCAGGTGTAGGTGCAGGTGTTGGTGCAGGCGCAGCATCACCACCGCTTCCTGAATCGGCAACAGCTGCAATAGCAGCAGCGGCAGCTACAGCAGCAGCAATAGCTCCAGCACTAAGTGAACCTCCGCTAGCAGCTTCAGCAGCTGCTTCCTCTGATCCGGCTGCTTTTGGTTCATCTACAACATCTGAATCAGATGCTTGAGTTGAAACCGCACCACCGAAAAACGGCACTAGTAAACTTAGAAAATATCTTAACTTGAACCTTATTTTAGCCATGCTTTTTGACTCCTCTAATTATGGGCATTATACACATTTTTTATAAATGCAACACCTTTTTTCTTCTTAACATTCACTAACATGACACTAAGTTCACTTGTGATGCAAAATTAATGAAATGTTTATCACTTACTTTCATGGTAAAAATTAATGAACTGTATATTCTAACATCATTTAAAATAATTAAAAATTTTTGATTTTAAAATAATTGCACTATTATTTAGCTTAGATTTCGGGATGTAGCGCAGTTTGGTAGCGCACCACACTGGGGGTGTGGTGGTCGTCGGTTCAAATCCGGCCATCCCGACCACTAACTTCGAAATTTGTTTATAACTTCGTCAGCATACCAGGCTATCTCAGCCTTCATGCTATCAAGTGTTCTTTCATCCTGACCACCTTCATATGCATTTCTGAATGCAACTATTACTTCAGTTGCACCAAGATCTTCTAAAGCCCTAACTCCGTCAGGTGAATATGCAGCTTCACCCATTACTTGAAACTGATAATTTGGATGATCAAGAGTACCAAATTCTTCTCTATAAGAATTTATTTGATCTATGAATTCCTTTGTTTCCTCCAAACTGATACCTGCACTAATCCAACCATCACCTAATTTGGCGGCTCTTTTGAGTGCAAGCTTAGAGTGTCCTCCAATAAGAATAGGAACAGGCTGAGATGGCACAGGGCATAGTTTTAGGTCAGGAATGTCATAGAAGTCACCCTTAAATCCAAAATAATCACCACCCATTAATCCTCTAAGAATCGTAATCTGCTCATCCATTCTCTTACCACGTTTCTCCCATCTCTCTCCAGTAGCTAAGAAATCCTCATACCAAGGGCTTACTCCTATACCAAAATGAAATCTGTTATTTGTCATCACCCCAAGTGTTGTAACAAATTTAGCTGTAGTGACTGCTTGTCTAGGAGCAAGTTTGTAAACCGATGTTGAAAATTCTAATTTCTCTGTGATGGCTGCAATTGCTGGAATAATAGAGAATGGCTCTAAAAAGGGTACCCCATCAAGAAATTCTCTACTTCCATCATCATTATATGGATATGTTGAATCACATTCTTTTGGATAGCAAATACTGTCAGGGAATGTAATAACATCAAATCCGGCGTCTTCAGCTGTCTTACCTAGCTCAAGATAAAATGATGGATTACACATTGATGGGTGATATGAAAATTTCATTGTTTATTCCTTTTATAAAATAATTAATTTGATTACTTAATATATTAACTTAGCCTATTTTCATCAAGAGTAATATAATAAATAAACAGGTTTAATTTTGAAAAATAAAAATTCTCCCGAACTTGATATTGAGTTATCTGAGTGGCTCGAAGCTCTTGATAACGTAATAAATGAATCTGGCACGGACAGAGCATCTAAAATTCTTAGCATGCTAGCTGGCAGATTAGCATCTTATGGAACTATCCCGACATATAACTTAACCACTCATTTTCGAAATACAATTCCTGTAAATGAGGAAGCACGAATGCCTGGAGATTTATTTCTTGAACGAAAGATCAGATCCTATATCAGATGGAATGCATTAGTAATGGTCCTAAAGGCAAATAAATCAGAGGACGACTTAGGTGGCCATATAGCAACATTTTCATCAGCTGCTACTTTATATGACATTGGATTCAATTATTTTTTTAAGGGTTATGATAGCGGTGAAGCAGATTTAATTTATTTTCAAGGTCATTGTGCTCCAGGAATTTATTCGCGTAGCTTTTTAGAGGGGAGGTTTAGTGAAGATGATTTAGATAATTTCAGACGTGAAGTTAAAAAACCTGGCTTATCTTCCTATCCTCATCCGTGGCTTATGCCAGATTATTGGCAATTTCCAACTGTTTCAATGGGCTTAGGCCCAATAATGGGAATATATCAGGCGCATGTCATGAGGTATCTTTCAGCAAGAAACTTAATAGACAGGGGAACAAGAAAAGTTTGGGTTTTTTGTGGTGATGGTGAGATGGATGAACCAGAATCAAAAGGTGCAATAGGTCTAGCTGGACGTGAAAGCCTTGAAAATTTAATTTTTGTAGTAAATTGTAATTTACAAAGACTCGATGGACCAGTTCGAGGTAATCATAAAATAATTCAGGAGCTTGAAAGAGAGTTTCGAGGCTCTGGATGGAATGTGATTAAGGTAATATGGGGAAGACTTTGGGATCCAATCCTAGCAAGAGACAAAAAAGGACTTCTGCAAGAGCTAATGGATAAAGTTGTTGATGGAGAACTTCAAAATTTCAAGGCAAAAGGTGGAGCATATACTCGCGAAAAGTTTTTTGGTCAAAACAAGGAAGTTTTAGAAATGGTAGATGATCTGAGTGATGAAGATATCTATAAGCTAAATCGGGGTGGTCACGATCCATATAAGGTATACGCAGCTTATCACAAAGCTATAAACACTAAAGGAGCACCAACTGTAATTTTAGCTTTAACAACCAAAGGTTATGGAACAGGTTCTAGGGAAGCAGACAATACTACACATCAAGTTAAAAAACTCACAATAGAAAATTTAAAATCTTTTAGAGATCGATTTGATATACCAGTCAATGATAATGAATTAGAAATGCTCCCGTATATAAAATTTGATTCATCCTCGAAAGAACAAAAATACCTCATGAAAACCAGACAAAAACTGGGAGGCTTTTTACCAGCAAGGAAATTTCAGGATCTGCCAATTGAAAAACCTGATTCAGAATTATTTAGTAAATATGTCTCTGGTTCAGATGGTAAATCTGTTTCTACAACGATGGTATTTGTCAGATTAATGACTGATTTAATAAAAGATAAAAATGTTGGTGAAAGAGTGGTACCCATTGTACCTGATGAGGCTCGCACATTTGGCATGGAAGCCTTATTTAGGCAAATAGGTATTTACTCCTCAGAGGGTCAAAAATACCAACCTGAGGATGCTGATCAGGTTATGTGGTATAAGGAAACTAAACAAGGAGTTATGCTAGAGGAGGGCATTACTGAAGCTGGAGCGTTCTCGGCTTGGTTAGCATTGGCAACATCATATGCAAACTACGATAAACCCATGATTCCTATTTACTTATTTTATTCTATGTTTGGTTTTCAACGCATTCATGATTTAGCTTGGGCAGCTGGAGATTCGCAGGCAAGGGGTTTTTTAATAGGAGCTACGTCTGGCAGAACAACACTTAATGGTGAAGGGCTACAGCATCAAGATGGACACTCACATATTTTGTCCTCAACAATTCCAAATTGTAAGTCATATGATCCAGCTTATAGCTATGAACTTGCAATGATTGTAAAAAATGGGATTGAGGAAATGTTTTGTAATTTAAAAAACGTTTTTTATTACCTAACTGTTACTAATGAAAACTACTTACAACCACCCATGCCAAATGACTGTGAGGAGGGGATTATTAACGGAATTTATTGTCTTGAGTCAATTAATGATCCTGATATATTGCTATTTGGATCCGGTGCCATTTTGAACGAATCTATTGATGCAAAAAATAAACTTAATAAATTGGGGATAAAGGCTGAAGTTTATAGTGTGACCAGCTTTAACTTATTAAGAAAAGATGGAATGGAAAATGATAGACAAAAGCAACATGATCCATCATTTAGTGAAATGACTTTTCTCAGAAAAACTTTGGGTAATAGAAACCAGCCTATTGTTGCTTCGACAGATTATATGAGAAGTTATCCAGAACAAATAAGAGCATTTCTTGAGAATGATTTTTATACCCTTGGAACAGATGGTTTTGGAAGAAGTGATTCTAGAAAAATGCTAAGAGAATTTTTTGAAGTCGATTCGAATAATATTGTAAGACTTGCAACATATGCACTCTGGAAGAGTAAAAAGATATCTAAAGATGAGTTAGTAAAAATTTATAAAAAATTAAAAGTACGGCCATTAAATTTTCATCCTTGGGAAGTTTAAGATTGAAAAAAGTTATTAATATTCCTGATCTTGGTGATGCAGATAATCTTGAGGTTATAGAAATATGTGTGAATGAGGGAGATGAAGTTAATATTGATGACCCCTTAATTGTTTTAGAATCTGAGAAAGCAGCAATGGAAATTCCTGCATCAAGCAAGGGAAAAATTACTAGTATTATTGTTTCAAATGGTGACGAGGTATCAAAAGGTATGCCATTCATTGAAATGGAGCTTGAAGATTTATCGAATCTATCAGAGATTGAGGAGATTCAATCAAATGAAATTCCTGCAACGATTCAAGTTGATGAAAAAAAAGAAATCAATCTTAATCAAAATGAATCTGATTTGGGAACTTTTAGTGATAATGAAGAAGATAACAAACTTTCTGCAGATTTTTCTAGTAAAAAGAATACGAAAATATATGCAGGTCCTGCAGTAAGGAAGTTGGCAAGAGAATTTGGAATTGATCTATCTAAGGTTGTAGGCACTGGACCTAAAAATAGAATTCTAAAGTCCGATCTTCATCAGTTCAATAAAGAAATCCTGACGTCAAAAACTACTAACTTGAGGCTTGATCAGCCAGATATTGATTTTTCTTCTTTTGGCCCTGTAACATATAATAAATTCTCAAAATTTGAGAGCACCTCATTAAATAACTTGCTGGGTTCATGGAACAACATCCCACATGTAACACAACACTCTGAAATAGAATTCGATTTAGTTTCAAAACTTAGAAGAACTTTTGAAGAAAATTTAGATAAAAAAATTTCGCCATTAGCGTTTATTGTTTACGCAGTAACAACAGCATTAAATGATTTCCCTTTGTTGAATTCATCTATCAGTAAAGGTCTAGACGGCTATTATGAAAAGAAATTTATTAATATGGGAATTGCTGTAGACACTGATTATGGATTAGTTGTTCCAAACATTAAGTCAGCAAGTGAATTGTCAGTGGAGCAAATTTCAGATGAAATAAGAAGTTTGGCTGATAAAGCTCAAAAAAGACGGTTAGGGCCCGATCAATTAAAAGGTGGTACTTTCACCATATCATCATTGGGTGGATTCAAGGGTAAATTTTTCACACCAATAATTAATCTACCTGAGGTAGCAATCTTAGGGGTCTCAAAGACTTTTAAATCAGTCAAAATGATTGATGAGCATCCGCAGGAGACCGAAATATTACCTGTGTCACTATCATATGATCATAGAATCATTAATGGAGTTTATGCTGTAAAGTTCCTTAATAAACTAGATGATATAATGACCTCAATAAGCACATTTGAGAGATAAACATGGATAAAAACTTTAAAGATGGATGTGTCCTAGTCATAGGAGGTACAGGTGGAGTTGGTTCAGAATGTGTAAGGACTTTCCATAATCATGGTGCGAGGGTTGTCTTTACATATAATTCAAATAAAGACGAAGCTACTAAGATAGTTGAAGAATTAAATGGAAAAGTTAGCGCCATTCAGCTCGATCTTTCCAATGAGAATTCTGTAAAGACATCTTTATCCAAGATTAATGAGAGTAATCAAGGAATAAATACTATTATTAATGCTGCTGGTTTTAACATTCCGCAAAAATATATTTCTGAAATTGATCCTGAAACATGGAGGCGAGTTATTGATTCTGATATTAATGGATTTTTTAATTTAGTTTCTCATAGCATCAAAATATTGAGGGAGTCACAAGGATCTCTTGTTTTCATAAGTAGCGCTGGGCTATTTAAATATCCACCGGGAGATGTTTTATCAGTTGCACCAAAGGCTACAGTTGAACAATTAATCAAAGGTATAGCAAAGGAGGAGGGTGTAAATGGAGTTAGAGCAAACTCAATTGCGCTTGGTGTTATTGATGCAGGAATATTTCATAGGCTGCTGAATGAAGAGAATACTTTCTTTGACGAAAAATGGCATGAAGCAGTGATGGCTAACTTAGCAATTAAAAGATTTGGTGCGGCAGAAGAAGTATCTAATACAGCATTATTTTTGGCATCCTCGCATGCAGCATATGTTACTGGTCATTGCATACCAGTTGATGGTGGATATCACTTGTAAATAAATGCTTACGTCTTCCTAAAATTAAAATGTGTGGAATTACTGGATTTGTAGCTAAAGTGAATGATATGCAATCAACAATTGATAGCATGCGGTTGAGTCTTTCTCACAGAGGCCCAGATTCCTCAGGATCATGGATTGATGAATCATATGGTATTGCTTTGGGGCATCAGCGACTTGCGATTCAAGATCTCTCATCTGCAGGTAATCAGCCCATGCAATCAGGCTCAAAAGAACTAACCTTAATTTTTAATGGAGAAATTTATAATCATTTTGAAATTAGAGAAAAACTTCAAAATATAAATAAGACTAAAATCAATTGGAATGGTCATTCTGATACCGAAACCATACTTAAATCATTTGAAACATTGGGAATTGAAGAAACTCTAAAGTTAGCAAAAGGAATGTTTGCGTTATGTTTGTGGGATTCAACAGAAGAAACGATTACTTTAGCAAGGGATAGGATGGGCGAAAAGCCCCTTTATTATGGATATGTAAATGATAATTTAGTTTTTGCGTCTGAACTTAAATCAATAATGCAATTTAATGATTTTAATAACGAGATTTGCAAAAAAGCACTCGTTAAATATTTTAAGTACAATTATATACCTTCCCCACACTGTATTTTTAAAGATTTGTACAAGCTTGAGCCTGGAAAATTTATACAGTTTAAAGTCTCAAAAGATTATTTTTCATTTTCAAAACCATCAATAAAATCATATTGGAAGCTTCATGATGTCTTTAGAAAGGGGGAAGTGGAGCCATTTAAAGATATACATTTAGCAGATGCTGCAGTTGAGCATTCCTTGACACGCTCCATAAAGTCACAGCTTATTTCTGATGTTCCACTCGGCACCTTTCTGAGTGGTGGAATTGATTCAACACTGATTACAGCGCTGCTACAGAGCTTTTCTAACACTCCAGTTAAAACATTTACAATCGGATTTAAAGACAGAAACTATGATGAGTCTATCTATGCAAAAGACATTGCAAACTATTTAGGAACTGATCACACGGAAATGATTTTAAATGAACAAGAAGCTATCCAAGTTATAGAACGGTTACCTGAAATTTATGACGAACCTTTTGCAGATTCCTCCCAAATTCCAACTGTACTAGTTTCTGAAATAGCAAAATCTGGAGTAACCGTTGCTCTGAGTGGCGATGGAGGTGATGAATTATTTGGAGGATATAACAGATATACACATGTACCAAAAATTTGGAATATTATTTCAATTATTCCATTCCCTTTAAGAAAATTGATTGGAAAAGTTTTGAGTTCTATTAACATAAGAACCCTTGATTTTATTGGAGAAAAGCTTCTCTTTTTTAAACCTATTCCAAAATTTGGATCAAAAGTTCATAAAATTGCAGAAAAGCTAAAAAAAATTAATACTCTTGGAGAATTTTCTATGAGTTTAGCCACTATCTGGCAAGATCCTAGTAAATTAGTGAAAGATATGGAAACACATAATGAAGATGATTTTGATCAATTATCATTATCCTTCCACTTTATTAATTCGGAAACAAAGAGAATGATGGCTGTTGACTCATTAACTTATCTACCTGATGACATTTTGTGCAAGGTTGATAGGGCTGCAATGTCTATTAGCCTTGAGACCCGAGTTCCTTTTCTTGATCCAGATGTTATATCTGTTGCATCTCGAATGCCCATTAAATTCAACATATCTAAAAGGAAAGGTAAATTGCCATTGAGAAATATACTTAAAAAGTACGTACCGCAAAATCTTACTGAAAGATCAAAATCTGGTTTCGCTATACCAATTGGCGAATGGTTAAGGGGACCGTTAAAAGAATGGGCCGAAGACCTTATTAGAAAAGACTTTATTGAAGAGCAGGGATTTCTAAACTATGAACCTATTAAAACAGTTTGGGATGAACATTTGTCAGGAAAACATGATTGGACCCCAAAAATATGGGGAGTACTCATGTTTCAGGCATGGTACAAAGAATACCAAATTAAAAAAGACTAAATACTATTTGAATTAAACGAAATAGTCAGTATTTTCAGCACCAAGCTGCATTGCGCCATAATTTCTACTGAAGTTTACAGGATTATTAGCAACATGTGCTCTTGCAGTATGGACATCAAGGAAAAGTTTTTGTATTTCACTTCCTGCAAATACTGAAGCTCCTCCAGCATTCGAGAAAAGCTTATCAGCAACACCCAAACATTTCTCTAAGACTAATGAAGCATCATATCTAAATTTAACTCTATCAATCATTGGAATTCCACCTTGGTTTCCAGCTTGATCAACCATCACATCATAATTTCTGAACATAATGGTTTCAATTGAATCTAGTTCAACTGCTGCATCTGCAACAAGTGCTTGAGAATGAGTATCGCCTGCTAGTTTTGAAGGATCACTCGATGCTTTATTGTTTGCACCTTCTATAAATAGCTCAAGCATTCTTTTGGTTGCACCTAAAGCTGGTGTTGACACGGCCCTAACAAATAATTGACCCCATGGAATTTTAAATAAATCATTTTTATTAATCGAATAACCTGGATTAGTAAGGTTAAAACCATCAGACTGCTTATGTGTTCTATATTCTGGTACAAACACGTCTTTTACGATGACATCTTGGCTTCCTGTAGCTTTTAAACCCATTGAATACCAAGTATCTTTGATTTCATAGTCTTCACGAGGCAGAAGGAAAGTTCTATACTCGGGAGCTCCACCTTCAGGTGGAAATACGAGCGCGCCTAAAAGTGCCCACTCACAATGTTCAGAGCCACTTGACCATTGCCAATGACCAGAAAGTTTGAATCCACCATTGACATGCTCAACTTTTCCGAGCGGAGCGTAAGAAGATGAAACTAGAGTATCAGGATCATCACCATAAACTTCTTCTTGGGCCTTTTCGTCATAAAGAGCTAATTGAAATGGATGAATTCCGACCACGCCTAATACCCATGCAGTAGACATACAACCTTGAGCTACCCTAATTTGAACTTCAGAGAAGGTATGCGGATCAAGTTCGTAACCGCCATACTTTTTTGATTGTAATATCTTAAAAAATCCAGCCTTTTTAAAATCTTCGATTGTTTCTTTTGGAATTCTTCTATCTTTTATTGCATCCTCTGAACGTTCCCTAAGTACAGGGATTAAATCCTCAGCCCTTTGAATCATTTCATCATGGAGCTTTTGATTTGTTCTTTCTGCATGTGCAATTTTATATGTCATAATAAGTCCTCAAAGGTTTTCTTAATAAATCTTATATTTATATCGTTATGAAATTTTGTAAAACAAGTTCTCGAATATTTTTGTTTTATATGTGCATTTTACCTATTTTTTCAAAGGGATCAATAATTACTTCTTCAGGTGTAGTTGAAGGTATTGAACAAGATGAGGTCATAACTTGGAAAAATATTCCATATGCAATGCCTCCCATTAAAGACTTAAGATGGATGGCTCCACAACCAATCAATGATTCGAGCATTGTTATAGATCAACTGAAGCCTAATGGATGTGTTCAAGAACCATCAAGATATGCTGGAATGAGTGGTAAAAATATAGTTGGTTCAGAAGATTGCTTATATTTAGATATTAAAAGTCCAAAGGATGCACTAACTTTAGTCTCTTCTTCAAAGGTTAAGAAACTACCAGTAATGTTTTGGATTCACGGTGGCGGTAACACTACAGGGTACAAGGATTATTATGATTTTACTGAATTTGTTAGAAAAAAGCAGGTTGTTGTAGTAACAATAAATTACAGACTTGGCCCATTTGGTTGGTTCAGACACCCTGCCATACAAAATCTCCAAACCGGCATTGATCAAACATCAAACTTTGGAACTTTAGATATCATTGAAGCTTTGAGATGGGTAAAAAATAATATTAGCAAATTTGGTGGAGATGCTAATAATATAACCATATTTGGTGAATCTGCAGGTGGACATAATGTTTTAAGTTTATTAGCTGCACCTCAAGCCAAAAATCTTTTTCAAAAAGCTATTTCACAATCTGGTTATACAACTTCATATACAAAAGAAGAGGCTTTGGGAAAAAATAATGTTCAGCAACTTAATGATTTAGGTTCGTTAAGTGTTTTCAGTGATAGTAATGTAAGTTCTCTAACTAAAGGTAATATTAAAAATTTTAATAGTGAAGATTTAGAAATTCAAAGACAATTGCTTAAATCACTATCTGCAGAATCAATTATGCAGATTTATTTAGATGTAGAAAAAAATACAAGAGACTACATGCCTCTTCTCAACAGAGATGATATTGTTATTACGTCTAATGGTCTTTTAAAGGATTTAGCGGATTCAAATTTATCGAAAGATATTCCAGTAATTCTTGGATCAAATAAAGATGAGTTATCTTTATGGTTGGGAGTACATAGGTATTTTGTTAAAATCATTTATCCTTTTACTAGGTTGATTCCTATCCCAAGAATAAAAATATTAGATCCAAATCTTTATGCATCATGGGTAAAAATTCGATCAGATGCATGGAAATACAGAGGTGTTGATGAGCCACTCATAGCACTTGAAAAAGCAGGTTATAGCGAATTATTTGCTTATAGGTTTGATTGGGATGATCAGAGAAGAAGCTTTTATGCAAATACTCCAAAATTATTGGGTGCTTCTCATGGAGTTGAAATTGCATTTCTTACAGGTGACTTTCAATATGGGCCAGTTACAAAATATGTTTATCCAAATAACGATGCACGTTATCAGATGCAAGAGACAATGATGCAAGCATGGTCAACATTTGCACAAAATGGTAAACCAAGTATCGAAAGCATAGATTGGTTGCAGTTTGACTCAAACTCAAGATCTTTTCTCAAGCTTGATAAAGATAGAGATATGCAAAATATTTCTGATGCAGAAAAAGATTTATTATCTATTTTAAATTTTGATGATTTTTCCGGAACTGATCTTGAAAAATGCGTATTGGTATATGAAGTCTTTACAAATATAGGTGATCGTCTTTATGATGATTTTTTAGACTGGAACAACGGTTATTGTAGAAAGTATGATATCCAAAAAGAGCAGAAAGCATTAGAGGATAGGCTACTTGCAAAATATGGTGAGCTTACAATTTTTTAGAGTAAAAGTTGCAATTTTTGCTAGCTTATTTTTTATTTATTCTTGTGGCTCTGATGTTCCTCCAGGCAAGATTGAGGGACCTCCTAAAAGTTCTCAATATATTCATGAAAATGACTTAAAGTTCTATGAAGCAAAAGATAATTTGTTTCAAGATAGCAAGGATTTGACTGACGAACATCTGATACTTTTTGGAGATTTGCATGTTCATACAACTTACTCTATTGATGCCTTTACACTTGAACTTCCAATGATGGGGCTTCAAGGCATTCATGATAGTTCTATGGCATGTGATTTTGCACGATATTGTGCAAACCTTGATTTTTTTAGTTTTAATGATCATGCAGAAAGCCTTACTCCAGAACATTGGAGAGAGCAAAACAAAATTGTTGAACAATGCAATATAAGTAATGAAGTAGAGAATGCTAGAGATTTAACTGTTTTTCCAGGCTGGGAGTGGACTCAGATTGGTACCACTCCTGAAAATAATTGGGGTCATAGAAATGTTATTTTCAAAGATGTAAATAATTTGCCCAAAAGACCAATAGGTGCACGAACTCCTGAAACTGGATTAGGAATATTTTCTACAACTCGACAAGCAACATCTGCAAAATGGGTTGATCCACTTAATTTCAAAAGATATTCAGATTTGACTTGGTTATTAGATCGTGTTGAAAGCATTCCATTTTGCAATAATTCTCTTAATACTAATGATTTGCCAAACGATTGTTATGAATATGCTGAAAGCCCAAGAGAGCTTTTTAGGAAGATTGATGAGTGGGGATTTGATTCAATTGTGATTCCTCATGGAACCACGTGGGGATTACATGTTCCTTATAATACTTCTTGGGATAATCGACTAAATAATGAGGGCCATGATAGAAGCAAGCAAATTTTGCTTGAGATTATGTCAGGTCATGGAAATGGTGAGGAGTTTAGAGATTTTGCCGGCGTTGGAATAAATCCAGACGGTACAAAGTTTTGTCCTGCTCCAACTGAAGATTTTTTGCCATGTTGTTGGCAGGCAGGCGAAATGATGAAAAAAAGGTGTGAAGGTTTAAGCGATGAAGAATGTGCATCAAGAGTCGAATTGGCAAAACAATATACTATCGAAGCTGGGCCCTATTCAAATGAAGTTTTCCCTGAGGCAGAACCAGAAGAATGGCTAAATTGTAATCAATGCAATGATTGTTTCAAACCATCTTTTAGCTATAGACCAAAACAATCTGCACAATATGCACTAGCTATTACAAATTTTGATATGGAAGATCCACAAAGATATGAATTTGGATTTATAGCATCAACTGATGATCATACTGCAAGACCTGGTACTGGCTACAAACAATACGAAAGAAGAAAAATGACTTTTGCATCAGGAGTTAAATCATCCTTTTTTGACTATAAATACTATGCCGAAGATCCAAATTTTCCTGAATTGCCTGGCATTAATGCTGGAGATTCGTTACCAGATAATGAACGCAATTCTAGTTTTGTATATCCTGGTGGAATCGTTGCAGTACATGCAAAGTCTAGATCAAAGGATGATATTTGGGAGGCTTTGAAACAAAAAAGAGTCTATGGAACATCCGGCCCGAGAATGTTACTTTGGTTTGAATTGATAAATTTTGGCGAGCAAAAAGTCCATATGGGACAAAAAGTGATCATGAATCAAGCACCTAAATTTAAAGTGAGGGCTGCCGGAAGTTTTAAACAAAAGCCAGGATGTCCTTCGGTATCTGTTGATTCTTTATCACCTGAGAGATTAGATTATTTATGTGCTGGTGAGTGCTATAACCCATCAAACGAAAGATACCTTATTGAGAGAATTGAAGTAATAAAGGTTACACCTCAAGAATATCAGGGTGAAGAAATTAAGAATTTAATCCAAGATCCATGGCTTGTTGTTGAATGTAAAAAAAATAATAGTGGATGTACTGTGGAATTCGAAGATCCAGATTTTAATCGTGATAGTTCTTACTATGTCAGAGCCATTCAAGAAGAAACTCCAGCAATTAACGGAAAAAATATTACAATTGAAAATGGTGAGGTAAAAATTTGCAAAGGCAGCTTTAAGACTTCTCTTGAAGATGACTGTTTGTCACTAATCAATGAGAGAGCTTGGTCTTCCCCAATATATTTAGCTAGACCCTAAATTTTTGATTTTCATTAATTCAGATCTTTTAATAAATAAAAGATCGCCAATTTGCATGAAAAGATTATCTTCATATGGATCAATGACTCCGTCAGATAAAATTAATTTCCAAATTATTTTCATAATTTCAATTTTTTCCTCTTTCACACAATTACTATTGATCGATTCCACATATGGATGAAATGAAGTTTCCTCAGATGACTTTTGTTGAAGTTCAGCAAGAGTTTCTTCAAAATTTGTATCATCAAAGTTCTTATCAAAGTATTTCTTAATTTCCTCAATTTCACTTTCATCTACTTTTCCATCCAATCTACTTATTTCCAGCATTATACAAATAACAGAAATGACTTCTTGAAATGAATTAGTATTATCATCCAATTCTTTTTGAACATTATCTCTTTTAAAGAATGAAAACATTATTCTGATAGCCTTTGAGTAAAGTATAAATAAATTGAACCAGAGATTAAAAATAATAATAAAGATATTGATGCACTAATTCCAAAATAATCTAGCGAAATTCCAATGAAAACAAAAAAGAGAGATATCAGAAAAATATAACTTAATACAGTCAAAGGATTTATTTCACGTTTCATTAGCAAATGATGTAAATGGTTTCTATCTGGACTAAAAAGTTTTTTGCCACGTCTCATTCTTTGCAATATTACATTCATACAATCTAAGAAGGGAATAAACACTAACCATAATGCTGTAACAGGGTTAAAAAAGTTATTTTCTGCCGATGATAAATATATGCATGCCCATGCAACAAAAAACCCAAGAAATGATGAACCATTATCTCCTAAGAAAACACGTCTTTTTTCACCAACTACACCTAAATTGTAGATAAGAAAACCAAAAATACCCCCAAATGCAATTACAAAAGCATAATTCACAACGTCCAATCCCGTGATGATTATGAATCCAATTAATGCAGAAATAACCATTGATGCGCATAGTCCATTTATTCCATCAATCATATTAAATGCGTTAATGATCCCAGTTACGCAAAATACAGTAAATGGTATTCCAAGAAAACCTAATTGAATATTTTCATTACCAATCCCAAATCCAATGTCATTAACGTAAATTCCACTTGCAAGACAAAATAATAAATTTAAAAGAACTTGAAAGGTAATCCTAATTTTTGGATTAACACCCCAAGCATCATCAACCAATGTAAAAGCTTGCAGAAGCAAGCCAAATATTATGAAGAGAATAACAAATTTATTTATTTCAAATGGTTTTGAGCCTGAAAATTTATAGCTTTCACTAACATCACCTGCCAAGCTAACCACGTTGCCATTTTCAATGACATAGTCTGAAAAATTGCCATTGTTATTTACTCTGAAGACTCCATTTTCAAGCATCTTGATTTCAACTACCTCATCAGAGCCTTGGAGCTGAACTTCAAAGTCTGATTCATTATTTGACTGAGTTTCACTTATGAGCAAGTCAAATATTTCATTCTGATCGCTATTTTCAAGTTTAAGACTCTTTTTATGGAAGTCACCATCATTAATGCTGTTGCTTGTTAGTGGTAGATTTCTGATTTCACTCTGAATGGTAAAGTCTGCAAGAAAAAATAAGGCCAAAAATCCTGTCAGCATCGCAATTTGAATAGCAATACCACCAGTGACTGGAGTGGGCGTTAAATGAAATTTTCTATTTTTATCAGGAATATCAATAAGCCATCTATTATTTTTTGCTATATTTCTCATAATTCCATTTAAACTAATTGATGCAAAAACGGTTAAAAGAAATATTACGACTGCTATACTGATATTCATAAAATATAAGGCTTATAACGATGATACATTACATTTTAATAATTTTACTTATTTTTACACCTTTCCAATTAAGAGCCAACAACGATGTTGTTAACAATCTTATTATTGATGATAACTTTGAAATTTCCGTCTTTGCTGATGGAATTAATACACCCAGACAGATGTCAGAGGGAAACAAAGGTTACATTTTTGTAGGCACTAAATCGGGTCAAGTACACGCTATTAAAGATACAGATAAAAATGGAACTATTGATCAAAATATCCTGATTGCAGATAACTTGAATGATCCTGCTGGCGTCGCATTCCATGATGGAAATCTTTACATAGCAGAAGTAGGCAAGATTTGGAAAGTTGAAGATATTGAAACCATGCTTGATAAAAATCAAATTGAAGAATTTAAACTTCAATTAATTACTGATGAATTACCTAACGACAGTTGGCATGGGCGTAAATGGATAAAATTTGATAAAGATGGCAGTTTTCTCGTAAATGTAGGTGCGCCGTGCAATGTGTGTTTAAAAGATGATAAAAGATTTGCTTCCATAATGAGATTTGAAAATGGTAGTTGGCAAATTGAAGCTAATGGGGTGAGGAATTCGGTTGGATTTGATTGGCATCCGACAAATGGAAAATTATATTTTACAGATAACGGAAGAGACTGGTTAGGGGATGATTCACCAGATTGCGAACTAAACGTTTTAGACTTCAAAGGCGAATTTTTTGGTTTTCCTTACCGTCATGCCATGAATGTTGATGATCCAGAATTTGGAGATTATGAGCATGGATTTGCATACAAGGATCCTATTCTTGAACTTGGTGCCCATGTCGCTCCAACAGGAATTGAGTTTTACGAAAGCAATCATTTTCCAAAAGAATATAGAAATAATGCATTCATTACATTGCATGGATCATGGAATAGATCGTCCAAAGTTGGCTACAAAGTTATAAGAGTAATGTTTGATAACGATGGGAATGTTGTTGATAGCAAAGATTTTCTTACTGGTTTTTTAGAGGGAGAGACTGTTCTTGGAAGGCCGGCAGCACCTTTTGAGATGTCTGATGGTACCCTCCTTATTTCTGATGATAAAGCAAATATGATTTATAGGGTTACATATAAAAAGTCATAGTTAACATGCCACTAAAAATTGGTATTCTTGGTTTTGGTGTAGTTGGATCGAGACGATTCGATATCCTTAAAAATATACCCAATCTTTCAATAGTTGCAGTTTCTGATCAAAAAAAAGAAAATCTAGTTGGTCTAGACAAGAGTATTGCTTTGTTTGATGACTACATTACTCTAATTGAAACCATTGACTTTGACGTTGCATTTGTAAGCCTACCTAATTTGTATGCAAAAGATGCAACCGCAAGGGCTCTCAAGAAAGGTTCACATGTTTTTTGCGAAAAACCACCAGCTAGAACTTCCGCTGAATTAAACGAAATAATATCAATATCTAAAGCAAATCCGTCACTTAAGCTTATGTACGGATTTAATCATCGATTTCATGAATCCGCAATTTTAGCAAAGCAAGTTATTGATTCTATGCAACTTGGAAAAATAGTAAATTTGAAAGGCACATACGGCAAATCAAAGATTATCACTTTTGATCAAACTGATTGGAGATCAAAACGTAATCAAGCGGGAGGAGGAATTTTGTTAGATCAAGGCATTCATATGCTCGATTTAATAAGTTATTTTTCAAATCAGGAATTTACAGAAATTCATAGTTTCGTAGATAATGCATTTTGGGGTCATGACGTAGAAGATAATGCCTTTGCAATCATGAGGTCCGATGAAGGTATAGTTGCACAAATACACTCATCTGCTACTCAATGGAGACATAAATTTAATTTAGAAATTACATTGCAACAGGGTTCAATCATTATGCAAGGAATTTTGAGTGGATCAAAAAGCTATGGAGAGGAGGAATTAATTATTATTAGACATAATCCAGATTCAAGAGATACCTCATTAGACGAGAAAATCGAGACTTTCAAAAATGATTTATCATGGGACAAAGAAATAAATTATTTCCTTCATGCAATTACTAACGATAAGCCAATCAAAACTAGTAATATAGATGACGCTATGAAAATCATGCAATTAATTGAAAAGATATATGAATCTGATTCAAAATGGGCAGAGAGAGTTTTTGAATGAATTCACCAAAAGAATTTTCGGCAGATTATTTGAAATATTTATCTTCATTGTTGGAGAAACTAAGCAATGAGGACATTGCAAGATTTATTAATCAAATATTAGATGTTAGAGAGAATAATAGAAAGATTTTTTTTATTGGAAATGGTGGCAGTGCTTCAACTGCAAGTCATTTCGTTAATGACATATCTTTAGGAAGCAGACAGTTTGAAAATCCATTTAAGGCAATTAGTTTATGTGATAATCAAGCTGTAATCACAGCCATAGCTAATGATGATGGATATGAAAATATTTTTTTGCAGCAATTGCAAACTCAAGCTGATGCTGGTGATACTTTAGTATGCATTTCTGCATCCGGTAATTCGCAAAATCTAATTAAAGCTATTGATTGGTCAAAAAAACACAACATTTTCACGGTATCTCTAACAGCATTTGATGGGGGATATCTTAAACAGAACACAGATTTGAATATTCATGTACCTACAAAGATTGGAGAGTATGGTCCTGCTGAAGATCTTCACATGGTAATTTGTGGTTTAGTTGGTTCCTATTTTCGTGCCATCTTCAAAGATTCAAATGATTGATATTGATAAAAGTCTTGAGATTGCAAAAGATGCTGCTTTACTTGCTGGTAAATTTTTAATCTCCGCAAACAATGATGCCCAAAAAATCTTAGTAGACGATGGCAGGGATATAAAACTTCAAATTGATCAAGATGCTGAAAACCTAATCACTGAATATATTTCCACAAGATCAAATTTGCCAATTCTTGGAGAAGAATTTGGCCATAAAGGTAATCTTGGATCAGCTTTTTGGGTAATTGATCCTTTAGATGGAACATCAAACTATTTTAGAAATATTCCGATCTGCGCAGTTTCAATAGCACTTATGCATAATAATGAGCCGATTCTTGGTGTTATTAACGATTTTTTTAGTGAGAATCTTTATTTTGCATCCAAGGAAAAAGGAGCATTTGTAAATAATAAAAGAATAACTGTTTCAAATATATCTGAACATTCCAAAGGTACTATCGTAACTGGAATTCCATCTAAAAAGGAATACTCAAAGGAGTATTTCTCAAGAATGATTGACGACTTCAAATGTTGGAAAAAAGTGAGAATGATTGGGTCTGCTGCAATTGCCAACACATTTGTTGCCGCAGGAAAAGCTGAAATATATAGAGAGGAAGGTATTTTTTTATGGGACATTGCCGCTGGTGCAATAATTGTTAAGGAGGCTGGTGGCAAAATCAGTATGTCAACTGCAGATAATAAATTTAGACTAGACGCAGAGTTCACAAATGGCAAAGTTTGATGACAGTCTGGTGGCTGTTACCTCTAGATCATTTTCAACCAACCAGTTTCTTGTAAAAAAATTAAAAGAATCATATCCAAACGTATCGCTGAATTTGACTGGTAAGACTTTAAAAGAAAATGAACTTGTGAAATTTTTAGCCAATGCCGATAAAGCTATTGTGGGGATAGAGATCATCGATAAAGATATTTTGGACCAACTTCCAAAATTAAAACTCATTAGCAAATATGGAGTAGGATTGAATAACTTAGATCTTGGTGAGTGCAAGAAACGAAATATTCAGATTAAATTTCAACCAGGCAGTAATAAACAATCCGTTGCAGAATTTACTCTCTTATTAATGCTGAATTCCCTTAGACAAGTTCATAATAATAAAACAGAGATCATTGAGGGAAATTGGACTCAAGCAAAAGGGCAAGAGCTAAAAGGTAAAAAAATTGGAATTATTGGATTTGGAAATATTGGATCTTGTTTAGTAAGCTTATTGAAACCATTTGGTAATAAGATTTTATTTTTTGATGAGAGGAAATTTTCTTCAGCTGAAATAGATAAATTTAATGATAAGAATTTAAAACAAGCATCAATCTCAGAAGTACTTTCAACGTCGGACATCGTCAGCATTCACGTACCTTTGAGCTCAGGTACCAAAAATATGATCAATAAGGATGCTTTTAAGCAAATGAAAGAATCCATAATTTTGATTAATACCTCAAGAGGAGGTATTGTTGATGAGGTGGAATTATATAAATTTCTTAAAAATAATAATTTAGCTTTTGCATCTTTTGACGTTTTTGAACATGAACCAGCATTCAAATCCCCACTGCTCAAATTAGATAATTTCTTTGCCTCATCACACAGGGCGAGTCTGACTGAGCAGGGCATACAATCAATGGGGATAGCAGCCATAAATGGCTTAGGAGACTAGCATATGCCTAAACAAAAAATATCAATTGGAACTTGGATTACCATTCCAAATGAACAAATTACAGAGATCATTGCAAAATCTCCTTATGATTGGATTGTCATTGATTTAGAGCACTCAACTATGAGTCTTGATCAGGCAGAAAATCTGATCAGAATCATAGATGCAAATAAGAAAAAATCCTATGTGAGAATTACATCTGATAGCACAGATCAGATTAAAAGAATGCTTGATGCTGGAGCATCAGGGATTATTGCTCCAATGATTGAGACTTTTCAACAAGGCAAGGCAATTATCGACGCTTGCTTTTATCCTCCAAGGGGCAAGCGCAGCATGGGCCTTTATAGAGCCCAAGGTTTTGGAGAAAAAATTGTCAAAAATAAATACATAAAAACGCAATCTAAAAAAATAGAAGTGTTCTTTCAAATAGAATCCAAGATTGCTCTCGATAATTTGGATGAGATCTTCAGCTTACCTATAAACGGATGTTTCATTGGTCCATATGACCTTTCATTATCTTTTGGTGATCCTGGAAACTTCAATTCAAGAGAATTTAAGAAAGCTGAAAAAAAGGTAATTGATTATACAAAAAAATATAAAATTTATTGTGGCTTTCATCAAGTTGAACCTGAGCCAAAGAGCATCGATGCTCTTTCAAAAAAGGGTTTTTCAATGATCGCATACAGTGTAGATTTTAGAATGCTGGATGTGATGGCTAGATCACCTTTCAAGTAAACAATTATGAAAGTATTGGGAGTTATTCCAGCCAGAATGGAATCATCAAGGTTCTTTGGCAAACCATTAGAAAATATTCTGGGAATACCCATGATAGCTCATTGTTATGAGAGGGCCTCAATGTCAGATTGTGACGAATTAGTTATTTCTACACCAAATACTGTGATTCGTGATTGGTGTTTTGAAAGAAATATTCCCGCTATTATTACTAGTAATTTGCATGAAAGAGCATCTGAAAGAGCTGAAGAGACCCTTAGAATGTTGGAAGCTGATCAGGGTGAAACATATTCACATACAATTCTCATTCAAGGCGACGAACCACTAGTTTTGCCTTCAGAGATAAATTCTGTGATCAAAAAATTAACTGAGGGTGCAGAGATTGTGAATCAAGTGATTGAAATCAATAAAGCTGAAGCAACTAGCGAAGATGTTGTGAAAGTAATATTGAATAAATTGAATGAAATCATTTATTTTTCACGATCAGTAATTCCAAACAATGCTGAAAAATTCTATCGCCAACTTGGCATTATCGGTTTTACAAGTTTCATGCTAAAACAATATGTATCTCTAGAGACGACCTTATGCGAGCAACTCGAATCAATTGATATGATGAGATTTCTTGAAAATGATATTCCTATTACAGGACTTCTTTCGAAAGAAAAAATTATTGGAGTCGATCGACATGATGACATCTTAGATGTAGAAAAAAAGCTCGCACATGATCTCTTATTTAAAAAATACCAAAGTAAATATTTATAATGAATAATCATGAAAATTTGTATATTAAGCGACAACATTCCAGGACATTTCAATCAATCTTTTGGAATGATGCATCTACTTTTTGGAAGATCATACAGTAATTTTTCTGTCATTTATGTAACGCCAAGAATACATTTTTTGAGATCGATAACACGATTTCTTTGTAGATTGTTGTCAAAAAATATTAGTAAAACGAAAGCAAATTTTATACTTTGGACATATTCTATTAATCTGCTTGATAAATATGATTTAATTATTGCGTCAGGTGGAAATACAGCTGCTGTATGTTCTGCAATACAATTCCTTCAAGTCACCAAAAGCATTCAATTAGGCTCTCCTAGGGGTTTGCCGGCATCAAACTTTACAGCCATTGTTACCTCAGAGAGATATTTTGATAGTGAAAATAATGTAGTTGCTGATATTACTCCAAATAAATATTCTCCTAATACAATCAATCAGCTTTCTAACAAAGATAGTCATATCTTATTTTGTATTGGAGGAAAGGGAATTGGTTATGAATATTCAGATACTGAATGGGATAGCTTTATAAACAATGTTAAAAAGATTGCAAACAAACATGAAAAAGAAATATGTTTGGTTACATCAAGGCGAACCAATCCAAATGTAGAGAGGAAGTTAGCACTTGCATTAGACGCTTTCATTGACCATAAGGAAAGTGGTTTATTTCATGCAGGATCCTCAAATTTTGATCTATCAAATGCATTTTCCATTTCAGCACATATCTTTGTAACTGAAGATAGTGCTATGATGATATCTGAGTCTATATCTAGTGGTCGACCAGTATCGACTATTTACCCTAAAAGGATAAATGCGCCTATTAGATTCAAGAATCATATAAAAAAATACGAAAAACTAGGATTCATCAAAAGATTAAGTATTGAAAATTTTGATATTGATCATAGAAATAACTCTAGTGATTTAGTCAGTTCAAATAGACAAATTCTTAAGGAACAAATTATGGAGTTAATAAGTTGAAAGCGCTTGTATGGTTACGATCTGATCTCAGGATTGATGATAATCCAGCATTTTTAAATGCATGCGAAGCATATGATGAGGTTAGTTGTATATATATTTTCTCCAGAAAAACATGGTACAAAAATAATAACTCTAATGTTAAAGAGCATTTTGTCTTAGAAAATTTAGCAAAACTTAAAAATGAGTTACAGCAGCTAAACATAGATCTTTGTTCATTTGAGGTTGATACTTTTGATGACTCTGTTGAACTCATCAAAGAATATATTGCAATCAATGCGTTCAAGGCAATTTTTTGGAACAACGAATTTGGATACGACGAGAATAATCGTGACCAAAAATTAATTGCATACCTTCAAAAGCAAGATATAAATTTTCATCAATATCATGATCAGGTAATTTTTTCACCAGGAAGCCTTAGAACAGGACAAGATAAACCTTTTTCTGTATTTACCCCATTTAAAAAAAAATGGATCGAGAACTTTTCGTTAGATTTATTTGACTTCAATAAAGCCCCAAAAAAGAAAAATAAGTTTGCATTAGTAAACCCCAAAGATAAAAAAAATATTTCTTTTAATCAAACACATCAAGTAAATATGGAAATTTGGCCAGCCGGTGAGGTTGAAGCTAGAAAGCGACTGGAATTATTCATAGAAAAGTCAATAACCTTATATTCTAAGAATAGAAACCATCCATTTTTGGATGCCACAAGCAGACTGTCGCCATATTTAGCTCTTGGAATTCTTTCACCAAGAAGATGTATCTATGAGGCAATTAAAGAAAATAATTTTGAATTGGATGCAGGTAATAATGGTATTTGTAAGTGGGTAGATGAAATTGTATGGCGAGAATTTTACAGAAACATCATGCACAACTTCCCGCACGTGAGCAAAAACAAACCTTTTAACCTCTCAACAGAAACGATTGCATGGCGAAATAATCAAGACGAAATCCACGCTTGGAAAAATGGAAAAACTGGGTTCCCTTTCATTGATGCAGCAATGTTACAACTAACTCAAGAGGGATGGATGCATAACCGATTGAGAATGGTAGTTGCTATGTTTTTTACAAAAAATCTTCTTCATGATTGGCGAATTGGAGAAGCACATTTTATGAATAATCTTATAGATGGTGACTTTTCGTCAAATAATGGAGGTTGGCAATGGAGTGCTTCTACTGGGACAGATGCAGCACCATATTTCAGAATATTCAACCCAGTGACTCAATCACAAAATTTTGATCCAGATGGAGAATTTATAAGAAAATTTATTCCTTCACTGAATTCAGTTGACAACAAGAATATTCATCTTCCAAAGAGTGATCTTTTAAATAATATTGATTATCATAATCCTATTGTTGATTTAAAATCATCACGAATAAGAGCGATTGATGCATTTAAGAGCAACAGGGTATAATCAAAAAAACAAATAAGACTATGAAAGAAGAACATAAATTTTTTATAAATGGAGTGTGGGTTGATCCTTCATCCACTGAAATCATTGAAGTTGAAAATCCGGCCACAGAAGAAATTATTGGAACCATTGCAGCTGGATCTAAAGAAGATATTTCAGATGCTGTTGAAGCAGCAAAAAATGCTTTTGCAACATTTGGGTCATCATCTAAAGATGAAAGAATCGCACTTCTAGAATCAATTATTACAAATTATGAGGACTCATCTGAAGAACTTGCTGCGATCATCAGTGAAGAAATGGGAGCACCATTATGGCTTTCAAAAGTTGCTCAAGTTACCTCAGGGCTTCAACATTTTAAAGATACCTTAGAAGTCTTAAAAGAATTTGATTTTGAGGAAGATGGCGAATCATTTCTCATACGTAAAGAACCAATTGGTGTAATTGGCATGATCACTCCTTGGAATTGGCCAATGAATCAAATGAGTACAAAGGTTGCTTCAGCAATTGCAGCTGGCTGTACAATGGTTCTAAAGCCAAGTGAAATATCTCCATTCTGTGGTATTCATCTTGCTAAAGTGATTGAGAAATCAGATCTACCAAATGGTGTCTTTAACCTTGTAAATGGCCTTGGACCTGTTGTTGGTGATGCACTTTCTACTCATCCAGATGTTGATATGATGCATTTCACAGGATCTACCAGAGCTGGAATTGCTGTAGCTCAGTCTTCAGCTCCCACTGTAAAGAGAGTAGCACAAGAACTAGGTGGAAAATCTGCAAATATTATCCTAGATGATGCTGATCTTGAAAAAGCTGTATCAGCGGGAGTAAATTTATGTTTCTTAAATACAGGACAATCATGTAATGCACCTACCAGAATGCTTGTTCATGCATCACAATACGATGATGCAGTTAAAATTGCTAAAGCTGCTGCAGAAGCCACAGTAGTTGGTTATCCAAATGAGGACGGCACTAAAATTGGTCCAATATCAAATAGAACGCAATACGAAAAGGTTAAGAGATTAATTGATCTTGGAGTTGAGGAGGGCGCAAAACTGGTCACTGGAGGTTCAGAATTACCTGATGGTTTTGAAAAGGGTTTTTTTGTAAAGCCAACAATCTTTTCTGATGTAACGAATGATATGACTATTGCACGAGAAGAAATTTTCGGACCAGTGTTAAGTATTCTTAAGTATGAAACTGAAGATGAGGCTGTAGAGATTGCCAATGATACGCCATATGGTTTGGCTGGCTATGTTCAGTCTGGAAACCCTGAAAGAGCAAAACAAGTAGCTAATAAGATACGAGCTGGACAAATTTCTATTAATGGCGGAAGAAGTAGAGGACCATCAGCACCTTTTGGTGGATTTAAAACTTCTGGAAATGGTCGCGAGCATGGCATGCTTGGGCTTCATGAATGTCTTGAAACAAAAGCTATTATTGGAAATTAATCAAGAAGATCTGGCTGCTTTTCAACAATCATATCAAACATAGGCTGATAGCTTGCCCACAAGGCAACTTCATTTGCTATAAATTCACGTGTTTTGATAGCGGTTTCGTGAGGTATAAGTTCTGGAGTGCCTGCTGCTTCTGCCATAAGTTGTGCTTGACATGATTTTTCCATCGACAAAAAGTACCACAAAGCAATATCTACAGAACTACCTGTTGTTAAAATCCCATGATTCTTAAGAATGAGTACTTGTTTGTCACCAAGTGCAGAGGCAATTCTGTCTCCTTCATCAGTTTCTTCAACAACGCCTGAAAAGTCCTCATAAATAGCTTGTCTCTCATAAAATGCACATGCATCTTGTGTGATTGGATCAATTTTTTTGCCCAAAGATGAGAAGGTTCTGCCGTATAAAGAGTGTGAGTGAGCGGCGGCATTTACATCAGGTCTTGCTTTATGAAGTCTTGAATGAATTGCAAATGCTGCTACATTTACTGGCCTATCGCCCTGAACAACCTCTCCATCATGATTAACAAGCAATAAATCAGATATTTTGATTTGTCCAAAATGAACACCAAGTGGATTTACCCAAAAATGATCATCAAATTCAGGATCTCTAAACGTGATATGTCCTGCAACACCTTCATCATATCCAAAATATGAAAACAATCTAAATCCCGCAACTAATTTTTCTAACTGATTTCTTCTAAGCTCCTCGGTCGATTTAAAATCAATCATATCTAAGCCTTTTTCTTTTAAAGGCAATTTACCTAAATCAGTATCAATTTTTAAAGGTACAACTTTTGACATCTTTTTTCCCTCAAGCGTGTAAAATAGTTTAACCAAATTGCAAAATTTATGAAATATCGAATAGAAAAAGATTCACTTGGCGAGATTCAAGTGCCAAAAGATGCATTGTGGGGAGCTCAAACACAACGCGCTTTGGAAAACTTCAAAATTAGTGGAATAAAATTTGCTTTTCCATTTGGTAGGTCATTCATAGAGGCACTTGGCATTATTAAGTACTCTGCTGCAATTACAAATAAAAAACTAAAATTACTTGACACTAAAAAAGCTAAATTTATTCAACAAACAGCAAGAGAAGTTCTTGAAGGTAAATATGATGATCAATTTCCACTAGATATTTTTCAAACTGGATCAGGGACTAGCACCAACATGAATGCCAACGAAGTAATTGCAAATATTGCAACAAAGAGAGCGCGAGTAAAAATTCATCCAAATGATCATGTGAACATGAGTCAAAGTAGTAATGATGTAATCCCAACTGCTATCCACATATCGGCTGCAATTGATATTTCTAGACTTCTGCTCCCCAAATTAAATTTATTGCTTAAAGAATTGCAGAAGAAAAAATCTGCCGTTGCGAAAATTACTAAAACCGGTAGAACGCATTTAATGGATGCTATGCCTCTTAACTTCTCTCAAGAGTTGTCGGGATGGATCGCTCAATTAGAGGATCAAAAGAAATACATAGAACTAGCACTAAACCCCGTCCTTAGTCTTCCTCAAGGAGGCACTGCAATTGGAACGGGAATTAATGCACCAAAACAGTTCGGAAAGATTTTTGCAGAGGAAGCCTCAAAGCTCACAAAACTTAGATTCAGAACCTCTTCAAATTATTTTAAATCTCTTAGCAGCCAGGATGCTGCTACAAATCTATCAACCGCAGTAAAAAATCTTTCTTTGGTTATTCTAAAAATTTCTAATGATTTGCGATGGATGAATAGCGGTCCAATGAATGGCTTAAGTGAAATAGAGCTTGAGGCTTTACAACCAGGCAGTAGCATTATGCCAGGCAAAGTGAATCCAGTTGTATCTGAGGCTGTAATGATGGCTGCTGCAGATGTTATGGGAAATGATTTAACTATATCTTATGCAAATCAATCTGGAAACTTTCAACTCAATGTAATGCTTCCAGTCATCGCCTACAATCTTTTGAAATCAATCACCCTTATGGCTAATTCTTGTGAATTTCTTGCACAGAAGGGCATACGAACCTTTAAAGTAAATAAAGAAAATATCTCTTTATCAGTTTCAAAGAATCCCATTTTAGTAACTGCGCTTAACCGCGAGATCGGATATGAGAAGGCAGCCTTAATTGCAAAAAAAGCATACAAAGAAAATAGATCAGTTATTGAAGTTGCTCATGAGATTACTGGTATTCAAATAAAAAAACTTAAATCAATATTGAATCCAGCCAATCTTACTAAGGGCGGACTCAAGTGAAAAATTTAAAAGGGCAAAAATGTGTTGCGTGCACGATAGATGCGCCCTTAGTTGATGAAGCTGAATATAGTGAATTGATGAGTGACTTGCCTGGTTGGGAGATAGTGAAAGAAGAAATAAATAAGCTTGTTAAGGTATATACATTTAGTAATTACCAAGATTCAATTAATTTTGCTACCAATGTTGCAGAAATGGCAGAAATTGAAGATCATCATCCAGCAATTTTACTCGAGTGGGGCAGCGTTAGAGTTACTTGGTGGTCCCATAAAATCAAAGGACTTCATATGAATGATTTTATATGCGCAGCTAAAACAGACCAGCTAAAAAGTGGTTAATTTTTAATAACAATTTTGTCTGCACTTTTTTTTTCTATTTCATATAAGTATAATTCCATATGGAAAAGATCAAATTCAAGTCTCTTACTTTTGACGATGTACTCTTACTTCCACGTTTTTCTGACTTTGCTCCTAACGATGCAATTCTCAAATCTGCCTTTACTAGAGAAATCAGTCTAAATTTACCGATAGTGTCTGCGGCGATGGATACTGTTACCGAATCAAAAATGGCCATAGCGCTTGCTGAAAGCGGGGGGATAGGTGTCATTCATAAGAATAATGATATCGATGCACAAGCTCAACAAGTGAAAACAGTTAAGAAATACGAAAGCGGCATTGTAAAGGATCCTATAACTATTTCTTCCACTAAAACAATCGATGAATTGATGCAGCTCACTAGCGAGCTAAATATTTCAGGCATGCCGGTGGTTGATAATGGTAAGTTGAGGGGAATAGTAACTGCTAGAGATTTTAGATATGCAGACGACATGAATGCAAAGGTTGCCAGCATTATGACTAGTTATGAAGATTTAGTTACCGTAAGCGAAGGAACCGATCAAGACACAGTGAAAAAACTAATGTATCAAAATCGTATCGAAAAAGTTCTTGTTTTAGATAAAGCAGGAAACTTGTCAGGTTTGATGACTATGAAAGATATAGAAAAATCTGCAGCTTTTCCACTAGCAACCAAAGATTCCTCCGGTCAACTTATAGTGGCCGCAGCAATTGGAACCGAAACACAAACTATTGAACGAGCAGAAGCTTTAGGGGCAGCCGGTGTAGATGTTTTGGTAGTAGATTCCGCTCATGGTCACTCAAAAAATGTTATCGATACCGTAAAACTTATCAAGCAAACCTTTAGTGATATTCAAGTCGTAGGAGGTAATGTTGCCACACCTGATGGAGCGCTTGCATTAATTGAAGCTGGTGCTGATGCAGTTAAGATCGGAATGGGTCCTGGTTCTATTTGCACTACTAGAATTATTGCAGGTATTGGCGTACCTCAAGTCACTGCAATTATGAAGATAAGAGAAGCTATTAAAAAATTATCTGTACCTTTAATTGCTGACGGTGGGATAAGATTTTCGGGCGATTTAGCTAAGGCAATTGCTGCCGGAGCATCTTCGGTAATGCTAGGCAGTGCACTTGCTGGGACGGAAGAAGCGCCAGGCGAGGTCGAGCTTTATCAAGGAAGAAGCTTTAAAACTTACCGCGGTATGGGTTCATTGGGAGCAATGGCAGAGAGAAATGATGCCAATAGGTATTCTCAAGAAGATGTTGAAACACATAAACTAGTTCCTGAAGGAGTAGAAGGCCGTGTTCCTTATAAAGGAGTCGTTGTAAAAGTATTAGATCAATTTGAAGGTGGACTAAGACAAAGTATGGGTTATGTTGGTTGCAAAACAATTGAGGAGATGCAAACACAAACTGAATTCATTGAAGTTACAAATGCAGGTATGACAGAAAGTCATGTTCATGATGTAATGATTACAAAAGAAGCACCAAATTACCAAAGAAGTTAGACTGCAATGATGAAAAAGCTGTCAATTGCTGATAAAGATATTGACACCATATTAGTTCTAGATTTTGGTTCACAATACACTCAACTAATTGCTAGAAGAATTAGAGAAATAGGAGTTTATTCTGAGATTCTTCCTTGGGATATTTCTTCAGAAAAATTACAATACCTTAATCCAAAAGGCGTGATTCTCTCTGGTGGACCTGAATCAGTAACGAAAACTAATACTCCAAGAATTAGTAACTCAATTTTTGAATTATCCGTTCCAATCTTAGGAATATGTTATGGCATGCAAACGCTTGCAGAACAAAATGATGGAAAAGTTACAACTTCAAGAAAAAAAGAATTTGGCTATTCAAAATTTTCAATTGAAGAAGAATCTCTTTTATTTAAAGGAATTAATACAAAAGAAATAGAGGTGTGGATGAGTCATGGAGATAAAGTTTCTAGCCTCCCAAATAATTTTGTATTAACTGGCTCAACTGAATCTGCTCAAATTGCATCTATGGAACACAAAGAATTGCCATACTACGCATTACAATTTCATCCTGAAGTATCACATACTAATTTTGGTCTTGAAATTTTGGGTAATTTTGTTTCTCTAATTTGTAAATGTAAAAAAGACTGGAATATTGGAGACTTAATTGAACAAAGAGTAAATGAAATTAAAGAACAAGTTGGCAATGAAAAAGTATTATTAGGACTGTCAGGTGGAGTTGATTCATCTGTCACAGCAATGCTGCTAGATAAAGCGATTGGATCAAATTTAATCTGCGTATTTATCGATAATGGGTTATTAAGAAAAAATGAGGTTGAAGAAGTTGTTAGTCTATTTAAAGAAAATATCAAATTAAATCTTGAAGTTGTTGATGCAAAAAAAACTTTTTATAGACACTTAAATGGAGTAAAAGATCCTGAACAAAAAAGAAAAATTATTGGTAGAACATTTATTGATATTTTTGATAATGAGTCTGTCAATATAAAAACAAAAGAAGAAATTAAATTTCTTGCCCAAGGTACGATTTATCCTGATGTAATTGAATCGTCCGAATCAGAATCAAACGAGGCAAGAATCATAAAATCTCACCATAATGTTGGAGGTCTTCCTGATGAGATGAAAATGGAGTTAGTAGAACCTTTAAGAGATCTGTTTAAAGATGAAGTAAGGAAACTTGGTGCTAAACTTGATCTACCAAGTGATATCTTAAATAGGCATCCGTTTCCTGGTCCTGGACTTGGAGTAAGGATTATGGGTGAAATTAATCCTGATCGGATAAGATTGCTCCAAGAAGCAGATTCAATCTTTATAAATGAGCTGATAAAGGCAGATTTATATGATGATGTAAGCCAAGCATTTTGTGTATATCTACCAATTAAAACTGTTGGTGTTGTTGGAGATGAGAGAAGGTATGCTGATGTTATTGCGCTGCGTGCAGTAGAGACCGTAGACTTCATGACTGCTAGGTGGGCAGATCTACCATATGAATTTATTAGCAAAGTTTCAAATAGAATAGTGAACGAGATAGCTGACATTAGTAGGGTCGTTTATGATGTTACTGGCAAACCACCTGCAACCATTGAGTGGGAGTAAAATATAATTACACAGAAATATTAGATGTTCCAAGCTTTCAAATATATCGTCCAAGGTTTATTCAAAAAATTTAATTTGCAAATAAATTACATCAATGATGGCCGTCCAAGGTACATCAAAGCTGTAGAAAGTCTTGGGATTAACCTTGTTCTTGATATTGGAGCAAACAGTGGACAATTCGCATCATCTCTTTTAAGTAATGGATTCAAAGGCAGAATAGTTAGCTTTGAGCCAACATCGTCAGCCTATAATTTATTAAAAAAGAATTCTGAAGGTTTTGGAAATTGGATAATTCACGAGCGTGCCGCAGTCGGAGACGAATGCGGAAGAGCAAAGATAAATATTGCAGGCAATGAAGCAGCGAGTTCTTCAATTTTAGAAATGGGCCATATTCATAAACAAAATGCACCCTCGTCAATTTATATTGGTTCTGAAGAAACAAAGTTAATTACTCTCGACTCGATTTTTGATAATTACTTTGCAATAGATGATAAGTGTCTCTTAAAAATTGATGTTCAGGGTTATGAAGACAAAGTTTTAGGTGGAGCATTAAGAACCTTGCAAAGAGTGAGTGCGGTTAAATTAGAATGCTCTACTGTTTCCTTGTATCATGGCGACAAAACTTATGAATACTACTTTAGTTATTTTGAAGAATTGGGATACAAACTTTTTGATATCGAGGCTGGTTTTTCCAATCCTCAAACAGGCCAATTATTGCAATTTGATGCTTTCTTTATAAGACCATAAAATGTCAGACAAGTTTAAACTAAAGAAATTTATAAGAAAAGTTGATGACTTTCCCATTGAAGGAATTGTATTTAGAGATATTACTAGTTTAATAGAAACCCCAGAAGCTTTTGTTACCACTTGCGAGGAACTTACAATATTGGCTAAGTTATTTGATGCGAATGCAATTGCTAGTATTGAAAGCAGAGGTTTCATTTTTGCTGGCTCAATTGCTAAAGACTTATCCTTGCCTTTTATTTTAGCCAGAAAACCTGGAAAACTTCCTAATCCAACTTTCACAAGAGACTTTGATCTTGAGTATGGCAGTACCTCAATTGAAATTCAGAAAAATACAATACTGAATAAAACTGATCGTGTTGTAATTGTGGATGATCTAGTAGCAACTGGCGGAACCGCCATAGCGTGCGCAGAACTTATTACTGAGAATTTTGATATAACCAAAGAAAATATCTTAATTCTCGCTGTCATTGACTTACCCAATCTTGGGGGAAGTAATCTTATCAAACAACAGGGCTATAAAGTTGAACATCTATAAGAAGACAAATTTTGAGATAAAGATCAATGTCAAAAACCAAGCACCATAGGAAATATTAGTTAATCCACCTGTAAAAACTTTTAAAGCTATGTAGGCAATAAATCCGAGCGCTATTCCATTTGCAATTGAGAAAGTCAGTGGAATCATCACAATGATAACTAATGCAGGTAAAAGCTCTGTCATATCTGACCAATTTAGCTTTTCCATTCCACTAAGCATCAATATTGCAACATAGATTAATGCTCCTGCTGTCGCAAAAGTAGGAATAATTGATGCTAACGGAGAAAAGAAGATCGAAAAAAGAAAGAGAATGCCCACTATTACTGCAGTTAATCCAGTTCTTCCTCCAGCTTCTACACCTGCTGAGCTTTCCACATAACTTGTTACTGGAGAACAACCAAAAAATGCTCCTATTACACTTGAGCTGCTGTCAGCTTTTAGTGCTTTGTCAATGTCAATGATTTCGCCATTTTTATCAACTAAATTTGCTCTGTTAGCAACACCAAGTAAGGTACCGGCTGTATCAAAAAGGTTTACAAATAAAAATGAAAAAATAATACTTATCATGGCAACATCCAATGCACCCAAAATATCCATCTTTAAAAATATTGGTGCAATATTTGGTGGAATCGACACCAAGCCATTAAATTCAATTAGTCCAAAAATAATACCTATGAGAGTAATGATTAGTACTCCAAGAATTATAGCACCAGGCACTTTTCTGACAGCTAAAATTGAAATGATTAAGAATCCTAGTGCAGATAATAATGTTTCAATTTGAGCGAAGTTACCTAAGGATAAGAATGTTGCTTCATTAGATACTATTAGACCTCCACTTTTTAAGCCTATAAACCCAACAAAAAGACCTACCCCACAACCCATTGCAATTCTCAGATTAAGAGGGATGCTTTCTAACATCCATTTGCGCAAATTCGTTACACTCATGATCACAAATAAAATTCCAGAAAGAAATACTGCCCCCAAAGCAATTTCCCATGAGTAGCCTAACTCACCAACTACTGTAAAAGTAAAAAAAGCATTTAATCCCATTCCTGGTGCAAGTCCTACAGGCCAATTTGCATACAATCCCATAAAAATGCATGCAACTGCAGCAGCAATGCAGGTTGCAACGAAACTTGCTCCTTGATCCATTCCACTAATTGCCATCATTTGAGGATTGACAAAAATTATGTACGCCATTGTCACAAATGTTGTGAAGCCTGCAAGCAACTCTTTTTTTACAGAAGAGTTATTTAATCTTAATTCGAATATTTTTTCGAGCATAAATGCAATGACCTTATTTCAAAATTAAGTGTATTATTCAAAAAGTATGTTTACAAGATGGCATAAAATTTGCATGATATATATAAACATCGAATAGGGAAAAATTTATGAAAACTGTAAACTATTTATTAAAAACTTTTTCTTTAATATTAGTAACTTCTTTTTTATCTCAGACAATTTATGCTCAAGAAACCAGTGCTGTTATTGAGGATATTATTGTTACTGCCGAAAAAAGAACTGAAAGTCTTCAAGATCTATCTCAAGCAGTAACAGTCTTAAGTTCCGATGATTTAGATAAAAAACAGATTTCAACATTTGTAGATATTAGTGCAATTGCGCCGGGTGTAAACGTTGCAAAGAATGAAGGATTTAAAACTGTAATAACTATTCGCGGTGTTGGCTACGAAACCAATCAGAACGCAATTGCAACACCATCTGTTTCGTATCATCTTGATGGAATTTACATTGCCTCGCCTTACTCCTTACAAACAGAATTCATGGATTTAGAAAGAATAGAAGTCTTAAGAGGACCTCAAGGTACTTTATTTGGTCAAAACTCAACCGGTGGTGCAATAAATGTTATTACAGCTGCACCATCTTTAAACGAAAGTTCAACATATGGTGATATAACAATAGGTGATTACAGTCTTGTGAAGACAAGAGCATCATTTAACAGACCTCTAAGCGAAACTGTTGCATTAAGGGCCTCATTTATTACCCATAAAAGGGATGGTTTTACAGATAATCTTAGTACTGGGCAGGATTTAGATGATGCCGATAGCATTTCTGCTAGAGTACGTTTTTTATATCAACCATCTGATGCATTCAGGGCGAATTTTACTGCTCAAATATTTGATGAGAATCGGAATGGCTCAGCACAAAAGGGCCTACTCGACACTACAACCGATCCGAGAAAATTAAGACAAAATTCCAAGACTGAGCATAAGCTAGAGGCTTCTCTTTACAGTATGGTATTAGAATGGGATTACGATGCATTTAGCATCAAATCTCTGACCAGTCATCAAGTTGATGACATACTTGTCCGCAGAGATAATGATAGAAATGATGCTGCTTACTTACCTCCATTTGCACAACTTCCAAGCGAGTATGATCCTGAGACCAACAAGCAAACAACAATTACTCAGGAATTCAATATTGTTTCAGCACAACCGTATATGGGAAAGCTGGATTGGATAGCAGGCTTTTTCTATTTGGATACAGAAATAGATATTAGTATTAGAGAAAGGTTGGATTTTGCTTGGGATGGTTTTGATCCAATAGTTGTTAGTGAAGTGCTTGCCTATGGTGGTGATGTTGGTTTTATATCTGATTCGACTCCAGAAAGAGATTCTATGTCTGTATATGGACAAGGTACATGGAACCATAGTAATACCTTAAGATCCGTGTTTGGACTCAGATATACTGATGATGAAGTTTATAGCGAAGTTACAAACTTCTTTGGAAGACAAGGCACAGATATACTCCAAGTAGATGGTAGTAAAGTTACAAGCAGATTTGTAATTGAAAAAGATATTGATGAAAACAGAATGTTTTACGTTTCATATACAAAAGGATATAAGCCAGGTGGCTCTAATCTAACGTATGGAAGAGAAGATATAGTTGCACCAATTGTGGTTCTACCAACCTTTGAGGAAGAAGTTGTTGATGCGTATGAATTTGGATTAAAGGCAGATCTTGCTGGAGGAAGAACTAGGATAAACTCTGCAGTTTTCTTCTATAACTATGAAGGTCTTCAGTATCAGGCAACAGATCCAGAATTATTTCAAGGAGGTGTAAGCAATATACCTGAATCAGAAATTTATGGTGCAGAAGTTGAATTTTCTACTTATTTAACTGATAGCATGATTTTAGATGCAAATCTGTCATGGATTGAAACAGAGATTACTGCAGATCACTTTGCTCTGGATAATGTGCAGTCTGATATAGCAACAAATGCTTTGTTAGCTCAAGGAGTTAATCAATTTAGTGATCAGGTGCAAATTGCTCGTGCAGCTGAAATCACAAATGTTAAAGGTAACGAATTAGCAAAAACTCCTAATTTTACAGCCAACCTTGCATTGACATGGGAGGGTTATGTCGAAAATTGGGGGGAGCTAACTAATTCACTTCAGTACATTTACAGAGGGGATTTCAAACATAGAATGTTTAATAACCCTCTAACTGATATGGTTCCTGATTACGAGGTCCTTGATTTTGTTTTAGGCTTTACTCCTCAGTCGAATAATGATTTAAGATTTGAGTTTGTAGCAAAAAACCTTACAGATGAGGATGGAACAAATGCGAGGTTCACAGACGTTTTTGGCGTGGGCGCTACTGGAGTTGAACTTATTGGACCTAGACAGATAATGCTACGTGTCCAAATGTCGCTCTAGTTAAAAATTCTTTAGTTTTTTAAATCTCATTTGTTTAAAAATCTTATAATATATTGATGGAAAAGCTTTTCATTAATTCCGGAGAATTACTTAAGGATGCGTTTAAAATTGCATGGAATGTGTACGAAAGTGGGTACAGACCTAACTATATTATAGGTGTGTGGCGAGGAGGAGCGCCTGTAGGTATAGCAGTACAGGAGTTTCTTGATTTTTTAGATGTACAATCAGATCACATAGCAATAAGAACTTCCTCTTATTCAGGCATAAATAAACGCGAGGATTACATACAGGTTTATGGATTAAATTATGTAATTCGTAAACTACATTCAGAAGATTCTTTATTAATCGTTGATGATGTATTCGATACAGGATTATCGGTAACTAAAATAATTGAGGATTTAAGATCTGCTTGCAAAAAAAATACACCGGAAATTCGCATTGCCACACCATACTTCAAACCCTCCAACAACAAGACAAACTTTGAGCCAGATTATTATTTACATAAAACTGATAAGTGGCTTGTTTTTCCTCATGAGCTTGAGGGCCTTTCCATAGATGAAATAAGAAATCATAAACCGGAATTAAATGACCTTATAGACAAAGTCATTACTTCAAAAAAAGAATAATTAGCTTATGAAAAGAAACGTGAGAGTATTACATAAATATTTCAGCTTAATTGTTTCTGTGCAACTAATGTTATGGACCATTTCAGGAATATTTTTTGCTTTTAATAAAATTGAATTGATTAGAGGTGAAGGATATTTAGTCAACCAAGATGCATCAGTTTCTTTTGAGAATCCTGAATTTGAAATTCGTTCTTCAGACAGTGTAATTATATTAAAGCGTTTAGATAAGACTGTATTTATGATTCAAAATGATGATAACGTGAGCTACCTAGACTCCAAGGGACAAAATATACCTAAATTAGATTTCAGAGAATCACAAGAAATTGTAAGGAGTGTTACAAGTCTTAATCCTGTTGCTGTTACTGAAATCAATGAAGATTATGCAGGTTCAGAGTATCGCGGAAGAAAGCTTCCATTGTATAAGATCTCCTCTTTTGATAAAGATGGCAAGGAAATTAACGTTTATCTCAATCCGTTTTCTGGCAAAGTAGAGGCAATCAGGACTTTATCATGGCGAGTTTGGGATTTTTTGTGGGGGCTTCATATAATTGATTGGAAAGAGCGTGATAATATTAATAATATCTTTCTTCAGGTTTTTTCATTGCTAGCATTGGTAAGCTCAATTACAGGCATCATTTTATTTTTTAGAACTTTAAGACAGTCATAAATTTTAAAAAATCTAATATGCTATTATCAATTTGGAATGACCAAAATCATTAAGCAAATATCTTACCCACTTTTATTTTTGCTCATACTAGTTCCTTCAAAAGGATGGATAGATTTAAACCTTTTTCAGGCGAATATACTTATTGTATTTGTTATAACTTTAAATCTAATTTATTTGAGAACACCATTAATTCAGTATTTTAAAGATCTCAATGCACGCAAATTTATTGACATCGATGTTGTCATTTTTGCTTCAATAATATTTCACTTTATGGTCTCACAAAGTATTAATGTCTTTGCGTTAAGTTTTCTAATAATCTACTTTTTATCGAGATTAATCTGGATGCAATTTAGAGTGCCTGAAGAAAAAATAAAAATTATAAATGCAATAATGATTTTCGGTTTTTTTTTATTATTTTCTGTATTTTTGGGATTTATTGAGATACTTTCTCTAAAAACTAATGTTTTCAGTTCCATCAGTGTAGCAAATTATCCTAATCCTATAGCTAAACTTTTTAATCATAGCAAAGGGTTTTACTACTCCTATAACGCAACAGCATATTCGTTAGCTTTTTTTTATTGCTCAATATCTTTTTTATTGATTAGCTATAAATATAAAAGATTTTTAGAGGGAATAACCCTAATAATGTTGTTTCTAACTCAGGCAAAATTTGCATATCTATTCATAGCATCTATTGTGTTAGTAAATCTCTTAAATAGATCAAATGGAAGGTCATTTCTTATTTTATTAGGTATAGCTATAATCCTCTATATTGTATTTTCACACATATCTGTTGGACTTGGTAACTCATTACAACTAGATGATAAATATTATTATCTGACAATTTTTAAAAATGAAAATTTCTCTGTTTATTTAAGTTTATTTAGTGAGCTTAAACATAAATCATTTGATTTTTTGGTTAGCATTGACCTATTAAGACCAAATTTAAATAATTTAATTATCTTTTTGAATCACTCGGAGCCACATAATCTTTTTATTTCTGCATATTTTTTTGGTGGAATAATTTTTCTTATTGCTCTGATCCTTTTAATTTTAAATGCTTTGAAAAAATCCATTAATGCGATTAAAGATAAAGGCTTTATTGAAATGAATTTTTTTATACTATTTATATTATTAGTAGTTGAGTCGTTGCTTTGGGATTCCTATGACTCTCTAATTTTTCTTTTAATGCTAGCATTCACAAATTCATACCCATATCAAACTAAGTCTGCAAATCAAATAAAAGATAGTCATTTGTAGTGCCAAGTAAACTTGCATTAGTTTTACCAAGAATTTTTTTTATTTCAGACTCATATCTTTTGTTAATTATGAAAATTAAATCTTCTCCTGACAAATCAGAAATATTTAAGATTTTATCAAAATCATAGATAATCCTTACATCCATATAGGTTCTATTGAGTTGCTTAAATGGAAAATTTACATAGGGAGTAGTTATTATTTTAGATTGATTTGAAAAATTTCTTAATATATCAGCTAGTTCTCTCGACTTAATTAATTCATTTTGTGGGTTCACAAATACAATTTCATTTTTATTAATTGCATCATAGCTAATAGAATTACCATTAAAGTGATTGAGGAATATCTCCTTATTTAGAGCAAAATTACTAAGCACATTAGAAAGTAAGATCGTTGATAATAATATTAATCGAAATCTTTTAATTTTAAAAAATTTGAATTGAACCATCTCAGGCAAGTTAATTAAAACAATTATTGAGGCTATACCAAAAGGCAAGAAATATAATGCCCAGCTCTTATTTACAAAAAACATTAAATAGCAAAAATATAAAATACAGAAAATTGCTATCCCTCCATAAACTGAGAAAGACTTTTTATAACTTTCTTTCAGCACCATAAATATTGAGGAAAACAATAGCACCGCCAAAACAAACTTATCATAATAAAACTCAAATAATGAAAAATTTAATTTATCCATTAAGAGAATCCTCTCATCATTTCCGTGGTTAGTTTTGTTACTTAAAAAATCTGCATTAATGCTTGCCACCCAAGCATCAAAACCATGAGAGGACAAAACATAGGGATTTGTAGCTATGAAGATAAACAAGATCAAAAATAATGACTTAACAATTGAACGAAAAAAAAATACTTTTTTTAAAGATTTATCAGAAAGATATGCTAGCCAAACCCATATATAAAATGGAAAAAATATAAGTGCTTGAAATTTTATCGATATAGCAAAACCATAAAGAGCCAAAGAAAACCAATAGAATTTATTTATTTGTTTATCAGCCTTAATCATAGACATGACAGATGCTAGAAATGAACACATCATTAGAAAGTCAGGATGAATATATCCACTAAATGTCCAAATCGCAGGCATAGTGACCAATATAAACATCAACACGACCCTCTCAAGCAACGAGATTATGCTTTGATCAATAATCTTATAAAAAATTAAAAGATTTGCACAAAAAATGCTAACTGCTAAAACCCTAATAGAGCTAATGAAAGCAGGATTCATAATTTCATCTAGGTATAGAAATGTAGATAAAAAATTTAAAAAGAAGTAGAGAAATCCATAAGAATAGAAAATAAAGCTAAATATTTTTTCAAGAGAGGAAACTTTAATTCCATCAGAAATATTTATCAAAGGCTCAACAAAAGCATATTCATCTAAACTTCTTGCTTGCAGGATTGATAAGTCATTCCACTCAATATGCAAAAAAAGTCCAGTGACAAAACAAAGGCCAACAATAAGATAGATAGATATTTGTGATGCTCTCAAAATTTTATTTATTTTTTTATTTATAATATCAATTATTACATTAATATTATTTTTAAAAACTGAGATTTTCACAATAAATAATTTCTATGCTTGGCTTTGAAACAGTTGGAAATGCAACATTAACAGTGTTTGATGATGGTCCTGTACTGTCAACAGATCCATGGATTGACGGCACGCCATATTTTGGAAGTTGGACACACCCCTATGAGATATCTGAGGCTAACATTTCAAATATTATCAATTCAAAATATATTTGGCTGTCACATGGACATCCTGATCATATTGATAGCAAATCTTATAAATATTTGCACAATGCAATAATTCTTATTCCAGATCATTTTGGTGATCGTATATTTCACTACTTTGATAAGCATTTTGAATGCATTAAAATCAAATCCAATACCTGGTTTGAGATATCAAAAAATGTGAGAATCAAAAGCTTTGCTGATTGGAATCAGGATGCAGCTTTGGTTGTTGAAATACAAAAAAAAGACTGCATATGTAATATGAATGATGGCAATTTGCTTGGTTGGAAACCAACTGTAAAAAAATTAATAAAAAATTATCCAAATAGATTTTTACTTAGACTTATGAATTGGGGTGATGCAGATATGATCAATTTATATGATGAGAATGATAATTTTATAAAACCAGAAGCATCCAAAAGAGTACCTCTTGGCCCATCGTATGAGTATCATATGAATGATATGGGTTGTAACTTTGCAATTCCTTTTTCAACATTTCATAGATATAACAGAACCGACTCAGAAAAAATGAATAAATTCATAACGCCTATTGATAGCCATGATGAAAACTTCTTCAATGAAAATAAAACAATCTTACAAGCTCATGGCTTCTGGGACAGCATAAAAGGTGATTACACTCCAACTAATCCAAGAAATACTGAAATTATGTTAGCAAAGCCTGAAGATTTTGGCGATAACTATTCTGACCAGTTAGACAATAATGAAAAACTCTTGCTTAAAAAATACTTCAGCTCCTTTGAGCATTTGAAAAATTTTTTTGGCTGCATTGTCTTCAAAGTTGGAGGAGAGGAGATTTCAATTAAGTTATCAGACAGAGATGAGCTTATTTATTTTGAAGCACCTAGGCACTCTTTGATAACCTCAATTAAACATGAAATTTTTGATGACATGCTGATTGGAAATTTTATGAAAACAAAATTAATAAATTGTGAGAGCTTGTATCCAAATTTTTCTCCATATGTTGCTAAATATGGTGATAATGGATTGGCAAAGTCACAATTAGAATTAAAAAATTATTTCAAGTACTATAAACTCAATTCAGCAGACTATTGGAGAGATTTACTCTCAATTAATACAGAAAATTTTCTAAGATCACACATCTCTGCAGATACCATTATTTATAAAGGATTAAAATATATCAAAAATAAGCTATGAGAAATGTACTGACTTTCTTCATAATCTTGATAATTTTTGTTGTTTGCTTATATATAGCAATACAATCACTAGCAGAAGAAAGAAATCTCTTTAAGACATATTTTAAGGTACTAATTGAAACGTATATTCCTACATATACCTCTAACGACTCAAATCTTAAAAAATTAAAAGAAAAAAACAAAGTTTCACTGAATGCTCTCGAGGCGATAAAATACCTGAATGTAAAAAACAGCGATCTTGATATGCTTTTTTATAAGGAAATTCCTTTCGAGTATAACAATACTCCATTCAATATTACTTTATTCAAAGCCCCATTTTTAAAATACAAGGGAAACGTTCTTGAGTTGGGTAATAGCTATATAGATAGCTTCCAAGATACACTTCTTATTGCTCAAGAAAATGGGTTATTTTTTTCAGTCTCTTCAGATTTTCATGAAGCAGATCTAGGAATTGATTTTCTTAAAGTGCCAGTTGAACATCTGGAATCAAACATCATTGACTTCATCTCATATTTGGAATTTTTCTCGATGAGCAAGTTTGGTTTAAAAGACATATTAGTAGCAGATAGTAAATTGTATGCGTCAATTATTATTGAAAAAGAACCTAGATGCTTTACAAACAGTATATTAGTGGCTCAGATTGGCAATAAGCTAAATTTTGAGGAGTTTTTTTCAATAAATGAATGCATCAATCAATATCAATCTGATGAGTTTAATGCTCATCAGACTGGTGGAAAGATGGCACTCCTAGACGAGAATCATATTGTTTTCACAACAGGTGATTTTAGAAGTAGATGGTTAGCTCAAGATTCAGAATCCTATTTTGGTAAAATCCTAAAAATTAATTTAATTGACGCAGCAGTTAGTGTTCTTGCCAAAGGCACTCGAAATGCTCAAGGTATATATGTTGATCAAGAAAATGACAAAATTTGGTTAACTGAGCATGGACCTCAAGGTGGAGATGAGATTAATTTGTTAAATCTAAATGATCAAAATACAAACTTTGGTTGGCCAATAGCATCATATGGAGGACACTATGGCAATTCAAGAATTGACAAAGATGGAAATCTCTATGAAATAAGAACTAGGGAAATATATAAAAAATTCCCATTGTATAAATCTCATCAAAATTATGGCTTTATTGAACCAGTGAAATATTTTGTCCCATCAATAGGAATTTCAGATATTATAAAAATTAACAATTCTTCAAAATTTTCAGATAGTTTCTACATTGTTGGGGCATTGGGAAGACCAGATAACTCAACCGATCAAGACATGTCATTATCATTTTTTAAATGGGAACAAAATGAAATTGATGATTTTCAAACTATTCCTATTGGTGAGAGGGTAAGAGATTTTGAGATTATCAAAGAAAAGGTATTTTTTACAAGCGAATCAAATGCATTAATTGGTTTATTGGAGTAATTCCAATTAAAATATGACGCAAATGTTCGATTATTTATTAGAAAAGATAAGTTCATCATCTATAAAGGCAATGCCTTTTGATGCGATTTATATCGAGGATTTTTTTTCGGGCGAACATTTTGATGCAATCATCAATGATAAAGCTATCAATTTAAATAAGACGTCTGATGATCAATCTTTATTTGATGAGGTTTTTAAGAATGGGTATAAAATTATTGATTTTCCGGGATGTATATCCAGTGAGAAAGAGTATATAAATTGGCATAATCATAAATCACTTGATTCCAGGTCAAATTCCGCTTGTGAGAGTTTTGGTCTTACTGTTAGGCTTTTAGAGAATAAGAGTGAGTTTCTTCAATCAGTAGATGATTTTTTTAACTCAAATAAATTCAAAGAGGCACTTGCTGAAAAATTTTCCATCGATTTAAATAATGTTTATTTTGATAATGGAATACAAAAATATTTTGATGGATATGAGATAAGCCCTCATCCAGATATTAGAAGAAAATCGTTAACTTATATGGTTAATATTAATCCATTCAAAAATTCTGAGAATGCAGATATACATACCCATTATCTTCAGTTAAAGGATAAGTATCAATATATTCAAAAATTTTGGGAGCATAACAAAGATTTTGAAAGGTGTTGGCTTCCATGGGATTGGTGTGAAACAAAATTTGTTCAAAATAAAAATAATTCTATCGTAGTATTTTCACCAAATAACGATACAATCCATGCAGTCAGAGCTAATTATCAACATTTACATGGACAGAGGACTCAAATTTATGGCAATTTTTGGTACAAAAAAAAGTTAACATTAAAGACTATTGAGTGGGAAAATTTAGATTTATCTTGTGATCGAAGTTTAGTAAAGAAACAATTATCTATCAAGGATTTTATTCCAGCCAGTATCAAACAGCTTTTTAAAGAAAAGATTTTAAGAGCTGATAGCAAAAACTATACTAAACTAGATACACAGTCTAAATTTAGCAAAGAATAAATTTATGCCCAGGTGGTGGAATTGGTAGACACAAGGGACTTAAAATCCCTCGAAGGCAACTTCGTGCCGGTTCAAGTCCGGCTCTGGGCACCAATTAATTATTTTCATGAATAATTTGTTTGACAGCTTTATGTGTTGCGCATTAGCTGAAGCCAAAAAAGCTGGTCAATCAGGAGAAGTACCTGTCGGCTGTGTGATAGTTCACGAAAATGAAATTGTTGCGTCAGCTGGCAATTCGTGTATCAAAGATAATTCTCCTTTAAGACATGCTGAAGTAAATGCTATTGAAATTGCATGCAAAAAAGCAAAAAACTACAGACTAATGGATCATATAATGTTTGTAACATTAGAACCATGTCATATGTGTTGCATGGCAATAGTTCACGCAAGAATCAAAAAAGTTTTTTTCTCGCTTACAGAACCTAAGTCTGGAGCAGTTGTTACCAATGATAATTTTTTTGATCATAATTATTTAAATCATAAGGTTAAATACGAGCATGGGATGCGTGCAATAGACTCCAAAACACTACTGCAAAACTTTTTTATCAAGAAGAGAAATTAAATCTTTACTATAGTAAACATGAATATTGCAGTTTCGCAAAGATTGCCTTTTGAGGCAGGTTGAGGAATGAATATCTGAGGCAACTAACTCAAGTGCTGGGTTATTTTTAGCAATTTTTTTCAAATAATCTCTAAAAGCATAACTAGATAGACTTTCATCAATCGATTCTATCAACACTATGTCATAGTAATTTGATTGCACGTTTGATATCAATTCAGTTTCAAGTGATTTTGATAATGTCACACCATTTTTCAACCATAGTGGAAATTGAGAATCTTTTTCAAAGTATTTTTGATTATCTATAAACCCTAATTCTGTAAGATTCAGGATTTTAATTTGCTTATTTAATTTAGCTAATCTATCGAGCCTACTTTTTAGTGAGCATATATTTGCCGGTCCTAATAATCTTTTGAGTTCTGGAAAGCATTCTCCTAAATCGATAATTTCTATCTCAGTATTCAGATCTCGGTAATTAAAATATTCTTGATCAGCATAACCTCTCAGTAAGTTTTCATATGAAAAGAATGCTAAGCGCATTGAGGGCAAAATTATAATGATGACAAGCAATGAATTAATTAAAAAATGTTTTCTTAGATTATGTTTTAATCTAATCTGATTGAGCATAGAGGGCAGTATGAAAAGATAATAATAATGTGTATAAAATATTCCTCCGGTCAAGTCACTCAGTAGGCTAACTAACATTATCAAGCCTGCCAACAAAAATATTTTATTCCCACCCCATCCATAGAATAAACACCATAAAGAAAGATAAAATTTACAGATATTTAGGAAATTTATTGATTCAAAAAATCTGTAGGAACGTGAATCAGCATTCAAAAACACTAGTTTTAGGATCTGATCAATTATTTCTTTGGAGTAAAACATGTATTCAATTGAGATAATTAAGCAGTTAGCAGACGTAAAAAGAAGAAATTTTTTGAAAAAACCAACAAAAGATCTATTTGAATTAATAAATAAATATATAGTTGCTGCCATGAATGTATAAGCACCAAAATCATATTTGGTAATAAATAATAGTCCATTCATTACTCCAGCCAGAATGATAATAGTTTTACTTTTAAAATCTATGAAGTAGAAAACTAGAAGTGTAAGCAATGCAGCTAAATTATTATACCAAGGGTGATTTAGTAAAATTAAATAGATAAATGCAAAAATAATTAATGCTATATATGTAACATATTTATTATTTTCATGTTTACGAAGAATTAAGTAAGCAGTTATTAGCATTATGCAATTTAAGAATATTTGGCTTATTTGAAGGACATACCAACTATTGCCAAAAATTTCTAAAAAAACATATGTAAAATGAAAAGTAAATGCTCCAATCGGAATAATAATGTTCTCATAAAACGATCTTCCGCCCCTTATTTCTTGAATTCCATCCCAAATTATTAAAAAGTCTCGATAAACTAGAAATTCTTTGAAATGAAAAATTGAGAATAAACTCAGACAGATTAATATGATTACTGTAAAATCTTCTAAAAAAATCTTTTTACTTGTTTTCATTTATATAATAACTTAAGCATTTTAAATTAAAAAAAATTACAATTCGCATATGAAAAGAATATTAATAATGTCAGTATTCATATTGCTTGGACTAATTCTTATATATATTTATCAAACACCTATAAAAGGTTTGTTGCGAGATTACCTCCCAATTTATACGAAAAGCTACATTAATGAACTAAATAATGAAAAAATCCTAAAATTTATTCCAAAAGATCAGGCAATTGCACCTCATATATCTCAATCAACCAAAATTATATTTTTTTAGTTCAAGAGAATGGTTTATTTTTCAAAATTAATAAAGAAGATCTTGCTCTGAGCGAAGATTTTATTGAGGTGAATCATATACGATCAAACATCTTTAATCTCATTAGATACTATGATTTTTATGGCCAAGGACAATATGGCATTAAGGGTTTTTTGGTAGATGAGGAAAATATATATGTTGCTTTTTCAAATCAAGTTTCTGATGAGTGCTTCAACGTTTCTATTCTAAAGGCACCTTTTAATTTAGATTATCTTAATTTTGAGAAGTTCTTTATCCCCAATGAATGTATTGAAATAAATAATGATTATGGTGAGTATAATGCTTCAGATTCAGGTGGATATTTAGCGGAATATGATAAGGATAATTTTTTGTTTAGCACTGGTACGTTTAGATACAGAGATCATGCGCAAGATCTGGAAAGTGAGCTTGGAAAAATCCTTCTCATAGAAAAATCCACTGGCATATCAAGAGTTTTGTCATATGGTCATAGAAATGTTCAAGGAATTGTGTACTTGCAGGATGAACAACAAATCTGGTCTACAGAGCATGGACCAAATGGAGGAGATGAAATTAATCTCAATCAATTTAGATCTATTGATCCGATTAATTTTGGTTGGCCAATTTCATCATATGGTTATCACTACGCGTCCAGTGAGGTTAATATCGAGGGAGCAATTATTTCTGATTTAGATCATGAGTTCTATAATAAAGCACCACTTCACAAATCGCATGATCAGTTTGGTTTTGAAGAGCCTAAATTATTTTTTACACCATCAATTGGAATTTCTGCAATTGCATCAGTGAAAAGTGAATTTATTGATAAAAACGTTAATTTACTTTTTTCATCCATGGGGATTCATGGATTGAAAAATGAAAAGTCTATATTTGCATACAATACCAACCAAAATTCTTATACTAAAATCTTTTTTGGAGAAAGAATAAGGGACATGAAATATATGCCAAATAAAAATATTGTCGTTTTCAATGGCGAATCAACCGGGATGATCGGTTTTTTAACAAAGAGAAAGTAGATCTTTTGTAATCACAATTCAATCCATACTGGACAATGATCCGAAGGTTTTATGAGTGCACGGGCCTCATAGCAAATATTTGCACTTTTCAATTTACTGCTAAGATTGTTTGAAAGTAAAATATGATCAATACGAAGTCCTCTTTTTGGATTATCCTCAAACATTCTTGATCTGTAATCAAACCATGAATATACGCTATTTTCCTCAGGATAAAACTCTCTCCATGTATCAACAAAACCAATATCTTTAATAGACTCCCAAAGTGCAATCTCTTCTGGCAAGAATGCACATTTTCCATCTCGTAACCATCTTTTCTTATTATTCTCTCCTATGCCAATATCTATTTCTTGAGGAGCAACATTAAAATCACCCATTACAATAAGATTTTTTTCTTTTGTTCTGGTTTCAAATATATGTTTTTTAAGATCCTTATAGAATTTTATTTTTTTTGGAAATTTTGTTTCATGAGATCTATTTTCACCTTGCGGAAAATATCCATTCATAACAATAATTTCTTCACTACCGTACTTAAACTTAGCTTGTATGAATCGTTTTTGATCTTCATCAGTATCATTTTTAAAACCTTTTACAACTTCAACTGGTTTATTAAGACTGAGAAGCGCAACACCATAGTGACCTTTTTGCCCCCAATATTCAGAGTGATAACCAATATCATTAATAACATCAATAGGATATTCGTCGTCATGCACTTTGGTTTCTTGTAAGCCGATTATGTCAGGTTTTATGGTATCTCTAATAAACTCTAATTGATGAGGTCGAGCCCGAATACTGTTAATGTTAAAAGATACTATTTTCATTAAGCTGCGCCTGAGATGAGAAACATCTTTTCATGATTAATAAAATCTTTCATAATTTTGGTTGATTCGTTTAAAAGATGATCATTTTCAAGATTAATAATGCTTTGATCTATTTCATCTCTGAAATTTTCAAGCTCTTCATAGTTATTAAATGTATCAATTCCTAGGAGAGAGCGTCTCGTATTTTCTACTTGCAGTAACCATTCTTTGCGTTCTTCTTTATCAATTTTTCTTTGCTTTATGTTTAAGGAAAGCTTTTTTTTATTTTTTTGCTCTTCATATCTTTCCCTAAGCCTAAGAAGATATTGTAGATTAGGATCCATCTTCATTCTTAAATTAAATGAATCAAGAACATTATTTATGGTGTAATTATCAACATTATAAGTTCTGTGCCTTATGGGTTTGATATTGTCCCAAGGAAGTGCATGGTCCAGTGAACTTTCACCAGTTTCTTCAATATCCCATGTTGACGGGAGCATTACGTCTGGGGTAATACCTCTTGATTGAGTGCTTGAGCCATTTACTCTGTAAAATTTAGATTCTGTAATTTTTATTTGACCATTACTTAAATCATCAAGCCTTTGAACTGTACCTTTTCCAAATGTTCTGTGTCCAATAATAATGCCTCGCTTATAATCTTGAATAGCGCCTGCAAAAATTTCTGAAGCAGATGCTGAATACCTATTCACCAACACTCCTAATGGTTTTTTCCAAACTTGTACCGCTCTTCCATCTCCCCACGGTCTGATGCTGCCAGAACTTTCTTTTACTTGTACGGTTGCTCCAGAAGCTATGAATAATCCAGTGAGCCTATTTGCTTCATACATTGAACCACCAGAATTACCTCTTAAATCAACAATTAGAGCATCAACATTTTGCTCATTAAAATCCACTAATATTTTTTCAACATCTTTGGAGCTACTTCTGAAATCAGGATCCCTATCTCTCCAAGCATTAAAATCTATATAAAATGCCGGAAGCTCAATAACACCTAATTTTATATTTTTTTCATTATTTTGAAGATTGAATATTTTGCTTTTTGCAGCCTGTTCCTCAAGTTTTACCTCTTCTCTTGTTAGAGTAACTATTTTTCTTTCGGGCGAATCAGATTTAGATGATATAACTTCTAACTCAACTTTACTCCCAGCATCTCCTCTAATTAGTTTTACAATTTCATCTATCCTCCATCCAATTACTTCAACCTTATCTTTTTCGCCATATTGTCTAATTGAGACAATCTTGTCATCAGCAAAAATCTCTTTGGATTTTTCTGCAGGACCTCCAGGAATCAGGCTGACAACTTTAGCAAAGTCATCTTCAATTCCCAATAATGCCCCAATACCTTCAAGTTTTAAGCTCATTTGCATGTCAAAATCTTCTGCGTTTTGGGGTGAAAGGTAAGCTGAATGTGGGTCAAATTGATTTGTATAGGTATTCATTACCAATGAAAAGAAATCTTCATTATTTCTTTGAAGAATCATTTTAATTCTACTCTCATATCTTTTGATCAATGCAGATTTTTTTTCATCAATATCAATATCATCTGTATCAGAAATAATCTCATTAAGTAAATCGCTCTTTGTTGTCAGGTACCAATTATTTTTTAATTCATCTTTAGATAACTGCCAATCATTATCTTCAGCAAATATGTCTAAAAAGTCATTTTTGTAAAAGTTAAAGTCCTCATGTTGCAAGGTTTCAATTTGAAAGTTTGTTGCTTCAATAAGCCTATTGAAATAGAAATTTAAAATTTTAAAAGATTGATTTAAATCAAAGATTTTTTCTTGATTATTGCTTGATGCATAAATATTAAGCTCGTCATTTGTAAAGTATGTCTTATTCGGATCTAAGCTTTCAATTAAGATTCTTTGAAAATTGCTATTAATCTCTGTTATATCTTTGTATTCAAAAAAATGCTCTGAAGTAATTTTTAAAATTATTTCTTCTTGTAACTCTAATTTGTCCTTATCGATGTATATGTTTAGAAACTCATACTTTGCATCTACTTTAGCTATACACAGAGACAAAAGTATTACTGGAATGTATAAATATCTTTTCACTTAGAATAAAATTTATTTGAATGAATGATAACTATATCGAATTCTACTTTGATTGTTCAAGTCCTTGGACGTATTTAGGATTCATTGGTATTCAAGAGTTAACTGAAAGATGTGGTATTGAATTGAGATTAGTACCTATTCTAGTTGGTGGAATATTTAATTCCATAAATCCACAAGTTTATGAATATAGAAAAAATCCAATGAAAATCAAAGACGAATATTATTCAAATGATCTATTAATGTGGGCCAAGGTTAGAAATATAGAGATTAATTGGCCAAATATTTTTCCTATAAATTCTGTGAAAGCAATGAGAGGATGCCTTTCTTTTAAGGATTTAAATGAACAAAAAGCTTACACACAAAAAATTTTTGAAAGTTACTGGAAGGAGGGGATTGATATTTCAGATTCTGGCAATTTAATTCAAATTGTTGAAGAGCTAGGATTCAATGCCAAGAAATTTGATTCATTTATTAATTCTAGTGGAGCAAAAGAACAACTAAAGCTTAATACAAATACTTTGATCAAAAGAGGTGGTTTTGGATCGCCTACATTTTTTTATAAGAACATGATGTTTTTTGGGAACGATAGAATCCCACTTTTAGAATCATTAATTAACTAAGCTGTATCTTTGCGGCAACCTCTCTAGTCACTTCAGGTGACCCTAACAATTGCCTATTTAGACCAATTCTTTTAAACCAATAATGTAAGCCCAATAAATCAGTAAATCCCATTCCTCCATGCACCTCAACTGATTTCTTTGCGATGACTTTTCCCACTTCACTTAAGTGTGATTTAGCATGACATGCCATAATTCTAGATTCATCTGAGAAATCTGAATAGCTATGTGCAGCGTGCCAAACTAGTGAATAGCAAGGCTCTAAATCTGAGCACATTTCAGCACACATATGTTTTACAGCTTGGAAGGATCCTATCGGCCTACCAAATTGCTGCCTTTCTTTAGCATAATCAACTGACTTATCTATCATCGATTGAGCACATCCAAGCGTATCTGCAGCTAGCATTATTCTTCCAGCATCAACAACCTTATTAATTACATCAATATTCGTTGTATTTTCAAGAATATTAACATCTGCCTTATCAAGACAAACCTCAATTAAATCTCGAGTTTTATCAATTGTTTTTAAATGAATCTTTGAAACACCTTTAGATGATCCATCAATAACACCAATCAATCCATTTGCGTCTGCTATTAAAAAATGAGTTGCATATGTCGAATCATAAACAAATAAAGATCTTCCAGTGATTTTATTCTTATTGATATGGATTGTTGCATTATCACGAGCCCCTGTATATGCGGAAAGGCCGACCGCAAAAGTTAAATCATTGCTAGTTATCTTTGGTAAATAGGCTTCTTTTTGTTCTTCATTTCCACCATAGTTAATTATAAGAGGAGCCATTACATATGAACCGATGAATGGAGATGTTGCAACTCCATATCCCAAACCTTCTGATACTGCTGCACCAAATAACAAATCTAAACCAAGGCCACCATATTTCTCTGGTACTATTAAAGAATTAATACCAAGATTCAATAATCCTTTATGAATCTCCATTTTTAATTTTTTATCACCATTAGAGATATTTCTTATTGAATCTATCGTGAGCTGCTCCAATAAGAACTTTTTTATGTTATCTTGAAAAAACACTTGCTCTTCTGATAAACCAAAATACATTATTTATTACTCACCTTAGGTTCTTTTGGTAAGCCAAGTCCTCTTTCAGCAATAATATTTTTTTGAATCTGACTCGTGCCTCCACCAATGATTAGCCCTAGAAAATACATATAAATGAATTGCCAAGTTCCTTTGTCTCTAAGATATGGACTATCTTCATACAAGATTCCAATTTCACCCATTACATCAATAGCAAGCCCCTCAAGTTCATGTCTTAATTCTGTACCAACATACTTTTGAATCATTTTGCCAATTTTTACATCCTGACCTGGATTAAGTTTTGCAGATAAGATCCTAAGTGCGTGTGACTGAAATGCCATAACTTTGGCTTGGATTTTCATCAATCGATCTCTATAAATTGCATCATCAGAAAGCGGTTTTCCATCAAGAGTTTCCTGTTGCATGAGCTCTAAGAGCATATTTAATCTACTCATAATTGCATCTGGTGGAGCTAAAGAGCCTCTTTCATGCCCAAGAGTTGCATTTGCAACAGCCCAACCTTCACCACGACTACCTACAATGTTAGTTTCAGGAATCTTCACATCCGTAAAGAAAACTTCATTAAAACCTGCCTTTAAAGTCATATCAACGAGTGGTCTAATTTCAATACCAGGTGTATCCATTGGAATAAGTAAATAGCTAATTCCAGCATGTTTGCTTGCATCAGGCTCTGTTCTTACTAAACAAAACATCATATGAGCATATTGTGCTGTTGAAGTCCAAATTTTTTGACCATTGATAACCCATTCTCCATCAATTAACTCAGCTTTTGTTTGTAATGAGGCAAGATCACTACCTGCATTAGGCTCAGAGTATCCTTGACACCATATCATTTCTCCGTAAAGAGTTGGTTTTATATATTTTTCTTTTTGTTGCTCGGTTCCAAGTTCTAATAAAGTTGGAACCAACATATCTATTCCTTGACCACCCATGGGTGTTGGGATTTTAAATTTTGAGAACTCAGATGCAATTATCCTACTCTTTAAAATATCAGTCTCACCACCATAACCACCATATTTTTTTGGAACAGATCTAGCAAAGTAACCCTTTTCAATAAGGATTTTCTGCCAATCAGATCTTTTAATTGTATTTTTGTTCCTACCACCTTTAGCTGAAAAAGGAATTTTTGCTCTGTCAGAAAATGAAATATCTTTATACTGTTTGCAAAAATCTTGGACTTCTTTCTCAAAACTTTTATATTCTTCGTTATAGTCAAGATTCATAAATTAAGTTCTAATAAAGTTGGAACCAACATATCTATTCCTTGACCACCCATGGGTGTTGGGATTTTAAATTTTGAGAACTCAGATGCAATTATCCTACTCTTTAAAATATCAGTCTCACCACCATAACCACCATATTTTTTTGGAACAGATCTAGCAAAGTAACCCTTTTCAATAAGGATTTTCTGCCAATCAGATCTTTTAATTGTATTTTTGTTCCTACCACCTTTAGCTGAAAAAGGAATTTTTGCTCTGTCAGAAAATGAAATATCTTTATACTGTTTGCAAAAATCTTGGACTTCTTTCTCAAAACTTTTATATTCTTCGTTATAGTCAAGATTCATAAATTTTTATTTCCAATTGGGTTTCCTTTTTTCAAGAAAGGCTGTGATCCCTTCTTTTGCATCCTCGCTACTTAAACACTTTGCTAACTCTTCCTTTAAAAAAGGAATTGCATCCTCAAAGTCCATATCTTCTTGTGCATTGTATGCATTTAATCCAATCTGCATTGTGGATGGAGCTAGATTAGCTAATTCATTGGCATACTTTGCAACTGTTTCATCTAATTCATCAGAAACTACAACTTCATTTATTAAGCCATATTCTTTGGCAGCAATTGCATCTATTGGCTTTCCTCTCATAATGAAATCCAATCCTTGTCTCTTAGGCATCAATCTAAATAATCCTGCCATCACCATAAATGGCCAAATTCCCCGCTTTATTTCGGGTGCTGAAAACGTTGCATCTTTTACTGCAATTGCATGAGTTGAATTTGTGACCATAAGCAAGGCTCCAGCATAAACAGATCCTTGAATCTTACAAATTACAGGTTTGTTGAGCTTTCTTATTCTAAGACTAATTTCTTCAGTGCCACCACCAATTTTAGGAACATTTGATTTAGCTTCATCCTCTCCTGACATTGTTCTAAGATCGCCACCAGAACAAAAGACATCACCTTTTGCTTGAATAACAACAACCCTTATGCTTTTCTCTTGTTTTGCAAAGGCTAGACAATATGCAAGTTCATTGCCCATCATTTCATTAATTGCATTTTTTTATCTGGTCTATTTAATGTGAGCTTTAAAATATAGTTGCTAATATCAACCTGAATTGCTCCAAATTTTAGCCCTTTGAGTGATAATTTTTCTGACTGATTATTCAACTTGATCCTCCATTATTTCAATAGGCATCTTTACTTTTTTCGCTCTGATATATTCTCCTAATGATTTAGCTTGACCATCTTTTCGTGAATTTGAAGAAACTCCATCCTCGAGAATTCCATGAATATAAAAATTAAGGGATAGAATATTTGGTAACTCATATCTATCTATTTCAAATTCATTCAAATCAGGAAGAAGTTCTTTTAATTTGCTAGTAGTTAAGAATTCGCTCAAAAATGAGTAAGCTTTTGAGGTTTTTGCCCACAGCCCAAGATTGGCACAACCTCCTTTATCTCCGGATCTTGCACCAAAAACTAATCCAAGTGGCTTTAATGTTGTTTTTCCTTTGGGAGCAGGGGGTATATCAACCTTTGTTTTTTGATAATAGACTTCATCTAAATCAAGTTGACTGGTAGGAATTACTTCAGTTTCTTTGCCAGCAAAATGAATTTTTTCTTTAATATGCTTTGAATCAATAAGTGCTGGCCAGTAAATTAAAATCGGTCCACCAGGTTTTGAGCCACCACTCGCAGTAAATCCAGGATAGTTCGCAAGAGCAAGTTCTATAATTTTTGCACTAAAAAGTCTACCAACTAATTCTTGATTTTTAGATTTTACATTTATTCTTAAAAATGCCATCGCTTCTTCATTTGTATTAGGATCTTCTTTATCGTTTCTATCTAAGCAAATAGACACCTCATCAAATTGATCTTTACCCCCAATCGAATTAAATAATGTATCCGTAAAAACTTTTGCTTTTTCTTCAATATCAAGACCAGTTAAGATTAATTCCATCCCATTTCTGTAACCACCAGCGAGATTCATGCATACTTTGTGTGTATCTGTAGGCGAACTGCCTCTACAACCTGAAACAAATACTTTATCTTTGGCGACTTGTTTAATTTCAAGAGTATCAAAATGAGCAATAACGTCTGGATTAATATAAGCAGGTGTCGAAATTTCATAGAGAATTTGTGCAGTAACAGTTCCAATAGAAACTAATCCACCAGTATGCGGATGTTTTGTTATAAAGAAGCTACCATCTTCTTGAATTTCTGCTATGGGATAACCAACATTATCAAAACTATCAACTTCTCTAAAAAAAGCATAATTTCCACCAGTTGCTTGACACCCACATTCAATAATGTGTCCCGCCGCTAAAGCGCCAGCTAATTTGTCATATTCATTTCTTTGCCAATTAAATTTCCAGGCAGCTGGACCAATAACAACAGCAGCATCAGTTACACGCGGGCATACAACTATATCTGCTCCTTGATCTAATGCCTCTTTTATGCCCCATGCACCTAAATATGCATTAGCTGTAAGTACTCCTAGGCCTGATTCATCCAAAGAAATATTTTTATCAATATTTATAAAATCTTCACCTTTATTTTTTAATTCTTCGAGTTTTGGCATTAAATTATCACCAGTTATATATGCCACTTTTAAATCTAATTCGGCTTCTTTTAATATTTTTTCAATTTCATTTGCCATTGACGAAGGATTCAATCCGCCCGCATTTGTGACTATCTTTATATCTTTATTTTTGCATGTATGGACTATTTCTTTGACTTGCTTTAAAAAAGTTCCTACGTAACCTTTATCCTCTCCTCTTTGAATTTGCTGATTGAACAAAATGGTCATAGTGAGTTCAGCAAGATAGTCTCCAGTTAAAACATCTAAGTCTCCACCTTCAACCATTTCCTTAGCAGCAGAGAGTTTATCTCCATAAAAGCCACTACAATTTCCAATTTTAATAAGATCAGTCATCTAAAATAACCAACAACTCACCGTTTTCAACTTGTTGTAATTTAGAGACCAAAACTTGCTTTACTATACTATTTTTGGGAGATTTAATAGTTTGCTCCATTTTCATGGCCTCAATTATCAATATGGACTGCCCCTTTTTAATTTTTTGGCCCTTTTTAACTTGTATATCAATCACTTTTCCAGGCATTGGCGCAACAAGACCATCTTCCTGTAGATTAGCTCCCGGAATTTTGAATCTTGGAAGTATATTTGTTTCGATCGAGCCATAACTATTTCCAATTACAATTTTATTTTCTTTGGTATATATAGACGAAACTATAATTTCACTGTCAATCTCAATTATAAGTTTATTTTCCTCCACAGATATTACTGTTGAAACTGTATCTAAGATATCTATTGAGCCATCTTTAAGGTATTTGTAGCTTACCTCTGTTTCTTTTCCATTTAACTCTAATTTTATTCTTTGCTTGGGAATTCGACCATTTGTCCAAGCAGCAGGAACAAAGTTTAAAACACCTAATTTTTTTTGATTATTAAGAGCATTGGATATTGCAGCAATAATTAGGAATTTTCTTTCATCCTCCTCAAGTAGTACTTTACTTCTTGATGGCTTACTTTTGCTAATAAAATCTGAGGTAGTTTTGCCGTCAATAAAATCTTTATTACGTAAACAGTTTATAAGGAAATCTTTGTTGGTTTTAACACCACCTATGATTGTTTTTTCTAGAGCATTAGCTAGAATTGCAGCAGCCTCATCTCTTGTCTCTGACCAGCTTATTACTTTTGAGAGCATTGGGTCGAAATTTGTTGTTATTTTAGTACCAGAATTAATGCCTGATTCCCATCTTATTCCATCGATTTCAGAGGGTTGATAAATAAATATTTCTCCTGTTTCAGGTAAAAAATCATTTTCCGGATTTTCTGCATAAATTCTAACCTCAATAGAATGTCCAAATGAATGACCAAGGTCAGCGGCATCATTATTTAAAAATGAAATAGATTTTTTATTAGCAATATTAATTTGTTCTTGGACGATATCTACTCCAGTTACTTCTTCTGTTACAGGATGCTCAACTTGTAATCTTGTATTTACTTCCAGAAACCAATATTCACCAGTTTTATCATCAAGCAAGAATTCAACTGTGCCAGCAGATGTATATTTTATTGCCTGAGCTATTCGTTTTGCATCTTCACATATATTTAATCTAAGCTCCTCCGATAATCTCCTCGATGGTGATTCTTCAATAATTTTTTGATGTCTCCTTTGAATTGAACATTCTCTCTCTCCAAGATGTACAACATTTTTATCATCTCCTAAGATTTGAACTTCAATATGCCTTGATTTTTCAATGTATCTCTCAAAAAATATTCTGTCATCTCCAAATCCAGATAGTGCTTCTCTTTTTGCTGCTGAAGCAGCATCTTTTAAACTTGCAGAATCCTTTACAATCCTCATTCCCTTACCACCACCTCCTGCAGCAGCTTTAATCATCAATGGAAAGCCAATTTTTTTTGCAAGCGAAACTTTTTCAACGGTATCAAGAGTTGGAATATTAACTTTCTTTGCTATCTCTTTTGCTTGCAACTTATCCCCCATTTTTTTTATAACGGTTGGAGTAGGACCGATCCATATAATTTTATTTGACTGAACTCTTCTGGCAAATGAAGCATTTTCAGACAAAAAACCATAGCCAGGATGTATTGCGTCAATGCTATAACTTTTTGCTATATTAATAATAGCGTCCATATCCATGTAATTAGTTTGTATTTTGATAGCATGGTCAGCAAAATTAACATGTGGTGATTTTTTATCCTCGTCGATATATAAAGCAAAAGTCTTAATTCCCATTGAGTGTGCTGTTCGCATAACTCGACAAGCTATTTCTCCTCGATTTGCAATCAATATTGAACGGATTGTCATAATCTAAATACTCCAAATTCAGACGCACCCTCAACCTTTTTATTATTCACTAATGAAAGACAAAGCCCTAAAACAGTTCGTGTATCTCTGGGATCGATAATGCCATCATCAGTCAGCATGCTACTAGCCACCAATGCAAGTGACATCTGTTCTGCAGCTTGCTCTACCATTTCAACAATAGCTTTATCAGCCTTTTCATCAAATTTCTCACCTTTTCTTAGCGCTTGTGCGCGTCGCACTATAGACATAACACCAGCAATTTGTTTTGGTCCCATTACAGCAATTTTTGCGGTGGGCCATAGGAAAGTGAATCTATTATCATATGCCCTTCCAGACATAGCATAAGTACCTGCTCCATATGAAGAACCTATGATTATTGTGATATGTGGTACGGTAGAATTTGATAATGCATTGATCATTTGTGATCCTTTTTTAATAATTGCTTGTCTTTCAAAATCTTTACCAACTAAGAATCCCGTGACGTTTTGAAGGAAGATCAATGGCGTATTAGTTTTATTACATAACTGTATAAAAGTTGCTGCTTTCTCAGCTGATTTTGGATAAATTGGACCATTATTTCCTAATATTCCAACTGGATATCCGTGTATCATAGACCAGCCGCATACCATACTCGCCCCATAAAGTGGTTTGTATTCTTCAAATCTTGAGCCATCAACAACTCGACCAATAATTTCTCTAATATCAAGCGCATTTTTTAAATCCTCGTCAACAAGCCCGAGTAAATCTTCCTGATCAAGTATTGGATTGTCACCGTTATGAATTGGTATAAATCCATCCTTTTGCCAATGAAGATGTGACACTACATTTCTGCATATCCTAATAGCATCCATTTCATCATCTGCAAGATAATCTGATAATCCTGAAATTTCTGAATGCATCTTTGCGCCTCCAAGTGTCTCATCATCCGATTCTTCACCAGTCGCCATCTTCACCAACGGAGGCCCAGCCAGAAAAACTTTGGCTTGGTCCTTCACAAAAATATTGTAGTCTGACATTCCAGGCTGATAGGCTCCTCCAGCAGTCGATGAACCAAAGACAACTGAAATAACAGGAATTCGCATTTTTGAAAGCTCGGTCATTTCATAAAAGAATCTTCCAGATGCAGCAAAATGTGAATGTCCTATAGTGGGTGCAATAGGTGGCTGATCTCCTTTATTGCCAGTTCCCATCCTAAGATCTCCTCCTGCAGATTCAACAAAGTTTATATAAGGCAACCTGTTTACCCTAGCAATTTCAATTGCACGATTCCATTTTTCACCAACATAGACCGTCATAGCACCTGCAAGAACAGAGGGATCATTTGCAAAAATAACACATTCTGTCCCAGCAACTACACCAATTCCTGAGACACAACCACCACCTACAGTAAATTCTGTTCCATAAGCTGCATACGGTGATATTTCTAAAAATGGTGTGTCAGGATCCAGTAGATTAAATACCCTCTCTCTTACAGGCATTTTGCCTCGCTTTGCAAGGCGCTCATGATGATGCAATCCACCTCCTAATTCAGCTTTATCAAGCAGCTTCTCAAGAAAATTTAATTTTTCTTCCATCATTTTTTTGTTACTTTTAAATTCTTGAGAATCTTTATCGATGCTTGATCTTATAGAAGGTGCAATGTTTTTCATGATTGATTTAATTAATCTGCGATATTAGTATAAATCGAATTACTTAAATCTGTATGAAATTAAAGATATTCGGTTGCAATGATTCACGTCACGTAAGGGTTTTGTGGACTGCTGAGGAAATGAATCTGGACTATCAACTAGAGATGATGCCATTTCCACCAAGATTTTTACAAAAAGAATATTTAGATACAAATATTCTTGGTACGGTTCCATATTTAATAGATGGCGATATTGAGATGACTGAATCTGTTGCGATTTGTCAGTACCTTGCAGAAAAATATGGGCCTACTGACTTAAAAGTTAGTCCAGATGAGGATGATTTCCCAGCTTATTTAAATTGGATGGCTCATTCCGATGCAACACTAACTTTTCCTCAGACAGTTTATCTTCGTTATGCTTTTCAGGAAATCGGTGTCGCTGATAATGCAGCAGAGGGTTATAAAAGATGGTTTGTTGCAAGATTAAAATTGCTTGAAAAGACACTTGAAGAAAAAGAGTATCTTTGTAGCAACAGACTTACTCTTGCAGATATTTGTGTAGGTTATGCGATTTATCTTGCTAAATGTCTTAATATAGAAAAGGCATTTAAGCCTAATATTGTTCGATGGACAAACATGCTCTTTGAAAGAGAAGCCTTCAAAAAGGCAATTTCACTAAGACATGAAGATTAGATAGGAGAATTAAAATGAGAAATTTATTATTTGTTTTGGTCGGATTTATTATTATTTATCCTCTAGATGCAATGCATCATAAAACAAATATTAATGGTTCAAACCCATTTATATTAATTGCAAGAATTGAAGTAAAACCTAATATGGTTGAGGATTATCTTGATCTTGCAGACTTTGCTGATAAGGCAGTCGAGGCTAGTGAACCAGGAATGCTTTTTCATAACTTTGATGCAGATCCTAATAATCCTCTTGGCTTTGTTTGGAGCGAGGTCTACCAAAATAGTGAGGCTTTAATAAAGCATATTAATAACCCGCCCGTTCAAGAGTATGTTCAACGACATGGTCAGTTAGCGACTAACTTTGAAATTGAAGTTTATGGTAACTTATCCTCAGACGCAGTCGATGCTGTCTCAGCACTAGGTGTTCCATTTAAACATTTTAAAACTACAAGAGTAGGATATGTGCGCGAAGAGTATTTTAATCAGTAAAGCTTAGACCATACCCATATTTATATAATGGATTAGCAGTGTCGTCTGGAACATCTTCAAATTGTTCCTCAACTTCGCTCATTGATGATGGAAGCTCAAATGGCAATTTTCCACTTGGATTAGTTTTACCATTTATAATTTCATGTATTACTTCATCATTAACGCCAAATGTGCCAATTAGAGCATCCGATAGATCATTTAACTCCGACAATATCGCTGGTCTATTTAAATCAACCACTAATATTAACGGTTTCACTTGTGAATATTCACTAGCCCTTTTAATTACTTGATTGTTAAATCTTAAGTCAGTATTTGGAAATAAATTACTCAAGAATCTATCAAATAATCTGTCAGTACCTGGCTCTTGATTACCATTAAATACAGTATGTAGGTACATAAGAATTACATCAGCCTCCTCAATAGTATTTACTTTATTTATATCACTATCTTTAAATTCCATACCGTCAACATAGATTTTTGTTTCTTCTGTTAAAGGTAAAAGATTACTATTTTTAAGCATAACAACAGATTTTCTTTGTGCATCAAGGGCCAATTTCTGAGTAAGTTGTGTATTAATGCGCTTATCAACGCTCACAATATCTACAAAAGGATCATCAAATAAGCCTAATTCAAATTTATTTTTTAGTATTCTTCTAGCTGATCGATCAATTCTTGATTCATTGATTTTATTTTCTTTGACAAGCTGCACTACAATTTCAGGATGCATTTCTCCACCAAACTGGTCAATGCCAGCATTTATAGCCTTAATGTACCTTTCTGGTATTGTGAGATTAGTTACACCCCAATGCCTGCCTGTAATAATTCCCCAATCAGAACATATCACTCCATCATAATTAAGTGTTTCCCTCAACAAATCATTAAGTAAGTACCTATTAAAGCCTATAGCAATATTCTCATTTGATTGATCAACTGCGATACCATAATAAGGCATGATAACTTTAAGGTTATTGTTAATTGCCTCTATAAAAGGCTCTAGATGATAATCAAACATTTTGCCAGGATATACTTGATTCTCTCCGCTCATTAAATGAGCATCTAACCCATTCTCTTGTGGGCCTCCTCCTGGAAAATGCTTTACCATCGTCAAAACACTTTGAGAGTCAATATTTTCTCCTTGAAAGCCATCCATATATGCAAGTGTTAACGAAGTACTTAGTTTGCTATCTGACCCAAAAGTCCCAAAATTTCTTGCCCATCTTGGATCAGTTGCTAGATCCGCCATTGGATGCAAAGCAGTGCGAATACCAACTGCTAGATATTCTTGTCTTGCAATATCAGCAAACTTTTTTACCAACTCTACATCTCGTGTTGCTGCTAAACCAAGCTGAGAAGGCCATTTTGAAAATCCTCGAACTGAAAATGACGCAATCCCACCACCCCTTTCAACTTCATGAATGGGATCAGAGCTTATTGTTAGAGGAATGCCAAGTCTTGACCTTGCCGCATAGTTTTGAAGTTGATTTATCCTTTTAGCCAACTTTACAGGATCTGGATTTCCATAAAGATTAAAGTGATTTATATTTTTTTTAATGATATGAGACTCTGTAAATTGATTACCCCTGATCAAAATCTCATAAATACGCATCCCTATGCCTGGATTAACAGTAAAAGGTGGATGAAACATTAAACCAACTTTTTCTTCTATAGTCATTTGGCTAAGCACATCATTAACTCTCAATTCAATAGAAACTCTTGCATCTTCATAAATGTCTAATTGCTGATTTTTATTTAGATCTCTAAAAAGGTAATCATCTTTATAAATTGTTTGTACATTTTCAAATTGAGAAAAATACAAATTTATTCTGCTGATTGGTTGATAAATGTGATTGATTACAAATAATAGTAGTACAGCCATTAAGATAGTAAAAAGGTTTCTAATCATAATCTGTTCTAAACTTCAGAGGTAATAACACTCTTCAGATTACATTTTGCATTCTGTCTAAAGCATCTAAAAATTCTTCTTTGAATTTTTGAACGGTTTGTCCAGCACTAATAGTTTCATCTACTAAACCAATTCCTTGCCCAACCCAATATGTTGCAAGTTCTTTTGCTCCCTGATGACCATTTTCAGCTGCTTTATCAATAATATCTAATGCTGGTTCTCCAACCATTGTTTGCAATGGCATTGGAAGAGGTTCTGGAGCATCTTTAGATTCCCATGCATCTGTCCAGCCCGATCTTAATTGACGCGAATGTTTACCAGTTCTACTCCTGGATCTTACTGTTTGGCTAGAGGTAGCATTAATCATTTTCTCTTTAACAGTTGGAGATGTTTCTGCTTCACTAGTAGGGAGGAAAACTGATGCGCACCAAACACCCGAAGCACCCATAGCCATTACACCAGCCATCTGATGGCCTGTCGCAATACCTCCAGCAGCCAAAATGGGAATATCAGAAATTGGTTGAATAGCTTTATGAATTTCAGGCACAAGTACCAATCCAGATACACTACCTACATGCCCGCCGCCTTCAGTCCCTGAGACTACTAATAAATCCACTCCTGCTTGAACCTGACGTATCGCATGCTCCTTTGCTCCAACCAATGCAGCTACTGGAACATTATTCTTTTTACCCATTTCCAGCATCCATTTTGGTGGCACTCCTAGAGCATTAGCTATCAATTTAATTGGATGAGAAAAAGCTACGTCTAAAAGTTTTTGCGCACCGTCTTCACCAAGATTTTTCCCAAAACCTGATTTCTGAGTAGTTTGCTCTCTTAGAGACTCTCCATCTAATTTATATTTATTGAGTACATCTGCACGAAAATCTCTGTATTCTTGAGGAATCATATTCGCCCAATCTTCAGGATTTAAACCTTCTCCTTTGCCTTCAAACTTGTTTGGAATCAGTACATCTACGCCATATGGCATGCCATTAACATTCTCATCTATCCATTTAAGATCATTTTCAAGCATTTCTGGTGTCATTCCCACTGCTCCAAGTACGCCCATGCCACCAGCTTTAGATACTTGTGCAACAACATCTTTGCAATGACTAAAAGCTACAAGTGGAAACTCTATACCTAACAAATCACAAATTTTTGAATTCATAAAACTCCCTTGAACATTAAAAAAAAGCTAAAATTATATTATTTAAGTATTATCTTCAAATGTATATTAACTTAATTGCATAAATAAGTATCCATGAAATTTGATGCTCCAATAATTACAAGAAACCCAAAAGACGCCTCTTCAATATCAAAAGATATTGAAGATTTTGGTTATGACGGGCTTTTTACTTTCGAAGGTCCACACGATCCCTTTTTACCTCTCTCAATTGCAGCCTTCAACACAAAGAAAATCCAATTAATCACATCCATTGCTGTAGCTTTTGCAAGAAATCCAATGATTTTGGCAAACATTGCTTACGATCTTCAATTATTATCTGAGGGAAGATTTATATTAGGCTTGGGTTCACAGATTAAGCCACACATTGAAAGACGATTTTCAATGCCATGGTCAAGTCCGGCAAAGAGAATGAAAGAAATGGTGCTAGCAATTAAAGCTATTTGGGAGGCTTGGGAAAATGGGACCAAATTAGATTTTAAAGGTGAATTTTATAATCATACATTGATGACACCATTTTTTAATCCTGGAAAAGCTGATTTTGGATTACCAAAGATCTATTTAGCAGGTGTTGGACCAGTTATGACCCAAGTTGCTGGCGAAGTTGCAGATGGTTTAATGGTGCATCCATTTCATACAGCTCAGTCAATGAAAAATATTACATTACCATCTGTAAAAAAAGGCAATCTTAACTCTTTGAATGATGGTTTTGAAATATCAGTTGGAGTAATGATTGCATCATCAGATGATCAAGATTCTTTGGACCAGGCTATAAATGGTCTAAGATCCCAAATAGCTTTCTATGGATCAACACCGGCATATAAAATAGTATTAGAGCAACATGGATGGGAGCATATTCATTTTGAATTAAATCGTCTATCAAAAAAAGGTAGCTGGAATGATATGCCAACACTAATCAGTGACGAAATTTTAGAAACTGTTGGAGTAGTTGGAAATGCTGAAGAGGTTACAAAAACATTACAACAAAGATATAAAGAATTCGCAGATCGAATCGCCCCAACTTTTTTTAACACAGATCTTGAGCATCAAAGTAAGATTTTAAAACTTTTAAAAAAAGCATGAATCTTGCTGATCTTTCAGATAAATTTCCAAGAGAGTTAAAAGTCTCATATATGAGATTATTATCTTTTGGAAACAAGAATAGTATTAGTGGAGAAATTTCTACAGCATTTTGTGGAGATGATAATTCAATAATAAAAGAAGCTTTATCAGAAGATGGTAAAAATAAAATATTAGTTATTGACGCAAATGGTGTTACTCATGAATCAATCGTTGGAGATGAAATCGCCTCGATGGCAATTGAAAACAATTGGCAAGGAATTGTTTTAAATGGATTTATTCGCGATGCAGATGAAATAAATAAACTAAATATTAAGATTTTAGCAAAAGGAGAAGTATTCAAAAAAACAAAGAAAAATAATATCGGTAGAAGGGATATTCTCATATCATTTGGAGGATTAATTTTTAAACCAGGTTATTGGTTGTATGCAGACAAAATAACTTGGGGTATCAGCCGAAAAAAACTAGAACTTTGATTGTTTTATGATTTGTTCCTTTTTTCTCCAGATGTCCTCGATAAAATTCTTAAAATCCTCTTGATATTGAGCTTGCTCATCAAAACCTTTGTTTTTGAGTATATAGGGAATAGGGTAGCTTTTAATTATAATTTTTGCATCTTTCATTTCTCCACAAGCATAAGCCCATGCAGACCTTTTTTTTGATTTATATATGATTGTAAAATCTAAAATTGTATCTACCTCTGGCATTCCGTTTAAAGCAGTTGCAAGGGCACCGATTTTTGGAATTAACAAATTCTTATATGGAGATGATTGAGCTTCATGTTTTTCATTTGAATATCTTGTTCCCTCTGCAAAACTAAATGCGGTAGAGGGATATCTTGAAAATTTTTTTGCAGCAATTCTTGAATTTTCAAAATCAATCTTCTTTAATTTAGGATTATCTTGAATCTCTTCTTTGGTATGTCTGTTAACAAATGGCATATCAATAGTTCTGTGGATAAGATAAACAATGGGAATCCATTTCAACTCTTTTTTCATAAAAAACTTTAATAGTGGGATCTTTCCATTGGAGATAAAAAGTAAAATAAATATATCTGACCAAGACATATGATTACTCATACCAAGATACCAATTGTATTTACTAATTTCAGATGGGAATTCTACTTCCCAATTTGGTCTATGAAGAAGGTGTAATGTAATTTTTAGGCTCAAAACAACAAAATTACCAAACTCGTTGGAAATCGCTGTAACGAAATTTTTAACAGCTTTTATTGGCAGAATTCTTGGCAGACTTATAAATACCAAAATGATGGAGGCAACAGTCAGTATTGAAAATATAGAAGCTGAAGTTAATACTCCAATACAATTCTTATAGATCAACCTCACTCTTTTTTACCTCTTCCCATGCATCATTAAGCTGTTCCATATTAGCATTTTTCATATCTATAGACTTTTTAGCAAATAAATCCAATAGTTGTGTAAAACGATCCATAAACTTTTTATTTGCATATTCAATTGCTGTCTCAGGATCAATATTCAAGTGTCTAGCTAAATTTGTTACTGAAAATAAGATATCTCCAAACTCTTCAAGGGTTTTATCTTTGTCCTCAAAAGAATCTTCTAACTCGTCTATTTCCTCTTTTATTTTGCAAATCACTTGATCTTTCGATTCCCAATCAAAATCAAATGTCTTGGCAATGTTTTGAATAACAATTGCTTTCTTTGATGGGGGCAGAGAGTCGTTTAAATCTGAAAAAATATCTGTTTGGTTAGTATCTTTTTCATTCCTTTTGATAGTATCCCAGACAAGCTCCTGTTCAGCCGCTGTTATTTTTTTCTTCTTTATTTTTTCGTCAAATACGTGAGGATGTCGCCTAACTAATTTATTGTTTAATCCTTTTACAACATCATTAAAGTTAAAATTCCCTTTTTCATTTGCTATCTGAGAATGGAAAATTACTTGCAGAAGCAAATCGCCAAGCTCTTCTTTGATTCCCTCTGGATCATTTTTAATAATGGATGATATTAATTCATATGATTCTTCTATGGAACATTTTGCAATGCTTGAATGTGTTTGTTTTATATCCCAAGGACACCCACTATCTGGATCTCTTAGTTGCTCCATAATTTGAAGTGTCTTATCAATTTCAGACAATTTAATAACCGCTTATATCTGAATATCTTGACTGGTGAAATGATGTATTTCCGAATATCTGTTCTGCAACTCTAGCCCGTTTAAGATAAAAACCTATGTCATATTCATCTGTAACACCTATACCACCGTGCATTTGAATGGATTCATTACTAACAAGGTGAAGTGTTTGACCGGCTTGGTATTTAGCAAGTGATGATAATCTTTCCATTTGATTAGAGCTTTCATCTGCAGCATTCATTGCGGCCATAACAGCTGATTTAGTTAACTCAATTTCACAAAACATTTTTGCAGCCCTATGTTGTAAAGCCTGAAATGAACCAATTGGCACACCAAATTGTTTTCTATCTTTCAGATATTGAATTGTTACATCAAAAGCTTCTTGAGTATTCCCAAGCATCTCTGCAGCAAGGGCAATTCTACCAAAATCAAGAACTTTCTGTATGGAATCAGATGCATCATCAACATTCCCGAGTAAATCATCACTAGTTAAATTCAAGTCTTTAATTTCAAAATTAGCATAATTTCTTGAGTCTGCAGTTGGAACTTTTTTTATAGAAATTCCTTTAGCTTTAGTATCTGTAATGAAAGCTGTGAGGCCTTGCAGATCCCCTTTAATGCCAGATGTTCTTGCAATAATTATAGCAACATCAGCACTTGCTCCATCAATTACAAAAACCTTACTGCCGTTTAAAATCCAACCGTCTTTGGTTTTTTTCGCTGAGAGTTCTACGTTCGAAAGATTGTGGTGTGTTCCCTCGTCAACAGCCAAACAGCAAGTAATTTCACCCTTAGCTATTTTACCAAGGAAATCTTTTTTTTGATCCTCTTTGCCAAGCTGGTTTATTGCTGTTACTCCAAGTACTGATGTTGCAAATAATGGTGAGGGAGATAGAGTCCGTCCAAGTTCTTGCAAGATAACACTTATTCCAGTTAGGCCAAAGTCGGAGCCCCCAAATTGTTCTGGTATTAGAATTCCTGACCAACCAAGTGATACCATTTCATCCCAAATTTTTTTATCCCAGCAATTAGCATCTTCAGAATCACGCAATGACCTTAAATGAGAGACTGGAGTTTTTTCTTTGGCAAAATTTGAAGCTGTTTCTCGCAAGTATTCTTGTTCTTCAGAGAGTACTAACTTCATACTTAGGTCGGTAAATCTAGGACTCTTTTAGCTATTACATTGAGTTGAACTTCAGATGTACCACCCTCAATGGAATTAGCTTTTGTACGTAACCAAGCTCTTGTTATATCCTTTTCATTATCATCGGCTTGATCACCAGACCAAACAACACCTTTATTTCCAAGTGCAGAAATCATAAGTTCATATCTTTCCTTGTTATGTTCTGTTCCATAAAATTTAAATATTGAAGATGCTGCTGAAGCTTTTGCACCTTCATCATTAGCTCTTTGCAGTGTAAGACCAAAAGCATGTTCCTTCATTTTATGCTTGGTAACTGCTGCACGAAAATCCGAATCAGCAATCATCCCATTTTCTTCCCCTAAATATTTTTTTGCAATTCCAACAATTCCTTTGGTGCCTGATCCACCGCCACCAGCTAAGCCAAAGTTTGAAATGAAATTCCTTTCGTGTTGCAGAAGTTTTTTTGCAATCGTCCAGCCTTGATTTTCTTCTCCAATTAGATTCTCTTTTGGCACTTTAACATTATCAAAAAATGTCTCACAAAAAGGTGATTTTCCACTGATAAGCGTTATCTTTTTTGTTGTTACACCAGGATCAGCCATATCAATTAATAAGAAACTAATTCCTGTGTGTTTAGGTTCTTTTGGCCCAGTTCTTACAAGAGCAAAAATCCAGTCTGCTTTGTCTGCATAAGACGTCCAGACTTTTTGACCATTCACTAAATAGTGATCTCCCATATCTTCAGCTTTTGTTGACAATGATGCTAGATCTGAACCAGATCCTGGCTCTGAATAGCCTTGGCACCACCTAATTTCTCCCTTGATGATTTTAGGAATATGTTCGAGTTTCTGTACTTCATTTCCATATTCAATAATCACAGGAGCTAACATCCAAATTCCAAAACTGTTCAGAGGGGGTCTTGCTCCAATTGCAAAGAGCTCTTCATTTAATACTTTTATTTGATCACGGTCTAATCCACCGCCACCATATTCTTTTGGAATGGCTGGCGCAGTCCAGCCTTTTTCGCCCATTCTTTTAAGCCATAATTTTGACTCAGGATTTTTGTATTTAGCATTTCTTCCACCCCAAACTTCTTCATCTGCAACAAGGGGAGTCCTCATTGTTGGCGGACAATTTTGCTCTAACCAATCTTTAACTTCATCTCTAAAGGCTTTTAAATCACTCATAAGTTGTTCCAGGGTTTTGATTTTGGTAAATAAAATAATATTATAAATCATATAAATTGATTTTGAGGAATATTTATGAAAGCTTATCAAGTTATTCAACCAGGAAAACCTCTAGTATGTAATGAGCTTGAAACACCTCAGCCATCAGGTACTCAGGTGCTTCTAAAGACAATTAGTTGCGGAGTTTGTCACTCAGATATTCATTTTCATGATGGTGGTTTTGATTTGGGTGGAGGCAATATGCTTGAATTGCCTGTTCCACTTCCGTATACACTGGGCCATGAAATTTTTGGTGAAGTAGTAGCAACAGGCGACGAATCAAATGTTGAAACAGGTAAAAAATTTGTTGTTTATCCATGGATTGGTTGTGGAGAGTGTGAAATATGTAAAAATGGAGATGAACATCTTTGTAACTTATCTCAAATTATTGGTTTACAGGATTCAGGTGGTTTCGGTGATCATGTTTTAGTTCCACATGAAAGATATTTACATGATGCTGGTACTACAGATTCAAATCTTGCCGGTAGTTTTGCATGTTCAGGTCTGACAGCCTACAGTGCACTTAAAAAAGGAGCGCCTTATTCATCAGATAATAAGGTAATTATAATAGGAGCTGGTGGCGTGGGTATGATGGCCCTTCAAATTGCAAAATCAGCATTTAATTGTAATCCAATTGTTATTGACATTGATGATGTGAAGCTTGATGCCGCAAAAGAAAATGGAGCATCTGCAGTTTTTAATTCAACTAAACCAGATGCCATGCAAGAAATTATCGAGTACACAGGTGGTGGGGCACTGAATGCAATAGATTTTGTTGGCTCTGAGCTTTCAGTAAATTTTGCCATAAATTTATTAGCAAAAGGTGGTAAATATGTCATTGTCGGGTTGTATGGAGGCGAACTAAAATTGCCACTACCATTAATTCCAATCATGGAAAGAGGCATCCAAGGTTCCTATGTTGGCAGCCCAGGCGATATGAGCGAATTAATGAAGTTAGTTAGAGAAAATAAAATTGATCCTATCCCTGTTCAGGTTAGAGATGCTTCTCAGGCATCCCAGACTTTACAAGACCTAAAAGATGGCAAAATTATCGGAAGAGCAACGCTAGTCCACAAATAATTAAAGAAACTTTTCAGCTATCTTAGAAATTTCTTCATTAAGCACAATATTTGCAATGCCATCGTATGGAGTTTCTCCCTTATTTATAATTAATAATGAAGCTTTATTCTTCAATGCTATAAGTGGGAGTGATGCAACAGGCTCAACAATCAATGAAGATCCTAATACCAAAAAAGTATCACAAGCTTGACTGAATTTAGTAGCAAGATCTAAATCATTTTTCCGCATGGGTTGTCCGAAGGAAATGGTTGCAACTTTTACTAGTGAGTCGCATTCATCACAATTCGGGATCAAAGTGTTATTTTGGACCGCTTTATGGAATGGTTCTAATTCAAACTGTTTTTCACAGTTTAAACAGGCTGCTACAGTAGCATTACCATGAATTTCAACAATCTTATCTTTCATTAAACCACTTTTTTGATGTAGCCCGTCAATATTTTGAGTGATTAAAATTGATTCAGGCTTTTCTTCTATAATTTTTTTTACAAAAAAGTGTCCTGCATTTGGTTTAATCTTCCTCAGCTTATTGTTTAATTCAACATTTCTTTTCCAAGAGTTAACTCTTGATTCGCTGTTTGAAAGAAATTCTTGAAAATCAATAGGTTTATTTGCCTTCCAGAATCCGTTATCACCACGAAAATCAGGCAATCCGGAACTTGTACTTATTCCAGCGCCTGTTAAAGGCAGCTTGTTAAGGTTTGTTTTGGCTCAAAAACCATGATTGGTCTCAATGAAGTACTGATTCACTCCGGTTCATATGCGCAATTAATGCGCTATAACCTCAAGATTGATGGAAAGGATGTTTACGAGCAAAGATCTGATGGATTAATTGTTGCTACTCCTACAGGGTCCTCAGCATATGCTTTATCTGCTGGTGGTTCAATCATTCATCCTGAACTTCAAGTTTTCAACATAATACCGATGATGTCTCAAAGTCTATCTTCAAGGGCATTGATTTGTCCAAGTGAATTTAATATTCAGGTAGAAATCATTGATGGCCCCCTTGAAAATGCAGAAGTTTGTGTGGATGGACAAGAAAATATTCCAGTCAATTTTAGAGAGGAAATCACTATTATGAAAAATGAGACTACATTGAAAGTCTTAAACCCTAAGAGTGCTAATTTTTATGAATCATGCAGAGAAAAATTAGGTTGGAGTCTTGATTTCACCACAAAAAAGTAATTTTTGGTTTTCTATTTCAGGAATATTAATTTCAATAAGTGTGATCCTGACGCTGATCACTTTTTTTGGTAAAAATCCTCTCGTTCAGTACTTTAGCTTCTATAAAGTTGATTTCAAAAATAACTTTATTAATTTTTATTCATTTCAGGATACATTTTTCAGTTTTTATGAATTTTGGAGACTTATTAGTCCTATATTTATTCATTTTTCAATAACCCACTTAATATTCAATTGTCTTTGGATTTATATCTTAGGACCAAGAATTATCAATCAAAATGGCATAAAAAATTTTTTATTACTGATATTTTCTTCAGCAATTCTTTCTAATGCTTCAGAGGCTTATGTTTCTGGACTTATTATATTTGGTGGATTAAGTGGCGTTATATTTGCAATGCTGGGTTATTGTTATGCGATGGAATTTATAAAAAATACTAGCAGATATCTATTACCTCCAGCAATTTATATTTTTATGATAGGCTGGCTGTTAATTGGATATTTAGGAATATTAGAATCATTTGGTTTTGGTAAAATAGCAAATACTGCACATTTGATTGGATTAATTAGCGGTATACTATTTGCATTTGTTAACGACTAAGCATGAAATTGAATAAAGCAATTCTTCCCGTTGCTGGCTTAGGCACCAGATTTCTACCTGCGACAAAATCAATACCAAAAGAAATGTTGCCTATAGTAGATACACCGTTAGTTGAATTTGCTGTTGATGAAGCAGTTGATGCAGGAATTGAAGAAATTATCTTCATAACAAGCCACAACAAGATAGCAATCCAAGAACATTTCAGAAGAAATATTGAATTAGAGCAAAAACTCCTTGATGCAAAAAAAGATTACCAGGTCGAGAGAATTAATCTTGGAAAATATAAAGACATTAAGTTTTCTTTTGTAAACCAAGAGGTACAACTTGGTTTAGGGGATGCTATTTATCAAGCAAAATCATTGATCAGAAGTGATGAATTTTTTTGTGTGCTTCTTGCAGATGACCTTTTTTACAGCAAGGTTGGAGTTACTAGTCAGTTGGTAGAAAAATTCAAAGAATTAGGTAAAAGCATCATCGCTTTAAACAAAGTAGATAGTTCTGAGACAAAAAAATATGGCGTTATTGATCCGGAAAAATTAGAGAATGATATATATAAGATAAATGATATTATCGAGAAACCGCAAAGTGACCCACCTTCAAATCTTGCAGTTACTGGTAGATATATATTAAGCGGTGAAATAATGAGTATTTTAAAAGATACAAAAGCTGGATTCGGAGGAGAAATACAGTTGACTGATGCAATTAAGCACATGATAAGTTCTGAGGGTGTTTTTGGACTAGAGTATGATGGAAAAAAATTTGATTGTGGTTCCAAAGAAGGTTTTATCGATGCAAATATATTTTTTGCAAAAAAACAAAATTTAATATCTTGATTGATTTAATCTTTAAACTGCTTAGATTACTTGAACCCGAAATATCTCATGTATTGAGTTTAAAACTCCTAAAACTGGCCCATAATATTGGACTTCTAAGATTGCTGTCTCTAAGTTATTCTGCTAATCATTTTTCTGAAAAAAATAAATTTTCCTATGAGAAGCTCAAATTTAATAATAGACTTGGCATCGCAGCAGGCATTGATAAAAATGGTGATTATATTGATGCTCTTGGAGCTTTAGGTTTTGGTTTTCTTGAGATTGGCACTGTCACTCCAAAACCGCAACTAGGCAATCCAAAACCCAGAGTTTTTCGTGATCAGAAGAATTTCTCCGTAATTAATAGATTAGGATTTAATAATAAAGGAGTAAAGTATGTTGCTCATAACTTAAAAAAAAGAAATTACTCCGGAGTCGTTGGAGCAAATATAGGAGCAAATAAAAATTCAGTTGGCCAAGATCGAATTAATGATTATATTATTTGCATTAAAGAACTACATCAATATGTGGATTATTTCACAATCAATATATCTTCACCCAATACTCCAAATTTACGAGATTTGCATTCAAAAGAGTATATCTCTGATTTGCTTGCCTCAATAAAACATGAAATAGAAGCTTTAGGATTTACTGGACCAATCCTTATTAAAATTAGTCCTGATGAGCAACTTAATGTTTTGGAAAACATACTTCAAGAAGTAAAGAGATTTAGATTAGATGGAATAATTGCTACAAATTCATCTACTATTAGGCCAAATAAGTTAGATAAGAATCTTCAAAATGAAGAGGGAGGATTATCAGGAAAATTGATTTACAAATTATCCACAGATATTTTAGAAAAAGTAGCAGATAAAGATTTGTTAATCATTGGCGTGGGTGGAGTATTTTCTAAGGAAGACTTCAAAGAAAAGATCTCAAATGGTGCTAATTTGGTGCAGGTGTATTCTGGTTTTATCTTCAAAGGACCTTCTCTAATAAAAACTATATTAGGATGAAATATGGATTCTATAATTATAGTAATTATTATCTTATTTCTCGTTGGAACCTTAAGCTATATTAGACCATCCAAAAAGACAAGACAGCTTAGCAAATTTCGTCTTGAAGCCTTAAAACTTGGTTTCAAATTCGCTACCCAAAATCTTAAAAGTTCCTTCAAGAGATATGAAGCAAATCTTGAAATTTATCTAATAAAAAATAACTCTGAACTTAGCCAAGGACATTTTATTAAAGAAAATAAATCTTTTAATTGTTACAGTCCAGTAAAGCTAAAACATGATCCCAATCTTGAAAAATTCTTAAAAAAAATAAATAATTTGCCCGACTCAATACTTGAAATAATTTTTTTTGAGTCCAATATAGCTTTTCTTTGGAAAGAAAATTTAATATTAGATGATCTAAATACTATCAATGAAATATTTTCTTCCTTAGATGCTTTAAATAATAATGAGTAAAAATCTTGTAATTGTAGAATCACCGGCAAAAGCCAAAACGATATCAAAATACCTTGGATCTGATTTCATTGTTGAGTCAAGTGTTGGCCATATTAGAGATTTACCAAAAAAAGCTCCTGCAAATTCTAAAAGAGCATCAATACCTAAAGATGTTTCTCCGGAAGAAAAGATAAGGCTTAAATCCATTAACGATAGAAATAGATTGATAAGAAGAATGGGGATAGACCCAGACAATGGATGGAAGGCAGAATGGCAAATCATACCTGAAAAAGAAAAGGTAATTAAATCGCTTAGAAAAGCTGCAAAAGGTGTTGAAAGAATATATCTTGCAACTGACCTCGATCGTGAGGGTGAAGCGATAGCTTGGCATCTTAAGGAGGCTCTTGGTCCTGAAAAATATGAGTATTCAAGAGTTAGATTTAATCAGATTACAAAAACATCCATTGTGGATTCTTTCAACGATCCAAAAGAAATAGACTTGGATCTGGTAAAAGCTTATAGAGCAAGAAGATTTTTGGATAAAGTTATTGGCTTTGAACTATCTCCATTACTTTGGAAAAAGATTGCTAGAGGCTTGTCTGCTGGTAGAGTACAGTCTGTAGCTCTGAGAATTCTTGATGAAAGAGAAAGATTAATTCAAGAATTTATTCCTGAAGAGTTCTGGGAAGTCTCTATAAGCCTATCAAAAGATTCACTCAATATCCCATTTAATTTAAACAGAAAAAAATCAGATCCTCTTTTAAAAGAAGTAGAAGCAAAAAATATTGGAACTCTTGTTCGTAACTCAAATTTATTAATCGATGAGATAGTAAAAAAGCCAATTAAAACAAAACCTAGGCCTCCTTTTATTACCTCAACACTCCAACAGGCGGCGAGCACTAGATTAAGTTTCAATGTAAAAAGAACAATGAGAGTAGCTCAAAAGTTATATGAAGGTGGATACATTACTTATATGAGAACCGATGCTCCAAGTTTAAGTAAGGAATCAATTGCAGATGCTAGAAATTTTATTAATGAGAAAATTGGCAACAAATACTTAACCAGCAATCCAAGAATTTACTCAAGCACTGAAAATGCTCAAGAGGCACACGAAGCAATAAGACCAACAAATGCATATGTAACAGCCGATGATCTTTTGAGTCAATCCGATGAGGAGAAAAAACTATATCAGCTAATATGGCAGCGATATATTGCTTGTCAGATGCCAGATGCTGAGTATCTTTCAACATCAGCAAAAATTAATGTTGATGGATACTCATTTGTAGCGAAAGGAAGAGAGGTTGTGTTTGACGGTTATACTAAGATTCACCAATCAAGCAAAGCCGAAACTGATGATATATTGCCTCCTTTACAAGAAGGCGAAACCCTTTCCTTAAATGAGGTCAATCTTGATCAAAAATTTACAAAACCACCTTCAAGATATTCGGAGGCTGCTCTAGTAAAAGAATTAGAAAAAAAAGGTATCGGTAGACCGTCTACATATGCAAATATTATTTCAACCATTCAAGATAGAGGTTATGTTGAGATTCAAAATAGAAGGTTTTTTGTAAAAAAGATTGGTCACATTGTCACCGAAAGATTGATCGAAAGTTTTGATGACATTATGGATTATGAATTTACCGCAAATTTAGAAAATAACCTAGATAGAGTGGCTAGAGGGGAACTTGATTGGCGAAATGTTTTAGATAGCTTTTATAAGACTTTTCAAGATGATTTAGTTTCAGCATCTAACGAAAATGGTATGAGAGGTAATCAACCAACACCTACAGATATTGAATGCATATGTGGAAAAACAAATATGGTTATTAGGAATTCTTCAAATGGTGTTTTTTTAGGATGTTCGGGATATCAAAATATCGGAGATGATAAATGCAAAGAAACCCTTAACCTAATATCTGGTGATGAAGCGATTAGCATAGATGATAATGAAGAAGCCACAAATCTGCTAATAAAGAAAAGATGTCCCAAATGTGATACAAGTATGGACAATTATCTTGTGGATGAAAATCGGAAGCTTCATGTATGTGGCAAAAGTCCTGATTGCTCAGGGTATTTAATCGAAGACGGTCAATTTAAGATTAAGGGATATGATGGCCCAACCCTAGAGTGTCATAAGTGTGGGGCCGAAATGCAATTAAAAACTGGCAGGTTTGGCAAATATTTTGCTTGCATGAATGATAATTGCAAAGCCACCAGAGCCTTACAAAGGAATGGCGAGCCTAAACCATTAACAATGGAACCAATAGAATTACCAGATTTAAAATGTCTAAAATGCGATGATCATTATTTACTAAGAGATAGCATGAAAGGTTTATTCTTAGCAGCAAGCCAATATCCTAAAAATAGGGAAACAAGGGCTCCAAGTGTTGAAGAAATAAAAGGTCTAAAAGATCAATTATTAACAGCATGCAGATTTTTACCTAACAAAGAGAAACATTTATATTTATTGGATGCTCCTGAGAAAGACAATGAAGGCAACCCATATATTATTCGTTATAACAGAACAGATGATACTCATTATATTGCGTCGGAAAAAGACGGAAAAAAGACAGGTAATACCGCCTCTTATAATGAGATAAAAATGGTTTGGCAGATTAAGGAAAAAGATGCATAGGTTGTTGAAAATCTAAAAAATGGAATTAAATAATAAATATCTTTAAATTTAATAAACTTATGTTATTGTGATCTTATGTCAAATTATCTAGAGCTTACTCAACTTTCAGATGGCACTATCGTTCTAAGAAGATCTGATGATCATGATAATCCGATAGTAAAAATTGAATTTAGTGCTGACTCTAAAGAGTTTTTAAATGGAAGTGAATTAACTGTTGCTAAAGAAATGATAAAAGCTGGAATCGAAAGTGTGAGTGGCAATACTATTGATTTTGATGAATTTTTTGACAGTAATAATAAGCGTATTTCAAAGAAAGAAACTATTATCCACTAATTCTTTCTTATCAAACCAATTCCCAATCCCTCAAGTACTACATCATCTTTTTCTAAATCAACAAATATTGATTTGAAATCATTGTTAGCTGGTCTTAATTCCAATAGGTTATTTTTTTTGTAAAAATATTTTAAGGTCACTTCATCATTTACGCGCATAACAGCAAGATCTCCGTTCTTGACCTTATCTGTTTTATGAACAGCAATTAAATCGTCTTCAAGGATACCAGCATCAAGCATAGACATCCCTTTAACTTTCAAAAAGTAGTCCACATTTTTTTTAAACATGCCCTGATCAATAGTAAGTTTTCTTTCAATGTTTTCGGAGGCTAGAGTAGGTGAACCAGCAGCAACTAAACCAATAACAGGAACTTTGTTTTCATTTTGTCTGAGTGATTGTGAATTTTCTAATATATTGATGCCACGCGATGAACCAGCTCTTATTTCAATGTATTTCTTTTTTTCTAAAGCTCTAAGATGTGTTTCCGCTGAATTAGGTGAACTAAAGCCGAGCTCACTGCAGATTTCAGCTCTTGTAGGTGGGAACCCTGTCTTATTTATGCTATCTCTAATACAATTAAGTACTTTTGTTTGCTGTGGTGTTAATTTTTTCATTACAATATACTATATATTTATACAGTATATTAACATTTTAAGAATATGCAAGAATTAAAATCTAAACTTGTCATTGGAATCTCCTCAAGAGTACTATTTGATCTCAAAGAAAGCCATGAAGTTTTTGAGAAATATGGTGTTGAAGAGTATAGAAAATATCAAGTATCTAACGAAAATAATTTGCTTGAACAAGGCGATGGATTTAATCTCGTAACAAAATTATTAAATATAAATAATTTCTCTAAAAATGAAAAAATTGTTGAGGTAGTCTTATTATCCAGAAATACTGCTGATACTGGGCTTAGAATTTTTAATTCAATTGAAGAATATGGACTTGATATTTCAAAGGCGGTATTTTGTGGTGGAGAGAGTCCCTATAGATATGTAAAGGCTTTTGATGTGAATCTTTTTTTATCTGTAAATAAAAACGATGTGTTTGAAGCAATAAAAAGAGGTGTTCCTGCTGCAAGGATTTTCCCAACAAATAAGAAAAATAATAAAAAAGTTGATAATACTTTGAGAATAGCATTTGATGGAGATTCAGTAATATTTTCTGATGAATCAGAAAAAATCTTTCATGAAAAAGGAATAGAGGCATTTTTAGATAATGAAAGATCAACTGATAACCCATTAAAAGAAGGCCCAATAAAACCATTCCTCGTTGAACTCAATAAAATTCAATCACTCTTTGATCAGGATGCTTGCCCAATTCGTACCGCCCTCGTTACTGCTAGATCTGCTCCATCACATAAACGAGTTATAAAAACACTTAGAAAATGGAATGTAAGAATTGATGAATCTCATTTTTTAGGTGGCATGGCGAAAAAAGAATTCCTATCATCTTTTATGGCAGATATCTTTTTTGATGATCAGGAAGAAAACATCACTCAGGCATCAGATCAAGTAGCATCTGGACATGTCTTATATGGAATAAAAAATAAGAGGGCCGAATGAAAATTGCATGTTTAGACATGGAAGGAACCTTGACTCCTGAGATATGGGAGCAAGTTGCAAAAGATACAGGGATTGATGATTTCATGAAAACAACTAGAGATATTCCTCGCTATGATGATCTTATGGATTATCGAATTAAATTAATGAAAGAAAATAAACTTACTTTATCTGATATCAAACACTCTATTGGAAAAATGGATTTACTTGATGGTGCACAAACGTTTCTTCAAAACATAAGGAAATATTTCCAAGTTGTTATTTTATCTGATACTTTTTACGAATTTGCTATGCCACTTATGAGCAAGATGGATTTTCCGCTATTGCTATGTCATAAACTAAATGTGGGTGACCTTGAACAAATTGAGGGTTACGATTTACGTCATTCAAAAGCAAAAAAGCAAGCAATAGAAGCATTCAATCAAATCGGCTATAAATGTATTGCTGCCGGTGACTCATACAATGATACTCAAATGTTTGAGGTTGCCGAGCATGGATTTTTTATTAACGCGCCAAGTTCAATTTCATCACAATATCCCCATATTCCGTCATTTTCGAATTACAATGATTTGCTTGATGCGTTTTATAGTGTGAAAGATGACCGAAAATAAATTTTCTTTGGAAAACTATGTAAGACCAACAATGGTTTTACCAAATAACAAAAAAAATCTTCTACTCCACAGTTGCTGTGCGCCATGTGCAGGTGAGATTATGGAAGCTTTAATTAAATCAAATATTCATCCAACGATTTATTTTTATAACCCGAATATACATCCAATTGAAGAATATAAGATTAGAAAGAATGAAAATAAAAGGTTTTGTGAGAAATTAGGATTAAACTTTATTGATGCAGACTACGATAAAGATAATTGGTTTGAGAGGATAAAGGGTTTAGAGAATGAGCCAGAGCGTGGGGAGCGATGTACTCAATGTTTTGATATGCGTTTTGAGAGATCAGCTTTGTTTGCAAGTGAAAATAACTTTGATTTGTTTGCTACTACGCTAGGGATTTCAAGATGGAAAGACATGAACCAGATCAATTCTTCAGGCTTGAGAGCAGCAAAAAGATACTCTGGGGTTGATTATTGGGATTTTAATTGGAGAAAAAAAGGAGGTTCTCTTAGAATGATTGAGATATCTAAAAGGGAGAAATTTTATCAACAAGAATACTGTGGATGTGTCTACAGTCTAAGAGATTCCAATAAATGGAGGAAAGAAAACAATAGAGATAGGATCGTAAGAGGAATAAAGTTCTATAATTAATTTGGGAAATTGAATCCATAAGGATTACAATATCTGCTCGATGACAAGTCCTGGAAAAAAATTCAGACAAGCCATAACAGATAACAATCCACTTATTGTTGTAGGGGCTATTAATGCATATTGTGCGAAAATGGCAGAGACTGCTGGCCACAAGGCCCTTTATCTTTCCGGAGCAGGAGTTGCTAATGCTTCATTTGGAATCCCAGACCTAGCTATTACAACATTAAATGATGTGGTTGAAGACTCAAGAAGAATTACTCAAGCTACGGATCTACCACTTTTGATTGATATTGATACAGGTTTTGGCGGTGCATTCAGCATTGGTCGAACTATTAAGGAAATGATTGCTGCAGATGTTGCTGCTGTTCACATCGAGGATCAAGTAACCCAAAAAAGATGTGGTCACAGACCCAATAAAAATCTTGTAGACAAAATTGAAATGAGTGATCGAATTAAGGCAGCAGTTGATGGTAGAACGGATGAAAGTTTTTTTATTATGGCAAGAACTGATTCTTATGCGAGTGAAGGAATGGAGGGGGCAATTGACAGATGTAAAGAATATATTGAAGCAGGTGCAGATGGATTGTTTTTAGAGGCTGTATCTAGTTTAGAAGATTACAAACAATTAAAAGATGCATTACATGTTCCTGTTCTTGCAAACATTACAGAATTTGGAAAAACTCCACTGTTTACTGCAGAGGAACTCGCATCAGTTGGAGTTGATATAATGTTGTTTCCTTTGTCTGCTTTTAGAGCAATGAATAAAGCCGCAGAGTATGTGTACCAAGATATTATTACTAATGGCTCACAAGCAAATTCAGTGGATAAAATGCAAACAAGAGATGAACTATATAAGTATTTAAACTATCATTCATTTGAAAAAAAGTTAGATGAATTATTTGAAAATAAGGGGAATGGTTAAATGGCTAAGAAATTAGAGGGAGCAGGGCTACGAGGTCAAGTAGCAGGTGAAACATCACTTTGCACGGTTGGTCAAGAAGAGGGACTGGCCTACAGAGGACATAAAATTGAGTTGCTAGCTGAGAAGGCGACTTTTGAGGAAGTAGCATATCTCTTGATATATGGAAAATTGCCCACTCAAACTGAATTAGATGCGTACAAATCTAAACTAAAATCTTTAAGAGACTTACCAACTGAGCTAAAGGTTGTGCTTCAGAATATACCAGCCTCTGCTCATCCAATGGATGTCATGAGAACAGGCACTTCCATGCTTGGAAATCTCGAGCCTGAGGGCGATTTTGAGAATCAACTTGATTCAATTAACAGGATGATTGCTACCATGGCGTCAATTGTTACTTATTGGTACAAGTATTCCCATGAAGGTGAAGACATTTCACTTGTAAATGATGAAGATACAATTGCTGGCCATTTTCTACATATATTGCATGGAAAGCCTCCATCTGAATTGCACAAAAAGGTAATGGATACATCTCTTATACTTTATGCTGAGCACGAGTTTAATGCTTCAACCTTTACCGCAAGGGTTTGCGCTTCCACAATGTCAGATATTTTTTCATGTGTTGTTGCTGCAATTGGATCACTCAGAGGCCCACTCCACGGGGGTGCAAACGAAGCAGCGATGGATATGATTGAAAATTGGAAAACAAGGGATGAAGCAAAAAGCAATATTCTGTCAATGCTTCAAAATAAAGAAAAAATCATGGGCTTTGGCCATGCCGTATATTCTGAAGTTGATCCAAGAAATGCAGTTATCAAGGAATATTCAAAAAAATTGTCAGAAGAATTCGGTGATAGTACTCTTTACGAAGTCTCTGAGGAAGTTGAAAAAACTATGTGGGATGAAAAGAAATTATTTGCTAATGCTGATTTTTTTCATGCCTCAGCATATTTTTACATGGGAATACCAACGAAATTATTTACTCCTATTTTTGTAATGTCTCGTGTAAGTGGGTGGACAGCCCATTGTATGGAGCAAAGAGCAAATAACAGAATCATAAGACCTAGTGCAGATTACACTGGACCAGAATCATCTGAATGGATAGATATTGAGCACAGGTAAATGTCTGATAATGTCGATTTAAATGTAAGATCAGGACCAGATTCTTTATTAGTAGAAATTGCTGAATACGTTTCAACTTACAATATCGAGTCTGATCTAGCCCTTGAAACTGCGAAGAATTGCTTAATTGATACTATTGGATGTGGTCTACTTGCACTTAAGTTTCCTGCATGCACAAAGATGCTAGGTCCTTTAGTAAATGATACCAAAGTGCCATATGGTGTCAGAGTTCCTGGTACTAATTTTCTTTTAGATCCAGTAAAAGGTGCATTTGATATTGGATGCACAATTAGATGGTTAGATTTTAATGACACTTGGCTGGCAGCAGAGTGGGGTCATCCATCAGATAACCTTGGCGCAATTCTAGCTACTGCAGATTTTATATCACAAAAAAATATCTCTGAAGGCAAAGATCCGTTAACTATGCAAGATGTTTTAGAGGCAATGGTAAAGGCACATGAAATTCAAGGAGTACTTGCTTTGAAAAATAGTTTTAACAGAGTTGGGTTGGATCATGTTGTTCTAGTAAAAGTTGCATCAACCGCTGTAGCTACTAAGTTATTAGGCGGCAGTCATGATCAAATTTTAGACGCTGTTTCACAGGCCTGGGTGGATGGTCAGAGCCTGAGAACTTATAGGCATGCACCAAATGCAGGCTCAAGAAAAAGTTGGGCAGCAGGGGATGCTACCAGTCGTGCTGTGCGATTAGCGATGATTACATTGTCTGGTGAAATGGGATATCCAGGAGTTTTGTCAGCACAAAAGTGGGGCTTTGAGGATGTTTTATTTAATGGTAATCAATTATCACTTAGCCAACCTTTTGGTTCATATGTTATGGAAAATGTTCTCTTTAAAATAAGTTTTCCAGCTGAATTTCATGCACAAACTGCCGTTGAAGCTGCAATTATTTTGCATCCACATATCAAAGATAAATTAGATCAAATCAAAGCTATTGAGGTTACAACTCATGAATCAGCTATCAGAATAATTTCTAAGGTAGGCGATCTAAATAATCCTGCTGACAGAGATCATTGCTTGCAATATATGATCGCAGTTGGATTGATTTATGGTGAACTTAAAGCTGAGCATTACGAAGATGATTTTGCATGCAATAGTGTAATAGATCAATTAAGAGAAAAAATGGTTATTTATGAGGACAAGAGGTATTCAAGTGAGTATCACGAGGCAGACAAGAGATCCATAGCGAATAAATTACAGGTATTTTTTGAAGACGGTACAAGCACCGACCCTGTGGAGGTTGAATACCCAATTGGACATAAAAGACGCAGAGAGGAGGGGATTCCAATCTTAGAAAATAAATTCAAATCAAATCTAAATGAAATTTACGATTCTCGAAGAAGCGACGAAATCTATTTAAAACTAACTGACTATGCATCATTGAGTAAGATGTCTGTTCCAGATTTTCAAGATCTACTTTTTGTAAAAGACAACTCCTTTTAGTAAAACCACATAAAATGCCCAATATATAGGGCTTAAATCATTTTTGGATTATAATCCGAGCCATGTCAGGCAATAGTTTTGGTAAAAATTTCGTTGTAACAAGTTTTGGTGAGAGCCATGGTGCTGCAATTGGTTGCATCATCGATGGGTGTCCTCCACAAGTTAAACTAACTGAAAATGATATTCAAAAAGAGCTAAATAGGCGTAAACCAGGACAGTCAGATGTTACAACTTCAAGAAATGAACCAGATAGGGTAGAAATTCTTTCTGGCGTTTTTGAAGGTTTAACAACAGGCACACCAATCGCACTAATCATTTACAACAAAGATCAAAAATCAGCAGATTATTCAAAGCTAAAAGATACTTTTCGCCCAAATCACGCAGATATTACTTATCAGACTAAATATGGAATAAGAGATTATCGTGGAGGTGGCAGGTCAAGCGCCAGAGAAACAGCCATGAGAGTAGCTGCTGGAGCAATAGCAAAAATAATTCTTAAAGAACAAGGTATTTCAATAGACTGCTGTGTTAATCAGATTGGAGCAATTGTGGCCACAAAACATGATGATCATGTAAAAAATAAATTTAACTTTTGCGATGAATCAAAGATCTCGGATCTTGAAGAATTATTTTCAGATTTATCGGAAAAAGGAGATTCTGTTGGGGCTGGACTTATAGTGAAAGTTACAGGCTGTCCTGTTGGTTTGGGTGAACCAGTATTCGACAAACTAGATGCTGATCTTGCAAAAGCCATAATGTCCATAAATGCAGTTAAATCAGTGTCATTTGGAAATGCAAATGACATGCTTGCAAAAAAGGGTTCTGAAATAAGAGATGAAATGGATTCATCTGGTTATCTAACAAACAATTCTGGTGGCATATTGGGTGGCATATCAAATGGGAATGATATTGATCTCAATTTTATAATCAAACCTACTTCAAGCATTAGAAAATCTGCATCCTCGGTAAACTTAAGTGGAGCACAAACCAATATCGAGGTTAATGGAAGACATGATCCATGTGTTGGGATAAGAGCAGTTCCAATTGCAGAAGCAATGGTTGCACTCACATTGCTAGATCATTTTATGCGTAACAAAGCTCAATGTTTTGGTATCGATCAAATTTTACCTTTTAAAGATGAATAAAACTTTGTACGACAAATTATGGGATGATCATGAAGTCATAAATTTTGATAATGATGAATCTCTTATTTATATTGACAGACATTTTTTACATGAGGTTACTTCTCCGCAAGCATTTGAAGGTCTCAAACAGAAAAGTTTGAAACCTTGGCGTATAAAAAGTAATGTCGCTACACCCGACCATAATGTCCCAACTGTTAGGGGTAACAAATTTGATACTGCATCAATTGAAGATGAAATTTCAAAAATTCAGGTTATAGAATTAGAAAAAAATTGTTCAGAATTTGATATTCATTTTCATGATATCAACTCAAATAAACAGGGAATAGTTCACGTAATAGGCCCTGAAAATGGTTATACATTGCCTGGTATGTCAATTGTTTGCGGTGATTCACATACATCGACTCATGGTGCTTTTGCAACACTAGCTATGGGCATAGGAACCTCTGAGGTAGAGCACGTTTTAGCAACTCAATGCCTCAGAATTAAAAAGCTTAGAAATCTAGGAATAAAGCTCATTGGATTACCTGATCCATCAATTACCTCAAAAGATGTAATTTTATATATTATTCGCACATTAGGGACAGATATTGGGAATGGTCATGCAATTGAATTCTTTGGGGACTACATTAAATCAATTTCCATGGAGGCAAGAATGACTATTTGTAATATGTCAATTGAGGCTGGAGCAAAGGTTGGTTTAATAGCCTATGATTCAGTAACTGAAAAATATCTTGAAGAAAGAATGTCAATATCTAATAAAGACTTACAAAATGCATTAGATTATTGGGAAACTTTAAAAAGTGATGATGGTGCCTCATATGACGATCTAATCGAGATTGATATATCTAATTTAAAACCTCAAATATCTTGGGGTACTTCACCTGAAATGACTACTGATTTTGATTCGTCTGTTCCAATAATTGATTCTGCAGATCCAAAAAATGTCACTTATAAGAAAGCAATAGACTATATGGGATTACAGGAGGGTCAACCTATAAGCTCATTAAGTTTTGATAAGGTTTTTATTGGATCTTGCACAAATTCTAGGATTGAAGATCTAAGATTGGTAGCTGGGATTGTTGATGGCAAGAAATTATCTCCAAACATCAAAGAGGCTTTAGTAGTTCCAGGATCAGGGATGGTAAAACTTCAAGCACAAAGTGAAGGACTAGATAAGATCTTTGAAAATGCTGGCTTTCAATGGAGAGATCCTGGATGCTCAATGTGTTTGGGCATGAATCCTGATAGGCTCAGTCCTGAGGAAAGATGCGCTTCAACATCAAATAGAAACTTTGAAGGACGACAAGGTACAAGAGGTAGAACTCATCTTGTAAGCCCTTTGCTTGCTGCAAAAATTGCAATTCACGGATCCGTTCCGAACTAATATGAATAAAAATTATCAACATGTGATTGAAGGTATTTCAGCTGAAATAGCAATAGATAACATTGATACTGATCAAATCATTCCAACTGAGTATCTTAAGTCCATAAAAAAGTATGGCTTTGGTGATTTCTTGTTTGATGGTTGGAGGTATAAAGACGAGGGTAATATTCAAAAAGATACATCTCAGAGAGAACAGAATGAAGATTTCATTTTAAATATAGATCCCTATAAAAAATCAAAAATTTTGGTTGTTGGAAAGAATTTTGGCTGCGGTTCCAGTAGAGAGCACGCTGTTTGGGCACTTAGAGACTTTGGCATAGAATGTATTATTGCAGAATCTTTTGGAGATATTTTTTATAACAATTGTTTTAAAAATGGCATCCTTCCTATTCAAATTAGTCAAGATAAAAAAAATCATGTTTCTGAGCATATTAAAGAAAACAAGAATCTTAGAGTCGATCTTACTAATCAATCCATTCAATTGGAATCATCTGAAATTCAATTTGAAATTGAAGAATCACTAAAAGAAAGAATTATTCTTGGTCAAGACGATATAGATATTACTTTAGGGTACGCAAATCAAATTAAGCAGTTCGAATCTAACAGATTCGTCTCTAAACCGTGGTTAAAATAAAAAATGCATAAAATTCTTGCACTGCCTGGAGATGGAATTGGTAATGAAGTTATGAACTCTGCATTAGATGTACTTGATTTTCTCAAAACTAGAAATGACCTATCAATTGATATAAGTATCGAGCCAATTGGTGGAGCATCATATGATCTAAATGGTACGCCAATCTCAGAATCAGTTTTGGCTAAGGCAAAAGACTCAGATGCTGTTTTATTTGGGGCGGTAGGTGGCCCAAAGTGGGATTCATTGGAATGGGAGAATAGACCTGAACATGCACTACTAACTCTTAGAAAAGAATTAGATTTATTTGCAAATTTAAGACCAGCTTTTTTATTTGATGAGTTATTAAATGCCTCAAATATCAAACCTGATGTCATTAAAGGTTTTGACATTATGATTGTAAGAGAATTAACAAGTGGCTTATATTTCGGTGAACCAAGAGGTATTAATTTAGATCAGAATCCACCTAATGCATTCAACACCATGTATTATGATGAGGACCAAATAAAAAGAATTAGCAAGATTGCTTTTGAATTAGCTTTAAAAAGAACAAAGAAGGTTTGTTCTGTTGATAAAGCAAATGTCCTTGAGGTTTCAAAGTTTTGGCGCAATGTGGTGGCTGAAGTTCATTCATCAGATTTTGAAGTTTGCGAGCTTTCAAATATGTTAGCCGATAATGCAGCAATGCAACTCATTCTTAACCCAAATCAATTTGATGTAGTTTTAGCTTCAAATCTTTTTGGCGATATTCTTTCAGATATAGCAGCAACTCTTACTGGTTCAATTGGCATGCTTCCTTCTGCATCACTAAATGATTCATTAAAAGGTATGTATGAACCGTGTCATGGAAGTGCTCCTGATATTGCAGGCAAAGGAATTGCAAATCCCATAGCCATGATATTATCTTTGGCAATGGCCCTTAGATATTCTTTAAATTTTGATGAGCTAGCCTCTCAAATTGAAGTTGCGATAAAGAAATATATCACTGCAGGATTCAGAACAAAAGATATTTCAATTGACGGAAAATTTTTAACTACTAATGAGACAACTGAAAAAATCATTTCTTTTTTAAATGAATAAAATTAATCTTGGCATTGTTGGAGCTTCTGGTCTTGTTGGCAGTAAGCTATCTTTGGTTATGGAACAGCTTAATTTACCGATAGATCAATTAAGACTGTTTGGTAAATCAACTATTGGAAGTGTTATTAAATTTGCAGGGAGGAAGCTAGAAGTAAAGAAGATTGATGATGCAAATTTTAAAGATTTAGATTATGTTATTTTTAGTGCTGGATCCGAAGTTGCTAGTAAGTTCTGCAAAAAGGCAGTTAGCGATGGTGCATTTGTCATAGATATGTCGTCACACTTCAGATACGATGAAAATGTCCCGTTAATTATCCCTGAAATAAATGGAGATGATTTATCCAATATTGATAAACCCTCAATAATAGCAAATCCAAACTGTTCAACTGCTCAACTCTTGATGGTACTGAAACCTATTCATGATATGTGCAAGATTACCTCAGTGGATGTTGCGACATATCAGGCTGTATCCGGCACTGGAAAAGCTGCAACTCAAGAATTGTATAATCAAATTTACATAAAAGAAGGTTACGAAGACCAAAATATTTATCCAAAACAGATCGCATTTAATGTTATTCCACAATGCGATGTCTTTCTTGAGAATGATTTTACAAAAGAGGAAATGAAAATGATTTGGGAAACTCACAAAATACTTGATAATAACATTGAAATGAATGTTACATGCACAAGAGTGCCAGTCTTTAATGGTCATTCAGAGGCAGTTTTTATTAGAACTGAGAAGTTTCTCAAAAAAAATGATTTAGTAAATATTCTTGAAAGCTTCAATGGAGTAACTGTTGTCGATGACGCTGATAATTTTGAATATCCTACCCCTTTGGAGCATGCAAACGATACTACAGATGTTTACGTTGGCCGAATAAGATCAGTTAAAAATACAAATGGGGGGATTATATCTTTATGGATTGTTGCAGATAATGTTCATGGTAAGGGTGCAGCACTTAATGCTGCTCAGATTCTTGAAAGATTGATAAAGTTAGATATGTCTAACCGGAAATGAAGCATTATATTTTTATTATTGCCATTCTAGCATTAAACATTTCAGCAAATGTTCAATTTTCTTCTCCTAAGGTAGAGATCAATGATTTTGGTGAGACTCTAATTAGCATAGAGTTTAAAGCAGAAGCAATTATTGATGAAAAAGATATTATTTTGTTAAGTTACAAGTCTGATTCACCGATTAATTACGATAACATTAAGTTCCAACTTCTAGAAGATCTTGAAAAATATCAAAGATTAACTATTGCATTGAATGAATCATTTTATGAAGATTTTTTTTCCTTCAGGATAAGGATTGCTGAGGAAACAAAAAAAGATATTTTTATTTTCTTGCCATCAAATACAAGAAGGATTCTTGAAAAAAGGAAATCTAATAATGATTTTAAAATACCTGCAAAAAAGATTTATGGCCAACCAAGAGTATATGAAGAAAGAGCTTCGGAAACTGAATCAAATTTGATCGAAGATGGAAACATTGTAATCGATGAAAATGAAGATATAGATTTATTTAATACTGGTGACGATAATAAAGAAGTTGCAGAGACAATTTTTTCTTTGTCTCCCTCAAGTAGCGATGAAGAAATCATAATTGAAGAGACTGAAGAAATTTTAATTGAGGAAACAGAAGAAATCATAATTGAAGAAGCTGAAGATATAGAGTTATCTAAAATTAGTGAAGAAAAAAATGAAACCCCTGAGATTATTGAAGATTCTCCAAAAGAACTTAAAGTCAAAGCAGAAGAAATTGACACCATTTGGAGTATTTCCAAAGGGTTTGTGAATGAGTATGAAGCTTCAATTTATCAGATAATGTGGTCAATTTTTTTGGAAAATCCGGAATCATTTATTGATGGAAATATAAATTTGGTAAGAGCAGATTTAGATTTGGTAATCCCACCGAAAGAAATAGTTGATTCAGTTGATCTTGATTATGCTAAAAGCGCATTCATTCAAATGAATAAGGCTTTTGAAAATATGAATAAATCAAGACTAGTGTTAACAGCTCCTAAGAATATAATTCAATTAGAAAGCAGTAATTCAGATCAACTTTCTGAATCCCCTCAAAACATAATCAATCCGAATTTGTCATCACCAAAAGAGATTGTTGAATCTAATTTGAGAATAATTAATTTTGAAAACAAAACAACACTTAAACAGACTGATGATATACCTGAAACCAATCAAAATAATCTTCTACAAATTTTAATAGTGGGATTAGTTAGCTTTATATTGGGAGCAATTATTTCAATTTTTCTTATTCGAAAGAGACAACCTAGGATAAATGAGACTACTGATTCAATTAATACTGATCAAATTATTGATAATGAGCTTAGTATTGAAAATGATAATGAAATGCAAATGTTAGATTTGGCTAGAATATATATTGAAATGGGCTCTTATGATGAAGCTAAAGGTATCTTAGATCAGTTAATATCAAATAGTAATAATCTTCAGATACAGGCAGATGCTTCGTTGTTGAAAAATAAATTAGAAAATTGAAGATCGTAGCATCTTGCCAATATATCGGTACTAATTACAGTGGATTCCAATTTCAAGATAATGCCTTATCAGTTCAAGAAAAAATTGAAAATGCAATATCATCAGTTACACCATTATCATCCAGAGTAAACTGTGCAGGTAGAACTGATAAAGGTGTACATGCTTTGAATCAAATAATTGATTTTGAAACTAGGGAAGATTTAAAGGACATTAACTGGAAAGAAGCAATTAATTCATTCCTTCCAAATGATATAAAAATAAATTGGTGCTGTAATGCTCCAGAAGATTTCCATGCTCGCTATTCAGCTTACGAACGCAGTTATTTATATGTTATTAACAACTCAAAGAGAGAATCTGTTTTTTTAAATGATTACTCACTAAATTTACCTTATAAATTAGATGTCAAAGCAGTCCAACAAAACGCTCAGTTTTTAGTGGGTACTCACGATTTCAGCTCTTTTAGGAGCTCAAAATGTACTGCCAGCAACCCAGTTAAAACTATTAATCAAATCATCGTTGATGCGAATGCAGATTTAATTACATTAAAAATTACAGCAAATAGTTTTTTACAGAATATGATTAGAATTATTGTTGGTACTCTATTGGATGCAAGTAAAAGTAAAGCTAGATTAAGTCATTCTATTCTGGAGATACTAAATTCAAAAGATCGAGCAATGTCTGGAAAAACTGTTTCTCCAAAAGGCTTATATTTTCTTGGAGCAAAGTATGCATCTTTAGATATAGAATATGCAGATATCAACAGTTTTCTTAATTTAATACATGGCTAAAATAAAAGTATGCGGAATAAATAATTTATCTTTTCTAAAGCAAATTATTAAGTTGAAACCTAATTTTTTAGGTTTTATTTTTTACAAAGGCAGTAAAAGATATATTGATTTTGAATTTATGAAGGCTGCCATGCAGATCCTTCCTTCATCAATAATACCTGTTGCTGTCATAGTTGATCATGATCAGGCATTCATCAAAAAAATTATCGAGATAGCACCAAATATAATTTTGCAATTTCATGGATCTGAAACAGAAGAATTTTGCTCAAGTTTTGGAATGCCATACTGGAAAACTGTGCATATTAAAAACTCGAAAGATTTGCTTGATGCCTATGTTTATGAAAGTGCTGATGCTATCTTGCTAGAAACAAAATCAGATGGAAGAATTGGTGGAACTGGCAAGACATTTGATTGGACCATTCTTAAAGAGCTTGATTTCGATAACAAAAAATATATCCTAGCAGGTGGAATTGGTCTTCAAAATATATTGCAGGCCAAAAGTATTGGACCTTGGTGTCTTGATATTAATTCAATGATAGAAACTGAGCCAGGGGTTAAGTCAATTGATAAAGCTAAAGAAATATTTAAACTAATTGCAGATGTCTAGTAATTATGAAAAAAACCTTCCAAATCAGGAGGGATATTTTGGAGAATACGGTGGTAAATATGTGCCAGAAACTTTAATGCTTGCATTGAGCGAGCTTGAATCTACCTATTTGTCAGTAAAGGGTGACCTAGATTTCCAAAAAGAAATTGATAAAGACTTATCTTCATTTGTAGGGAGACCTTCTCCACTTTATTTTGCTGAGAGATTAACAAAAAAGTATCAAGGTCCAAAAATTTGGCTTAAAAGAGAGGATCTTAATCACACAGGTGCTCACAAGATTAATAATACAGTCGGTCAAATTATTCTTGCTAAGATGATGGGTAAATCAAGAATCATAGCTGAAACTGGCGCTGGTCAACACGGCGTGGCTACAGCAACAGTTGCTGCCAGATTAGGACTTGATTGTCATATTTACATGGGTGCAGAGGATGTGCAAAGACAATCATTAAATGTATATCGTATAAAACTCTTAGGTGCAAAAGTTCACCCTGTAGATTCAGGTACCTCAACTCTTAAAGACGCACTCAATGAAGCAATTAGAGATTGGGTAACGAATGTTGATGATACTTATTATATTATTGGGAGTGTTACAGGACCTCACCCTTATCCAATGATTGTCAGAGACTTTAATGCCATTGTTGGAAGAGAGCTAATCGAGCAAGCTAATAATAATTTTGGAAAAAATCCTGACGCAATAATTGCATGTGTTGGAGGTGGTTCAAATGCGATAGGTATATTTCACCCTTTTATTGATAAAGACGAAGTTGAGCTAATAGGTGTTGAAGCTGGTGGCGAGGGTATCAAGAGTGGCAAACATGCTGCTCCACTAAACGATGGAAAGCCTGGTATTCTTCATGGAGCAAAAAGTTATTTGATGCAAGATGCTGATGGACAAGTTATGTCAACAAGCTCAATAAGTGCTGGACTAGATTATCCTGGAGTTGGCCCAGAACATTCATACCTTAAAGATGTAGGAAGAGCTAAATATCTTGCTGTAACAGATCAAGAGGTTATGAAGGCTTTTCATGAGTTAAGTGAATTAGAGGGAATTATTCCCGCTCTTGAAACAGCTCACGCTTTTGCTGTTCTGCCTGAAGTGTGCAGTAAGATGGATAGTTCACAAAATATTGTTTTAAATGTCTCAGGTAGAGGAGATAAAGATATTTCTTCCGTTGCAAGCATTGAAGGCATCAATCTTGAATAGATTAACAAAAGTCCTTTCTCAAAATAAAGAAAATAATATCAAGTCATTAGTAGCTTATCTTGTTGCAGGTGATCCTTGCGAAGAAAGCACATTAGAATTACTCAATGGTTTTGCACTGTCTGGTGTAGATGTAATTGAAGTAGGAGTCCCTTTCTCAGATCCTATTGCTGAAGGTCCAATTATTCAGTCTGCTCATGATAGATCACTAAAAAACGGCACTAACCTAAAAAAAATTCTTAAGATTATTAAATCTTTTAGAAAATCTAATTCCCATACTCCAATTGTGCTGATGGGATACATAAACGGTTTTTTAGCAAATCAAAGTGAATTCAGTAATTTCAGTCAACATGGAGTTGATGGAGTGCTTATCGTAGACGTTCCAGGTGAATATTCTTTAAGTGATATAGGCTTTCAAAACGATTCAATATTATCAGTGTCACTTATTTCACCAACCACATCTAAAGAAAGAGTGAGTGATATTTGTAATGCTAGCTCTGGATTTATCTACTATATAACTTTAAGAGGTGTTACAGGTGCAAATAAGATTAACGTAAATGAAATACATGAAAATTTATTAACCATAAAGCAATCAACCGATCTTCCAGTATTAGCTGGATTTGGAATAAAAACAAAAGAAGATGCCACTGAGATTAGTAAGCTTGCCGATGGAGTTATAATTGGTTCTCAGGTTGTAGAAATGATTAAAAACTCTGCCAGTAATAAAGATTTTAAAAAAATATATAATTACCTTAAGGAAATAAAACACAGTATCAATTTATGAATTGGTTAACTCGCCTAATTCCATCGATTGGGAAAAGCAAAGAGACAGCATCTAAAAGCAAAATACCTGATGGTGTATGGAACAATTGCCCATCTTGTGAAGCTATTCTTTATCAGCCTGAGTTAGAAAAAGCTATGTTTGTTTGTCCAAAATGTGGATACCACCTGAGGATTGGTGCCAGAAAAAGAATTTCTATCTTTATTGATAAAGATACTTTTAAAGAGTTTGGAGAAGAATACACAACAAAAAATCCACTTAAATTTAAGGATTTAAAATCTTATGATCAACGTATCAAAGAAGCAGTTAATTCAACTGGAGAGAACGAAGCTTTGGTTACAGGCATGGGTAAGTTAAATGATTTACAAGTAGTTGTTGCTGCATTTGAATTTAGATTTATGGGTGGATCTATGGGCGGTATTGTGGGCACAAAATTTGTTGAGGCGGTGGATTTTGCGATCAAAGAAAATTTACCATTAATATGTTTTTCTACTAGTGGCGGTGCCAGAATGCAAGAGTCTATGATTTCTCTAATGCAGATGGCTAAAACATCTGCTGCATTAGAAAGATTAAAGAAAAGCTCTCTTCCTTATTTTTCTGTAATGATTGACCCGATATTTGGTGGAGTGTCTGCTAGCCTAGCAATGCTTGGTGATATTAACATCGCTGAGCCAGGTGCCTTAGTTGGTTTTGCAGGAAGGCGTGTTATTGAGGATACTGTGAGAGTTGAGCTTCCAGATGATTTTCAAAAAGCTGAATTTTTATTGGAGCATGGAGCGATAGATATGATAGTTCATAGAACTGAACTAAGAGCTACGATCTCTGATTTAATTTCCAAGTTGCACAAAAATCAAGATAATGCAGTTGTATGATTTAAGTTTAAATTTCGCAGATATTCTTCTCATCCTTCCATTAGTACTGTTTTCATTTTTTTCTTTTTTTAGAGGATTTGTCAGCGAACTTTTATCTTTACTACTATGGGTATTTACTTATTTTTGTTCAATTTTTCTTCATAGTATCTTTATTGATCAGTTACCAAGCTTTGGTATTAATAAGGATATTTTTTCATCTATTGTGATTATTATATTGTTTTTACTGATTTTTATTTCAGGAAGGATATTGTTAAAACTTATTTCAAAAGCTGTTCAATGGTCAGGTTTTGGACTAATTGATAGAGTTCTAGGATGCATGTTTGGTGCAGCAAAAGGCTTGATATTTGTAAATTTAATTTTATTTATGCTCCCCACCGATATCAAAAATTCATCTTCCTTAGGCGATTCGGTGATTTATGCTCAAATGCAAAAATTTAACCCAAGCATAGTTAATTTTGCAAAATCGATGATTAGTGATAATAATTCGGTTATGCTAGATGAATACACTATAAAGGATATAAATTTCTAATGTGTGGGATTGTTGGAATAACATCTGAAGCTAACGTAGCTACCGAAATATACGAATCATTATTAATGCTGCAACATCGAGGGCAAGATGCTGCAGGTATGGTAGTGTGTGATGATTTTGACAGACTCAACAGTCGCAAATCCATGGGATATGTGCGTGATGTATTTCAACAAAGACATATGAATAAGTTAATTGGTAACTATGGTATTGGGCATGTTCGTTATCCTACTGCAGGTGGTGCAGGCAAAGAATTTGCACAGCCAATGTATGTAAATTCTCCATATGGGATTAGTCTGGCTCATAATGGAAACCTTACAAATTCACATTCATTATCAAAAGAATTATTTCATGCTGAGATGAGACATCTTAATACTGATTCAGATTCAGAAGTACTACTTAACATTTTTGCGCACGAATTAGGCAAGCAAAAAGCAATAATACCTTCACCAGAGAATTTGTTTAAAGCAGTCAGTAAGGTACATGTAAGATGCGATGGTGCTTATGCTGTAGTTGCGTTAATTACTGGTGCAGGAATTCTTGCTTTTAGAGATCCAAAAGGTATCAGACCACTTGTTATAGGTAAACGTGAGGGCAGGGAAAAGGATGAATACATAGTAGCCTCTGAAAACGCTGTCTTTGCTTCTCGAGGCTTTACAAGACTAAGAGATGTTAATCCGGGCGAGGCAGTTTTTATAAATAAAAAAGGAGAATTTTTCTCAAATCAATGCTCTCAAAATGCCGTAGCTACCCCATGTATATTTGAATACGTATATCTATCGAGACCTGACTCAACTCTTGATGAAATTTCTGTCTATAAATCAAGAATGAGAATGGGTCAAAAGCTTGCATCGAATATTTTGCGCAATAAGAAAAATCTTGATATTGATGTTGTGATTCCGATTCCTGATAGCTCTACTTTAGCAGCGTTGCAGTTAGCGAATGCATTAGGCGTTCCTTACAGAGAAGGCTTTGTAAAAAATAGATATATTGGAAGAACTTTTATAATGCCTTATCAGGATGAAAGAAAAAAATCTGTACGCAGAAAGTTAAATATTCTTGAGTTAGAGTTTAAAGATAAGAATGTACTATTGGTTGATGACTCTATAGTGCGAGGAACTACAAGCAAAAAAATTATAAAAATGGCACGAGATGCAGGTGCTAAAGCAGTATTTTTTGCTTCTGCCGCACCCCCAATTAAATTTCAAAATTTGTATGGTATTGATATGGCTGCTACCGATGAGCTTGTAGCATCTAATAAGACTGAGGAAGAGGTATGTAAAGAGATTGGTGCCGATTGGTTAGTTTATCAAGAACTTGATGATTTAATTTCCACAGTCCAGGAAGGCAATCCAAACATCGCTAGTTTTGAAATATCAATTTTTAATGGGGAATATCCTACAGCAGTCGATGACAATTATCTGAAAAGCTTAGAGAATAGTCGCAAAGATGAGGTTAAAAGGAAAAGAGAGCAGCAAGCTTCTTAAACCTCAGCAATATTTATGTTAGGTATGTTAGCTGATTTAGCTTGATCAACATACGCTTTAATTTCATTAAAATTAAGATACTTATAGATGTCTTTATGGAGAGTATCTATATCTTTCATTATTTCTAAATACTCTTCATTAGATGGTAGTCTTCCAAGAATAGCTGAAACAGCTGATAGTTCGGCAGAAGCTAGGAAAACATCTGCTCCATCCCCTAAACGATTTGGAAAATTTCGTGTTGAAGTTGAGATAACTGTTGAATTTGGTTCGACTCGAGCTTGGTTACCCATACATAAAGAACATCCTGGTACCTCAGTTCGTGCACCTGCACTATCAAAAATTTTATAAAATCCTTCATCAATTAATTGTTGCTGATCCATTTTTGTTGGAGGAACAATCCATAGTCTAGCTGGCAATTTTTTATATTTTTCTAAAAGTTGTCCCGCAGCTCTAAAGTGACCAATATTTGTCATGCAAGAGCCTATAAAAACTTCATCAATTTTTGTATCCTGCACCTCTGAAAGTGGTTTAATGTCATCAGGATCGTTAGGGCATGCAAGTAGTGGCTCTTTAATCTGATTTAAGTCAATCTCTATAATTTCTTTGTAGTTAGCATTTTTATCTGCCTCAAGCAAGACTGGATTTTTTATCCATTCCTCCATAGCTCTTGCTCTTCGCTCAAGTGTCTTAGCATCTCCATAACCATTGGCAATCATCCAGCGAAGCATAATAATATTTGAATTGAGATATTCTAAAATTGGTTCCTCACCTAGCTTTATTGTGCATCCTGATGCGGAACGCTCAGCAGACGCATCTGAAATTTCAAAAGCTTGTTCTACCTTTAAATTTGGTAAACCTTCAACCTCTAAACACCTTCCAGAAAAAATATTTTTCTTACCTTTCTTCGCTACCGTTAACAAACCATTTTGTATTGCAGCATAAGGAATTGCATTCACGAGATCTCTTAAAGTGATGCCTGGTTGCATTTCACCAGTAAATCTAACAAGCACTGATTCAGGCATATCAAGTGGCATAACACCTAGAGTTGCAGCAAAGGCTACTAAGCCCGACCCTGCTGGAAAACTAATTCCAATAGGAAACCGCGTATGACTATCGCCACCAGTTCCAACAGTATCTGGCAAAAGCATTCTATTTAGCCATGAATGGATAATTCCATCACCTGGTTTTAGTGAAACACCGCCCCGAGTCATGATGAATTCTGGCAAACTATTTTGTGTCTCAATATCAACTGGTTTTGGATACGCTGCTGTATGACAAAAAGACTGCATTACTAGATCAGCTGAAAAACCCAAACACGCTAATTCTTTTAGCTCATCTCGGGTCATTGGACCTGTTGTATCTTGGGAGCCAACACTCGTCATTCTTGGTTCACAATAATCTCCGGGATTAACACCTTCAACTCCACAGGCTTTACCAACCATCTTCTGGGCTAGCGTAAAACCCTTACCATCATTTTTATTTGGCGTTGGTCTTACAAAAATATTTGTAGGATTCATTCCAAGCGTTTCTCTTGCTTTATCCGTTAGCTGTCGACCAATAATAAGAGGTATTCTTCCACCAGCTCTCACTTCATCCTTAATAACATCAGTTTTCAGTTGAAATTCAGATAAAGTATTACCATTTGTGTCTACGATGATTCCATCATGAGGCCTTAGTACGATTTCTTGACCATTTTCAATTTTTGTAACATCACATTCAATTGGTAAGCCACCAGCATCTTCGACTGTATTAAAGAATATTGGAGCAATTTTTCCGCCTAACACAAAACCCCCATCTTTTTTATTTGGAATATAAGGAATATCGTCACCAATATGCCAAAGTAACGAGTTTGTTGCTGATTTTCTAGAGGATCCTGTACCGACAACATCACCAACAAACACTATAGGATTGCCGATCCTTTTGAGATCTGCAATCATTTCCAAAGGATTTTCTATTCCTTCTCTAGGCATCTTAAACATTGCCTTTGCATGTAATGGTATGTCTGGTCTTGACCATGCATCTTGTGCAGGTGATAAATCATCAGTATTTATCTCACCGGCTACTTTAAAAACAGTTAATTTAATTTCTTCCCCGAGACCTGGTTTATCCATGAACCATGTTCCCTCTGCCCAACTATGAACAACTTCAGCAGCATATTTGTTCGTTTTTGATAATTCATACACTTCATTAAAAGCATCAAAAACTAGTAGTGTTTTTGAAAGACTATTTTTAGCAATTTCTGCTAATTGCTCTATTTCTAGGCATTTAATTAATGGACCAATGTTATAGCCTCCAAGCATGGTACCAAGCAATTCTACTGCACTCTCAGCACTTAGATATGGACTATCAATATCTCCATATGCAATCCCAGATAAAAAACTTGCCTTTACGTAAGCAGCTTTATCCACTCCAGCAGGAACCCTATTTGTAATTAAATCAATTAAAAGGTCTGATTCATCATGTGAATTTTGAAGAAGCTTTGTAAGTTCGGCAGTTTGTTCTGCTGTTAACGGTAGAGGAGGGAGAGATTCTGTATTTCTTTCAGCGCAGTGTTCTTTATATTGGTCAAGCATCTTAGTCACTTGAAGCATATTTTACTCGTCTATTTCTTTTTTCCCAAGTTATATATTTCGGCAATTTATCTAAATAAAAAAAGAAGGTATTATCAGTTTATGAAAAAAAATAGGGCCTCAACACCTTGTCTAGGAATTTGCTCTACGACATATGGTGATAATGTTTGCAAAGGATGCAAGCGTTTTGTCCATGAAGTAATCAGTTGGAATAAATATACAACTAAAGAAAGAGAACTAATTAATCTTAGGCTTGAATCTTTTAAGGTTAAGATTTTAGCTGATCGATTTACTGTTCATGATCCTGCATTACTTGCTTCAAAGCTTGAAAATAATGGCATTATATTTAATCAATCTCTTGATCCTTTAACTTGGATATTTGATTTACTGCGTGCTACTGGTTCCCAGAAGATTGATTTGAATGATTTTGGTGTTAGCCTCAAAATTGATGCTCGATTGTCAGATTTACGCCAGATCATCACCAAAGAGTTTCTTGAATTGTCAGAATCGCATTACGATCGATACTTTAAGACATCCTCTTAAGACTTTATTCATTGACCCTTGGTAATTCATTCCAGTTAGTAGTATATCTAGGTGAAACATTTGTTTTACGAAAAGCTGTATATCCAACTTCACTTTGAGAAGCAAATCTAATTAAGTTTTCTTTTTGATTAATCTGATCTATTGTTTTCATTAGTCTATCATTCTGTTTTAGTAAATTATCAGCATTAAATAATGAATATTGTTTAACATGCGTATCACTGAAATTCATTAACATTACACCTGACTTCGCGTAAGGATAGTTACGTCTAAATATTATTGGAAGACTCTTCCTGATGCCATTCAAGATATCACGGGTATCATTGGTTGGACTGCTGAGAGTAAAAAACTTAGATGCACTGTGTTGTTTATCTTTGATTCTAAATGGGCTGGTTCGTATAAAGACGCCTGCTTTTGAACATAATTGATTTTCTTTTCTTAGTTTTTCACAAGCTCTCACGCCAAAATCATTTACTATAGGAAACAAATCTTCAATCCTTGTAATTTTTTCAGAGAAACTTCTGCTTACTACAATTTGTTTTTTTGGATCCAAGCTTTTATCTAGTTGTAAGCATGTTTCTCCTCTCAGTTCTCTTACTGTTCTCTCTAAAACCACGCTATATCTACTTCTAATTAAACTAATATCGATACATGCTAGATCATATGCTGTTCTTAGACCTAACACACTCAATTTTTTACCTAATCTTTTACCAACTCCCCATACTTCATGTAGTGGTACTTTTTTGAGACTTGAAGCAATTTCCATCCAATTATTTGAAATGCTAAATATACCTGGACGTTTGGTTTGCTCTTTAGCAAGATAGCTAGCAACTTTTGTGAGTGTTTTAGTTGGTGCAATTCCAATTCTTACAGGGATTCCCACCCATTGCTTAATCAAGCTTCTGCAATGCATGGCAAATTCATCTGCAATATCGCTATTTTCCAAATTCATATTCTCTAAATCTAAAAATGCTTCATCTACACTATAAATCTCAATATTGTTTGCCATGCCTGCGAGTATGTTCATGACTCGATTGGATATATCACCGTATAAGGCAAAGTTTGAAGAGAAAAAAACACCTCCATTCTTCAAAAAGTTTTTTTTTGTCTTGAACCAAGGAACCCCCATTTGAATACCAAGCTGTTTTGCTTCTTTGCTTCTCGCAATTACGCATCCATCATTGCTTGAGAGTACAACGATGGGTTTATATTTTAGATCTGGTCTGAAAATTCTTTCACATGATGCATAGAAGTTTTCACAATCTACTAATGCAAAGACACTCATTTAAATTGATTAATAGTTGCAATTACAACCCCTAGTACTTCAAAATTTTGTCCCTGTTCGATATAAATAGGATCGTATTTTTCATTTTCTGGTAGAAGCGCAATTTTAGGTCTTAATTGAAGCTTTTTGCATATGAATTCATTATCGATAGAAGCAATAACAATACTGCCATGAGATGGTTTAATGCTTCGATCAACTATTAATATTGCATTATTTCCTATATTGGCACCAAGCATTGAATCTCCAACCGCTCTAACTAGGAAGGTTGCGACCTGATTTTTAATTAGATATTTATTTAAATCGATGGGCGCTTCAAGATAATCATTAGCTGGACTTGGAAAGCCAACCGGTACTGATTCCTCAAATAATGGAAGAAAACTTTCAGTAAAATGATCCGCGGATACTGATCCGATATAATTAACTTTCATGGGAAATATACTGTATAAATATACAGTATAATAGAATACCACGCAATTAATTTATCGCCTTAACTTAAAGTTTGAATTTTTCTAATGTGTGGCCTTTAGAATCAAACCTCAGACACCAACCATTATCATCCCAGTCTCCAAGAACAATACGCTCGCAATGACGATCATTAATCTTATGGTTATGAATTTGAGGTTTATGGGTATGCCCATGAATTAGAATATCCACATTGGTTTCTGATAGAAAGTTTTCGACAGATGAAATTTCAACATCCATAATATTTACATTTTTGTTGGAGCTTTTTTTCTTGCTTGTTTCTCGCATGCTAGAGGCAACCTCATTTCTCTTCTGAAGAGATTGTGAAAGAAATTCACTTTTCCATTGAGATGACCTCACATTTTTTTTGAAATTATGATATTCGATATCAAGCGTACAAAAATTATCCCCATGCGATACAGCACATCTTTTTCCAAAAATTTCAAAGATAAATGGATCAGGAATAAACTTGAGCCCAGTATCTTCAATAAAATCATCACCAATCAAAAAATCTCGATTTCCATGAAGGAAAAATGTTTCAATTCCTAGTTCGGTAAATTGTTTTAAAGCATTCTTAACTATCTGAATAAAGTCCGACTGATCATCATCTCCAATCCAAATTTCAAACAGGTCACCCAAAATATATAGTTGATCTAAAGAATCTTTATTATTATCCAGAAAGGACAAAAAGCCTCTTGTAAGAGAGACATTATCATGAGACAAGTGAAGATCAGAAATAAACCCAATGCTCATTCATCAATAGAAACTGATTTGATGGTTATAGGATCAAGGGGAACATCTTGATACTGATTAATGGTAGTAGTATTAACCTCTGCTATTAGATCAACTATATCCATTCCTTTTATAACGTTCCCAAAGACGGCATATCCCCATCCCTGTGGAGTTTCAGAAGTAAAATTGAGAAATTCATTATCTTTATGATTGATAAAGAATTGGCTTGTTGCAGAATGTGGATCATTAGTTCTAGCCATAGCAACAGTGCCTCTATCATTCTTAAGACCATTATTTGCTTCATTAGTTATTGAGGAGCTGCCACTAGGTTTATTGTTCATGTCCTTATCAAGCCCACCGCCCTGTATCATAAATCCTTCGATGACACGATGAAAGATCGTATTTTCATAGTAGCCTGCATTTGCTAGATCGATAAAGTTTTTAGTAGTAATTGGAGCACTCTGTACATCTAATTCAAGTTCGATGTCACCAAGTGATGTAGATATTGTTGCTATTGGCATTGTTATTTCCTCAGTTTTATTAGTTAATTTAGGATCATCACTGGAACATGCACCTATTAAAAGAATGACAGTGACAGCAAAACACTTACTTAAATTTAGTATTCGAGCTGATTTAAATCTCATTGAGCCTATAATAATGTATAAATTGCCATAATACACATGAGTTTGAGTCTCTATAACACCTTAACAAATAAAAAAGAGGTTTTTAAATCAATTGAACCAAATATGGTTGGCATGTATGTTTGCGGAATTACTGTTTACGATCATTGTCATCTTGGTCATGCAAGAGCATATGTTGCCTTTGACGTCCTAGCTAGATATCTTAAATATTTAGGTTATGGGCTGAATTATGTCAGAAACATTACTGATGTTGAGGACAAAATAATCAAAAAAGCAATTGAGAATTCTGAAACAATTTCCTCTATTACAAATCGCTACATTTTGAGTATGAATAAGGACTTTAAAGATCTTGGACTTCTTGAACCAACAATTGAGCCTAAGGCAACCGACTATATTAATGAAATGATTCTTATGATCGAAGAATTAATAAAAAATAAGCATGCATATGTGGGTAAGAATGGGGATGTTTACTTTGCAGTACGCACTTTTGAGGACTATGGCAATCTCTCTAACAAAAAAATAGATGAGCTAGAATCTGGTGCTAGAGTTAAAGAAAATTTAGATAAAGATGATCCATTAGATTTTGTTTTATGGAAGATGGCAAAACAAGAGGAACCATATTGGAATTCGCCATGGGGTCGTGGAAGGCCTGGATGGCACATTGAGTGCTCAGCAATGTCTTTATCTACTCTTGGTAAAAATTTTGATATTCACGGTGGTGGACCTGATTTGATTTTTCCTCATCATGAAAATGAAATTGCTCAATCAAAATGTAGTTTTGATCAAGAATTTGCAAATTATTGGATTCACTCTGGTTTACTAAAGATTAGTGGTGAGAAGATGTCAAAATCTTTGGGAAACTTTGCAAGAATAAAAGATCTTTTAAAAACATATCATCCAGAAGTCATAAAATTTTTTCTAATATCAAGCCATTACAGAAGTGCGCTAGACTTCACCAACGAATCCTTGGAGCAAGCAAAAGCCGGACTCGTGAGAATCTATGAATCAATTGATGAAAAAATAATTCTGAAAGAAAGTGATGAAGTCGATAAAGGTTTTGTTCAGGATTTTGAGTGTGCAATGAATGACGATTTAAATACGCCTAGAGCAATTAGCATATTATTTGAAATCGTAAAGAAGATTAATCTCGAAAATGATAACTTAATTAAGAGAAGGTTAGTTACAACGCTGAAAAAACTTGCAAATATTATTGGTTTGTTGAGTGAAAAGCCAGAATTATTTTTTCAATACGGCTCTGGTGTTGACACTCAATTGATTGAAGAAATGATTCTGAAAAGAAACCTAGCTAGAAAGGATAAGGATTTTGATAAAGCTGATGAGATTAGAGATGAATTAAAATCTCTTGGTATAATTTTGGATGATAAAGCTGATGGTACCAAATGGAAAAAAGTGTAAATCAAGTTAAAGCATATAACGTCTTTCTTATTAAGTATGAAAGAAACCGTGAGCTAATAAAGCAATTAAATCATCGCATTACTCTAAAACTAGCAAACAAAGTCACTGTTAAGAAGGAAAAAATTAAGATGGAAAACCTTTTAAAATTTGAGGAGTTTATCATTGAGGAATTCCTTTCCGGTATGAACATTTTCAAAAAAGAAATGAGCGAAAAAAAATTTAATGCATTGAAAGAGAGGTTAATAAAGGCGATCCGTTAAATATGAAGATTTTAAAAACCCCAGAGAATAACTTTGATTTTTTAAAAGACTATGACTTTTTGCCAAATTATCGAAACGTTTCCTTTGATAGTAGTTATGAGCTACAAATGCATTATTTAGATGAAAACTCGTCCTCTGATCATGCTATCCTACTTTTGCATGGTGAACCAACATGGTCTTATTTGTATAGGAAATTTATTCCACCACTTGTTGAAAGAGGCAAGCGAGTTATTGCTCCTGACTTAATAGGGTTTGGGAAATCTGACAAATTTCAAGACCAAAGCGCATATTCCTATGCAAATCATTTGGAATGGTTACGATCACTTGTTAACTCATTAAATTTAAAGGATGTTGTCATGTTTGCTCAAGATTGGGGTGGATTACTTGGACTAAGATTGGTTGCCGAAAATCCGAGCATATTTAAAGGAATGGTTTTATCCAATACAGGATTACCAACTGGCAAAGGAATGACAGATGGTTTTAAACAATGGCTAGATTATAGTCAAAATGTCGAGGATTTTGATGCGGGTAAAATCGTAAATCAAGGCTCAATGCAAGCTCTATCTAATCATGAAATTGCAGCATACAATGCTCCCTTTCCAAGTGACGAATATAAAGCTGCAGCAAGAGCTTTTCCAAGGTTTGTCCCAGTAACTGAGGAACATGCTCAAGTTTCAGAGAACATAGATGCTTGGAATCAATTAAAGAAATTTACAAAACCTACATTAACAATGTTTGGAAAGAATGATCCAGTTTTTATTGGTACTGAGTCTGCATTGATTAAGAAAATTCCAGGAGCAGATGGTATGCCGCATCAGATTATAGATGCAGGACATTTCTCTCAAGAAAATCAAGCTGAAATCTTAGTTAATGGAATTTTATCAATTTAGTGATGAGTGGCTCCCCGAGCAGGGCTCGAACCTGCGACCAATTGATTAACAGTCAACTGCTCTACCAACTGAGCTATCGGGGAACGACTGAAGAATTATAAATAATATTTACTGAAAGTAATACATTGTGATAGTAAAAGAAATAAAGGTGCATTCAGATTTTAGTCCATCAGGAGATCAACCTGATGCTATTGAAAGGATTGTAAATGGATTAAACGATGGACTGCTTCATCAAGTTTTATTGGGTGTCACAGGATCTGGTAAGACATATACAATGGCAAAAATCATTGAGGCCACACAAAGACCTGCCATAATCATGGCCCCTAACAAGACCCTTGCAGCTCAACTGTATGGTGAATTTAGAGACTTCTTTAAAGAAAATTCAGTTGAATATTTTGTTTCATATTATGACTATTATCAGCCAGAGGCATATGTTCCTACATCTGATACATACATTGCAAAAGATGCTTCTATTAATGAGCATATTGAACAAATGAGGTTATCCGCAACAAAAGCTTTACTTGAAAGAAATGACACAATTGTTGTTGCAACCGTTTCATCAATTTATGGATTGGGGGCTCCGGAATCATATCTGAATATGATTTTGCATCTTGACAGGGGAGATATTATTGATCAAAGAGCTATCTTGAGAAGATTATCATCAATGCAATATACTCGAAATGACATTGATTTTAAGAGAGCGACTTTCAGAGTGCGAGGAGATATTATTGATATTTTTCCTGCAGACTCTGAACGTGAAGCACTGAGGATTGAGCTTTTCGGTGATGAGATTGAAAGATTAGCATGGATAGACCCTTTAACAGGAGAATTTATTAATGAGGTGCCTCGCGCAACTATATACCCTAAAACTCATTACGTCACTCCAAAAGAGAAAATTCAAAAATCAATTAAAGATATTCGTGACGAGCTTAACTCTAGAGTCAAACATTTCAAAAAAATTGATAAGCTTCTGGAGGCACAAAGAATTCAAGAGAGAACCACATATGATTTAGAAATGATGGCTGAACTTGGTTATTGTCAAGGAATAGAAAACTATTCAAGGTATCTGTCTGGAAGACAAACAGGAGAGCCACCACCATGCTTATTTGATTACATACCAAAGAATGCAATAGTATTTATGGATGAGTCTCATGTATCTGTTCCGCAGATAGGCGGCATGTATAAAGGTGATAGATCCCGAAAGGAAACCCTTGTTGAGTATGGTTTTAGACTACCAAGCGCTCTCGATAATAGACCATTGCGATTTGAGGAATGGGAGTTATTAACTCCACAAAGAGTATATGTATCTGCTACTCCAGGCAAATATGAATTTGAAAAGGGGGATGAAATCGTAGAATTGTTAGTCAGGCCAACTGGATTGATAGATCCTGAAGTAGAAATAAGACCTGCATCTTCCCAAATAGATGACGTAATTGCTGAATGCAAGGAAAGAGCAAAACTAAAGGAGCGTGCGTTAATTACAACTCTTACAAAAAGGATGGCAGAAGATTTAACTGATTATCTAAATGAAAATGGAATTAAATCAAGATATATGCATTCAGATATAGATACTGTAGAAAGGGTTGAGATTATTAGGGACCTTCGCTTGGGAGAGTTTGATACGCTTGTTGGAATTAATTTATTGAGAGAAGGACTGGATATACCAGAAGTGAGTCTAGTCGCAATTCTTGATGCTGATAAAGAGGGATTTTTAAGATCCGAAGGCACTTTGATTCAAACGATTGGTAGAGCTGCTAGAAACATAAGAGGTAAGGCCATTCTCTATGGTGATAATGTTACTGGTTCAATGTCTCGAGCCATAGAGGAAACCAACAGAAGAAGAAAAATCCAAATGGAATTTAATCAAAAAAATAATATAAAACCAAGCTCTATTGTTAAAGAGGTAAAGGACATTATGGAGGGCGCTAGGCCAAACATTAGAAAAGGAAAAAATAAACCAAAGACATATGAAAATGATTTAACTTTTGAAATTAAGAATGATTCTCCCGAAAATATCTCTGAATCAATTGAGCAACTTGAGAAGGAAATGTACAAATGTGCAAAAGAAACAGAATTTGAAAAAGCTGCATTTTGTAGGGACAAGATTAAGGATTTGAAATATCAGCTGATTAATTTTTAATAAAAGCTTTATTCATAATTTTGCCAACATATAATATTAATTGATCAATTAATTTAAGAGTGCCAAACTTTTCTAAAATTTTTTTACAAGGCAACATAGCTTTTTCTCGATCTAATGAAGAGCGTCAACAAAGTAGATTAAGTTCAATTCTTGATTTACAAATCAAAGATTTTGAAATCAAAGAGTTCTTTCTTATTAAATCTAAAAATAGTCTAGATAAAGATAAAATTTGTGAGATTTTAAATGCACAAGATCTAGACCTTATTCCAACTTTTTTTATTGGTCCAAGAGTTGGCACTATTTCACCATGGTCATCAAAAACGCGAGAAATATTTACGATATGTGGCCAAACTAATATTTCAGTAGAAAAATTCTTTGGTTATTTTACTAATATTGTTGTTGAAAAAGATGTTGATCTTACAGGTATCTATGATCGTATGACCCAAGATATCTTTTTTGAATTACCTTTGGATTTCTTTGAACCAACTAGCAAAAATGATGAATACTCAATTGATTTTCAAATACATGGCATTAAAGCACTTGTTGAAGCTAACATTAATCTTGGATTAGCACTATCAGAGGAAGAAATAGAGTATCTTCATAAATTTTATTCTTCTGTTGGTAGAAATCCATCAGCTGCTGAATTAATGATGTTTGCACAAGCCAACTCAGAGCATTGCAGACATAAAATTTTTAACGCCGAATGGGAAATCGATAATATTAAGGAAGAAAAATCACTTTTCGAGTTGATTAAAGATACTAGTAAAAAAAATTCACATGAACTAATTTCAGCCTACAAAGATAATTCTGCAGTCATTAAAGGCACAAGAGAGAAAGTTTTAGAGCCTTCAAATAACAATCTATATTTAGAAAAGGAATATGAGTTAAATTCAATCATTAAAGTTGAAACTCATAATCATCCAACAGCAATTTCACCATTTCCAGGTGCAGCGACAGGTTCGGGAGGAGAAATTAGAGATGAAGGTGCGACTGGTACTGGAGCTAAACCAAAGTTTGGAATTGTTGGGTTTAACGTTTCAAATTTACGTGTTAATGAAAAAAATAATTGGGAGAAAACACTTTTATTGCCTAATAGAATAGCTTCTCCACTCCAAATAATGATTGAGGCACCAATAGGAGCTGCATCATTCAATAATGAATTCGGAAGGCCATGTACGCTTGGTTATTTTAGGGTCTTGGAAACTGCTTTTATTAATAACAGAGCTTTTGGATACCATAAACCAATAATGTTAGCTGGAGGCATTGGTACGATTAAATCGCGAGATAGCCTGAAGGGAGTGATTACTGAAAATTTCCTCATAGTTGTAATCGGAGGACCATCAATGTTGATTGGACTTGGAGGAGGAGCTGCATCATCAATGTCATCTGGTGAGAGCGATGAAAGTTTAGATTATGCTTCCGTGCAAAGAGACAATGCTGAAATGGAAAGACGTTGTCAAGAAGTAATTAATTCCTGTACATGCAAAGATGAGAACATTATTAAATTTATTCATGATGTTGGAGCAGGTGGTTTGTCCAATGCAATACCGGAGCTTGCGAATGATACGAACCTTGGCATTGAAATTGATTTTAATGCAATTCCGGTTGCAGACAAGAATATGACACCTATGGAGATTTGGTGTAATGAGGCTCAAGAAAGGTATGTTCTTGCAATAGGTGAAAATGATTTAGAGGATTTTAAATCAATATGTAAAAGAGAGAGGTGCCCATTCTCTGTGGTTGGCAAGACAGTTAATGAAAAGAGTATAAAACTCATAGATGGTCTAACATCGCATGTGGATGTACCGTTAGGAATGCTATTTGGAGACTTACCAAAAACCAAAATAAAAATAGTGACAAAAAATACTAAAGAATTTGAAACTTTAGAACCCAAGATAGACCTAGAAGATGATCTAGAGTTAGTGTTAAGACATCCTTCAGTTTCATCCAAGCAGTTTTTGATAACGATCGGTGACAGAAGTGTTGGGGGGCTAACTGTAAGAGATCAAATGGTTGGTAGATATCAGGTGCCAACATCAAACTATGCACTTAGTAGCTCCTCATTTAATTCAAAACGTGGCGAAGTTGCAGCAATTGGAGAGAAACCTCAAATAGCAATATTTAATCCTAGTGCATCATTACGAATGGCATTTGGTGAATTAATACTTAATTTAATATCAGTTCCTATTACAAATATCAGTAAAGTTGTTTTATCAGCAAACTGGATGGCTGCATCTGGCGAGAACGATAATAACCTTGATCTTATAGAGGGAGTAAAAGCTCTTTCTGAAATCTGCTGTGAATTAGGGGTTGCAATACCAGTTGGGAAGGACTCTATGTCGATGAGAACAGACTGGAATGAAAATCATAAAGATTATTCAGTTGTAAGCCCTTTATCAGGAATTTTAACTGGACTCGCAAAGGTACCAGATGTATCAGCTGCAATAACTACTGAATTGCGCTCAAATGCATCCCAATCTTTATATTGTATAAGATTAAATAATAAACGTAGGTTAGGGTGTTCAATTCTATCCTTTGTTAAGAATTATGATCATTCTGAAACTCCTGACCTTGATGATACTTACCAATTCTTACAATTTTTTAAGATCATTCAGAAATTTATCAAATGTGGACTTATCACATCTTTGCATGATATTTCTGATGGGGGACTAATTACTTCTTTATGTGAATTAAGTTTTACAAATAAAGTTGGGCTCAATATAAATTTTTCTAAGTACAAAAATAATAATCTTGATGAGCTTTTTTCTGAGGAGTTAGGAATTGTTGTTCAATTAAGTAATATAAAGAAAGAGTTTTTCGCAGAACTTGAAGCAATTGGATGTGTAATTTATGAGTGTGCTCAAATCAGCAAATCTAAGGATATTAAAATTTTTGATAAGGATAAGAAACTATTATTGGATAAAAAAATCTATGATTTAGAGAAAATTTGGTCAGAAAATTCTCTGGAAGTTAGGAAGTTAAGAGATAATCCATCTTCAGCTATTGCAGAGCATAATGCATTAGAATTTCCCGAAATATATTCTCTAGTTTGTGAAGATAATTTTCAGTTCTCGCAAGAATTACCTGTATTTAACAATGAATCTAAACCAAAAGTTGCTATTTTAAGAGAGCAAGGTGTAAATGGCCATATTGAAATGGCTGCAGCATTTACCTTCGCAGGTTTTGATGCTGTAGACGTTCATATGCAAGACATCATTTGTGGCCAGGAAGACTTAAGTTCATTTTCTGGACTGATTGCTTGTGGTGGCTTTTCTTATGGTGATGTTTTAGGAGCAGGCATCGGTTGGGCGTCAACTATAAAATATAATTCAAATGCAAAAAATGCTTTTAAATTATTTTTTGAAGATGAAAAAAAATTCGCTCTTGGCGTGTGTAATGGTTGTCAAATGTTTTCACAAATCAAAGAACTCATCCCAGGAGCAGAGATTTGGCCAAACTTTATCAAAAATGACTCAGATCAATTTGAGGCACGTCTCTCACAAATTAGAATTGTAAAATCAGATTCAATCTTGTTAAAAGATATGCACGACTGGTTGATTCCAGTTGCAGTTGCTCATGGAGAGGGCAAAGCTGATCTTTCAACACAGCAAATAAAAGACCTCAAAAAAAAGAATATGGTTGCAATGAGTTTTTGTGAAGCTAATGGCAAACCTACAAAATCCTACCCCATGAATCCTAATGGTACAGAAGATGGTATTACCGCGTTTACAGCTGCAAATGGAAGAGTCACAATTATGATGCCTCATCCCGAAAGAGTATTTCGTAAATCGCAATTGTCATGGCAGCCGTCTCACCTGAGAGAATACTCACCATGGATGCAAATGTTTCTCAATGCAAGGAAATTTTGTGACAAAGTATAAATTAATATATTTTGTACCAAGATCGCATCTTGAACTTACAAAAAATTCGTTGTTTGATATTGGTTGCGGTGTACAAGGCAATTATTCTTGTTGCGCTTGGGAAGTTGAAGGAACAGGACAATTTTTACCTGAAGATTTATCAAACCCCACCCTTGGTGACGTTGGGAAACTTTCAAGGATTCAAGAATTTAGAGTTGAAATATTATGTCCTGAGAATTCCATTGAAATCGCTAGGAACACTCTTTTAGAAAATCATCCTTACGAACATCCAGCTTATGAATTTGTTAAGGTTAAAGTTTGATAGCCTCTTCTCTAAAAGGAAAATTACCTTTTTTTCGATCTTCTAAGAAATACTTCAATGTTTTGTAAACTGTAGGGAATGCTATTTCATCCCAAGGAATATCTTCTTCAGTGAATAACTCAACTTCAGATGATTCAGCTGTAGGACCATAATTTGGTTCAACAAGATCAGCCAAATAAAAGAAATGAACTTGACTGATGTGTGTTAGGCTAAATAGCGAATAAGGTTGAAGGTTCTTAATATCTGCTCCGGTTTCCTCAAAAGTTTCTCTAATAGCACCATCCTTAAGAGTTTCAGAATTTTCAAAAAAGCCAGCAGGCAAAGTCCACATTCCTAAACGTGGTTGAATGTTTCTCTTACAAAGTAAAATTTTATCTTCAAAAGTACAAAGCGAGCCAACCACAATATTTGGATTTGAATAAAAAATGCTATTGCAATCATTACAACAATATCTTCTTAGATTATCATCAGGAGGAACTTTGAACTCTATATTAGAACTTCCACACTTTGAACAAAATTTCAATTTACTTCCTTAACGTGAGAATTAATTTTTATTAGCAGTTAAACTTAGAGCATGATAAAGGAAATAACTAATAAACTCGAATCACAACATATCTCAGATTCTACTGATCTTCCTCAAGCTGCAGTTTTAATAGGCATATTGAATGCAAATAACCCAAATGAGGATACAGAAATTATCTATACTTTGCGATCATCTAAGTTAAGCACTCATTCTGGTGAAGTTAGTTTTCCAGGCGGTAAAAGAGATGAAATAGATGCTAGTCTTGAAAAAACAGCACTAAGAGAGGCTAATGAAGAAATTGGACTTAATGTGAATGATGCCGAATTCTTAGGTAGACTGGATTACCTTGTTTCAAGACATAATATTGAAGTAAATCCAATTATTTTTAGTATTAATAAAGAGCCGCAATTTTTACCAAATGAGGAAATTGAGGCAGTTTTCACTGTTCCTATCTCATTTTTGATAAATAAAAAGAATCTTCAGAAAGATATCGTTGAAAAACATGGAAAACGTTGGCTTGTACCTCAGTGGCAGTACAAAAATTTCAAGATTTGGGGACTTACAGCTATGATTACCACTAATTTTTTAAATATTTGTTTTAATACGAATATAGGAGTTGAAGAAGGCTAAATGATAATAGGGCTTGCAGACAAAAAACTTTCAACGCGTACTGATGATTTTTGGATTGCACCATCAGCAAGCGTGATCGGAGACGTTCAATTAGGAGATAAATCAAGTATTTGGTTTAATTCCACTATAAGAGGAGACAATGAACCTATCATTATTGGTGATGGGTCAAACATTCAAGATAACTCTGTATTACACACTGACCCAGGCTGTCCGTGCATTGTTGAAGATAATGTAACTGTGGGTCATATGGTGATGCTTCATGGCTGTAAAATAGGCTCCGGCTCATTAGTCGGAATTGGCGCAGTTATTTTAAATAATGTAATTGTTGGTAAGAATTGTATTATTGGAGCTAAAGCATTGATTACTGAAGGGACAATTATTCCGGATGGTTCAATGGTTATGGGTATGCCAGGTAAAATAAAACGGGAATTAACGCCTGAAGAACAAGAATTAACAAAGATGAATGCGGAGTTCTATGTTCAAAATTATAAGCGGTACAAATCATTAAATGTTTGATCAAACTGGCAAAGAAGTTAGTTATTTTGATGAAGATGTAAAATGCATCGGAAAAGCTTTTATTTCCAATAATGAGAAAAAGCTCCCTGCAGTGTTAGTTGCACATACTTGGAAAGGCAGATCTGAATTTGAAGATAAGAAAGCCTTAGAACTATCAAAACTAGGATATGTTGGTTTTTCTATTGATTTATTTGGTAACAAAAAGAACGGATCATCTGTTGAGCAAAATCAGGGTTTAATAGAACCATTTGTAGCAGATAGAAACTTACTTAGACAAAGAATTTTGAGTGCAGTTGAGTTTATCTCTAATCAAACTTATGTGGATGCAACGAAAATTGGATTAATTGGATTTTGTTTTGGTGGAATGGCTGTTATTGAGGCTGCTCGATCAGGACAACATCTTTCAGGAATTGTTTCATTTCATGGGTTGCTTCAAAAATCCGATTTACCTGTCAATAAAATTAATACTCAATTGTTGATATGTCATGGTGATAAAGATCCAATGGTAAGCAGAGAAGATGTATCGAATTTTGTTCAAGAAATGGATGTATCAAATGCAAATTGGGAATTGATAAGCTATGGGAATGCAATGCATGCCTTCACTAATCCAGATGCTAACGATAAAGATTTTGGCACTGTCTATGATGAGCAAGCTGACAAAAGGTCTTGGAATTCTATGAAAGATTTCTTTGAGAGAGTTTTTGAAAATGAAGGCTAACGAAATTAGAAAAAGGTTTTTAAACTATTTTGAAGATCACAATCACGAGATTATAAAGTCTTCATCATTAATTCCGGCCAACGATGAAACTTTACTCTTTACTAATGCGGGTATGGTGCAATTCAAAGATATATTCCTTGGTCAGGAACAATCGAAATTTGCTAGGGCAACATCTTCTCAATGCTGTATTAGGGCTGGCGGCAAGCATAATGATTTGGAAAATGTAGGTTATACAGAGAGACACCACACATTTTTTGAGATGCTTGGTAATTTTAGTTTTGGTGATTATTTCAAAGAAGACGCAATATTATTTGCGTGGCAATTTTTAATAGAAGAATTAAAAATTCCAAAAGATAAACTCTGGGTAACGGTTTTCAAAGATGATGACGAGGCTGAAGATATTTGGATAAAAAAAGTTGGAGTTGATCCTAAAAGAGTCGCTCGACTCGGTGAAAAAGACAATTTTTGGGCTATGGGTGACACCGGACCATGTGGCCCCTGTTCTGAAATATTTTTTGATCATGGTAGCGATTATCAGGGTACTCCACCTGGAGAAGATGGAGATGAGGGTGATCGCTACATCGAAATATGGAATTTGGTATTCATGCAATTTAATCGTGACTCAGATGGTAAGCTCAATCCATTGCCAAAGCCATCAGTAGATACTGGAATGGGTTTGGAAAGAATTGCAGCCGTTATGCAGGGTGTGAACTCAAATTATGATACTGATTTACTATCTAATTTAGTAAAAAGTTCGAACAATTTATTAAAAGTTAATGATGCAATTTCTCACAAAGTGATAGCAGATCATATCCGTTCTGTAGTATTTTTATTACTCGAGGGGATCCTTCCTTCAAATGAAGGTAGAGGTTATGTTTTAAGAAGAATTCTTCGCAGGGCTGTAAGACACGGATATAAATTAGGTGCTAGATCACCTTTCATGTCAAAGCTTGTTGATTGTCTTGTGAAAGAAATGGGTGAGGCATATCCTCAATTAGCTAAATCAAAAAAACTTATTGAAGATGCAATCCACCAAGAAGAGAAAAAGTTTTTTAGTACTCTTGAAACAGGCATCAGTATACTTAACAAGGAAATTTTAGAATTAAATAATAAGCTTATTCCAGGCGACTTGGCATTTAAGCTTCATGATACATATGGTTTTCCAATTGATCTAACTGCAGATATTGCAAGAGAAGAGGGGTTTCAAGTGGACGAAGTTGGATTTGAGCGATGCATGAAACAGCAAATTGAGATTTCTAAGCAGGGTGAGAAATTTCAGACTGCAGATTTAAATCTCGAAGGATTGCCAGAAACAAATTTTATTGGATACGAAAAAAATAATTTAAACAAAGAGAGCATAATTTCTCTATGGAATAACAACCAGCCAACTTCTATGCTTAAGGAAGGTGAATCTGGTGTAGTTATATTTAAAAATACACCTTTTTATGCCGAGTCTGGAGGCCAGGTTGGTGATAACGGAAGATTTAAACGTGATGATAATATAGCAGAAGTAACTGATTGCAAAAAGCAAGGCAAGATATATTTACATCATGTTAAAGTAATAACTGGATCAATAGAGATTAATGAGGAGTATGATTTAACTATTAATCAGGCTCTAAGAAAAGAAATTATGTCACATCATTCTGCAACACATTTACTTCACGCTGCACTCAAGCAAGTCTTAGGTAAACATGTCTCGCAGAAAGGATCATTAAATGATGCAAACAGATTACGATTTGATTTTAGTCATCCAAAAGCTCTAACCCAACAAGAAATAGATGAGGTGCAAAACATTGTAAACAACGTAATTTTGCAAGATACAGAAGCAATTACAACCATTATGAAACTTGAGGACGCTATTGAAAGCGGGGCAGAGGCAATGTTTGGTGAGAAATATGATGATGAGGTTAGAGTTGTTGATTTAGGAGATAAATTCTCAATTGAGTTATGCGGTGGTACACATGTAAAGAGGACTGGAGATATAGGAACTTTCTTTATTACCAATGAGTCAAGCGTAGCATCTGGCGTTAGAAGAATTGAAGCAGTTGTAGGAAAAGAAGCACTAAATTTAATCAATAACTCTATGGAATCTCTAAGAGAAATACAAAAACTTCTAAAAGTGCCAGCTAGTGAGATAAGTTCAAAATTAACAAAAATTATTGATGAAAATAAGCAATTAAGGAAAAATCAATCTGCTAAAGTTTCTAAACCAAAGGTTATTAAAAAAAGTATTATTAAATCTGCTAATGCATCATTTGAGATTATGCAAATTGATGAAGACGAAATTAATATTTTAAGAGCCCAGTCTGATATATTAAAACAAGAAAATAATTCAAATTCTCATATCATTTTTGGTATTGGGAAAGAAAAATCATCAATCGTTATTTCTGTAGTAGATGCAAAAGTTGGCACTTTCTCTGCAAAGGAACTATTGTCCCAAATAATAGCATCTTTGGGGGGTAAGGGAGGAGGCAAAGATATTTTTGCACAGGGTGTTATTGAAAGTACTGACCCAAAAAGTATTGTGAATTCAATTGATGATGTTATAAACTCCTCGCTCTAAAATATTAATACAATGAAAAATATTGTCGTTCAAAAGTTTGGAGGTACATCACTTGGTTCAATTGAAAGAATAAAAGCTGTTGCCAACACTATTAAAAAAACTTCCCTGAATGAATTTCCAATAATTGTGGTTTCGGCAATGAGTGGAGAGACTGATAAGTTAATTAATCTTGCAAAGGATATTTCTGATGCCCCAGCAGAAAGAGAGCTTGACGCGTTGCTCTCAACTGGTGAAAAAGTTAGTGCTGCTTTATTGGCAATGACTTTGCAATCACTTGGATTACAAGCAAAATCCTTTTCTGCTGCTCAAATATCAATGCGTACAACATCAAATCATTCAAAAGCAAAGATAATTGATATAAATATTGATACTATTCAAGCTTCTATAGATGAAGCCTGCATACCAGTAATCACTGGCTTTCAAGGAATTAATGATGTTGGTGACGTAACAACACTTGGACGAGGAGGATCTGATACAACAGCCGTCGCGATAGCAGCAAGTATTAAAGCTGAAAGATGCGACATATATACAGATGTTGATGGAATTTATACTACAGACCCCAATCTTGTACCTGAGGCAAAGAAATTAAGATCAATTACCACTGAAGAAATGCTAGAACTCTCAGGTCAGGGTGCTAAAGTGATGCAAGTAAGAGCAATGGAGTTCGCTAACAGGTATGATGTACCTATAAGAGTATTGTCGAGTTTTGAAGAAGGTGAAGGGACTCTAATCACAAAGGAAATTTCAAGTATGGAACAACCAATTATCACAGGTATTGCAATGCAGGATAACCAGACAAAATTTACATTGCATGGTGTAGAGGATACGCCTGGAAATGCATCAGGCATACTTGGACCAATTGGTGATGCAGGTATTGACGTAGATGTAATCGTCCAAAACGTTAGTGTTTCAGGCAAAACTGATTTTACCTTCACGATCGGAAATAGTGATGCAAAAAAAGCTCAGAAGATTTTAGAAAGCAATTTAATAAAAGTTAACTATGACAAACTTATAGTAAACAATGAAATAGGTAAGGTTTCAATCGTCGGAGTTGGTATGCGCTCTCAATCAGGAGTGGCAAGCATTGCTTTCAAAACTCTTGCTGAAAACAATATAAATATTCAAATGATAAGTACCTCAGAGATAAAAATTACTCTTGTAATTTCTCTAAAAGATATGAATTTAGCAGTAAAATCATTGCATAAGGCATTTAATCTTTAACTAATATGTATGACCTAGTTCTTAAAAATTGTAATCTTGTAAATGAGAACAAATCTTCCGAAGTTGACATAGCAATTAGAAATCAGCGTATTGAAAAAATAGCTTCCAACATAGATTGTGAATCCAAAGAAGTGCTTGATTGTGGAGGTAAGCTTGTCATTCCAGGATTAATAGATGACCAAGTCCACTTCAGAGAACCAGGTCTCACTCATAAAGGTGAGATCGCAACCGAGTCCAAAGCAGCAATCGCTGGTGGAGTTACCAGCTATTTTGAAATGCCAAATGTGAATCCAAATACATCTACTATTGAAAATTTGAATAAAAAATTTGATATGGCCTCTTCACGCTCATATGCAAATTACTCCTTTTATTTAGGTGCCACAAATGAAAACATTGAAGAAATTAAAAAACATGATCCAAAAACATCTTGTGGTTTGAAAGTCTTTATGGGTGCATCTACAGGTGATTTGCTTGTAGATAAATATGAAGCCCTTGATGCAATATTTCAACATTGTCCAACAAATATTGTTACTCATTGTGAGGATCCTAAAAGATTGATAGAAAATCAAGAAAAGTACAAGAAATTACATGGTAATTCTCTTACTGCAATGCATCATGCAGTGATCCGGGACGAAGAATGCTGTTATCTCTCAAGCTCATTGGCTGTTGGGCTTGCAAAGAAATATGGTTCAAATTTACATGTTCTGCATTTATCTACTGCAAGAGAAATGGATCTATTTGAATCTGGCCCTATTGAAAACAAAAATATTACTGCTGAGGGTTGTGTGCATCATTTAACTTTCAGTGAAAAAGATTATGAGGAGCTTGGTAATTTTATAGTTTGCAATCCCTCTATTAAAACAGAAGAAGATAGGCTCGGTTTAATAGAAGCAGTCAAAGCTGACAAAATTGACATTTTTGCTACTGATCATGCTCCACATACTCTGGAAGAAAAAAATCAAAAGTATACAGATGCTCCAGCAGGTATACCGCTTGTTCAGCACTCTTTGCAGATGTTTCTTGAATTTTACTTTGATAATATTTTTTCAATTGAGACTATAGTGGAAAAATCTAGTCATAATGTCGCAAAACGATTTAAGATCAAAGATAGGGGTTTTATACGCGAAGGATATTTTGCGGATATAACATGTGTTGACTTAGATAAATCCTATACCGTGAAGGACAATATTCTATATAAGTGTGGTTGGTCACCACTTGAAAATAAAACTTTAAGGTCATCAATACATGCAACGATTTTGAATGGAAATATTGCTTTTCAAGATGGTAAATTTTCAGACCATCTTCACTTTGGCCAAAGGTTAGAATTTGATTATTAAAATCAGAAATAATAATTCTCAATAAAAAACTATCTTATAATACTTGCTTAGGAGAGGTGGCTGAGTGGTCGAAAGCGGCACCCTGCTAAGGTGTTATACGGGTAACTGTATCGAGGGTTCGAATCCCTCTCTCTCCGCCACTCATTAAACTACATGTTATTAAATTGTTCCTTACTTTTTATTTAATATACGATAGTATGTACTATGAATATTGGAGAGTATTTATGAGAAACCTTGTTTTTTTATTGCCAATTGTATTTGTAATGAGTTGTACAAGTGATGTTGCAGAGGATCCAGTAACTTGGGCAGATACTGACATAACCTTTCATAATGAAATGATGGCTTGCACTGCTGGCACAGATTTCAGTGAAGATTCAGTTAATGCAATGATGAGTGAATATAGGTCATTATTAAGTAATGAAGATCTAGTGGGAGCATGGGGTTACATACCAGCAAGCGCTGAAAATAGATTTGATAACGGATGGTGGGAATTAAGTTGGACATCAAAAGAAGCTGCAAATGCAGGATGGAGTGAGTGGAATTCTAATCCAGATGCCCAAGCATGGTCTGAAAAGCATGCAAATGTTATGGAGTGTGATGTTGAAGGAAGGTCATCATGGACCTTTGTTTGGACATATGATCCCTATGCATTTGGTGAGTTTGAAAAAGTCACTGGTTCATTTGCAAGTGATTTTGCTCCATGCAGTCTCAATGAAGGAAAATCATTTGATGACTTTAAAGTAGCTATAAATGACTATATTGCATGGCTTGAATCATTAGACAGAGAAGAATTTTCTCAAGCATATGCTTATGGTTTATATCTACCTCAAAATGAGAATGGTGAGCTTCCAACCTCAGACTTTAATTTCTGGTGGGGTAATTTTCATCAATCATTTGAAAGTATGTTGCAAGGAAATAACGCATGGGAATTAACTGGTCAAGATGCAAAAGCTTCACTGGATGCGGTTGCTACTTGTGGTAATCCAGATATTTATGATTCTGGTATTATTTACGATCCAACCAATCCAAACTTTTCATAAAATAAGTGGATGGTAGCTCCATCCACTATCTTTCTAGAGTTTTAATAAACGTTATGAATTGTGTTTTAGTTCCTCTTTTTCTGTGCTCAGAAAGAGTTTGATATTCAGGATCCTCAAACCAATTATCAGCATCTTGTTGCGATGGGAAACCAAATAAAATTGCACGACCTTCTAATTTTTTGACACCTTCTTTATGCTTATGATTATCATCATAAGTAAGAAATATGCCGTTATGTTTTTTGAGTATTGGAAAGAATCCTTTTTCATAATTTTTATACTCATCCGCATCAGTTATTATAATATTTGCCATTACAAAAACTTTTATATTTTCCATAAATTCATCTTATAACAATAATTCTTTTTATTCATTGCATATTATTAAGCTTTTTATGACAATTCGTTCATGAAAAAATTGTTTCCATTCCAAGGCAAGACTGTCAAAGTAACAAAAGATATGTGTGACTTTAATGGCCACATGAACGTGAATCATATTAAAAAAGTTTTTGAACAGGGCTGGGAGTTTGCTGCTTCAGAATTTGGCATTAACGAAGAGCATTTTGCAAATGGATTTTCATCATTTACCCTCGAAGATAATTATAGATTTAAAAAAGAATTTCTTGAGGGACAGCTTATTCATCCATACTTTAGACTTTACAATGTGAATGAAAAATTATTTCATTTAATCGGCGCACTATTTGATGACGATAACAATATATGTGCAATGTATGAGACGGTTGAGGGGCATGTAGATATGAGCATTCGAAAAATAGCTCCTATGCCACACCAAATGATTACAAACATGCTCAATCTCAAAGAAGAGCATAGTTCAATGGGAGAAATCCCTTATGATATAAGGTTAAAGATTAAAACTTATAAGGAGTAAGAAATGTCAAAATATGCACTTATAACTGGAGCCTCGGCTGGCATTGGAAAAGAAATCGCAGAAGTACTTGCGGAAAAAAAATATAACCTTGTTCTTACAGCACGAAGAGAAGACAGGTTAATTGATTTAATATCTGAGTTAAAGCAAAAGTATGACATCAGTGCTGATTACATCACCTCAGATCTTGCAGATAGGAATGCACCACAAACTTTATATGATTTTTGTAAATCAAAAAATTATGATGTTGAGGTTCTCATAAATAATGCAGGCTATGGGATCGCAGATCAATTCCATGAAACATCTGTTGAAGTTGAAGAAAAGTTTATTGCAGTTTTGGGAACTTCTGTAATCACGCTTACAAAATTATTTATCGGAGATATGTTAAAGAGAGGAACCGGTCAAATAATGATAGTTTCGTCTGTTGCAGCATTTGCTCCGCCATCTACAATCCAAGTATTGTATGGTCCTATCAAGACCTTTATGAATCGTTTTAGCGATGCGATAAATGTTAATTACAAACATAAGGGTATTAGCTCAACTGCATTATGTCCTGGATATACTGTTACAGAATTTCACACAGCATCCGGCACCCAAGAACAAATGGATAAAGTGCCAGGTTTTCTTAAATTAGATGCTAGAAGAGTTGCGAGGGAAGGCATCGATGCAATGTTACAGAGGAAAAGCTTGTGTATTCCTGGAAAACGTTATCGATTTTTGGTTTTTATGATGAACTACTTTTCCTTCTTAATTCGATTGGGTAGTAATGCACTTACCGGCGGCAGATATAAACGCAATTAATTTTTTTTGAGGACACTATCTGAAACAAACATATTTGATATTCTTTCTGCTCCAAATGTTGATATCGGACCATGTCCTGAAATAAAAGTGATGTCATTACCAAGCGGCCATAATTTTGTAGTGATTGAATTTATTAAGTCTTGAAAATTACCTTTGGGTAGATCTGTTCTACCCACAGAATCCTTGAAAATTACATCTCCAACAAGTGCAAGTTTTGATTCGGCATTAAAAAAAACAATATGCCCAGGAGTATGTCCTGGACAAAATAACACCCTTAAGGTTGAATTACCCAAATCTACAATATCATTTTCTTCTAGCCATTTTGACGGCTCACAATTCTCAGCAACCATACCAAACATTTGACCCTGTTCATTTAAAGATGAAAGTAAAAAATCATCTTTTTTGTGTGGTCCAATAATTGGTAGTGAAAGTATTCTTGCAAGTTCACTAGCACCGCCAGCATGATCACAATGGCCATGCGTGAGCAAAATCATTTTAGGAACAAGATTATTCTCTTTCGCAATATTAAGAAGTACATCGATATCTCCACCTGGATCAACAAAAGCACAATGTTTGGTTTCGTCACAAAAAATTATTGGTGCATTTTGCGCAAATGGTGTAACTGGGTTAATTAATGCTTTTATTTTGGACATTGCTACAATATAGATATTAAATTATCGGAGAAATAAAGTGAAAGTAAAAGGTTTAGGTTATATTTTAGTTGAAACAACTGATTTAGATAAGTGGAATGAGTATGGTCAGGAGGTTTGTGGATTTATGAAACATCCTGAATTATCTAATGATAGTACATTATGTTTAAAAATTGATGAGGCACCTTACAGGTTTTCAATCCAAAAAGGATCTGCAGATAAATATCTACTTGCCGGCTTTGAATTAGAAAACCAACAAGCACTTGATGATGCAAAGAGTCAACTTCAGTCAAGTGATGTCGAGTTTGAAGATTTAACACCTGAAGTTTGTTCTGAAAGATTAATCGAGGCGGGAATCACACTGAGTGATCCAGCCGGTAACACACTTGAATTGTATATAAATCGTAATGAAGATAAGGAAGTTTTTGTCTCTCCTCAAGGCATATCAGGCTTCATAACTAAGAATCTTGGTTTTGGTCATGTTGTTTATGCAACACTTAATATTGAAGAAACTCATGATTTTTATAAGGATGTTCTTGGTTTTGGCGATTCAGACATAACTGATTTAAAAATGAGTCCAAATCCAGAGGATCCTCCTATGAGGCTTTACTTTATGCATTGTGATAACCCGAGACATCATAGTGTTGCAATGATGCAAGCACCAACTCCTCCGTCAGGCCTAATTCATACTATGGTTGAAGTAGAAAACATTGATGACGTAGGTAAGGCCCTTGATAGAGCGCTTGCAAGAGATATTCATATTTCTTCAACCTTGGGTCGACATGAGAATGACGGCATGCTGTCTTTTTATATGCAAACGCCTGCGGGCTTTGATCTTGAGTTTGGTTATGATGGAAAACAACCTGATTGGGAACAACATGAGACAACATACTCCGATAGACCTAGTGTTTGGGGGCATGAATTTACACCTCCTGGATGAGCTTTGAATAAAATCGTAAATACAAATCAGATCCTAAGCCAAATAACAGATGGAATGACTATCGGTATTGGTGGTTGGGGTGCTCGGAGAAAACCAATGAGTATTATTCGAGCAATTTGCAAATCAGACCTCAAAGATTTAACAATTGTGACTTATGGAGGGCCAGATGTTGGACTTTTATGTTCAGCTAAGAAAGTTAAGAAATTAATTTTTGGATTTGTTTCGCTGGATATCATCCCATTAGACTCACATTTCAGAAAAGCACGTCAAGCTGGAGAAATAAAAGAACTAATGGAAATTGATGAAGGAATGTTGCAGTGGGGTTTGAGAGCCGCTGCAATGCGATTACCTTTTTTACCAACTCGAGTTGGTTTTGGTACAGATGTTTTGGGTAAAAATAAAGAAATTAAATTGGTTAAATCACCATATGATGATGGTGAGGAGCTTATTGCGATGCCAGCGATAAATTTAGATGTTAGCCTTTTGCATGTTAATACAGCAGATGAGAAGGGTAACACTCTGATTTATGGTCCAGACCCTTTTTTTGACGACTTATTTGCAAGAGCAGCTAAGCAAACATTTGTATCAGCTGAACAAATTATCAAAACAAGTGAATTTAAAAAAGCAGAGGTTGCAGTCTATAATCGTTTTGAGAGAAACCTTGTACATGGAGTATTTCATTCCGAAGGAGGCGCTCATCCAACATCATGCGATCCTAATTATGGTATTGACATAGCGCATCTCAAAGAATACTCACAGGCAAGTGATAGCTTCGACGATTATTACAAAAAATTCATAAACATATCCAACAATGAATATCTTGATGCAGTTGGTGGAATGTCACATGTAAATTCAATCTCAAAAACGATTTTCTGATGAGTACTTCAAGCACAACTTTAGCTGAACTATGTATTTCAATTGCAGCAAAAGCTTGGCAGAAAGATGGTGAAATTTTAGCAACGGGAATAGGACTTATCCCTAGATTAGCAGTTGGATTGTCAAAGCTCCATTTCAATAAAGACTTATTAATGACTGATGGGGAGGCTTTTTTAATTGATCAACCAATTTCACTTGGCCAAAAAAATCCAATTTCCTCAGCTGAAGGCTTGATGACTTACTCTAGGGTGTTTGATTTATTATGGAGTGGTCACCGGCATGCAATGGTCTCACCAACACAAATAGATAAATATGCGCAAATGAATATAAGTTGCATTGGAGAGTATCAAAATCCAAAAGTGCAGCTATTAGGTGTTAGAGGCTTTCCAGGTAATTCGATATGTCACAAAAATAGCGTTTTTATCCCAAATCATTCTAAAAAAGTTTTTGTCGAAAACGAGGTAGATATGGTTAGTAGTTTAGGATTTAATAATAATATCTATAAGCCAAATGTTGGTATTGTAGTAACAAATCTTTGCGTGTTTGATTTTAATGGTAATAAAAATTCATTAAGACTTCTATCGATACATCCAGGAGTCTCTCTTGATGAGATTGAAGAAAATACTGGCTTTGAATTTGAGATTTTTTCAGAGTCTATTTCTGAAATACCAACTAAAACCGAGTTAAAATTGATAAGAAATATACTAGATCCATCTGGAATTAGAGAAAATATATTTGGAGCAAAGAAATGACTAAATCTAAATCCACTATTAAATATAAAAAATTAAATGGCATTGCATGGGTCACTATGAATCGACCTGAATACAATAACGCTCAAAATGGCAAAATGACATATGACCTTGATAAGGCATTCAAAAAAGCTGTAGATGACGATGACATTAAAGTGATCGTTTTAAATGGTAATGGCAAGCACTTCTCCGCGGGACATGACATTGGGACTCCAGGTAGAGATATAGATAAATCTTATGACCGAAAAACAATGTGGTATGACCATACCGACAAAAAGGGTGGAGAATTTTTGTATGTCAGAGAACAAGAGGTTTATCTTAATATGTGTAGAAGATGGAGAGATATACCAAAACCAACGATTGCTATGGTTCATGGTGCATGTGTTGCTGGTGGTTGTATGCTAGCTTGGGTTTGCGATTTAATTATTGCTTCATCAGATGCTTTTTTTGCAGATCCTGTGGTGAGAATGGGCATCCCAGGTGTTGAATATTTTGCCCATCCCTATGAGCTAAATCCGAGGATTGCTAAAGAATTTTTATTTCTAGGAGAGAGGATGAGTGCTGCGAGGGCATATGAAATGGGTATGGTTAATAAAGTTGTTGATAAATCTGAGTTGAAAAAGGTTACAAATGAGATGGCTGAAAAAATTGCAGACATGCCAAGACTTGGACTTACCCTAACTAAACAAGCAATCAATCATGTGGAGGATCTTCAGGGCAAGAGAAATGGAATGGAGGCTGCATTTGCTTGGCATCATTTTTCTCATGCTCATAATGATTTAACAACTGGGAATGTCCTTGCTGGTTTTGATGCAAAAAAAATGGCCAAATCTCAAAGAAAAACAAAAAATAAGAAATCACAAAAGAAGTAAAAAGTGTCAGAAAATATACTTGGTTCTAAATATCCAATTATTCAAACTGCAATGGGGTGGGTAGCAACTCCAGAGCTTGTAGCTGCATCTTCAAAAGCTGGAGCTTTTGGATTTCTTGCTCTAGCAACTGCAACAAAGGATGAGGCAATTAATATGATCAAGAAGACAAGTGCATTAACTGATATGCCTTTTGGTATTAATTTGCATATGTTTCAACCCGGAGCTGAAGAAATTATTGATGCTGCCATCAAGATGAATGTAAGGGCCGTAAGCTACTCAAGATCACCAGTGCAAAAATTTATTAAAAAACTGAAAGCTTCAAATGTAATTTGCATTCCAACAGTTGGAGCCTTAAAGCACGCAATCAAAGCTGAAGAGCTTGGCGCGGACGCATTGGTAGTTCAAGGATCAGAGGGTGGTGGTCATACTGGTTCTACGCCAACTACACTTTTATTAGGTAGCGTCTTAAATTGTGTGAATATACCAGTTTATGCAGCTGGTGGCTTTAAAGATGGTAGTGGTCTTGCAGCTGCAAAGGCTTGGGGTGCTGTGGGTATTGCAATGGGAACAAGATTCATGATGACAGAAGAGAGCCCTGTGCCAAAAAAAACCAAAGAAGCATACTTAAATGCAACCACAGAGGATATTAAGATCACAAGAAAATTTGATGGCCTTCCGCATAGATTAATTTTTAATGATTTTATTAAAAAGGTTGATAACTCTAATCCAATTTCATTATTTTTGATGTCACTAAAGTCAGCACTTAAATACAAAAAAATGTCTGAAGCATCTTATTTTGATATTTTGAAATCCTTTCTTGCAATGTTAAAAGGAGATGATCTTACTATTTCACAAACTATAATGTCAGCCAATAGTCCTGCAATTATCCAAACTGCAATGGTAGATGGGATGCCTGCAAATGGAGCAATGCCATCTGGAACTGTGGCCGGTGTAATTGATGACTTACCAACCTGTGAAAATTTAATAAATGTAATTATCAGTCAGTACAATATGAAAATTAAGCAAATGGAATTAGAAAATGCCAATTGAATTAATACATCAAGGTAAGGTTGCTACAATTGAGTTAAATGTTCCTCCAGTCAATGCATTTAATTCAGAAGAGTGGCACCAATTTGCAAAGTTAGTTGATGACCTGTCTTTTAGCGAAGAAGTAAATTCCTTAGTTATAAGAGCTCAAGGTAAAGGCTTTTGTGCAGGTGTTGATATTAAAGAACTGCAGAAGGATGCAGATAAGATTTATGAGGTAAATGATGGTTGTTGGAAATTAGGAAGAGCTATTCATAATTGTAATGTACCAGTTATATCGGCATGTCATGGTTTTGTTCTTGGAGGTGGTATTTTGATAGCTGGCGCATCGGATATTGTGCTTGCAACGAAAGATGCATACTTTGGCTTACCTGAGATTGATAGAGGTGCTTTAGGTGGAGGTGCACATTTAAGTAGACTATTTTCTTTGCAAAAAGTTAGAAAAATGATGTTTACAGGTGAACCAATTTCAGCAACTGAGGCATTTGAGTTTGGTAGCATTGAATCTTTACATGATGACATGGATCAACTTCATAAAGCTGCAAATAAACTTGCCGAGACAATTGCATCTAAAAGTAGTGTTGCTGTTAATTTAGCAAAAAAAGCTTTAAATCAAATTGAATTCTCCAATGTTGATGAGGACTACAAGCTTGAACAAAATTTTACGTTAGAACTATATCAGTCTTCTGATTCACAAGAGGCAAGAGATGCTTTTGTTGAAAAAAGAGACGCAAAATTTGATAAAAATGAAGATTGAATTTACTGAATCACAAAACCAATTTAGATCAGAGATACGCGATTGGTTTTCAAAAAATGTACCCTCAAAGCCACTAGCTTCTTTTGATACAAAAGAGGGTTTTGAAGAGCACCGAGAATGGGAAAAAACACTAAATCAAGGTAACTGGTCAATGGTCACTTGGCCAACAGAATATGGAGGCAGAGCATTAAATTTAATTGAATGGTTAATATTTGAAGAAGAGTATTACCGCGCAAATGCTCCGGCAAGGGTAAATCAAAATGGTGTTTTTTTGTTAGGTCCAACTCTAATGGAATACGGCACAGATGATCAAAAATCAAAGTTTTTAAGTGCTATGGCTGAAGGTGATCATATTTGGTCTCAAGGCTGGTCTGAGCCAAATGCTGGGAGCGATATGGCAGCTATCAGAGCAACTGCAGTCAGAAATAATGATACCTTTATCATTAATGGCCAAAAAACTTGGTCATCAAGAGCCGCCTTTGCAGACTGGACTTTTGGCTTGTTTAGGAGTGATCCAGAATCTGAAAGACACCGAGGACTGTCTTTTATATTAGTGCCATTAGATCAGAAAGGTGTCACTGTAAGGCCGATACCTCAACTTGATGGAGAACCCGGTTTTGCTGAAATATATTTTGATAATGTTGAGGTTGATGCTTCATGCATGATAGGAGATGAAGGGCAAGGTTGGGAGATAGCAATGGCTACTGCAGGATTTGAAAGGGGTTTAATGTTAAGAAGTCCTGCAAGATTTCAAGAAACAGCTTCTCGACTTCTTAAGCTCTATTTTGATAATCAAGATGTTTTGTCCCCATCCATCGCATCTAGAGTGACACACTGTTGGATGCAAGCAGAGGCATATGCTTTGAATATTTATCAGTGCGCATCAAAAGTTATGGCAGGTGACAAGATTGGCTCTGAATCGAGCTTAAGCAAGGTATATTGGTCAAACTTAGATCATGAAATGCATCAAATAGCTATGGATATACTGGGCATCTCAAGTGAACTTAAGAATGAATATCTAAATAATGCCGCGTCATGGATTAAAGGTTACATGTTCTCTTATTCAGGACCTATATACGCAGGTACAAACGAGATTCAGAAGAATATTATTTCTGAAAGACTTTTAGGCATGCCAAGAAAATGAATTTTAATTTTAGTGATGATCAAGCACTATTTTCAGAATCTTTACAGAAGTATTTGAGTGATAATGTGACGACAAAATCTATCAGAGAATTTTGGACGGATAATTCACATTTTTTATCTTCAAGATGGAAAGAGTTAGAAGAATTAGGATTTATTACAGCTAATATTGATGAGTCAAATGGGGGAATGTCACTAGATTTAATTACTATCGCACTGCTTGTTGAAAAAATTGGTTATTCTGGAATGCCAGAGCCAATTGCAGAACAATTATTTTTAGCGAATCCCTTAATAAATGAGTTCTCCAGTCAAATTAATCATAATGAATATCTCGCAGTTGCACATGATCTTGCTCCGCACCCAAATTTTTTGGAGGATTCAAAGCAGCTTATTTTCTTTCAAGATCAAAATCCATATTTGATTGATATTGAAAAACTTAAGATCAGATCTTTAGAATCAAATGATCCATCACGGTCAATTTATGATTTTGAAGCCAATAATTTAGATGATGCAACTAAATTAGAGAGTAAAAAAAACCTTTATGAACAAGTTCAAAATTATGGAATGGTAATGTCGTCAGCACTTTTACTTGGATTAAGCAAAAGGATTATTGATTCTGCAAAACTATATACCTGCGATAGAGAACAATTCGGAAAGCCAATTGGTTCATTCCAAGCCGTAAAACATATGCTCGCAGATGTTGCGATTGAGATTGAATTTACAAATGCACTTGTATACAGAGCTGCAAGCAGTATCCAGAAAAACTGCTCTAATGCAACTATGCATGCTGCTCAAGCTAAGTTTCAATCAATCAAAGCATGCGAAATTGCCTCTAAAAATGGTTTGCAAGCTCATGGTGCGATGGGGTATACGTGGGAGATGGATCTGCATATTTTCATCAGAAAAGGTTGGTCTTATAAAGGTATTTGGGGTAGCAGACCTTTTGTTGAAAATTTGGTATTTAATAATTTAAAAAAAGATTTGCCAAAACTTGGTGCGACATATACATTCATGGATAACAATGACTGATGCATATATAGTTTCTGCACTTAGAACACCCGTTGGAAGAAAAAAGGGTAGCTTAGCCACGATGCATCCAGCTGATTTAGGAGCAATTCCTCTAAAAGAAACTTTTAATAGAGTATCTTTAGATCCTGCCCTTGTTGAGGATGTGATTTACGGTTGTGTTGATACAGTGGGACCACAAGCTGGTGATATTGCAAGAACATGTTGGTTAGTGGCTGGTTTACCTGATTGTGTTCCTGGCACAACTGTAGACAGGCAATGTGGATCCTCACAACAAGCTGTTCATTTTGCTGCACAGGCTATTATGTCGGGTACCTCTGATATTGTTATTGCAGGTGGTGTACAGAACATGAATATGATTCCAATTTCTTATGCAATGATTGCAGGTCAACAGTTAGGATTTGAAAATCCTTTTCATGATTCACCAGGTTGGATTGATAGATATGGTAAAACCGAAGTCAGTCAATTTAATTCTGCCAATATGATTGCCGAGAAGTGGGATATTTCAAGAGAGGATATGGAAATATTTGCGCAATCTAGCCACGAAAAAGCAATTAGTGCAATTGACAATGGTTTATTCGAGGATGAGATAGTACCAGTAGGTGAATTCTTGCATGATGAAACACCAAGAAGAGATACAACTTTAGAAAGAATGGCAGAGCTAAATCCTGTAATTGAAGGTCAAATTATTACGGCTGCGGTTTCATCTCAAAATGCAGATGGAGCAGCATCTATATTAATTGTTTCAGAAAAAGCTTTAATCGAACACAATCTAGTACCACTGGTAAAAATATCTCATTTAACTGTGCGTGGCGATGACCCAATTTGGATGTTAACTGCACCAATACCCGCTACAAAGCATGCGCTTAAAAAATCTAATTTATCCCTAGACGATATTCAGAGGGTTGAAATTAATGAGGCCTTTGCATCCATTCCCTTGTCTTGGCAGAAAGAATTTAGTTATCCAATTGAGCAAATTAATGTAAATGGAGGTGCGATTGCACTTGGACACCCACTTGGTGCAACTGGGGCAAGACTAATGACAACTTTAATTCATGACATGAAAAGAAATAATATTAAATATGGGCTCCAAACTATGTGTGAGGGCGGAGGTCAAGCAAACGTTACAATTCTAGAAAACTGCTGATGTCAGAAAAAAACATACCTAATTACCCAACTTCGTCTGATCAATTTAGGAATAAGAATATCGTAATTACAGCTGCTGCCGGTTCTGGAATCGGATATGCCACTGCAAAAAGATACCTAGAAGAGGGCGGCAATGTATTTATATCAGACTTACATGAAGAGAGACTTAAAACATGCATCAAAGAACTTCAAGATTTAAATCTAGGTCGAATTGATGGATGTTTATGTAATGTAACAAGCACCGAAGAAGTTAATGAAATGATCTTAAAAGCTTCAGATTACCTCGAAACAATAGATGTTCTTGTAAATAATGCTGGATTAGGTGGTCAAAACAGTTTGGAGGAGATGCCCGATGATGTTTGGAACAACATTATTGATGTTACTTTGAATGGAACAATGCGGGTAATGCGAGCATCAATCCCTTATCTAAAAAAAACTGGAGGCGTTATTGTGAACAATGCCTCTGTTCTTGGTTGGAGGGCGCAGAGGGATCAAACTCATTATGCTGCTGCAAAGGCTGGAGTCATGGCATTGACTAGATGCACTGCTGTTGAGCTTGCTGAATATGACATTAGAGTTAATGCAGTTGCGCCTAGTCTAGCACTCAATCCTCATCTCTCTAAAACAAGTTCTGATGAACTCATCAGTTCATTGATAAGTAAAGAGGTCCTTGGAAGAGCTGCAGAACCTTGGGAAATTGCAAATATCATTCTTTTTCTGTCATCTGAACAATCATCTTTCATGACAGGTGAAGTATTATCAGCTTCCTCTCAGAGAGCTTAATGGAAAAAATAGCGATTCAATTATGGAAGAACACAAATCTTGATGATAGCGAATTTAAAGGATTTCTTTTGAATGAATTACCCTCTGTTTTGAAAGATGAAATTCTTAGTTATCAAGTAAATCTTGCAGATGATGATGTTTCTGATGCCTCAGGACTTATTCAATCTTCTTATCCACCAAGTCCTAATGCAGTGTTATTTCTAAAAATAAACAGTCTATTTCATTTTGAGCAAAAACTAAATATTTTGGATTCGCATGTAAAGAGATTTTTTGGTTATATTGTGAGCGAGTCTAAGATATTAGAAATTGATGAATCTAACAATTTAGGTCATCGCACTGAGGGATTTTCTCAAATAGTTTTTCTTGAGAAACCCGAACATATGGATGTTTATGATTGGTTTGACCATTGGACGCATTATCATACTGAAATAGCTATTGAAACCCAGTCTAATTTTATTTATACGCAGAATACAGTTGTAAGAAGGCTTCAAAAAGATGCACCAAAATTCATTGCTATTATTGAAGAATGTTTTCCTCTAGGCGCAATGACAGATCAAGAAGAATTTTATGCCGCCAAGGGAAACCCTTCACTTATGAAACAAAATTTGAATATTATGATGGAAAGTTGCAGTAAATTTATTGATTTTTCAAAAATTGAAGTAGTTCCAACAAGCAGATATTTAGTGATATAGTAAATTCATAGGGAGATAATTATGGAAATTAAAAATGCTATTGTTACAGGTGCCGCAAGCGGAATGGGTAAAATATCTGCAAAGCGTCTTGCAGCTGACGGTGTTCGCGTAGCTGCTGTTGATATCAATGAAGAAAACCTAAATCAATTAAAACAAGAGTCCAATAATATCTCAATTTTTCCTTGTGATTTAGCAGACTCAAATGCTGTTAAGGAGATGATGGACGAGGTCAAGCGTCAAATGGGTCCAATTGACAGGGTAACCCACGCAGGAGCAGTCATGCCAATGGGCAAAGTAAAAGATTTAGAAGCATCATCGATAAACAGTTTAATGAGAATTAATTATGAGGGTACGGTAAATATGGTGAGTAATATCTTGCCATCCATGCTTGAAAATAATAAAGGGCAAATAATACTTTTTGGATCTATTGCCGGAACATGTCCACTTGAGAACATGTCTGCATATTGTGCTTCAAAAGCGGCAGTAAATATTTTTGGTGAAATTTTAGCTAAAGAAGTTAAAGATACCAACATAAGAATTATGGTAGTTTGTCCTGCGCAAACTGATACACCTTTGATGAGGTTTGTAGATGAGACTGATTCAGCTGATGTAATCAAGTCAGCGGTTGAAAAGGGTATGCTTTGTGATCCTGAAGAAGTAGTTGATCAAATTGAAAAAGATTTACTGACTGATAAGATTATTTGTTATCCTACTAAAGAAGCAGTTTTTGCAACCAGGATAAGAAGGTTCTTTCCAAATTATTGGTGGAAATTAGTTGCAAAAAATTCATAATATATAAATGGCTATAGATACAAAAAGTTTTGCAGCAGACAATAGGGATCTTTCTATGTTTCCAGGTGAATATGGATACCCTTTTTTTGGAAAAACAATTGAGTTTGTAAAAGACACTTTAGCAGTTTGTGCAGATCATTATGAAAGATTTGGCCCAGTATCAAGACTTGATATGGTTAAAAATCAAAGAGTTCTTATGTGCTTAGGACCAGAATTTAATGAGGCAGCTTTATTTGATCCACATGGAAATTTTAGTGCAGCAGGAGGGTATATGGGTTCTCTTGGAGGCTTATATCCTGATGGCATGCTTCTTCGTGATGGTAAAAAACATAAAAAGACAAGAAGAGCATCTCAGCCTGCATTTAAAACTGACGCATTAAGAACTTATGTTGACATGTTAAATCCTATTCAATCAAGAAGAATAGACGAGTTAAAACCAGATGAAGAATTTATTTTCTACGATAACATTCAACAAACTTTAATGGATGTAGCGGCAAAGGTTTTTATTGGACTTGATGAGACAAGCGCTGAAGCTAAGATGCTACACAAAATATTTGAGAACATTAATAAAGGTTTGATCACTCCAGTTCCTTATGACTTGCCTTTTAGCACATTCAGAAAGGCACTTAAATCCCGTGAAAGTTTACGCAATTTCCTTGTTACTAAGATCCCTGAAAGAAGAGGCACTGAACTTGAGGATATGTTCAGTAGGTATTGCAATGCAAAGGATGAGGATGAAAATTATTTAGAGGATGTTGATATTGATGGTCACATTGCTTTTTTATTATTTGCCGCATTCGATACAACTACGAGCGCCCTTACTAATATTCTCTATTATTTAGGTAAAAATCCCGAGTGGCAGGAAAAAGTTAGAGATGAAATTAATAACGTTAGTTCAGATATTCCTTCATATGACGATATGGCAGAGATGAAACTCACCGAGTACGTATTTCAGGAAACTTTAAGATTTTATCCATCAGTTATGATTCTCAATAGAAGAACCACAAGAGATGTTGAAGTTGGAGGATACGAAATTCCAGCAAATACAGTTGTGATGATTAGTCCTCCGTTTACGCATAGAATGGAAGAATGGTGGACAAATCCATTAGAATTTGATCCGATGCGATTCTCTCCAGATAGGGCTGAACATAAACGACATGGATTTAGTTATATTCCATTTGGAGGAGGAGCGCATAAGTGCATAGGGATGCATTTTGCTATGATGAACGCGAAACTTTATCTATTTAGACTACTCAAGCAATATAAAGTTAATCTACCAAATAATTATGACCCAAGATTTCAGCATGTTCATTTACCTCGACCTGAGGATGGATTACCCATTACATTAACAAAAATTTAAGTGATTCCTGAAGGACATTACATTGATGTAAGTGATAACTTTCGCTTTCATTATTATGACGAAGGCGAGGGGGAAACAGTTTTATTTCTTCACGGCAGTGGAACTGGTGTTTCAGGACACACTAATTTTAAAAGAAATTTTGTTGCCTTAAGGGATGCAGGATTTAGAGTAATACTTCCAGATTTGCCAGGATTTGGTTTTTCAAGCAAACCAGATAATGTTGAATATTCGATGGATTATTTCAATGGGAAGCTTATTGAATTCGCAGATGCTCTTGAGCTTAATCAATTCTCACTAATAGGCAATAGTCTTGGTGGCGCACTGTCACTCGGCTTGTCGCTTAACAAACCTGAGAGGATTAATAAGTTAATACTAATGGGTAGTGGCGGGATTGAAGATATGGAAACATATAACTCTATGCCTGGAATACAAAAACTTTTATCAGATTTTTTAGGTGGTGAAATGAATCAAGAGAAGATAGAAGGCCTTTTGAAACTATTTCCATATGATTCATCAATTATTACAGATGAAATGATAGAGGATAGAATGCAAATTCTTCCACTAATGAATCCTCAGGTACTTGCTTCGATGAAAATTCCTAACTTAGAAGATGATTTAGGTAAAATAACTCATCCAATGCTTGTTTTTTGGGGTATGGATGATAAATTTTGTCCAGTATCTGGTGCATCCAAAATAGGTCAAAAATGCCATGATGCTCAAATTATTCTTTTTAGCAGATGTGGACATTGGGTGATGATAGAAAGAGAAGAAATTTTCAATCAAACATGCATAAATTTTCTTAACCGCTAAATATGAATCATAAAAAGATTCAAGAAATCTCAAGATTATTATTTAAGTCACTTCAAGATTGCTCAACTATTGAACCTCTCACTGAATCTTATCCAGAGATTACGATCGATGATGCTTATGAAATTTCCAAAAGATTCTTAAGTTTAAGAGAACAAAATGGAGAAAAAATTGTTGGTAAGAAGATTGGGGTTACAAGCGATGTTGTTCAAAAAATGCTTGGTGTCAATCAACCTGATTTTGGTTTTTTAACAGATAAAATGCAGATTGAGAATAAGTCAACTTACAAAATTTCACAACAACTTATTCAGCCTCGTGCAGAAGCTGAGATTGCTTTTGTATTAAATGAGGATCTTAAGGGTCCTGGTATAACAAAAGAGGATGTTCTTTCAGTTACAGAAAAAATTTTTCCATGTTTTGAAATCGTAGATTCGCGAATAAATAACTGGCAAATTAATATTCAGGATACTATTGCAGATAATGCATCCTGCGGAGTGTTTTTACTTGGTGATGGATTAAATTATCAAAATGATTATGAGCTTGATAAACTCGAAGTAAAAGTATCTAAAAACGGAGATTTTTTATCTTCAGGCTATGGTTCCGCTGTTCAGGGTCATCCTGCTGAAGCAGTTGCATGGCTTGCTAATACACTTGGAAAATACAATATACCACTCCTAAAGGGCGAAATAATCCTATCAGGCTCTCTTGTGCCTCTTGAGCCTGCGATCGCAGGCGATCACTTTTATATGGAGCTTATTGGAATTGGCGATTGTGAAGTATACTTCTCTTGATAATGGATAAGGTTAATTGTGCAATCATTGGATCAGGCAATATTGGAACTGATCTTATGTACAAAATTATTAATACTTCAAGTCTTCTGAATTTGACTGGAGTTATTGGCATTGATCCTGATTCAGATGGGCTAGCCAAAGCAAAATCATTAGGCATCCAAGTTTCATCGAAGGGAATAGAAGGATTTACTTCTATGCAAGAGTATCAAGACACAGATATTTTCTTCGATGCTACATCAGCATCAGCCCATAAGCATCATCACGAAACTATTACGGCTGACAATAAGCAAATGATTGACCTCACACCAGCTGCTATTGGACCATATTGTGTGCCGGTGGTTAATCTTTCAGAACATTTACAAGAAAAAAATGTAAACCTTGTAACATGTGGTGGTCAAGCGACAATACCTATGGTTGCTGCGGTTAATCAAATATCTTGTGTTCGATACGCAGAAATCGTAGCCTCAGTTTCTTCGCGATCAGCAGGTCCAGGCACAAGAGCAAATATTGATGAATTTACAAAAACAACTGCATTAGGACTTGAAAAAGTTGGAGGAGCAAAAAAGGCCAAAGCAATAATTATTTTAAATCCTGCTGAACCTCCACTATTAATGAGAAACACTGTTTTCACTTTATCAGACACGATTGATACAGATAAGATCAAAGATAGTATCCAAAGTATGGTAAAAAAAGTACAAGAATACGTGCCTGGCTATAGGCTTAAACAAGATCTCCAATTTGAACGTTATGGTTCTAATAATCCCTGCAGAATTCCAGGGTATGGTCAATTTGAAGGAATTAAAACTTCAATTTTTCTTGAAGTTGAAGGCGCTGGACACTATTTGCCAACATATGCAGGTAACTTAGATATCATGACTTCAGCTGCTTTAGGAACTGCTGAGGAACTTATAAGACTGAATAAACAATGAAGAAAATATACATTCAAGACGTTACACTCAGAGATGGAATGCACGCCATTAGACATCAGTATGGAATCGAGCATGTTGAAAAGATAGCTGAAGCATTGGATGAATCTAGAGTAGATGCAATTGAGGTAGCTCATGGAGATGGTTTGTCTGGCTCGTCTTTCAATTACGGCTTTGGTGCTCATACAGATCAGGAGTGGATTGGAGCGGTCGCTGAGAAATTAAAGCATGCAAAACTAACCACATTAATTCTTCCTGGGATAGCCGTTAAAGAAGACCTTAAATGGGCTTGGGATATGGGTGTAAGATCTGTTAGAGTCGCAACTCATTGCACTGAGGCAGACGTTTCAAAACAACATATTGAGTATGCTAGAAAGATTGGGATGGATACTATTGGATTTCTTATGATGTCACATATGAATGATCCAAAGGGTCTTGCTGAACAAGCAAAAATGATGGAATCATTTGGAGCCCAATGCGTATATGTTGTAGATTCCGGTGGTGCATTAAACATGGATGATGTTCAAGATAGGTTTAAGGCATTTAAAGACACTTTGGATCCTAGTACTGAAACTGGAATGCATGCTCACCATAATTTATCCCTAGGTGTAGCTAATTCAATTGCAGCTGTTAAATCTGGCGCAGATAGAATTGATGCAAGCCTTGCTGGAATGGGTGCTGGTGCAGGTAATGCTCCTTTGGAAGTTTTCATAGCAGCAATCGACAGAATGGGTTGGCCTCATGGCACTGACTTATTTAAACTAATGGATGCCGCTGAAGATTTAGTGAGACCTCTTCAAGATAGACCGGTTAGGGTTGATAAAGAGACTTTAACTTTGGGTTATTCAGGTGTTTACTCATCTTTTCTTAGGCATGCAGAAAACGCAGCTGATACATATGGTTTAGATACTCGAGATATTCTTGTTGAATTAGGTAAGAGAAAAATGGTTGGTGGTCAAGAAGATATGATCGTTGATGTTGCGCTTGATTTGAAAAAAAAGAAGTAAATATGAATATTGGCATGACATTGCCGGTGATGGAATCAGGCCTTAATAGGGAGTTGATTAAAAATTGGTGCGATATTATTGACGATGGTCATTGGCGTAGTATCGCGTTAGGGGAGAGAATAGTCTTTGATAATCCTGAGTTTGTTACAACATTAAGCTCAGTTGCAGCATGGACAGAGAATGTTGAAATCATATCCACAGTTTCAATTCTACCCATGCATGACCCAATTCTTTGTGCAAAGCAATTTGCCACTATTGATATGATATCCGATGGAAGATTCACTTTAGGTGTTGGTGTCGGAGGAAGAAGAGAAGATTATGAAGCCATAAATGCTCAATGGTCAAATACAAAATGGAAACGAGTTATGTCCTCAGTTGAAAAAATGCGATCAGTTTGGAATGATTCATATAATAAATCCATTGGTCCAAAACCAATTCAAGCTGGAGGCCCAAAGATTCTGGCTGGTGCAATTGGTCCAAAAGCTGTAGAGATGGCCGCAAGTTATGCAGATGGTATTGCAGGATTTTCCTTTGATGCTGACATTAAGGACATTGCTGATTCATTCAAACTTGCTAAAGAGAACTTTAAGGATAAACGTCCAAGAATGATAACTAGTTTTTGGTTTGCTTTAGGTTCAAATTCTCGCATTCAAATGAAAAAACATTTAAGTAAATATCTTGCATGGATGGGTAATGATATTGCAAATACTTTGTCAGATACTGCAGGCTTTTGTGGAACCGTAGAAGAGTTAAGATTATTTTTAGACGAAATTGAACTTATAGGATTTGATGATGTTTTACTTGTTCCAACATCAAGTGATATATCTCAACTTGAAGAATTGAAAGAGATTTTCTGAGCAATAAAAATAATTTATTGTTAAAATTACATTAAACAATAAACTAATAAACCGTATGGATGAAAAACTTATAGCGCCTGAATTACCTGTTCAAAAAGATCCACTTTCAACAGATTTTGAAAAGGGTTGGCATAAAGTATTTTCATGTGAGGATCTGGAAGTTAATAAAGCCATAAGTATTGATGATTTTGCCACGCAAATAGTTGTGTGGAGAGGCGCTGATGGAATTGTTAGAGCGCTTGATTTATTTTGCAAACATATGGGTGCATCACTAGCATGTGGTGAGGTCGATGGAAACGGCATTAGATGTCCATTTCATGCCTGGCGATGGAATGATGAGGGTAATTGTGATGATATTGGATACGCTAATAAGATTCCACCAAAGGCCAAAACAAGAAGTTGGAAAGTAAAAGAAGAAGATGGATCAATCATGGTGTGGTATGATCCTGAAGAGGTATGAATATGAATAGAGATCAAATAAACGAAATACCAGATAGGTTTCCAAGAGGATGGTTTGTGCTTGGACATCAGAGAGAGTTTGAAGTAAATGAAACAAGAACAATTTATGGTTTTAACAGAAAACTTACGGCAACTAGACAGCAAGATGGCTCCATTAAATTTGATGCAGGTGATGGAGAATCATGGCCAATTATTGAAAAAAATCAAATGGTAATGTGTTGGCATGACCACGAGGGCACTGCACCAGATTATGAGCCAGATAAAATAGATGCATGTTACTCAGATGATTGGTCTGACTATGGGATGGCAAGTTTTTTAGTAAAAAATAATTGTCGCGAATTAATTGATAATATGGCAGATAAAGGCCATTTTGGTCCAGTTCATCAAGCTCCATTCGAAGGTTTTTGGAACGAAGCTAAAGATCATACCTATACTCAAGAGATGACGGCAGATAGCCCTATTCTAGGAAGAGATCTATTTTCAAAAGCAAGATATGAGGGCCCTGCTTACATGACAACTTATATGAGTGCTGTTCATGATGGTGCTAAGGTCGAAAGTCGCTTATTGGTCTCACATTTACCGTTAACTTTTACTTCATTTCAGATCAATTTTGGTGTTATGGTTAAAAAAGTTCCTGGTATGTCCCCCGAGGATGAAAAGGCGTTTATTCAGGGATATGTTGATGCAAACAATTTTGCATTTGGTCAAGATGTAGCTATATGGGAGAACAAGATTTACATACCTGATCCAGTTGTTTGTGATGGCGATGGTCCATTACATAAATTGCGAAAATGGTATTCTCAATTCTTAGTTGATCGTGCAGATATGCCAAAAGGAATCAACATGGAAAAAAGAGAGTTTTGATTTAGACATTAATTAAATTGTCTTTAAAAACTATAAGCGAAAACTTTAATTCCCTGCCTGAACTAGTCCGTGTTCGTGCTGCTGAAATTGGTACTAATTTAGCTTTCAAAGATGATAATACTGAAATTACTTATGAGGAACTTAACCAGTTAAGTGATTCATTTGCTATTGGCCTAATTAGTGAAGGTCTCGTATTTGGGGATCGTGTTGCTATTTGGGCTCCAAATTCAATCAATTGGATTGTCTGTGCAATTGGCATTCAAAAAGCTGGTGGAATTCTTGTACCGATCAATACCAGAATGAAGGGCAACGAAGCCTCATTTATTTTAAATAAATCTGAGGCAAAGTTTCTTTTTACAGAAGATAGCTTTCTTGGAATAAACTATGTTGAACTTTTAGAAAAAGAAAAACTAAATAATTTAAATAAATCTTTTATCTTGAATCCTGTTAGTGAATCAGTTCAATATAAATTTAGTGATTTATTAAATATAAACTCATCAATCAATTTACCAATAATCAAAGGAGAAGATTACGCTGATATTATTTTTACATCTGGCACTACAGGACAGCCCAAGGGAGTAATAATTACTCAAAAACAAAACACCCAAGTTTTTAAGTTTTGGTCAAAATATGTTGGTTTAAATCAAAATGACAAATACTTAATCGTTAATCCATTTTTCCATACATTTGGTTATAAAGCAGGATGGATGTCTGTAATAATTATCGGTTGTCAGGGCTACCCTGAGCCTGTTTTTGATAGTGAAAAGGTTCTTGAAAAGATTGAGAAATTTAATATTTCAATGCTGCCTGGCCCACCAACTCTCTATCAATCGATTTTAACCTCAAAAAACCTTACACAAGATAAAATACAATCTCTCAGGCTTGGGGTAACCGGAGCAGCATCAATTCCTGTAAGTTTAATAAAAGATATGAAAGAGAAATTAGGTTTTGAAACTGTTATTACTGCTTATGGTCTAACTGAAAGTACCGGTGTAGCAACGATGTGCACACCAGAGGATGATTATGAAACAGTAGCCTCAACATCAGGGAAGGCTATTGCAGATGTTGAGGTTAAATGCATAGATGCTAAAGGCAATGATGTAAATGTTGGAGAGCAAGGAGAGATACTCATCAAAGGGTACAATGTGATGCAAAGCTATTATAAAGACCCCGATGCTACGGCAGAAACTATCACAGCCGATGGTTGGCTTAAAACAGGCGATGTTGGAATATTGGATCAGAATGGATATTTGAAAATTACAGATAGGATAAAGGACATGTTTATTGTTGGCGGTTTTAATGCATATCCCGCAGAAATTGAAAACATCTTTCTAAACCATAGCTCTATACAGCAAGTTGCAATAATCGGAGTTGCGGATGAAAGAATGGGAGAGGTACCAAAAGCTTTCATAGTGAAGAACAAAAATGATGATATTACTGCTGAGGAAATAATATTATGGGCTAAAAACAATATGGCAAATTATAAAGTTCCAAGAGAAGTTGTTTTTTTAGATGAATTACCAACTAATGCATCTGGGAAAATTATGAAGTATAAATTACGCACTTAACTTGACACTCAAATAACTTTTGACTAATTTGTTATAAAGGAGTGCAATTATGAGAATTCTATTAAGCTTATTTTTATTTACGTTTTCAATACAATCTTTTTCAGACGGACATCTGCCAGCTGAGAAAGAAGTTCTTGAGTCTTTAAGTGCATATTTTGAGGCTCGAACAAATCAAGATTGGGATAAAGTCGTCTCTTATGAGAGCAAATCTGGAACTTTTGGTACCAACTCGGATGGCAGTTTTCATAAACCAAAAGTTATTCAATCTGCAGATGATTGGGCAAATTCAGGGCAAGCCGGTGTAATTAATATCTATTATCCTGAAGCAATACAGATATCTGACGATGTTGTTTTTGTTAGATTCTATTATGAGGGGATTTCAAATTTTGGAGGTTCCACACAACCATATCGAACAAGAGTCACAATGAACTGGATTAAAGAGGGTAAAAAGTGGGTTGCAAAAACTCAACATTACTCCCCAGCTGCCTATGGTGGTGTTCATATTCCGCAAGCAAGCGACTTTGACGATTAGAGGTAAAATATATGAAAAAAATATTATTTCTTGCATTGTTAACACCAGCCTTAAATGCAATGCATCACGAAATGGGAGAACATAATCATTCAATGGGCAACACAAAAGAATGGGAGATTAATACCTACACTAGTGCTGCACCTGCATTTATTGGAGATTATGCAACTGTCATAGGTGCATCTGGCGAAGTTTTAAGAGAGGGCACAAATGGGTGGAGATGCGAGCCTTTTATGCCAATGCCAAAAGGTGGTTTTAAAGATGCTCATTCCGCAGCTCCAGCATGCTCTGATAAAAACTCAGTAGCTTGGGCAAATGCATATAAAGCTGGCACAATTCCTGAAATGGAAGCCGATGGGTGGATGTGGATGATACATGGAGACCTAGGAGTAGATAACTTTACTATCGGAACAGATGGACAAAAAGACGCTGGTCACAAACATTTTATAGAATCAGGTGCACACATGATGTTAATGCCAAAAGATCCTTCTTCTCTTGATGGACAATCAAGTGATTACACGACTGGAGCACCATATGTGATGTTTCAAGGCACACCTTATGCACATTTAATGATTCCACTAGTTGGTTACTATGATTATCAGCCTGAATCAGCTCCAAATTGATTGAAGAGGCCTAAGGCCTCTTTATTGGTGCCCCCTCCAGGAATCGAACCTAGAACTACTCCTTAGGAGGGAGTTGTTATATCCGTTTAACTAAGGGGGCTTAATTATCATGATAACTGAAAAGCTTTTAACCTGATCATGAAAATTAATATTCTAGGAGGAGGGATTGCAGGATTAGCCTCATCTATTTTTCTATCCAAGCAAGGCCACGAAGTTACTATAGTTGAGCGAAATGACTACATTAATGAGCTTGGAGCTGGAATACAAATTACCCCGAATGCTATAAGAGTATTAGATGCACTAGGTATACGAAATGATTTCATCAATCTTGCTGAACAATCAACTTCACTAAGCATTAGAAGAGCTGAGAATTCAGCTCTACTGCAAAAAGTCTCCATGCACAGACTAGTCAAAGACACAAAAGTAGGTTTTTATTATCTTCATAGACATAAACTTCTCAATCTTCTTAAAGATAATGCCATTAAAAATAAAGTTAAAATTATTTCTAATCAATATATAAACAAAATCATAATAACTAAAGATAATGTGAGAATTTGTTCCAATGATATTGAATATGATAGTGACATTTTAATTGGAGCAGATGGTTTAAATTCAATATCAAGGAAAAAACTCAATGAAGACTACATGCCAAAATATTCAGGGTTTTGTGCTTTTAGAACAATTACAACACTTGATGAGAGTGTTGATAAATTCTTATATGAACCAAACTTATTTCTCCAAAAGAATTCTCATATGGTTACATACCCATTAAATAAAAATGAATTAAATTGTGTCGTTGTTGCAAAACAAAATGAACAAGAAGTGGAGAGTTGGAATTTTTCGTCAACAACTAAACAAGTGGAGGAAAGTATATGTAATTTTGATAACAGATTACAAAATTTATTCAGCGCAAACTCATCAATCAACAAATGGGGATTATTTTTTCATCAGCCAAAAAATTGGTTTGATTCAAGATTGCTGATTATTGGAGATGCTGCACATCCAATGCTACCTTTTATGGCTCAAGGAGCATGTGCAGCTTTAGAGGATAGTTTGATACTCGATTATGTTTTTAAAAAATATAATGATTATTCTGAAATTTTTACTAATTTTGTATCAATTAGGCAAAGTAGAGTCAAAAGAATTCAAGATATGTCACGAAATAATAGAATTATTTTTCATTTAGGTAATAAAAGCCGTGATCTATTTTTTTATTTGAATTCAAAATTTCCAACATATTTTGAATTAAGACAACAAAGCGTGTACAAATATAATTTTTTTACTGAGCTTTATTAGCAAAACTTAAAAGCATTACGCTTTAACACTTAATCTATTAAAATATATCTTTAAAAAAAATATGAGTAATAACATAAAAATTTTTCTTCCAGATGGCTCTGAAAAGTCCTTGCCAGCAAATTCAACTGGCTTTGACCTAGCTAATTCTATTGGAAAAGGATTAGCTAAGTCTGCTGTCGCATACAAAATTGATGAAACACAGTATGATTTGTCTGATCAGCTAAAAGATAATGCTCAAGTATCTATAATTACAATTCAATCTGAGGAGGGGCTTGAGATTATGAGGCATACACTTACAGCTCAAGTGCTTGCCCGCGCAATCAAACATCTATATCCCAAATCGAAGTTAGCAATTGGCCCCACAATTGAGGATGGTTTTTACTATGACGTCGAGTCCGAAGAAGGAATTTCTTCGGATGATCTCATTAAAATTGAGGATGAGATGAAGAATATTATAAAAACTAAATCTTTATTAACAAAAAAATTAGTCTCTAAATCAGAAGCTCTTAAGATATTTAAAGAAAAAAAAGAACCTTTCAAAGAAACTATCATAAATGAATCTAATCAAAAAAATGACTTTCAGCTTTACTATCAAGATAATGAGGAATTTGTTGATCTATGTCGAGGACCACATTTACCAAATTTAGGATTTATAGGTTCTTTTAAATTAACAAAAGTTTCAGGCGCCTATTGGAAAGGTGATTCTAAAAACACAATGTTAACTAGAATTTATGGCACAGCTTTTAACAGTGATAAAGATCTACAAAAGCATCTTAATGAAGTTGAGGAGGCCCTTAAAAGAGACCACAGAAAATTGGGAAGAGAGATGGATTTATTTCATTTCCAAGATGAGGCTCCTGGTATGGTATTTTGGCATCCTAAAGGTTGGACTATATATAGAAAATTAAGAAATTTTGTCAGAAAAAAGCTTCAAGATAATAACTATATTGAAGTTAATACACCTCAAGTGATTGATAGAAAATTGTGGGAGTCGTCAGGCCATTGGGATAAATATAGAGAAAATATGTTTATAACTGAGATAGACGAAGATCATGCAAATGAAAAGAGAGTGAATGCATTGAAGCCGAGCTAAAAGATCTTTGTAGTGAACCAAACTAGCTACTTTCTCCATCCCTCTCTATCAAAAATTCTTAGGTATGCTAGCTGATCATGATCAGATTCATTTACAACTTTCACATAATCTCCAGATTCAACCAATATTACATCTCCTGCTGTAAGCGCATAGGAGTCTTTGTGGTCAATTCCTCTTGAGGGATCACTTCCATGCCCTTCTTTTGAGTTCATGTATTCTATTACTTCCATAGTGCCACGGCCATTCACTACAACATATACAACATCTGAATTTATAAGTTGATGCCCAATAGTAGCTTTGCCAGGCTGTATTATTGTTTTACTTGCAATAATTTTATTCAGTAGGTCATTTGTCCAAACAGAATAATCGTCAGTTTCTTTCTGTGGAGATCCACCCACCCTGTAATTTACATATTTACGAGCCATAATTTTCCTTAATTTGTAGATTATATTTATAAATTTGATTAATTCAAAAAAAGCTTTACAAATTTTTATTCTTTATTATCATCATCTTATCGCTGATTTGTCTGGCTTGCGAGCGATTAATAAGTGCCGCTAAATAAGGTTACCCTTTATTTAGCAAATGCCACACCCAAAACTGGAGTAACTATATGTCAAAAGAATATACAAATCCCGAAACAATTGGCCTACATACAGGTTGGAGAAAGGATGAGAATACTAATTCAGTAGCAGTTCCTATTCATCAAACAACTAGCTATCAATTTGATAATACTGATCATGCTGCAAACTTGTTTGCATTATCAGAATTGGGAAATATTTATACAAGAATTATGAATCCTACTGTTGCTGTCCTCGAGGAGAGAGCTGCCGCAATTGAAAATGGTGTTGGCGCCTTAGGTGTGGCATCTGGACAAGCAGCAACTGCATATGCAATTCAAAATATCGCAAAGAATGGTGACAATATCGTTAGTTCAACTCATCTATACGGAGGCACATACAATCAATTTAAAAATCCTCTTAATGATATGGGAATTGAAGTTCGATTTGTTGACCCAGAAGATCCTCAGAATTTTATAAATGCGGCAGATGCAAAAACACGAGCTTTTTTTGGTGAGGTACTTCCAAATCCATCATTTAAGGTTTTCCCTTTAAATGAAGTTGCTGAGCTGGGTAAAGCAGAGGGAATTCCGCTTATAGTTGACAACACAGCTGCTCCAATTATATGTAAGCCAATTGATCATGGAGCAACAGTGGTTGTTCATTCAACCACAAAATATATTGGTGGTCATGGTACTTCAATTGGTGGCATTATCATTGATAGTGGTAAATTTGATTGGGAAAAGTTTCCAGATAGACAACCTCAACTAAATACACCCGATCCTTCTTATCATGGTGCTGTTTGGACCGAAGCTGTTAAACCACTTGGCCCAATAGCCTATATTCTTAAGGCACGGACAACCCTATTAAGAGATATGGGTGCAGCGATGAGCCCATTTAATGCATTTATGTTTATTCAGGGCCTTGAGACATTGGCATTAAGGGTTAGAGAACACTCTAAAAATGCATCAAAAGTTGCAGAATTTTTGAAATCTCATCCTCAAGTTGAATCAGTTTCTCATCCAAGTGTTGCGGAGGGAATATATAAAGAAAGGGCAGAAAAGTATTTATCAGGTGGTAATGGTGGATTGCTAGGTTTTGAGATAAAAGGAGGCTTAGAAGCTGGTAAAAAATTTATTGATTCCTTGGAAATGTTTTATCACGTTGCCAATATCGGGGATTCAAGAAGTCTTGCCATTCATCCAGCGAGTACTACGCACTCACAGTTAAATGAAGAGGAACTTTTATCTGCTGGCGTTTCTCCAGGTTATGTTCGTTTATCGATAGGCCTCGAACACATTGATGACATCATAGAAGATTTGGAGCAAGCTTTTAGTAAAACCTTGTAGAAATGCCTTCAAAGAATTCCAAAAAGAGAGTTCTTTATTTAGTGTATGGTAATAAAAAGGAGCTTGAAAGAAGACAACCTTACAAAGTTGACGAACAATCTGAATTTGAATTTTTATTTACAAATAAAGGTTTAGATCATAAAAACTTAAGTGATATAGTTCACAACACAAGCGCAAATTTGATAGTACTAATAAAAGCTGGCTTTTTTGTAAGAAAATGCACAAGAAAATTTTTGTCAGAATCTGTCATCGATGAAAGCTTTTATTGGGGTTTTTTTTCACCTAATGTTAATCTTATTCGTGATTTCAACATGAAAGAATTAAGAAAATATTTTTCCAAGAATATATTTTTCACTAAAGAGTTATTTTTTGCAGTTGGTGGATTTGGTGAAAATAGACATTTTAATGTTAGCGAGTTGATAAAACGATTTTCATTACAGAATGATCCTCAGGACTCTTTAGATGGTTTGATATTCCTAGATAGAGCTTGAAGTGACTAACTTACTCGATATTCAAAATATTTCTTATTCAATAAATTCTGAAAAAATTCTTAGGAATGTTTCCTTAAAAATTCAGTCTAATATGATGTATCAATTTATTGGAGGGAACGGAGCAGGTAAAACAACACTATTAAAGATTATCCTTGAAATTATGCCACCTAGCAAAGGAAGGATATTTAAGCTTCAGTCTTTTTCAAAGAAATATATCGGTCACAAGATACCGCTTAAAAACTATCTTACTCTAGATGAGAATTTAAAGATTTATTTAAATAATTTTTCTGAGACCAAACTTATTGATACTCTGAAAAAATTAAATTTATACGATAAACGCGATACAAAATTTTCTTCTTTATCATATGGCCAACAAAGAAAAGCAGCATTAATCCCAATTTTTGTTGAGACACACGCGATGTTTTTGCTTGATGAGCCATTTTCTGGTCTGGATAATGCACATATTGAAATAATCAAAAAAGAAATGATTAGTTTAGTTGGTGATGGGAAAACTGTAATTTTTACGTCTCATATACCTGCTGAACTTGAATGCGAGACACTCAGATTATGATACTAAAGCAGATCAAAGACGAGCAATTTAAACTTCAAAAAGAAATAAGATCTTGGTTGGGACCATTAATACTTTTTTCACTGATTATGATTGCATTCCCATTGAGCATTGACCTAATGAACATTGGCTTAGCTGAGTTATTTTTAAATATAATTATCATTACTATTCTTGTTACAAACTATTTATCAATTGATGACGTATTTTTTGAAGACTTCTATGATGGAACAATAGAACAATCTTTAATCAAAGATTCAAATCTTTATGTATATGTGGCATGCAAGTTGATAATTACCGTATTAATGAAAATTTTGCCACTAACTTTGATATCTATTGTTTTTGCAATAGCTTACAAAGTTAATGTAAGTTTTCTTCCTGACTTATGCTTATTATTCATAAATATGCAGATAATTTTTGTAAATATGCTCTTTTTTGGAAATGCAATTAGTATAAACAAGGGCAGCACATTGGGCTTAATCTTAGTGATGCCAATAATTTTTCCAGCAGTTATTTTATTTGGTCAAGCATTAACCTTTTTACGCCTTGAAATACCAATTTTTTCTATACATTTCATGGCAACTGGTATTTCAATAATCGCATGTATTTTGCTCACATTTGTTACCGCAATTACACTCAAACTACATTTGGAATAATTGTATAAGTCCATATATAAATAACGTGTTAAAAAATTTCATTAATCAGTTTGCATCCCCTAAAACTTACCTCAAAAGATGTGATAAGTATTTCATATTTGTTTTTTCTGCAGGATTAATTTTTTTGGCTGTTGGATGGATTTGGGGTATATTTTACAGTCCAACTGATGTACAGCAAGGTGATGTTTATAGGATTATCTATCTTCATGTGCCGACTTCTATTTACGCTCAGTTAATTTATTGGATTATGGCATTTTGGGCAATGATTCATCTAGTATGGAGGGTCCGTCTTGCTGCTTACCTAATTAAAGCAGCTGCATATATTGGTTTGCTATCTACATTTCTTGCTCTTTTTTCTGGCTCGATTTGGGGCATACCGACTTGGGGAACTTGGTGGCAATGGGATGCAAGAATAACATCCACACTAATATTATTTCTAATGTATTTAGGATTAATAACTTTGCATAACTCTTTTAATAATTTTGATAAATCAGATAGATTGATGTCGATTTTAGTCATTGTTGGAACAATTAATTTACCCATAATTAAGAAATCTGTTGATTGGTGGTCTACCTTGCATCAGCCAGCATCAATCACCCTAACTAACTCACCATCCATTGACATAACAATGTTTATACCCCTCATGATAAGTATAATCGCTTTCGGGTTTCTATATATATCAATGGGTTTTTTGATGAGTAAAATTATAATTTTAACTAGGGAAAAGAATAAAACTTGGATTGATCAATATGTTTGATATCTTTTCAAGTAGTCATGGAGTTTATATTTGGAGTGTGTATGGACTCGGAATATTACTATTATTTACATCTTATTTATTGTTATTCAAAAAAGTGAGAGACAAAAAAAGACAAATCAAATGCTTGAACACAGAAAGAACAGATTAAAAAATATTTTCTTAATATTACTTTTCTTGTCCATTGGAGTTGGGTTTATTCTGTATTCATTAAATTCAAAAATAGATTTGTATTTATCGCCCTCAGAAATTGATTTTCAGAATCTTCCAACTACTCGAATTAAACTTGGAGGTGTTGTTAAGAAAAATTCAATTCGTTATGAACAGACTCTTGTGAATTTCACATTAACAGACTTTAGTGGCGAAATAGATGTAATCTTTGAAGGAATTCCTCCTGATTTGTTCAAAGAAAATAGTGGTGCAGTTGTTTTGGGGCGTTTTAGCCTAAATAAATTATTTGTTGCCGAAGAGCTTTTTGCTAAGCATGACGAAAATTACATGCCACCAAATAAAAACATTTCAAGCATATATGATTCCTGAGTTCTCACATTTGTTAGCAATCTTATCTGCAGGTTTGATGTTGTATTCATCATTAATTGGAATTGTAAATCACACTTCAGATAAATCACATAAATTAAGACAGTTAACACACAATACCTTTAATGCGGCAGCCTTTTTTTTATTTTTATCGTTTGCCGTATTCATTTATCTTGCAATACAAGATGATTTCTCTGTGGCTTATATCGCTAGTCATTCGAACTCAGACCTACCTATTTTTTATAAAGTTTCTTCAATTTGGAGCGCGCATGAGGGCTCAATGTTTTTGTGGATAACTTTTTTAGTTGGCTGGTTATGGTTATTTATAAACCATACAAAAAATGATCATGAGTTTTTTGAACTTATTATTATCTTTTCTGCAATTTTAATTTTTGGATTTTTACTATTTTTACTTGCTACTTCATCTCCATTTGAGCGTATCCTTCCTGTTACACCATTGAATGGCGCAGACATTAATCCTGTTTTACAAGATCCTGCATTAGCAATCCATCCACCTATGCTTTATCTTGGTTATGTTGGCTTTGCTATACCATTTATATATATTATTTCATTTTTAATAAATGGTAACTTTGCTTTTGAATGGCATCGCGAAATCAAATCATGGTCTTTATTTGCATGGGCGTTTCTAACTGCAGGCATTGGATTAGGAAGTTGGTGGGCATATTATGAATTAGGTTGGGGCGGATATTGGTTTTGGGATCCCGTTGAGAACGTTGCCTTAATGCCTTGGCTTGCAGCTACAGCATTCACCCATTCAATGCATGCACTAAATAAATCTAAGGTTTTAAAATCATGGACTTTATTTTTAGGCTTGAGTGTCTTTGCTTTAAGTTTGTTTGGAGCATTTATCGTAAGATCAGGAGTAATTGATAGTGTTCACTCATTTGCGAATGATCCTGAGAGAGGATTATTTTTATTAATATTCGTTGCTTTAATAACATTATTCGCATTAACAATTTTAGTTATAAGGATGCCAAAGCTATACAACAACAAAGCAGTAGTAAGTGGCTCCAAAGAATCTTATTTATCGCTTAATAACATTCTTATGGTAACAAGTATTTTTTCAATATTTATTGGCGTTATGTATCCATTAATTTATGAAACTTTTAATTCAAACTCAGTAAGCGTTGGCCCACCATTTTATAATACGATATTTGCTCCTTTAATATTTATAGCTGCCATTATTATTTCAATATCAATAAATTCTTCATGGCAAAGGACTAATAACCTCAAAAAAATACTCAAAAGATTTTTTGTGCCAGGCATACTAAGCGTTTTAAGCACTTACTTTATCTATACATCTAGTTTATATAATATATCTTTGCTTCAGGCAATTGGATTCTTTTCTGGATTCTTGATTATCTTTAGTTATTTGATTGCAATGTTCAATAAGTTATTTGATAAGGCTTATTTAAATTGGCCTAGTACTATCTCGCACTTAGGTTTTGGATTATTGCTTTTATCTATTGCAGCTAATTCAACTTTTAGCATCGAGAAAAATCTTAAGATGAACATTAATGACTCCTTCGAGTTTGGGAATTCAAAGCTTACCTTTAACAACATACAATTTGGAAATGAAGATAATTTTGAGAGAATTAGAGCTTCTTTGCTTTTTATAGAGAACGGCAAAATTTTTCAATTAACTCCAGAAAAGAGACGTTATTTTACAAGAGGGCAGATTACATCTGAGACAGATATAAAATCAACATTTCTAAAAGACATTTATATAAATATTGGGGAACAAATCGAAGATAATAGTTGGACATTTAGATTGCAATTAAACTACTTTATTAAGTGGATTTGGTTTTCAATTTTTTTGATGACATTTGGAATATTAATGAGATTTTTTGTGAGGGCCAAATAACATAGATGCAATTCTTAAGATACTCATTATTGATTATTCCACTTGTAATAATTATTTTCTTTGGTTTTATCATTCTAAATGAAAACAATGCAAAGGAATTTGTACCTATTGAAATGACCAAATTCTCAAGCACTACTCTTGACAACAAAAATATTAAAAACACTGACTTGCCCAATACTTATTTTTTAAATGTTTGGGCAAGTTGGTGCATTACTTGCAAGATAGAGCATCCATTTTTGCTGAATTTAAAGAGTAATGGAATTGATATCGTTGGTTTAAATTATAAAGATACCAAATCTAAAGCTTTAGGTTGGTTGAAAGAATTAGGAGATCCTTACACTATCTCAATTTTCGATTATAAAGGAGATATTGCTCTTGACATGGGAGTCACAGGTGCGCCAGAAACTTTTCTTGTTAAAAATGGAAAAATTGTCATGCATCATTTAGGAGAATTAAATCAAGAAATATGGGAGCAAAAGTTTGAACCGCATTTATAAGAATCTTTTAGTCGCCATGTTATTTTTTTCAAATATTCTGTTTGGTGAAGAAATTTATGCTTTTGAAGACCCAGTTTACGAAAAAAGATTCTCAACGCTTCTAAATGAGATAAGATGCCCAAAATGTACAAGTGGTAGTCTAGCAAGTTCAGATGCCCCAATTTCTAGAGATCTTAAAAACAAAATTTATGAAATGATAAGTTTTGGATATTCAGATGATGAAATAATAACTTATGTTACGGACCGATATGGCAATGATTCGTCATACGAACCAGATTTTAGCGAAAACATCGTGCTTTGGTTGCTACCTTTAATCTTCTTGATTTTTTGTTTTTTTGGTTTTTATTTAAAAAGGCGTATTTAATTGTTTTTATATTCATTATTATTCTTCGCACTTCTTCCAATCATTTTCTATTTATTTGCGAGACATCAAGATAATAAAAATTATGTTTTTCTATTCAGTATCATAATTTTTGGCAGCATCTCACTTCTTTATTTTTCTCCACATGCAATTATTGGTACCTTTAGTGAGTCAAAATTGATGAGTAGAATTGACTCCAATATCAAAAAAAATAATGAATTATCTTTTGAGGATTTAAACTCTATCTCTAGCTTACAAAATGAGGAGTTAGGCTTTATCTATTTAAGTCAATTGATTACCAACTCTTTAAAAACAAGTTCATTCGATTCTGCTGACAGCATTATTCAATTTATAAGTTCAAAGTATGTAGGCGATGAGTATCAGATAGAGAAATTTGAGTTGTTAACCCAAATTAGAGATGCTAAATATCCAGATTATCTTAATGCTGAGATAAGAGTAAGAAACTTCTTACCAGTTGAGTGCCAAGAGAATGGGAATATTCAACTAATTACGCAGTTGTTTCTCAAAAACGGACCTTCAATACCAATATCTTATCAAGAGCTGAATGACTATAATTTAGTGAGCAACTTTTTCATTGACAAGGCAACTGCCCCAGTGAATGGCTTTGATCTCCCATCAATGATTCTTAACAAAGAAACAGGAGTTTTAAATTTGGCGCTTAATTGTGATGAGCAAAATTTTCTTTTGAGTAAAGAAGTTTCTTTAAATCTTAACATTGAGTCTTTTCCATTAGTGATGAATATATTGCAATCTGAATGGTCTAAGAAGGAACAATAGTTTAAAATATTAATTCATGCAGCTTAAACACCTGAAATTAGCTGGTTTCAAAAGTTTCGTTGATTCAACGCGGATATCCTTCCCGACAAATATGGTAGCTGTAGTGGGCCCCAATGGCTGCGGTAAATCCAATATAATTGATGCAGTTAGATGGGTGCTTGGGGAATTATCTGCAAAAAATTTGCGTGGTGATTCCATGTCAGATGTTATTTTTAATGGAACTGAAACAAGAAAAGCCTCTGGACAATGCAGCATCGAACTTCTTTTTGATAATTCACTTGGTAAGTTAGGCGGAGAGTATTCAAAGTACAACGAAATCTCTGTTAAAAGGATAATGACCAAGGATGGTCAGTCTGACTACTATATCAATAATACAAGGGTAAGACGAAAAGATGTGCAAGACATGTTTCTTGGTACGGGACTGGGCTCAAATAGCTATGCAATTATAGAACAGGGAATGATTTCTAAAATCGTTTCCGCAAAACCTGAAGAGCTAAGGATGTATATAGAGGAAGTAGCTGGCATATCAAAATATAAAGATCGAAGAAAAGAAACAGAATCAAAAGTTAAAAGAACTAAGGAAAACATTGCAAGAGTAAAAGATATCCGTGATGAAATTTCGAGAGCCGTTAAGAGGCTTGAAAATCAAGCCAAAGCTGCTGAAAGATATAATAGCCTAGTAGAGAAAGAAGAAAAGCTTAAATTAGATATAGCAATTATAGATTCATTGAATGCTAATCATGATAAAGAACAGTATGAGTCGCAAGTTGATAAACTTTCAAAAGAAAATGAAATGCTTGCAGTGAAAATCAACTCGCATCAATCTATGATTGATCAAATTAAAACAGAACATCAAGACACAATTGATGCATATGATGGAGCTCAGAAAGAATTTTATTTATGCAGTTCTGAGCTGTCAAAGTCTGAAGAAATGTTCGCAAATTTGAAAGATGAAAAGGTCTTAGTCCAAAAGGACATTGAGTCCGCAGATCTTAGATTTAGAGATTTAATTAGTAAAACTAAGGACTTTGATGAACTGTCTCCAAAGGAGAAAGTCGTTGACTTAATAAATCAATTGCTAGATGGGCTTGGGAATGACAGCCATCTAAAAAATATTGTTCTTAAACTAAAGGATATTCTAAATAAGATTCTCAATTTAGCCTCTGAACAATCAAAAGATTTAGCTGAAGAAGTAGAGTCTAGACGAAATATTCTCAATAAACGTTTTAATGAGATTCTTCTCAAAGAGGAAGAATTGTCTGGCAGGCTAACAGAACTTGCAGCGTCAAAACTTGTTGCTGAAAAAAATCTGGCTAATATCAGAAAAGATCAAAGCGTTGTAGACGAGAAAATTCAATCTCTTGAAAGTGAGAGAGGGCTTTTGCAACTGGATGAAAGGGCAAATTTAGAAAAAATTAATAACCTTAAAGTTGAAATGAAGGCACATGAAGTCAACTTTGAAAATCATAATAAAGTCTTGAGAGCACATAAAATCAACATTGATGAACTTGATTATGCAGAATTTGCAGAAAAGAATAGAGATGACGTTGAGACTTCTTTGTTTAAAATACAGAAGAATATTTCATCACTTGGAGCGATAAACCTTGCTGCACCAGACGAGATTGAAGCTGAATCAAAAAGAATTGGTGAGTTAGATGCTCAATTAAATGACCTTAATCAAGCACTCGAAAAACTACAATATGCAATTAAAAAAATTGATTCAGAATCAAAAATTAAATTTGAAGAGAGCTTTAAAGCAGTTAATCAGAAGATAGGTGAAATTTTTCCAAAGCTTTTTGATGGTGGAAAGGCAGAGTTGAGAATGCTGGAGGAGGATACTCTTAATACTGGCATTATGTTGATGGCTAATCCGCCAGGTAAGAAAAATACAAATATTTCGCAACTTTCAGGCGGTGAGAAAGCATTAACAGCACTTTCTTTGGTATTTGCATTATTTGAGTTGAATCCATCACCATTTTGCCTTTTAGACGAGGTTGATGCTCCTCTTGATGATTTAAATACCTCAAGATTTGTGGAGATGGTTGATCAACTTTCAACAGATGTACAATTTATTTTCATAACTCACAATAAAATTTCAATGGAAAAAAGTGATTATCTTATGGGTATCACTATGCAAGAACCTGGTGTATCAAGAGTTGTATCTGTGAATGTAAACGAAGCTGTTGAGCTTGCTGCCTCATAATAATGCTCACTAACAGTGAAGTATTTTTGGTTTGTATCTCCTTTTTCTTTATCTTAATAATTGGATATTTATATTTCAGAAGTTCTTTTACAAGAAGAGAATTATTTGAAGTAATAAGCGAGAGCAATCAATTTGAAGATAATTTTAAAGATGATAATTTTAAAGAGCCAAAAGAAGATCGCCAAGAGCTTGTTATCTTTTGTTTAAAGTCAATGGATGGAAATGATTTTGATAGCAATCAACTTATCAGCCTGCTAACAAATCTTGGAGCAAAAAATTGCGATGGATTTTTTGTATTTTATGATCACGAAGATGCCGAAGAATTTAGGATAGCGAATTTATTAAATCCTGGATTAATAAAAGAGGATACCTCAACAAAAGCTATTGTCATGGTAATTGATCTTATGAAAGTAAAATACCCAATTAAATCTTTTGATAAAATGATATCAATGTCACATCTGATAGCAGAAAAGATAGAAGCAGTTATATGTGACGAAAAGATGCAACCGCTATCTGTTCAGCTTATTCAGCATCTTCAAACAAAAGCTCAAGAAATTGAATATTCAAATAATCTTAGTGTTAAAGCAATCTGAAAATGAGTGAGCCTTGGGAAATTATCAAAATTCTAGAATCAGATAATAGTAGACTTTTTAAAGAGAAAATCATTGCTGAAAATCTTCAATCGAAACAGTTTCAGAATGGATTGAAAATGTGCCTAGATCCGCTTGTTACCTTTGGAGTCAAACAAATTCCATTGTGTGAGAATAAAAAAGGTGATCTCAAGTGGGAAGATTTTCAAAAAAATGCAGACAAGCTTATAAATAGAACTAAAACAGGGCACGCTGCTAGGGATTTAATTCAAGATTTAGTTGATCAATCACACCAGGATCAATGGGATAATTGGTATAGAAGAATACTCATAAAAGATCTCAGGTGTGGCGTTAGCGAAAAGACAGTTAATAATGTTGCTAAAAAGCTTGATCTTGACTTTAAAGTCCCAGTATTCAAATGCATGTTAGCTCACGACGGTGCTAAGCATCCAAAAAAAATTAGAGGAAACTGTTTTGTAGAGTATAAATACGATGGCGTTAGAGTTATTGCCATAGTAAAGAATGGCTCTACTACTTTGTATAGTAGAAATGGAAAAATCTTTAATAATTTTCCTCATATTGAGTCAGCATTAAGTAAAAAATCTTTCAATAACTATGTTTTTGATGGAGAAGTAATGAGTGAGGATTTTCAAGCATTAATGAAACAGGTCCACAGAAAATCAGGCGCTAAAACAGATGATGCATTTTTAGCATTATTTGATTGTTTGCCACTTAATGAATTTAATGTAGGCAAGAGCAAGCTTAAAAACTTTGAAAGAAAAAATTTTCTTGACGATATGTCTGAGCAATTTGAAAAATGCATTAGATTGGTTGATTATGAAACAATTAACTTTGATACTGAGGATGGACAAAGTAAATTTGCTAAGATGAATAATGAGGCATTAGAAAAAGGCTATGAGGGATTAATGATAAAGCCTATGAATGATTATTATGAATGCAAGAGAAGTCATGCATGGCTGAAAATAAAGCCTTTCATTGAAGTAAGTTTGAAAATAGATCAAGTCCATGAGGGTACTGGAAGGCACTCTGGCAAATTGGGTTCATTCACAGTCAAAGGCAAGGATGATGGTAAATATTTTTCATTAAATGTTGGTAGTGGTTTATCAGACCAGCAACGGGAGGAATTCTGGCAACATAAAGATTCTTTAATTGGAAAGATTATTGAAATAAGAGCAGATGCCATAACAAAAAGTATAGATTCTGAAAGTTACAGTTTAAGATTCCCACGATTTAAGACATTTAGAGGATTTAATATTAATGAAAAAATCTAAGTACATAATTTTTTTTACTACGATTTTTTTGGCTTCATGTGTTTCAAGCCCACCAGAGGATCCAGATAATCTTTGCCGCATTTTTATGGAAAAGAGATCGTGGTATAAAGCTGCTATTCAAACTGAAAAAAAATGGGAACTACCACCCTTTGTCTTAATCGCATTTGTTTTTCAGGAATCAAGTTTTAACTCCAATGCTAAGCCAGATAGAGAAAAATTATTTGGTATTATTCCATGGCTAAGACCCTCAACTGCAAAAGGTTACTCTCAAGCACTTGATGAGACATGGGAGCAGTATATTGATGAAACAGGAAATACCTGGGCAAGAAGAGGTAGTTTTTCTGATAGCGCAGACTTTATTGGTTGGTATGCAGAAAAAGGCATTGACAGTGGTATAAAAAAGACTGATGCCAGATCATTATATCTTGCATATCATGAGGGCTACACAGGCTTCAAAAACAGAACATATCGCCAAAAGCAGTGGCTTATGGATGTGGCAGATAAAGTTCAAAATCGGTCAAATATGTATCAACGGCAATATTGGGGTTGCGCAGAGGACTTAAGGAAGGAATCTAAAAGATTATTCTTCTTTTAGGTATTTAATTTCTCTAGTCGTAAATCTGATATTTCTTGATCAAACTTCTCACCTGCTACTACAGATTTAAATGAATCTTGCATTAAATACTTTTCAGCAACACGCTTGATATCAGAGATATTTGTATTAAGTACTCCATCTCTAAATGCAACAAGATCTTCATGAGATTTACCATTCAAAGTGCCATAAAAATCTACCTTGGCCTCACCAGATGGAGATAGAGGCTTATCAATTGAAGAAATAACGTTTAGGACGGCCTCATCAAGATTTTGTTGACTCAAATTGGTATCTAACCACTTTATACTTTTCTTAAAATGATCAAAAGTATCTTTGCAATTAGGATCTCTATATGAGAAAAATCTAAAAACCCCTGTAGATGGTTCATTTGATGCGCCAGATCCATAAGCACCTCCTTTTTCTCTAATAGCGCTGTGCAAGTAACCATTTCTCAAAGCAGCAGATAATAGGGATAGTTTTGGTGCATCGGGGTGCTGAAAATTGACTGCTGAAAATGCCTCCGCACAATAGCAAACTTGAGCTGGAATTATCCAAGCATTTTGAATTGGATCACATTCAATATTTGATTGAAAACTAATTTCAGAGGAAAAATGTATTTGATCTTTCACACTTTCGTGATTTGCATCAGAAGAGATTCTTAATAATTTTCTAGGTTGAAAAACCATTTTATTATGAATTGAACGCATGCCATCAATTAATATCTCAGTAGCTCCATCAAGCCCATTTATATTGATAGTATCCTTGAGAAATTTTAGTTTATTCAATCCAGATAATTGAGCTAAAAATGCTGCTTTTGTATTTACACTAGCAGATGCATCTTGCATTGCTAGTAAATGTCCATTAGACGCGATCGAACCCTCACTCCTAGCAATAATTACTTGTATTAATTCTTTAATCCTATCAATTTCATCCCATCTAACATTTTCTGCAATATTAAGCATCAGATCTTCTATAGCATTTAGATTTGCGTTCAATCCTTTAGCTGACATTAAAAGATCTAATGAGAACATACCATTCTTGTCATCGAAACATGCATTGACAGTGCCATTTATACCTGTTGTTATTAGAGACTGCGATTGTTGTATTTCCTCATAATCATTTTCTCCAATACCTAACTCCGTGATGATCTGAGCATAAATAGGTAGAATTTTTAATTCTTGTAGGGTGAGGGGCTTAAAATTGAAAAGCATATCTGAAAAAATGAGCCCATTTGTTCCACGACTATAAAAAGTAATATTATCTGTACTCTTGTCAGGTTTTATATAGCTTTTGGTGTTGAGTATATCTTCTTTGGTTACTTCTGGGAGAATGCTTATGTCATCTTTTAATTCTTGTCTATCCTTGAGCTCCTTTTTAAGAATATTAAGTTTTTTAATATCTTCGTCTCCCAATGATTGAGTTTTAGTCTCAATCAGGTTTTGATAATAGAGTTCATCTTTTTTGTTAAAATCTTGATCTGCTTTCAGTTCAAAGGTAAGCCTGTGATTGTTATTTAGAAGTGACGTCTTAATTAAGTCTTTAATAAAGTTGGGCTCTGAAGACCTTGTTTTTAACTTTTTAAGATTATTATCAATATCCACCAGCGCAATAGGATCCTCATTATGAATGCATCCACCCATAGCAGATAATATTAATTGAAGGCCATAGGGCATACCTGAACCAGATATCTCTCTTTGTGATATTTCTAACTGGTGAAGTGCTGCATCGATAGAATTTTTATCGATACCGAATTGTACACAATGATTAAGTGTATCTATAACAAGCGATTCAATTTCTTTATGCTTGTTCGGAGCAACGCCCTCTAAACCCACTGCAAATAAGAGTTCCTTATTACTTGTTTCAAGACCCATGATTGGTGAAGTAGTTTTTCCAAGCGAAGTCGTTTCTAATGCTTTCCTGAGTGGAGACGAAGAATTATCAATTAGTACACTGCTAAGTAAGTATTTTTCAAGTAAATTGTATGAATCAAAGCTTTTACCTAATAACCAGCTTATAACTACATGATTATTATCTTCATTATCATCATGAGGTTGATAAGCTTCAAACCGATACTTTGGAGATTTAAATTTAGTAGCTAACGGAACTGTAAATTCTTTTTCAAGAGGCTCAAATTTTTGCATAACATTTTCTTGGATAAATCCCTGAACTTCCTCAAGATCAATATTGCCAAATGTAAAGAAATTTGCGTTAGAAGGATGATAATGTGATTGATGAAAGTTTACTAAGTCTTTATGAGTGAGATTGATAATATCTTTAGGGTTTCCACCACTGTTATATTGGTAGGTAGTATCTGGATATAAATGTTTCGTCATGCCATGCCAAAGTTGCGCACTAGCAGAACTCATTGCACCTTTCATTTCGTTAAAAACAACTCCTTTAATCTTGAGCTCATTGTTCTCATCAAACTCGAGTCTATGACCCTCTTGATAAAAATCTAATCGATTTAGATTTGGAAAAAATGCAGCATCTGTATATACATTTAATAAGTTTTTAAAATCTTTGTCATTTTGAGTAGCAAATGGATATGCTGTCCAATCACTAGATGTGAAGGCATTCATGAAAGTATTCAGTGACCTTCGCAACATCATAAAAAAAGGATCTCTGACTGGATATTTTTTTGAACCACATAGTGCTGTATGTTCAAGGATATGAGCTATGCCTGTTGAATCTTCAGGTACAGTTTTAAATGCAACCATGAAAACTTTTTCATCATTTTCAGACTCAAAGTGAAGATGTTGACAATTAAATTTTGAGTCTTTAAAAAGTTTTGCTTTGATGTCAAGCAAAGGTATTTGTTTTTCTTCAATTAGGTTAAACATTTTTAAAAAGTGGATTGATTTTTTAGATCAAGTTCATATTATAGTATTAAGCGTTGTAATATAAATATTCTTTTTACAAATTTATGAAAAATTTTCTACATACATTTTTTGCTGTTGTTTTGCTTCAATCTTGTGCGTCTACTCCATACCTAAAGACAAATGCAGTAGACACTTTTGACCTAAGTCCAAATACAGAATTTAGATTAAGTTTTGATAGTGATTTTTTACCTGCAAAAGTGGATCCAATTTCGGTAGACCTAATAAAAAAGGCCGTTGCGAATAATCTTGAATCCAAGGGACATACCATGACTGAGGATGCTCCAATACTTGTAAAGCTTACAATCAGTAATGAAGAAAAAATTCAAAATGATACAAACTTCTACAGTTATCCTTATTATTACAGATATCCTTATCCATATGATTATGATCGCATCAGATTGATTGATGAGTATTATTTAAGAGTTTCTATTTTCGATTCAGAAAATGATCAAACTCTTTGGACTGGCCTTACAAGATGGCGCCAAAACTCAAAATTTGAACCATCAAATGATATCAGTGCACAAAATCTTGTCGATTTAATTCTTGATTCTATTTAATGCTAGAGATATCTCGAAATAGAGCATGGCAGAGGACTCATTTTCTGACACATTTCTGCTGAGATATGGTCTCCTATAATAGGACCATACGTAAAACCTCTAGATCCGAATGCCCCTACAACAAAAACATTTGCGTCTTTCTCAATACGCCTTGCTATAGGAAATTTTTCAGCGGTTGAAGTTCTCACCTGTGCTCTAGCTTCATAATTTACAGGAACTTTTTCCTCAATGTTTAAATTAGAGAAATGTTTTTTAATTAGATCTTTACATTCATGATGATTTATTTCTAAATCAATAAAATTAGCTTCATAAGATCCACCTAGCCAATTTTTGTTATCTTTTTTTGGCAATACATATCCATTTGAATTTAATGGTTCTTTAATTCCATCAGATATATCGATACCCACAATATGGCCTTTTGTTAAAGAAAGGTCTTGAAAATAGTTACAGAGCCCTGAACCTGTTGCAATAATAAGTCCATCATATAACTCTTCGTGTATTTTATTTTTAAAATTGAGCATTATCTTTGATTTCTGCTTCGAATAATCAATAAAACTATAGTTTTTGAATATTTTGATATTGTCAGGTTCCAGTAACTTTGAATTCATCTTTTTTGGATCCACGTACCCACAATCTTTAACTCTCAATTTCGCATATTTCAAATTAGTTAACACATCAGATGAGTTTTTCTTTAACTCAAACATATCTGCTCTATTTAGTTGCATTACTTTTTCTATCCATCTACTCAAGCTTGGATTACTGTCAAAAAAGCTTACTCCTGAGGGGAAGTATGCATCTTTGAATTGATCAAAGAGATAAAATCTACTTGCATAACAAAAGCTAAAAATATTGATGTAATTCAGTTCATTAGTTAAGAAGTTAAATTTTGGATATAGTGCAGCTAGAGGATTTCCTGATGCTCCATCTGATATTTCGGAACAATGCTCATATATATCAATATCACAGTCTTCCTTAGATAATTGATAAGCAACACAGCTCCCAGCGATGCCAGTACCAATAACTGCGATTCGTCTTTTACTTGATTTTGATTTAATAATTTTTCCAGAGGTCTCTCCACATAAATGATGCCTTTTAAGATTAAAACCTTTACGTTTTTTTACATTAAAACCTCTTTCAATCATACCTCTTTTTATAAATCCTGCAGAAGAGAAGGTTGAAAATGTCGATCCAGCTCTAGAGAAGCGTTGTACTGTATCCAAAATGTCTTCGCTCCACATTTCTGGATTCTTTTTTGGATCAAAACCATCCAAGAACCAAATGTCAAATTTTTGAAAATCATTAAGCCAATGAATGACGTTGTTGACATTACCAACCAAGAAAAAAAACTCAACATTTACACTATCAAAACTTATTTTATTGATTCCGTTATGAATATTTTTGAAAAATTTCAAAAGCATCTCTTTTTCTATATTGATAGATTTGAATTGATCTGTAATTTTTTCAATCTCTTGAATAGTTGGTACCTTATTATCAACACTCACATAAGTAAGTTTTTTTTGACTTTTTGAATCAATCCACTCTTTTAAAGTACATAAAAAATTTAAGCCAAAACCAAAACCAAATTCAAAGACCGATATGTCAAAACCACTCTTAAATCGTTCTGAGACATTGTTGGCATCGAGATAGACATATTTAATTTCACTGAGCACATCAGCTTGAAAAAAAATATCCTGAAATTCTAGGCAAGAGGGGATGTTTCCATCCCATTTGATATTATGATTTTGAATGTCTAGAGCAAAAACTTTACTCATGAATGAGCTAAATTTTAGGACGTGTTTTTACTTCCCTTGAGGAATCTCATTGAAAGGCACCCCTTTGTCTGCTCTTGGATCTTGAGGTAGACCAAGTACTCTTTCTGCGATGATATTTTTTAGTATTTCATCGGTTCCTCCAGCAATTCTCAAACCAGGTGCACCTAGCCAAGCTGATTGAAATGGATCCCAATTATCCTCATCTAGAAGCATTCCAGCCATATCACCAGCGTCAATCCCAAAATTTCCAATTTCTTGAAGTTTGCCAGCGCTTACAACCTTTGTTATTGATGCTTCAGGTCCAGGTGCTTCACCTTTTGACAGGGCAGACATTGTTCTAAACTTTGTATATTTAAGCCCACTTGCTTGACAAAACCAATCGGCAAGTCTGTCTCTTACCGCTTGATTTTTGATAAGTGCATCACCATCATCGTCCTTTTCTTTAGCTAGGTTTAATGCTTCTTCTATGTCAGTTCCTCGTGCATCACCTACAGCTAATCTTTCATTCATTAGTGTAGTTATAGCTACTTTCCAGCCATCACCAATTTCACCCAGTCGTTGTGAGTCAGGAATCCTTACATTGTCAAAATATACTTCGTTAAAACCAGCTCCAGATCCAGCCGTTCCAGTAATCTGTTTGATTGGTTTTACTGTAATTCCAGGTGATTTCATATCAACAAAGAAAAAGGTGAGACCTTTGTGTTTCTGCAAGGAAGCATCGTGCCTGACAACTAAGATTCCATAATCAGAATAATGTGCACCTGAAGTCCAGACCTTTTGACCATTGATTATCCAATCATCTCCATCTTTTTCAGCTTTGCTTCTTAGTCCTGCGACATCAGAACCGGCTGAGGGCTCTGAAAATAATTGACACCAAATCTCTTTACCCTCCGCCATTGGAGGCAAATAACGTTTTTTTTGTTCCTCAGTGGCATACTCCATTAGCACTGGACCACACATTCCAAGACCAATTTCAAATATACTTCCTGGCACATCAAATTTAGCTTGCTCTTGTGTCCAAATAATTCTTTCAATTGGAGAAGCGTTTATTCCCCCGTATTCTTCTGGCCAATGGAGCATTGCCCAACCAGCTTCATACTTCTTCTTTTGCCAATCTTTGGCTCTTTTGATTATAGTTTCTAGATCATTTTCAGCAGCAGATGAAATACTTTTTGGTTTTGAATCATCTTTAATGTTTGCATTTGCATCAAGCCAATCTCTGCATTTTGCTCTAAATTCTGCTTGTTTAGGAGTATCGTTAAAATCCATATTTACCTCATTTATTTTCTAATGTATTCATTTTTTCCATTGCTGAAACAAGTTTTTCTTTCCAACTCAGTTCTGAACCAATGTTCACTGAGAGTACTTTTGACCTTTTGTAAAACAAATGACAATCGTATTCCCAAGTAAAGCCATTTCCTCCATGTGTTTGTATATTTTCTTTTGCACAGAGTTGAAACGCTTTAGTGGCACTAACTCTTGAAGTTGCAGCAGCTAACTTTAATTCTGGAGAATCTGAGGATAATGCCCAAGCACCATAATAACAATTTGATCGCGCTAATGTAAGAGAGATATACATATCGGCAAGTTTATGTTTAATAGCTTGATAGGAACCAATTTGTCTACCAAAGGCATACCTTTCAAGGGCATAGTTTTTTGCCATATCAAGAGATTGTTCTGCTCCACCAACCTGTTCAAATGCAAACATGACTGCTGCTTGATCAAGTAAATGTTCAGATAGATCCCAAGCATCTTCATCAGAATGTATTTTTTGTGAATCACAGCCATTAAAATTGAGCTGATAAAAAGATCTTGATTTATCAATGTTTTTTTGAAGTTTTTTCTCAACATTACTATCTGCCAACTTAACTAATCTTAATTCTAGATTTTTCTCTTTTTTAACAAGCACAATAGCATGAGTAGCAAAACCAACATCTGGTACTGCAATTTTCGAACCAGATATTTTATCTCCATCAACTACACAAGTAATGTTGTTAGGAGTTATTTTCTTAGTATCTTCTGCAATAGCAAATGTTCCAACACATTCACCAGTTACAAGCTTTGGCAGAATTTCAGCTTTTATATCATCATTGGCAAAATTAATGATCGCTTCTGTGAACAAGTAAACAGATGATGAAAAAGGAATGGGTGCAAGTGATCTTCCAATTTCTTCAGCAATTACACAAAGCTCTAGATGTCCCAAACCAAGACCACCATGCTCTTCAGGAATCCTGATGCCAGTCCAACCTAAATCAATAATCTTTTTCCAAAGCTCTTGGTCGCCTTCAGCATCATTGTCCATTACTTTTCTAGCCAAAAGAAGACCACCTTCTTTATCGAAGAATTTTCTAGCCTCAGCTTGCAAAAACTTTTGATCGTCTGAAAAATCGAGATTCATTTTTAATTGTTCTTATAAAAAGTCTAAAATATTAAACTAGTTGCATATTTAACCACAAATGAGCTAGTGAATGAATGAAAGAATCTAATAAAACTGCAGTTGATAAAATTTCTGAAGCTATGAACGATAGAGGTGGCTTGTATATCGCAGTTGTATTTTTAATATTACTATTTGGATTGCTGTTCTTAACAATATGGGTAAATGAAATTTCAAAAAAAACTGGTGTAAACACATTTGAGCTTCAAGACAGAATCTTAAAACTAGAGAGAGAATTTTCTTTATCTGACGAATTAAACACTGATTTCTTATCAGACACAGATGCGCAATTTCAGTTTCTTGAAAAGGAAATAAGGAAGCTTTGGGATCTTTCAAATAAAAGAAATAGAAAAAACATTGAAAAGATTATTGAGTCAATGTCCAACATGGATCAATTAATAAGTAATTTAGAACAATCCTATGAATCATTAAGTACCGCAAAATCTCTTTTGATCAATGATTTAAAAAGTCTTGAGAAGACAATTGGAACTATCGATCTGAGCGACTCAGACGTTATTGATCTAAAATTAAAACTCGGAAATTTAGAGAAAAAAATCTTGATTGTTGATGAAACAATCCAAGCTTATGATAGTTTTAGACAACAAACCAATCAAACTTTGACTGATATTCAATCAAAAATATATACAGACGTGAATATTATTGAGTAAATAGTTGTTTCCAAAAGTTTAAATTTGCCTAAAAAAAGTATATTCTTGTCCTAATGTTTATGTATTTAGGGGGAAATTATGCGTAAATTACTAGGATTTTTATTAATTTTACCTGTGGGTGTTTCTATTCATTTGTCTGCACAAGACCTTGTGCTGGAAGAGGTAGTAGTTACTGCTACTAAAAAAGAGGAAAATGTTCAGGATATCGCGCAAACTGTTAACGCTCTAACAGACTCAGCAATAACTGATTATCAAATTAGAGGCTTCAGCGAGATATCACAGTTAGTTTCTGGTGTAGAGTTTTCACCGATTGATCCTAGGAGAGGAACAATTACTATTAGAGGGCAAGTGCTTGATCCAGATACAGGTGGACCTCAACCGATTCAAGTATATGTCGACGAAAATCCCGTAAGGCCAATTGTTGCTTTTTACGATATGTTTGATATGGAGCGAGTAGAGGTACTTAAGGGAACGCAAGGTACTTTGCAAGGTGTTGTTAGTTCAGGTGGAGCTATTCATATGTATACTAAAGATCCTGAAATTGGTGCCGACTCAAACAATGCTTATGTGAGAACGAGCTTTGCTGATAATAATATGCAAGTCTTCGAATTTGGTACTGATTTTCAGCTCTCCGACACCATGGCTATGAGGATTGCCGGTGTATCTAATAACAATGATGGTAATGAAGTTCACAACATCAGAACTCAAGTTGATGAGAATCATGAATATGATGCTTATAGGCTAACTTTAAAATGGGAACCAAGTGATGAACTTTCAATGAAGTTTAAATATCAAAATATGGAAATGACCTCAATTTCTCCAAGACCTCTTGCAGGTTCTAATGGTCCTTTCACATATGATGCTTTCGCAGATATCGCTGGTGCATCAAACCCATTTTTTCCAGCTGCTACTTTAAATTCATACGCTCAAGCTGTTGGTTTTTATTTGCAAACGCTTGCAGGGCTTCAGCCTTCCGCCGTTGCGCAATTAGCATTTATGAGAAGACCAAATTATTCTGATTTGCCAGCTGTGCTTGATCCAGAAGATGCCACAGCAATCCATTTTGTAGACCCATTACAACAAAACTCTGGGCATTTAATGAATTTTCATGTGGATTATGATTTAGGCTCACATCTTGTTTCATTAAGACTGTCTGACTATCAAAATGATATTTTGGGACTGATTGACAGAGACTATGCTGGAGCTTTTTTACATGGTTCACCGCAAGAAGTAAGAACTAATTCGGGTATAAAGACTACTGAGTTTAGAATTTCTAGTCTAGATAATGAACAAATGGAATACACTATTGGATTTTTTACAAGAGATTCTCAGACATTTACACATGCTGATCTCGATGTATCACAGGCTGTATATCAGGCTGCACCATTTGCAACCGTGCCAATAGTTCCATTCAATTATGAAACACCTTTTGATGCATGTTTGGCGGCTGATGCTGACCCAGCTGTATTTGTTAATTTACCATACATCGTAAGCTGTGTTGGTATTCCTGTAGACAGTGAAACCACAGCATATTTTGCAAACTTTAAATATAACTTGAGTGATCAAACTTTTGTTCAGGTTGGTTTTAGAGAGCAAGAAGTAGATGGATTCAGACAGCAACAAACTTTTATCCCAGTATCTACCTCCTTCACTCAAGCAATGGGTGGCGGCGGAACATTTGAAGGAATACCTCTTAATTTACAAAATCCTTCTTCAGATGCTTCAACTGGAAGTTTTAAAATTGGTCACTATGTTGAGGAGGATGTACTCTTATATATAACCTTTGAAACTGGTTATAGAGAACCAGGAAGTGCTATTTCACCAACCAGGATGAATCCTGTACTTTTAACTTTTGATGAAGAAGAAACCTCAATGACTGAATTTGGTATGAAAGGTACATTCCTTGATGGTAGATTAAAACTTAACCTTGCATATTTTGACTATGCTTTTGATGGTTTCCAGCAAAGATGGTCTAATCCAACCGTCAGATCATTGACTCCATTTGGAGCACCTGACGTAATTGTTGAGGCTGCAGGTGGATTATTCACTAATAATGACGCTTCTCTTTCAGGTTTTGATATTGAATATCAATATGTTGTTAGTGATAGCATTGTCTTAGGTGGAGGAATTACAACCAATGAAAGCGAGTATGATACTGGTGCATTGGGTTATACCGTTGATCCGACATATAGTGGATTACTTGCGGCAACCAAAGACATCACTGGCACACCATTAAATGATGCAGCTGAATTAACTTGGACATTCTTTCTTGATCATACTGTTCCTTCTTTTGCAGGTGGAGAAAGATATACAAGATACAACGTTAATTATAGAGATAACAGATCATCATCTCTAAACGAATCGTTAAAGATAGACGAAATGTATCTAGCGAATTTCTATTTGGGTTGGAGATCTGCTGATGAACAATGGGATGCAAACATTTTCGTGAAAAACGTCCTTGATCAACAAGAATTAGCTTTCATCGCAGGTAATTATAATCTTTATAATATACTGGGTGGAAACGCTATTGGTTCAGGCTTCTATGAAGGTGTTACCAATAGAGGAAGACAAGTTGGATTATCTCTAACTTATAATTTCTAGCTCAAACATTTTTATATTGAATGGCAGCTTTATAGCTGCCATTTTTTTATCTTTTGTGATTTGAACTATATTAGAGTTTTCTTTTACAATTGATTCCTATTAATTATCAGCATGATTGACCTATATACATCACCAACTCCTAATGGACATAAAGTCTCGTGTCTTCTTGAGGCGCTTGCAATGGATTATGAAACACATTTTGTAAATTTGCTTGAGGGAGAGCAACATAAGCCTGATTTTTTAAAGATTAGTCCAAATGGCAGAATACCTGCAATAGTGGATATTGAGGCAAATCATCTATCAATCTTTGAATCAGGTGCAATTATGATTTACTTAGCAGAAAAGGCTAATCAACTCATACCAACAGATCCAGCTGGAAGGGCTAAAGTTATGGAATGGCTGATGTTTCAAATGGGAGGAATTGGACCAATGATGGGGCAAGCCAACGTTTTTTTTAGGTATTTTCCAGAAAAATTACAACCTGCGATTGATAGATACCATAATGAATGCAGGAGGTTGTTTGAGGTGGTTAATACTCAATTATCAACTCATGAATGGATTGCTGGAGATTACTCAATTGCTGACATTGCTAATTGGTGTTGGATCAGGACATATAAATGGTCAGGAGTAAATATTGATGGCTTAGAGCATTTAAACAAATGGATGAAAAAAATGTACTCGCAACCAGGCATCTCAAAAGGTTTAGATGTACCATTTAAAGTCGAAAAATTACTTGATGATGAAGGCAAAGTAAAAGAGTTCAGCAAGAATGCTAGCAAGATGGTAAAAAAATAATAAGGGAGATTATTTATGTTAAAGGTTTATTTTGTAGCTGATACAAGAGCTGGAAGAGTAATCTGGTTGCTTGAAGAGCTTGGATTAGAATATGAAGTTGTAATACTGCCATTTACAAAAGAGGGATTAAAATCTCAAGACCATAGAGCTAGACATCCACTCGGAAGGGTGCCTGTATTGGAAGACGGTGATGTCTCCATATATGAATCAGGCGCAATTATAGATTACGTTCTTGAAAAACATAAAAATAATGGGCTAAAACCACAAATCGAATCTGAACACTTTCCACATTATCTTCAATGGTTTCATTATTGTGAGGGAATGGTAATGCCACCAATGAATCAAATAGTTGTTCAAACAATCTTATTACCTCCAGATCGAAGAGACGAAACAGTTTTAAAACAAGCACAAAACTTGTTGACAAAGTCATTGCTTCCGATCAATCAGAATCTTGAGGATAAAGAGTATTTGATTGGAAAATTTTCAGGTGCTGATGTAATGTTAGGACATGCTTGTTTCATGGCAAACAGATTAGGATGTGTGGGTGAGGAGTTAAGTGCTATTAAGAGCTATGTTGAAAGAATTTCCACTAGACCAGCATTTCAAAAAGCCATCGAGTTAAAATGAAAGTTTCGAATAAACTCTACCCAAGCGATGAGCAAATGCAAGGATTCTTTGAGGGAGACGTTGATACTCCAATTTCGATGGTTAATCTGTTGAAATTTAAAAAGCATGCAGAATATGAGGATGGAAGAAATACTCAATTATCGGGTGCAGAGGCATATGCAATATATGCAGAGGAAATAAAAGTACATCTCAAAAAAGTTGGTGCGAAATTAATTTTTTCGGGCATAGTTTCAAGACTGATGTTAGGTGAAGCAGACACAATATGGGATTCTATTGCAATTGTTGAATACCCAAGTAGAAAAGCAATGTTAGAAATGATTACAAATCCTGAGTATTTAGAAAGCGCTAAACATCGAACAGCTGGCCTAGCCGGACAACTTAATATAGAAACAAAAAAGTAAGAGCAAGTGTCTTATTTAAAATTACTTTTTCCAACAACTATCAATAATTTTTATGCTGGAAGTAATTTCGCGTATTGGGGTTTTATAGTTTTTACGGTCTTGATGTCAATTAGATCATTTCTGCATTGGCTTTTTCCAGAGTTTGCTACGCATGAAATTGCTAATTTCATAGTTATCTCAGGCGATCCAGATCCTCTTCCAGTTATATATGAGCTGTTTTCTTTATGGGGGCTTGCACAAATAATTTTTTGCTTCGTATGCTGGATTGTTATATATAAATATAAAGATCTGATTCCGTTAATGTATCTATTTTGGATTATCGAGTGGAGTGTTAGAGTGATGTCACCATTTAATTTAGATGCATACACAAATGGCATCACTCCTGCTGTGACAGGCGGGCATTTTGTTTTAGGATTTTTGATAGTTCTATTTTTTTTATCTCTTAAAAGAGCGTATTAAATGAAAGTAATTAGATATTTAGTATTCACCACTCTAGTTTTGGTTGGATTAATTTACGCTCTATCAAAATTACAAATCGTACAGGACTTTTTACTTAAAAGAGCAGTATTGAATCAAGTTTCAAGTTTTCAAGAATTTCCTGATGATGCTTTAAGTGCGCTGGTATGTGGCTCTGGTTCACCCATTCCTGCAGAAAATATTGCAGAGACATGCATCCTAATTAAAGCAGGCGAAAACTATTATATTATTGACAGTGGAGGTGGAAGTGTTGAAAACTTATTTACTTGGCAGATTGATTTTTCGAAAATTAAAGCAGTCTTCTTAACCCATCTTCACTCAGACCATATTTCTGATTTACCTAATTTACATTTGAACACTTGGATTGCTCAGCAACGACAAGGACGACTTCAAGTTTATGGACCTAGGGGTGTAAAACGAGTAACTGAAGGGTTTGAAAAAGCGTATGAGCTCGATTACATTTATAGACATATTCATCATGGTAATAATATTGCGCCGCTTGATAATGTAGGATTTGATGCTAATACAATTGATGTCCTAAATGAAGTTTTTTACCAAGTGGATGACTTAAAAGTCACTGCATTTGAAGTAGAACACGATCCTGTTACTCCAGCGTTAGGTTTTCGTTTCGAGTATGGTGATAGATCAATAGTAATAAGTGGAGATACTAAATATTCTCAAAAAACGATTGATGCTGCTAGAAATGCTGATGTTTTATTTCATGAGGCTCAGGCGAATCATCTTCTAAGTGAGCTAGAAGATGGCTTAATTTCAGCAAAAAGGGTTCTAACTGCCAAAATCATGGAGGATATACTTTCTTATCATACTACTCCTGTAGAAGCTGCAATGATTGCAAATCAGGCAAATGTTGATCATTTAGTTTTTTATCATCTTGTTCCATATCCACGTAACAACCTCATGGCTGAAATTTTTGTAAGAGGGGTAGATGATATTAGAGAAAACTGGACACTTTCAAAAGATGGGACTCTAGTAGTTTTGCCATTAAACTCTGATAGTATTGAAATAAGTTTAATTAAATAGGATTTAGTATGAAGACAAAAATAACTGAATTATTTGGAATAGAGCATCCAATTATTCAAGGTGGCATGCATCATGTTGGCTTTGCTGAGTTAGCAGCAGCAGTTTCAAATGCTGGCGGTCTTGGAACAATTACTGGTCTTACTCAAGGAACACCAGAAAAACTGGCTAATGAAATCGATAAGTGCAAGTCCATGACGGATAAACCATTTGCAGTTAATCTTACTTTTTTACCCTCTCTAACTCCTCCTGATTATCCGGGTCTGGTTGACGTAATTGTTGAAAAGGATGTCCCAATTGTTGAAACTGCAGGTAGAAATCCAGCAGAATATTTACCTAAACTCAAAGACGCAGGAATTAAAATTATTCATAAATGCACTTCTGTTAGGCACTCACTTAAAGCTCAATCTATTGGTTGTGATGCAGTTTCTGTAGATGGATTTGAATGTGGAGGTCATCCCGGAGAAGATGACATACCAAACTTTATATTGTTACCAAGAGCAGCTGATGAGCTTGAAATTCCTTTTGTCGCCTCAGGCGGCATGGCAGATGGGCGAAGCTTGATAGCTGCCATGGCATTGGGTGCTGAAGGCATGAATATGGGCACTCGGTTTATAGCTACCGAAGATGCTCCTGTGCACCAAAACGTAAAGGAAGCAATAGTAAATGCAAGCGAACTAGATACAAGGTTAATAATGCGCTCGTTAACAAACACAGAGCGCGTCCTTAATAATTCTGCTGTCGAAAGATTAATGGAAAAAGAAAAAGCCTTAGGAGAAAACTTAACTTTTGCAGATATCGTTGACGAGGTTGCTGGTGTTTATCCAAAAATTATGCATGAGGGTACTATGGAAGCAGGTGCTTGGTCATGCGGCATGGTTGCTGGATTAGTAAACGATATACCTACCGTTGAAGAATTAATTAATCGCATCATGTCAGAGGCTAATAATATTATTGATCAAAAACTTAAAGTTTTAGCTTAAGCTAAATTTATGTCTAATAAATTCAAAGAGCAAGGTGGTGCTGCAACCATGGATCCTTCAAAGCTTAGAAGATGGATTACTTCTAGGTTGTTCACAAAAGTCACCAGTCAAAAATATCAGACAGCCAAACAATCCAAAGCAGAACAAACAAGACTTAAAAATAACAATAAACATGTCTTGGAGTATTTTCATCAGATTGAGGATGCATATAGTTATTTATCTGCACAGACATTAAAAACTATCAGCGATTCTTATGATGTAGAAATAAAATGCTATTTGGTTAATGGCCCCCAAGGAAAAAATTCTCCAGAACCAGATCTACTTTTACAGCTAGCCGCATATGATTCCAACCAGATAGCAAAGCATTACGGTCTGACTTTTCCATCAGTCTATGACAAACCCACTAAAGCTCAGATATTGCTAGCAAATTCAATCCTTGCTAATCAAAGTTCAAACAACATGATGAACTATATAAATAAAGTTTCTGAAGCCGTGTGGACCAATAACAAAGACGATTTAGAGAAACTTGCTCATAAAAACGGAAAAGCGGACTTGGAAAAAACTAAATCTGTACTCGAATTTGGTTCAGCGAGGCAAAAACAATTAAAACATTATTCTGGAGGTATGTTTTATTATGGCGATGAGTGGTATTGGGGGGTTGATCGGTTGTATCACTTGGAGAAGAGATTTATAGACTTAGGTTTAAATAAATTAAATAACGCTAATCTCAAATATCCTAGACCAGATTTAGACTTATCATTTGATCCAATATTCAAAGAGCTAACATTTGAGATTTATCCCTCACTTAGAAGTCCTTACACTGCACTTATTTTTGACACAGCAGTTGATTTTGCAAAATCAAAAGGCTTAGATTTATGCATCAAACCTGTTTTGCCAATGGTTATGAGAGGAGTTCCAGCAACTCGTGAGAAAGGTATATATATCTTTTCTGATGCTGCGAGAGAGGCAAGAACCATTGGAAATCCATTTGGAAAAATCTATGATCCAATCGGACAACCAGCAAAAGATTGTTATGCCCTATATTCTTGGGCTTTTCATCAAAATAGACATGTTGAGCTCATTTCAAGTTTCCTTAAACATGCCTTTAAGCATGGTACAAACATTAATAATAAAAAAGGCTTAAAGAAGGTTGTTCTCGATGCAGGACTTAATTGGGAAGATGCGAATAAAGAATTACACAATGATGAATGGCACTCGATGCTTGAAGCAAATCGACAGGAGTTATATTCAGGAGGGCTATGGGGTGTGCCGAGTTTTAGATTATTAGATAGCAATAAAAATGTATTATTATCATTGTGGGGGCAAGATAGATTATGGGTGTTTTCAAAGTTTCTTCAACAGTACAAACTAAATCATGAAAGTTAGTGGCAAAAGAGTAGTCATTACAGGTGCAGCAAGCGGAATAGGAAAGGCGCTCGCAATTGCATTTCAAGCCGCAGATGCAAAGTCTATTGTTTGTGTTGATCAAAATATTACTGAAGCAACAATTGTTGCAGAAACTATCTCAGGTTATGCAATTGAGGCAAATGTTGGACTTGAAAAGGACATTATCAAGGTAATTGATGAATGTAACAGCCTTATTTCTGGAATTGATATTTTTTGCTCAAATGCCGGCATTACTGGCATGCCTGGCTTTTTGGATGTTTCAACGGAAAATTGGCAGGAAATATGGGACGTTAATGTGATGGCGCATATTTTTGCAGCGAAACATTTATTACCACAAATGTTAGAACAAGGGTCAGGCTATTTAGTGAATACTGCATCTGCTGCTGGTTTATTAACTCAGTTAGGTGCGGCTCCATATTCAGTTACCAAATCAGCTGCTATAAGTTTTGCTGAATGGATTAAAATTACCTATGGAGAAAAAGGTATTGGTGTATCTTGTCTTTGTCCCCAAGCTGTTAGAACTGCAATGACAGAAAATGGTCCAGGTGTAGCTGGTGTTGATGGCATGATGGAGCCTGAGGAAGTTGCTGTTGAAGTTTTAAATGCAATTGAAACAGAGCAATTTTTAATCACCCCTCATGAGGAGGTTCTTGAGTATTCACAAAGAAAAGCTAATGACAGAGATAGATGGATCAAAGGGATGCAAAGATTACAAAAACAATTTGAAGACTTTCTAACGCCAGCCAAATGAATAAATTACTGATCATCTCTACGTTTTTACCTTTTTATATTTTTAGTAGCTGTGAAATTACTTATGATGAAAAGATCCCACTTTTTGGTGATTTACATGTCCATACTGCGCTGTCTTTAGACGCAGCTACTCAAGGAACAATCAATAGACCCGATGATGCATATAGATATGCAATGGGAGAGAGAATATCGATTCAACCCTACGATGAAAATGGTAATGCATTAAGAAGCTCAAAATTATCGCAACCCTTAGATTTTATGGCTATAACAGATCATGCGGAATTATTGGGTGAAGTACATCTTTGTGAAACCTCAGATTCTGTTTCATATAATTCATTGACTTGTATGGTATACAGAAACTTTCCAAAACTTGCCTACTTTTATATGAATCAAAGAGCAAGTCAGTCAGCTCCGTTAGGTATTTGTGGTGAAAATAGAGAGCTTTGTCTTGAGGCGTCTATTGAACCATGGCAAGAAATTATTAATGCAGCAGAAAAATACAATGATCCAAAAAATGATTGTAGTTTCACATCTTTTATTGGTTATGAATGGACCGGAGCAAGGTATTCAGGTAGCAATCTTCATAGAAATGTCATTTTTAAAAATAATAGTGTACCTAGCAAACCAATTAGTTTTTATGAAGCAACCACAAGAGAAGATCTATGGGATCAATTGAATGCATCATGCACTTCTGATTGTGATTATGTAGTCATTCCTCATAACTCTAATTTATCTAATGGTCTTATTTTTGAAGATCCTGAGTTAAAAGACTATCAAATGATCTCTAAACGTGAACCATTAATAGAAATTTTTCAACATAAGGGCTCTTCTGAGTGTATTGATGAGAATGATCCATATTGTGATTTTGAATTATTAAGTTACGCAGACTTTGGAGCAAAATTTCTTGGTAGTGACGATCCAATTCCAAAAGAAAGTTTTGCAAGATATGCACTTTCAAGAGGACAAGCATTAAAAGAAAAGAACGGTACTAATCCTTTTAAAATTGGTTTTATTGGCAGTACTGATACTCATTTAGCAATACCTGGTGCTACGGATGAGGCTACCATGCCTGGTCATGGGGGCGCAGGTAAATCATTACGAGATAAATTACCTAAAGGATTACCTGATGATATTGAGTTTAATCCTGGAGGCTTAGCTGTTGTATGGGCTAAAAAGAATAATCGAGATGAAATCTTTCAATCCCTTCTTAACAAAGAAGCATATGCAACATCAGGTCCAAGGTATATTGTGCGATTTTTTGCTGGCGAAGATATATCACTTAATTCTTGTAATGAGCAAGATGCTGTTATCAAAGGATATCAAAATGGTGTACCAATGGGTGGCACATTAGAGAACATAACCAATAAGCCCACCTTCTTTTTTTCAGCAAAAGCTGATGCGAATGATTCCAATCAATTTATTTCAGCAATACAAATAATAAAGTCTTCATTTGATAATGGTGATTCAGTATCAGAAATCATAACCGTGCATGAATCATCAGATGCATATGATTTAGATCTTGATAAATGCGTGGTGAATGGACCAATGCAGAAAAATTTTTGTGGAGTTTGGAGAGATGAAAACCATTCTCCTAATATGGAAGCATCATACTATTTAAGAGTAATTTCAGCTCCAACTTGTCGATGGTCTCATCAATTGTGCATGGAGAATAATAATTACTGTGAGAAAGATCAGGGTAATATCCCAAAATTTGTGCAAGAACGTGCATGGACATCTCCTATTTGGATTGAAAAAAATTAATTCTGCTAAAATAAATCAATGAATAGATTTCTATTACAAGGATTTTTATTGTTGGCTTTAATCCCAATAGGATTGCTTATTGGATATGGATTTTTAGTAATGGGTCCTATTATTTGCTGGGGATTTGCTATCAATGCTTACAGGGCAAATAACGATAAAGAACTGTATTTTTGGTTATTTATTGGTTTGATTGGATTTTTCATTGCCTTGTACGTACTTGGAATTTTGTAATTCATGATTAAAACATCTTTGATAATCTCCTCAATCTTACTTATTGGAATAGGCTGCTTTGTGATGTTCAAAAGAGATTTATCTGACTTAATACTCGTTCCAGTTTACGCTGGAAATTTAGAGACTGCATCTGAATTTAGATCATTGTTTGCTGGTTCATTTCTAGCATATGGATATCTTATTTTAAGGTATACCTTTTCAAGAAAAACCCTTTCAATTGCAATGATGCTTACATACATCATGTTATTTATAGCATTAGGTAGAATCATCAGCTTTATAATTGATGGATACACTCATTTTGGATTGTTTGTATTATTGGGTGAATTATTTCTAGCTCTTATTCTTTTCATCTCGCATAAAAAGAGAAAGAATGAAATTAGTTATTAATTACAATCATGCTTAAATACCAAGATCAGAATACAGACATGACAGTTCTTGAGGGAATCGAAGAGTATAGAGAATACCTAGTCCAAAACAACAAAGATAAATTGCGAGATTTTGAAGGCAGTCAATTGATAAGGGATCATGATGCCACTCATGTGATTTTTGGGCTTGATACAACCATTGAGCAAGAATCTATGCTGGATACATGGGTTCTTTGGGGAACAGAGTTTAAATGGAAATACTTGCTAAGCTACATTGGGAAACAAGAACTTAAAGAACTTCAAAAAAAACTTTTTGAAGAAATTGGTGTATTAAAACTAATCTATACCGCATTAAAGATTGCGCCTATAAAACTTAAAATTATTTTGAGGGCACTTAAAATGAAAAAAAAATGGCCATTTATTGCTCCTAAAAATTTATTGGAAAAAAGGATTTGTGATGTTAGAGCAGAGTATGGAATTATTATATTAAGCAAAGAAGAGAGGCATGTTAAAAATCCTCTTGAATGGTCAGGCAGTATTAAAGCAAATTAAATCATTTTCTTTTTAAAACTTGAGATATAATTTCTCGTTCCGGGGATGTGGTGGAACTGGTAGACACGCTAGTCTTAGGAACTAGTGCCGTAAGGCGTGGGGGTTCGATTCCCTCCATCCCTACCATCTTTTTTGACAAGAATATGCGCATATTGAGTTTGTTATTTGCTTTTTTAATTACACCTCTAATGGCAGATGAGGGCGACATTCTATTTACCAGACTTATTGAATTAGATAAATTTGCTCAGTCAAAAACATCATACTGTAAGCCTCGTACTCAAAATAAGAAATTAACATGGGTGGAAGATTTTAATGACATGTCACTTTCCTCATCTGTTTGGACTTATGCGGAAAGTAATGGCTTTTACAGTGATGGACAATATATTGATGGTTGGGGGAATGGTGAGCTTCAATACTATTTAAAGCCTCCTATCATAGAGAATTCAAACACTACAAAAAATTTGACAGTTAAAGATAGCCTTTTAAAAATTCAACCCATCTATAACAACAAGGTATATCAATCAAGTAACAAACTGCAGTACACATCTGCCAGAATACATACAAAAAATAAAAAAACTTTTACATATCCTTCCAGAATTACTATTTGTTTTAAAGTGCCTCAAGGCGAAGGAGTTTGGCCTGCTTTTTGGTTGATGCCTCAAGAGGATATTCTTTGGCCTCAGGGAGGGGAGATAGATATCATGGAGCATCGAGGAAGGATCGCAAACACAGCAAGCTCTGCACTTCATTTTGGTGAAAAATTTGACAAAAAAGCTGCATTTGTTGGAGAAGCAGTTGTTCCAAACAAAGTAAATTTTCAAGAAACATTTCACTCAATTACATTGGAGTGGAGAAGGGACAACATAAAATTTTTTTTAAACGATGATACCGAACCTTATTTAAATATAAATAGTTCTAATAATGAGTTTAAAAAATATGATTTCCCATTTAATAGAGAATATTACATGATTTTAAATGTGGCTATTGGTGGCAAGTATGATGATTACAGAGTTAATAATTTAGATTTATGTGTAGACCAATATTGCTCAAATAAGTCTAATCCTGATCAACATAGATTTTTGGTTGATTGGATAGAGTATGAGATCTTAGATTAGGTATTTTTTGAAAACTCTTCCTCTAAAATTTTTATAGAAAAATCTTCCAACTTAAAATTTTCTACGAAACCATTATGTCCTCCATACTTGGTACTAAGAAAATTAACATGAGAGTTATCCGACAGGTGTTTTGTTGTATGAAAGGGCACCACAGGATCATCTTCGGCAATAATGATGGATGCCTTAGTCTTAAGATTTTGAATCACAGCTTCATTTATTTCATACATGCGAAAGAAATCTTTAATATCATCAAATTTCATGTCGGGCAGAATAATTGGTAAAAATAATTTAATCATTTCAAAAAAATCATTCATTTTATAGAAATTAGAAAAATTATAATCGGACCATATTTTTTCTTTGACTCGAAATGTGTGCTTCCATTTATTGTTGTAATATCGAATAAAAAAGTCAGGTAACTCTCTTATAGATGTTTCATGGTCAATCATTGGGCTAATGCCTGCGATATGCTTAAATTTACTTGCAAAATTTGAAGTTCCAATCCTCAATGCAAAATTTCCACCAAATGAAAAACCTGCCAAAAAACAATCTTTTGTTGGATCAATAATTTGTTCTAGGGCATTTGCTACAATCTGATCATGCAATGCATGAAAAAATTTTTTATTTAACTTTAATGAATCACCATGATCAACTGGATTAAGCCTAATTACATTCCAATTTCTATTAAAAAAATACTCTAGTGAATTGAGCATGTAAGTTGAGTTATGCCCACCTAGATATCCAGGCAATAAATAAATATTTTTATTGTTACTTTCTTTGATATGAAAATGCGCTACTAGCTTATAGTCATCAACTTCAATGATTTGTTTTGAATGATATTGCTCTATTGTTTGCAGCATTCTTAATCGAACAGCTTTTCTGAACTTGCTTAAAATAGTCGCGCTATAGGGCCTGTTAAAAGGAAATGGGGGTTTATAGTTTTCAAACTTTGAGTACTGTTCTGTCATAGAAAATGTGCAAAAATTGTTTGGCTAAACGAATTTATGTTTAAATTACATGATACAAAATAATTTATGAAAAAGTATAGAAATTTTATAATATTTTCTCTAACTATTGCGTTTGTATCATGCAGTGAGGTCCCAACTTCATTCCCCTATGTACCACCTGCTAACGCAAATTATGAACAACCACCAATGCTTAGTTGGATTTCAAAGTTTGGTTTAGACAGTTTTTTTAAAATTAATATTTTTAGAGGCGCTGATTCTGGTTACGTTGCCTTATTTGCAAAAGATGGACATCTTATTCATGCCACAGCCAAAGGATTTGCAGATATTGAATCTGAAATTCCGATGCAAGTAAATACAAGATTTAGAATAGCATCCATGACTAAGCCAGTTACAGCTGTAGCAATTTTAAAATTAATGGAAGAAGGCAAACTTAAATTGGATGATCCGATAAATCTTTACTTGCCAAACGCAAATGATATGACCGTTGCAATTTCTCAATCTGCTGGGGTAGATGGCAAAATAGAAACTCGACCATTAAATAAACAAATTACAATTTTTGATCTACTCACCTTTAGATCTGGTATTGGAGATGAAAAAGGAAAGTCTGATTTAGGAAAGTTGTGGGGAGAGAATTATATTTTTAGCGGTCTAGGATCTTTGGAAGAAAGAGTAAACAAAATTATGAGGGTGCCATTATATGAGGATCCTGGAGAAACATGGAGGTATGGATGGTCAACAGACTTACTTGCAAGAATTGTTGAGGTAGTATCTGGTGCTACATTTGATGTTTACTTGGAAAATGAAATTTTTAAGCCATTAGGCATGCTCAATACAAATTTTTTAAGCATGGAAACGAATCAAAAAAGTATTGCCGAAGTATACTCAAAAGAAAATGGAAATTTGGTTCATATAGTTGAACCTAGAAGCAACCCTTTAGACTGGACACCAGGGAGCAGTGGCTTAGTATCTTCAGCTCCTGATTATATGCGTTTTGCATTAATGTTATGGAATCAAGGCACTTATAATGGAATTAAAATACTTTCCCCTGAATCAATAGGATTAATGACCCAAACTCATGTTAAAGAAGGAGTATTGGTCGGTCAGGTTGAGGGTGTTGGGTTTGGCTTAGGAGTTGGAGTTGTTATAGATTCTGAAAAATCAGTATCAGTTGATAGAGATGGTGATTTTTGGTGGTCTGGATTTTATGGCACGCACTTTTTTGTAAGTCCCCAAACTAATCTAGTAGGAGTTATTATGACTCAAAATCAACCAACAAAAGGTTCATCATTTCCAGGTTCTTATGGAGTATATATAGCCCCAATATTTGCTTTTTGGGGAATTTAGAATCATTTAAACAATAACCACAATAATCTAAAAAACTGGTATAGAAATTGCATAATTTGGGTATAAAGGTTTAATATGTATAAAACAATAAGTCATAGAGGGAAAAATATGAAAAAATTAATGTATTTTTTAGCAATACTGGCTTCTCCACTGATGCTTTTTGCACAAGAGGATGTTGAAGAAGTAATTGTAACCGCAAATAAAAAAGAACAATCTGTTCAGGAAATTCCAATGAATATTTCTGTAATTACTGAACAATTGCTTGAAGACCGAGGAATTACCTCACCTGAAGATTACCTTAGGACATTAGCTGGTGTTTCTACACCGGGTGGAGCAAGATTTTTTTCTTTTAGAGGACTTAATACTTCTACAGCTCAAAGATCTTCAGGAACCACATCGGTGTTTATTGATGAAATTAATCGCTCAATTAATAATCTGTTTGATATAGAAAGGATTGAAGTTTTAAGAGGGCCGCAAGGCACCCTTTACGGCTCAAATGCAATTGGAGGAACCATCAGATATGTCACTAACAAACCTGATCCTTCTTCGGCATATGGGAAAGTTAGAATTGGTTATGGTGATAAAGTCAAGGCCTCGGATGCTTATGAAAGTATCGATGTTATGTACAATTTACCACTAACATCTGACATCGCTCTCAGAGCTGTTTATACAAACTCAGTCTCTCCAGGAATTTATAAGAATATACAAACCGGTGCAACTGTAGGTGAGGAAGATGAGTCGCACATTATGTTGACCATGGCATTCGATGACGGCGGTCCTTTAAGTGGATATGTAAGATATTTAAGCACTGTCAGGGATGATTTTGGTATTAAAGAGCCTGGTCAAGATAAGCCAGGTAACGCAGATGTTTACGTTCCAAATTGTCCAGCTGCAAGTGACTACTTTTATAATTTTGCAGGCGATCCAACCTGTGCAAGGTTAAGTGCAATTGCTAATGAATTTAGCCTAGGCGCCTATGATCCTCAGTATTCACATGCTTTGGCAGCAGATGAAGTCCACAAAACTACTGTGGATACTTTTACTTCTCATCTTACATATGAGTTTGATGGCTTTGCAGCTGAATTAATAGTTACTAAAAATGAATATGAATCTGACTTTTTAACAGATTGGGCTCGTATTGATATGGATGATTATGTACCTGCACCATTGCTTGTGTTCGACGACGATGATGAAGAAACAATTACAGAGATTAGGTTTTCCTCTGATCCAGGTACTATAGAGTGGACTGTTGGATATTACAGATCGGAATTTGATGGCGGTTCTGGAGTGGTAGAAACTCAGTATGCAATAAACAGAGAGTGGCTTGAATACGTTATGCTTTATGCTGCAGGACTAAGTCCAAGTGAATATTCTGGTGATGTCTATTGTCCGCCATACTGTGAGGGCTCGCCTGGCTATCCCAATCTATATTATGGTTCTTCAACAGTCTATTCATTTCAGGATGAAACTTCATACTATGGACAATTTGATTTTAATATAACTGACAAACTTACTATTACTGCTGGTATTAGGGATTATAAACTTTCAGATGCATTCCAGGGTTTGCAGTATGGTATTTTCTATATGGGTAATAATGGTTGTGATGGTAGCGGTCCTGATGGTCTTAAGTGTGATACGGAGTCAGGAACTGAAAGCGATACTAGAACAAAGCTGGCACTTACTTATAGACCTACAGAAGATTTAACTTTATACACAACAAGAGCATCAGGATACAGACCAGGTGGAAATAATTCTCCATTACCGCCATTTTGTGCAGCTGATCCATTGGCTCAAGCTACGTTTACAAGACGTTATAATTCTGACGATGCTGAAACAACAGAATTTGGTGTAAAAATGAGAGGTGACAACTTTCAATTTAATGCAACAGCATTCTGGGTGGATTGGCAGGGCATTATCATAAGCGTAAGGCCAGGTTGTGGTTGGTCATTCAACTTTAATGGTGGTGAAGCTGAAACCAAAGGATATGAGGTTGATTTTGTATATCAAATCAACGATAGCTTATCCCTTGATTTTGCCGGTAGTCTTATGACAGCTGAAACCTCTATTGATATTGATTCATTGAGTGCTAAAGCTGGTGACAGATTACCAAATACTGTTGAGGAACAATGGAATTTAGGACTAGTCTATGACTCTAACTTCATGTCATATCCAGCATTTGCTAGATTAGATCTTAATTACTATGGCGATAGTTTCGCTACTTTTGCGGAGGATCCTTTGAATAGTTCTCCTGACTATACAAAACTTAATCTTAATGTTGGTCTAGATATAACTGACAACTCTGTCTTACAACTCTCAATAGATAATCTTACAGATGAGAGAACTGAAGCCTTCATTTATGCTGTTAATGATACTTCATGGAGACCAAGGAATTGGATGCAGTGGATTCCACCAAGAACTGTGGTGCTTAAATATACAATTAATTTTTAATATAGAATTGTCTAGAAAAAGCCCTCTTTTGAGGGCTTTTTTTATTACATTTTAAAATTTCTTAAAAATGTTTTATTATTTCCTTCTTTTTTAGGGGAATAATGGATAGGTTTACAACTATATTTTTATACGTACTGCTCGTCTTTTTTGCGGCACAATCTGTAGGAATTCTCTTTTTTTATGAATGGTTTAAGTACCCTTTTTTTCTTCCAACTGGAATTACAGAAGAGTATGTAGTCACTTTTAGAGAAAGAACAGTGATTCCAGCGATCTTTGTAACTATTATATATTTTTTGTACAGGTATTTATCAGGCAGAAATCCCACTTCACCAATTTGGCCAGTGTATGTAATTTTTACCAGTTGGACACTTTGTATGTCTATAGGATTTTTTACCATAGACTTTACAATAACCTATCTAGTAATTTTCATTATAAGTTTATTTACCACTCTTTTAGTTAGAAGAGCACATAACAAGAGAAAAAACGAAATTTTCTAATTATGATCTGGACAATTAGAATTTTTCTTTTTTTATACTTTTTAATTTACTTTTTACTTGGTGCTTGGGCGATCATTGATCCTGTTAGAGACATCTTAAGTGAAAGTTTTCCCTCTTTTATGGTCGCAGTGGGTTTAAGTGTTACCGCACCAATTGGCTATTCAGAAGTAGCAGGTGTGTATGGTGGTATTAATGTATTAGTTGGACTTCTTTGTTTGGTAGGAATATTCAGTAAGTATGTTGCTAAAAAAGTTTTGTCTTTATTAGCATTTTTAACATTTGCAATTGCTTTTGGTAGATATTTATTATCTTTGATACCAACAGCTCCTGGTTTTCTAAATGCCTTCTTTATCTTTGAAGTAGTCACTTTTTTTATTTGTATAATTTTTTTAATATATCTTAGATTAAATGAATCCGACCAAAAGAGAGATATAAGCCAAGTAACTGAAAACGAACCCAACGCCTAAAAAGTAACTAAATTTCAGATTCAAGTCATATTTTCTTAGGAAAACAAGCACTATTACAAAAAATATAGTTAGTGTTAGCATTGTTAGGAAGTCTCTATAGATTACTTCTCTTCCAAGTTTCACATACGAAAAAAATCCAATCATTGGGGTAATTAAAACTAGATTGAGGATATTTGATCCAATAATATTACCTATCACAATACCATTTTGTTTATTTTTAAGTGCGGAAATGCTGGTGGCTAATTCAGGCAGGCTTGTACCTAATGCCAGCAATGTAAGACCTATTATTAAGTCTGGGACACCTAAAATAATAGCTGTTTTTTCAGAATAAGTTACAGCTAGCTGAGCTCCAATCGATAAAGCTAGTAAGCCAACAAATAAAAGTAAACTAATCTTAATTAGTGATTCTTCAGATGATTTATTATCGTTTACGTAAGAATTCTCGCTAGAAAATAGAACTAAAATAAATGCAATAAATAAAATTACAAGACCAAAACTTTCCAAGTAAGATATTTCACCGTCAAAAAGCGTGATTCCAGTAAATACCGTTACCAGAATCAAGATTATTATATTTGAAGTAGCAACCTCAAATTTTTTATGAATAAAAAAACAAGAAATACCGAAGATTAGTGCAATATTTGAAATATTTGAGCCTATGATTGTACCTATAGGTATCTCACCAGCATCATTAAATATGCTTGAAATACCAATGAATATTTCTGGAGCAGATGTACCAAATGCAATTAATGTAAGACCAATGAGCAAATCACTTATACCAAACCTCTTAGCTAGGTTGGATGAATAGAAGACAAATTTTTCTGCACCCCAAATTAAAAGAGCTATACCAACGATAGCAAGAAAAAAATTTTGAAACAGAAGCATATAAGCATTTTAATTGTAAAATGAAACAATTAGTATTAGATTCAATTAAAACAATGGTAAACAAATGAACTTACAAGAATTATTTAAAGTTGAAGGGAAGATTGCTGTCGTTACTGGTGGCTCAAGGGGTATTGGTGAAATGATTACAGCTGGATTTTTAGCAAATGGAGTAAAAGTCTATATCACAGCAAGAAAATTTGATGCACTTAAAACAAAAGCCAAAGAGCTATCTAAACATTACGATCAAGAATGCATTCCAATTGCAGCAGACCTGTCAACAAAAGAAGGAGTTGATAAATTTTGTGATGAAATCAAACAACATGAGACACATATTGATATTTTGATTAACAATGCCGGTGCTGCTTGGGCTGAACCAATCGATACCTTTTCAGAAAAAGGATGGGATAAGGTGATGGATTTAAACGTAAAAAGTACTTTTTTTATCACCCAGCAGTTACTTCCATTATTGCGAAAAAATGCGACAAATGATGACCCATCAAGAGTGATAAATATAGGATCCATTGATGGTATAAGCACGCCTGTATTCGAATCTTATCCATATGGAGCGTCCAAGGCAGCGGTGCACCACTTAACTAGAGTTTTATCAGCCAGATTAGTCAAAGAAGATATACTAGTAAATGCAATAGCTCCTGGTCCATTTCCAAGCAATATGCTTGGACCTGCAGTTGCATTCGATTATTCAGGTATAGCTTCGGTGAATCCAAGAAAAAGAGTCGGTACTCCAGAGGATATTGCTGGATTGGCAATCTTTTTGTGTTCAAGGGCAGGATCTTACACTGTTGGAGAAACCATCACATGTGATGGCGGCTTAGTCTCTAGATCAGGTCATGATTTAAGTGGGCAACAATGATTTATTCTAAATACATTCTCCCAAAATTGCTTGATCTCATGTGCTCGCTGGATGGATTCAGCAAAAAAAGACAACAAATATTTCCAAAAGCAAAGGGCAAAATTCTTGAGGTCGGCATTGGATCTGGATTGAATCTAGAACACTATAATCATTCTAATGTTGAATCAGTAGTGGGCATTGATCCTGCAGAACCTTCAATTAAGATCGCGAAACAAAAAATAAATATGTTGTCTTTACCTTTTCCTGTTGAGTTTATTGTAGGTTCAGCAGAATCAATGTCATTTAATGATTCTGCATTTGACAGTGTTGTAGTTGGTTATAGTCTTTGTACTATACCTGATGTAGAAAGAGCTTTATCTGAGATTAGCAGAGTGCTAAAAGATGATGGCAGGCTTTATTTTGTTGAGCATGGACTTTCTCCCGAAGAAAGTATTCAAAAATGGCAACATAGAATAGCACCTTACTGGAAAAAGATTGCTGGTGGATGCAATTTAAATCGAAATACAGAAGATCTGATTAGGAATGCCGGGTTTAGTTTTGAAGAACTTAAAAAGAAATATATCAAAGGACCAAAGATTGCTTCTTTTCACTATTACGGTGTTGCAAAAAAAAGCTAACTCTTTTTAGCTGCTTGAAAAGCTTCAGTAATTGTTTCTCTCATCCAGATATGTGATCCATCATTATCATCACTTGAATGCCAAATAAGATATTGCTCAACTGGAGGAAGCTCAATAGGTAATTCTGCAAAATGTAAACCATGTTTTTTAGCAAAACTTTGTGAACAAACTAAGACCAGATCAGTTGAACGAACTATTTCAGGAGTAACTAAGAAATGTTGAGCTCTTAATGCTACATCTCTTTTTAGTTGAAATTTTTGTAGTTCTACGTCAATTATAGATGGACCACGTTTTCTGTTTGAGATGTTGATAAATTTTTGTTCTAAGAGAGCATTCATATCAAAATTTTTGATCTTTGTGATGGGATGATTGGCTCTATGTGCGCATATAAATTTATCTTCAAAAACTTTTTGAGATACTACGTCCTTTGATCTTGGAATAATTGGATCTATCGCAAAGTTCAGTTCGTTGGTTGCAAGTGAATGGACTATTTCATGTCTATCCGTATAAAAGCTCTCTATTGTAATTTTGGGAGCCGTTGCATTAATTTTTTCGAGGATGTGGGGCAATATTCTTCCTTCAGATATATCGCCTAAAGAGATCCTAAAAGTGCGCTCACTTGTGAGTGGATCAAACTCATCAGGCTCATTAACACTTTTTTGCATTAAGCTTAACGCATTTTGAATATCATTAATTATATTTTCAGTTTTATGTGTGGGTACCATCCCGCTACCTGTTCTTACAAAAAGATCATCATTAAATTTTTCTCTTAGTCTGGATAAAGCATTGGAAACAGCAGGTTGAGTAATACCAACAACTTCTGCAGCCTTGGTTAAGCTGCCCTCAGTATAGATAGCATTCATAATAACAAATAGATTGAGATCGAATGAGCTTATTTTCATTTGTTAGATAGTAATTTTATTAAAAGTGAGAGTATTATTCATGAAACTTATAGTTAAATATAACAGTTTGTTGGTTATAAATAAAGACCACCTCAAGATACAAAAATTTATCAATATAATCTGCTCTTATTACTTTTTAATTCAGTTCTGAGTGATATTATATTGTTACGTTAGGGGCAAAAAATGAAATTCGAACTTAAATCAGAAACTGCTGAGCTACTTGAAAAGGTCAAGGAATTTATTAACAAGGAAATACTTCCTAATGAGACCACTTATTATGAGCAAACAGAGGCTGGTGGCAGATGGTGTGTACCCCCAATAATGGAAGATATGAAAGCAAAGGCAAAGAAACAAGGTTTGTGGAATCTTTTTTTGCCAGAGAGTGATTTAGGTGCTGGCCTAACAAATTTTGAATATGCTTTTTTTGCAGAAGAAATGGGAAGAGTAGGTATTGCCTCAGAAGTTTTTAATTGCAGTGCTCCAGACACTGGAAACATGGAAGTGCTTGTTCGTTATGGGACTGAGCCTCAAAAAGATGAATGGTTAACACCCTTGCTAAATGGAGAAATAAGGTCTGCATTTGGGATGACAGAGCCTGGAGTTGCATCATCTGACGCAACTAATATGGAAGCAACCGCAGTACTTGATGGCGATGAATATATTATTAATGGGGAAAAGTGGTGGACTTCCGGCGCTGGTGATCCACGATGCAAAATAATAATTTTTATGTGCGTTACTGATCAGGATCCTGAATCGCCCAGACACAAAAGGCATTCAATGATTTTAGTTCCAAGAGATACAAAAGGCATAGAAACAAGGAAAATGATGGAGGTTTTTGGATGGGATGATGCACCACATGGGCATGCTCACTTAAAGTTTGAAAATGTGAAAGTACCAAAAGAAAATATGATTTTAGGAGAGGGTAGAGGTTTTGAAATTGCTCAGGGTAGACTTGGACCTGGACGAATTCATCATTGTATGAGGGCAATTGGACTTGGAGAGAGAACACTTGAAATGATGTGTAAGAGAGGCTTATCAAGAGAGGCATTCGGTAAACCAATAGCACAACTCGGAGGTAACTTTGACATAATTGCCAATTCACGAATTGAGTTGAACATGGCTAGACTTTTAACTCTTCAAGCAGCACATATGATGGATACAGTTGGCAATAAAGTTGCTGCTAGTGAAATAGCTCAAATTAAAGTAGCTGTTCCAAACATTGTTTGTGACATTATTGACAGAGCAATTCAGATTCATGGCGGAGCTGGAGTATCACAAGTTTTTCCTTTGGCACGTTTTTATGCCGGAATGAGGACACTTCGACTTGCTGATGGTCCTGATGAGGTTCACAGAAGAGCTGTTGCAAGATTTGAATTAGGTAAGTATTTCAGCAAGGATGAGTAATTGATCAGATTACCATTAAGAATTAAATGACCAGTATCATTTTTTATGATACTGAAACTACTGACAAATTAATTAATTTTGCACAAATAATACAGTGTGGATCAATTCTCACCAATGAATTGTTCACTCCTATAGACCAACAAGATGTTTCATGTGGCCCATTACCTTGGATTATTCCAAAAGCAGGCGCCATGCTTACAAATAAGAAAACTAATTTGCTCAAATCTAATACATCTCATTTTAAAATGATGTGTGATATTCATTATAAATGGAGGGAGTGGACTCTTGAGCAACCAGGCATATTCATTACTTATAATGGACATGCCTTTGATGAAGAGCTTATCAGAAGGCAATTTTATTGGAATTTGTTAGATATCTATCTTACCAATACGAATGATAATGGCAGATTAGACCTTTTTATTATGTTCCAGAACCTAGTTGCCTTTTTTCCAGATGCTTTAAATATTCCACTTTTTGAAGGTGGACCATCTATTAGCATGAAATTAGAAGATTTTGCAAAAGGAAATGGCGTACAAACTGAAAATGCACATGATGCTATAGCAGATTGTCATTTCATGATATCTCTCATAGAAAAAATTAATAGTAAGTATCCGGAGTGGGTAACTTATATCCTTAAAACAGCAACTAAAATAGGATTAAAACAGGCAATTAATTGCAAAACATTTTTGTGTTTGGGCGAGTACTTTAAAAGAGAAATTTTTAGATATCCTGTTGTCTGTTGCGGTACTGATGCGTCAAGACCAAATGAAATTGTTTTTTTTGATCTAAGCTATGATCCTGATGAAATATTTGATCTAGAATATTCTGAAATTCTTAAAATGCTCAAAACCAGTGGCAAAAACGAACCACTTAAAAAATATAAAATTAATAAAAGCATTCCAATATGTCCATTTGAAATGATTGAGGACAAAAATATTTTTGATGTTGACCCACAACTTTTGCTACAAAGAGCAAAGCTTGTTAAGGAAAATCAAGAATTTTTTGAAAAGGTAAGTCAAGCTATGCAAGATAGAATATTTAACTTTCCAGAACCGGAGTATGTTGAGCAAAAAATCTATAGTGGTTTTCCAGAAAATGATGATGCGGAACTTATAAAAGATTTTCATCGAATCGATGATATTGATTACAAAATAAAGATAGCAATGAACCTAAATGATGAAAGATTTAAAATTCTTGCTGAAAGATTAATTTGTCAGTTATATCCTGACAGAGCTCCAATAGATATGATGCAAAGATACAATGACTTTTTAGATGAAAGATTAAATACTGCTGGCCCTTGGGGATCAACTGAGAAGGCTTTAGAGGAAATTGAAAAGTTTAATAAAACCGAAGATGCTCAAGAAAAGGAGATACTTGACGCTACAAAAAAATTTATCATTGAAAGATCAGCTTAATTTACGTTTATTGTTTGCTAGTTTAGAATAAAACGCTTTTAGACCCGTAGCTCAGTTGGTTAGAGCGCTGTCTTGACATGGCAGAGGTCAGCAGTTCAAATCTGCTCGGGTCTACCATCACACTAGGTCCATACAAATAGTATCATCGGAACAGAAACGACTAAAATAAGAAGATCAAGTGGCAAGCCCAATCTCCAATAGTCAGTAAATTTATAATTTCCAGGCCCCATAATGACAGTATTACATTGATGTCCAATTGGAGTTAAAAATGCACTAGATGCGCCCACAGCGACCACCATCAAGAACGGTTCAATAGGATAGCCTAATTGATTTGCTAGACCCACAGAAATTGGTGCCATAATCACCGCTGTTGCAGCATTATTTATAATGTCTGTAATCAGCATAGTAACAATTAAGATAATTAGTAAGATCCAAAATAAATCTAAGCTGTTTGCGTAAACAGATATTTGTTCTGAGATAAGAGAGCTCAATCCAGTGCTTTGGATTGCTGAACCTATTGGTATCATTGCAGCCAACATTATAATAATAGGCCAATCAATATTTCTATAAAAATCAGAATTAATGATCTTGATCCCTGCAAAACTAAGTACACAAATTAAAAATGCTGAAGCTGAATTTAATAACCCTATTGCAACACAAAATATTGAAAGCATAAAAAAGAAAATGCCTTTTGATAATCTACTTCTGCTAGGAATTGTTTGTAGCTCTCTTTGTCTGAGAGGCATAAGCCCCAAGTGTTGAATCTTATAAGTAACATCCTCCTCATCTAAATCTCTGGTGCCCATTAAAAGGACATCTCCCGCTTTAAATGTCTCTCGTGTGAGACGCGTTCTATATCGAGATCCCTTTCTCCACATTCCCAATAGATTTAATTCCTCATAAGCGAGTTTCTGGAAAAAGTCATATTTACGTCCAATCAATCGAGAGCTTGGAGTAATCATAGCTTCAATTTCATCAAGGTCTTCTTCTTCAAAAGAATGAAGTTCTTTTGGTATAGAAAAATCAAAACGACTTAGTAAATCTCCAAGATCATCCGGTGGCGTTTTAATAACCAAAATTTGTCCTGCTTTGATTCTTAAATTATTTTTAACTTTTTTTATTGACCCAGTTTCACTGACTATACCTAATACATCAGTATCCTCACCAGCCTCTTTTTTAAAGCCAGATAAGGTTGTCCCAATCAGAGAGCTTGATTCATTGACTTCTACTTCAAATAGATACCCTTTCAGATTGATCAGTTGATTATCTAAATCCTTATTTACTCTAATTTTGATGAATTTGTAGCCAATAATAGAGATAAAAAAAATTCCAAATAATGTGATTAAAAATCCTACATATGAAAAATCAAAAAACATAAAATTACTATCGGTAATAGTAGCTTTGTACTCAGAAATTATAATATTTGGTGGAGTGCCAATAGCAGTATTCATTCCACCTAGAATACAAGCAAAAGCTAACGGCATTAGGTATTTAGAGGGCTGCCATTCCATTTTTTGACAAATATTAAGTGTGATTGGAAGTAATATTGCAAGCGCACCGATATTATTTATGAATGAAGATAGCAACGCTGCAATAAATAATAAACTCATCATAAATTGCAATTCGGTAAACTCTCTTCCGCCAATAATTTTTCCTACTAAACCAGCAAGCCCGGAATTAGATAGCCCTTGACTTATTACCAATACCAATGCAACAGTGATAACAGCAGGGTGGGCAAAACCACTAAACGCATCGTTTGCTGGGATTACCTCCAAAACGATCAAAACAAATAACGCAAAAATTGAAACAGCATCATATCTGAACCTTCCCCATATAAACATTCCAAGTAGAGCTGTTATAGTTATTGATAAGATTAACTGATCACTCATTGGCACGATTGCTATGGCATGCTTTCTACATAAAGTGAGGTTGAAGGAAAAGCGAAATCTGAATTATTTGCTTTAACAATTTTCATAATATTAAAGACTAGTTGCTCTTTAAGCTCATTAAATTCTGCGAAACCTAATGGCGACGCATATGCAACAATTAAGATATCAATTGAGCTTGAACCAAGCTCAATTACTTTTACCACAGGATCCAATCCACCTTTTACTTCAAAGTTTTTATTTGCAAGGATATATTCTTTTATCTCAGTTCTTATTTTTTCAAGTTGCTCAACAGTCGTAGAGTATGTGAGATTTATTTTCCAATTAATTCTTCTGTTGAGCATCTTCCCATGATTTACAACCTTTACGTCTGATAAATCTTTATTCGGAATTATCATTGGTGCAGTATCAAAAGATCTAATCACTGTAGATCTAAATCCAATAGTTTCGACAATACCGTGGAGCTCACCAGTAACCTCAATCCTATCGCCAGGTTGAAATCGGTTCTCACCAATAATTAATATTCCTGATATTAAGTTTTTGAATAGATCCTGTGCTCCGAGAGCTACTGCTACAGAAAACAGTCCCAATCCTGCAACCAATGGCCCTATTTGTATGCCAAAAATATCAAGAATAACCCCAATTCCAACTATCCAAATCAATAATCTTGCAGCTCTTTCAAGCCAAGTAGTCATTGACGGTGTGAGAATAGACGTGGCAGATACAGCCGCAAAAATTGGTGCAACTGAATGAGACATAGCACTAAAAATAGTAAATGCTACTACTGTCTTAACCAAATTTATTGCAACTAATTCAGCTGCTCCTGTTAAAGGAAGGAATACTGTAATTAAATACAGAGCTAAAGCTACAGGGATATATCCTAGAGGCCTTCTTAAGGCTTCAAGTAAGACATCATCTATTTCAGACTTAGTCTTTGAGGATAATACCTTTAACCAATTTATAACTCTTGATTCAACGAGTCCTCTAAAAAGAAATCCAGTAATAAGAATTATTATGGCTATTGATACTTCATAAATACCTATGCCAAAAAGCCCACTCTGAAAAACATCTCTGACAATCGTAGTAAAATTTTCTAACATTGCAAAAATATATCTATATACCGATTTTATCAGAATTTAATCTATTGAGAACTTCCATTACATTAATTCGATCTATTCACCAATTTACTATATTCAGAGTCATCTACATTACCTCCTGAAAATGTAATCACAACATTTTTGCCACTAAACAAAGATCTATTTTTGATAAGACAACCTAATGCTACTGCACCACTTGGCTCAAGCTTTTGATCAAAATACTCTTTTGCAATTTTCATTGCATCTATTACATGTTGATCATCACATGATAAGCCTTGAACGCCCATAGCTGAATTAATCTTAAATGTAATCTCTCCAGGTTCCATAGCAAGCAGGCCATCACAAATACTAGGCCGTATGGATTTTAGGGGAGTAATTTTATTGTTTTTAAAAGATTGCTCGTGATCATTCCAATGTTCAGGTTCAGCAGTATATATTTCACATTTTGGATAATACTTTTTCATAATAATAGAAAAACCTGCCGTGAGGCCTCCACCTCCAGCACAAACCAAAACGCTATCAATCTCAATATCAATTTGGTTCACTACTTCAAAGGCTGCAGTAGCTTGCCCAAAAATTGTATTAATTGAATTGTAGGGTTTGATAATGGTTAAATTTTTCTCATTAGCAATTTTTTTGCCAATTTCTTCTCTACTTTCATTGAATCTGTCATAAAAAATTATATTCGGCGAGTATGCTTTTGTTCCTAAGACTTTCACTTTTGGAGCGTCGCTAGGCATAACTATTGTCGCAGAGGTATTAAATATTTGTGCAGCCATTGCTACACCTTGAGCATGATTTCCAGAAGAGTAAGCTAACACTCCATTTCTTAATTGTTCTGCACTTAAATTTAATATCGATGATAGTGCACCACGTATTTTAAAAGAACCAGTTTTTTGAAGATTCTCAGCCTTAACAAATATTTGAATTCCAAGTAGTTGATTGAGTTTTTTTGATGATAGAAGAGGAGTTTCATTTAAGTGATCCTTGATGCCTAGATAAGTATCTTCAACATGGTCATTCCACGTTGAAATATCTAAGTCAACTTTTTTTGAGGGCGTCACTTATAACGTATGGAAGATATATCAAGTAAAAAACTGAAATTGCAACTGGGGTTGTAATCAATAAATGATATGGAGGCTCAGGGAAGAAATTCATTATTGTATCGCCTGCAGGTTTATCCATTAAATACCAAAAGTTGGCACCTTCACCAAGCAATATGTTTGCAACGTAGATTACTCCTGCAAGCACAAGAGATATCACCACAACCTTATTTACATCTGAAAAAAATGGCCTTTCTTTGAGGCAAATAACTGCAAAAAAAACACCAAGCAAAACTAATGCATGACCATAAAAAAAGGGAACAAATTCAGCATGTGGAAATTGATAATCAATATCGGGCGTTAACATAGCCATTGTAGCTCCACCAATTCCCCAAAAGAATGCACAATTAAATAGTATTTTTATTTTGTATATGAAATATAAAGCAATTGAAATTGCAGACATATCACATAAATGCAATGGGACAGCTTCTTGCCAAGGCAATCCAAATGTAAAAGCATTAAGTGCATTAGTCACTTCATGCACAAAAACTAATACAGCAATAGAAATACCTGCAGTATGGTGAAAAGCATCAGATTTATCTTTAATTGCAAAAGGAATAAAAATAAACGCGGTAAATGCAATTATCAGAGTGATGATGTGCTGAGCGCCAAATAATATGAAAGGATCAGTGTGCATAAAATAATGTTAATTTCCCCTAATTGATCTTGTCAGTTCCCTAGTTGCAAACTATATTAACCTTTGATCGAAATAAAATAAATCTAAATTTTAAAATGTCACAAGATTGTTTGTTATTAAATGGTAATGGGAAACCTGTCAGTTATTTTCCTTTATCAGTATTAAATTGGAAAACTGCTGTTAAGTTGACACTTACACGCAACGTAATTCTTATCAAAGAACATCAAGATCGTGTGGTGCGTTCACCCAATTTTGAGATGAAAGTGCCAAGTATTCTTATGCTTCCACGTTTCCATAAATTTCATAATTATGTAAAGTTTTCTAGATCAAACGTATTGCTTAGAGATATGTATACGTGCCAGTATTGTTCTGAAATTTTTGATAAAAAAGATCTTACTCTTGATCATGTCATTCCAAAATCAAAAAAAGGACCTTCGAACTGGGAAAACGTTGTAACAGCATGCAAATCGTGCAACTTAAAGAAAGGAGATAAACCCGGCAAACCTATTAAAGAACCGATCAAACCTTCATTTAGTCATCTTTTGAATGGACATAAGTTTGAAAAAGATGCATTTCCGGATAAAGATTGGGCTAAATATATATTTAGCTCATAATTAATCTAATCAATCAGTCGCAGTATCATGCCTTCATTTAGAATAGCTGGCAGAACTTTAGGTGAATCAATGCCAGGTGTCCAAAAAATATATAGGGGCACTCCACTTCTATTATAATTAGCAAGAATATTTGTTATATCTGCATTTCTATTTGTCCAATCAATTTCTATATATGTAATATCATTTTTTTTAAAGAAGTCTTTTACTGATTTTTTATTAAGAGTTGTGTTTTCGTTTACCTTACATGTGATACACCAGGCTGCTGTAAAGTTTATAAAATATGGTTTACCCTCTTTACGGAGTTCTTGTTCAAAATTTTCAGTCAGATTAAGCACTTTTGTATCAGAATTGTTGATACCTTTAACAGATGCAAGTCCTGCAAAGATACTCATAGTCATGATGAGTATGACTGGGATATAAAATTTAGAAAAAGTGCTTATGACCCAAACTCCTAAACCAACTACCAATAATAATAACCAAAGTATAAGTTGGTCATTAATACCTGTTTGTTGTGCGAAGACCCAAACAAGCCATATCGAGGTTGCAAACATTGGAAATGCCATTAATTGCTTAAATGTTTCCATCCACTGTCCAGGTTTTGGCAGTAGATTTATTAATTTTGGATTAAATGAAAGCACCAAATATGGAATTGCAAATCCTAACCCTAATGCACCAAAGATAGCAAAGCTTATTGATGACGATTGAATAATCGCATACCCCAATGCTGCTCCCATAAATGGTGCTGTGCATGGAGATGCAAGTATTACTGCCAAAGCACCGGTACTGAATGATGTAAATAAACTATCTTTGTTTGCTACATTTTTGTCGGTGAACGAAAACCCGATATTTACATTTGATAAAAGTATAAAACCCAAAAAAGCCATAATGATTGCCAAAAACCCAACAACCTCAGGAATCTGCAGTTGAAATCCCCAACCAAGCGACTCACCAGCTTGTTTAAATAGAAACAAAACACTCGCAATAACAATAAACGTAAATAAAACCCCACCTGTATAACTTATGCCATGAATTTTTGAATTGTGATCACCTCCAGCAACAAAACTTAATGCTTTGATAGCTATAACAGGAAATACACAAGGCATTAAATTTAATATTATGCCTCCGAGAAGTGCAAATAGAATTGCTTGGTATAGTGATATTGAATATGAATCGGCATTATTTATATCTACATTAGCAACATTAGCATTGACAAAGTAACCAACATCATTGATTTTTAACACCCCTGAAAATGAACTGATTGAAGAATGATTTTTTGGAAGATTCATTCGATACGTATTAGAAGACTGTTTTTTGATTTGATGTTTTTCGGGATAATTAAACTTATCATCATCTGAAAAGAAATACGCATTCCTGATAGGCTCATCGTATCTAAAATCAATAAGAATAAATTCTTCCTCATTGTAAGCATTAACTTTGAGTTGTTTAATTGGCAGGCTAGACAAACCTTTTTCAATTTCTGGTTGCGATTCTTTTAGGGGGAGTTTAATTTCAAGTAGTGCAGATTCAGGAATACAAATGTCAGCACAAATCAAAAAATTTACCTTAGCTTTTATATTTTCTATGATGCTTGATTGATTTTTAAAAACCTTGAAAACAAAATTTACCTCATCCTCATAACCGTAAGTTATTAAAGGTGGATAGGGAATAAGTTTTGGGGTAGGCCAACTAACATCTTCAATTATTACACCCTCAGGATAGTCCCAACTGACTTCCAAAGGGCCACCTGAATCTCCAGGATTGGACCAATATGTATGCCATCCCTCATCCATTTTAAAATTAATTGCAAGATGAAAATTATCAACATTTTGCGAAACTAAATCAGATTTTAATGAAACAACTGCATGACCAGTATTTACAGATGCATTGAGTTCATCAATTGCAAATATAAATAATAATGCTGCTAGAAATTTTCTTATCATAAAACTAAAAAGGGGAATTTAATCCCCTTTTTTGAAAGAACAGACATTACTTTCCAAGAATTTTCTTTGGCGTTTTAATGTCAATAGTCTTTGGTTTTTTCTCTTCAGGAAGAATCTTCTCTAATTCAATAGTTAACATACCATTCGTTAGTTCAGCACCTCTTACCTGAACATGTTCAGCAAGAGTAAATTGTTGTTTGAAAGCCCTTTGAGCTATTCCCTGATAAACAACTTCATTACTTTTCTGAACAACTTCAGATTTCGGTCCTGCATGCTCGACAGTAAGCACACCATCTGAAAGCTCTACATTAAGATCTTCTTTAGAAAGACCAGCAACAGCTAAGTCAATATAGATCAGATTTTCATTTCGCCTGATATTATATGGCGGATATGAAGATCTGTCTGATGACTCAGACAAACTTTGCAATCTATCAAATAAAGTTTCAAAACCTAACACACGAGTGGTTAGGAACGGATCGGTAAAATTTAATACCATTTTAGTCCTCCTTTAGCGACTAGTTGCGCAACATATAGCTTGCGCGGATTAATATGTGTAAACCCTTATGGCATTTACATCTCTTATATATGAGATATTTTCTTATTTTCAAGCCTAAACTATCAATTTTTGTACTAATATAAGTAATATGAAATTAATTGATAGTTTGCTTGAACGTAACTCTGCTAGAGGCCTTATCGAGCCATTTCCTGATTCAAATGAAATGAAGAAAATATATCAAGCTGCTTTAAGAGCTCCAGATCATGCAAAACTTAAGCCCGCAAGATTCATCCAAATCACTGGCCAGGGACTGAATAAGCTTTCTTCTGTTTTTTATGACTTTGCAAAAAATGAGTTAATGATTAAAGATGAATCTGTTTTACAAAAGTATAAAGATGCACCTTTTAGAGCGCCAATGATAATCATATTGGTTACTAAACATCAAGAACACCCAAAAGTACCGTTAATTGAACAAAAATTATCTACTGCTGCCTCAGCGCAAAATATTTTATTAGCTCTGGAATCGTATGGATATGCAGGTATTTGGAGAACTGGAAAATTCTCATTTAATAACAAACTTCTCAAATATTTGAATTTAGATGATAACAATACAATTCTTGGTTATTTGTATGTAGGCACTCGAGATGGAGATAAAAAGAAAATTTCAAATTATAGTGTTGATGAATTTGTGTCAGTATGGGAATAGAATGTGTTAACCCAATTGAATTTTTTAAAAATATTATTATCTAAGATATATGCTAATTAAAAATATAAAGACTAATATAATAGCTTTTCTGGTAATAATTTTGTTTCCTAATGAAATACTCTCAGAAGCTGTTGATGAAACTTCAATAAACAACACAACTTGGGTATTAGAAAAAAATGGTTCAACCAGTCGTATGTATGGTAAAGGTCAAGTTGCTTATCATATGCTTGGCGATGCATATCATACCTACCTAGCAAGACAAACTCAGGATTGGGATTTATTTTCTTTTGTGGATTCTAGAAATTTAGAAAGATTGATAAAAGGAGATAAGATTTATGTCTTAAATGAAAAATCAAATAAAAGAATTCTTGAAGTAAATTTATTATCAGGACCAAGCAAGAACAGAAAAATGTACATCTTAAAGGAAGACTTGTTAAAAAACTTCAATATGTTGGATGATGAAATTAATGAAAATTCTTAGCATATTAATCTTATTTTTTATAACGAGTTGTGCATATAATCCGCAAAGACCCGATATTGTGGAATCATCCTCTGCGCAAAGGGTTCAGACTGTCCAGGCTGCAATTGTTGTAGATGTTAAGTCAATTATTATATCCGGAGACAGAGAGACTGGTGCCATAGCTGGTGGTGTGATTGGAGCTGCTGCTGGACAATCAATTACTGAATCTGATGTTGAGTCAGGTATTGGTGGAGTGATTGGCGGTATTGTAGGGTCTAGCGTTGGATCGGCTATCGGCAATCAAATTACTCAAAAAGATGCTATTGAATTATTTCTTGAACTTGAATCTGGCAAGGTCGTTTCAATTATTCAAGCAAAAAGTCAATATGAATTTCAGGCTGGCCAAAGCGTCAGGATAGTAAAAAGCGGCGGTAAATCAAGGGTTTTACCAAATTAATTATTTTAGAGTATAGATATGGACACATTAAAATCAATATTTGCATGGTTAGGAAGATTCCTTGAAAAAACAAGAATTGTTTTTTTGAACATAGGTACTGCATTAGTTCTTATTCTTCTAACAATAGGTTTCTTCAGCCTATGGTCAGCTGGCCCTGCGCCAATCGATAAAGAAGGAAAGGTTGTAATTCTAGATCCTTCATTTCTTATAGTCGACGAAGAATCCTTTTCAAGTGAATTTCCTATTTTTGCTGAAAATGTTGAGCAAATTACTTTTAGAGAGTTTGATTATTTAATAGAACAACTTAAGTCTGATAATGAAATTGCTGCTGTTCTAATTGACTTTAGCTCTACAGGCTTCGCTGGTCCTACTACAGCAATTAACGTTGCTGAAAAATTAAAATCTCTTAAAGATTCTGGAAAAGAAATTATTGCATTTTCAACCTACTTTGATACTACAACACTAATGATGGCCGCATATGCAGATGAAATATGGGCGCACTCAGGTGGTGCTTTCACCATTAATGGTGTAGGTGGTTATAGACAATATTCAAAACAACTTTACGAAAATCTAAAATTTACAGTACATGATTTTTCTCAAGGAGATTTTAAATCTGCAGCAGAATCACTTACTCAGACACAAATGTCTGATGAAGACAGAAAACAAAGAACCGACATATTAACTCCAATTTGGAATAAATTTAAAGCAATCATTTCTGAGGGTAGAGATATTGATATACAAACAATACAAAATTTTGCTGATAATAATTTCACAATTTCTAATCAAGCGACTTTCGAAAATTTAAGTTTTGCAACAGATAATGGGTTTATTGACGGATACAAATCATATCCTGAATTTAGATCATATATGATTGAGAAATTTGGAGAGGATCAGACTGCAGATAGACTGACTTATCCGAATATTTCTTTCATTGAGTTCATGGAAACATATGATATGGAAACCTCATCTGATTCTAATAAGATTGCTGTTGTTACAGTTGAAGGATCTATTATGAGAGGAGAGATTGAGCCTGGCATCGCTGGAGCTGACGGTATAGCAAGATTAATAAGAAAAGCTCATGAAAGCTCAGATGTAAAAGCAGTTGTTATGCGAGTTAACAGCGGTGGAGGCACCGTTCTAGGTAGCGAAATTATCAGAGATGAGTTGCTAGAAACTCAAAAGAAAGGTTTACCAATCGTTGTATCTATGGGAGATGTAGCAGCATCAGGAGGTGTTTATATTGCAACCCCTGCAGACTACATTTTTGCTCAATCAACCACAATAACAGGTTCCATAGGCGTTGCTTATGCTTTTCCAACGCTTGAAAATACGTTTGAATACATTGGAATTAATACTGATGGAGTAACAACATCTAAGTATGCTGGATGGGATATTTCGCAACCCATTGATGAAGCCCACGCTAAATTGATTAATGCTGATGCTGCGAAAACATATCAACGATTTGTAGATCTTGTTGCTGAGTCGAGAGATAAAACCAGTGATTATATATATTCAATTGCAAGTGGGAGAGTCTGGACTGGTACTAAAGCACTTGAGCTTGGTCTCATTGATGAAATTGGGCAGATAAATGATGCTATTGAGAAAGCAGCTGAGCTTGCTGATTTAGATATGTATGAAGTGAAATATTACAAGAAAGAAATTTCTCCTGAACAACAACTAATCTTAGATATTCTTGATGAGTTTAATGTGAATCTTGGAGTTAAGTCAAAATATACTGACCTCATACCTTTTTTTGAAATTCTTAGTCGAACAATTTCAGAGTTTGAGCCAACACCTTTGTACAATTGCACTAGTTGTGATGTAAAGATTAATTAATCCTCTTAAGCATCTCTTTAACAAATGGTACTGTAATTTTTCTTTTTTCTTGGGCCGATAGCAAATCTATCTCCTTAATTAATAAAAATAACTTATTGAAGATCCTTGTTTCTCTTGTTGTTAAGTAATTTATAACCTCATTGTTAAGATTAATTCCATTCCTTTCAGCGCAAAACTTTAATGCTTGTGATAATTCACCATCAGCAATTTTTTTTACCTCATATACATGCATTTTTTTTATTCTTGACATCAGATCTGTAAAAACAACCCCCTCACTAATACCTTCATCTGAACTTACATACAACGAACATTTACTTAAAACGCATTGATTAATCAGATTAAAAAATGAAATTTGCCATTCTGTTGAATGATAAAATTTTGTGAAATCATCTATACAAACTGCATCAAGTTCGTTTAGGTTTTCAAGCATATTAGCTTGCATGTTGATTGCTTTAGCCATGGGTATATATATAGATTTTCCGCCATTAGCAGAGTATTCATTACAAATAGCTTGCAACAAAAAAGATTTACCAGAATCACGTTCTCCATATATAAAGAAATTCTCATTGTTATCTGCACATATAGAATCTTTTATTATGTTAATTAGGACCTCATTATTTGAGCTATAAAAAAAATTATTAATTTTGGGATATTGATCAGAGTCGAATGGAAAAATTAATTGTTTAGACATTTTTGTTGTGAAGTTTATAGGTTAATTTAATCCAATTGATTGTGTATGAAAATAGACTTATTAAACAAGCTATTGAGATTACAATATGATGGAGTTGATGTATTCCTACTATTTCAAACATAACATTTACTAACTCAATTAAAACATAAATTATTAATAACAATGTGAACAGCTTACCCAGCATGTTTGGTTGAGGTGTATTTAGGTGATAAACAGTCATATGAAAAGACGCACCAAGCAAAATTATTAATTCACGTAATATTAATATGAGTATCACATAATCAGGAATAATTTGTTCTAGCCAAAATATTAGAACCATACCTATAAGCAAAAACTTATCTGCAATCGGATCTAGTATTTTCCCAAGTTCTGTTTGCCAGTTAAAGGTTCTTGCTAAGTATCCATCAAGTGCATCACTAAAAGATGCAAGTATAAAAAAACTTAATGACCAAAAGAAATGGCCATTGTAAAAGTTGATAAGGATGGGGTATACAAGAATAATCCTTGTTATTGAAATCAAATTTGGTATAAAAATTAGATAGTCTTTCATGATAAATTGAGACCATTCTTGATGTTGGTATAATCATTTAGATGAATAAAGGCTTTAGATATTGAAGGAAATTCTCTGCCTACCATATCTGAAGATTGAAAACATGACGCGAAACAAGCTAAAAATAATTTTTTCGACACCTTATCATTGTAAATGAGTAAATCATCTAAAAATAGTGACCCGTATTCAAAAGCTGGTGTTAACATCGACATTGGAAATAAGCTCATAAGTCAAATTAAAAAGTCTGTTGTATCCTCGCACAACGCAAATGTCATTGATGGTATTGGAGGATTTGCTGGTCTTTATGAAATAAATCAGAAGTTTAAGAATCCGGTTATTGTTGCATGCACTGATGGAGTTGGCACAAAGTTAAACTTGTGTCTGCAATATCAAAAATTCAATACAATTGGACAAGATTTGGTTGCGATGTGTGTAAATGATCTTGTTGCTTGTGGTGCAAAGCCACTATTTTTTCTAGATTACTATGCAACTTCAAAATTAGAATTACATCAATCATCCAAAATTATAAAAGGTGTAGCAAAAGCTTGCAGAGAGTTCTCTTGTCCACTTCTGGGAGGTGAGACAGCTGAAATGCCTGGACATTACAAGGCAGATAATTTTGATCTAGCAGGTTTTTCTGTGGGAATAGTCGATAAGAAAAGTATCATTGACGGCAAAAAGATCAAACCAAATGAACTCATTGTTGGTGTCTGTTCCAGTGGACCTCACTCAAATGGATATTCGCTTATAAGAAAATTATTGTCAAAGCATTCACCACCAAAAAATATTTTAAATGCATTGCTCAGGCCTACAACAATTTATTCTCTTTTCATCAATGAGTGTCTTGAGGACAATATTCCACTTAAAGGGATTGCTCATATCACCGGAGGCGGTCTTACAGAAAACATCCCAAGAATTTTACCAAACACTATAGCAGCACAAATAGACACATCTGCTTGGAGACAACCGGCAGCTTTTAGATGGATACAAGAGAATGGAAAAATAAGTGATGATGAAATGCTAAAAATTTTTAATTGTGGAATTGGACTTGCTTTAATCATTAATAAGAAATATATATCTGACTTAAATAAGTATGTAAACAAACATAAGTTAAAATCATTTGTTATTGGAAAAACAATTAGGCGTAATTCAAGCGCTATAAATTATTATTAAATTATGACAGGAATTGTAGTTCTTGTATCTGGCAATGGATCAAATTTGGAAGCTATCGCAGAGGCCTGCTATAAGAATCAAATTAATTCCAATATTATAAATGTAATTTCTAACAATCCAGATGCTTTTGGAATAGTGCGGGCAAAAAGGCTAAATATTCCGCATATTTGTATTGATCACAAAGAATTCTCAACAAGAGATGATTTTGATTTAAGCCTTATGAGACATATTGAACAATTCGATCCAGATCTTATAATTCTGGCTGGTTTTATGAGAATTCTTACCAAAACTTTTACTAGATGCTTCAATGGTAAGTTAATTAATATTCATCCCTCTATTCTCCCAAAATATCCTGGCTTAAATACTCATGAAAAAGTGCTTTTAAGTGACGATAAACATCATGGCGTTACAATTCATTATGTAAATGAAGTAGTTGATGCAGGGGCTATTATTGCACAAGGAATTTTAAAGCTTCCTGATTCACCTGATGAACGCAAAATGATAGATAATATTCATAGGATTGAGCACGATTTATATCCTAAAGTCGTATCTGAGATTATTGATCATAAGATAAAATACAAGAACGAGAATGTTAAATTCACCAAAGATTCAATTTTCTATGAAAATAATGTTGTTAATTATGAATGGAAATAAATACTTAGCATCATTTTTGATATTTTATTCAGTTTTATGCTCGGCTAATTCAGAGATTCCTGATTTCAAAGCTAGATATTTATTTGAGTCTGAAAGGTTTGATTTTCAAGGAGTTCGAGAGCTTAAAACTGTTGATGACCAAAGAATTTTTTCATTTGATGATGATTCATCTTTAATCAAAGCTGAATTTAAATCAAAATTTATTGATGGCACCTCAATAAAGTCACTAAGTTATGATGCAAATTTCCGTTTTACATTTTTTAGAAGATTTTCTTCATTAATTTTTGATTGGGATAATCTTATTTTATCAAGCAAAGGGCAACACGAGTGGGAGGCATCACTAAATGATGAGGTTGTTTATGACCCCTTGAATGTTCAAGTGAGAATAAGACAGCTACTAAAACAAGGCAAAAAAGAATTTCAACTCCTCTTACCTGAATTGAAAAATGGTGAAATTAGACCAAATAATTATGAAGTAATTGATAAAACTACTTATGAGCTGAATGGAAAGGTGTATGACTGTTTGATAATTAAACGTATCAGGCCAGAAGAAGATCGAATTACCACCTATGTTGTAGCAATTGAGTTAGATTTTTTGATGATGCAAATTACTGATGATGATCCAGACGGCAAGATTAAGTTGTCTATAAAAGAACTCTTAAGTTTTGGGTAAAGTCACTCCCTTTTGTCCCTGATATTTCCCGTCTCTATCTTTATAACTTACTTCACAATCTTCATCTGATTCAAGGAATATCATTTGAGCAACACCTTCTCCTGCATAAATTTTTGCTGGTAAGGTGGTTGTATTTGAAAATTCAAGTGTTACATGACCCTCCCACTCAGGCTCAAGGGGGGTAACATTTACAATAATTCCACATCTAGCATAAGTGGACTTTCCAAGGCAAATTGTCAGTATATTTCTTGGTATTTTAAAATATTCAATCGTTCTTGCTAAAGCGAATGAATTAGGTGGAATTACACAAACATTTGACCGCACATCAACAAAGCTTTGATCATCAAAGGCTTTTGGATCAACAATAGCTGAATGGATGTTTGTAAATACCTTAAATTCGTTGGCGCATCTCACATCATATCCGTAACTTGAAACTCCATAAGAAATGATTCTATTACCATTTGATTCTTTTTTAACTTGATTTTCACAGAAGGGCTCGATTAGCTGCTTCTCGTGCGCCATTTTTTTTATCCATTTATCTGACTTTATCATGATAAATCTATTCTACCTTGAATAGCTCGAGCAATAGTATTAGCGTCAACATATTCAAGTTCACCTCCAATAGGTATACCATAAGAAATTCTTGAAACTTTGACATTTTTAATATGATCTTTGATGAAATAAGCAGTTGCATCACCTTCAACAGTAGAGCTCGTTGCTAAAATTATTTCTTTAACAACGCCTTTGTTTATCCTTGTAATTAGTTGAGGTATACCTAAATCTTCAGGCTTTACATCATCCAAGGGTGACAACCTTCCCATTAAAACAAAGTACAACCCTCTAAAACCTCCTGTGGTCTCAATAGCTAGTACGTCTGATGGATTTTCAACTACACATATTTTTGATTTATCTCTTCGTCCATCAGAGCATATCGAACATATTTCTGAGCTTGTGAGAATTCTGCAATCATTACATTTCCTAACATTTTCTACTGCAGTTTTTAGAGTTTCTGCTATAAACATTGCACCATCTTTATTTTTATCCAAAAGAAATAGTGCCATACGTTGTGCTGACTTTTTACCAACGCCTGGCAATAATGTTAGCGCTTCAATAAGTTCATGTAATAAATCTTTCATTTATTTTTTTGAAATCGAATTGATATCCACAGTTGCACTAAAAGCATCTAAATATTCAGAAATAATCTTTGTTTTTTTAAAATCCGATAAATTTTTATTTTGTTGAATTCGGAGATTTTCATTTTTCCATTCTTGCGGTGAAAAATCTGGTTGACCATCTTCAAAAAACAGCACTGGTGATATTGCAAACTTTTTTTGAATAACTTCAATAAATTTACTTTGTATATTTTTAGTAGGGGCCTCGACATTTGCATCTTTGATAAACACAATTGAATTTTTACAAAATGATTTTAGTTCGAAGCTTGCAAACATCTGTTGAATAATTCCTGAGAGCTCTAGTTCAAAATATGTTTTGTTCCATTCATCTCTCGTAATTAAATGATTGATTTTTTCTTTTTGAGGCTGTTTTTTTTCATCAGCAGAAGAGTATTTTGGATTATTATCTATGGTAGTTTCTTTGATAGCTAATCCATCAAAATTTTTTTTTTCAGTTTCTATTTCGCCATTTTTGTTTAATGAACTAAATGCCAGCATTCTCATTACAGCAAATTCAACTGCTTGTCTTGGATTTGGATGAATAGAGAATTTGCTCAACCCATCTAAAGTTATTTCATAAAAAAGCTGACCAACATCTTTTTGAATATTGTTCGCTAGCGTTGCTACTTGTGAATTATCAGAATTTGAGAGCTCTTTTTGCAAAATAATTTTGTGAAGCAGTCTTAATATGGCTTGCAAAATATTCTCATAATCCACTTGATCCTCAAATAACCTAGTTAGTGAATTATATGCTGCCTCTCCATTGCCCATAAAAACGTTTTCTAGCAATTCAAATATATTTGATTCATCAATTGTCCCCAGAAGATCATTAATCTGATCACCTGATAATTTACCATCACAAAATGCAATGCATTGATCAGCCAAAGTGAGCGCGTCTCTGACAGAACCATTTGCTGCAATTGATATTTGTTCAACTGCAGGAGTATCAAATTTAATTTTCTCTGCCTTGAGCACTTTCTCTAAGTGCTTTACAAGTTCATCACCTGACACTGTTCTTAGATGAAATTGTAAACATCTAGAAAGTATTGTTTTGGGTACTTTTTCTATCTCAGTAGTTGCCATTAAAAAAACAATATGTTCAGGCGGCTCCTCCAAGGTTTTTAAAAGTGCATTGAAACTTCCTTTTGAAAGCATATGAACTTCGTCAATAAGATATATTTTATATTTTGAAGATGATGGTTTGTACATTGAGCTTTCAAGAAGCTCTCTGATTTTATCAACTTGAGTGTTAGATGCTGCATCAACCTCAATAAATTCAATATGACTGTTATTATGCATTGATTTGCAAGCATCACATTTGCCACAGGCCTCAAATGAGTCATTTAGTTCTTGGCAGTGCAATGATTTTGCTATCAATCTTGCAAGTGTTGTCTTTCCAACTCCTCGAGTTCCTGAAAAGATATATGCTTGATGTGAGATATTTTTTTCGAGAATAGTCTTTATTGATTGCAATACATGATTTTGACCAACAACCTCAGCAAATTTACTTGGCCTATATTTTCTTGCAAGCACATCTTGAGACATAGACTCTTATAATATCATGCATCCCCTAAAACAGACTGAATTTGCAACTCATTAAATCCTCTTTGATATAAAAATCTTTTCGCTTTTAGGATGGCTCCAACTTCGGATAGATTTTTTTCACCAAATTTCTTTTTGTAAGATTTTTTAATTGCTTCGTTCCATCCTTCAAAGTCATTTATGATTTCAGATATTATCGAAGAAGAGATCTTTTTGTTTTGTAGTTCCATCTCTATCTTTTTTGGACCAAAACCTTTATTTGCTCTATGCATGATATACATTTCAGCAAACCTTCTATCGTTGATAAGTCCATGCTGTTCAAGCTTAGTGAGAGCATTATCAATAACATTTATACGATCTGGAAATTTTCTCTTAACTTTGAGAAACAATTCGTATTTTGAATGTTCGCGTCTTGATATAAGATCTAATGCTTTGTTGTAGATCAGTTTAAATTCTTCATTATCCATTATCTTTTTTGTTGTATATTTGCTGCAACAAGCACTGAATTTATAAACAAAGTTATAAGAAATGTAACTTCTATGATTTCTTCAATATTTACATTTTGAACTCCAAATACTGTAACGGAATCAAACATAAAATATATAAGGAAAATAAAACCTATAGATTGAAAGAATTTTTTTGTTGGATGACGCAACGAAATGTATGCAATTATTATTAGTGGAAGCAACCATAAGACAAAAATTAATATTGGAAAATTACTAAAAAACTGTTTTACAAGTGAAAAAACTAGATATAAGGAAATTAAAAGCCGGAATGTATCAAGTCCTTTTAAAAAATTAAGCATGTTTATTCAAGATAAAACGCGCAATTCTCCCACCACTTTTTTCAGCAATAATTTTTTCATCATTGGTTAAATTTGTTTGATTGCCACTGACACTACTTGGTCCATAGGGTGTACCACCGCCTTTAGTTGAATGCATTTCTTTAATCGAATAGGGCGATCCTAAAATAAACATCCCATGATGAAACATAAATGTGATTAAATTCATTATGGTGAGTTCCTGACCTCCATGCATTGATCCGGTTGAAGTGAAAGCAATACCTGGTTTATTTTCAAGAGCATTGTTTGACCACAAATCACCAGTTTGATCCAAAAAATATTTAAGTGGTGCTGCCATTGATCCAAATCTTGTGGGAGATCCTAATGCTAAACCACTGCAATTAACAAGTTCTTCTTTAGTACATATTATTTCTTCACATATTTCATCACCTTCTCTTGAGATTCTATTAACTGTCCTCAATTTAGTTGGAAGGCCTTCATATTCTGCACCATTAGCAATAGCATGAGCCAAACCCCTCACATTGCCGGAGGCAGAGTAAAATAATACTAGTAAATATGGATCTTTCATTATTAAATATTACATCGCAATACTTATGAATAGTAAAAATTTTTTGATATTAGCATTGTGCTCAACATTGCTTGCATGCAGTCAGGGGGACATCGAAATACATGAGCAATCAAATATGTCCAAAAAAGACTTTGAGGGAAGTTGGATAGTGCTCAACTATTGGGCTGATTGGTGCCCACCTTGCATTAAAGAAATTCCTGAATTAAGCAATTTTGCAGCAAACAATCCTCACGTTTATGTTTTAGGATACAACTTTGATAGACTGGCGGGAGAGGAGCTAACAAAGCAGCTCAAAAAATTTAAACATAATTATCCTGCACTGCTCTCAAATCCATTTGATATTTGGGGCATTGAGCCTCCAAGTACCTTGCCGGCTACATATTTTATTAACAGTGAGGGAGATGTTCTTTTTGAATCAAGAAAACCCATCGATGAGAAATCTATTAGTGATTTACTCCAATCATTGCAAGAGACTTTCTAAAAAATTCTCATTAAGAAATTGTTCAGGATTAATTCTTATATTTTCGAAATACACTGTCCAGTGCAAGTGGGGACCTGTAACCCTTCCAGTTGAACCAACATATCCAATAATTGAACCAGGGATTATAAAATCACCTTCACTAACAATTGCCTCATTCATATGTGCGTAAGAAGTAAACAAATTTCCGCCATGATCTAAAATCACTGTGTTGCCTGTATAAAACAAGTCTTTAACAAGAACAACTTTGCCTTTCATTGGAGCTATGATCTTATCTCCAATTTCACCATCAAGATCTAACGCAAGATGAACAGATCTCTTCTGACCATTAATATATCTTTGTTTTCCATACCTTGAAGTAATTTGACCTGCAACTGGTCTTATAAACTCAAATGATGGCATTATGGAAAAATCGCTTGATGCAAGAACAGTTTCAATAAGCTTAGCTTCTTCTTGCACACGTATTGAGTCTTTTGGACTTAAATTAACTAAAGACTCATTTTTAATCGTAATTCTAGATTCACCATAATTAACGTATTTTGCCTTGATATAAGTGTTTATGGCTTCAATAAAAATATTTTTATCTTCATATAAGTAGGGAATTGGTATTATTTTCTTGTTGTCATTCTTCACCTTAATAATTACTCCATTCACATTTTCCGAAGGCACAGATACTGACGCTAAATCGCCGCTTAAGAAAATTTCTTCCTTCACATAAGAATCTAAAGAGAAAACAAGCAATAACAGGACTGGCCATCTATTCATTTTTTACAATCACCTCGATTTCTCCCTTAGACAGTTTTACACTCAATACGTCACTTTCTTTAACTGAATTTGCATTTTTGACTATTTCATTTTTTTTATTGGATACTATGGCATATCCTCGTTCTAATATTGAATATGGACTAACAATGTTTAGTGCTTGTCTTAGAGAATTTAAATGCAAATTATTATTTTTTATCTTATCAGTGATAAGGCGAGCTATGTCCTGAGAGATTGAGCCTAGCTCACTTTTAGTTTTTAAAAGTCTTGACTGTACTGATGACCTTTTTAAGTTATTTATAACCAGATCTAATCTGTTATTTTCTTGCATAAGTTGTTTGCTTATCAAGCTGCTTATTCTTATCTCAATATTATCTAAGGATTGTTTTCGATCCCGAATTATTGTCTTAGGCGAGACGATTCTTTTTGAAAGATTTGCAATATATGATGAGTAATTTTGTATAAATTTGGATAATTGCAATTTAATATTGCGGAGATTTTCCTCGAGTAGATTGTGAATCTTAAAATATGATTCACTAGCCATTTCTGCCGCAGCAGTAGGAGTGGGTGCTCGAATATCACTGACAAAATCAACAATAGTGAAATCTATCTCATGTCCTACACCTGAAATAATCGGTATTTTTAATTCATAAATTTTTCTTGCTAAATCCTCATTGTTAAAGCACCATAAATCTTCAATAGATCCTCCACCCCGACAGATAATTAAGAGATCAATCTGGTTATGAGAATTTTTAAAATTAAATCTTTCTGCATTTTTAATTGCATTTATTAATGACTTAGGTGCAAGATCGCCCTGAACAATAGCAGGAATAGTCGTTAACTGTGCATTTGGAGCTCTTCGTTCAAATGCAGAAATAACATCCTGAAGCGCTGCAGTTGATTCGGAGGTAATAATACCTATGTGTTTAGGATATTTCGGAATTATTTTTTTATACTCTGTATCAAATAATCCCTCTTCCTTAAGATTATTTTTTAATTTTTCAAATTGTTGCATTAAGGCACCTTCACCATGCGGTTCCATGCTTTTAACAATCATTTGATAATCACCTCTTGCTGCGTAAATACTTATTTGCCCAACAACAACAATTTCATTACCATTTTCAGGATTAAAATTTAACCTCATATTTTGCTGCCTAAACATAGCACATCTTATTGAGGCAGAATCATCTTTTAATGTGAAGTAAAGATGACCAGAAGATGGACGTGCAATGCCAGAGATTTCTCCCATTACTGAAATTTCAGCAAACTGATCCTCAAGTACGTCTTTCGCGTGTCTATTTAATTCAGCAACTGTAAAAATATGTTTTTTATTTTCTGGCATAACTTTTTATTAAGTTAGTATAGCCCTATGAAAAATGAAAAACATTCATTGTTGGCCTTTGGTTCATTACTCTTGGGAGCTTCCCTAATTGGCCTTGCCCCAATTTTTGTAAGGTTTAGTGAATTATCTCCGAGTTGGATACTGTTTTACAGAATGTCTCTTTCAATTCCAATGTTACTCATATTAAATTTAATTTTAAATAACAAAAATCCACTTAAACTTAATAGCTTAAAAAGTTACATATTTTGTGCGATCGCGTCATTAGCTTTTTCACTTGATCTTGCAGGCTGGCATTGGAGTATTGAATTGACAACTATTTCTAACGCAACAATTATGGTCAATACTGCACCAGTTTATGTGATTTTGTTTGGTGTAGTATTTTTGAATTATAATTTCAGCCCTAAAAATCTACTTTCAATCATTATTACTTACACAGGTGTAGTTGGATTGATATATTTTTCAAGCAAGACAGGCATTTCTTCATTAATAGGTGATCTAATTTCTTTGGTAGCTGGAATTTTATATGCTGTATATTTAATTATAGTTTCTAGATTGGGAAATGAGAGTGCATTAAAAATTATCTTTTATACAACTGTTTTTTGTGCATTTTATGCATTTATATTTGGCATGATTGAGTCCAATCAAAGCTGGCCATCAAATACGAATGAATGGCTTAACTTAATAATGTTGGCAATTTTGTGTCAAGTATCTGGTCAGTTTTTTATAACATTTGCCATGCCAAGGATAAACATTGCAGCCTCATCAATTGGTTTACTGATGCAACCAATCGTTGCAACAATTGCTGGAGCAGTACTATTTTTTGAAGTGCTAACGTTTTTACAAATATGCTTCGTGATAATTGCTTTAATTGGTATCTACTTTGCTAGAATGACAATAACAGAATCATAAATGGAGAATATAAATGGAATATAAAACAAAAGCACAAGAGCTAAGTTTTTTATCAAGAAAATATGCAGTGAATAAACAGAAATCTAATTGGCTTGAATTATTTTCAGATGATGCAATAGTTGAAGATCCTATTGGAGTAAGTCCATTGGATCCGATTGGAAAAGGTCACAATGGCAAAGTTGCTATTGAAGCCTTTTACGATACTGTTATTGCAAATGGTGATTTAGTTTTTGAAATTGTTGAATCAATACCATGTGGAGATGAATGTGCAAACTTCGCAAACATTACAAATAAGATCGATGGTGCAGAGATAAAAACAAAAATGATTGTTATTTATCGTGTGAATTCAGATGATAAAATAGTATCATTACGTGCCTTCTGGGATTACGTAGCAATGGAGCAACAACTTTTAAGTTCACAGGGTGATTAGCTCAGTTTGGTAGAGCATCTCGTTTACACCGAGGGGGTCGGCAGTTCGAGCCTGTCATCACCCACCAAAAAAAAGCCCGGCGAATGCCGGGCTAACTTTAAGTAAGTTATTACTTATTCTGAATCACTAACAGCAGCAACATAAATAGCTAACCCAAATGCAATTTTATTAATAAAATCAGCGAGGTTATAAATTATGTTTGCGTTTGCCATGTCAGGATTGCTACCAACACCTAATATGTAACCAAGTGGGTATATTGCCCAACCAATAGTCACAATTAGTCTGATTGTGCTGAAAGCGCTTTGAGCGGCTGCATTACCACTTGAGGCATTAAGTTTTCCAGCTTCACCTGAAAATACCTCCCATATGATATACAACCAAGCCACCATCCCAACAATAAATGCTGGCCATGCTGGTGCAGATCCAATTTCTCCTAAGAAACCTGCAATAAGCATTACAAGTGATGCACCAAGAAGTTTCCAGAACAATCCAGAACCTACATTAGTACAAACTCTTAGGATCAAATAAAATTCAATTATTTGTAATGGAACTGTAATTAACCAGTCAATGTATCTGTATACAGTTGGTGATGTGCCAGTATCAGCCCATACACCTCTCATATATAGATAATGCCAGAACGCAACACCAGTAACTAAACCAGCTACTGATAGCGAAGTTTTCCACTTACCTTTGACCACATCTCTTTCCGCGAAGAAAAAGACTGTAGCTGCTAACATCGCAGCAGTTACAAGCCAAAAAGTAATACCAGTCATATCACTAGTAGATAGATCTGCCGCAAATGCGGGCATACTAACCATAGTGACCAATGCTAATAAGTACTTCATCGATTACTCCTATATAGTTTATAAACTACAAAACTCCCCCTATAGAAGTTTTGATAACATTAGAATGGCAAAATATTGCTCAAAATGCAATTTTTTTGAAATCAATATAAATTTAAACTTGCACAAATTTTATAAATAGATATTATTCGATGTCTACATGGACCGGTAGTTCAGCTGGTTAGAATGCCGGCCTGTCACGCCGGAGGTCGCGGGTTCGAGTCCCGTCCGGTCCGCCAGATAATTATGATTATGGATATTTTGTATTTAATTGCTGCAATACAAATAGGTGTGATAGTAACTCATCTGTTTTTAACAACTCCAATAATATTTAAGGTGCTAAAAGAAGAGGAAGCCTCTTCATTTTTAAGAACTATATTTCCAAGATATTATTTAGCTTTATTTTTGCTATCGATACCAATCTTGATAAACGAGCTGTTCAATATGACCAATTCAACCAATTATTATCTATACTTAGTAAATTCTTCGCATGCATTTGCTGGACTAGTTTTAATTCCACTTACTAATACCGCACGCGATAGGAATTGGCAAAAGGTTTTTAGTTTTTTACATGGTTTCAGTGTTTATTGTACTTTGGCAATTGCAATAACCGCTATTGTTTATTTTTTTAATAGTTGAAGTTGATATTTGTGACACTATATTAGGAACTGGGAGAACATAACATGGCCAAACCGAAAACTAGACAGTTTCAAACTGAAACCAAAAAGCTGCTACAACTGATGATTCACTCTCTTTATTCAAATAAAGAGATTTTTCTTAGAGAGCTTATTTCAAATGCATCCGATGCTCTTGATAAATTAAGATTTGAGTCACTTCAAAACAAAAAGATTAAGTTCGATGATCTGTCAATAAAAATTATTGTCGATAAAGAAAATAAGTGCATCATTGTCAGGGATAATGGAATAGGTATGTCAGAAAGTGAACTTATCGAAAATATTGGTACGATAGCAAAATCTGGAACGTCTTCTTTTCTAGAAAAACTTACAGGTAATAAAAAGAAGGACTCACAACTCATTGGTCAATTTGGAGTTGGTTTTTATTCATCATTTATGGTGGCTGATAAAGTTGAAGTACTCTCAAAATCAGCTGTAGATAGTTCTAGTGCTACGCTTTGGAAGAGCGATGGAGGTGAAAGCTACACCCTTGAAAAATCAGATCACTCAGAGCATGGTACATCAATTGTTATAAAGCTAAATAAAGATAATGAGGAATTTATAGACGAATCAAGAATTCGATTTCTAATCAATAAATATTCTGAATACATTAACTTTCCTATAAATGTTCAAATAGGTGATAAGGATGAAGAGAGAGTCAATAATAATGAAGCAATTTGGTTAAAATCAAAACGATCAGTTAAAAAGGATGAATATGATGAGTTTTATAAATACATAAGTCATGACTTCAATGAGCCACTTCTAACAATTCATAACAAAGTTGAGGGAAAACAAGAATACTCTAATTTGTTATACATTCCAAAAAAATCACCATTTGACATATGGAATAGAGATACACCAAAAGGCTTAAAACTTTATATACAAAGAGTGTTTATTATGGATGATGCCTCGCATTTTCTTCCTCTTTATTTAAGATTTGTTAAGGGTGTAGTTGATTCTAATGATCTACCTTTGAACGTCTCAAGAGAAATTCTTCAGGATCATCCCTTAGTTCACTCTATCAAAACAGCGCTCACTAAAAGAGTGATTGACTCACTTAGAAAACTCAAAAAAGATGATCCAAGTCAGTACTCTGAATTTTGGAATGAATTTGGTCTTGTTCTGAAAGAGGGACCTGCCGAGGAACCGTCAAGCAAAGATGATATTGCTGAACTTTTTATTTTCTCAAGCACAGTCAATGAAAATAACCAAATTAATAGGTCTTTTGATGATTATATTGCATCTTGCAAGAGTGATGATAAAAAGATTTTTTACTGTATTGGTGAAACTTATGAAGCTTGTGCTAATTCTCCACATATCGAAAGTCTTAAAAAAGCAAACACCGAAGTCTTGCTGCTTACAGATAGAATTGATGAATGGTTAATGACTTCACTTGCGGAATATAAGGGTTATGAATTAGTGAATGTTGCAAAGACTGATGTTGACTCGGAGCCTGATACCGAGACACTCAACAAAGACAGCATTGAATTAATTAAGAGAATTGAAAAAGTCCTTGGCGCTGACATAGAAAAAGTAGCAACAAGTTCAAGGTTAGTTGATTCTGCTGTTAGGCTTGTAATTTCCAAATTTGAACCAGGTATTCAAATGAGAAAGATTCTTGAATCAGCTGGTCAATCTCTTCCAGAGTCAAAGCCACTTTTTGAAATAAACTTGAAACATAAGCTAATTAAAAAACTTAAGTCTATGAAAGGAAAAGAATTTTCTAATTTTTGTAAATTTTTGTTTGATTATGCAGTTATTGCAGAAGGTGGCTCTCCAAAAGATCCCTCTAAGTACCTAAGACAACTGGATAAATATCTTCTTTGATAGTGAATAAGAAATTCAATGTTTCTGTCTTAGGCGGTGGCAGTTTTGGTACTGTTCTTGCCAATCTTTCTGCCAAAAATGGTTTAGATACTCACCTATGGGTCAGAGACTCAGAGCTTGCACTTAAGATTAACTCTGAGAGTGCGAATAGAGAATATCATCCAGAACTTAAGCTTTCAAAAAAAATATTTGCATCTGAGGTTTTATCAGAATGTGTTTGTAATGCTGATTTAATTTTTATTGCAACTCCTAGCTCGATTATCCAAAATGTAATTGATCGAATCAAACCGCATATTAAAGAGGGTGTAGTTTTAATATCTTGCACAAAAGGAATTGTTAATAATCCAACAAGAACGATTACTGATTACATAAAAGAACAACTTTTTGATAGGACAGCTTTAGAGAGGCTTGGTGTTTTGAGCGGACCTAACTTGGCCCGTGAGATAGCAGATGAAAAGGTCGCTGGTTCTGTCATTGCCTCAAGATCTCAACATTCAATAGATTTAGTAATAAATGCTTTAGAGTCAAAAATATTTAAGCTTTATTCAAGCAATGACATCAAGGGTGTAGAGTATGCTGGAGCTTTAAAAAACATTTATGCTATTGGTTGCGGTATTGGACATCAATTAAATATTGGTGAAAATGCTAACGGACTTATTATTTCAAGGGCAATGGCTGAAATTAGCCAGTTTGCTGTTCACAAAGGAGCAAAACCAATTACATTTTTAGGGCTTGCTGGAATGGGCGATCTCATTGCAACTTGCACCTCTAAGTTATCCAGAAATTTTTCTGTTGGGATTGAAATTGCTCAAGGGTTATCTCTGGATGATGCCTCTCAGAAAATTGGTCAGGTTGCAGAGGGAGTTAATACATTAAAAATTATCTATGAAGAAGCTCTCGAGTCGGATTTAACAATGCCAATACTCTCATCACTTTATAAAATCATATATCAAAACGAAGACCCGAAATCTCTTCTTGAAAATTTAATTAATCATCCAGACCAACTTGATGTAAAATTTAAATAATTATGAATGACATTAATACAGAAGAACTTTTAAAAAGAAGTAAATGGGTAAGATTTATTTTTATGGCCTTCTACGCATTCATTCTCAACATTGCTGTATTGCCGATCACATTGATATTGATTTTTATACAGTTTTTGTTTCATTTGTTAACAGGTAGTCATAATGAACAAGTTAAAAAACTTACAGACTGGTTGATTTCTTTTTTTAAAGATACTTTAGATTTTTTAACATACAACACTGAAGCAAAACCATTTCCATTCGATGACAATATTGATACGCAGATTGATAGTAAAGATGAGCTAGATGAACCAGAGCAGGTTAATACTGAGGTATCTGAAGAAAAGGCTACTAGTAAGTAAGCAATACTTCAATAGTTAAGTAAGCTAGGATTTAGCTTTCTCTAAGCTAGCCGCTGATCAAAGATAAAAATTCCGCTCTGACTGCAGGTTTTTCTTTGAAATTACCTCCCAATCTACTTGTAACCGTTGAGCATTCAGTATCTTCAACACCTCTAGATTTTACACAAAAATGTTTTGCAGTAATGGTTAATGCAACATTCTCTGTTTCTAAAATAAAAGATAATGCATGATATATCTGCTCGGTTAGGCGCTCTTGTATCTGTGGCCTTCGGGAGAAATACTCTACAATCCGATTCATCTTTGATAATCCCAAAACCTTATTATTTGGAATGTAAGCAACTGTTGCCAATCCGTCAATGTTAACCAAGTGATGCTCGCAAAACGATTGAACTGCGACACCTTTTTCAACAATCATTTCATTATATTGCATTTTATTTTCCACCACGGTAACTTTGGGAAATGCAGCATAATCAAGCCCCCAAAAAATTTCATTTACATACATTTTTGCAACACGTTTTGGAGTATCTGTGATACTGTCATCTGTCAGATCGAGTCCAAGTGTTGTAACAATGTCTTCAAAATTATTCTCGATCTTGTCAATTTTTTCCTTTCGTGACAAACCATTATCGATTACTGGAGTTTCTACTCCAACTGAGACTAAATGTTCATGTACTTTTTGCCCGAGAGCAGGATCAGTTTTTGTTTTGTCAAAAGCCATATAATTTTCTCCTTCCTTACGCGGATTCAATTATCAAACTTACAAGTAATAAATTGATTATAAAGTGAGCTTGATCAACTTATTTATCTTCTAATTTATAATTTAATGCGGATTCTATACTAATTTCAGCATTAATTTTACTAATATGCAGTTTATTTTTCGTAAACCTTATATCCGATTCACCGTCCACAACCCCATTTCCAAAATTGTACATTGAAGTGGGAGGCGAACTGACGACCTCACTTTTAAAATCTTCTAGATTACTTTTGATATCTTCATTCTTTTTTCTGTAAGCTTGCATCTTTTTTTCACCATATTTATTTTTAAGAATTTCCTCAATTTTCTTCTTAGAAGCAATCAGTGCAGTACCATTATTACCACCAAAGCCTTTTGCATTGGCTAGAACAAAATCAATATCTCTATCAAGTTCAACATCTTCCAATAAAAAATTGAGATTTTTTTTATAAACATTGTCTGCAACTTCAGGAATCGTTTTTATGCCAGGTATATATTTATCATTAAATGTACCAATTGAAGAAATAACCTGATCACCTCCAGCTGCAGCTAGAGAATGACCTAGATATGATTTTATACCTGTAACTGGTAAGTTATTGATATTAAAAACGTTGCATAACTCAGAAAGTATATGTGATTCAGTTACTCTATTTTGTGGAGTGCCGGTTCCATGCGCATGAACAAACATTGAATTCAATCCTTCTTCTCCAAAACTATTGCTTATTTCATTTAGTGTTTTGCCTACTGTAATGTAATTACCAATTCCAGGCCCAGATATTGATTTTTTAAAACCATCAGCATTTACATGAGACGATAGTGTTGCTCCATAAATATTGCATCCCAGTTCAATTGCTAAATTTTCATCCATCAGCACAATGAATTGCGCAGACTCTCCCAATGACATTCCCACGTTTTCTCCGAATGGTCTACAAATTTTTTTATAATTTACATAATCGCTGCTCTCCTGAAGTTTTCTTTGCAAATTCAGCGAATTTTTTTCTTCTGCTAGACCAGTAGTTGCAGAGAAACCCTCATACACTTCTGGTATAAGACCGCTTTCAGATGCACCTACAAAACAAACTTTTGAATCACCTGATTTAATCTGTTCAATTCCTATTTTTAAGTTGTACTGAAATGTGGCACAAGCTCCCATGTAATTACCAGTTGCACCCATTGAACCTAGTACATATGCATGCACAAAGTCCGCACTCATCTCACCCAGTGAAAATGCTAAATGTTTACTTGAAGTTCTGGAGCCTACAAGGTTTGCTTGAAAGAGTCCGCCCATACCAAATTTATCTCCTGTAGAAATAGCACATCCTGAAACACATGAAATTTTTTCTGGAGAAACTTTTTGAACTATGCTCTGCCAATCTATGCCTATTCCTTTTAATGCATCAGATGCTGCAAAAATACTCATTGCAAGGGATCTTGGATGTTGTCTTGATTTGTAAGTTTTGGCAGGATCAAAGTTCGTAGGAAGTTGGCCACCAGCCTTTGAGGGTAACTCAGGACTTCTTAGGCAATGCTGCTCAAAAAACTTACTATCAATTTCCCTGATTAAGGAGTTTTTCAGATTAAATTCCTCAGATATTTCAGTTGTTAGTTGACTTAGTGATGATATAGTTTCGTTTTTATTTTCTTGAGATTGACTTTCATATGTCATTCTCTTGTGGGCAAAATCAAATGTAGATCTTCCTGCAGCATTTATTCCACCATAACTTACTATTACAGGAATATTATTAGACATTACAATTTTTTTCAGCAGCTACAATAGTTTGAAGCATTAATGTGTTAATTGTCATTGGTCCCACACCGCCAGGCACGGGTGTATAAGCATATGCCACTTTTTCAATATCCAAAAGATCAGCATCTCCACAATTTTCTTTTGGATGATATCCAGCATCTATAAGTATCACCCCATTCTTTAACCAACTGGTCTTGATAAATTTTGGTATACCGACAGCAGCAACAACTAAATCTGCATTTTTAACTATTGCAGATAAATCTTTTGTTCGTGAGTGACAAATAGTTACTGTCGCATTTTTATTTAACAACATCATCGACATTGGTTTACCTAATATTGGACTTCTACCAATTATGACTGCATTTAATCCTGAGAGCTCAATATTATAATGTTCCAAAATTCTCATAATTCCTTGAGGTGTACATGACCCGTATGCATCAACACCCATAGTCATATTGCCAAAGCCTAAGGTTGTTACGCCATCTACATCCTTTGCTACATCAATGTGATTAAAGCATTGTCTTTCGTCTATTTGTTCTGGAACTGGATGTTGAAGTAGGATGCCATGGACTGACTCATCTGCATTAAGCTCAGAAATCTTTATTATCAATTGTTCAGTGGATGTATTTGATGGTAACTCAACAGCTAATGATTTTATACCCAACCTTTTGCAGGTGTTTTGTTTCATTTTTACATATGTGCCTGACGCTGGATCGTTACCGACAAGAATTGTAGCAAGACAAGGATTTATTCCGTTGTTCTGCAGGTTTTGAACGCGATCTATAAGATTGGTTTCTGTATCAGCAGCCAAAAACTTACCATCTAAAACAATTGGTTTCATGTCTTTATTCTCTCATAATATAGGCTCAAATTATTAGCAGTTTTTTGATATACAATAAATTTTGATTAAATGAATATTTTTTATGCAAACTAAAATTTTCAAACTTTTAAAAGATATTGTTGGATTATCTCTTGATCTCTTGTCAAGATTAAGAAAAATTTTTTTAGTTAAAAGAAAGGGTATCATTTATGAAGTTGATATCAGTGAGTCTGTAGATAGAGCAATTTTTCTTAGAGGCTGGGAGCCTCAAACTATAAAGTTACTTCATAAGCTTATAAAGTTAGGTGACTCGGTAATTGAGGTAGGAGCAAATGTTGGTGCACACTCACTGATAATTTCAAAAATTATTGGTAAGAATGGTAATTTAGTTGCAATTGAGCCCACTGATTATGCTTTTTCTAAGCTTCAAAGAAACTATAATTTGAATCCAGCGCTCAAGGAAAATACCAAGCTTTTAAAAACTTATATTTCAAATAACGAGCACGATAAGGTTGCAAAAATACGTTCAAGCTGGCAAATAAACGCTTCAAATCAAATAAAAGATCATAAAGATGAGACTTACACTGGTGAAATCACTTCACTGGATCGTCTGTTCAATAATATTCCACAAGTTGATTTCATCAAAATAGATGTTGATGGATTTGATTATAAAGTTCTAACCGGTTCCGCCCAACTTTTAGAAAAATTTAAGCCAATAGTATTTATTGAGTTAGGAGAATATCATCTAAATCTCAATGGAGACTCGGCTAAGGATATATTAAGGTTTTTTAAGAAACTGAATTATGGCGGTATATTAGAGACCGGTGAGGTCATAACAGATGAAAATTACGTTTTAGGTATATTGCAAAAACAATCTCACATAAATGCAATTTTTACTTATGGTAATCATTAATTTATCTGCCTAGAAGTGCTAACAATCTGATGATATCATTATCGAAATTTATCATTTAAATATTTTTTTATGTTAATTTTTTTCGGGGTATGGCGCAGTCTGGTAGCGCACTCGCTTTGGGAGCGAGTGGTCGTAAGTTCGAATCTTACTACCCCGACCAGTGCGCCTGTAGCTCAGCTGGATAGAGCAACTGCCTTCTAAGCAGTGGGTCAGGAGTTCGAATCTCTTCAGGCGCGCCATTTTAAAGATTATTAGTATGTATAAGGTTTTAGCATTTTATAATTTTATTGAAATCGACTGTCCACGGAATGTTCAAGTATTGCTTGCTGATTTTTGCCAAGAAACATTAATAAAAGGAACAATTTTAGTTGCAAAAGAAGGAATTAATGGAACAATTTCAGGCACAGATAATGAAATGAAAAAATTTTCTGATTTGTGTTTTAAACACAATTTATTAAGTGAAGAAATGCTTAAGTTTAGTGAATGTGATTTTTTACCATTTCATAGACTTAAAATTAAATTAAAGGATGAAATTGTAACAATTGGTGATCATGAAATTGATGTGAAGTCACAGAATGGACAATATGTTCATCCCAAAGATTGGAATAAACTCATATCCCAAGAAGATGTTTTATTGCTTGATACAAGAAATATGTACGAAACGCATATTGGAACATTCAAAAATTCTACTTCTCCAAAAACAACAAACTTCAGAGAATTCCCAAAATGGGTAAAGGCACTTAAAACAAAAATTGATACAGAACACAAAGTAGCAATGTTCTGTACAGGGGGGATAAGATGCGAAAAAGCAAGTTCGCTAATGAAAAAAGAAGGATTCAAAAATGTTTATCAATTGAAAGGTGGAATTTTGAATTATTTTGCTGACGTTAATGAAAGTGATTCGATGTGGGAGGGTGAGTGTTTTGTTTTTGATGATAGAGTATCCCTAGATCATAACTTGGCAAAAGGATCATATGATTTGTGCCACGGCTGTAGAATGCCAATCAATTCTCCTGATAAAAAGTCAAAACAATATGTGCGAGGAGTCTCATGCCCACATTGTTATAACGTTAAATCATTATCTCAAAAAGAAAAATACGCTAACCGCCAAAAACAAGTTGATATAGCAAATGCATCTGGTAAAACACACTTTGGAAATGCTACAAAAGTCATAGGTTAAATTTGCCAATTTTATACTCATTCAGACGATGTCCCTATGCAATGCGTGCAAGAATGGCTTTAAAACTTGCAAAAATTAGTTATGAGCTCAGAGAAGTTCTTTTAAAAGATAAGCCTGAAGAGATGCTGGCTCTTTCCCCAAAAGGAACCGTCCCTGTATTGCAACTCAATGACAAAGTCTTAGATGAAAGTCTCGATATTATAAATTGGGCTTTTGCTAAGAACCCATCAAACTTTTATACAGCAAAAGGAGATGAAAGCAAGTTAACTAACGAAGTCATCAAGTTATTTGATAACGATTTCAAATATCATTTAGATCGATATAAATACTATCAAAGATATGATACTGACCCACATTTACATAGAGACAAGTGCAACTATATTCTTTTATATCTTGAAGAGGTCATAAAAAAAAATGATTGGATCACATCAAGCCAACCCAGCATACTTTTTATCTCAATCATGCCTTTTATAAGACAATATAGAATTGCTGATTCTGTCTATTTTTCTTCAATGGAACATAAGCACGCAATCATACTCTTAAATGAATTTGAATCCTCAGCTTTGTTCAAAGAAGTTATGCAAAAACATGAACAATGGAGCAAGGAAAAAAACAACGGAACATTTGTTTCATAGACCAATAGTTTCGTATGAAACAGCTATTTTCTCCAGGGCAGCTTTAAATGCTGCTGTCCTTAAATCACCAATATTAGATTCTTTTTGTATTATTTTTACTTTTTGATATGCCTCAATCATCATGTCATCTAATCCTGATCTGATAAGATCAATTTCATTAATTCCATCATTGAGCACTTGTTTAAATTCTTCAGGCATAGATTTACCAGTCATAGCCTCAATTGAATGTATCAAAGTTTGAATTTGATTTAGGTTTCTTCTTTTTTCAAGCCTGCCAAATCTAATATGTCTCAGATTACGAACCCATTCGAAATAACTAACGGCAACACCACCTGCATTTGCCATGATATCTGGGATGATGATAATTCCATTTTTATTTAGTATTTTATCTGCTTCATATGTAACTGGGCCATTGGCAGCCTCTACAATAAGATTTGATTTTATTTCTGAAGCATTTTCAATATTAATTACATTTTCTTTGGCTGCAGGAATTAAGATATCAAATTTCTCTTTTAGAAGGGAATTACCATCATTAATAAATTCGCCACCACTAAAACCATGAAAAGTATTATTTTGTCTGAAAAAATCATGTGCTTCAGAAACATTAATCCCATTGTTATTTCTAATTGCACCATTAAATTCTAATATCGCTTCTATAATACAATCATCTTCTTCCTGCAAAAATTTTGCTATATGAAAACCAACGTTACCAAAACCTTGGATGGCAATTTTTTTACCTTTTAACCCACCTTTAAAATTTGCTAATTTAAAATCCTCTTTATTTCTAAAAAATTCTCTGATGATAAATTGAACGCCACGTCCTGTTGCTTCTTCTCTACCAGAGATTCCACCTTTCCCAACTGGTTTGCCTGTGACGCAGGCCAAAGAATTTATGTCTGCAGGGTGCATTCTTTTATATTCATCAGCAATCCATGCCATTTCTCTTGAGCTAGTACCCATATCAGGTGCAGGAACATTCCTTGCAGGATTTATCATATCCCTTTCAATAAGTTCTTGAGCAAATCGTCGAGTAATTTTTTCTAATTCATCTTCACTCCAATCATTAGGATTTATTTTTAAAGCTCCTTTTGATCCACCATAGGGAACTTCAATAATTGCATTTTTGTATGTCATCAATGCTGCTAGCCCTTCAACTTCTTCAAGATTTGAATCAATATCAAATCTGATGCCTCCTTTTACAGGCTCCATATGATCTGAATGCACACATCTCCAACCATTAAAGGTATGCAATTTATCATTTAACCTAACGCCAAAGTTAATTGAATACGTTGCGTTAGGAACTTTGATTCGATGGGCTAACTCTTTTGATATATTCGTATAATTTAATGCATCATCTATGAGACGATTTGTTGAAGTTAGCATTGAGCACATAAAGTATTAAGCACGCGTAAAGCTTTAAGGTATAGATTATATTATTTTTCTTTTATAATGTGTGGCTTTTCGTGGCGGGCGTAGCTCAGTTGGTTAGAGCGCTGGATTGTGGCTCCGGAGGCCGTGGGTTCGAACCCCATCGCTCGCCCCAATAGGAATATATATATGAGTAGCAAGATCAAAAAATTAAGCGGACTAAAAAGAAAACTTGAAGTAAAAGTTGACACTGATGAGTATAATTCAAGCTATTCTGCAAAACTAAAAAAGATTAGATCTACAGTAAAGCTCGATGGTTTTCGGAAAGGGTCTGCACCAGACAATGTATTAATACAAAAATATGGCCCATCAATACATTATGAGATTCTTAATGAGTTGATTCAAAAGACATACCCAATTGAATTAAAAGCACAAAATATTAACCCAGCCTCTGCTCCAAAGATAGATATAAAGTCTGAAGATCCTAAGAAAGGCATATCTTATAATGCTGAATTTGAGGTTTTTCCAGAGATTAAACCAAAGTTAGGTATGTTTAAAAAATATGAAGAAACAACAATCAGTTTCAATGATAAGGATGTAGATTTTGCTATAGATGATATTTTAGATAGATATGGAGAGTGGAAAGAGGTTAAAAGAAACGTAAAAGAACATGACCAAGCCACAATTGACTTTGTTGGCACAATTGATGGTGAGGAATTTGAAGGTAGTTCATCAAAAAACTTTCCATTGGTTATAGGATCAAACTCCATGATTCCTGGTTTTGAGGAAGCAATAATTGGGAAAAAGACTGGTGATGAGTTTTCTATCAATGTTACTTTTCCAGAAGATTACTTCAAAAAAGATTTAGCTGGCAAAGCAACTAAATTTGAAACTAAACTTTTAAAAGTTGAAGAAAAAACAAAAGCCAAAGTTGATTCTGCATTGTTCTCATCCTTAATGATGGATGAGGTTAAAACTCCTGAAGAGTTTAGAGCCGAAATCGTTAAAAGAATGGAAAAAGAAGTAGAACAACAAGAAAAATCTCTTACAAAGGAATCAATCTACAAATTAATTCTTGATGTAAATAAATTTGATATACCTCAAGCAACACTTGACGATCAAATGAAATCGATGAGAAACGATGCGCTTGCTAGAATGGGGCAAAAGCTAGATGATGCACCTGAAGATCTTTATCCTGAAGAAACTTTTAGCGAGGATGCTGAAAAAAGGATAAAACTTGATCTTTTATTTTCAGCATTTTTGAAGAAGTATAAATTGGAAGTAAGTGAATCTGAGATTCAAGAATATTTGAAAAAAGAATCAAATAAGTATAAAGAACCTGAGCAATATATAAAATGGGCAAAAACTCAACAAAATACTCTAGAAAACTTCAAAATGATCATTTTAGAGGACAAGCTTATTGAAAAATTGAAATCTGAACTTAAATCAAGTGATAAGGTAATTAAATTTAAGGATTTATCTAACCTACAAAAATGAGAGAAAAAAATAATATATACAATTCCGGACTTGTTCCTATGGTTGTTGAACAAACACCAAGAGGTGAAAGGGCTTTTGATATCTACTCTAGATTGCTCAAAGAGAGAATTATATTTATTACTGGACCCATAGATGATTATATTTCAAACCTTGCAATAGCTCAGCTACTTTTTTTAGAATCAGAAAATCCTGATAAAGATATTAGTATTTACATTAACTCTCCTGGTGGGGTCATATCCTCTGGATTAGCAATTTATGACACGATGCAGTTTGTAAAACCTGATATTGTGACTTTATGTGTCGGACAAGCCGCAAGCATGGGTGCTTTATTGTTAACTGGTGGCTCAAAATCAAAGAGATTTGCATTACCTAACTCAAGAATAATGATTCATCAACCATTAGGAGGTTACCAGGGACAAGCTTCAGATATCGAAATTCACGCTAAAGAAATAATGTCAGCTAAGAAAAAAGTTAATGAAATTTTATCGAAGCATACTGGCAAAACATTAAAGAAGATTGAGCAAGATACTGATAGAGATAATTTCCTTAATGCAAAAGATGCAAAGTCCTACGGTATTATTGACGATATATTAGAATCTCGAGAATTGATCAATGGATAGCAAAGATACTTCAAAATTAACATGCTCCTTCTGCGGCAAAAATCAAGATGATGTTCGCAAATTAATTGCTGGACCAAGTGTTTATATATGTGATGAATGTGTTGACCTATGTAATGACATTATTGACGAGGAAGTTAAGTCTGAAGGAAAATCAAAGTTAGATGACCTACCATCACCTATGGAGATATTTTCTCAACTTGATGATTACGTTATTGGGCAAGAGTCAGCAAAAAAAATATTGTCTGTTGCAGTTTACAACCATTATAAGCGATTAAAAAGTGGCTCCAAAAAAAATGCTGTCGAACTCCAAAAAAGTAATGTTCTACTGCTTGGACCAACTGGCAGTGGGAAAACTTTACTTGCACAAACATTAGCTAAGATATTAAACGTTCCTTTTACAATAGCAGATGCAACAACACTTACTGAAGCGGGGTATGTTGGTGAGGATGTTGAAAACATTATTCAAAAATTATTGCAAAAGTGTGATTACGATCCTGAGCAGGCAAAACTTGGAATCGTGTATATTGATGAGATTGACAAGATAGCTAGAAAATCAGATAACCCTTCGATTACCAGAGATGTTTCTGGTGAGGGTGTTCAGCAAGCCCTTTTGAAGCTTATTGAAGGCACTGTTGCATCAATACCACCACAAGGGGGAAGAAAACATCCTCAACAAGAATTCATTCAGATTGATACATCCAATATTTTATTTATCTGTGGAGGGGCATTCTCAGGTTTAGATGAAGTCATAAAAAGGCGAACAGACAAGTCAAGCATAGGATTTTCAGCTTCCTTGAAAGAAAGCGAAAATCAAAAGGTTGAGTACCTTCAAAACCTTGAACCCGAGGATCTCGTAAAATATGGATTAATACCTGAGTTTGTTGGGAGACTCCCTGTTTTATCCACTCTACATGAGCTTGATGAAGAATCACTTGTTCGAATACTGCAGGAACCAAAGAATGCCCTAATAGAACAGTACAAATATTTATTTGATATAGATTCAGTAGATCTTGATTTTAAGGATGAGGCACTCCTTGCAGTCGCAAAGCTCGCGCTTCAAAGAAAAACTGGCGCGAGAGGTTTAAGATCTATTCTTGAAGACATCCTTACAGATACCATGTTTGAATTACCAAATGACGATCTTGAAAGAGTAATAATTGATGAAAATGCAGTTGTGCATAGAAAAGATCCTATAAAAGTATACAAATCGTCAAAGAAAACATCAGTAGGTAAATAAAGTTATGAAATCTATTAAGTATGATTTACCATTTTTAGCCTTAAGAGATGTAGTTGTCTTTCCAGGGAATGTAACTACCCTATTTGTTGGTCGAGAAAAATCCATTAATGCTTTAAATCATGCTATGTCTGGAAATAAAAAAATACTTCTTGGCGCTCAAAGAGATGGCACTCTAGATGATCCTGATTATGAAGATATCTTTGATGTAATAACTATGGCAACAATATTACAACTTATTAAATTGCCTGATGGTACTTTGAAAGTACTAGTTGAAGGAATTAATAGATGCCAAAAAGTAAAACCAATCAATGAAAAGAAGTTTATGAAGTTTCAGGTTAATGTTATTGAACCAATATCTTTGAATGCAAATGATGAAAAGAATTTAATACATTTTATTAAATCAAAGTTTAGTGATTTTATTAAACTTACAAAAAAAGTAGCTCCTGAGGTGTTTGCGAGTATTGAGGCACTAGATGATTGCTCTCAAGTTATTGATTCTATTGCATCTCATTTGCCTCTTAATGTGAAAGAGTCTCAAGCACTCCTAGAAGCCAACGATCTTCAACAAAGAGCTGATGGCTTAATTGGTTATTTGCAAGCTTACATGGACTCTGTAGATGTCGATAGAAAAGTTCGCAATAGGGTTAAAAAACAAATGGAAAAGTCTCAAAGAGAATATTACCTAAATGAGCAGATCAAGGCTGCACAGAAGGAATTAGGAGACATTTCTGATGAAGGTGATGAAATATCTCAACTTGAAGCGCAAATCGAACATTCTGGAATGCCAAAAGATGCGTTAAAGAAGGCTAAGGCCGAATTTGGCAAATTTAAACTGATGTCGCCAATGTCTGCTGAAGCTTCGGTTGTAAGATCTTATTTGGATTGTTTAATAAATCTCCCTTGGAAGAAAAAAACTAAAGTTAAATCTGACATTAAAACTGCACTGAAAGTTTTAGATAATGATCATTACGGACTTGAGGAAGTTAAGGAAAGGATCTTGGAATACTTAGCTGTTCAAAAGAGGGTTAAAAAATTGAAAGCACCTGTACTTTGTTTGGTTGGTCCACCAGGTGTGGGTAAGACTTCTTTGGGTCAATCAATTGCTAATGCTACAAACCGTGAATTTATAAGAATGTCTCTCGGTGGTGTTAGAGATGAAGCTGAGATCAGAGGCCATAGAAGAACTTATATCGGTTCAATGCCTGGAAAAATCATTCAAAAAATTACAAAAGTTGAGTCTAAAAATCCATTATTTCTGTTTGATGAAATTGATAAAATGGGTATGGACTATAGAGGCGATCCTGCTTCAGCTTTGTTGGAAGTTCTTGATCCTGAGCAAAATTCAACTTTTTCGGATCATTATTTAGAAGTTGACTTTGATCTTTCAGAAGTGATGTTTGTTTGTACTGCAAATAGTTTAAATATACCACCACCACTTATGGATAGAATGGAGATCATCAGAATTCCTGGTTACATTGAAGATGAAAAACTTAATATCGCAAAGCAATACCTGGTTCCAAAGCAAATGGAAAGAAATGGTCTTAAATCTGGTGAAGTTGATCTAAAAGATAATGCTATTCTCGATATTATTAGGTACTACACTAGAGAGGCTGGTGTAAGGGGTCTTGAACGTCAAATTGCAAAGATTCTGAGAAAAACAGTCAAAGAGATTGAGCTTACTGACAAGAAAACAAAAACTAAAAAGCTTGCTGCTATTACTTCTAGGAATTTAGAAAAATACAATGGAGTAAGAAAGTTTAAATTTGGGACTGCTGAGAAAGAAAACAGTGTTGGCAAAGTATCTGGCCTGGCCTGGACTCAAGTTGGGGGTGAGTTACTCACAATTGAAGCATCACATGTTAGCGGTAAGGGTAAGATTATTAAAACTGGATCACTTGGAGATGTAATGCAGGAATCAATCCAAGCTGCATTAACAGTTGTAAGAACAAGATCAAAGGCACTTGGTTTAGACCCAAGTTTTCATGATAAATCTGATATTCATATACATGTACCAGAAGGAGCTACTCCAAAAGATGGGCCGAGTGCAGGGATAGGCATGTGTACTGCATTGATCTCTGTGCTTACAAAAATACCAGTCAGGGCAGATACAGCAATGACAGGTGAGATTACCTTGCATGGACAAGTGCTTAAAATCGGTGGACTCAAAGAAAAATTATTAGCTGCCAAAAGAGCAGGTATAAAGAGAGTTATTATTCCACATGAAAATGAAGCAGAATTGTCAGAGTTCCCTAAACAAATAATTAAGTCTCTTGAAATCCTTCCGGTAAAATGGATAGATGAAGTTGTTTCGCTTGCTCTAACTGATCAGCCAAAACCTAAGTCGGCATCTACTCGATCCAGGCGCACGAAACAAACTATTTCAAAAACACGCTCAAAACAAAGCGAACCAAAAAGCAAATCTCACTAGTAAGATTCCTTTAATTAGCTTGACTTTTCCCAATGGATCGATTTTCATAGATATATCACATTTTTTAGGAGAGGAGATAACATGAATAAATCTGATTTAGTTGATTCAGTTGCAAGTGCTACTGATATGTCAAAAGCTGATGCTGCCAGAGCAGTTGATGCAACAATCGGAGCAATTGGAGATGCTTTAGGTAGCGGAGATTCTGTAGCGCTGGTTGGGTTTGGAACATTTTCTGTAAGACACAGAGCTGCCAGGGATGGAAGAAATCCACAAACAGGTGCGCCAATGCATATTCCTGCATCTAAGGTACCAGGTTTTAAAGCAGGTAAAGCCCTCAAAGATAAAGTTAAAGCAGGGTAAACAATTTTTTTGTTAGGAAAGGGTGCTATTGCACCCTTTTTTTTATATTATAGCCGTCGTAAATGCTCGAAAAGTTAAGAAATTTTTTATCAGGTAACACATTGTTTGTAGTAGTTGGTTTACTGGCTATTCCATTTGTGTTTCTTGGAAATTCAACCGTTGGATCTATTTTCACAAATTATGGAACTGTTAATGGTCTCGAGGTTACTCAAACAGATATTCAATCGGCTTCTGGTCAAATTGAAAGGCAATATCAATCTATTTTTGGAGACGAATTTACTATTGATCAAATCGATGCAGAGCAGTTTGTAAGACTATTAGAGAACCAAATAATAGGACAAAAAATTATTCAGTCTGCTGCAAGATCTAATGGCTTAGAAATTTCAGTGGATGACGCTAAAAAGGAGATCATCAAATTTGATGACTTCAAAGATCAGGATAACAAATTTAGTGAGGCAATTTTTGAGGCCACTATTCGAGGAGCAGGTTTATTGCCAGAAGAATATATTGATTTGGTTCAAAATAGTCTTTCTGCCAATAACATAATAGATACTGTTAACAACGCCAACATAATAATCGATCAAGAAAGAATAGATTTTATTCGAGCTATGGAAACTAAAAGAGACATTAAATTCATTAAAGCTGACTTAAATGAGATATCTGATCGACAAGACGCTTCATTAATAGAAGCCGAGGAATATTATAATAACAATCAATTAGTTTTTTTATCTGAGGAAAAAAGACAATTTAAATTTATTGAGTTGAAACAATCAACACTGCAATCAGATATTCAGATTAATGATGCTGATATTCTTGCAAGCTACAAGGACTATGCCGCACAAAGCAAAGAAAACATTCAAAAAAGAATATCGCATATTATGCTTGAGAAGGAGAATTTTGATGATGTAGATCAGGCAGTTTCAATTCTTAAAGAAACTAAATCAAAAATCCTAGCTGGTGAGTTGAGCTTTGATAAAGCTGTTGAATCACTCAGTCAAGATGATGCTTCAATAGATGTTTTTGGTGATTTAGGTTTCTCCTCAGGAGATGCATTCCCTGAGGAATTTGAGTTGGCTCTTCTTGAAATGGAATTAGGTTCTATATCCAATGTTATTGAGCTTGAGGATACCATTCACATTATTAAGTTCACTGAATTATTGAGTGATGAATTGCTGAGCTATGAAGAAATGATCGATTCCTTAAGAAAAGAGCTTCTAGACCTTGAAACAGCTGACAGAGTGGATGAGTTGCTTACAAATGTTGAAGACCAAATTTTATCTGGATCTTCGTTAGCTAATCTTGAGCTTATATTATCATCTCCAAGTCAGATCACAGATCCTATTGAGCAGGCAACTCTTCAAGAAGTATTTGATGGCTTTGATAACATCAGCGCGCTTTATTCAAATAATTTTCAACCTGGAGACATAGAAGTTGTTGAGCAAGATGATGGTTTTATTGTCATTGAATTGACTGAGATAATTAACCCACAAATTGAACTTTTTGAGAATGTAGTTGAAAAAGCACTTGCAGAGGTAAGAACAACAAAATCATTAGTTGAACTCAACAAAGTAGATGAATACGCTGAAAGTGTTTTAAAAAATGATTCAGATCAAAGTTTACCAATTGGTTTTAATGCAGATACTTTCAAAGAAATTACTAGAAATTCATCTATTGTATCAAGCGATGTTCTTGAGCAAGTTTTTAGTTTGCAAGTAGGAGAATATTTTAATATTTCATCTTTTGATGGAAGTAAATATTGGGTTCTTATTTTAGAAGAGAATGAACCTAGTGAATTTGATATAAATGAAAAGATTGACTTGTATGGTGAATATTTTGAGCAATTTAATAGTCAGAGGAACTCACTTCTCTTTGATCAAAAACTTAGAGAAAACTTAAAAGTCAATATTAAAAATTTAAGTCCAACCGAATCTTAACTATCTTCTCGCACTGATAATGCAGATGTGCTAAATCCTGCATCTACATAAGTGATTTCTCCTGTTATTCCACTTGCTAGATCTGAACACAAAAAAGCTGCTACATTTCCCACCTCTTCAATAGTTACAGTTCTGCCCAATGGAGCTCTTTCATTGTAAGAACTCAGCATCTTTCTAAAATTTTTAACTCCAGCTGCCGCAAGAGTTTTTATTGGACCTGCAGATATTGCATTAACTCTTATAGTTTGTTTGCCAAGAGAGGCAGCAAGAAATCTTGTATTAGCTTCTAAACTAGCTTTTGCTAGGCCCATAACATTGTAATTTGGGAGAGATTGAGTACTGCCATGATAAGTCAATGTTAGAAGAGCTGAATTTTCATTCAACATGTGGGCACCTTCTTTAGCAAGTGCAGTAAAGCTGTAAGAACTTATATCATGAGCAATTTTAAAGCCTTCTCTTGTTGCAGATTCGAGATAATCACCTTCCAATTCATTGGCTGGTGCAAATCCAATTGAGTGAATTATGCCGTCAATTTTATTCCAATCTTTTTCAAGGATCTTAAACATATCCTTAATGCTGCTATCAGATGCAACATCACATTCAATCAATATGCCATGTCCTAGCTCGTTGGCAATAGATTCAACGTTTCGCTTCAATCTCTCACTTTGATAACTGAAAGCAAGTTGCGCGCCTTGTTCGGTCATTGATTTTGCAATTCCAGCAGCAATAGAACGTTTGTTTGCCAATCCGCAAATTAAGAATTTTTTCCCCTCTAAAAACATCTCTTTACTAAAAAAACACCATCATAACTCAAATTAAGCACAACAATTATTTTTTGAATAGTTATTGTCGCAAAAATGTAAATTTTGTCATAAATATGTTACATTTAACGAAATATTCTTATTTTAGAGGGAAGAATTATGGAAAAATTACGATTTTTATTGTTGCCACTATTGGCTTTAACATTTGTGCCGTTTTCAATGGCTCAGGATTCAGATGAAGATGTTGAAGAAGTAGTAGTAACAGGTTCACGTATAACTAACCCAAATATTGTTAGTACTTCACAGGTTCAAGTTGTAACTGCTGAGGATATTGATAATAGAGGTGCTGTTAGAATTGAGGAAGTATTAAACGATTTACCTCAACTTTCTCCTGGTCAGATTGCTCAGACAGCTAATGGTTCGAACGGTACTGCAACTGCAAACCTTAGGAACCAAGGATGTTCTAGAACTCTGGTTTTGATCAACGGAAAAAGAATGGCTCCAGGTACTTCAAGTGGCGGGAGTTGTGCAGATTTAAGTCAGGTTCCAGCTTTATTGCTTGAGAGAGTTGAAGTCTTAACTGGTGGTGCTACATCTGTTTATGGATCTGATGCTGTTGCTGGTGTTGTTAACTTCATTCTTGATGATGATTTCACTGGATTTAAAGCTAGCGCAACAAATTCATTCTACGTTCACGAAAATGATAATAGTAAGTTAAGAGCACTTCATGACCAGTATGGTTATAAGAAAGCTCCATCTTCAGTGACTGAGGGTGACACATTGAAACTGTCTATTGCATTTGGTGGATCAATTAATGATGGAGAAGGTCACATTACAGCTTTCTTTGAGCATGTAAATGCTGATCCAATTTTACAGGGTGCATATGATGGTGGTGCTTGTGCTTTAAGTGGCGGTGACACACGTTGCGGTGGTTCATCAACAATCCCACCTGGAAGATGGTATGACTTTGGATATGCAAGCAAAGGCTTTACTCCAATTGATACATCTGTTTCAGATTACAAATTTGATGTAAAAGTACTTGGTGATGAATTTGTACCTCGTGCTGGTCAGTTATATAACTATAACCCAACAAACCATTATCAAAGACCTTTAGATAAAATCAATACTGGGTTCTTCAGCAAATATACTTTATCTGATAATGCTGAGCTTTATGTTGACATGAGATATACCTCTAATGATTCAATATCTCAGATAGCATATTCAGGTACATTTGGTGATTTAAGAAAAGTCCCTTGTTATAACGCAAATATGTCAGCTCAACAATATCAACTAGTTTGTGGAAACTGGACAGGCATGGGTGGTGCACATGCTCCTGATTTTGCAACTGGATCTGCTGCTTTAGCATATATTTCTAGCTTAAACTCTCAAGTTGCTGATGGTTCAATCATTGACTATCATGCTCCAATCAGAAGTTTAAAAAGAAACGTAGAAGGTGGGCCTAGGAAATTCACTCAAAGTTTTGAAAATCTAACCTACGCAATAGGTCTAAGAGGTGATCTTAATGATAACTGGAGATATGATGTTTCTTACCAGACTTCAGATGTTGAGTATCAACAAGAGATCCAAAATGATTTATCAGTAACTAAACTTAAAAGAGCTACAAACGTAATTAGCGTTGCTGGAGTTCCAACTTGTGTATCAGTGCTTGATGGCTCTGATCCTGATTGTATACCTTATAACCTGTTCTCTGGTGGTTTACCAAGAGATGGTGGTATCCAAGCAATACATGATGCCAATCCAGAGATTCAAACTTATATGGCTGTACCAAACTTCATCAATGGTGATTCAAGTGAAACAGTTATTCAAGCCTTCGTAGAAGGTGAAACTGGTTTTGAATTACCTGGTGCTCCTGGACCTATGAGTATGGTTCTTGGTTATGAAACAAGAGAGCTTGAATCAGATTATAGACCTGACGCTTCGTCTCAGGCTGCTGATAGAACTGGTGCCGGTGGACCAATTGTTGCATTAGCCGGTGGCTATGATGTAAAAGAGTGGTTCGTAGAACTTGGTCTACCTGTTAGAGATAACTTTAACCTTGAAGCTGGTCTTAGATTTGCAGACTACTCAACTGGTAATGATACTGATGCATTTAAGCTTGGTGGTTATTATCAAGTGAATGATCAAGTATCTTTGCGTGCAACAGTGCAAACAGCTACAAGACATGGAAGTATCACTGAGCTATATAGAGGTCAGGGATCAGGCTTAACAGATTTAGATCCAGATCCTTGTGGTACTGATCCTGAAACAAATATTGGACCTTCATATACCCAAGCTCAATGTGCTAATACTGGCTTGCCTGCAAGCTTGTACGGTAGTGATCTAAAATCACCAGCCGATCAGTACAACATCTTGACTGGTGGTAATCCAAACCTTGTTCCTGAGGAATCAGAATCTACAACTATTGGTATTGTGTTAACACCTGATGCAATTCCAGGCCTTACTTTGACACTAGATTACTTTGACATTGTTGTTGAAGATAAGATTGGTACTATTCCAGCTTCAACATCATTGAAAAACTGTCTTGAAACTGGTAACCCAACATTCTGTAACCTTATTGAAAGGGATCCAATTGCAGGTACTCTATGGGTATCTCCAGGTCAAATTATCACAACGAACACAAACGTTGCTGAAGAATCTATGACTGGTTTCGATTTAATTTTCGACTACATGCTAGAAACCGGCCTTGGCCCAATTGATATTAAAGGTATTACTACATTTACAGAATCAAATGAACTTACTGTTATGCCAGGTGAAGCAGCAATTGAATGTGCTGGTTATTACGGTAAATCTTGTGGTAAAAACCCAATGCCTGAAGTTGCTGGTAACTACACAGCATCTCTATCAAGAGGTAATCTTGATTATGTATTTGGAATGAGATACTTAGGTGAAACCGAGGATCTTAATACCACTGCAATTGATTTTGAAGACAAAACTTACTTTGATGTAACAGTAAACTATCAGTTCAGCGATAGCATGTCCTTTACTGCTGGTGCAAGTAATATATTGGATGAAGATCCAGTATATACATCAAGTGCAGGTACTGCTCCGGGTAATGGTAATACATTCCCAGGATACTTTGATGCACTTGGTACTTATGTTTTTGTAAACATTAGTTACTCATACTAAGTTAGTATTTGTTCAATTAAGAGGGTCTTTTGACCCTCTTTTTTTATATAATAGTTGCTTATGAAAAAATACTACATTTGTTTTCTTTGTATCACAGTCTTATCTTGCTCTCAGCAAGAACCTTTGTTAGATACAGCCTTAGACAATCAAATTTTACATTGGGGCAATGGTTCTGAACCTCAAAGTTTAGATCCTCATATTGCAACTGGTGTACCCGAACATCATGTATTGATTGCTTTATGTGAGGGCTTAACAATCACTAATCCCAAAGGAGGAGATAATCTTCCTGGAGTTGCACAAGCATGGGATATATCTGACGATGGATTGATATATACTTTCTTTCTTCAGCCCAATGCCAAATGGTCAAATGGTGATGACTTGGTTGCAGAGGATTTTGTATGGTCGTGGAAACGAATCCTAACTGCCTCGCTCGGCTCTCAATATCCAGATATGCTTTATTATTTAAAAAATGCTGAGGAATATCATGCTGGAAAAATTCAAGATTTTTCTGAGGTGGGTGTTGAAGCTATTGATGCAAAAACTCTTAAAGTCACATTGAGAGCACCAACACCATTTTTTACAAAGCTCTTATCGCATTATTCAACATGGCCTGTTCATAAAAAAACAATTCTTAATTTTGGAGAAATAGATAACAGAAATGGTGAATGGACTCGTCCAGGTAACTTTGTATGCAATGGTCCAATGAAACTAAAATCGTGGGAACTTAACAAGAAAATTATTGTTGATAAAAATCCTATGTATTGGGATTACAAGCAGGTGCAACTTAATGAAATTCATTACTATCCTATAGTAAATGAATCCACTGAAGATAGGATGTTTAGGGCTGGACAACTTCATGTAACCAATGTTGTTCCATTGGAAAAATGCCCTGTTTACCTTGAGCAAAATAATCCAAACTTAAGAGTAGATCCTTACATGGGAACGTATTTTTATAGAACGAATACAACTATAGATTCTTTAAATAATAAAAAAGTAAGAAAAGCTCTTGCATACGCTATCGATAGAAAAATGATTGTTGATAATGTTTCTAAATGTGGCCAACAACCAGCATATTCATTTACGCCACCTGGCTCAGCTGGATATGAACCTAATACCGAAATACCATATGATCCTGAACTTGCAAAGCAACTTCTAGCAGAGGCAGGATATGAAAATGGTGTAAATTTTCCAGTATTAGAGATACTATTTAATACTCAAGAGGGTCACAGGAAAATTGCGTTGGCTATTCAGCAAATGTGGCAGGAAAATCTAAATATAAATGTTGAATTAGTAAATCAAGATTGGAAGGTATATTTATCAAGAGAGAGAATAGGTGATTTTCAAATTTCTCGTGCAGGATGGATTGGTGATTATGTTGACCCAAATACTTTTTTAGACACACTAAGAGCTAACAGAGGAAATAATAAAACTGGATGGACTAATGACACATATGAGACATTAATGCAAAAAGCAAACTCAACTAACGATAATGCCTTGAGATATGATTTGTTAGGTCAAGCTGAAAAGATTTTAATTGATGAAATGCCAATCATTCCAATCTATACATATGTGAGACAATATCAAATATCAAGTGATGTAAAAGGTTGGCATCCAAATTTCCTAGATCATCATCATCCTAAATTCGTTTATTTAGAGCGAGACTAACAATGTTGAGTATTTTCTTTAGGCGATTACTTATTGCAGTCCCTGTAATTATAATTGTTACAACAATCACATTTTTTTTAATCAGGCTTGCACCAGGCGGTCCTTTTGATGCAGATAAAGTTGTTCCACCTGAAGTGTTAAAGAATCTTAACGCTACATATAATCTTGATGCACCTGTGCTTGTTCAATACAAAGATTATATGATCAATCTTGCGCAAGGCGATTTTGGACCATCTTTTAGGTATCCAGGAAGATCTGTTACAGAAATGATTTTTACAGGCTTACCAACAACGTTTGAGTTAGCATTTTATGCAATATTGATAGCAATATTTATTGGAATTTTGTCAGGTGTGACTGCAGCGGTGAAAAGAAATACCTCATTGGATTACATACCTATGACAATTGCAATGATAGGAATCTGTATGCCAACATTTCTTCTAGGACCCATATTAGTTCTTATTTTTGGTATCTATCTTGAAGTATTGCCTGTGTCTGGATGGGGATCACTTCCAGGCGATAAAATCCTTCCATCTATTACGCTTGGTGCTGCTTATGCAGCTTACATTGCAAGACTAAGCAGGGGGGGTATGCTTGAAACCCTCAATCAGGATTATATTAGGACAGCAAGAGCGAAAGGGCTTAGTGAATTTAGAGTAGTATTTAATCATGCATTGAGAGGAGGCTTAATTCCAGTTGTCTCCTTCTTAGGTCCAGCAATGGCAGGCTTAATTGGCGGATCATTTGTTGTAGAAACCATATTTCAAATACCTGGTTTGGGTAGGTTTTATGTTGAGGCAGCTTTTAATAGAGACTACACCATGATTTTAGGTACAACTATATTCTTTTCTGTACTTATTATTTTATTTAATCTACTTTCAGATCTTATGGTTTTGCTGATGAACCCTCAAGCAAGGGATAACACGTAATGCAAAATAATAGCTTATGGAGTGATGCATTAAGAAGATTGCTTGCAAATCGGGCTGCTATGATTAGTGCAGTTATTTTAACTCTTTTGATTCTGTCAGCTATTTTTGCACCGTTTATCGCCACGCATTCATATGCTTACCAAAATCTATCATTAGGAGCTACTGCTCCTTCAGCAGAGCACTTTTTAGGCACAGATACACTTGGAAGAGATTTATTTAGTAGGATTTTATATGGTGCGCGTGTTTCATTAATGGTTGGTTTTGTCGCGACATTTGTAGCATTAATTATTGGGGTAACCTGGGGAATAATTGCTGGATATTACGGCGGTAGGATTGATTCAATTATGATGAGAATAGTAGATATTCTTTATGGGCTTCCTTTTGTTATCTTTATTATTTTATTAATGGTTATTTTTGGTAGAAATATTTGGTTATTATTTGCAGCAATTGGAGCAGTAGAATGGTTAACTATGGCTCGAATTGTAAGAGCACAAGTTATAACAATTAAGGGTCTAGAATATGTGCAGGCAGCTCAGGCCTTGGGTGTGCCAAATAATAGATTATTTATAAGGCATATTTTTCCTAATATATTAGGTCCAATTGCCGTGTATGCAACTTTAACTATCCCACAAGTTATGTTGCTTGAAGCATTTTTAAGTTTTCTTGGATTAGGAGTTCAGCCTCCAATGAGTAGTTGGGGCACATTAATACGATACGGAGTCGAATCGATGGAAGAATATTCGTGGCTATTAATTTTTCCAGGACTTACATTCACCATTACATTATTTGCTCTTAACTTTTTTGGTGATGGATTAAGAGATGCTCTTGATCCAAAAATATCATCAGATTAAATTGATTGAAGAATCAATCTTAAAATTTGACCTGGCATTAAAGGCTTATTCTCTATATCATTCAACTCTACAATATCAACTATTTTCATATTAAACATTTCTGAGATTTTATATAAGGTATCTCCTTGCTTAACACTATATAAAATTATTCTTCCTTTTGAGTTAAGTGATTGTCTTTTAATTTTTGTGATTTTAAGTTCATCACCAAGATTTAGACCTTTTCCTGCGGCTATGTTGTTATCTGACATAATATCTTTATCACTTACACCATACTTTTGACTGATGTTGAGAATAGTATCCCCATTGACTACAACATGCGTGATGTAAGAAACCATGGTATTTTCACTAATACCTTCAAACGGTATCAAAAGCACATCATTTATATTTAAAATATCTGAATTTATTTTCGCATTTACACGCCTTAAATCATCTAATTTAACTTCATACTTTTTAGATAAGTTCCATAAATTATCACCACTTTGAACAGTGTGTGTGATCCAGTTAACTGAAAAATCACTTACAAACTTATTTATATTATTTTTTACATAATCATAATTTTCTAGAGGTATATTCATGTTGGTACTCTTTCTCGGTGGAGTAGCCCATTTAATATAACCTGCATTTAAAGCATATAAGAACTCTGGTTTAATTTTAGAGAATTCGCTAAAGGCAAGCATTTCAACTTGGCCATTTAATTCTATTGTTTGGAAAAGTTTCTTATTCTCGAAATTTGGCAAATCAATATTAAATTTATTTGGATATTTTGTAATTTCCACTATTGCAAGAAATTTTGGGACATAAATTTTAGTAGCGGTTGATAATCTTAAGTTTTTAAATGTAATTTTTTTTCCAGACTTTTTCAGCCCATTAATTCTTCTCTCCAAAAATGTTGGGCCAGCATGGTATGCAATTAAAGTTAAAATTAGATCTTGATTAAATCTGTTATATAAATAATCTAAGTACTTTACTGCAGCCCTTGTTGATAATACAGGATCATGCCGTTCTTCTACCCACCAATTACTCTCTAAATCATAAATCCTTCCTGTAGTTGGCATTAATTGCCATAACCCAACAGCACCAGATTTTGATACAGAAAATGGATCATAATTACTTTCAATATATGGTAGGAGTGCTAATGAGCTAGGCAAATTATAATTATCAAGTTCATTTAATACCTCAAATATAAAGAATTCTCCTTTGTTAATTAATCGCTCTAGATACTCTTTATCCTTTAAAAATCGCCTTATATATATGTCTTTTTCATAATCAAGACGGTAATTAACTTTTATATCTTTGAGATGAATTCTCTGCCAAACATTTTTAAATACATATTTGTTTTTTGTGTAATCAAATTTCGGTACATCATGATATGGATTTGTAGATATTATTTCTGTAGCACACCCACTAAGAAAAAATAAGATGACAGCTATTAAAGAGAATCTTTCCATTGTCTTAAAATTTCAAATACTTTTTCACTAGATGCATCATTGATGTTTGGATATTTATCTTGCATGGATTCCCTAAGTTCTATTTTATTGAATCTTAAAAAGGGATTGATCTTTAACTCAGATTCAAGAGTTGTCGGGATAGTTGGAATATTTTGCTTACTCTTTATTTCAACATCATTAATATAATTTTTGATATTCTCATTATTAGGTTCAACCTCTAGTGCAAATTTAAGATTGCTGTATGTGTATTCATGCGCGCAATAGATTTCAGTATTTTTAGGCAAATCCATAAGCTTACAAATCGAATCATACATCTGAGAAAAAGTTCCTTCAAAAACTCTTCCACAACCACCCGAAAAGATTGTATCACCGCAAAATAAAATATTTCTTTTGTTTGATGATGCAAAAAAGGCCAAATGATCCAAAGTATGTCCTGGTACTTCCAGCACATCAAAACTTAGCCCAATTATCGAGAACTTATCACCATCTCTAACGAACTTATCAATTCCAGCAATATTACTATTTTTTGGACCAATTACTTGTCCCCTAATATTTTTTTTTAATCCTAAAACCCCGCCCGTATGATCATAATGGTGATGAGTGATTATAATATGATCAATGATAATATTTTCTTTCTCGCAAAATTTTATTACAGGTTCAGCATCGCCAGGATCAATTACAACATTACCTTTGTCAGATTGTATTAACCAAATATAATTATCATTAAATGCAGATATTGGTGTGATATTGTACATAATTATATTTTAACCTATGAAGGCTCTAGAAATTTATACAGATGGTGCATGTCGAGGCAATCCAGGTGCCGGTGGTTGGGGTGTGTATTTACTTTACAAAAATGAAAAAAAAGAATTTTATGGTGGCAAATTGAATACTACAAACAATCAAATGGAGTTAACAGCAGCTATTGAGGGCTTAAAAGTATTAAAAGAACCTTGCAAAGTAAAATTGTATACAGATTCTAAGTATGTTATGGATGGAATTAATAGTTGGATTGCAAATTGGAAAAAAAATAATTGGAAGACTGCAAGTAAAAAAGATGTAAAAAATAAAGACCTATGGATTGAGTTAGATGCTGAAACATGTAAACATGAAATCGAGTGGATATGGGTTAAAGGGCATTCAGGAAATATTGGAAATGAAAAAGCTGATGCATTGGCAAACATGGGTATCGATAATCTAGATGTCTAAAAGATTTATTGTTTTAGATACCGAAACTACTGGTCTAGAGGTCGAGCAGGGCCATAGAGTGATAGAGATTGGAGCTTTACTGGTTGAGGATAGAAAAAAGACAAATGAATCATTTCATGTATATCTTAATCCTGAAAGACCAATTGACGACGAAGCTCAAAAAGTGCATGGAATTTCGAATGAGCAGCTGAAAGATGAACCTAAATTTCCCGAAATTGCTGAAGAATTCTTAAAATTTATTGAAAACTCCACTCTCATAATTCACAACGCACCATTTGATCTTGGATTTTTAAATAATGAGTTGAAATTGGCTTCAGTAGACAATCCTAGCCTTGAACAAAAATGTGAAGTAATAGATTCATTACTTCTTGCTAGAGAAAAATATCCAGGCCAAAGAAATTCATTAGATGCATTATCAAAAAGATTTAATGTAACTGGTTATGACAGAACTTTTCATGGCGCTTTGCTTGATGCAAATATATTGGCAGATGTTTATTTTAATCTGACTGGTGGTCAAAAAAATATGGACTTTTCTACAAATAATCAATCAGCAGAACATCATAATGATCCAAATGAAAGGGCTTCTCAAGAAAAAATAGAAGAAATTGTTGCATTTAAATTATCTGATGAAGATTTAAACAACCATGATAGTAGAATCTCAGAAATTGAGTCAAAATACTCAATTAAAGCAGTTTGGAGCAAAAAATGATTATCACAAGATTTGCACCAAGTCCTACTGGTACTCTTCATATAGGAGGTGTACGTACTGCATTGTTTAATTATCTGCATGCAAAACAAAATGATGGAAAGTTTCTTATTAGAATTGAAGACACAGATCAGGATAGGTCGAAATTAGAGTATGAAGAAAACATACTTAATGGACTTGCAAAGCTTGGCATGATTCCAGATGAAATCCCAATAAGACAATCTGAACGTCATCAAATATATAAAGATGCCGCACAAAAATTAATTGATTCAGGACATGCTTACTGGTGCAATTGTTCAAAAGAAATGCTTGATGAGATGCGTAAAGAGCAAGAAGCAGCTGGTAAAAAGCCTATGTATGACGGAAGGAGTAGAAATCTTGGACTAAAACAGTCTGAAAATACTGTATTAAGGCTTGCAACACCAGAAGAAGGTGAAATAACTGTAAATGATCTGATTCGAGGAGAGGTAAGATTTCAAAACTCAGAATTAGATGATTTGATATTACTAAGAAGTGACGGTACACCAACCTATCATTTATGTAATGTTGTTGATGATTTCGAGCAGAATGTAACAACAGTAATTAGAGGAGAAGATCATTTAAGTAATACGCCAAGACAAATGCACATTCAACAAGCACTTGGATATAATTCACTAGAATACGCACATCTACCGCTTGTTTTGGGAGAAAACAAAAAGCGGCTGTCCAAAAGAGATGCTGTAACATCTTTAGATGAATATCTTAATTTAGGCTACCTTCCAACTTCAATGATTAATGTATTAGCAAGATTAGGATGGTCAAAAGGCGATAGTGAAATTTTTTATATGAAAGATTTACTTAAGGATTTTAGAATTCAAGAAGTTCAAAAAGCAGCTGCAATTTTCAATAAGACTAAATTAGATTGGACAAATACAAATCATTTAGCCTCATTAAGTGATGACGAGTTTATTGAAAAAATAAGACCTTTTCTAGATTTAAAAGACATTAGCTTAGAAAGTGAAAACGATAAGAAAATTATTCTTGCATTACGAACTTCTGGACAAAATCTTTCTGAAATAGCTAATTTGATTGCTCCCTATTTTAACGACCTTGATAGTTATGATACAGATGCTGCTAAAAAATTCCTTTATGATTCTGAAGAAGTTTTATTATTTCTTCAAAAAAAACTATCCGTAGTGAGCGACTGGAATGAAGCTAATATTGCGCAAATTCTGGATGATGCTAAAAATAATCTAGGTTTATCCATACCGAAAGTTAACCAACCTATAAGGATTGCTCTAACTGGCAACACCAAATCTCCTTCGCTTGATTTGACTTTATGCTTATTTGGTCAAGATGAATCATTACAAAGAATTGAAAAAGCTATCCAATTTATAAAAAGCAATAATTAATTCTGAATTGCTACTCCGGCATTAGGCCTTCGCAAATCGGCAAAGCCATACTTAATACCATTTTCAATTATTATGCTTTGTGTGCTACCCATTGTTTTTGAATCAATGAGATTTGTATGAAGCTTTGATAAAGCCCTTTTTACGTCCGCATTCAAAGTTTCCTCATACTCGAACTTGTCATTAGGCCAATCTTTATTAATTCTAGTTAACATTGTTGCTCTACCAATATCTAAATCAAAATCAATTACTCCATTTATAACTCTCAAAATAGAAGAGGGTATAAAGCTCCCACCAGGTGATCCTGTGATCATGAAAATATCTCCAGATAAGTTCGTTACAATTACAGGTGCCATTGTGCTCATTGGTTTTTTTCCTGGATTAAACCTATTTGCTGTACTTGCTTCTCTTGATACGATCGATGATCCTGCCAATAAGGCAAAATTATTCATCTGATTATTCATTAATATACCAGTACCAGGAATTGTCACCCCCGATCCAAAGGAGTAACCCAATGTATAAGTATTTGATACTGCATTACCATCCTCATCAATTATTGAAAAATGAGTAGTATCTCTACTTTCTGGAACATTTGGTCCTTGGTATTCAATATTTGCTAATTTTGAAGAAAAATTTATTTGATTATAAAACGCTTTGCTTGCATTTTTATCAATTAAATCATCCACAGGAATTGACTCAAAATCTGGATCTCCAACATGTTTTGATCTCATTTGATGACCATATTTAATAGCTTCGGCTAAGACATGCATGGTATTAAATGTTTCAGAATCACCAATTTTAAAATCATAATTTTCAATAACATTGAGCGCGCTTAGTAAAGCAATTCCACCTCCTGATGGTGGACCGTGAGTAAATATTATTTTATCGCGATATTTAGTGCTTATTGGTTTGCTAACCTTCACTTCATATTTTTTTAAATCATTAGAAGTAATAAAACCATTATTTTGTTTCATTGCAGACGCAATTCTTTTTGCTGTTATGCCTTCATAAAATCCAGCTTTCCCTTTTTGAGCAATCAACTTAAGAGTTTGATGAAGGTCATCAAGCACTAATTTTGAATTTATTGGAACGGGACTATCACCGCTAAAGTAAATCTTTTTAGATTCTCTGTCATTTAAAAGTTGTGGTGTACTATTTATAGCGTGGTGAAGATCAAAGCTAACAACAATACCATTTTTTGCTTGTCGTAAAACTGGCTCCATTATTTTTTTTAATGGTAGCTTTCCATATAACTCATGAGCCTTTAATAACCCAGCTACGGTTCCAGGCACCGCACTTGCCTGATATCCATATCTAACTCGATCTCGGTCAATAAATTCATATTCCTCTGGTAATTTAAAATCAAATATTTTCTCAAGATCAGCATTTTCTGAAGCTCTACTTCTAAAATCAATTGCTATTATTTCTTGCTCATCTTTAATTCGTATAAGCATAAATCCACCGCCCCCAAGATGTCCTGCACGAGGCAAAGTAATTGATAAAGAAAAACCTACTGCCACAGCTGCATCGATTGCATTGCCGCCCATGTTTAGAATTTCAATACCAATCTCAGAAGAGTCGCGATTTTGTGATACTACCATACCTTTTTTACCCTCTACAGGATGAAAAGGTGATACATAATCAATATAACTACTTTGTGCAAATAGCAATTGAGAAAAAAAGAAAATACTAAAAAATATTTGGCGCAACATAATATGCAAACAATGTAACCAAGAAAATCCCTATAATATTAAGAGCAAAACCAGCTTTGATCATATCAGGAATTGAAAATTTGTTTGAACCATAGACAATTGCATTCGGCGGTGTGGCAACTGGAAGCATGAACGCACAACTTGCTGCTAAGACAACAGGTATTGTCAATTGCACAGGCAATATTCCTAAACCAATTGCAACGGCTCCAACTACTGGCAAGAAAGTGCTAGCTGTAGCAACATTTGATGTAATCTCAGTCAAAAATATAATCATTGTAGCAACGCATAATATCAGTACTATTGGAGGCACAGTTTCAAGAACTGTTAACGCTTGCCCAATCCAAAGTCCTAATCCGGATGACCCAATTTGTGCAGCTAATGATAATCCTCCACCAAATAATATTAATAATCCCCAAGGTAATTTATTTGCATGCTCCCATGTAAGTAGATCTCTATTTGAATCAGAGGATGGGATTATAAAGAACATTAGCGCTGCCAACAACGCAACTCCTGCATCAGTTAATAATGCGAGTCCAGGAATATCATCAAGAACAGTTCTAAACATCCAAGCGAATGCAGCTGAAGCAAAAATAAATAAAACTTTAACCTCATCCTTTTTGAGTGGCCCTAGCTCATCAAGCATTGCTGACAGTTTTCTTTGTGTTTCAGAACTAGCAGTAAAATTAACCGGATATACAATTTTCGTTAACGCATACCATGACAAAACAAGCATAATTAATGAGAGTGGCGCTGCTAATTTCATCCAGCTAACAAACGAAATTTCGATTTGATAAGCCTCTTGCATAAATCCAACAAAAATAATGTTAGGTGCTGTACCTACAAGAGTAGACATACCTCCAATGGTTGCCGCATAGGCAATGCCTAGTAACAGAGATATTTCAAATGCTCTTTTTTCCTTAGAAGAGAAATCTGGCATTGATTCAGCCACCGAACTACAGACAGCCAAACCAATTGGAAGCAACATCAGTGTAGTTGAAGTATTCATTACCCACATACTAATTAATGCAGATACAACCATAAAGCCTCCGACTAACATAGCACCACTACTTCCAACACTCACAAGCATTCTCAAAGCTAATCTTTTATGCAAACCAGATGCCTCAATACCAAGTGCAAGCATGAAACCACCAAGAAAGAGATATATATTTGGATTTGAGTATGGCATTGCTGCAGTTTTGATATCAGCTACCCCTAAAATTGGAAAAAGAGTTATTGGAAGTAGGGCAGTTACTGCAACTGGAACAGCCTCAGTTGCCCACCATGTTGCCATCAATAATGTAACAGCTGCAACTATCCAACCTACTTCTGATAAACCAGATGGTGTTGGCGAAAGCAAGACAACAAAAAAAAGAATTATACCTACCCAAAAACCTTTTTTTCTGAATGCCTGCATTATTTTAATTTTTCTCTAAGTATATCTGCTGCATAAGGAACCATTTGTTTGGTATTACCATGACCATCTTTTGTTGGCACAACCATTAAATCCCAATTCATAATTATATCTAATTCAGTTGCTTTGTTTTGTGCGTTTTTAAAAAAGCTTTTTCCACGAGCCAACCGATGTTCGCCTTGATATGAAATATAGTCAAAATTTTCTTTTGCATATGCAGTATTAGGCTTTCTAGAAACGTCACTTTCCCCTAACAGTATTAAAAAATTTTTTTTAAGAGCCATTTTTAGATCAGACTCATTAATGCCTGAATTTTTCAATCCAAAAGGCCACTCTTTATCATTTATATTGAGATACCAACCTAAATTTGATGCAATGGCAAATCTAAAATCAGCTCCAGGTTGATATAGTACGTACCTGTGTACAAAGTGTCCTCCTGCACCATGGCCATAAATGCCCCATTTTTCTGTATCTATTTTCATTAAATTGATATGTTTTTCTACTAATGTTTTTATTAATGAAAATATATTTAAACCAATACTGGGTGATTTACCGTTTGGGTTAATACTCCCGTAATTGTAGTTGTATACTTCGGGAAAGTTTACATTATTAAATTCTGGGACAATGATTGCTAAATTTTTTTCTTTAGCACTATCGATCCATTGATTCCTGTACTGTTCTGCATTTCTTTTTCTGCCATGCATTACAATTACCAATCTTGTTTTGTCATTTAGAACTTCCGGATGTGCATAAAACACATTTATCTTTGGCCCATCCCAGTCGTTGAATGTATAGACACCAATACTAGATGCATTCAGATCTACAACAAGCATTAAAAAAATTAGTAAAACTAGCTTCATTTTTATAAAAAAAAGGGAGCATAATGCTCCCTTTTATTGAGTGTTAATCTAGAAGTCTACTTTTAGATCTAGATAATAATGTCTTCCTTCATCTCTATGAATGTCTGAGTAAAATCCAAACCACCCATCTGCAAGTGGAGCTCTGACATCAGCAACATTTCTGACCATCAGTCTTAATCTTGCATCATTTCCACCAAGCTGGAATTTTTTGTAAATACTCATATTTGTTGTTGTCATAGTGCCAATGTTCCATGGAACCCCAGCATTATTCTTAACACCATTATCAAAGAGAGAACCTAATCTTAATGTTGTCATTGAAGCACCCCAGTCACCTCTTCGATAGTTAACTTTCAATGAATGCTTTCTATCAGTACCAACATTTTCATTCTTTCTTAGGTCACCATACCCATCTAGTGCTGTATAAGCAGGCAATACACCTGAATCTATAGCTGCTTGAATTGTAGCAAAGTTATTTGATGGCTCTTGATAAAACTTAGTTGTTTCAGAACTTTGAAGACTGATATTAAAATCACCTATACCTGTCTCGATATCATAATAAATACCAAGATCTGTTCCTTCTACAGTCCTTGTTGCCAAGTTTGAATATGGCTCATAAATAACATCTTGTTGTCCAGCTGGACAAACACCTGCGTTCAAGAACATTTGATTAAATGTCGTTGAAGAAGATGTATATTGGTCCCTGTGAGTTACAGATCCGGCAATTGCATACTTGCCAGTTTCTGGTTGAAGTACATTTACTCCAGCACAATAGTTCAACATTTCCGAAATAGTTGTTGCACCACCGATACCATGATTAACTCTTAGTAGTAAGTCATAAATACTTTGATTAATCCTACCAAATAGCCCAATGGTATTCTCCTTTTCAATTGACCATCTATCAACTGTAATTGTAAGGTTATCTGTTGGAGTTAAAACCACACCAAGAGTAGCATTGGTTGACTCTTCTGGACGCAAGTTTGGATTCCCTAATCTATAGTTTAAAGTGAATATTGTATAGTCCTTCAAAAATCCACTTCCAGAGTTGACTTGCGTGTCATTGTTGTTTTTATAAATAACATATTTATGTAACGCATCTTCTCTAGTACCACTTCTTGTAACATATGGCTGGTTCACTTGAATAAGGTTAGGTGGTCTAAAAGCAGTAGAATAAGATCCACGAATTCTAACAGAATCAGAATAATCGTATCCTAAAGCTAATCTTCCAACCGTTGCAGAATCTGAATCAGAAAACTCTTCATGTCTAGCAGCAAGCTGAGCAGTTAACTTTTCAGTGATAGGAAGGATAAATTCTACAAAAGCAGATTCAACATCTTTTTCACCATATACATCAACAGTAGGGCTTGAACCCATTACAGCTGAGGTGAAAGGGTGACTCCTTGTAGTTGAAGTGACGCCACAACAAACCTGATTGGTAATTGTGCCATCAAGCAATGGATCACGATCATCGTCATAAGTTTCCTCTCTTGCTTCAAACCCAATTAGTACTGATACAGGACCAGCAGGCAATTGAGCAATTTCAGGATGACTAAACTTAACGTCAAACATCCTTAGCGTTGATTCATCATCTCTTCTAACATCGACAAGAATATTATCTCCATTATTAGTGGACCAATTAGGATCAAATATATTAAATGCATCTGGAGTAGTGCTTATAGCTCCTCTGAATTGTTGATAAAGAGCTGGATATGAAATTCTATCACTCGAAACATCTGATGATTCGGATGTAGAGTCAGTAACTGCCATTTCCCAGTCCCATCCTCCTTCAGTTTCACCTCTCAATCCTACAAGCAAGCGATTATTTTCTTTTTCTACATTAACAAATCTTCCTTTGTTGAAAGGTCTCCATCCATCGATTGCAACGGATTTGTTTGTAGGAAAGTTCATTGATGCTGGTAGTTGACTAAACCAATAGTAGTCTGGACTAATACTAAAAATACCTGATTTAAAACTACCTTGGCTAATGTATCTGCTTGAATCTGATTTATATAGTCCAATTTCTGAAAAAAGTTCCATCCCATTATCAAACTCGTGATTAACAAAAACGAAAATTTGATTTCTTTGCATTTCACCCTTGTAATCACCTAGACCACGTTGACTTGATCTATTGTTGCCAAGATTAGTGTCAAACATACATGTCCCGAACCCAGTTAGGACTGCACCTGGAAGGGCACATAATGCACTTCCGCCTCTCGGATCAGTTGCGCTAGCCATCTCAGTCTCTCCATCGTTGGAAGCATGCCATGCTTCACCAACGCCTTTACCGCTTAAATCAAGCTGAAACCATCCATAAGTGCTTGTATTGTTAAGACCAGCTCCAAAAAAACTTGAGTCAGCAGGGAGATATCTTTCATAGTTTTGACTGTACCATCTCTCATCTTCGCTAGCTGAAATAGCATCTCTATCTCTATGTTTTGCAAAGACAGATACATTGGTTGCTCCACCATTAAGGTCTACACCAAATTTAAAGCTTATATCAGTATTTGTAGCATCAAAATGATCATAACCCGTGGTTCTTATTGATAGGCTTTGTCCCACATAGTCAGTTTCTAGAACATTATTTACAACACCTGCAATTGCATCAGCACCATAGATTGCTGATGCACCGTCTCTCAAAATCTCAAGTCTATCTAGTCCATTTGTAGGGATAATATTTGTGTTGACAGTAACTGTTGGTACAAAGTCACCACCGATGGTTTCAGTTTGGTATCCAGCATTATTTACCATTCTTCTTCCATTGAGAAGGGTAAGCGTGTTACCAACACCCATACTTCTAATATTGTATGCACCTGTATCACCTCTAGCTGCGTTAACACCACCAGAAGCCTGTTCCTGTTCATTAAAGAAGTTAAGACCTTGTTCTACAAGGTTATCAATCAGTTCGTCACCATCTGATACCCCAAGAGCTTCAATGTCATCAGTGCTAATGACTGTTACTGGCAAAACATCAGTTATTGATGCACCTTTGATTTGTGATCCAACAACAACTACCTCTTCAACCTCTGGATCAGATTGCGCAAAAAGTAATGTGTTGAAAGCAAAAAATATTGCTAGTAATGAATATAAATACCTCATAGTTTCCCCCTATGTAAAAGACTATATGTACAGTATATTTCTTGAGTATAAAAAATCAAATAAAACCACTATTTTCTGTAGTCTAAAGGCGGTGGCCTTTCTCCTAAAAGTGGATAATAATCAAACTCAGGACCCTGTTTTTCTAATAATTCTTTTTTTGCTCGTTGAATAATTTTTTGATCTTTAAATAAGGCAATTGCAGTATCTGCCAATACTTCAGCAGCAAGTTTTGTGCCTTTTAGACCAATAGTTGTTCCACCAGCAGCAATTGCCTGCCACGAGTGTGCTGCTGTTCCAGGCACCCAAGTTGCTGTTCTCACTTCGCCAGTAGGAACATTCCATGATACGTCTCCAACATCTGTTGATCCATAACCATGCGAATACTTGTATTCACGAATTTTCTCTTGATCTCCAAGTTTGCCACCAGGTTGGATAAGTGTGGCGTAAATTTCTTCAGCAAATGCCAACTCTTTTTTATCGTATTGGATGCCACCTCTTTTAGTAAGATTTTTATGCATTAATTCTTGAAGAGTATTGTTTGGTAGCAGTGAAAAATTTCCATGCATTACTTCATGTGTAACAGTTGTTCCAGTTCCCAATGCGGCTCCCTCTGAGATTTTTACCACACGCTGGAACAATTCTTCAACGACATTCATTTTTGGGTGTCTAATGTAGTAGTAAACCTCTGCGCTATCGGGAACAACATTTGGAGCAAACCCTCCTTGAGTTATAACATAATGCATTCTAGATTCTTGCGGAATATGCTCTCGCATCATGTTAACCATATGATTCATAGCTTCAACACCATCCAATGCAGATCTACCTTTATCGGGCGAACCAGCTGCATGAGCTGAAATACCTTTAAAGCGAAATTTTGCAGATTTGTTAGCATTAGATGATCTAGGATTAGCCTGATTTACACTACTCGGATGCCAATGCAACACGATATCGACATCATCAAATAATCCACCTCGCACCATATAGACTTTACCAGAGCCACCTTCTTCAGCAGGAGTACCATAGAATCTAATCCTGCCTTCAATTTTATTTGTATTAAGCCATTCTTTTACAGCTACTGCCGCCCATGCTGATGCAGCACCAAACAAGTGATGACCACATGCATGACCCGCATCCCTATCATCTCTTAGTTCTCTGAAAGGTGAATCAGTTTGTACAATCCCAGGCAAAGCATCAAATTCACCCAATATACCGATAACTGGACCTTTTGATCCATACTCAGCGATAAAAGCGGTTGGAATATCTGCAACATTTTCAGTGATTTTAAAGCCATTTTTAGCTAACTCTTCTTTCAAAATTCTGGAACTCTCATATTCCTGATAACCAACTTCTGCCAAATCCCAAATTTCTAGGGCAATTTCTTCGAAAGTGTTCTTATGTTTAAAAATCGATTGATCTATTTCAGCAACAAGAAATAAATTTGCTGAAAAGATAAATGCTAGGAAACTTGATTTCCATAAAAACTTATTTCTTTTTCTATCCATTCTTCTTCCCTCATACTAGTGATTACTGCTTTATCTTCAGATGTTACAACTTTTCTTTCTCCTTGAGAATCCTCAATGTAAAAAACACCTGAAGTGGGTTTGGTACCCTCGTACAACACTGTATAACCAATCACAATACCATTGCCATGTTTTGCATTAGAAATTGGGATTGGTTTATCTAATTGTTGAGCTTTTTTTGTTACATCAGCATGATAAAAAGGCATTTGATATTCAGATGACCACAGACAAAAAGATTGCTTTGTCATCATGCCAGATACTCCTGTAATGAGGGAGTGGCCAGACTGACTTCTCAACTTTAATAGAGCTTGAACCGTTGCGTGCAACATATAATTATTCAGTGGTCCCCCAGCAAATGGCATCGCACCTGTTATAGTTCTAGATGTTTTGGTATTAAGGTTTAAAACATTCTCAAATTGTTGAACCGCGACTGGAAAACAGCTGTAAAGATCAATAAGATTCAAATTTATTGAGTGTTTATCTACAACTTCATTAATTTTTTCTGACGCCAACTTCAGTCCAGCGGAGCTTATAAGACTTGGCCTTTGAATCAGCGCAATCATGTGATTTGTTTCCGAGGATGCCATAGGATAAATTCGTTTTTGTTTTGAAATATTTAATTGATCCGCTAATCCCTCTTCACAAATTAGGATGGCCGAAGCCTGACTAACGTTCCATGAAGTGCAATGATATTTATTATAAGGATAGGCCATAGGTTTGTTATCACTATTAGCAAGCATAATCTGATCTTTTGAAATGCTTTTATCAGATGCAGCATATTGATTTTTTGAAGCTATTTCTGAAAAATCAGCATACATTGACCCTAAATAATCTTCATGTTCTTTTAAGGTTAGATTCTTACTCTTTCTCATTGCGCTCTCCATGACTGCGTAATATCCAACAGCCATCAAACCTAAAGCTTCAGCCTCACCCTCACCATAAAGATCATCTTTGGCTTTAACATACTGATCTGGATTTGTACTTAACTCCATCTCTTTGTATTCGATTCCCTCTTTAAGCGCAGCAATCATTTTTGCGCGAGATTCACCGCCTAAAATAAGCCCTGCACGAATTTCACCTTTAATGATCTTGTTACAGGTATTGTTGATGAGATATTGTTGTAAAACACCTATCTTATTTACACTTGTTTTGGCATTTGAAAAATTATTTTTTTCTGCAATCCATTTTCCCGGATCTCTGTATCGCCAAAATCCTTTTGGAATATCAATCACATCAATAAAATCTTTTATCTTGGAGTTTCCACAATCATTAATTGCCTGCATTGCAACCTTTTCCATTAAAAATAAAGCTTCATCCAATTCAGCATAAGAGCCTTTTTGTTGAGTGATACCTAAGCCAATTACAACGGGTTTTTTTGTCATGCTTATTTTTGTATTGATGTAGAATAATTATACTTGAATGTTTGGGGCTATAGCTCAGCTGGGAGAGCGCTTGCATGGCATGCAAGAGGTCGGCGGTTCGATCCCGCCTAGCTCCACCAAATTATTATACTTTATGATTATTAAAAAAATACTATTAGCCTTACTTTGCTTTACTGCACCAATCTTTGCAGATTTAGATCCATCTGTTAAAAGCCCTAGATCAGAGAATATTCAATCGGTGATGCTTGTTGGAAACAGCTTCTTTTACTATAACAATAGCATGCATCATTATCTTGGGGCGTTAGTAAAGCATGATCCAGACATTCAATCTCTAAAAAGAAGATCAATTACGATAAATGGATCATCACTTAGTTGGCATGATATTGATTCTTACATCAACAATAAAAAACTTGGAAGCTTTTCCATTGATACCAATAATGATAACAAATATGTAAAAAATCCATTTCAAAAAGTAGATGCAGTCATAATGATGGATTGCAGTCTTTGTCCAGTTCACAAAGATACCAAAAATGATTTCCATAAGTATGTAAAAAAACACTCAGATACGATTAAAAAAAATGGGATAGAGCCAATGTTAGTAATGACATGGCCCTATAAAAATAGACCCGAAATGATTCATGCGCTAAGGAAAGAATTTATTCAAGCCACTAATGAAAATAACATTTTGCTTATTCCAATTGGAGAAGCTTTTCATTTGACAAATAATACTTACCCAGAGATTAATCTATATCAAACTGATAATAGGCATCCGTCTAGAGCAGGGACATACTTGGCTGCAGCTGTGATCTTTGGATCACTTTTTCAAAAGCCAACTCTTGGAAATACTGCCCTAATGGGATTAAGTTCTGAAGAAACTTTAAAACTTCAGAATATTGCTGATCTGACCGTAAAAAATTTTTACCAGAACTAATTTATTTGTATATCTTGAAGACGTTCGTTCAGGAATTCTCCTAATCCCATCGAAGCAGTCAATCCAGGAGAGTTATATCCGAGTACATTGATCATTACTTTGTCATTTCGAAATATTTCATTTATCACAAAATCATTCGTTTCGTTTAAAGAAGGTCTTATGCCAGTATAGGCTGGCACTAAATCATTTATATTTATTGATGGCCAATAACGCTTTACAGAGCTTAAAAATTTATCTTTATGTTTGTCATTATGACCATAGTCAATTATGTCTACTTCATATGCAGAGGGACCGAATCGTATCCCATTACCCAAATCTATAGTTACATGCAGACCGGTGCTTAATTCTGATGGTACTGGATACAAAAGATGGTCAAGTTTCTCCACGCCTTTGTATAAGTAATATTCTCCTTTAATAAATTTATTGGTATATGGAATATCTTTCTCAACTTTTTTTGCTAAGTTAAGGGCTTCAATTCCTGCACAGTTAAGTATAACTTTGGCATGCACAACAAAATTTTCGTTGTGGTTTTTGTCAGTAACTAAAACCTCAATATTATTATTTTTTTCATAAACCTGACTGACATTTCCCAAAAGAACTATGCCCTTATTCATTTCAAACTCATTTTTAAGTGTTTGCATAAAACCGTGGCTGTCAAAAATACCTGAAGAAGGTGAAACAATAGCCTTATGGGCATTAATAAATGGATATCTTACCTGACTAAAATCTATGTAACTAAGATCATCTACTCCACAATGATGAGCATTCTTGTATATTAAGTTTAGGTGTTCAGATTCATCTTCATTTGTTGAAATAATATATTTGCCACATTTATTAAAATTTATTTTATTTGTCTTTAAGTATTCATAAAGCAGCTCTTTACCTCTTATGCAAAGCTTTGATTTCAACGATTCTTTTGGATAGTAAATGCCTGCATGAATTACCTCAGAATTTCTGCTGGATATTTCTTGACCAAGATTCAAATTTTTTTCAATTAAAATTATATTTTTAAAATTCTTTGATAATTCCCTTGCAGCAGCTAGTCCAGCAACTCCTGCTCCAATAATAAGAATTTCGGCTGTATATTTTTCCATTGTGAGCTATGTAATGGTTAACTACTTAAAATAATTAGCTGCATCTTTTGTTGCTTGAGGAATATACGAGAGTCCTCTAGATGCATCACCAATTTTTAATGATCCATTGGTATTTTTTGAAGCGAATTCAGCAGAAAGATTCAGGTCATATTCTGCTTGATTAAATTCTTCAATATCTATTATTTGAACATTATTTTTAATTTCATCAATTACCTTCCATCTCAAAACAACTGGCATTGATTTACCAATTTCCTCATCTGCAGATAATTTAATAAGAGTTACATTCATTCCTAATTGATCTAGAAATTTTGCTGCATGAAGCTGTATCGTGTCTGCACCCAAAATGCTGACGTTAAGAATATCTTCTGAACAAATTGCATTTTCAATCAAGCCTATTTCTCCTTTTGCTTTTTTAATAAATGGATACAACCAGTCTTGAATATTTATCACACCATCATGATCACTTTTATTGATACTGCCGCTTGCATCAATCAGCTGCTGATCTTGATTCATTGATATATTGCTTGAGATTTCTTTGTTGAAATAAATTTTAATTAATTTATCTTGCATTTTTGAACGATAGTACTCTAAAAGTGATCGATAGGGTTTGTAAATCAATGCGGCGCCAATAAGCTTTCCACCTAAAAATCCTTCTTTTTCAAATATTTGAGTTGGAATACCTCTAGATGCTGATTGAATTGCTAATTCCATGCCAGCTGGGCCAGCGCCAATAATATCTATTCTCTTATGTTCAGATTTAACATTACTTTCTCCAAGATTTAAATCTGAGGCACAAACCATCTCGCCATTTAAGAAAATTCTACTTACACATTCATATGAGTATTGGCAAGGCTTGATCTGATCTGTGATCTGCATAGCAAGCTTGTTTGGTAACTCAGGATCTGCTAAAAGTTTTCTTCCCATTGCAATAAAATCAAATGTTTTGTTCGCAATGTATTGTTCTGCGCTAGCAGGCTCAATTCTGCCGACACCTATAACTGGCACTTTTATTTGTCTTTTGATTTTTTTTGTAACATCCAAAAATCCTTCATTTTTGTCAACAAGAGGAGCTTTTGTAAAGTCTGGTCCAGAAGCTGGATTTGCATAGCTGCTTACATGAATTGCATCCACCATATGCTCAATAGTTTTTGCAAAGAAAATGCTTTCATCAATTGTTATACCTTTGTGTATGTTTATTTCTTCTCCATCAAGCCTCACTATAATTGGAAAAGATTTTGGGACCACCTCCCTAATGGCTTCAATTACCTGTAACAATAATCTAACTCTATTTTCTTTTGATCCACCATATTGGTCCTGTCTTTTATTTGTCGCAGATGACAGAAATGCAGAAAGTATGTAGCCATGACCGGCATGAATCTCGATGCCGTCAATGTTGGCTTCATAAGCTCTTTTTGCGGCATCTTTAAATTGACTAATCACTTCTTCGATGTCCTCGTTTGTCATTTCTTTGAAGTTGCCTGCACCTTTAAGATTTGAAACAAATGCAGCCAACTCATCTTGAGTTAATTTGCCTACCATTTCCTTGCCATCATCTATTTCTTGTTTAGACATTTCCTTGATTGACGGAACAAGGAATGGAACACCAATCGAAGCTGCATATGCTGCTTTTGATCCTGCATGCTTGATTTGTGCAATCACTTTACAATCATAAACATGCATTTTCTTTACAAACTTTTGATAACCTTCAATTAATTTATCATTTGCTAGTGAAAGTTCTAATGGAGTTGCTTGGCCACATGGCCTTGAGATACCTACGGAGCCCAAAATAATTGCAGAGCATCCACCTTTTGCTCTTGCTTCAAAGTACCTTAATTGCTTCTTGGATATAGAACCGTCTTCATTACAAAGGTTATCTCCCATAGGAGCCATAAATATACGATTCTTGAAAACAAGCTCATTTATTGAATATGGTGACAATAATGATTTATATTGAGTAGTATTTTCCATCAGTGAGGAAATTATGAATGATAAAGATAATAAAATTCAAGAACTGATTGACAAAGAATCTATACGTGAATTAGTAAATCTTTACTGCAGAGCAGCAGACAGACACGATCATGTGTTAATGAGATCTTTGTATCATGAGGATGCAACAGACGATCATGGAAGTTTTTTTAAAGGCAAGGCAATGGATTTTATTGATATGTTGCCAGATATTCAGAAAAATATGGGCATACTTCATCACAATGTAACGACACATAATATTAAGATGGTTGATGAAAATAATGCTGATGGTGAGACATACATCATTGCATTTCATCAAGTGGTTTCTGAGCCAGAAAATTTTGATGTATTGATTGGCGGAAGATATTTTGATCAATATCAAAAAAGGGATGGCATCTGGAAATTCTCAAGCAGAGCAGTTGATGCAGACTGGGTTTATGTTAGCGATCCTAGCAAAGTAAATTTGGATCATCCAATGATAAAAGGAGCACACATTGGAGTGCCTGGCAATAAAGATCCTTTGTTTAAAATCTTGAAATCAGCAGTTTGGGGGCAGGACTAGATAAGTTTTGTGAGTTTTCTAAAAAGTGATCTACTTACAGCTTTATATGTATCATTGCCACCGATTTTAATTTGATCACCCTCAGTAATAACATTTCCCTCTTCGTCTAGTCGAACTACCATGGTCGCCTTCTTTCCAGAATCACAGACAGTTTTTAGTTCATTTAATGTATCTGCCATTGCTAACAATTCAGAACTACCTTCAAATAATTCTCCGCGAAAATCAGTTCTTATTCCGTAACACATTACAGGTATGTTGTGACAATCAGCAATATAACAGAGTTCTCTCACTTGCAATTTTGTTAAAAATTGGGCTTCATCCACAAATATGCAGCTAGTTTTTTTTGCTAATTCTCCATCTAAGTAGCCTCTAAAGTTGAATGCTTGATCAAAAGAGTAGGCATCCGCATCTAAACCAATTCTAGATTTAATTTTGCTACTATTTGCATCTGCGTAAACTTTTGGAACAAATAGTAAGGTTTCCATACCTCTCTCATTGTAGTTGTAATTGGATTGAAGTAATGCTGTGGATTTACCTGCATTCATCGAGGAATAAAAAAAATGTATTTTGGCCAATTTAGGCGGGTAGCTCAGAGTAAAATTGTCTCACCCATTTTCTGAACTTATTAATTGGGCCATCACCATCGCATAAGACTGGTTGATCAACATAACTTTTGTTATCCCATATAGGCATATCATCAAGCACACCATTAGCGATTCCATCTATAATAGCCATACCAATCTCATCTTCAATGTCTTTTGAAACTCGCATGGTCCATCTTAAAATGGAATGCTTATTATCAACTGGGCAAGATGCATTAACCATTATAAATTCTCCACCAGCTGGCGGAAGATTAATCATTTTAAGGGCAACACAACCTAAACCCCATGATTCTCTTGTGAAGGTAGTTGTAAACATTTCGTTGGCCTCATTTTTATATTCCTCTGAGACGCTATCGTTATTTGGATCCATTAATGTTTCAGCGATAGTTTTTTTATAGACCCCATCAACAATTGCATCAGTTTCAGGCAAGCTTGGTGAACCATGCACTTTCGGGAAATGTGCTGCATCAACATCATTCTCTGCGATTTCTTGCAAAACCGTGTTGATATTGTATTCATAATGAAATTCTTTACCCCATTTATCATCATCACCGTTAAAACCTTCTAATGTTGGAATATCAAAATATGGATCTTCTTTTAGGAGGTGATGCCATGACCAAATAAAACCGTTAAGTTCTTGTGTTGGGTAACAAAATATTTTTAATTTTTTTACTTCACCATTATTAATATCTTTGTTTTCACATGAGGCAAAAGTTCCATCTATATTCCAAGCAATACCACTTTTGGGACATTTGAGAGTTTCTCCCTCTACAGAACCATTCTTAGATAAATCTATTCCATTGAATGCACAGTAAGCATCCAAAACAGATATTTTGCCAGATTCGGTCCTAAAGACTGCTACTTGTTTCTCGCAAAACTTTATTCCTTTGACTTCACCTTTTTTTATTTCTCCACAACGAGTGATACAAAACCATCCGTTTGGCATTGGAAATGGAAATTCTTGCTTTGGCATATTTAAAATTCCTTATTTTTTGATATATGATAACAGCATATACACATAGGAGAAAAGATGTCCAAGCTAAGATATTTAAAAAGTCCGGAAGAGTTACAAGCAGCAGCAGAGAACAATCTCGAGTTTTTTGATGCAAAAATGCAAGCAGTAAAAGTTTTCTATAAAACAACACCAGGATTGGTTGAGCAACTAATACCAAGTCCACTTCAGCCAGCAGATGATCCAATCGTGAGAGTTGTAATGTCACGAGTCTTTGTTGATCTGCATGATGGCCTTGAATTTGGCGCAGCAACTTTTGGTGTGAACTGTAAGTACAAAGACATCGATGGTATTTACGAAATAACAATGCCGATGGAGGGAGAAGGTGTTGTTGTAGGCGGACGCGAAACCTACGGTGAACCAAAGAAAATAGCTAATGTGCTTGCATCTAAGGATGGAGATGCATGCTCAGCTAGTGTTGAGAGACACGGAATAAAATATATTGAATTTAATGGGAATGTAACCGAATCAATCGATACACAATCGTTTACTGATCATGTTTTTTGTTTCAAAGTCTTTCCTTCTTGTGAACAGAATAAGGTTTGTGATCAAAACCCACTTCTTGTAAAGATCGATATGCACAGAACTCAAACTGTTAATCAAAAACTTGATGGTGAACTCATTCTTCGTGAATCACCAGTTGATCCAGTTGTTGATCTACCAGTAGAGGAGGTTGTTTCAATGACTTGGGAAGAAGGTGGTTCATCAAGCAATGCATCGGTGATGGAAGAAATTGATCCAATGGGTTATGTTCCATTTATGCATTCAAGATATGACGGCTGATGGAAGATTTTAAAGATAAAGTTGCGGTCGTAACTGGCGGAGCTTCAGGTGTAGGTTTTGCCATTGGCGAGGCGCTTGCAAAAGAAGGTGCTAAGGTTGTTTTAACAGACATTGAAGAGTCAAAATTAAAAGCAGCTAAAGAGGAATTATCTTCATATGATGATTTAATTAGTGTTAAACAAGCTGATGTTTCAAACCCAAAGAGCATGGATGATTTGAATTCTTTTGTTACAAGCGAAATAGGGGATGTTCAACTGCTATTTAATAATGCTGGGGTGGCGCCAGCAGAATTACAATCAATTTGGGATACAAAGCCAAATGATTGGAATTGGGCATATGGAGTTAATGTGATGGGCGTGGTTCATGGTATCCAAGCTTTTGTCCCTTCAATGTTAGCCCATGATAAGGATGCTAGAGTTATTAACACATGTTCGGGAAATGGCGCATTTATTAATTTGCCATCCACTCCAATTTATACCTCATCCAAAGCAGCTGTCTCTAGCATTACTGAAGTTTTAAAATTACAACTTGAGCAAATGCAAAGCAAAATAAAAGTATCAATTTTATTTCCTGGACCTCACACAGTAAGAACAAATTTATTTTCTGCGGAAAGAAATCGTCCAGAGGAACTAGCCAGAGATCCAGATGCTCCTGAACATCCAATTTCTTCTGTGGAAGATATGGTTGAGATGATGAAGACTATGGGAGTTGATATGGAAACAACAACCCCAGAAGAGGTTGCAAACTTCTGTTTAAAAGAAATCAAACAGGAAAAATATTGGATCAATCCAGCGAACGAAAAATCAGAACAGGCTTTTAAAGATAGAGTGGAATCAATCTTACAACGCGCCGATCTTCCAAATCCAAATATTTTTTAGATATTTGTTTTAACAGTAAGCTCAGTCATTCTGCGCGCATTGTGATGATCATAATCATACTGTACATCACCTGTAAGGCTTAGATTTGGGAAACGATTGAACAACTCTCTGAGCATGACTTCAGTCTGTGATCTAACCAATGTAACCCCAATACAATAATGAGGTCCTTGACCGAAAGAAATACTTTTATCATGATTCCTATGTATGTCAAAGGTATCAGGATCATCATAAGTATTTGGATCAAGCCCAGCAGTGCTTGTTATAAGCTGGATCATTTGACCTTTTTTAACTTCAACTCCAAGAAGTTCCATATCTTCAGATACATATCTTGCAAGCCCAGTTTTACCTGAAGATTCATATCTTAAAGTTTCAGATATTGCATTCTGTATTAATTCTTCATCTTGTTTTAATTCTTCAAGCTGCTCAGGATGAGAAAGCAAAGCCTTGATTAGATAGCTATGAAGATCAACTGCAGTGTCTGATCCAGCTGCCAATACAGCACCAGTGAGAGCACACATCTCCCAATTTGATAGTTTTTCTCCTTCCTCTTCAGCAAGTATTAAGGTCGATAGAAAGTCATCAGTTGGATTTGAGCGCTTTTCCTCAATTAATTCATTTAAAAGATCTAATCCTGCTTTCACTCCTTTAGTAGCTTCCTTTCTTTCATCTTCCGATAGCATTGGGTTTATACCTCTAACGACTCCATAGGCTAACGAGTCGAAGATGGGAAATTTATCTCTAGGTATTCCTACCAAGCTTGCTATAGCTTGGGTTGGAATAATTTCGGCTACTTCAGTTGCAAAATTAAATTCCTCAGGCTCACCAATTTCATCAAACCTTTCCTTCACTAACTTAGCAAATCTTACTTTCATCTGATCCATGATCCTTGGCGAAAAAGCTGGCAGTGCTAATTTTCTCAATCTTAAGTGATCAGTTCTATTTAAAAAAAATAAATTATTGTTCATTAATGTCTCAAATGAATCCATTTCGGATAGTTCTTTTTTTGGAGGTGCGTATTCCCAAAGATTAAAATCAGTAGATAGTCTTCTATCAAGCAAGCAATCGGCGATATTTCTATTGCCTGTAACTAACCAAGCACCCCATGCATCAAATCTACCAATTGGATACTCCTTGAGCAATTTCCTCAAAGATGGTTTTGGATCATGAATGAAATCTTTTGAGGATGGATCAAAAAAATCATCAACTTTTAACTGTTCGCCATTTAACATAAACATATAATAAGTTATGAAAAGGTTTCAGGAAAGGGGTATTGAGTGTCTTGATTTGCATGGTGTAAGACATCATGAAGTTGAGGAAGTTGTACTAGATTTTTGTTTGTCCCAACAAAATTTCATTCCACTAAAGATAATTTGTGGTAACAGTAAGAAAATGATCGATTTATGCGAAAAATCATTAAATAATTCAGAGATAACCTATCAAATGCAAAGATATGGCATAATATTGATTACAAAGATATAATTTTTATACCAAATAGGGGAAAAGAGTATGAACATATCAAGATATTTTTTAATGGTATCAATACTTTGTATTGGCACTTTAAATGCACAGACTTCAGATGAAGGTACATCTGCTGGAATTGAAGAGGTTGTTGTTACAGCACAAAAGCGTGAAGGGACGCTTCAAGAAACACCAATCGCAATTACTGCAGTTACTTCGGATGAAATTAACTATAAAAATGTTAATACCATCATGGATATCGGCAATATAGCTCCAAATGCTGTATTTGTTAGAACTCCATCCAACAATACTGCTGCAACAATTGCAATTCGAGGTGGAGTACAAACCAACCCAGCGATTACTTGGGAGCCAGCTGTTGGAGTTTATCTTGACGGTGTTTACATGGGTAAAACTCAAGGTGCAATTTTTGATGCTATTGATTTAGAGCGTGTAGAAGTGTTGCGTGGTCCTCAGGGGACTTTGTATGGAAGAAACACACTTGCTGGAGCAATTAATATGATTTCAGCTAAGCCAACAGAAACTAGTACAAAAGCTAAATTATCTATGGGTAATTATGGTTTGACTCAGCTTCAATTTGTTTCAAATATAGTTCTAGATGACAATTGGTCATTCAAGATAGTAGCATCCGACAAAAACAGAGATGGTTATGTAAACGTTTCAGCATCACCATTTACCCCTGCTGGTGGAGTTGTTGGATCTCAACCCAATCAAGTTACTGAACTCGATACGCTTGACTCGCAAGCAACAAGATTTAGTGTTATCTACGATGCAGAAGCATTTTCTGTAAATGTAACCGCAGATAAAAATGAACAAAATAATACTCCGCAAATGGCTCAACTTGGATATGTGATCCCTGGTTGGAGTGATGTTTTTCAAGTTGGAAACATAGGCAATGGCTTATATCTATGGCCATTGGAAAGAATTGCTACTAGAGATGGAAAGAAAACTGATATCTCAATAGATGCACCTGTGCATGAAAGATCTACGATTGAGGGGCTTTCGGTTACAGTTGATATTCCAACAAGGCTTGGAAATTTAAAAATTATTCAGGCTTCTAGAGAAATGGTTTGGGCAGACAGACTTGATCTAGATGGCTCACCTTTCCCTGTTGCTGAAACTGCTAGGGATACAGATTACGACTCAGATACAATTGAGTTGCAATTGACAGGCACTACAGACGGTGGAGTAAATTATGTACTGGGTTACTACAAGATTGATGAATATGCCTTTACAGACAATCCTCAAAGTTATTTTGGTGGTGGAAACTTATTTGGCCCTAATGACTATGTTGGATACACAGATGCAACAGCAATTTTTGGTCAATTAGATTTCCCTCTAACTGAAAAATTAACATTTACGTTAGGTGGAAGAAAAACTCAAGAGGATAAATCTGGAGTTAGACGGACCCAACTCACTGCTCAGGGATTTCCTCTACCTTTAATAGTAGCAACCGGTTCAGACAGCTTTGATGATTTTAGCCAAACTGTAATTCTTGATTATGAAGTAAACGATTCAACCAATGTATACCTAAAAGTTGCAGATGGCTTTAAAGCTGGCGGCTTTAATTCAGAATTTAATGTTTACTCACAAGGAACCGATTGGTCTCCTTATTCACCTGAGAAAATTGAATCTGTTGAATTAGGTATGAAGGGTTTATTTGCTGATAATCGTCTTTTATTAAATCTAGCATATTTTGATAACGAACATAAAGACATGCAAACTCCATATTTTACTGCTGATGGAGCAGCTGCTTCATTGGTTGTTAATACTCAAGCTGAGATGAGTGGTCTTGATGTGGAAATGAAAGCATTAATTACAGACAATACTTCATTGACTGTAAATTATGGTTACCTTGATGGTGAAATGGAGCCTACACCAACATCAGATGGTGGAATTGCTTCTAATTTAATGTATGCGCCTGATGATACTCTTTATGTATCTCTTGAACATGATTTTGGTAATTATAGATTGATCTTAGATCATCACAGGATCGGAGCTCATCATATTTTTCCTTACCAATCTGTTGACTTAAGAAGTCGATTAACTGATGTTGATGAGAGAAGCACCACAGATATGAGACTGGTCTTTGATAATGATGAAAAATTCAATGTTGTATTTTGGATTAAAAACATGAATGACAAAGAGTACATTGTTAACAATATTAACTTTGGTGCAGCTTTTGGTCATTTAACTGTGGATTACTACAATCCACCAAGAACAGTTGGTTTTGATCTAACATATAATTTCTAATATGCGCTAGTGAAAGAACTTAAGAATATCTTCCTCTTTGATGAACTTCTTAAAGAGGAAGAAATTCTTATCAAAAACACTGCCAGAGACTATTGTCAAAATAGCTTATTTCCAAAAATACTAGAAGCTAATCGCAAGGAACATTTCCATAGAGAAATCTATAACGAATTGGGTGAGCTTGGCCTACTTGGCGCATCAATTAAAGGTTATGGATGTGCGGGGGTCAACTACGTAAGCTACGGACTGATAACACGTGAAATAGAAAGAGTAGATTCAAGCTATCGATCTGCCTTTAGTGTGCAATCATCTTTATCAATGTATGCGATCTATAAATTTGGTTCAGCTGAACAAAAAGATAAGTTTCTTCCAAAAATGGCGAAAGGTGAGTGGATCGGATGTTTTGGATTAACCGAACCAGATGCAGGCTCTGATCCAGCATCTATGAAGTCAAATGCTAAAAAAACTGTTGATGGTTATATACTAAATGGTTCAAAAACTTGGATTACTAACTCTCCAATTGCTGACGTGTTGGTGATATGGGCGAAAGATGAGGAAGGGATATTAAGAGGCTTCATTGCAGAAAAAGGTATGAAAGGCCTCTCAACACCTCCGCTAAGTGGTAAATTTGCACTTAGAGCATCAGAAACAGGCCAAATATTCATGGACGATGTCATGATTCCTGAAGAAAACGTATTGCCGGATGTGCAAAGCTTTAGAGGACCTTTTAGCTGTCTTAATATTGCGAGATACGGAATTGCATGGGGAGTGCTTGGTGCAGCAGAATTTTGTTGGGAAACTACAAGAGATTATTGTATGGATCGCACTCAGTTTAATTCACCACTTGCTAGCAAGCAGTTGGTTCAAAAAAAACTAGCTGATATGGAGACTGAGATAAATTTAGGTTTACTTGCTGCGCTAAGAGTTGGTAGACTCATTGATGAGGATAAAGTAGAGCCTGAAATGATATCGATGATAAAAAGAAATAACGCTGGCAAATCACTTGAAATTGCAAGAATGGCAAGAGATATGCACGGCGGCAATGGTGTTATTGATGAGTATCATGTAATCAGACACTTAATGAATCTTGAAGCTGTAAACACATACGAGGGAACCCATGACATTCATTCTTTGATTCTAGGTAGTCGACAAACAGGTATTCAGGCTTTTTAAGATGGCAGAAAAATATACACCAGAACAAGCAAAGTTTGCTAAAAGCCTTATCAAATATTTTTCACGATTACAGGCAAGGATTTTTATTCTGACTAAAGGAAAGTTTTTTAACACTTGGCCAGGTGGATACCCAGTGATGATAGTCGAAACCAAGGGTGCTAAATCAAATAAAAAAAGACTTATACCCCTTATTTATGTTTATAAAAATGAAAATCCTATTTTGGTAGCATCTTTGGGAGGAATGCCAAAAAATCCATCATGGTTTTACAATGTAAAAGCCAATCCAAAGGTTAAAATTTATAGCCCCAAGCACAACGGGGATTATGAAGCAGTATTACTTTCTAACGAAGAAAGGGATTCACTATGGGATACGATTTGTTCTTTTTATCCTAGTTACCAAGAATATAAAGAAAACACGGATAGAGAGATACCCGTGTTTAAATGTGTTCCTTCGTAAATACTACAAATAAGTTTTAAAGAACTTATCAAGCTCCTTATAAAGCTCTACTCTGTTTGCTTCTCCAACAAAGCCATGACCTTCATCAGCCTTTACCATCCAGTAATAATCCTCACCTTCTTTTTTACCAACTTTTTCTAGTTCTCTGCGAAGTTTTCGGGCATGTTCGATGTCAACTCTCCAATCTCGAACACCATGGACGATATATAAAGGTGTTTTAATTCTATCCACAAAATTAAGTGGAGATCTTGCCTTTAATAGCTCTTTATCTTTTTCAGGATCACCGATATCAACTTTTTGTTGCTCCTCAAATATTTCCCACTGAGGAGGCATTGTCTCCCATAGCAGTTCAAGATCGGTTACTCCAACGTAGTTTACGGCACATTTATACATATCAGGTGTAAAGGTTATTCCAGCCATTACTGCGTACCCACCATAACTTGCTCCATAAATACAGACTCTATCTTTATCAGCAATACCTTGATCGATTGCCCAATTTACTGCATCTGTAACGTCATTCTGCATGTTTCTACCCCATTCTTTATTTCCAGCTTTGAAGTGTTTTCTTCCATAACCAGTAGAGCCTCTGAAGTTAACTTGCATCACTGCATATCCTCTGTTGGCAAAGAACTGATGTTCTGTGTTAAAACCCCAACCATCTCTAGCTGCTGGCCCACCATGAGGATTTATAATCAAGGGGAGATTTTTGCCACTAGAGTTTTTAGGGATTGTAATATACCCACTCATCTTGAACCCATCTCTAGAAACAAACTCAATAGGTCTCATCTCAGACATTTTATTTTTATCCATCCAAGGTCTAGTCTTTCCAAGCGGAGCTAAAGTACCTGCAGATCGATCATAAAGAAAATACTCACCTGGATTTGTATCGCTATAAACGCTTACAACAGCCATTGTTTCTTCACGATCCATACTTATACCAACCTCATCATTTGGGAAAGTCATTTCCATTGACTTATGAAGGTTTTCCATATCCTTATCAAGCCATACTCTTTCGTATTTTTCTCCCTGATAACCTATAACTACCGGTTTTTTTGATTTGTCAGAAATACCAATTCCGCCCACGTCATATTTTGGATGCGAATAAATTTTCTCTACAAATTCATCTTCATAGGCATCATATTTCCATAATGCATCAGTATCTGAATTATCTAGAATAGTCCCGTCCTTGGCGACTGGCTGTCCAACTACATAAACATATCTTGGATCATAGTCATAAGTTTGAGGCATGAACATTGCTTCTTGGTAAGTAAATTCTCTTAAGAGCGCGAAATCTTCATCAACATTATTTCTATGATAGAGCTTATATTTAAGACCATCCATTGCCATGTAACCTCTAACATTTCCTTGCTGATCAATTGCCCAACCCATTAGAGTGTTGTTTCCTAACACAGGATCAATAGCAAGTGTGGTAAGCCTACCACTGTAGATATTGAGCTTATATATATCAGTATATTTTGGTCTTCTTTTATTGTACTCAACTAAAACATGATCAGGATCATCATCCATCAAAAAACTTACTCTTGCACCGGTTGCATATCCATCTTCCCATTTTCCTGGAACAAGCTTCTTAAGGTTTTTACCATCAATATCTATTGCCCAAAGATCATATGCATCTAAACCACGAGTTGGTTGCTTGTAAAAACCAATTCGATCATCATTCAACCAAAAAAATTGAACAATTCTGGCATAGTCCGCTGTGCCACTTAAAATAATTGGCTTTTTGGTTTCAAGGTCCATGACCAATAACACTCTTGCAGATTGAGGATCATCATCTTCTTCAACAGCGCAGGCAGGCCCGTTAATAGGCACTAACGCTGCATATTTTTTCCCATCAGGTGATAAAGTTACTCCCGAAAGCGCAGAATCACAGAAAAATTCTTCAACAGGGATCTCTTCTGCAATCAGCATAGTAGTAGAGGAAAATAATAAAAATAACGAAAAAAGTCTTTTGAAACCAAAATTTAACATTTATAACTCCTAATTTTAATTTAGATAGATGCCTATTTTAGTGCGATTCCACGCACTTTTTCAATACAATTAAACAATTTTTACCCCTACTTTAGTTGATAAATAGGGGGTTTTGCATATAATTTACACATATCTGTCACACTGTGAGGGGAAAATTATGACGTTAAAAAATACACAATTTAAAAACTTAGATATTTTCAGTGCTTTTTTATTGATGATTCTAAGTGCATGCCTTATAACTTCACCATCTCTATTTGCTCAAGATGCGGATGAGAGTGCTGAAAGTACTGAGGAACAACAAACCGAAGCTTCTGATGATGAGGTTGAGCTATCGAAAATAAGCGTTACGGGCTCCAGAATTAAAAGATCTGAAATAGAAGGGCCTCAGCCGTTAGTAGTGCTAACCAGAGAAAACATTGAGCAAGGTGGATTTATATCAGTTTATGAAGCTGTTGCGTCAGTCTCACAGAATACTGGTGATTTCCAGGGCGCCATTGCTTCAGGAGGATTTACTCCGGGTGCTGAAACAATTAACCTCAGGGACTTTGGTCCAGGTAATTTACTTGTTCTAGTTAATGGAAAAAGAAGAGCTGATTATCCATTCCCTTACAGCGGTAATGACTCAATCTTTAACTGGAATGCAATCCCTTTATCACTTGTTGAAAGAATCGAAATTTTGACAACTGGCGCATCTGCTATTTATGGCTCTGATGCCGTTGCAGGTGTTATTAACGTAATTCTTATTGATGGTCTTGAAGAAGTTAGTGTTCGAGCCAGAGCAGGTACTCATATCCCAGGTCACGGCGATTCTGTGAACTTTGAAATCACAGGTGGTGGTTATGGTGATAAATTCAGCTATGCATGGGGCTTAGAATTTTCTGAACAAGATCCTATCCAAGGTATGGATAGAGATGAATTTGACAGCAATCTCGATGATAAGGCTGCTAGATACAGAGATCCAGATTGGGCATTGATCTTCATAGACTTTTTTGGACCTAATAAACTTCCTACATATTGGGGTGAAGGCACTTGTGAAGAAGTTGGTGGTTACATAACTGTTGATGAAAATACAGCTCAAAGCACATTAAACAGTGGTATTCCATTTTGTGGATATGATGCCGCTAAGAGGAAATCTGTTCGTAACCAAAGAGAAAGTGAATCAGCATACATTACAGGTACTTACCAGCTTACTGATAATGTAGAAATGTTCGCTGACTATTTCTACTGGAAACAAGAATCAGAAGGTGTTTATTTCCCAAGATTTTATTTTGATTATTACTATGGTTATGCAATTAATGACGCTGGTGAAAACTTAGGATTTGTTGGCGGTGTAACACAAAGAATTTGGAACAACTACGATTGGAATAGATCATGGAATGATGAAACTAATTCATTCACAGTTGGAGCAAGAGGAAACTTTGATGTTGGTAATAATATTTGGGACTGGGAACTAATCTATACAGATGATGATTATGACCTTGAAGAATCATCCGATTTTGTTAGTGTTGCAGGAATTCAAACATGGATGTGTGGCACGCAAGTAGACAGCCCTTTTTGTGCACCTGATTATTTAATAGGTGGCTATCAAGGTCTTTATAATCCAAGTGTTTGGAATAGAGAATCAAATCAAAGTGCAAAAGAGATTCTAGAAATTGCTGGTATTGATGCTGCAACTTTTGGAACATCTGGTTCTACTTCATATCAACTTTCTTTAACAGGTGAAATTTTAACTTTACCTGCAGGACCTTTAGCTTTTGCATTTGTCATGGAAGATCATCATCAAGAGTACTTTAACGATGCTACTCAAAACATGAAAGATGGTGAAGTCCAATATGAAGATCCTGCCATTGGTGGCGGTGAGAGATCAAGAGATTCAATTGGTCTTGAATTGAGTGTACCAATTACACCTAAACTAACATTGGGTTTAGCTACACGTCAGGATGAGTATGACGAGTTATCAACCAACATTGGTGATAGAAGAACTGATTCTGCAACTTTTGCTTGGAGACCTACTTCTAGATTGCTTATCAGAGGTAGTTGGGGTGAGTCCTTTAAGGCCCCAAGTTTGCCATATATCTATAAAGGAGACACCACTGCCTATTCATCACCTTGTGATACTTATGGACTCTGGTTAAATACTGGAAGTATTAATTCCAACTGTGCTGGGTTTAATCAGATCAATACTCCGATTATATCGGGTGGTAACTTAGACCTAGTTGAAGAAGAGGGCGAAAACTTCTCTGTTGGTTTTGTCTTTGATGTAATAGATACATCCACATTGGTAATGGATTTAACATTAGACCTTTTCCAAGTTGAACTCGAAAACGTAACTTCAAATATAAGCTCTGCTGGGCTTGCACGTGATGAAGGTGTTTGTCGTGTACAAGCTGATGGTGGAGACACTGAAGGAATATTTTATAGTGCTTCCTATTGCGCAGATGTAATTTCAAAGGTTGTTAGAGGAGCTGAGTACAGACCATCTAATGGTAATGACCCAGATGTTAAACCTACGATAGGAAGTTTTAGCAGAATTAATGTTACTCCACTAAACAAAGGTTATCTATTCTTCCAAGGTGCAGATATTTCAACTTCAGCAAGATATCTTTCAGAAGATGCTGGTGATTTCTATGCTTCTTTTGCAATGAGTTATGTTCATGACGAAAGAAGAGCAGATGAAGCTGGAGAAGAGCCATACTCTCTTTGGGATGGTGGTTATCTTTACAGACTTCGAACTAAATCATATCTTTCATTTGGTTGGGACTATAATAAGTGGTCAGCTGGAATCAATTATGAAAGATGGGGTCATATGGAAGGTGGCGACGGAAAAATTAGCCCATACAATGAGACTGGTGTCTGGGCTCAATATAGATTTGATCCTGCAGGCAAACAATACATTCAGGTAAATATCAATAACGTGTTTGATGATATTCCTGATAAAGTTAGTACACTTGCATGGCCATTCTTCCAGGACGCTCTATTACCAGCAGTTGGTCCTGAAGTGTTCGTAAGTTACAGATACACTTTTTAATAAAACAAATTAACTAAGCCTCACTAGAGGCTTAGTTACACTTCGACTAGAATTTATCTGCATGAAATATCTAAAGTTCCTAATCTCATTATCTCTAGTTGCATCTATCCATACTTTTGCTCAAGAAAGTGAAGTGCCTCCACCTAGTTTAGAAGATGTAATTGATGCAGAATCTCAAGCAGCTATTGATTCAAAGAATAGGCAAGAATCAATTGATCAGCTTGATGAGGAATTCATAGTTTTAAAATCAGATATTCAGTTTCTTTCTCAAGAATTGGATATCACTAACGCTTACAATAATCAGCTACGTAAATTAATTCAATCTCAAGAAGAAGAGATTATTTCTATCAATGAACAAATAGTTCAATTAGATCAAACAAGCAGAGATGTAACTCCGTTTATGATCGAAATGGTTAATGCATTGGAACAATTGATTGAAATTGATACTCCATTTCTATATGAAGAAAGAACTCAACGAGTCACAGAACTTGCCGCACTTTTAGATCGTTCAGATATTTCAATTTCTGAAAAATTTCGAAGAATATTTGAAGCTTATCAAATTGAAAATGAGTTTGGTCGAACTATAGAAGCTTATAAAGATGAAATTTCCATTGAAAATGAGACATACAATGTTGATGTATTTAGACTTGGAAGGGTGGGCCTCTATGCGAGAACACCTGATGGGTCAGAGGCAGCAATTTATAATTCTAAAATTGACAGTTGGGAGTTCATAAGCGGTGGATACGAAGATGATATTTTAACTGCACTAAGAATTTCTAGAAAAGAACTTCCACCTAACTTAATAAATTTGCCAGTAATAAAATGAAATTAATTAATTTTAAAAACTTATTACTTTTACCAGCTTTAGCTTTACCAATATTTCTGTTTTCCCAAGAATCAGATCAAGAGGAAGTTAACCCTTATGAGGTATTACTAGATGCAATCAATAAAAATGCAGACGTGGAAAAGCAATTTGATATTAAAAGGTTTAACACAATTGAAGCAAAAGTAATTGAACTTCGAAACATAAAAATTAAACTTACTAACGACCTTAGAGCTGCAGAAGAATTATCTGATCAGCTCTCGGCAGAGTTTGATGATAACGAGTCACAACTGTCCGAGCTAGAAGAAAAATTAACACTAAAGCTTGGTAACCTTGGAGAAATGTTTGGTGTAGTAAGACAGGTTGCAGGTCAAACAAAAGGTGAATTTGAGAACTCAATTTCAAATCTTCAATTTCCTGAAAGAAATGATGCATTACAAAAGCTCACTGAAAAAAGAAAATTACCCTCAGTTGAAGAAATCAAGGTTCTTTGGGTTGAATTAATTAAAGAAATTAAAAATTCAGGTGACATTGTTACGTTTAACTCAAAAGTAGCAAATGCTGATGGATCAAGTGAAGAGGCTGATGTATTAAGAATTGGATTATTTAATTTAAGTACGGATGGAATATTGGTAAAACACATACCTGAAATTAATGAGATTGAAAATCTGCCTGCACAACCTTCAGGTGTTCGTAAGGGTGCTTTAAGAAAATTACAAAATGCAGATGAAGGAATGTTTAACGTAACTATTGATCCAACTAGAGGTTCGCTCATAGATAAGCTCATACAAGCTCCTTCATTTTTTGGCAGAATCAATCAGGGTGGATTAGTTGGATATTTTATTATTCTTCTTGGATTATTTGGTGCTGCAGTTGCTGGAGAGAGGATATATGTGCTTAGGAATACACTGCAAGATATTGAAGCTGACAATGTGAATTCCTCATCAGATAACTACTTTGGGGAGCTACTCAAGGTAGCTGAAGATAATAGCTCTCTTGATTTTGAATCTTTGCAATCAATGTTTGATGAAAAGATACAGGGCTTTCTTCCTAAAATAGAATCTCGAGTTGCCCTAATTAAACTAATAGCTACCGTAGCTCCATTGCTAGGATTATTAGGAACCGTTATTGGTATGATTGCCACTTTCCAATCTATACAAATTTTTGGTACTGGAGATCCTAAATTAATGGCAGGAGGTATATCTCAAGCACTTGTGACCACAATGTTAGGTCTAATAGTTGCTGCTCCGTTATTATTCTTACATTCTTATGCCGATTCTTATGCTAAGAAAATCACAGACTTTCTTGATGAAAAGTCTTCTGGACTAATATCTAAAAGACTTAAAGACTAATGTTTAAGACTTTTTTTGGTTTCTTTGAATTAGGCGGACCAGTGGTTTTTATTTTATTTTTGGTTTCTGTACTTTTATTTTTTTTAATTATCTCGAGGATTAATTTTTTTTATTTCATAGTCAACGAAGAAAAAAATAAAGTGAAAAGTACGATTGCTTCACTTCCGGGTGACAAGCATGAAAAATCTCTAAAGAAGCTAGCTCTTTGTGAATATGATGAGAAATTAAATGATGGTTTTCAACTAATTAATATTTTAATAATAATATGTCCAGTCCTTGGACTACTGGGTACTGTAACAGGAATGATTCAAGTTTTTGATGTTGTAGCAGTATTGGGTACTGGTAATGCTAGAGCTCTCGCATCTGGTATAACAATGGCAACATTACCAACAATGGTAGGAATGACAATAAGTATAATAGGTTTATTGATAATGGCATATTTAAGAAACTTATCTATTAAACATAGAATTGATCAATGAGAAGAAAAAGAATTAGAGAAGAATCAAATCTAGATTTAACTCCAATGTTAGACATTGTTTTTATAATGTTAATCTTTTTTATTGTTACGACATCGTTTATTAAAGAATCAGGTATTGAGGTTAATCGACCAAATGCAGAAACAGCAGAAAGAGATCAGAAGGGTAACATTCTAGTGGCTATCTCAGAAAATAATGAAATATTTATTGATAGAAGAAAAGTAGATCTAAGAGCAATACGCCCAAATATCATAAGACTTAAAGCAGAAAATCCTGAAGGTTCTGTAATTATTCAGGCTGACAAAGCCTCCCAAACTGGATTATTGGTTGAGGCCATGGATCAAATAAGATTGGCCGGTGTTCAAGAAATTTCAATTGCTGCTGAGAATGATTGACCAAATTAAACTAGGCTCAATTAGCCTTTTTGCTTCTTTAATAGTATTTAGTATTCTTGCTTACATAGTAACGCCTGATATTAATCAACTGCGTGATCAGGATTCATTTAGAGTAGTTGACTTTATAAGACTGAAAAAAGATACATCACTGAAAGAAAAATTAAGGTCTATACCTGATAAACCTACGCCACCAAAAAAACCACCTCCACCTGAACTGGCTACACCCGAGCTGAAAGCGCCTCCAAAAGCTCCCACCCTAGATATTGAATTCCCAGATATATCTTTACCAACAGATTTTGGTGGAGCGTTTGTAAATGCTCCAGTTGCTGGCCAAACATCTCAATTAATACCGCTTGTTCGAATAAATCCGCAATACCCAAGAGCAGAATTATTAAGTGGGGTAGAAGGCTATGTCAAAGTAAGATTTACAGTGAATGAAGATGGAACAGTTTCTAAACCAAGGGTTGTTGAGTCAAGGCCACCAAGAGTCTTTGATCGAGCAGCACTTACTGCGATAAAAAAATGGAAATTTCGACCTAAAGTCATTAATGGTGTTGCCATGAAACAAGATGGTGTACAAATCATTGATTTCAAATTAAATTAAAAATATGAAATTAGTTTTAACTACATTTTTAATCATCTTTTTATCCTTCTATTCTAAAGGTGATGCTCCAACTTTAAATCAATGGGTTTATTATGAATTAGTAAGATTTGATACAAGATTTGAACAAGGAGATTTAAAGGAAGCTGAAGAAATCCTCTTTGGTCTTTATGAGCAAAATTGGAGGAGAGATTCTTATGATAAAGCTGTCATAGCAAGAACTTTTGGCTTTTATTTAATACAACAAGAAAGATATGATGAGGGCTTTGAAAAGCTATTAGTTTCTTATGAAACAGGAGCATTCCCATTAGAGGAGCAAGCTAGGCTTGTTGTAACTATAAGCCAACTTTATGCATTTAAAAAACAGCTCGAAAAGAGTATCACCTTTCTTGAGGATTATTTATCTGAAGTAGGCAAACGTGTGTCAAAAATTCCAAATATTGGTGAGGTGTATGGCATGCTTGCACTTGCTTATGCTCAGAAAGAAGATTTCGATACGGCATATAAACATATTGCCAGCGCAGTAAAGTACAGTGGTTTTAGAGAAGATTGGTACAAATTAAAGTTTGCGATTGAATACACTAAAGGCTTGTATCTAGAAGCTCAAGAGAGCGCGTTTATGTTGGTTAAATTCAAACCAGATGTAAAAAGGTACTATATTCAACTATCTGCTATTTATAATATCCTTGAAAAAAATGACTTAGCATTAGCTACATTAGAAGTGTCTTATTTAAAAAATTTACTTGATAAACCAGATGATTTTTTAAATTTATCTAATTTTTATCTATACAATCAAAATCCCGCAAATTCTGCTCAACTACTTGAGGAGAAATTAGATAAAGGTGAAATAGATGCTACTGATAATGCTAATCTCAAACTTCTTTCAGATGCATGGCTTTATGCAAAAGATAGATCAAAGTCAGTTGTTGCTTTAGAAAAAGCAATTGATAATGAATATGATGAAGAGCTTTTAATTCAGTTAATAGATGTAGCCTTCTTTTCATTTATGTGGGAAAAAGTTATAAACGCTTATGATCTAGCAAAACAAAATGAGATTGATACAACCGGAAAAATTGATTTGATATATGCCATTTCAAATATTGAATTAAGAAACTACACCAAAGCGCTTACACTTCTTAAAACTATGACAGAACATGAAACTTATGGAGATCAAGCAACTTCATGGATGGAGTACTTAAACACAATCATAGAATTTTCTAATTAATAAAATGATCAATGTAGATAATCTAAAAAAAACTTACTATATGGGTAATCAATCCTTAGATGCTCTATCAGGAGTAACCTTTGAAATTACAAAAGGTGAATATGTTGCAATTATGGGACCCTCAGGATCTGGTAAATCAACGCTGATGAATATCATTGGATGCCTAGATTCCCCAACAAAAGGCACTTATTCTTTAAATAACAAAGAAGTGAGCCAAATGAGTGATGATGAACTTTCAAAAATTAGAAATACTGAGATAGGTTTTGTTTTTCAGAATTTTAGTTTGCTACCAAGAAGCTCTGCTCTTGAAAATGTAATGCTACCTCTTCAGTATGCCGGTATAAGTCTCAGTGAAAGAAAAACTATTGCACTTGATGCTCTTGAAAAAGTAGAGTTATTAGATAGAAAAGATCATAAGCCTTCAGAGTTATCTGGAGGACAACAACAAAGAGTAGCGATTGCACGTGCACTTGTTAATAATCCATCAATCTTATTTGCTGATGAGCCTACTGGTAATTTAGATAGTCAGACAGGTATGAAAGTTTTGGATATTTTTAAAAGGTTAAATGAAAATGGTCAAACAATTATATTAATTACCCATGAAAATGAAGTGGCTAGTGCAGCTAAAAGAATTATTCACATCAAAGACGGAAATATTTCAAATGATGAGATACATTAGTTTTTTATCAATATTTATTTTAATAAGCTGTGGCTCTCAAGATGCTGAGGAATTCAATTTTTATACAAAAAAAGAAATAGCAAGCCAAGATCTTGACTTAACTGTAGAAGCATCAGGTGTTGTTGAAGCAATATCTTCTGTAGAGATCAAATCAAAAGCATCGGGTGAAATACTTTTCTTGGGTGCAGAAATAGGAGATTATGTAAGTAAAGGCTCAGTCCTTGCAAGAATTGATCAAAGAACACCAAAAAATAATTTAGAGCAGGCTGCTGCAGACTTAGATGTAGCTACTGTTCGACTTGAAAATGCTGAAAGTCAGTTTGTACGCTCAAATGCACTGCATAAAGAGGGCAGTATTTCTGATAAAACCTTTGAAGATGCACAAGAAGCATATTCATCTGCAAAAGCACTGTATGTAAGATCAACGGTTTTCTTAGAAAATGCAAAAATAGCACTGGATGACACGTTAGTTAAATCTCCCATTGATGGAACAATAATTTCAAGAGCAGCTGAAGTTGGTCAAGTAATTTCATCTCCAACATCTGCAATTGGTGGCGGCACACTATTAATGGAAATGGCAGATCTGAATAAAGTCAGAGTTAGAGCCTTGGTTGATGAAATTGATATCGGAAAAATTTCTGTAGGTCAAGAAGTTACACTGAAAGTATCTGCTTATCGAGATAAAAAATTTACTGGCATTGTTTCTAAAATTGAACCTCAGTCACAAGAAGATCAAAACGTCACAACCTTTCCAGTTTTAATAGAGATAGATAATACTGAAAATCTTTTATTGCTTGGGATGAATACTGATGTTGAGATTGAAATTTTAAATGAAAAAGTTGCGCTTGCTTTACCAGCCGCCTCACTTAGAACAAGAAAAGACATACAAATGGTTGCAAGCTTGATGGGGATTAATGATGAAGAAATAGCTTCTTTTCTTAAAAAGAAAATAATCGGTGAAGGCTTTGATTCTTTCATAGTTCTTAAAGAGACAACACAAGGCCCTAAGCTAGTTTGGGTAAAGATTGGTAAAACTGATCTTAATTACGTTGAGGTAATCAGTGGTCTTAACAAAGATGACATTGTTTATGTCCTTCCGAGTGATGGCCTTATTAAATATCAAAAAAGATTTACAGAACGTTTAAAAGGTAGGTTTGGTTAATGCTAATACGTGAATCAATTAATACGGCAGTTGATGCAATTCGCTCAAATGCCCTTAGATCAATACTAACCACGTTAGCAATAATTATTGGTACTGCAGCTGTAATTACTATGGTATCAATGGGATCAAGTGCTCAAAAAGCTATCGATGATTCTATTACTAAACTAGGAGCAAGGACAATCTATGTTTATCCAGGTTGGTCGAGGTCTGGATCATCTAGTGACAGAAAAAGAACTCTTGATATAAAAGATGCAGATGCATTAGAAGATGATAGAGAAATTGATTGGAAAATAGCTCCTGAAATAAGAGGATCAAGACAGGTAAAACTGAATAATGAAAGTGTAAGTCTTGAGATTATAGGTTCAACGGCTAATTTCTTTGATATTAGAGGATACGAACTTGATGAAGGTACCTTATTTTCTGAACGACAAGATTTATCTAGAAAAAGAGTAGTTGTATTAGGATCCTCTGTTCCAAAAGAACTCAAGACTTCTAAAAAACGTCTTTTAAATAATGAAATTTCAATTGCAGGAGTTAGCTTTGAAGTAATTGGGTTCATAAAGTCACAAGGCTCTAATGGATGGAGAAACCCCGATGAACAAATTTATACTCCACTCTATACTGCATCTGATAGGATTTTTGGCAGAGACACTATCAATTCAATTAATGTGGATTTCTCTACAGATTACAGGGTTGAGGAAGTGATGATTGCTATTGAAAGAGTTTTGAGAAGAGAGCATGACATTGGACCTGGGGAGGAAAATAATTTTAGAATCAATGATTGGAGTCAAGCTGTTGATTTAAGAAGAGAGGCTACTTCAATATTCTTTGCACTGATTGTTGGGATTGCTGGCATTAGTCTGCTAGTTGGTGGCATTGGAGTAATGAACATTATGCTAGTTTCAGTAACTGAGCGTACTAGAGAAATTGGTCTCAGAAAAGCATTAGGTGCAACTAGCAAAGTAATATTAACTCAATTTATGATAGAAGCGATTACGCTCTGCTTAATTGGTGGATTAATTGGTGTAGTTTTAGGAACCAGTCTGTATTTTTTAATAGCTTTTCTTCAAGATTGGCCTATTGTATTTCCTTTTACGGCAATTATTGGCTCAGTATTCTTTTCAGCGATTGTTGGTTTATTTTTTGGTATTTGGCCTGCTAGAAGAGCTGCTAAGCTTGATCCAGCTGTTGCTCTAAGATACGAATAAATGCATATTGCTCAACTTTTACCTGAGTTAGATTTTGGTGGAGTCGAACGTGGCACTGTAGATCTAGCAAATGAATTAATTGATCAATCTCATCAATCATCTGTTGTTTCTGCTGGTGGAAAACTTGTGGCAGAACTCAGACCAAGCGTTACGCACTTTAAATTACCCATTGGACAAAAATCAATTAATTCTTTAATTCAATATAAAAATTTAAGAAAAATCTATAATGAGAATCAATTTGATATTGTGCATGTCAGATCAAGATTTCCTGCATGGATTCACCATATTTCACTCAGAAAACAGCTAAATAAACCTATCACAGTATCTACTTTTCATGGTCTTTATAGTAAACCTTGGTATAGCAAATCTATGGCTTATTCAGATGCAATCATTTCAATATCAAATACTGTTACGGACTACATAACGAGTAATTATGACGTTAGAGATAAAGAAATTATAAGAATTTACAGAGGTTGCAATACATCAAAGTTTAATTCAGCTCATATAAGTGAATCATGGTTAAAGCAATGGAATATTGATAATCCCGAAATGATTAATAAGAAGATTTTATTGATGCCTGCAAGAATAACTCATTGGAAAGGCATAGAATTCTTTTTAGAGTTAATTAAACACTTAAATAATAATGATATTTTTGGACTAGTTATAGGCAAGGTAGCAGCAAATAAAAATCGCTATTTACAGACACTTAAAAACTCTGCCAAAAGACTTGGGCTGAATGATCAAAATATTAAATTCCTAGATGCCAGACCAGATATTGAAAATTTATATAAATTATCTGCATTGGTATTTAATCTATCAAATAAACCTGAACCATTTGGCAGGACAATTATTGAGGCTGCAGCATGTGGAACATCAGTTATAGGATGGGATAGGGGAGGAGTTAGCGAATCACTTAAAAAATTAAATTCCTCTGGTGCTGTAAAGTTTGGTGATATGAATGAATTGATCGGTACCACTAAAAGATTGCTTGATTCTCCTGATATTATTAATTTACCAAAAGAATTTACCAAAGATTTTCAAACTTCTGCAACAATAGAATTTTACAAATCATTACTTAGTAATTCGTCGTAAATCTTCAAATGAATTTGTACTGCTTTATTTAAAGAAAATTTATTTAAAACATTTTTAGTTGCTTCTCTTACATCTATTTTGTTTGCATTATGTGCACATGATCTAATTGTTTTAATGATTTGTTTTTCATCTTCTGGATTTGCTAATAACTCCTCTGATAGCAGCTCAGCAAGATATCCTACACTGGAACCAAAAACTGGTATTTGGTAGCTTAAGCTCTCTAAAGCTACTCTTGGACCACCTTCATGTTTGCTTGTAATGATCAATCCTTTTGCAGATTCAAAAACCTTGGACAACTGATTTTCTGACAACTGTCCCGTAAGGGTTATGCGACTAGATAGATTTCTTTTAGCTATAAGTGACTCTAAATATTTCCTTTTACTGCCTTCACCAATAATTACTAAAGGCATATTTATTTCTTCCCATGCATCAATTAACAAATTAAAACGTTTCACTTCTTCAAGCCTTCCAATTGCAATAAACGGTCCATCGCGAGAACTAATCTTTGAGCTCAGATTCGGCTTTACCCAATTTCTTACTAATGCAGTCTTGGGATGTAATAAATTAATATTTTTATTAACTTTAATGACCACATCATAATTCTTAACTGATTGTTGTTTTGATTTAAATGCGTGCACTGTGGCTACAAGTTTTATATTTAAAAAATTCTTTAGTATTGACCCCAAAAATATTGATTTATTACCATGACAATGCAACAACTGAATTTCATTTTGTTTTAATATCTTATAAAGCCTAATTATATTGAATGGATTAAATCGATACTTATTTGCAAAATTAATGAAATTTAAATTATTGAAATGATTTTTAATTTTTTTATCAGCGATAATTGTTGCTTTGATGTCAGTATTCTGAAATTCACTTACCAATTCATTTATATGTTGCTCAATACCTGCATACTTTGAACTTGATATGAGATGACCAATTTTATGCTTCATTAAAAGAATCTTTTTATTTGATAAGCAACTTTTTCAACTTCGGCAAATGGCTCATGACCCATAACTGGTTCAATAAGTTTATGAAGCATATTTTTTATACCCAAAGAAATATCTGCATAAACAAAGCCTGCTTTTTTTTCTTCGATTAACTTATCTACCACAACCTTATGCTTGTTAAGTAAAAAAAATGACCTCATTTTTTTGTTAATCGCAGTTTGCAGAATATATGTCTTTCCACTTGTCGATAAGCTCTCAAAGATTAGGTTGAAGCTATCAGGTGTTATAAATCTTTTTGAGGCATTTCTCATAATCTTATTGAATTCATTCGTATTTGTAGAATTAATATCAAGTAGATTAATGTTCTGGACATTTTCATATTGCGATTTAATGGCATTCCAAATTTCCATAGATGTTCTTCTGGAGTTTGCGATATATAAATGCTTCTTTTGAAATATTAGTGATAAATATTCAATATTCTTTAATAAGATTTCTTTACTAAACAAAACATTCTTATTTGCACCTCCCAAAGCAATAAGATGAATGTCATTATCAGTCTCCTTCAAGGATGTTTTGCACAATGCGCCCTCATAAGTAATGCAGTTTTTTGGAACTTTTTTAAATATAAAATCATGATTTGGAGCAAGAATAAGATCAAATTTTGACATGAAAAAGGAGGGTCTTAGAATTGCAATTACAAAAGCATCACTATACCTCTTCTTAATTTCAAGAAGTTTTTTATGTACTTTATTGCCTGCACCAATAAAATAATTTTTATCTTCACTGTTAAGAGATGGGAGATCGTCATGAATTGAAATTAATTCATACTTTTGACTTAATTCTTTACATAATTGTTCACACAAGGCTGTGCTCTGATTTAAATGTCCTTGAACGCCATCATTTATCAAAAAAATATTCACTTACTGATTAGTTTATTTACTAACAATATTGTATCGTGCCAAGAGAATGAACTCATTAATATTGCCTTTCCAAGTTGTTTTTCTTACGATAAAGTATTCTTAAATCCTATCATTATAATTTACTTAAACATTGGAAGAGATTCGAAAAGCGGCTAAAAATCTGATATCCCAATATGGAGATGATGCTTCTGCTATTGCAATGCTCCGCGCAGCAGAATTTGCAGCAAACCTCAATCAATCAGAGTGGATTTTTTGGGAAAAAGTTATTGTTGAAATTAACAATCTGCTTGATAGCAAGCATTTGGATAGCTAATGTTTTTTTTACCATTATTTGATGATAATCCTACAAAAGGCACCCCTAAAGTTACATATAGCCTGATACTGATAAATATCTTAGTATTTATCTATCAACTTACACTGAATCCAGATCAGGAGTATAGATTATTCTTAGATTATGGTTTTATTCCCAAAGAATTTTTTGAAAGTACATACATTGGGTATTTTGAGCTTATAAGTTCTTTATTTCTACATGGTGGATTCATGCACTTGTTCTCAAACATGTTATTTTTATATATCTTTGGAGATAACATTGAATGTATCTTAGGCCCAATAAAATTTACTATCTTTTATCTTATATGTGGTTTTATTGCATCAATTTTCCAAGGTATTATTGATCCATCAAGCACGGTACCTATGATTGGTGCTAGTGGATCTATAGCTGGAGTACTTGGTGCCTACTTCCTAATATACCCAAGAGCTAATGTAAGAGTTTTTGCATGGATATTTATTTTTGTGCAGATCATCAATGTACCAGCCGGTATAGTTTTAGGCTTTTGGATTATTGGACAATTTTTTTCACTAGGTTCAAATGATGGTGTTGCATATTTGGCACACATAGCAGGATTTGTAGCAGGATTAATGATAATGGTGTTTACAAGGAATAAATCAAATTTATCAGCTCAAGAACAAAGAACCAAACCTTTTTCTTCAACATCCTTTAATGATGCTTACAAGCATAAAATTTATGACCAAAGAAAATCATCTGGTATAAAAAAATATGACTAAAAGAATTGGTGTTATTGGTGCAGGAATTTCAGGGTTATCTATAGCTCACTTATTAAGCCAAAAAGGATATGTAGTTGATATTTTTGAAAAAGAATCAAGGCTTGGTGGTCATACTGATACTCACACTATTGAACTTCATGGATCTAATGTGAATGTTGATTCTGGATTTATTGTTTTTAACAACAAGAATTATAAACATCTTATAAATCTTTTTAGAGAACTGAATATCAAAATCAATAAATCAGATATGTCCTTTTCATATTCTTCTGAGTCATATTCATGGTCTTCAAAAGACTTCTTTAATATTAATAAATATCTATCAATTAGGCAGTTCAGATTGTTAAAAAATATTATTAACTTTAAAAGAGTTGCTATAAAGGAGATAGAACGCAATAGCGAATTAACTTTGGGAGAGTGGTTAAATCAAATAAAATTCCCAAAAGAGTTTGAGAGGACTTATATTCTTCCAATGGGTGCAGCTATTTGGTCAACAGATACAAATAAAATTAAAGATTTTCCATTAATTTCTTACTTAAAGTTTTTTGAAAATCATGGTTTATTTGATCTGATAAATAGGCCTCAATGGTTTTCAGTAAATGATGGGAGCAATCAATATATAAAGGCATTATTAAGTAAATGGTCAGTTAATAAAGTACACCTCAACTCTAACGTATTAATCAATAAGAAAGAGAATAAATTTTTATTAAGAAACAATGATAATGAGCATGAATATGATTATTTAATTTTTGCCTGCCATGCAAATCAAATTAATGATTGTATAAATTTTAAGTGGAAATACTCAGCACTTTTTAAAAGTATAAGTTATGTGCAAAATAAAGTTTTTTTACATACAGATTCGAGTTATATGCCTGACGATAAAAGCATGTGGGCATCTTGGAATACATATCAAAATGAGCAATCTTTTGGACTTACATATTGGATGAATAATTTGCAAAAATTAGGCACGGATCAAAATATCTTTGTTTCTCTGGGTGACATACAACCCAATGCTGACAAGGTGCTTAAAGAAATGAAATACCAACATCCTTTGTATAATCAAGCCCTTTATGATGCAGTTAAAGAGATAAAATTAATTCAAGGAAATAATAATATTTTCTTTGTTGGTGCTTATCATGGAAATGGCTTTCATGAAGATGGTCTAAAATCTTCAAAGCATGTAGCAAAACTTATTCAAAGGTCTGCTAGTGACTATTGAAATTTTTAAAGGGAATGTATACCACAAAAGACATTTTGGAAATAAACATGCATTTAAATATCATAGCGAATTAACTTTGGGAGAGTGGTTAAATCAAATAAAATTCCCAAAAGAGTTTGAGAGGACTTATATTCTTCCAATGGGTGCAGCTATTTGGTCAACAGATACAAATAAAATTAAAGATTTTCCATTAATTTCTTACTTAAAGTTTTTTGAAAATCATGGTTTATTTGATCTGATAAATAGGCCTCAATGGTTTTCAGTAAATGATGGGAGCAATCAATATATAAAGGCATTATTAAGTAAATGGTCAGTTAATAAAGTACACCTCAACTCTAACGTATTAATCAATAAGAAAGAGAATAAATTTTTATTAAGAAACAATGATAATGAGCATGAATATGATTATTTAATTTTTGCCTGCCATGCAAATCAAATTAATGATTGTATAAATTTTAAGTGGAAATACTCAGCACTTTTTAAAAGTATAAGTTATGTGCAAAATAAAGTTTTTTTACATACAGATTCGAGTTATATGCCTGACGATAAAAGCATGTGGGCATCTTGGAATACATATCAAAATGAGCAATCTTTTGGACTTACATATTGGATGAATAATTTGCAAAAATTAGGCACGGATCAAAATATCTTTGTTTCTCTGGGTGACATACAACCCAATGCTGACAAGGTGCTTAAAGAAATGAAATACCAACATCCTTTGTATAATCAAGCCCTTTATGATGCAGTTAAAGAGATAAAATTAATTCAAGGAAATAATAATATTTTCTTTGTTGGTGCTTATCATGGAAATGGCTTTCATGAAGATGGTCTAAAATCTTCAAAGCATGTAGCAAAACTTATTCAAAGGTCTGCTAGTGACTATTGAAATTTTTAAAGGGAATGTATACCACAAAAGACATTTTGGAAATAAACATGCATTTAAATATCCCTATGCAGCTTATTTGGTTAAAGACTTTTTTGATTTAGATAAGTTTGAAATCAAAGAAATTAAATTTCCAACTTTTACAAATTTAGATTTTGATTTCACAGAATCAATGCTTTTTAAGGAGTGGACTAAAACATGGTCAAAAGACTCATTGCTTCAAGAAGTTTCACTAGACTTACTCAAAATTCCTAACTTTTTTAATATAAAGGCATTTAACCCAGTATGCTTCATATTTCTTTACTCCAACAACAAATTATTGAGTATTTTGGTTGATGTCACCAATACCTTCAAAGACAAACAGTTCTATAAAGTTGATATTCAAAATAATTGTGATTCAAAAGTCAAAGTTTCAAAAAATATGTATGTGTCTCCATTTAATAAAAAAAATGGTTATTACCTTTTTCAACTTTCTAATGCGCCAAATAGGATTGTTATTGAGGAGTATTCAGAGGAAAACATATTAGAAGTATTTTCATCAATCAATGGAAGGGTATTGCAAAAGAATCTCTTTTCAAGACTGGTTGGACTTTTTGTAATATTTTTTCAACAAGTATTGATTCTCCCAAGGATTCATTTGCAAGCACTCAAATTGTATTTAAAAAAAAATATTGTATATCCTCACGAAGGAAACAGTTATCATAAGAATGATGGTAAAAAATAGTTTACTTAAATATTTACAAAGTATTCATTTCGGGAGATTAACTCTTGAACTTCCCGACCAAACCATACATCAGTTTGGAAACAATGGCCCAGAGGCCTTTCTAAAAATAAATAACTATAAAGCCATCTCACTTATTATCAGTAAAGGTAATGTAGGGTTTGCAGAAGGCTATATTTATAACTACTGGCAAACTGATAACCTTCTTAATCTTTATCATATTTTTGCAGGCAATCTGAGTAGTTTTAGTGAATTACTATCCAAAAAATCTTTAGGTAAATACATAAATATTATCAAACACTTTTTTAATCAAAATACTCACTAGATTCTGTTCTATCTAAAAAAAATATTCATGCCCATTATGATCTGGGGAATAATTTTTTTAAGGAATGGCTTGATGAAACTTTTACATATTCGTCTGCTAAATTTAATTCAGATGCAGAAGAATTATCAAGTGCACAAAAAAATAAATATCAATCTATATTAGATAAATTGAACTTGCCCTCGGGTTCAAAAATACTTGAAATTGGTTGTGGTTGGGGAGGATTTATAGAGCATGCATCTGAACAAGGTCACCAAGTAGTTGGTCTTACAATTTCTAATGAGCAGCTTGATTATGCCAAACAAAGAAATGCAAAGTATCGAGATTCAAAAATCCTATTTGAGGATTATAGAGATCATCATGGGGAGTATGATGCTGTAGTATCCATTGAAATGTTTGAGGCAGTGGGTTCTAAGTATTGGCAAACGTTTACAGATAAGATTGCTGCACTTATGAAAAAAAACTCCTCTTCTGTAATACAAACCATTACTATAAGAGACGAATTATTGGATGAGTATTTAAGCAACGCAGATTTTATACAAACTTATATTTTTCCTGGAGGTGAATTAATTTCACCAAACCGATTTGAGGATATAGCAAAGAAATCGTCACTTACTTTATCTGAAATAGACGATTTTGGTTATGACTATGCAAAGACGCTTGAAATCTGGTACCAAAAATTCAATCAAAAATGGAATTCTATTAATAAATTAGGTTTTGATGAGAAATTTAAAAAAATTTGGGATACATATCTTGCATATTGTCGTGGTGGTTTTTTAAGTAAAAGAATAAGCGTCAGCCAATTTGTTTTTAAAAATTAAAAGGAGCTTATGAGTACTGAGCATGTTATCAGAGAAACACTGGAGAGTGCTTATCCTGAGGCTACCTTTGACCTAATAAATGAGAGCCATATGCATTCTGGAAATAGCACAGAATCTCACTTTAAACTAATAATCGTTGATGAAAGGTTTAATGAATTACCTTTAATATCAAGACATAAGGACATATATAAAAATTTGGGTGAAGTAATAAAAACTTTTCATGCACTTGCGATTCATGCTTATACCAAAGAGGAGTATTCTAAGATTGCTCATGCTCCTAAATCACCAAATTGTTCAAAAAAGTGAATTTTTTCAATGCAATTGTCGAAAAAAAATACTTTGTAATTACATTTGTTGCGATTGCTTTATTATTTCTTTCTCAGGGTCTGTTAAATTTTAAATTAGATTCTTCGTCCGATGCATTGGTTCTTCAAGGTGATGAGTCTTTTAAGATATATCGAGAGGTTGGAAACACTTTTGGTAATTCAGATTTTCTAATTATTACCTTCACTCCTAATGACAAATTGTTTTCTAAAAACACTTTGGAAACTATAAGTAATCTTGAAAGTAAACTTCAGTCAATTCAGGGTGTTGAATCTGTTTTATCTATTTTAGATGCACCAATTTTTTTTCAGCCAAAAGTAGGCTTGGCCGAAATAGCAGATAACATTAAAACCATCATTGATGATGACGTCGATCTTAAATTGGCCGCTGAAGAAATAATAAATAATCCGATCTATTCTGAGCTAATAATAAGTGTTGATGCCAAAACGACTGCTTTGCAGGTAGTGCTTGAAGAAAATGAAGAGTATAGAGAGCTCATAAATTTAAGATATAAAATTGCTGAAGGTGATGATGATTTAGGTCTATTACCACTTAATGAAATTAATCAACGTATTTCTGAAATCAATGATCTAGAAGCAGAAAAGCGCACTCGTCAAATAGCTCAAATAAGAAATATTATGAATGATTTTAGAGGCGAGGGGATTCTTTTTCTTGGTGGTCCATCAATGATAGCAACTGATATGATGGCATTCATAAAATCTGATTTATATGTATTTGGTATCAGTGTAGCCATTGTTTTCTTACTCTTGTTATACACATTTTTTGGGGATTTTAGATATGCAATATTGCCAATTATTAATGCAGCAGTTGCAACAATATCCACTGCAAGTCTTTTGGGTTTTATGGATTGGAAAATTAGTGTTGTCTCCTCCAACTTTATTGCTCTATTGCTAATACTGACTATCTCGCTAACTGTTCATATTCTCGTTAGATACAATGAATTATTGGCACATACATCAAACAAGACTAATGCTATAGCAAAGGCATGTCAGCAGATGTTTCTTCCGTGCTTCTTTGCTGCATTTACAACTGCTATTGCGTTCATATCACTGATATTGGGTGATATTAAACCAGTTATTGAATTTGGAAAGATGATGGCAGTTGGTATGTTATTTTCTTTTATTTTCACTTTTACATTGCTTCCTGCCCTTATGCAATTATTACTACCAACAAATAATTTTGAGCCAAAGTGGATTAATTATCTTCAAAAATTCTTCTCAGAATTAGCTTTAAAAACTGGCAAATTGATGTCTTTGTTATCAGCATTCATGTTTATTTTACTATTGATAGGGATCTCTCAACTGAAAGTTGAAAATCGCTTTATAGATTATTTTAATGAAGACACAGAGATTTTTCAGGGTCTATATTTGCTTGATCAAGAATTAGGTGGAACGGCCACCCTAGACATAATCATTAGAGCACCTGACGAACAAGAAATTATTATTGATGATCTTGATGATGATTTGTTTGCAGATGATTTATTTCAAGATGACGAAAGCACTGCATCAGGTTATTGGTGGAATGTATATAGTCTCGACTTTCTTGAGGACATACATGATTATTTAGATGACTTACCTGAAGTTGGAAAAGTTTTAAGTGTTGCAAGTGGCATTAAGCTTGCAAGACTAATTAATGATAATGCTCCATTAAATGATCTTGAGCTAGCACTGCTAAGATCTGTTCTGCCAGATGATTTGAAAGAATCATTACTTTATTCATACATCAGTAAAGATGATAATCAAGTTAGACTTGCCTCGAGAGTCTATGAGTCCTCTGAATCATTAAACAGAAATGAATTAATAAAAAACTTGGAGCGTGATCTAGTTAATAAATTTGGACTAGAGAGAAATCAATTTGAAATCACAGGTCTTGCTATCTTATATAATAATATGTTGCAATCCTTATTTTCTTCACAAATTAAATCTTTGGGTTTAGTGTTTATTATAATTGGTATCTTATTTTTTATAATTTTTCGCTCATTTAAGATCTTTTTTATAGGATTAATACCAAACCTCATAACTGCATCTATGGTACTAGGATTATTGGGAATCTTTAGAATACCATTAGATATCATGACTATTACAGTGGCTGCAATTAGCGTTGGCATGGCTGTAGATAATACTATCCACTACATCTATAGGTATAAAGAGCAACTGCAAAATAGTGCATCACCTATGAATGCAATTCGTATATCACATAACTCAATTGGAAAAGCAATCTTATATACTGCCTTAACAATCTCCATCGGATTTTTAATTTTTACCTTCTCAAACTTTACTCCAACAGTTTTATTTGGTCTATTTACAGCCATAGCACTTATCACGTCATTATTAGCTACTTTAGTGTTACTGCCATATCTATTAAAATCCTCTAATGTGTTTAGATAAGTTATGTCAGGCCCATTAACAGGAATCACAATAATTGAGTTTTCAGGAATTGGTCCAGGCCCATTCTGTGGAATGGTATTGGCTGATATGGGGGCAGAAGTAATAAGAATTGATAGACTGTCAAATTTTGGACAGGGCAATAAACTTGATTTCCAAAGTAGATCTAAATTATCCCTTTCTGCGGATCTAAAGGACCCTAAAACCATAGAAGAAATTAAAAAATTAATTATTTCAGCAGATGCAATTATTGAGGGTTTCAGACCTGGCGTTATGGAACGTTTAGGTTTGGGTCCTGATGATTTATTAGATATAAATCCCAGTCTAGTTTATGGAAGAATGACTGGTTGGGGTCAAGATGGCCCATTAGCAAAAACCGCCGGTCATGATATCAACTATATTGCATTAACTGGTGCTTTAGATGCAATTGGCAGAAAAGATGGAAAGCCTACACCTCCATTAAACTTAATTGGAGATTATGGTGGTGGTGGCATGTTTTTAGCTATGGGAATCTTGGCTGCCATTATTAATGTTAAGAATGGAGGTACAGGTCAAGTTGTAGATGCAGCAATGGTTGACGGAGCAAGCGTTTTAATGACAATGTTTTACTCATTCAATGCCTTTGGTCATTGGTCAGATCAGCGCGAATCAAATTTGCTTGATGGCGGCGCACATTTTTATGATACCTATGAGTGCAGCGATGGGAAATTTATGTCAGTTGGTTCGATTGAACCCCAATTTTATTCTATCCTCCTAGAAAAGCTTGAAATTAATGATGATCAATTCCTTGATCAGATGAATAAAGATAGATGGGAAGAACTCTCAAAGAAAATTGCAGAAACCTTTAAAAAGAAAACTAGAGAAGAGTGGACCAATATTTTTGATGGCACTGATGCCTGTGTTGCTCCTATTTTAAATTTATCTGAGGCTCCTAATCATCCTCATCTAAAATCAAGAAATACTTTTCTTGAAGTCGATAATTATATGCAACCTGCACCTGCTCCGCGGTTTTCAAATACCAAAGAAGGTATAAAAAATTCCCCTCAAACTGTTGGACAGAATAATGATGAAGTTTGCCAAAAATATAATTTAGACATTAATCAGTTCAAGAAAAAAAATTAATAGAATTTTGGTATGCATTGTTCGCAATTTCGATCATGTCTTCGTTTCTTAATTTACTAATTTCTCTGACAATATGTGGTAAATATTGTGGAAGATTGATTCTATTTTTTGGCTTATTAGCTAAATTTTTTGGTAATAAATATGGACAGTCTGTTTCAACCATCAACTTATTAAGAGGTATTTTTTTAATTGAACGTAGTAACTCTTGATTTCTATTGTAATCACAAATCCATCCAGTAACTCCAATGTATGCTCCTAAATCAAGATAATCTGAAAGATGATTTTCATTTCCAGTAAAACAATGAACAACAAGTTTTGGTAATTTGCTTTTAAAAGCTTTTAATACACTGACGAAATCCTCATGCGCATCTCTCTGATGTAAGAACAGAGGTAATGCATTCTCAATTGCAATCTGGATATGGAATTCAAATGATTGAATTTGTAGATCTCTTGGAGAAAGATTTCTAAAATAATCAAGGCCTGTTTCACCAATTACATTTGGTTTGTAGAAGAGAATCTCTTTTTCAAGCTCACTTGGATCTAATCCACTCACTTCAGTAGCATTATGAGGATGAATTCCTGCAGATGAGAATATTTTATTTGGATAAGATTTTCTTAGTTCTGCAATAGTCTTGAAATCTGAGATTGTTGATGAAACAGCTAAGAACTTTTTGACACCATGATTTTCAGATTCTTTAATAATAGCGTCAGTTTTATTAATAAACTCTTGACTGGTAAAATTACAGGCTATATCAAAATAATCAGGCATATAATCAATTATTATAATAGATTGAAGTAGTGTAAATATGAACCAATTTGATCAGTTCCAACAAGCAATTCAAATAAAACAAATAGAAGATAATCTCTTTAGTTTTATTCCTGACAAAAAATATTCAGTTGGCAATACACCCAATGGCGGTTATCTTTCTGCAATCATGCATAAAGCGCTAGTAAGTGTTTTGCCCCACACATGTTCTTTTAACTCAAATATATTTTTTTTAGATAGAACAGAATCTAGTGAGGCATTTCTTAAAGTAAAAGTTATTAGAGAAAGTAGGGGTACCTCAATGGGTGAAGTTGAACTCATACAACATGATAATGTTACATGTAAAATGTCTGGACTGTGTACTGATTTAGATAAGATATCTGGTTATTCAGATTTACAATCACCATTTCCAAAAATTAAGAACGAAGCAGCAAGATCTAAGTTTATCAAAATGGATTATGATTCAATAGAAAAAGGTTTTACGCCGGAGTTTATTAAACAACTTGAATTATCTATCTTTCCTGATCATGTATGGTGGAAAAGAGATGATAATAATATTAATCATGAAGCTAGGTGTTCAGCATATGTTGAACTAAAGGGAGGAATTCCAGATCAGTTCATTCTTTCATACTTAACAGATATCTTCCCACCAGTTGTTATCAATAAATATGGACCATTAGGATGGATACCTACTTTAAATATGACAACAAATATTCGTCAATTACCAGAAACACCAGCTTTATTTATGGATGGTATAGCAACAGATTTAAATAAAGGATATTTCGAACAAAATGTTAAACTGTGGGACTTAAATGAGAATTTAGTTGCTACAAGTTCTCAAGTTGCAAAGATTTTAAAATCAAATGAAAGGCTTGGAATAGCTAAGGAATAAATATGAAATTTAAAGGTACAAAAAATTATGTTTCAACCGATGATTTAAGTATGGCAGTAAATGCATCAGTTACTTTAGAGAGACCACTTTTAATTAAAGGTGAACCAGGAACTGGAAAAACACTTTTAGCCATTGAAGTAGCAAAGTCTCTAAAAATGGATTTAATAGAGTGGCATATAAAATCAACTACCAAGGCATCTCAGGGTTTGTATGAATATGATGCTGTTACTAGACTTAGAGATTCTCAATTAGGAGACGAAAGAGTAAAAGATATTAAAAACTATATAAAAAAAGGAAAGCTATGGGAGGCGTTTGAATCTGAAAAGCAAGTTGTATTGTTGGTTGATGAAATTGATAAAGCTGATATTGAATTCCCCAATGATTTACTTCAAGAGCTAGATAGAATGGAATTTTATTGTTACGAAACTAATGAGACCATTAAAGCAAAAAAAAGACCCATCATAATCATAACTTCAAATAACGAAAAAGAGCTGCCGGATGCTTTTTTAAGAAGATGTTTTTTTCATTATATCCAGTTTCCTGATAGGGATACTATGGAGGCTATAGTTGATGTGCACTATCCTAAAATCAAAAAGAAGCTCTTAAAAGATGCGCTTGATATCTTTTTTGATGTCAGAAAAATTCCTGGTATGAAAAAAAAGCCGTCAACCTCTGAGCTTATTGATTGGTTAAAATTACTTGTGTCAGATGAAATACCTGATGAAATCCTAAAAAATGCAGACAATACGAAAGCTATTCCACCTCTCTATGGAGCTTTACTTAAGAATGAACAAGATGTACACCTCTTAGAGCGTCTAGCTTTTATGACAAGAAGGGAAAACTCTAAGTAGATATGTTAATTAATCTTTTCAATACAGTTAGGACTTCGGGCGTGCCATGCACACTTAGAGAGTTGCTTGATTTACTTGGAGCGCTTGAGAATAGATTAGCATACGCAAATATTGATGATTTTTACCATTTATCTAAAGCAATTTTAGTTAAAGATGAGAAACATTATGACAAATTTGATAGAGCATTTGAGATCTACTTTAAAGGCATAGAGACTCTCGAAGACATTTTTCAAGCTCTTATACCTGAAGATTGGCTAAGAAAGGCTTTTGAGAAGGAGCTTAGTGCTGAGGAGCTAAAGAAAATTAAATCTTTAGGAGGATTAGAAAAGTTACTCGAAGAGTTTAAAAAGAGAATGGAAGAGCAAGAAAAAAGGCATGAAGGTGGCAATAAATGGATTGGTACTGCTGGAACCTCACCTTTTGGTAATAATGGGCACAACCCTGAGGGTATTAGGGTAGGTGGCGAGGGAGGTCAAAAAAAAGCTGTAAAAATTTGGGAACAAAGGAACTTTAAAAATTTAGATGACTCACTTGAGTTAGGTACTAGAAATATTAAATTGGCTTTGAGACGACTAAGGAAATTTGCGAGACAAGGAAATGAACTTGAACTTGATATGGATGGCACAATCAAGTCAACTGCAAAAAATGGAGGTATTCTTGATATCAATATGGTCCCAGAAAGAACAAATAATGTAAAAGTTATCATACTGTTTGATGTTGGTGGATCAATGGATCCATTTATAAAACTTTGTGAGGAATTATTTTCTGCAGTAAAAACAGAATTTAAACATTTAAAGTATTACTATTTTCACAATTGTGTTTACGAATCTGTTTGGAAAGACAACAGAAGAAGAACAAAAGAAAGATATGAAATCAATGACATTATTAATAAGTATTCATCGGACTACAAACTAATTTTTGTTGGAGACGCAACAATGGCTCCATATGAGATTACAAATGCTGGAGGTAGCATCGAACACTGGAATGAAGAACCTGGGGGTGTGTGGATAAAGAGATTATGCTCACACTTTACTAGCGTTGCTTGGCTTAATCCAATTCAAGACGATCATTGGGATTACACCTCATCTGTTTGCATATTAAGAGACCTTGTCGAAAAAAGAATGTTTCCTCTAACGCTGAAGGGGTTAGAGGATGCTATGAGTAATTTATCAAAATGAATAATATTAGATCAACTGGTATTAAGTGGGGACCATTTACACTCAGGATTCCATTTATTCACGTCAGCTTAAGATGGGGAGAATTTCTTCAAGGCATGGTAATTAGTGGTGCTACAGCATTTGCTGCCGCGCCTCTTGCAATGAAACTTGGACTAACTTTCGAAGAAGCTGTTGCTGTTTCATTTGTTGCAGGCTCTCTAATAAGCGCAGGACCACTAATATTTGGCGAGCCGATGGCCCCAGGCTGGGTAACACCTGCAGTACCAATTGTTATAGGTGCTCTTGCAAGTGCAGGCATGTATGGTGTTGAACCATGTATTGATAACGTGTGTACATATAATCCTGATACTTTTCGATATCTTGCGGCTATGTGTATTGAATTTACGATTTTAATTTTACTTTTAGGACTGACAGGATTTGGAAAGGTATTAGTCGAAATGATTCCTAGAGGATTAAAAGCAGGCATCATTTTGGGTGCAGCATTGGCAGCTTTTTATCAGGTATTTTTTGAAGATTTTGAAACTTACATGTTACAACCTATCTCAATGACGGTAGCCATAACCCTCTGCGTAATTACAACATTTTCTAATCCTTATAAATTGCTTGCAAGTAAATCTAAATTCTTTGCGATTGTGGGTTCTTTAGGATTATTACCAGGATTTTTGATAGCTGGACTTGTTGCATATTGGACAAATGAACTTCAGTTCAATATCGAATGGGGTTTTAAAATTCCAGAGATTATGTCATTGGTAGAGAAAACCTCACCTTTTTACATTGGTTTTCCTGATATGCAAATGTTTATTGATGCAGCACCACTTGTTCTTATAGGTTATATGTTATTGTTTGGTGACTTAGTTACTGGTACTGAAGTATTGAAAGATGCGCAGAAAAATAGACCAGATGAAATCTTACCTATTGATTTAAACAGATCCCACTTATCAGTTGGCATTAGAAATTTGATAGCAACATGCGTCAATCCTTTCTTTCCAACCCAAGGCGCCTTATGGACTGGTGTTCATGTGGTGATAGCAGAAAGATGGAAACAAGGCAAAGATGCTATGCCATCGATTTTCGACGGAATTGGATCTTATTATCTAATGGGAATTCCATTTCTATACTTTGCCTTACCATTTGTAACTTTAATGCAGCCATTAATGGTGATGGCATTGACCTTAACACTAATACTAACAGGATTTGCATGTGCATATATTGCTATGTCTATTCCAAAAAAGAATTCTGAAATGGCAACAGCTTTACTAATCGCATTTTTTATAACATTTTATAGTGCGTGGATTGGGTTATTGTTAGGTTTGATTTTATGCCTCTTGGTTGATGGTTATGAGAAAGATTCGCAAGCAGCATGACAGATCTTGCACTTGAAATTCAAGCTCTTGAGAAAGAATATGCATCCGGAGTGAAAGCCCTGAAAGGTATCAATCTGTCTGTAACAAAGGGTGATTTTTTTGCATTACTTGGTCCAAATGGAGCAGGCAAGTCATCAACTATTGGTATTATTTCATCCCTTGTTACTAAAACTTCAGGAACAGTCAAAATTTTTGGCATTGATATAGATAGAGATTTCAATGAAGCAAAACGCCAAATTGGTGTAGTAGCCCAAGAGATTAATTTTTCACCATTTGAAAAAGTAAGGGATATTGTTTTAACCCAAGCTGGATATTACGGATTGTCAAAAAGAGAAGCTATTTTAAGAGGTGATAAAGTTTTGAAAAGCTTAGGTTTATGGGACAAGAGAGATGAGCAATCTAGAAATCTTTCAGGAGGTCTTAAAAGAAGGTTGATGATTGCGAAAGCTATGATTCATGAGCCGAAACTTCTTATTCTGGATGAACCAACTGCTGGAGTTGATATTGAACTTAGAAGAGGGATGTGGGATTTAATATCAAAACTTAATGATGATGGAACAACAATTATCCTTACCACACATTATCTTGAGGAAGCCGAACAACTTTGTCGTAACATTGCAATCATTGATCATGGCGAGATAGTTGAAAATACATCTATGAAGGAGTTACTCGCAAAATTAGATGTACAAAGTTTTGTAATTGATCTGGAACACCCGATTGAGTCTGCGCCTGAATTAAGTCATTTCACATTCAAGTTACAGGATCCATCAACATTAATTGTCGCAATTGATAAGCAACAAACAATGAATAATTTATTTACGGAGCTGAATAAATTAAATATTTCTGTTAAATCAATGAGAAATGAATCAAATCGTTTAGAAGAACTTTTTATGAACGTAATTAAAGATGAGTAGAAAAAAGGAAATTTTTTGGAGTCTTTATACTCTTACTGAAAAAGAAATAAGAAGATTTATGCGAATATGGTTGCAAACACTTGTTCCACCAGCTGTAACCATGTCTCTTTATTTTGTAATTTTTGGATCATTAATTGGACCGCGAATTGGACAAATGAACGGAATAGACTATATACAATTTATGATTCCAGGTTTAATAATGTTGGCTGTCATAACAAGCTCCTATTCAAATGTAGTTTCATCATTCTTTGGAGTTAAATTTCAACGATCTATCGAAGAACTATTAATTTCACCGATGCCTAACATAATAATACTTATCGGATTTATTATTGGTGGAACTGCAAGAGGAATTATCGTTGGTTTTTTAGTATTTTTGGTAAGCCTATTTTTTTATCCTGAATTTAAAATAGTGGATCCATTACTCACAATCAATGTATTAGTTTTAACCGCCATTTTATTTTCTATCATGGGATTTCTTAATGCCATATATGCAGATAGTTTTGATGACATAACTATTGTTCCAACTTTTGTACTAACACCATTAATCTATCTTGGTGGTGTTTTTTATTCAATAACAATATTGCCTCAATTTTGGCAAAATGTTTCACTTGCAAATCCCATGCTGTATGTAGTTAATACTTTCAGGCAAGGTATGTTAGGTGAGAGTGATATTTCTGTATCATTTTCATTAATGATGATGATATTTTTTATAACACTTTTATCTGTTTTATCACTGTATTTACTCAAAAAAGGTACTGGGATAAGAGAGTGAAGGTCAAACACTTAGGAAAAAGTAATAAACAATTTCTGAAGCCACATTTTTCTATATTAGATAGCATTAAAAGATACAATGCTGCAAAATCGATTCATGGCGTTGATATTTGGAATGCTTATGAATTTTACTATCTCGACTATGACTTTAAACCTATCCATTTTCCTTTAGAACTAGAGTTTCCCTCGCAAAGTAAGTACACGGTTGAGTCAAAGTCACTCAAGCTATATTTAAACTCATTTTATAAATATAAGGCAAAGAGTAATTTAGAAATTTTCAAGAAAATTCAAACAGATATTTTTAAGGTATGTAAAATTCAAATCAAAATTTCAGAACTCAAATATAATTTCTTAACTCAAAAAAATACCAGATTAAAAAAATATAAACAGCAATCAAATTCAAATAACTATTTTTTCTTTGATGGATTTAGATCTGTTTGTCCAGTAACAAACCAACCAGATTTTGGAAAAATATATTTTAAAACCTCCAATAAGAAGATTCCGTCTGAAGAAATTTTTAATTATTTATTGAGCTTTCAAGAACATAATGCTTTTCATGAAACATGTATTGAAGAAATTTATCATCAATTTGAATCACATTTTTTGCTTCAAAACTTGATCGTTATTGGAAAGTTTATGCGTCGAGGCGGCATTAGTATTAATCCAATACGATCTTTCAAGCCAATTTCAAAAAGCATGATATTTCATGAACAATATCAATAACTCTGTTAACAGATTTTCATCAATCAAAGAGCTTAATCAATATGTAATTAGCGGATTGATTGATTCATGTAAACAACAAAATCCTCATTTAATACTATCTGGAGGAAGATCCCCATTACCCATATACTCAATACTAGGAAAAATTCTTGATAGAAGTTCTAATCCTATTATTGTGCCCTCAGATGAGAGAAGGGTACCTATTAGTAATGATTTATCGAATGAGGGAATGATTAAGAAATATTTCATAAACCTTGAAGAAAAAAACTATATTAGTTTGCATGATTTATCTGCTAAATCACTATTAAATAAAATCAATGAATATGAATTAAGTCTTTTAGGTTTTGGAACTGATGGACATTTCGCCTCAATTTTTCCAAATATGGAAAACCTTGAGAATGCATTGCATGATACTGAATCTTTAGTACGCGTAGACTCAGGATTTCCTGATGTACCAAGAATTAGTTTAACTTTGGGAGAGTTATCTAAGGCAAAAAAAACGCTGTTGCTTGCAACATCAAAAAATAAATTAGATTTAATCTTAGCTAAAAGATCAAATTTCGCTCTTTTACCTATCGATTATTTAATAAAAAGTGTTGAAAATATCGAGATATTAACATTAAATTTTGATTAATTAGGAGAGATGGCAGAGTGGTCGAATGCGCTGCCTTGGAAAGGCAGTATATGGGCAACCGTATCCGGGGTTCGAATCCCCGTCTCTCCGCCAATTTAAATTGAATTTTTTAAGATTGCTTTAGAGCAATCCAATTTTTCACCAATTCCTCCAATATAAATAATGGTGGTTCGCCATTATCAAGTAGTATTGAATGAAATTCTTTATAGTTAAAGTCATTTCCAAGAGCATCCATTGCCAATTGTCTTAACTCAAGTACTTTTAGCATGCCCACCTTATAACTTAACGCCTGTGCAGGCCAAACAATATATCTCTCAATTTCAGATCTAACCTCTGTATCTGACATACCAGTCTTTTCTTTCATGTAATTCATAGCCTCCTCACGGGTCCATTTTTTATAATGAATACCGGTATCGACAACTAAGCGCACAGCTCTGAAAAGCTCACTTTGAAGTATTCCTATCTCATCATATGGATCAGTTGCGAGTCCAGCTTCAAGAGCAAGTTGCTCAGAGTATAATGCCCAGCCTTCACCAAACGCAGAGGTTCCATAGCCATACCTTCTATAAAAGCTCAATTCTTCATTTTCTATATTTAAAGCATTCTGTAGGTGGTGACCTGGAAGAGCTTCATGAAAAGTAAGTGTTCGCATGCTGTAAGTAGGTGTTTGCTTAATATCATAGAGGTTTGCATAAAATACTCCTGGTCTTTTTCCATCTAAACTAGGAGGCATATAATAACCGCCAGCAGCATTTTCCTCTGAATATTCAGGTACGGCCTTAACAATTACATCGGATTTTGGCATCCTAGCAAAATAGGACTTTATACCTTCCTCTGCCTCTTTAACCATTTTGTTGTAATCTGCAATTACTATGCTTTTTCTATCTGGAGTGTCAGCATAAAGAAAATTAGGATCTTCATTTAGTTCATTTAGTAATGTACCAGCTGTTTTTTCTGGATCATAATTTAGTTCATTAAAAATCTCACTTAACCTATTTGATATCCTACTAACTTCACTAATACCAATATCATGAATCTTTTGAGGGCTGTAGTCTGTAGTTGTATAAACTCTAATTCTTAACTTATAAAATTCATCACCATTTGGAAGTGACCAAACTCCGTGATTTTTATTAGCGTATTGTTTTGTTGCCATCATGTAATTAAGCAATTTTTTATAGCTTGGAATAAATCCATCATTGATAGCTTTTTGGAGTGAACTTTTTAGTTTATCTTTCTCTGCGCTCTGTATACCTAGATCATCTATTTTTCTTTGAAAAGTATCTTTCAGTGGAGCTCCTTGATTTGCAATAATCTCGTTTAATTGTCTTATTACATTTTCAAATACAAAAGTTGGTAAAAAAATTCCAGCTTTTGCCTGTTCAACCATCCATAAAATCTGATTATCGATAACAGATTCAATTTCATTTACTCTTTTTACATAATCATAGGCTTCACGTCTATTTCTTACTGGATGGAGATCTGTGATAAATTCAATTAGATTTAAGTGGAACCCACCAATTTGATTGATAGGATATGAGTGATACTTAAACTGTTCGTGAGCTTTAATTTCATTCTTAACATCAAATAAAGCAATTTCTTTTGTAACCTTCTGATCTGCAGATATTTTATTATCATCAAAACTTTCTAGAATATTAAGATGTTTTTTATTATCCAAGTAATTCTTCCTTATATCATCAATTGAATCATTCGATAACTTACCATTGTGTTTTGTAATAGGATTTAAAAAATCAACTGCACCAACATAAGTAAGATATTCTGGTGATTTAGATAAAGAAATGATTAGATATTTTGTTAAATAATGATCCAATGAGAAAGGTTTAGATGAAAATAAATTAATTCCATAAACCATTATTAGGAATATAGTCCCAAGAAATATAAGAAGAATAGACTTTGTTAGAAACTTCATTTATTTATAAATAGATTTCAGTAAATTATACTTAAAGAAACTTAATTTGAGTACAAAGATAATGCATCCATTCCATCTTGCAATTCCAGTTAACGATCTTGATACGTGTGTTGATTTTTATAAGGAAATTTTTCCAGTATCTTTTGGACGTTCAGATTCAACCTGGGTAGATTTAAATTTTTATGGACACCAATTGGTTCTGCATCTGTCAAATAAATTAGCTGAGGAAAAATATAATCATGTCGATGGTGATGATGTGCCATATCCTCACTTTGGCATAGTTCTTGGAATATCAGATTTTCTTGAAATAAAGCACAACATAGAAAAGTCAGATTATGATTTTTTTATTAAACCAAAAGTAAGGTTTGAAAATATGCCAGGTGAGCAACACACTATGTTTATAAAAGATCCATCAAATAATTTCATTGAAATAAAAGCTTTTGCAGATCAGAATAAACTATTTGAGACATGATAGTAAAACCAAGAAGAATTGTTACAGGTATTGATGAAGAGGGAAACTCAATTATTCAAAGTAATAAAGTTTTAGACCCATCAATTGAATTAGGTGACAATGCTTTCATAGAATTATGGCAAACAGATAACGAGGCTTTAGATAGAAAAAATTTTAAGGAAGCATCTAATGCTGAAGTAAAGTTATCTCCAGAAAGGGATGGGACAAAAATAAGATATTTTCAACTTCCTCCCATTAATAAAGATATCACTACTGAAGAAATGGAAAGTTTTTACTCTCTTGCATTTGAGACGATAAATGCATCTCATGAGCGAACCAATATAAAAAAACATCCAGGGATGCATTTAACAAATTCAATAGATTACATCGTACTTCTAAAAGGCAAAGTAAGATTAATTCTTGATAATGATGAAATATCATTAAATCCATTGGATGTAGTAATTCAAAGAGGTACCAGTCATGCTTGGTCAGTAATAGGTTCTGAACCAGCATTATTGCTAGCTGTTCTTATTGACAAAAGGTTCTTAAATTAGTTTAATACTGTATATATGTACAGTAAAATAAAAAATAATTTGGTTGAACTTTTACCTGATCCAATTTTCATCGAATTTGAGTCAGCATCAGATAAAGATGCTTCCATTAAAACTATTGCTTTTAAATATTTTAGTGGCAACACAGATCTTGCTCGAGAGTATCTAGGGCATTCCGAATGTGAAAATGTTTCAAATTTAGCTAAAAATTCGTTTACAATTTCATTAGGAGATTATCATCAACCCGAATTGATTTAGTGTTAATTGGAGTCCCAAAAGAAATTAAAGAGGATGAGTATAGAGTTGGCCTAACACCAAGGAGTGTTGCTTCCTTATCTTCACAGGGACATAAGGTTTTTATTGAATATGATCTTGGTGCTAAGATTGGTTTTTCCAATCAGCAATACATAGACTCAGGAGCTACAATTTCCGATACTCCTGAAGATCTTTATCAATCTTCAGAACTCATTGTAAAAGTTAAAGAACCTCAAATTTCGGAGTTACCGTATTTAAATGATAAGCATATTTTATTTACCTTTTTACATTTAGCTGGCAATCCAGACCTTGCTTGTATGCTCAGAGATACGGGCGTAACTGGTTTAGCATATGAAACTTTAGTTGCTTCAGATGGATCACTACCACTTTTAGCCCCAATGAGTGAAATTGCTGGAAAGATCTCCATCGTTGTTGGTAATTATCATTTATTAAAACCATATAACGGAAAAGGTGTACTTTTAAGTCGGATAAATGATCTTGATCTAAGAACAATTACTGTAATTGGTGCTGGTGTTGCTGGAAGAAATGCTATTGATGCATCTATTAATTTGGGAGCAAAAGTAAATGTAATTGATTTAGATGAAGAAAAACTTAAAACCTTAAAACAAAAATATCCAATGAACCTAGAAGGATATCTTTCCAATGATAGCAATATTACTAAATGTATCTCTGAATCAGATCTTATTATAGGATCAGTTTATTTAACTGGTAAGAAAGCTCCCACCATAATTACAAGATCAATGCTTGAGCAAATAAAACCAGGAACAGTACTAGTTGATATATCAATAGACCAAGGAGGGTGTTTTGAGACAAGCAAACCAACAACACATCAAGATCCAACTTTTTTGATTGATGATATCCTTCATTACTGTGTTTCGAACATGCCAGGTGCTGTTCCACTTACTGCATCAGAATCACTTAATTCAGCATCTCTTTCTTATGTTCAAAAACTTGCTAATAATGATCTAAATTTGCTTTTAAATGAACAGGATTTTAAATCTGGTCTAAATATAATGGCTGGTGAGTTCAGGCACCCCTCGTTAACAGATATCATTTAAAACATTTACTAACTTAAGTTATAATAAACATAGGCTGTCGCATCAAAAAATTTACAGGGGATTTTTTGGTGTTTTTGTTAATTCCCTTCAAAGGAGGTGGTCTCATTAGTATCAAATTAGAACGAGGAAACAGGAGTAGTGCCTTTTGACAAATGGTACTTTCTAGTTCCGACTGTTAGACACTAAACACTCTAACAGCTGAAGCCTCCATTTGGAGGCTTCTTTTTTATATAGCGCCATGGAGACAAAAAACTGGATAATTTTATTTTTTCTTGCAGCCATCTGGGGCAGTGCTTTTATGTTTATAAAAGTTGCAACACCAGAATTTGGACCACTATTACTTGTAAATTCTAGACTCTATCTTGCTGGTTTAATTTTCATACCATTTCTTTTACAAAAGAAATATCGCAACCTATTTAGGTCTCATTTTCCTGGTATTTTGGTTCTCTCGGTAAGTAATAATGCTTTGCCTTTTTTTTTATTTTCATACGCATCATTAGGCGCGGATTCAAACATACTTGCAATATTAAACGGTACAACTGCATTTATGACAACATTATTAGCATTGATTTGGATTGGTGAAAAAATTAATTTTTTCCAAGTGGTTGGATTGATATGTGGATTTTTAGGAATACTTATTCTTGTTAACCCGGTAAATTCATCTACAACGATTATGGCCGGCTTGAGTTGTGTTTTGGGTGCATTCTGCTATTCATTTTCTGGAGTTTTTATTCAAAAAGTTGGAAAAAATTTAAATACATTTGTGTTAATAGGTTGGTCATTATTTTTTGGTGCGTTAATAATGACTCCAATTACACTCAATTATTTACCTGAAGTTATGCCATCTCAATTAAGTATACTTTCTATGCTTTGGTTGGGGGTTGTATCCACGGGAATTGCATACATTGCTTATGTGAGGCTAATTAAAAATATTGGAGCTATTAAAACTTCAAGTGTCACATATTTAATTCCTGTGTTTGGTATTATTTGGGGAAATGTTTTTTTATCTGAGGAGATAACATTTTTAATTCTGATTGGTTTTATTTTTATAATGTTAGGATTATATTTAATTAACAGGAAAACAATCTAAAAAAGATGGCACGCCCGGAGAGATTCGAACTCCCGACCACTTGGTTCGAAGCCAAGCACTCTATCCAGCTGAGTTACGGGCGCTTGCAAGCATAATTATAAATTAGATTCACATAATTGTTTGTTTATTTATCCATGTATTAAAATGCTATTATGTTTAGTGTAAAAAAACTTTCTGGAGCGATTGGAGCTGAATTAGCCGGAGTAGATTTAACGAATAATCTCTCCGAGGAAATTTTGGTGTCCATCAATGAGCATCTTGTAAAGCATGAGGTTGTATTTTTTAGAGATCAGGATATTTCTTGGGAACAACATGTAAAGCTTGGAAAATTTTTTGGTCCGTTGCAGTCTCATCCTGCCTATAATTCTCCACCTAATTATCCTGAAATTACGATTCTTGAAAGCACTAAGGACAATCCTTCAAAAATTGAATGTTGGCACACTGATATGACTTTTCTGAAAAATCCACCTCTCTGTTCAATATTAAGATCAAAAATATGTCCATCTAAAGGTGGTGACACGATGTGGTCCAGTATGACAGCAGCATATGAATCTCTATCTGAATCTATGAAAAACTTTTTAAAAAATCTAACTGCTGAGCATGATTTTTGTCATGGATTTAAAGAGAGTATTGCTGAGCCTGGTGGAAGAGAAAGATTAAAAGATGCTATAAAAAATAATCCACCAGTTGTTCATCCAGTTATCAGAACTCACCCAATAACGAAGCGTAAAGCTATTTTTGTAAATCCTTTATTTACAACTAAGATAAATGAACTGTCAAAATCTGAAAGCGATGCTCTTTTAGAGTTCCTGTATTCTTACTCGATTACACCTGAGTTTACATGCAGATTTAGTTGGACTCCTAACTCAATTGCCATTTGGGATAATAGATGTACATTACATAAACCTATAAATGATTATTTTCCTGAACATCGTTTGTTAGAAAGAATAACTGTTGATGGTGACGAACCGTTTTAATTCATAAAAAAACTTATCATTTCTTTAAAAAATTCTACAGAGTCATCCCTATTTTTTAGCGAATCTACAGCTTTTTGATATTCGTTTTCTCCAAAGATCTTTCTTCTCATATCTAATAACTCTCTTGCATATTCTTTTGAAAATTCGACATGTCCTTGACATGAGATAATATGTTTACCAATGATCATTAAGGCATATCTACAATGCTTTGTGGCACCAATACAAACCGCATTTGATGGTGGATTAATGACCTGATCTTGATGATTAAAAATCAATTGATAAGAGCGTTTCATAAATAACTCATTATCTTGAACTTCAAGTGGTTTCAATCCAATATGCCATCCACTTTTTGCTTTTTCTACATTGCCACCAAGGGCATGCGCGATGGCTTGATGACCAAAACATATCCCTATAAGTCCAATTTCCTTTTTATTAATTTCTCTAATAAATTCAAAAAGATTTTCTAACCAATCATGTTTATCATATACAGCCGACTGACTACCAGTAATTATATAAACGTGATTTTCAGAGATATTTTTTGGATAAATTCCTTTTTGTATGTCATAAGAAACAATATTGTATCTAATATCCAAATTATTTAAGGCTGTCTCAAACATTGCTGGATATTGACCAAATTTTTCTGAGAAGCTTGGCTTTATTTCGTCACAATTTAAGACTGCTAATTTCATACCGACGTTTTAAACATGATAATAATTACGTGATGATATGATAGCTCATTAAAATTAAAAAAATTTTCTTATTTCATGAATATTGACCAAAAAATTGATAATTTCTTTACACCAGTTTCAATTTTCCTAACAGAGCTAGTGTTTTATGAACTCAAAGTATTTGATCTTTCCTTTCCACTTATTGTGGTCTGGTTGATTGTGGCAGCGCTTTTCTTTACCTTTTATTTTAATTTTATAAATATTTTTGGACTCAAACACTCTTTGCATCTGCTAAAAAGCAAATCTATGCAAACAGATTCAAATGGGGAATTGTCCCATTTCCAAGCATTGAGTACAGCCGTATCTGGTACTGTAGGGATTGGGAATATTGGTGGGGTTGCAATTGCAATCTCTATAGGAGGCCCTGGAGTTACTTTTTGGTTAATTATTGCTGGTTTGCTTTCAATGACAACAAAATTCGTTGAATGTTCATTAGGTGTTATTTTTAGAACAACAAACACTGATGGTTCAGTGTCTGGTGGACCAATGTATTATCTTGAAAAAGGATTTGAAGGAAGAGGGTATTTAAGACTTGGAAGGTTCTTAGGTATGTTTTATGCATTTGCAATAATTTTTGGCTGTCTTGGTATTGGAAATATGTTTCAAGCTAATCAGGCTTATGAGCAATTTTTATTTCTTACAGGTAATGAAAATAGTTTTTTTTCTAATAAAGCATGGTTATTTGGATTGATGATTGCTTTGTCCGTGGCTGTTGTTATTGTTGGAGGAATAAAGAGTATTGGAAAGGTTGCCTCTAAGCTTGTTCCATTTATGGCAATAATTTATGTAATTGGGTGTTGTCTTATTATAATTTTCAATATTGAAAAATTACCTAGCACTCTTCATGCAATTATAAGCGGAGCATTTTCACCAGATTCTTTAGCAGGAGGGATGATTGCGGTGATGATAATTGGCTTTCAAAGAGCAGCATTTTCAAATGAATCTGGTTTAGGTTCAGCTGCTATTGCCCATTCAGCTGTTAAAACAAATGACCCCATAACAGAGGGTTATGTCGCATTATTAGAGCCACTAATTGATACGGTAATAATTTGTACCATGACCTCTTTAGTAATTTTAATGACAATTTATGATCCCTTACTAGCAAATCAAACCATTCAAGGCGTTCAACTGACTTCCTCAGCCTTTGAATCTTCAATTGTGGGTTCAAGCATACCCCTATCATTTATTGCAATTTTATTTGCTTATACAACAATACTTGCATGGTCTTATTATGGCCTTAAAGGTTGGACTTACTTATTTGGCCACTCAAATCTAACTGAATATATTTTTAAATTTGGTTTTTGTATTTTTATTATCCTAGGTTGCATGATTAACCTTGAAAGCGTTCTAGCCATTTCAGATGCAATTATTTTTATTGTTGCTATACCAAATATCATAGGTCTTTATTTTTTAGCTCCTTTAGTCAAAAAAGAATTGCAAAGTTATAAATCTAGACAGATTAATCTTCAATAGGATTAATTTTAGTTTCTTCCCCAGTTGATCCCATATTTATTCCTGATACAGGACCCATCTCTAACTTATCATATTCAACAGATGCTTGTTTCATCAACCCTGACCTATCAAGGGTTAAACCACCGTCAACACAAACATTTATTCCAGTTATAAACTTAGATTCATCACAAGCTAAAAACAGTGCAGTATTAGCAATATCTTCTGGCATACCTTTGGCCTTTAAAGGCTGATCAAGCAATGCTTGATTTGTATCTCTATCATCTGTAAGAACTGTCCCTAGTAAAGGCGTTGAGATAACTCCAGGAGCAATACTGTTTACTCTAATGTCATATTCACCTAACTCAAGGGCAGTTGTTTGAGTTAGATTTATTACACCTGCTTTTGCAGCAGAGTAAACGTGAGGACCAGATCCTGCAGCCATTCCCGCAATTGATGCAGTATTAATAATCGATCCCCCAGAACCTTGATTAATCATAATTTTAGATGCATGTTTTATCCCGAAAAATACAGAATTAAGCAAGATTTCTAATGATTTATTCCAATCATCTTGATCAATATGAGTGATTGGTCCAAATGCACCGCCAACTCCAGCATTATTGAAAACAATATTTAGCTGTTTATATTTTTCAACAGTATGATCAACTAAATTTTTAATTTCCTCTTCGTTAGAAACGTCACATTTAAATGATGTGAATTTTTTGTTGCTAAATTTTTCTGCGATTTCACTATCGAGCTGATCTAAAGTTTCAGTATTTATATCCGCCGCAACAACACTCGCACCCTCACTTAGAAATTTAAAAACAGTTTCTTTGCCTATACCGCTTGATCCACCTGTTACAATTGCTACTTTATTGTCCAACCTCATATACATTCCTTACAAATACCTTTTGCTTCAAAGATTTCAGCTTGTATTTGAAAGCCCATACTCTTAGCCTCTTTTTCTAAATCATTTGAAAAGCCATCACTTTCTAACTCTATTGTTTTTTTGCAAGATTCGCATATTAAAAACTTTGCTACATGTGCATGTTCGCAATTTTCACAAGCCATGTAAGAATTACTTATCTCAATTCTATGAACAAAATCATTCTCACATAAAAAATCTAATGCTCTGTAAATAATTGCGGGTTTAGTTTTTGGTAACGATTCTTTTAAGATTTCTAGGATTTCATAGGCTGTTAATGCATTGTCTGCATTAATTAAAATTTCCAATACATTCCTTCTAGAGCTTGTAAAATTTAATTTCTTAGCGTTACAAATATTTTCGACATGCTCTATGTTAATCTTAGTACCCATACTTATATTATAATCATAATTAATGTATGTATAAATTTTCAATAAATCTGATTATCCAATATCGATGATGAAACAACTCAACGTATTTAATGAATCAATTCATGAGTGTTGTTTAAATCCAATCACAGGTTATCACAGAGATGGATTTTGTAATTATCACACTTCTGATAGTGGTTTACATCTTGTATGTGCCTTAATGACGGAAACATTTTTAAGTTTCTCAAGATCTAGGGGAAATGATCTTTCAACACCAAGACCTGAATTTAATTTTCCAGGATTAAAAGAGGGTGACTCATGGTGTCTATGTGCTGCACGATGGTTGGAGGCATATCAATACAATTCTGCTCCAAAAATTTATCTTAAGAAAACTCATCTCGAGTCACTAAGAATAATTGATTTTGATATTCTGAAAGAGTATGCGATTGATATTAGTTAAGCAATTTTGATTGGCATTTCTTGTATGGTGTGAACAAAATTATTAGGACCCACCTTCCAGTCTCCAGACATATGAATATTTGGAAATCTACTTAATAATTGTTTATATAGTTCTGACAGTTGCATCAATGCAATTGGTTTACCTAAGCAAGTATGTCTTCCAATACCAAATGCTAAATGTTGATCCGAATTTTCTCTCAAAATGTTAAATTCATCGGGATTTTCAAAAATTTCTGGGTCTCTATTTGCTGCGCCATACCACATAACAATCTTTTCACCAACACCAAGCTTTTGATTTCCAACTTCAGTCTCTTGCGTAGTCGTTCTTCTCATATGAATCACTGGAGAAACACATCTAATAACTTCATTTACAAAATTTGGCATCAAAGAAAAATCATCCAGCAATAATTTTTTTTGATTAGGGTTTTCTGTAAGCAATTTCATTGCACCGCTAATAGTATTTCTTGTAGTATCGTTTCCTGCAAATATTATTAAAAGCCACGATCCATCAATAAATTCTTGAGTTAACTTATGCCCATCCAATTCTGCATTTCCAATAGCAGACAATAGATCGTTTTCTGGTTGCTCACGTTTTTTACTAATAATAAATTTTCCATAATCAAACATTTCATCGACCATAGCATTAAACATATCAAACATTTCTTGTGAAAAATTTGCATCTGTATTGCCTGCTTCATTTTTGAGTTGCTCTACTTGAATGTATTGAGCGATTTCAAGGAATTCCATCCATTCTGCAATTTTATGTCTGTCTGACTCAGGGATACCTAATATTTCTGATAAAGTAAATATTGGCAGCTGTTGTGAGATATTTTTTACTAGATCACATTCGCCCAATTTCTCAATATTATCAAGTAATCGAGTGATCTCATTACTAACTTTAATATTTAGATTAGAGACATAATCAGGTTTAAAAAATGGCATATGTTCTTTTCTTAATCCTATATGAAGTTCACCATCCAGATTAAGCATATGATCAACAGCTGAGCGAAATAACTTTGGATGTCTCTTAGCTTCCTCACCCAACGTAATAAGTGTGCCGGTACCATATTGAGAAGAAAATATTTTAGGATTTGATGAAATGTGTTTTATGTCTTCATATTTAGTGGCGACCCAAAATCCAGGCTCAGGATCATAAGATGCAGATTCGTGAAAGTAAACTGGTGCGTTTTCTCTCAGCTCTTTATACAGATCATAAGGCTGACCAAGAGTAAATAAATCAAGATCTGTAAGCTTATTTGAGGCTACAAAATCGTAATAAGATTCGTACTTTGGTGCATTAATTATGTTATTAACAACTTGCCTTGAGATTGAAATCTTGGCTGACATTTTTAATCTAAAAGTATAACTTCGCCAATGTCTAAGGCTTCAATTTTTTCCTGAATTTCCTTTACATCCCCAACTATAAGCCATGTCCATTGATCCGGTCTTATATATTTTTTTGCAGTATCTCTAATATCTTCCAAAGTAGGTTTATCAAGCGATTCACTTAATTTATTGAGATAATCATAATCTCTTTCATATTTCACAATATTAGATATGCCGCCTAACAAGGCACCAATTGTTTCATATTGTCCTGGCAACCTTAAAATACGTGAGTTTTTAGCTTTTGTGAGTTCTTCAGTGGTTATTGGATTTTTACCCAGATAGTTTTCATACTCATTAATTATCTCTTTAATGGAGTCAGCTGTTTTATCAGTTTGCACCGGCGCATTGACTAAAAATAGTCTCTGTCCAAGATTATCTGATAGTCTATTTCTTACACCATATGACCATCCTTTATCTTCCCTAAGATTCATATTTAGTCGTGATGTAAAAGATCCTCCAATCGCATAGTTCATATAAGCAATTTCAATTTCATCACTCGTAGCACTTGGTGGAATGAGTTGACCAGATACAATAAATGATTGAATGGCATTTGGCTTATCAACAAGATATATGGTTCTGCTTTTTGGTAAATTAGCTGTAAATAAAGTTTTTGACTTGTTTGGTTTTTTACTTTTCCAGTCACCAAATTTCTTATTTAAAAGATTTTTTGCCTCTTGCATTGTGATATCACCCACTACAATGAATGTAGAATGATTTGAATTGATCACTGATTTGAATTTCTCTTCAAGATTATTTTTCTTTATGCTTCGTATGCTCTCCAAAGTGCCCGACCCAGTCAAAGGCTTTCCGTAAGGATGCTTAGCTCCATATAAAAGTTCTCCAATTTTTCGATATGCAAGAGCGCGAGGTTGATTTAATTCTTGTTCGATCGATGCTAAAGATAGTTTTTTTATTCTCTCAATTTCATTTTTATCAAAAGTTGGATACAACATAGTCTCTTTAACTAAATCTAGTGTTCTATCTAGATTTGGCTTAAGAGAAGAGATATTTATAACAGATGAATCAAGGCTTGATCCATAGCCTATGCTCGATCCAATTTTGTTAACTTCTGAATCAAATTCAAGAGCATTATAATTTTTTGTACCTTCATTGAGCATATCCATCATAAAATTTGTATGACCCAAAGTCCTATTATTTTCTTCAGCATAACCTCTATTAAAAAGTATTTGTATTTGTACGATTGGTAGGTTAGATCTTGAAGATAAAACAATTTTTGAGCCATTTTTAAGTGTTGATGTTTTTATTTCTGGGAACTGATACGATACTTTTTCAGTTGGGTAAGGTATTCCATCATCTCTTTTTAGATCAGTTTCACTTACGGAGTATTTTTTCTCAGGAGAAATTGTTAAAACATATGGAGTATCATCAATCCATTTTGAGAGACTAGTTTTTATGTCATCTTTATTGACTGATAAAAGATTTTCTAAATAATCCTTGTAGCAACCAGGATTTTTATAGTAAACCTCACATGATGCCAAAATATCTGATTTTCCACCAAAACCGCCAATGCGTTGTAAGCCTCTGATAAATGAAGCATATGTCTTAGTTTTCTCTGCCTCAAGCAAATCTTGATTAGGACCCTCTTCAATATAGTTAGCTAAAGCCGCATCAAGAGCTTCCTCAACTTCCTTTGGATCAGAATTGGGCGCTACTTCAGCAACAATATAAAATAATCCAGAGATTTCTCTTCCAATGTAAGATGCAGACACCCCTGTAGATATTTGTTTTTCATACACAAGCTCTCTGTATAAAGGCGAATTCTTTTGATCACTAAACACATTGGCAGCTAAGCTAAGTAAAACCTCATCATCAGAATCATACCCAGGTGTATTCCAAACCTTATAAATAGCTGTTTGAGGAACATTATCATATAAGACTTCACGTTTTTCCTCTGTTCTTTTTCCAATCCATTTCATTGGCTTGGAAAGGGGAGGCCCAGCAGGTATATCACCAAAGTACAAATTCATTTTTTCTTTAGCTGTTTTAAGATCAATATCTCCAGCAAGAACAACAACAGCATTATTTGGGCCATAATAGGTTTTAAACCACTCTTTAACGTCATCAAGCGTGGCTGCATCAAGATCTTCCATAGAACCTATCGTAGACCAAGAATATGGATGCCCCTTTGGATATGCGCCGTTAGAAATTTTTAAAAATGCTTTTCCGTAAGGTCTATTTTCACCTTGCCTTTTTTCATTTTGCACAACTCCACGTTGCTCATCGAGTTTTTCTTGATCAATGACATCTAATATGTGACCCATTCTGTCAGATTCCATCCACAATGCTAAATCAAGGGCATTTGTTGGGACATTTTGGAAATAATTAGTTCTATCGGAATTTGTTGTTCCATTTTGATCAGTTGCACCAACTTGTTCAAACGGTTCAAAATACTCAGAATTATAATTCTCAGTTCCATTAAACATTAAATGTTCAAATAGATGAGCGAAACCTGTTTTGCCTACTTTCTCATTTTTAGACCCAACATGGTACCAAACATTTACTGCAACCATCGGAACCTTTTTATCCTGATGCACAACAACAGTAAGACCATTATCTAATTGAAACTTTTCGTAATTTATTTCAGGGATCGTTTCAAGCAATTGATTTTGCGCAGAAGCAAACATGGTCAAAAGAACTAATAGATGAAATGAGATGATTTTTTTTGTCATAGTTTTACCAGAAAAGATAGCTATTATAGATAAATCAAAACCTTTTTAAAATAATTCTTGAATCATACATCTTACAGAACCACCTCCGATCATTTCAATGGTAGAAATATCTTGAATTATAAGATCATCATAAAATCTATTTAGGATAGTTACCTGATTTTTATTTAAAGATTCATGCGCAGTTTTTGAGAGTAATAAATATTTATCTTTACCTTTATTCAGTTGAATCATATTTCCACAAAAGCATGCTATTTGATGCTCATCAAATAATATAAGTTCTGAATCTTCTGAGAATGATGACTTTAATTCATTTAAAACATTTTCTTCGATGAGAGACGATGAGAGGCCAATAATTTGATCACCAATCCACATCAGAACATTTGTATGGTATACAGGCTTATTTTGATAATAAGCATGAAAAAATTTGATCTTATATCCTCTTGCAGAGGACCAAATATTTAACATTTCAAGATTTGTTCTTGAGGAAAGGCACGAATATGCAATTTTATTTTTTCTATCAAGAACCATTGAACTCGTACCCTCTAAGTACATTTTTTTTTCTTCAAATGATGTTAAGTTCATTTTTAATTTATATTTCGAATCAAGAAAATTAATGACTTCATCAGTTTTTTCCGTTCTCCTATTTAAAGCCTCCATTGAAAAAATATCATATGTTTTATCCTCATAAGTTGTGAACCAATTTGGAAAAATTGAATCAGGCGATGATTCAACACCATCAAAAATTATTATATTTATTCCATAATTTATTAACTTATTACACAAAGCGTTCCATTCTCTTAAAGACTTTGTATAAACATCATTAAGCTTATTATTAGTTTGAAAAACATTTGAATGCGATGTCTCATCATTGTGATAGAACACCTTTGGTTTTACTAACAAAAATTTTTGACTATTTGTTTTCATTGATTCTGGCGCGCCCGGAGAGATTCGAACTCCCGACCGCCTGGTTCGTAGCCAGGTACTCTATCCAGCTGAGCTACGGGCGCGTACAATAATTATACAAATTATGACATCAGTGAACATTTAATATGATTAATAAGAAATTAAGCCTTCTATATTCACTAATGGTAATTCCTGTTTCAGGAGCAGGGATGCCAGTATTTGTGTATATTTTGCCATATTATGCAAACGAATTAGCATTAGGTCTAACTGCAGTTGGTGTCATATTTTTTTGTGGAAGGTTTTTAGATATTTTTACAGATCCGCTAATGGGTTTTTTCGTTGATAGATATCAGACAAAAAAATATAAACACAAGCATTGGATAATTATTTCTGTTCCTTTGGTTATTTTTTCTGCTTATATAATCTTTTTTCCAATAAGCGAATTTGTAAATAATTTTTATTTATTTCTAGGTTTATTTCTTTTGTATACAAGTTTTACATTATTGGTAATTACGCAACTTTCATGGTCGGTCACTTTGGCGCCCAATTATGACAATAGAACAAATCTTTTAACTCTTAGAGAGTTAATGTCATTAGTATCAATGTTTATAGTAATAACGATCCCCGCCATTATAGAGATATATACACCAAGCATGACCGCTAAAATAAATGGGATCGGCTGGTTTCTTTGTATTTTTTCACCTGTAATTTTAATAATTGCAGTTAAAAATTTGCCTGATCATTCAACTGTTGAGAGTGTTCGATCATTTAAATCTAGCTTGAATGTTTTCAAAGGTTTTATAACTTATCTAGACCTAAATAGAGTAACAATTGTCAGCACATTAATTGCTTTCGGACAATCATTAACTGGTGCACTATTTATTATTGTGGTGGACTCAATTTTTGAGTTGGATACATACGCTTCAAGAGCTATGCTGGCCTATTTTTTAGTAAGTGTAATAGGTTTATGGTTTTGGCGTACTTTAAGTTTAAAGTATTCAAAACACCAATCTTTAGCAGCATGTTGTATTTACGCATCTACAATATTAATGATTTCTTATTTGGGCTATGAGAGTTATCTTCAATTATCTTTAAATTATCAAATATTTTATTTATTTGTGTTTGTTATTGTATATGGATTTTCTTTTTCGGGACCAGTACCACTTATTAATTCAATGATTGGAGATCTAGCAGAAAATCATAAGATCAAAAAAGGAGAGGATATTAGTGGAAGTATTTATGCATATGTAACAACAATTACAAAATTAGGTTTTGCTTTAGCAGCAGCTGTCCCATATATTTTGCTTGAGGAATTTTTTGGTTTTAAAGTTGAGCTTGGGCCTCAAAATTCAGATTCAAGTAAAAACATTCTCTGGAACATTTATGTATTTGTTCCTATGTTTTGTTATTTAATTTCAGCAGTATTAATATGGAGTCATCCCATTAAAAGAGAGGTAAGTGAGCAGACTAATGAAATATAGAAAGTATGAATGTGTAATTTGCGGTTATATCTATGATGAAGAGTTAGGGGATCCAGAAGATGGGCTTGCTCCAGGTACAAGATGGGAAGATATCCCAGATGATTGGGTATGTCCGGAATGTGGCGTCAGTAAGTTTGATTTTGAGCTTATAGAAGAATAGGTTAGCTATGCATCCTCATTAGCATAGAACGTTGCGTAGTGTCTTCTGAATTTTGCTATTGGCCCATCTCTGTCACATAAAACTGGTTGATTAGCAAACTTTTTATTTTCCCATATAGGTATGTCTTCTTTTACTTGCTTATTGATATCTTTGATTATTGCAGCAGCTACACCTCCTTCAGGAACTTCACCATTCACTTTTTTCTTTAAGAAGAAGAATCTTATAATGACTTCTTCTCTTTCGATTGGAGTAGTGAGACCCAAAAGCAATGTGTCACAGATACCTTCAAATTTTGTAAAACCATCACCTGGCCCACTTGATTTAGATGTTATAGAACCAGGAACTGTCCCTCTAGGTGTTTCCATGTCAGCTTTTTGGATTGATATTCTTTTATGACCATCATACGAGACTTCAAAATCTGGATAACTGACTACTCCATGCACATAGACAAAGTGTGCTGCATCTACAGCATTTTCAGCCATATCTTGGATGTGGCATCCCACGTTATATTCATAAACGTCCCATTCATCAGCCCACTCAGGATCTTTCAATTCAGAGTGTACTTGAACATCAAAAGTTGGTGCTTCACCTTTAGGGTGATACCAAGCATAAATTAATTTATTTTCTTCTACAGTAGGGTACTTAAAGATTTGAGTTTCTTTCGCACGTGGTGGGATTTTATTAGCATATGGAATTTCTCCAATGGTCCCATCAGGCTTCCAACGCCATGCATGGAATGGACATTCAATGCAATCGTTTGTGATAATTCCTCCATGCCCTAAGTGAGCACCCAAATGTGGACAATATGCATCTAACATTGCAACCTCACCTGTTGAGGTGCGAAAAAGCACTTGATCTTGACCAAAATACCTTACGGGTTTTACATCTCCTGGTTCTAAATCTTTTGATTGACCTACGCAATACCACCCAAAAGGTATTGGCATTGGATAACGTTTATTTTCTTCCATGTTTATAAGTTAAATAATTTTTTAGCGTTCCCACCTAAAAATGACTCGAATACATCAGGCTTAAATGGAACATCTTTTAATTCACTAAATATTTTATCAAGAGATAAACCCATTGGGAAATAGCCTGCATATAATATTTTTTCTCTACCACGAGTATTTGCATAATTTATAATATTTTTTGGATAGTGCTTTGGAGTAAATGCGCTTGTTGAATAATATAAATTTGGATACTTCAACATCAGTTTGACTGCTAATTCAGTCCAAGGCTCTGCACCATGACGCATTACAAATTTTAGCTCTGGAAAATACCAGCATACCTCATCAATTAACTCGACTTTTTGTGGAGCCAATGGAATTCTTGGACCAGGAACTCCAACACAGCAAAAAAAAGGAATATCTAAATCCACACAAGTTTCATAAATTGGATGCCATGCTGGATCATTAATAGCAACTTGAGGATAAACGCCAGACGGAAAGGCACTCACTGCTTTTATGCCATAATTCTCAAAATACATCCTAATTCTCGCAGCCTCATCTTTATTATTTGGTGTAACTGGTGTGTCAAAGAAAAACCTATCTTGATGTTTCTCCAGTGCTCTCTTTTTAGTCTCTGAGCTTTCATCAAAACCGACCATAGCCATATCAATATGATGTTTATCCATCTGATCTAAGGTGTATTTTATGAAATCATCATGCGAACCTGTTTCAGGGATATCTTTAAACATATATTGAGCAGGCATCTTGAACATTGACTTTGATTCTTCATCACGTAATAGGGGTTCCATGAAGGTATACCAATCAGATCTATCCTCGTCCTCAGGAATTCCTAGCATTAAATCAACTGTAAAAATATCTTTATTAAATGACATAATGGATTTTAATCATGACATAAACTCTCCACCATTAACATCTAAATTAGCACCAGTTATAACCTTTGCTAGATCTGACGCCAAAAATAATACTGCATTGGCACAATCACGATCATCTGGAATAATACCTAAAGGTATATCCTTAGTAATTTCTTTAACAAGATCCTCTGGTTTTATATTCATCATTTCAGCAGTACTGTTTACATAACCTTCAACCGGTGGTCCCCACATCCATCCCATATAAACTGAATTAAGTCTAATTCCAAATGGTCCTAACTCCTTAGCAAGTATTTTAGTAGCTGCAGTTAATGCACCTTTTGAAGCAGCATATCCACCTTGTGTTGGTAATGGTTTTTTAGTTATTAAACTATTAACCATCACGATTGAGCCACCTGAATCGTTTTTCATTTGATCTGCAACCATTTTTGTTAGTGTCATGGTACCGAAAAAATTTGTTTTCATGGTTACCATCCAATCATCTAAATCACTATCTTTAAATTCCTTGAAGTCACCAGGCCTATAAGCACTGTTAAATAAACAATCTACTTTTCCAAATTTATCTAATGTCATATTAAGTAACTTCTTACAGTCATCCGGATCAGTAATATCTGTTGGAACACAAATTGCTTCATTACCACTTTTTTCGATTTCTTCTTTTACTTGATCTAATTTTTCTTGTGTTCTTGCTGCTAATACACATTTTGCCCCATTTTCAGATGCACCATAGGCAAGTTCTTGTCCAAGACCGGGACCAATACCTGAAATTATTACAACTTTATCTTTAAGTAACATTAATATACCTCGCTTTATAATCTTTAAAATTCTCAGTTATAAATTCTTTTGTTAAATCATAGTCTGCAAGCTCATATTTATGTGCTCCCATTTCGTGTTTGTTTTCTTCCTGCCATGCCTGAATTGCTAGTTCTGTTCTTTCGCCAAACGGCTCTCCAATAAATTCATAGATTTTCTTCATCTCATCGATAGGATCTTTAATCATATTTTCAAATTTTAAATCAAGAAAGTTATCTTTATGTATTTTACTAACTTCCATGCAATGATTTAGTGCCCTAGAAAGCTTATTACCCCAATGTGCACCAATAAATTTTTTATCAAAATCAATTGCAAGAGGCTCAAAAAGATTTGCACACATTGAACAAAATGATGGAACGGTTTTTATGGGATCTCGATGTGTTTGTATGATTTGAGCATCAGGAAATACTTCAATTAGTTTATCAATGAAACCCAAATGATGAGGTGATTTTAATACCCATCTTTTTTCTTCTCTTCCTGGATTTTGCCATTGTAAATATTGAATCCATTTTTTAAGATCTTGATAGGCAACTTTATGGTTTTGTTCTTCAATCCATTCAGAATAGGTAGGTAGTCTCATAAATGATTCAGGCACAGTACTCATAAAATTGTGTTCAAGCAATAGAATTTCCTCATCCGCACCCTTGTAATCCCAGGGATGAATTTTTAGCGCATCCGGTGAAGCAGCGACAACAGCTTCAACCTCTGCTTTGCCCAAATTCATTCTATCAATCGGATGTCCTCTTTTTTCATTCGGTAACATTGATGGATATCTACCTTCCCACCAAAGCATTGCAGTGTGATTTTCATCAGCTGCTAACATTCTATGAGTCATTGTGCTACCTGTTCTAGGAAGACCAACGATAACAATCGGGGAGATAATTTTATGATCTAATATTTCAGAATATTTTTTTAAATCATCTTCAAATCTCAATCTATTTATTAAGAGACCAATTATCCTCTGAGCTTGGGCATCGTTACCAACATCAATTAGATTTGCCTCTTGATTTATTGATTCAATCATTTTTTGCAGTCCTTCAAGAAAAATACCTTCACCAAAATCATTTAATTCTGTTTGCTCGCATGCTGCAATTTTTAGGTTATTAATATTTAGTTTAGTCATTTAGTTTGTCTATTTTTACAATTTTTACGTTTGGTATTGTTTGCTCATTTGCTCCAATCCATCTTAAAAGCATTGCGCCATTTTCTCTTCCACATGTAATTATATTGTTTTTTGCATCTATAGGTTCATGTGTTACATGTATTATGAATTCATTTTCATCAAGATCTGCAGTATGAGAATTTAAGTGAATTGGATAAAACCTGTAATCTAAAGATTCCATCCAGTTATTTTCAAGTTGAAAATTCCAATACTCACATACTGGTATCTTAGACTGTATAACCATACACTCATCACTTTTAAATTTAAAATAGCCATGATGATATTGAATATTTGGGTCTCCACCCGCTGCTTGAAAGAATTTTTGGTTACCTAAAGGTAATGCATTCATATGATCTTTTTTAAAAATATTTACCCACTCATTAAATGTATTTACAGTTCCTTTTACAAAATCTAAACTTTGACTTAGATGTTCAGTAAATTTTTTATCACTTAATATGTCTGATTTACAAGAGGAAGAGGTATTTTTAATTTGTAATACTGCTTTTTTATCGGTTGTTTTATTTTTATAGGTTTGTCTGACAATTATCATATTAGATGCAGGCTCTAAATTTAAGGAATTTTTATTTTGATTATTGCCACGTTTTAAAGTAACTTGAAAATTCCCATCTTGATCAATATCAATTTTTTCTAAATCAATTTCATCATGTGAGACCATAGTCCCATCCAGTGAGTATCTATTTTCTTTTACTCCAATACTCAAATATTCTACACCCCCAATATTTCCCTCAATCAAGTAAGAATTATTTGAATCTATATTTGCATTCAAGTAATGATTATCTGGATTATCTGCACCAATCTTGCCAGTTTCGTGAGATAAGCAATAAAAAGAGCTATGTTCAGGATTGCAATGTTCAAAATACATTTCTGTAGAAAGACGCAATAATCTTAAAACATATCTGAAGCCTTCGTTTTCATCAATTGTGTTATCCGAGGTTTCGCTAATAATCCTCCCAACTTCTTTTAGTTCATCACAAAATTTATACCACTCATCAATTTTAGAATTCATATGTTTAATTAAAGATTTTTGATATATTAAACCAAAATAAGAAATAATTATGCCAGCACCTCAAGAAAGAGATCTTAATAAAGCAACTTCGTCTTTCAAATCATGGTTGATACATGAAAAGGGACTTGATAAAGATCTTGATGTTGAAATACTTGGTGGCCCTGAAAATACAGGTTTTTCAAATGAAACACTAAGTTTTATTGTTTCTGAAAAAAACAAAAAAACAGGATATGTTTTAAGATTTCACCCAACTGGATATTTTGTTTTTCCAGAATACGATATCGAAAAACAATTTCTGATAATGAAGCACTTACGACCCCTTGGGATAAAAGTTCCAGAAGTAGTATGGTATGAACCAAATCCTGATTTTTTGGAATCGGCATTTTATGTCATGAAGATGTGCGACGGTCAAGCACCATCAGACAATCCACCATTTCACCAAGAAGGTTGGTTATTTGATTCTAATGAAGAGTTACGACAAAAAGTCTGGAATGGTTGGATTGAAGAAATGTCAAAGATACATAAAGTTGAAGTAAGTGACGATTTTAATTTTTTAATTAATGCACCTGCATCTGTGAGACCACTCGATCAAGATTTATCCTTTTATCAATCTTTCTATGAATGGGCAATTGAAAGTGAAAAACATGAAGTATTAGAGCAAACAATGAAATGGTTAAGAGAAAATAAGCCAAAACAATCTTCCGATCAGTTTTCAATTCAATGGGGTGACTGCAGAGTACCCAATATTATGTACAACGAAAAAGGCTCTGTAACGGGAGTATTGGACTGGGAAATGGTTGGTCTGGGTGACCCATGTCAAGATTTAGCTTGGGGTATAGCAATTGATGATTGCAATACAGACGGTATAAATATTCAGAAATTGTCAGGCTTTCCATCCAAACAACAAACCATTGAATTATGGGAAGAGTTAACAGGTCTAAAATCTACAAACTTTAATTACTATTACCTTCTTGCTATATATAAATTTGCAGTAATTATGATACGTGTAGTAAAGAAACTCGAGTACTATGAAATAATGCCACCTGGTCTTGATGCTCACATAAATAATCATGCATCTCAGATGCTTCAGACAAAATTAGGAGAAATGTAATGGGTATTTTTTCAATTGAACAAAAAGATAACAAAAAAATATTAAGCGTTAAAAGCCCAGTTGATTTTAGAACTGTTGGAACATATGAATGTGCATCAACGGAAGATGTAAAGTCAGCAATGCAAAAATCAAGAGATGCTCAAAAGCATTGGTCAAAAACATCCATAACAGAGAGGTGTGAACTTATGCATAACTTGATTGATGTGATCATGGAAAATCAAGATTACATTATGCAAGTTGTTATGGACGAAACTGGAAAACCGATACAAGAGGCTATGTCAATGGAAATATACTCTGCCATAGACTCTTTAGCTTTTTATGCAAAACGTGCACCAAAATGGTTAAAAGATGAATCACGTTCAATGCATGGACCTATGCAATTTTTAAAGAAAACAAAAGTAGCCTTTAAACCTAGAGGTGTAATTGGTGTGATTACACCATGGAATGGCCCATTCATACTATCAATAAATCCTGCAATTCAAGCTGTTCTTGCTGGAAACTCTGTAATCATAAAACCTTCCGAGGTAACTCCTAAATCAGGTATGTTAGTTGAGGAAATGTTCAAGAAAGCTGATGCCCCTGATAATCTTGTACAAGTTTTGATCGGTGATGGGCAAGTTGGCGCAGACCTAATAAATTTGAAACCTGATAAAGTTTCATTTACAGGTAGTATAAAGACTGGAAAATTGATAGCTAGACAGTGTGGTGAGTCATTAATTCCCTTTTCATTAGAGCTTGGGGGTAAAGATGCAATGATTGTTTGTGATGATGCTGATATAGATGATGCTGCTAAAGGTGCAGTCATTGGCTCATGTATGAATGCTGGCCAGTATTGTTGCGGAACAGAAAGAATATATGTTCAAGAATCAATTTATGAAAGTTTTTTAGAAAAAGTTGTTGAATATACAAAAGAACTGAAACAGTCAGATGATAAATATGCTGATGTAGGACCAACATTTTGGGATAAACAAATTGACATTATTGAAGATCATATTGAGGATGCTAAGTCGAAGGGCGCTAAGATCTTAATTGGTGGAAAACGTAATCCAAATTTCGATGGATTATATTTCGAGCCAACTGTAATAGTGGATGTCACCCATGATATGAAAATTATGACCGATGAAACTTTTGGACCAATTATCTCTATTATGAAAGTAAGCTCAGAGGATGAGGCAATTAGATTAGCTAATGACTCCTTTTATGGTTTAAATGGTAATGTCTGGACTAAAGATATAACAAAGGGTGAAAAAATTGCAAAGTCTATCGAGACAGGTGCATGCTCTATAAATGATATGGCTATGAGTTACGGAGTAAATGAAGCACCTTTCGGTGGTGTTAAAAACAGCGGTTTGGGATCAGTGAATGGTAAAGAAGGCTTAAGAAGTTATGCGCATGCAATGCCTTTGATAATTGGAAAAAAACCTGCAGCACTTTATCCATATAATGAAAAAAGTTTCAATCAAATGAAAGGCGCCCTTAAAATTTTCTGGGGCAATAAGTTTGTAAGAAAGATTTTTGGATAAATTTATATGAGAATTGGAATTATTGGTGGTACTGGCGCCCTAGGAAAAGGTCTTGCGTCCAGAATGATTAAAACTGGATTTGAAGTCTTTATTGGTTCTAGAAAACAAGACTCAGCGATTTCTGCTGCTTTATCGCTTGGTTTAAAAGAAGAGAATGGCGGACTAAATTATGATGTTGCATCAAAGTGTGATTTAGGAATTATAACTGTCCCATTTTCATCACAAACAGAAACATTGAAAGGATTGATTGAACCGCTAAAAAATAAAATACTTATTGACGCAACTGTACCACTCATACCGCCAAAAGTTATGCGTGTCCAGCTACCTAAAGAGGGTTGTGCTGCACTAAAAGCTCAAATGATCTTAGATGAATCTACTCAAGTGGTGTCGGCATTCCAAAATATATCAGCAGAATTACTTCAAAGCGATGCAATGATTGACTGTGATGTTCTTGTTTGTGGTGATAAGAAAGCTGCAAGAGAGGAAGTTATAAGTTTAATTAATAAAATTGGATTAACTGGCTGGCATGCTGGCCCGCTTTGTAATTCTGCAGCAGCAGAAGCCTTGACTTCAATACTTATTGCTATAAATAAAAACCATGAAATTAAACACTCAGGTATAAAGATTACTGGAGTGTAGAAATTAACATTTCAATCTTTGGTACAAAATCTTTTCCAATGATTTCTCCTGGAGATGATATTGCAGATATTATTATTCATAATTTAAAAACAAATAAGATTAGCATCCATAATGGAGATATTCTTACAATTGCCCAAAAAATTATATCTAAATCTGAAAATAGATATCGTAAATTAAGCAACATTAAACCAACAAAAAAAGCTAAAACTGTTGGCGATAAAATTTCTAAAGATCCTCGTCTTGTTCAAGCAGTTTTAGATGAGTCCAAAAAGATTGTTAGATATAAAAAAAATGTGCTTATTGTTGAGCATAAACTTGGGTTTATACATGCTAACGCAGGTATCGATAGATCAAATATCGATCAAAAAAATGAACAAATATTATTGCTTCCAAAAGATCCAGACAAATCTGCAAAAAAAATTGGTCAAAAATTAGAGAAGTATTTTCAAAAAGATATCTCTATTATCATTAGCGACACCATGGGACGACCCTTTAGGAATGGCGCAGTTGGATTTGCAATTGGGAGTTATAACTTAGAATGCCTTAGAGATGAAATAGGATCATTTGACTTATATGGAAATGATCTTAAAGTTACACAGATTGGAATCGCAGATGAACTTGCTGCATCAGCTTCACTAATAATGGGTCAAGCAAATGAAGCAATGCCCTTAGTAATAATAAGAGATTTTTATAAACGAAGAGAATCAAAACTTAATGCTCAGTCGTTAATTAGAAATGAAAAAGAGGACCTGTTTAGATGAAATATCTTTTGATTTGTGGTGGAGTAGGAGGTGCAAAATTAGCATTAGGTTTCAGTAAAGCAATAGACTCAAATTCAATTGATATAGTTGTAAATACTGGAGATGATTTTAATCATCTCGGACTATATGTTTGCCCAGACTTAGATACTGTAACTTATACTTTGAGCGATAAGGTAGATCTTAAAAAAGGATGGGGTAGATCAAAAGAATCATGGCAAATGCTCACTGAGCTAGATTCAATGGGAGGCGATACATGGTTTCAATTAGGAGACAAAGATTTAGCCACACATATCTATCGCACATTTAATTTAAGTAAAGGAAAAAAACTTACTGAAGTAACTAAAGATATAAAAGATAGTTTTGGGATAAAAGAAAATATTTATCCAATGTCTGATGATTCAGTTAGTACTTTCATCAAGACCAAAAAAGATATCCTTTCATTTCAAGAATATTTTGTAAAATATAAATGTGAGCCTACAGCTTCAGATTTTGTTTTTAAAGGAGCAATAACTGCAAGTTTTAATAAGAAAATAAAGCTAGATACCTATGACAAATTTATCATTTGTCCATCTAATCCATTTATAAGCATAGGACCTATTCTTGCTTTAAGAAAATTTAAAGATTACCTTAAGAACAGAAAAAAAGATGTAGTTATAGTTTCCCCAATCGTTAATGATAGATCTATAAAGGGACCAACCTCAAAAATTTTTAAGGAATTGGGTTTCAATTCCACTGTTGTTTCTGTTGCAAATTATTACAATGAAGTTTCGAAAAATATTTTTATAGATAACAAAGATAAAAAATATTTAAATGAATTAAATGAGTTAGGCTTTAATGTTTACCTTGCTGATCTAATTATGAAAGATATTAAAACCAAAAAAAATCTTGCAGACTCAATAATTTCTCAATTAAGTGAAAGCTAAAATTGTATAAATTCTTTATTCCAATTAAATCATTTGATCAATCTAAACAAAGATTAACAAAAGTTTTGAGATCTGCACAACGGAAAAACTTGTCTAAAAATATGTTTATTGGAACCGTCAAAATCCTTAAAAAAAATAAATTGCAACCCATAGTTGTTTCTAATGCTCGAGATATTACTGAAAAGGAAGAAAATAGCTTTTTTTCAAAAAAGAATCTTAATGAAGCACTCGAAGATGCGATTAATACCTATGCTAAAAAAGATGAGTTTATTGTTATCATGCATGCAGATCTTCCATTGATATCAAATCAAGATCTAGATTATTTGACGAATTTGATTCATCAACAAAAAACTTTTGTTGTCCCCGATAGATTTGCAAGTGGAACAAATGCAGTTGGTTTCAAATGGAGGAATCAAAAACTCTTATTTGGCAAGAATAGTCTCAACAAATTTTGTAGTTATTTTGAAAAGATTGGAACTGATTACATTAAAGTTGATTTAAAGAATATCTCTTTTGATTTAGATACAGAAGATGATCTTAATTTGTTAACATTAGATAAATTAAATAAGCTTATTTCATAATGTCAGAAATTATTAAGAAACATAACTTTGATAGGATTGATATCAATAATTTTGTTGATCATGAGCTTGCAAAAAATCTATCAAAAATACCTTTAACTGATACTCTTTTAAAAGAGTCATTTGATATTAAGGTCGCCCACTATGGAAAAATTATTAGTTTTTCCCCTAAAGTTTTTTTACCACTCACTTTTTTATGTAGAGATGTTTGTCATTACTGTACTTTTGCTAAAGTTCCAAGAAAAATTGACTCTCCTTATATGGCAATAGAGGAAGCTCTTGAAATTGCAAAAAAAGGTGAAGAACTTGGTTGTCGCGAGGCACTTATAACTCTTGGTGATAAGCCAGAGCTTAGATATAAAGCTGCAAGAGACAGTCTAAATGCTCTAGGATTTGAAAGCACATTAGATTATGTAAAGAACGTGTCTCAGGAAATATTAAATACTACTAGTTTAATCCCTCATTTAAATCCTGGAACAATGGACATAAATGAGATTGAAAAATTAAAAAATTATTCTGGTTCTATGGGCATGATGCTAGAGAGTCACAGTGCAAGATTATGTCAAAAAGGCATGCCTCATTACGGCTCACCTGACAAAGATCCTAATTTTAGAATTCAGACACTTATTTGTGCAGGTCAACAGAAAATACCGTTTACAACTGGCATTCTAATTGGCATTGGAGAAACAAGAGAAGAACGACTTCAATCATTAACAGTAATTAATAACATCTTTAAAGAATTTGGAAATATACAAGAAGTTATTATTCAAAACTTTAAGGCCAAAAAAGAAACGTTAATGGAAAATTCTGATGAGCCAGATTTTGACGAGCTTCTTTGGACAATTTCCATGGCTAGAAAAATTCTCGATCCAAAAATCTCACTACAAGTTCCACCAAATTTAAATGCAAATAATCTTGTTGAATTACTGAAATCAGGCATTGATGACTTAGGTGGCATATCTCCGTTAACAATTGATCATGTTAACCCTGAAGCACCATGGCCAGAAATATCAAAAATTAGTAAATTTTGTATCAAGACTAATCAGCATTTATTGAAAAGAACAACAGTTTCAGCAAAAGCTCTTCAAGATAGCTCTTTATTTTTTTCAAAAAATATTAAATCTAGACTTCTTAATCTCACCGATGCTTCTGGATATATAAAAGAAGATGAGTGGCAACCTGGAGTAACAGAAGACTTACCACAGATCCTACTGCACCCAAAAAATATCAGTAATATAAAACAACTAATTCAAAATATTGAAAAAAAAGATTGCATTAATTCTCTTGCAAACTTATTTGAATCAAGAGATGGAGATTTTAACTATCTAAGAAAATATGCAAATGAGTTAAGAGGCAAACTAAACGGTAACACAATTACATATGTTTCAAATAGAAATATTAACTACACCAATATGTGTATTTATAGCTGTAGTTTTTGTGCTTTTTCAAAGAGTACAGGTGCAAAAAGCTTAAGAGGTAAATCTTACAATATCTCCCTAGATGAAATACAGAGACGTGTACTTGAAGCAATAAGTCGAGGTGCGAATGAGGTATGTTTACAAGGCGGCATTCATCCGAAATTTGATGAAAATACTTACATTGATATTGTTAAATCAATTAGAGAAGTATCAGATACTATTCACATACATGCTTTTTCTCCATTGGAAATTTCACATGGAGCAAATTGTGCTAATACTGATGTGAAATCGTATTTGTTAAAACTTAAGGAGGCAGGTTTGAATTCTTTGCCTGGTACTGCTGCTGAAATACTTGATGATAATGTTCGAGAAATAATTTGTCCTGATAAGATTAATACAAATGAATGGCTTAACGTAATTAAAGCAGCTCATTCAATTGGACTACCTACTACTTCGACTATGATGTTCGGACATGTTGAAAATTATTATGACATCGCTAAACATATGCATGAACTAAAGTCATTACAGTTAGAATCAAACGGCATAACTGAATTCGTACCATTACCGTATGTTGCTAGTGAAGCACCAATGTATTTAAGAGGATTATCAAGATCAGGTCCAAGTTTTCGAGAATCAGTACTTGTACACTCAATATCTAGAATATATTTAAATGAATCAATTAAAAATATCCAAGGATCTTGGGTGAAGATGGGTTATGCAGGTCTATCATATCTCCTAGACTCAGGAATCAATGATGTTGGTGGCATTTTAATGAATGAAACAATCACAAGATCAGCTGGTGCCAGACATGGTCAAGAGTTAGATCTTATTTATATTAAAAATATCGTTGAAAGCAAAAACATGAAATTAATTGAACGTAACACTAAATATGATCTCTTGAAAGAACCTACTAAAGCTAATTTTGATAAACTCAAACTTAAGTTAAAAGATATTAATCATTTTGATCAGGAGAGGAGCTTTACATGAATAAAATTAGAGATTTAATAGTAATTCTTATTGGATATTGCATCTGTTTTTACTTAATGATGATGAGTTGGAATTTAATGTTTGAAATTAATATTTGGCTAAGATTATTTTTTGTAGATGTCATTGCAACAATTTTTATATATTTATGTAGCGTTTTATTTCGTAATTCAAGTTGGTATGACGCATATTGGTCAGTTATTCCACCATTTCTTTTAATTCTTGTTTGGACAGACTTTAATGCAGATGGAAATTTTCTAAGATCAGTCTTAGTGTTCGCATGTGTAATGTTGTGGGCAATAAGACTTACTTATAATTGGATAAGATCATGGGATGGATTTAATCATGAAGATTGGAGGTATGTAATGATGAAAGGAAGAACATCTTCAAAATTTGAATTTGCATCAGTAGATTTTTTTCAAATACATCTAATACCTACAGTTTGTGTTTATTTAACAACAGTTCCATTTTGTTTTGTGCTTTATTACCCTAGCAATGGTGTAGGCATTTTTGATTTATTTGCAACCTTAACAATCATAAGTGCAGTTATTTTACAAATTGTTTCAGATCAACAAATGTATAAGTTTAGACAAGATCCAAATAATGCTAATAAGGTCATGGACAAAGGCCTTTGGTTTTATTCTAGACATCCTAATTATTTAGGTGAAATTCTCTTTTGGTCTGGTGGGTTAATTTTTGCTCTTGGAAGCACTTTGAGCAATATTTGGTTAATTGGAGGCACGATTGTAATGTACATTTTAATAGCAAGGGCATCTATTCCAATGATGGATAAAAGATCTGCTGAAAAAAGAGATGGATTTTTAGATTATTGCAAAAATACGCCACCCTTATTATTTAATTTTTCTAAAACAAAATGAAACTGAATTTTTTATTTTTCTCAATTTTGCTTAGTTGCTTGCATCTAACTGCAAAGGAACTTGTTGATTTAATTGAAAGTGACATTCAAGAGGTGATGACAAATGTGATTGAATGGAGGCACCACTTTCATGAATATCCAGAACTATCAAACAGAGAGTTTGAAACTGCAAAGTATATTAAATCAAAATTAGAAGATATGGGATTAAGTGTAGAAACTGGAATAGCACATACAGGCTTAATAGCGATGATCAGAGGTCAAAAAGAAGGACCTTTAATGGCTTTGCGAGCTGATATGGATGCATTGCCTGTTGAAGAAAAACTTAATTTACCATTTTCATCGAAAGTCAGAACTGTATATCAAGGTCAAGATGTTGGAGTAATGCATGCGTGTGGTCATGACGCACATATGGCAGTTTTATTAGGCGTAGCTGAATTTTTAACAAATAATAAAGATAAGCTTCGTGGAGATATTATGTTAATTTTTCAGCCTGCTGAAGAGGGAGCTCCTGAGGGTGAAGAGGGTGGTGCAGAATTAATGCTTAAAGAGGGAATTTTTAAAGAAGAAAAGCCAGATGCTATTTTTGGAATGCACGTAACAAATGCAAAGCATGGATGGATTGCACTGAAGCCAGGTCCAGCCATGGCTTCCGCTGAAGCATTCAGAATAATTGTGAAAGGTAAACAAACTCATGGATCTAGACCATGGTCAGGTGTCGATCCGATTACTGCTGCTTATGATATAGGATCAACATTACAAACTATAGTTAGCAGAAGATTAAATATACTTGAGAGCCAAGCTGTAATTTCAGTTGGGATTATTAGGGGAGGTACGCGAAACAATATTATTCCAGAAGAGGTAATGCTAGAAGGCACCATAAGAACTTTTGACGAAGATTATCGAAAAAGAATCTATGATGAAATTACAAAGATTGCTACAAATGTTGCGGAAGCTCATAATGCTGAAGCCGATGTTAAATTCAGAGTATATGGCGGTTATCCAGTGACAGTAAATGATATTGATCTTGCTAAAATGATGATGCCATCATTAAGTCGAGCATCTAATGGACAATTTATTGAATGGACATTGCCAAGGACCGGAGCAGAGGACTTTTCATTTTTTGCTCAACAAGTACCTGGTTTATTTTTTTATTTAGGTGTTAATCCTAAAGATAAGGAAAGTGATTTTTCAAATCACTCACCATACTTTTATGTAGACGATGATGCTTTGATCAATGGTGTAAAGTCATTCATACACCTAGTGAATGACTATTCGATCGCAATGACTAATTAATCGATTTGAGGCATTGATGCATTCATTTTCTCAAGTGTATCTACATATTCACTAACTAACTTGAAAACAACATTTTTTGCCGACTCAACTTCATTAATTTGACCTATTACTTGTCCAGCTGCATTAAAAGAAACTGCCTGTGCTTCTCCCTTGTCTGCATACATTGCAGTTCTTCTAATCGCATCAAAAGTTACCATTCCCTGCAAAGGCATAGGCAATGGATCAGGAGTATCATCACTTTCCCAGGCCTCAGTCCATTTATTTTTTAACATTCTTGCAGGTTTACCAGTCCATGCACGACTCCGAATTGTATCTTCGCTTGTCGCATTTAAGTAAGATTCTCGTTGTGCAGGCTGTGAGTGAGATTCTTCTACAGTCAACCACAATGAACCAGCCCAAATACCTTGTGCTCCCATTGCCATAGCAGCAGCCATTTGTCTGCCATTTCCAATACCTCCTGCAGCTAAAACAGGCATATCACCGACTGCATCAATAATTTGAGGCCATAAAACTATACTGCCTATTTCACCAGTGTGGCCACCACCTTCACCACCTTGTGCAATAATAAAATCTAGCCCAGCCTCCTTATGAGCTTTAGCTTGTTTAATCTTTCCACACAATGCACCAACCAAAATCCCCTTGTCTTGAATCTTTTTTACAATATCTGCTGGCGGTGTTCCAAGTGCATTAGCAATAAGTTTTACATTTTTTCTTTTTAATGCTTCTTCAATTTGCGGTCCAGCAGTTGCCTCAGTCCATCCAAGGAGCCCTCCTTCTGGTCCGTTTGATGTATCTGCCTCAGGAACCCCATGATCATTTAACAATTTTTGAGCGAAACTTTTATGTTCTTCAGGAACAAGCTTTTGAAGTTGCTCTAGTAATTCTTCAGGATCTTTATTATCCATGCCTTCATATTTCTGTGGAATTACTGTATCCACCCCATAGGGATAATCGCCAATATGTGCATCTATCCAATCAAGCTCTTCTTTTAATTGCTCAGGTGAGTATCCAACAGCACCTAAAACGCCAATGCCGCCTGCTTTGCTTACTGCAACAACAACATCTCTGCAATGTGTGAATGCAAATATTGGGTATTCAATTCCTAATTTCTCAGCTATTTCAGTTTTCATAATATAAAATAATGTTTAGGATTGTATTATAAATCAAAGGTAGAGAATTATTATGGAAAATTTTAATTTTGATCATGAATTTGATGTTGTTGTCATTGGTACTGGTAATGGTGGTTTGACATCAGCTATTTGCTCAAGAGATGGTGGTGCAAGTGTTCTTGTTATTGAGAAATCAAATCAATATGGTGGCACAAGTGCTACATCTGGAGGAGGAGTTTGGATACCCAATAATAGGTATGCAGTTGCAGAGAATGTTGATGATTCTTATGATGATGCTAAAGCATACATCAACAGTGTTTCTCCCGATGGCATGATTGAAGATGATCTGATTGAGGCATATTTAGAACATGGTCCAAAAATGATCGATTATCTTCACGAAAATTCAAGGGTAAAGTATAGAAACTTAGCTCACTATCCAGATTATTTCCCAGATAACCCTGGTGGTAAAGAGGGAAATAGATCAATGGAACCTGAACCAATTCCTGGGACTGATTTAGGAGATGATTTGAATTTTTTAAGAGATCAACATCCTCAAACTGCTTTTACAATGGGCCCAATTAGAATGAACTTTACCCAAGTAGAGGGTCAACTATTACTTGGCGCTCTACCAGGATGGAAAGCTTTGTTTGCCAAACTATTTGTTAAGTATATATTCGATTTACCCATGAGATTATTTTTTGGTTGGAAAGATCGAAGATTAACAATGGGAAATGCTGGTATTGCAAGATTAATACTTTCCTGCAAGGACAGAGATATACCAATTTGGAGAAATACTTCGATGTCAGAGATCATATTTGCAGACGGGAGGGTAATTGGTATTAAGGCATCACAAGGAGAAAAGACACTCAATATAAAAGCAAATAAGGGAGTGATATTAGCATCTGGTGGTTTTGAAAAAAACCAAGAACTTAGAGAGCGATATTTACCACAACCTACAAACGCAGAGTGGAGCGCTGCAAATGTCCATAATACTGGTGATGCACTTAATGAAGGTTTACGCCTTAATGCGGCTACTCATCAAATGGATACTGGTTGGTGGTCAACTACCATGAAAGTTCCTGGTCAAGATAAAGGGTGGTTATCAATGGTCGATAAGTCAATGCCAGGAAACTATACAGTTAACAAGAATGGAGAGCGTTTTTCAAACGAATCACAAAACTACGTAAGCTTTGTAAACGATATGTTTAAGGAATATGCTAATGGTAATCCGTGTGCACCGTGCTATATGATCTTTGATAGTGATTTTAGGAAAAATAGACCATGTGGTCCTCTTCTTCAAGCCTCAATGCAGCCTGATTCAAGAGTACCAAAAGAATGGTGGGATCCATCATTTTTAACAAAAGCCGATACACTTGAAGAATTAGCTGAGAAAGTTGGTTTAAATGCCAATGGGCTATTGAAGACTCAACAAAAAGTAAATGAGTTTAGTAAAACTGGTAATGATCTTGATTTCCAAAGAGGCGACACAGCATATGATAGATATTACGGCGATCCGTCAGTTGAGCCTAATCCATGCCTTGCACCCCTAGAAAAAGGACCGTTTTATTGTATGGTTTTATATCCTGGTGAAATGGGTACCGCAGGCGGATTGGTTATAGATTCCAATGCACGCGTTCTTGATACAAGTAAAAATCCCATTAGTGGTTTATATGCATGTGGAAATTGCACCACAGCTTTATTACCTAAATATCCAGGACCTGGTTCAACTCTTGGACCTGCAATGACATTTGGTTATCTTGCTGCAAAAGATATTACTGGAGCAAATTTTTGATAGATTTGTCATCAAAGACCGCGGTCGTTACTGGAGCTGGTCAAGGGGTTGGGCTTGGGATAGCTACTGCTCTTGCTAAACATGGAGCTAAAGTTGCATTACTTGGTAGAACATTTGATAAGGTTAATAAAGCATCAAAGAACCTTAATAAAGAGGGCCTCACTACTATCGCAGTAGAGTGCGATGTGAAACATGAAGAATCAATTGATTTGGCAATTGAGCAAATAATTTCAGAATTTACCACTATCAATGTTCTTGTTAATAATGCACAAGAAGTCCCATTAGGTAGTGTTCTCGAAATTAGTGAAGAAGATTTTGTGTCAGGTTGGGAGTCTGGACCATTAGCAACTTTTCGATTGATGAGAAAGTTTCATAGATTTTTGGAGAATGGCGGCAATATTGTAAATCTTGCAAGTTCTGCTGGCTTAAGACCTGATTCGCAGGGATACGGTATGTATGCTGCAGTTAAAGAAGCAATTAGATCCATAACAAGAGCTGCTGCTGTAGAGTGGGGAAAAGATAATATTAGAGTAAATTCAATAATGCCACTTGGAAATTCCGTAGGAATGGATTGGTGGGTAGAAAATAATCCTGAAGAATCAAGTGCATTTATTGAAACCATACCTCTAAAAAAAGTTGGTGACTGTGAAAAAGATATTGGAAATGCAGTATGTCACTTAATTTCAGACGGAATGGGTTATATTACTGGAACAACAATTATGATTGATGGGGGGCAAGCTTATTTAAGATAAGATGGAAGCAATAGATAGATTACTAGCAATTGAAGAGATTAGAAATTTAAAGCATAAATACTTTAGAGCTATAGACATGGCAGATTATGAATTATTGTCAACAATTTTTACTGATGATATTTCTGTTGACTATAGAGGAGGTACTTACAGATGGCAGGCATCCGGAAAGGATGAAATTATTACTTCCATGAAATATTCTTTTCATGACCAAACATGTGCAATGCATACTGGACATCATCCGGAAATAGAAATTATAGATGGTAAGAATGCTGCAGGTTTATGGTATTTGCACGACATATTTTATAACTTTAACGAAAATATAATTACTCAAGGAACAGCATTATATAAGGACAAGTATGTTTACCAAGATTCTAAATGGTTAATACAATTTTCCGAGTACGATAGAATAAGTGAATCTATAGAGCCAATCGCAAAAGATCAAAAATTTACTAAAGTGCATCTAAAGGAGCACGGAATAAAACTGGAGAAAAAATGAAAGAAGCTGTGATGAAAGTAATGGAAGGGTATGTAACTGCTTATAAAAATAATGATAAAGAGCTATTTTTATCTTTGTGGGATGAAGCAGCAATATTTGAGGATCCTGTAGGTGCAGAACCTTGCAAAGGCATTGATTCAATATCTGCTTTTTGGGATTTTGGCCATTCTAATGGAATGAACATTACTCCAGTTAATGAAGAATTTGTTGTCTGTGCAAATGAAGGAATTTTAAAAGCAACAATGCAAGTTCGTAATGATAATGATAACTCTGGAATGGATATTAGTATTGTTGATCATTTCATAGTCAATGATGAGGGTAAGATTGTTTCAGGTAGAGCTTTTTGGGATGATGGTTCGATAACCTCTCCAGATAATCTTGAAAGCTTAACTGTGAACATTGATGATTTTAAAGATAGAGGATAATAATAATATTAAGCTGTGAATCTAAGCATCAACTTAAACAAGATTGCATTAATAAGGAACGCTCGCGGCCAAGACCAACCTAACATTGAAAATTTTGCATTATCTGCAGTTAAGCTTGGTGTAGATGGGCTAACTTTACATCCTCGTCCCGATCTAAGACATGCTACCCCTGATGATGTAAGCAAACTTAGAGAAATTTGCGAAAAACATACTAAAGAATTAAACATTGAAGGAAACCCATTTTCTCAAAAAACACAGGACTATCCTGGCTTCTTAGAGATAATAAAATCAAATCCTCCGTTCCAAGTAACCTTGGTACCAGATGAAAACAATCAACTTACTTCAGATCACGGTTGGGATTCTAAATACTTAAACAGTAAATTTTTTTCATTAATAGAAGAACATACACCTACAGAGACAAAATTTGTAAGTATTTTTGTTGATCATAATTTTTCTGCATTAAATGATATTAAAGGAACAATAATTAATTCTATTGAAATATATACAGGCCCATTAGCAAAAGCAGTCGAAGAAAATAATAAAAAACAACTAACATCAATTCAATTAGCTATTAGTAAATTAGTTGAGGATGCAAAAAGTGCTAAGTTAAAAGTTAATGCTGGACATGATTTAAATTTAGACAACTTAAAGTTTTTAAAAGAATGTGCTGAAATTGATGAAGTATCTATTGGTCATAGTTTAATAGTTGATGCCTTGAAATATGGATTTGATGCTACCATATTAAAGTATATCAATGCAGTAAAAGGTTATGGATATTATTAAAAAAATTAAAGAACAAATATCTGAAAACGATATTTTGTTATACATGAAAGGTTCTCCATATGAGCCACAGTGTGGATTCTCAGCAAAGACAGTGCAAGCACTTATAGAATGTGAAGCAGAATTCTCATATGTTGATATACTTTCGAATCCAGAAATTAGAAGTAGCCTTCCAGACGTCTCAGAATGGCCAACATTTCCTCAATTATTTGTTAATGGTGAGCTAGTTGGAGGCTGTGATATCGTTACACAAATGCACTCTACTGGAGAACTGAAGAAGCTAATCGATCAAACGACCAATTGATTCATTTATAGAAACTTAACTAAAATCTTTCAACATTGCCTTAAGCTCAAGAGAATGCTGTTCCTCTTCACTTATTAAAGTTCTTGAATACTCTTCTAAATAAATAGATCTATTTTCAACATTTGATAATAATTTTTTATAAAGGCTTAAAGCATGCTGTTCGTGTTGTGTTGCCTCAAGAAGTATATCTTTGACTGAATGACGATTTGTTTCTTCAATTTTTGCAATTTTTTGACTGGGGTGACCATCCAAACCTACTATCAACTCTCCGGCTTGTTGTGCATGTAAAAGAGATTCTCTTGCTTGTTCCTTAAGAAAATCTACTATTGGTATTCTATTTGGACCTGTAATCATTAAAGATGAATGTGTATATCTCACCACACCAGCTAACTCATATTCCATAATTTCATTAAGAATATCGCATATTTCTTTTGGATTAATATCTTCCATATTATTATCTCCTAGCAAGATAATTGTAACTAAAAATATAATTATGTAAAGTATTGATATAAGGTATTTATTTATTGATAATCATTCTTACTATGACAATCATTCTTATTTGTGAGAATATATCTAAATGTTAGTTATAAGAGGCGATGATTACCAATCATGGATATATAAGACTGAAAACAATCTTATTGCAGTTGATCCTTGGCTTACAAGTAAACAAATCTTCCCTGGTGCTGAATGGTTGCTAAGTAGAACCACAGATTGTAATCATTATCTTGTTGAGAATAATTTAATTGATAAAGTCAATTATTTAATTATTACAGCTCATTTTTCAGATCATTTAGATATTCGTTCAATTAATAAATTTTCTAAAAATATCAAAATTTATACTACGCATGAGGCAAGTAAAGTGCTTACTAAGGAAGGCTTTAAAAACTGTTGCATTGTTAAGCCTGGAGATACATATAAAATCGATGATCTAACTCTAGAAATCAGAGCTGCTGGAAAACCTTACCATACTACTAGTTTTGCTTATTATCTAAAAAATGATTTCTCATGTATTTATCATGAACCTCATACAATGAACGAAAACTTTATTTCAGATTATGAATTAGACGCACTGATTACAACAATTGATCAAGTAAAAGTTTTTGGTCTTGTTGAAGTTTCTATGAATTTAAGTAAAACAGCTAAGATAATTGATTCTAATAATATTAAATATCTCATTCCCACTGGCACAAAACCAACAAAAACAAAAGGTCTTATTAGTTATCTATTAAAAATAAATGAATTTGACGAAAAGAAATTTCAAAGCATTAATGTTGCATGCAAAGAACCTCATAATACGTTAACTATTTAATTCAAAATTATTAAATATCTTACAAAATACTTTTGCTGTTATTTCAGCGTCATAAGCAGCTGAGTGTGCAAGCTCATTATCATATTCAATATTCAGCTCTTTGCATATTTTTGCTAGAACAGTTTGACCAGTATATAAAGCACCCAATGAAACAGTATCAATTACTGAAAATGGATGAAATGGAAGATTTGAGTATCCATTCCTTCTAAATGCCTGTGCAAGAAAATTGTGATCAAAATGTGCATTGTGTGCTACAAGTATTGTTCTTGAGCATTCGTATAGGCTTCTTTGTGAGTCAAATATCTTTTTAATTTGCCTTAAAGCCTCCTTTTCATGTATTGCTTGTCTCAATGGATGTTTAAGATCAATTTTAGTAAATTCTAATGATTCAGGATCAATTTCTAAACCATCTGCTGGTTCAATATGAAATCTGGTCAGTTCACCTAGAATAAAATGATTATTATCAAAATCTAACAGCTGAATTGCAGCTTCTAGTAACGGATTCTTTTGATAATCAAGACCTCCAGTCTCTAGGTCAATAACTACTGGCAAAAATTTTCTAATTCTTTTTTTTAACATGGAATATATATAATAGTGATCTTACTAATGATAATTCAAGAAATAACTAATATTTCATATAACGGTTTATACGTTAGGGATAGTAATTTATTTGAGCATGAACACATATATGTATGCAAAAGCGAAAGATTTGGTTTCACTGCGTTGATTGCAATCCATTCAACTGTTAACGAGCAAGCAATTGGTGGATGTAGATATAAAGAGTATACAAGCTTTGAAGCTGCATTAAATGATGTTTTAAGGCTCTCAAAGGCAATGTCTCTAAAAAATAAATTATGTGGAGTTCCTTTTGGTGGTGGAAAATCAGTAATTATTAAATCAAATAAAATATCTGACAAGAAACAAATTCTTCATGAATATTCAAAATTTCTAAATAAACTTGGTGGCACATATTTAACTGCTCAAGATATAGGGATTTCACTGGATGATATTAAATTAATCAAGAAAAATTCTGAATATGTACTGTGTGATGTTGATCCAGGCCCTTATACCGCTAGAGGAATCTTTAACGTTATTAATTTAGTTTCGAAAAAGATTTTAGATTTGAAATTGAATGATATAACGACCTTAATACAAGGTTATGGAAGTGTCGGCTCAAATCTTGCTAGCCATTTAACAAATTCAAATTCAAGAGTTCTTATTAATGATAGTGATAAAAAGGTTACAAGTAGCTTTATAAAAAATAAATTTATAAACGTAAAAAATATTTTTAATGAAGATTGCACTATTTTTTCACCATGTGCTGTCGGGGGAACAATTGATAGACATTTTGCAGAACATATCAATGTTAAAGCAATTATTGGAGGCGCTAATAATCAATTAGCTAGTAACGATGTGGCAGACTTATTATTCAAAAAAAATATTTTATATGTACCTGATTTTCTAATAAATTCTGGTGGAGTAATTGGCCTTACACAAAATTACCTGAACAAAACTGATAACGAGATTTCAAAAGATTTATTAAGAATCGCTGAAAATGCTTGCAACATTATTATTAATTCAAAAAAAAATAATCTTCACCCATTAAAATTTATTCAAGAAAATTTATTATGATTTTAGTCGGCCACACCAAGTTTTCTTTGAAGCTTGGTATTTGATGTTGTATAACCAAACGGAACTCTTTCTCCAGGATTTATTCTTCGGAAAGCTTCTTGGACTGCCAGAGTTGTTTCATGAAACCCACATAATATAAGATCTAATTTTCCTGGATAATCATTTATATCACCTACAGCAAAGATTCCAGACTTATTAGTTTGAAAATTCTCTGTATTTACTGCAATCTTTTTATTAGCTAATTCGAGCTCCCAATCTAAAATTGGACCTAATTTTTTGTTAAGTCCAAATAAAAAAATTAACTCATCTGCCTCTTTTTGAATTATTTCTTTTGTATCAAAATTTTTGAGCTCTATTGCTTCTACTTGTTCGTTACCAATAATTGAATTTATTTGATATGGAGTCATGAGGTTAACATCACCTTTTAATACCAGTTCACGCATTAGTGCTTCAGTATGTTGAGCACCTCTAAAAGCATCTCTTCGATGAACCAATGATAAGCTTTTCGCAATGGGAGCTAGTTCAACTGTCCAATCAAGTGCAGAGTCTCCGCCTCCAAAAACAAATACATTTTTATTTTTAAATTTATCTATTGATGTAACGGAATAAGATACTCCTTGATCTATATATTGATCTGGTTCTTCAATATTTGGTGGTCTTCGAGGTTCAAATGAACCGGCACCGGCTGCAATAAAAATATTTTTTGTTATAAACTCATTACCTTCAGAAGTTATTACTTCCCATGAATTAATTTCATCACCATTAGCTTGAATTTCTTTTATTGATTCAACTCTCTCACTTAAACTTACTCCATATTCAAAAGGTTTAATTTGTTCGATTAAAGCATCAACATGTTCTTGTGCAGTCTGAAAAGGCACTCCTGGAATATCATAAATTGGTTTTTCAGGATATAGTTCCGCACACTGACCACCAACTTTATCTAGGTTATCAATAAGATGACACTTCATTCCTAATAAACCAGCTTCAAAAACGGTAAATAGACCAACAGGACCAGCCCCCACAACTAAAATATCAATTTCTTGTTTCATTTAATTTTTTCACCTGGTTTTGCACCACTGTCCGATGATAATAAAAAAATTCCGCCCTCATCATTTGATGAGGCAAGAATCATACCTTCAGAAATACCAAATTTCATTTTTCTTGATTTTAAATTATTTACTAATACTACGTTTTTACCTATTAAATCGTTAGGTTCGTATGCTGCTTTTATACCAGCAAAAACAGTTTTACTTCCTAAAACACCAACATCAAGTTCTATTTTTATAAGCTTATCAGCATGCTCAACATTTTCTGCAGAAATAATCTTTGCAACTCTCAAATCAATTTTTGCAAAATCTTCAATCGAGATTTCTTTATCATTTTGAACTGTCATTTCGTTACCATTAAAGTGATTAAGATCAGTTTCCTCTATTCTTTCAATAACAACTTTATATTTATTAATTTTAGTTCCGAGCATATCATTTTTCAGATCTTTAAAGCTAAATTTATCTATTTCAAATTGCTTAAGAGCTTGTTCAGATAGCTTGGGTGTAATCGGATTTAATAATATACATATATCTATGTAAATATTCAAAGATGTTGTTGCAATTAATAATGCCTCTTCATTATCAAGTTGCCATGGTTTTTTTTCATTTATATAACTATTGATTGAATCAGCAATTCGTAGAATTAAATTTACAGCTTTTGAAAATTCTTTATCTGCAAAATTTTTAAGGATTTGATCATATTGTCTACGTTGAGAATCAACAAATGACCGATCATATTTATTGCTTAAGACATAATCATTATTTTTAATAAATGCATCCACACGACTTCCAATATTAAATATTTTTCCAACAAGTGAAGAGTTAATCTTGTTGGTGAAATCCTCTAAATCTAAGTCAATATCTTCAATTTTTGAATTAAGTTTACTTGCAAAATAAAATCTTAAAAGATCAGGTTCATATTTCTCTCTAAACTGATCAGCAGTAATAAATGTGCCTTTTGATTTGGACATTTTTTGACCATTTATTGAGAGAAAACCATGCGCATGTATTGAGTTAGGTAACTTATATTTTGATGCATTGAGAACGGCTGGCCAAAAGAGCCCATGAAAATAGATAATATCTTTACCAATAAAATGATGAATTTCGTAATCAGATTTCTTATTCCATATATTCATGAAATCTTTTTTATTTTTATCACAATAATTTTTTGTAGATGCGATGTAACCAATTGGTGCATCAAGCCAAACATAAAAATATTTATCCTTTTCATTAGGAATTTCAAATCCAAAATAAGGCGCGTCTCTAGAAATATTCCAGTCTGCTAATTCCCCATCAAGCCACTCATTTAATTTGCTCTTAATTGCCTTTTGTTTAACAGCATCTTCAAGAAACTGACCTAATAAATTAGATTGGGTATTTAATTTAAAATATAAATGTTCAGTTTTCTTAAGCACCGGAGTCGTATTTGTTATGGTAGATATTGGATTGATTAATTCTTCGGCTTCATAAGTGATACCACAAACCTCACACCCATCCCCAAATTGAGAGTCAGCACCACATGCTGGACATGTACCAATTACATATCTATCAGCGAGAAACATACCTTGTTTTTCATCAAATAGCTGTTTTATCTTTTTCTTGTATATAAGATTATCTTCAAGCAAGTTACTATAAATCTCCTCAACTAATTCTTTATTTTCGTCTGAATGAGTTGTGTAATAATTGGTATGATTGATATTAAAATCTTGAAGAGTTGTTATATGCTCTTGTTGTATTCTTTTAGTCATGACTTCTGGATCAATATCATCTTTTTGTGCTTTGATTAAGATTGGTGCGCCATGAGCATCATCAGCACAAATATAGATTACCTCACAATTTTGTAGCCTAAGAAACTTTACCCAGATATCAGTTTGAATATGTTCAAGCATATGACCAAGATGTATAGGACCGTTTCCATAAGGAAGAGCGGAAGTTATGAGATATTTTTTTGTCACACCAACGAACAGATTTATTAAGTTATTATATAGGTTAAATATTTGAATATGGCTATAAAAAAAATTATTGCTATTGCATCAGCCAAGGGAGGAGTTGGCAAATCAACTATTGCTGCTTGTCTTGCAAAGGTTTTGGGTAAAGATAATACTGTTGGTTTATTTGATGCTGACATTTATGGGCCTAGCCAGCATTTAATTTTTAATCTCAAAGATCAAATTAACTCAAAAGCGTTTAAAACATCTACTACAAACCTACAGCCTTTAAAAAAAGAAAATTTATTAATTATGAGTATGGGATTTTATATTAATAAAGATAAGTCACTTACATGGCGTGGACCAATGTTGAGCAGCGTACTCAAACAAATATACAATCATACAAAATGGGGCGACCTTGATTATCTTATAATTGATATGCCTCCTGGTACAGGCGATGCATATCTCACAATTGCGAATGAAGTAAATCCAGATGGAATAATTTTAGTTACTACCAATAACATTATGTCGGCTGAAGATACACTTAAATCAAAGATTACCTTTAATAAATTAGAAATTCCGATATTAGGTTTTTTGATTAATATGTATGAGAATGGTAAGGGTAAATACAAAATGAGTGCTAAGGAATTACAAAATCTGTTAGATGTTAATTGTTTTGGCACAATCTATTTTGATAATAACCTCGCAGAATTTAAGAGCCAGACAATAACAAAAATTTTCAAACCAATTACTGAATTAATTTAATATGAAAAAATTGTTAACTTTTTTTCTTTTATTGTCATTTAATTTGTCTGCTAATGATCCATTTGAAGAAATTAATAGAAGTATATATAAGTTTAATAAGGCTGTTGATGAAAGTTTTGCAAGACCAGTCGCGGAAGTATATGACAATTTAGTTCCTTCATTTATAAAATCTGGCGTAACAAATTTCTTTGATAACATTGAGGAAATTGATAATAGCTTTAATCAACTATTACAAGGGAAGCCTGGATATGCTATCAATGACTTTGCAAGATTCTGTGTTAATACAACAATAGGTTTAGTTGGATTGGTGGATGTTGCTAGCAGTCTTGGTCTTGATTCTCATGATGAAGATTTTGGTCAAACATTAGGTGTTTGGGGTATTCCCAGTGGACCTTATTTAATGCTACCAATTTTTGGACCAAGTAGTCCACGTGACTTAATTGGTGGACCAATATCTAGTTTTTTATCAGGTACTTTTGCTGTTGAAAAAAATGAAGCAAGAATCTCATTATTTGCTCTCAATGCACTTGATACACGTGCTCGCTTACTTGATATTGAATCTTTGGTTATTGGAGATGAATATTCATTTATAAGAGATTCATACGAACAATTCGTCGAATATGAGGTAAGTGATGGCATTCAATCAAACGATGAATTTCTTGATGATATTGATGATATTTTTGATGATTAATTTAAAAATCTTGAAAGATTATCCAAAGAATTATTTAAATCTTTTTTAATAATTAAATTATTTATTTCCTGTCTAAATTTTTTTGCTCCAACACATCCTTTATTAAGACCATATAAATGTCTTAGGGACTGACTCAATGGGATATGTTTTGTTGGTGATCGCTCAATAAATTTAAAATACTCTTTAAGAATGTTCTTTTTGGAAAGAGTTTTTAGTGGTTCATCATAAAACACACTATCAACCTCACTTAATATAATTGGATTATCATAAGCCATTCTTCCCATCATTACTCCATCTGTATACTTGAGATGAATTTTTGCTGATGAAATATCATTAATACCACCGTTAATAATGATTTGCATGTCTGGAAAATCTTCTTTTAACTTATAAACAACTTCGTATTTTAACTCTGGTATAGATCTATTTTGTCTTGGTGAAAGCCCGCTTAGATATGCTTTTCTCGCATGTACGATGATAATTTTGACATTAGCTTTTGCTACAGCTTCAACAAAAGTTTTAAGAAAGTCATAATCGTCATGCTCATCTACTCCAATCCTGCATTTTACTGATATGGGAGTTGAAGAAGCTTCTGTCATTGATCTTAAGCATTTGGTAATCAATTTTGGATCAAGCATTAAGCATGCTCCAAATGATCCATTTTGAACTCGTTTCGAGGGACATCCAACATTTAGATTGATCTCATCATAGCCATACTCATTTATAATATCGATACACTTAGCAAGGTCTTCTGGATTAGACCCACCTAATTGTAGGGCTACAGGCGAGTCAATTTCGTTATTGTAGAGAAGACTATGATAATTCTTGTTATGAATAATTGCTCCAGAAGAAATCATTTCTGTATATAAAAAAGCTTTTTTTGTTATAAGCCGCATTAGAAATCTATCATGCAAATCTGTGCATTGCATCATAGGAGCGATACAAAAAGTATGATCTTGAGACATTTACAAAAAATAAAAAACAGCAAAGAAGCCAGTGATACTCATCGTTATCGTATATGGTAAAGCCATTAATACCATTCTTAGGTAAGATAAGTTTATTAATGGGGCTACAGATGATGTTAATAAAAATAAAAATGCTGCCTGACCATTTGGAGTAGCAACACTAGGTATGTTTGTTCCCGTATTAACCGCTACAGCTAACTTATCGAAATGTTCTCTTGTAATAACTCCACTATCAAGTGCTGCTTTAATCTCATTTATATAAACAGTAGCAACAAAAACATTGTCACTGATCATTGATAAAACTCCATTTGCAACAAAAAATAATGGAGCTTGTAAATCAATATTTTGATTTAGTACAAAAATTATTACAGGATCAAACAAGTTTTGGTCGTGTATAACACCTACAATACAGAAAAAAACTACTAGTAACGCAGTAAATGGTAAAGCTTCATTGAAAGCAGGCCCTAGATCATGTTCGTCTGTAATGCCTTTAAATGCAGTCAACAAAATAATGACTCCTAGACCAATAATTCCAACCTCTGCGATATGAAAGGCAAGTGCAAATATCAGTAACAGTGCAACAAACCCTTCAATTAAAATTGACATTTTATTCTCATCTGTTTGATTTGATGTTTCATGCAAATCATATTGAGAAAATACTTCCTTAATTGGTAAAGGTAGCTCTGCTCCAAAACCAGCAATTTTAAATCTTTCAATTAAATAGCAAGTTGCCATTCCAACAATAAATACAGGAAAAGTTACTGGAGCCATAACAAAAATAAACTCCATGAACTCCCAGTCGGCAACATTTGCAATGAGCAAATTTTGTGGTTCTCCAACTAAAGTACATACACCACCTAAAGCAGTACCAACAACTCCATGCATAAGAATATCTCTTAGGAAAGCTTTAAAATTTTCAATTTCATTAACTCCTAATTCACTTAAATTAGTATCATTAAGGTGATTATGATCTTTATCATCAAAACTTTTGTTTGAGGTCGCTAGATGAAATATTCTATAAAAACCAACTGCAACTGCAATCAATACTGCTGTGACAGTTAAAGCATCAAGGAACGCTGATAAGAATGCAGCAACAAAACAAAATAAAAGGGAAAGATGTATCTTAGATTTAACTCTAAGAAATAACTTTGTAAAAATAGTTAGCATTAAATTTTTCATAAAATAGATGCCAGCAACCATAAAGACCAAAAGCAATATCACAGCCAAATTATTTTCAATTTCATGCAATAAAGTATAAGGAGTTGTTAGATTAAGTATTAAAGCTTGAATTGCAAGCAGTCCACCAGGCTGAAGTGGATAGCAATTTAATGCCAATGCAAGCGTAAAGATGAATTGAAGTAATAATATCCAACCCATTATGAAACCACCATTCAAACCGAGATTATTTAATAGAAACAATAAAATTGGATTGATCAATAAAAAAACGATTATCGTATTTTTATACCAAGTAGGGGAGTTACCTAAAAATAATCTGTACAATAGTTTCACAATATTAAAATGATAAATAAGCTAGTAAGGAAAAAGTCCAAACCAGATGATAATTCTAATCTGATTGTATTTTATCAGGATAAATTAGTTTTGAAGCAAGAATCCAATGAATTTTTTCTAAACTATGAAGATTTAAAGAACTTTATTTCATTAAATGATACTTTTTTGATTGGATATAAAGACAATAAAGAAATCTATGTTTGTAAAGCAAATACCGATGTTTCAAAATATGATGAAAGCATTTCATTGGTAGACTTACGTTTTATTCTGTCTAATCTTGAACAAGATGAATTTTTATTCATAAGTAGAGCAAAGCAAATTATTTATTGGAGCCAAAATGCTCAATTTTGTGGTGTGTGTGGTAAAGAAAATTTATTCAGTGATAAAGAAGGGGCATTCTATTGTGAGTGTCGAAAAACTTTCAACTATCCCGCAATATCGCCATGTATTATTACCCTAATCCATAGAAACAACAAAATATTGCTTGGAAGAAATGCATATTTTCCAAAAGATATGTTTAGTACTTTGGCAGGATTTATTGAAGCTGGTGAGAGTTGCGAAGAAGCTCTTGAAAGGGAAGTGTTTGAGGAAGTAGGCATTGAAGTTAAAAATATAAGATATTTCGGCAGTCAAACATGGCCTTTTCCTGCTCAATTAATGATTGGCTTTTATGCTGAGTATTCTTCTGGAGAAATCACTTTAGATGAAGATGAATTAGAAGAAGCTTATTGGTTTGATGTCAGTAATTTACCAAACATTCCACCAAAAGAGTCAATATCAGGGCAACTTATTCGCTCTTATATCGAGGATCATTAACTGCTCTGGTCGGCCTCACTGATTTACTGACCTTTTTAATTTCTTGTTTATCTACAGTCTTTTTTTCAATTGATTTTTTAGGTTCTTGTGGAGACTTATTTTCAATAGCTTTTTTTGATCGTTGTTTATTTAAATTTTTAGAAACTTGTTTACGATTTTTTTGATTAATATTTTTATTATCATTGTTTCTTTTTCTAAAACTTCTTTTACTAGAGCTGTTATTTTTAGGTCTATTTTTGTCAAAGTTTGCTCTTCTAGAATTATTTTTATTTTGTTTTTTATATGGACGTCTTCTTTTGGATTTTGATTTATTTGAAGTCTCAGACTTAGAAAATATATTAACGATTTTTTTGAAAATGCCTTTAGATTTTATTGGTTTTCTTGGAGGAGCTGAAACTTTGACTAATGGTTCTCTCTTTGATCGAGAATCATTTGTTTCTCTCCAAGATAAATCAGGTTCAGGACTATCGGGCGTCATTTTATAGGAAAGATTATTTTTAACATCTGATGATTTAACTCTTACAACCTTATAGTAAGGTCTTGATTTATATGGATCAGCAATAACAAGAATATTTATCTTATTAGAATTTTCAATGGTTATAATTTCTCGTCTTTTTTCATTTAGAAGATAACTTGCTACATCTGCTGGTACAAATATATGAACTTCACCTGTATTTTCTTTAGCAGCATCCTCGCTGGCTATTCTTAATATTGATTGCCCAAGTGATTTAGGTCCACGAACTAATATATGCTCAATATCATATGTTTCATTTAATGATGGACGAAGTCTTTGTCTTGACAGCTCAAGAAGACCAAACCTTGAAATTTCAGTAACTTGCACTCTTGCTCTATCTGAGTTGACTGCATGCCTGATTCCATTCATAACCTTCTTTTGATTTTCAACGTTTTGCATATCGATAAAGTCAATTACTACCAATCCACCAAGATCTCTCAATCTTAATTGTCTTGCAACTTCTGATGCGGCTTCTAAGTTTGTAGCTAAAGCGGTTTCTTCAATATCCTTTCCTTTAGTTGCTCTTGATGAATTTACATCTATAGTTACCATAGCCTCTGTAGGATCAATTACAATTGATCCGCCAGATGGTAAATTAATTTCTCTTTGAAAAGCAGATTCAATTTGCGATTCAACTTGATACCGATTAAATAAAGGAATTTCTTCATCATAAAATTTAAGTTTATTTGCATGGTCAGGTATCACCGACTGAGCAAACTTAAGGGCTTCTTCATAAACATCATTATCATCAATTAATATTTCTTCTATATCTTCTCTATAATAATCACGAAATACTCTTAGGATAAGCTTGTCATCAGAATATATGAGGGAAGGGGAATCAACATCTTTTGTGCTTTTATCTATTTGAGACCACATCAAAAGTAGGTAATCAAGATCCCAATTCAGTTCTTCGATATTTCTTCCTAATCCAGCGGTTCTGACAATTACACTCATTCCCTCTGGAATTGCAAGTTGTTTAATAATATTTTTTACTTGATCTCTTTCGTCTCCACTTATTCTTCTTGAAACACCTCCACCTCGCGATGAATTTGGTATTAATACTAGGAATCTGCCAGCAAGTGACAATTGTGCTGATAGTGCTGCGCCTTTAGTGCCTCTTTCTTCTTTTAGAACTTGTACGATAATTTCATCATTTTCTTTTAGATTACATACTCTTTTGCCTTCATCATCTTTTTCATAAAAATCATCTGTGAGTTCTTTTAATGGTAGGAAGCCATGTCGCTCTGCTCCATAAAATACAAATGCAGCATCTAAGCTTGTTTCAACTCTTGAAACTTTTGCTTTAAAAATACTACCTTTTAGAATCTTTATATCATTTGTTTCGCTGTCAAGATCAAACAACCTAGCGCCGTCGACCAATGCAATACGCAATTCATCTGTTAAAGATTTGTTGATTAAAATTCTTTTCATTGATTTCTCCAAAAATAGAGAAGAAGATTTTTTATACATGTGAATCTGAAAGTCTTACAATCATTTGCTTTCAGATAGGCTGACATTAATCAGCCATATTGAAACTTTTATATCTTCTCTAAAAATAAAGTTATTTTTAACTTTTTTATAATTTATTGTTTATTTCTGATAATAATACACCAATGATGAAAAAAAACCTAAAAGTAACAGCATCCAATAATCAAAGACGATTAGACAACTATCTTTTTTATCAATTGCCTAACATACCAAAATCAAAAATCTATAACATGATTAGAAGAGGTGAGATTCGAGTTAATTCTTCAAGAGCAAAGCCCTCAACGCGTATTTCAACAAATGATGAAATTAGAATTCCACCTTATTTGGTTAATACCAAGCAGCATGATAATAAAAGAAAATACTCTACCGAAATAATTTCTAATTTTAGAAAATCAATAATCTTTGAGAATTCAAACTTTCTTATAGTAAATAAATCATCAGGCATAAGCTCTCACTCGGGAACAAAACAAAACTTTGGTTTGATTGATATTGCCAGATCATGCATCAAAGCGGAGGACATAGATCTATGTCACAGACTAGATAAAGATACAAGTGGATGTATTGTTATTTCAAAAAATAAATTGTTTTTAAGTCATTTTAATAAGCTTTTAAAACAAAGGCTTGTTGGTAAAACATATATAGCAATTTTATGTGGAAATCTTAAAAAATCATTTACTATTAATAAAAGTCTTTCAAGTACTTACGTAAAACAAAATAAAAGATCTATTTTGTCTAGCTATGGCAAACAAGCATATTCAGAATTTTTTCCAATTAAACAATATAAAAATCTAACACTTACGAGGGTAAAAATTTCAACGGGAAAGCTTCATCAGATTAGAGCACACGCATTTATAAATGGCACTCCTATATTAAATGATAAAAAATATGGTTATAAAATTAAGGAGCATGGAAATTTTGATGAGTTTAGAAGGCTTGCATTACACTCGCAAGAAATCAATTTCTTTGATAAAAAGGGTGCTGAATTTGCATTTACTTCAACTCCTGATCAAGCATTTCAGTTATTTTTGGATAACTTCCATCAAATATAATTTTTTTAAAATTACTAAAAATCTGTTAGGATACGCATCTTTATGGCAGTACAAAAAAGTAAAAAAACAAGATCTAGAATTGGAATGAGGCGTTCACATGACTCATTAAAGGCATTATCTGTTTCAACTGATCAGGTTTCTGGTGAAAGGCATCTGCGTCATAGAATGACTGCAGATGGTTTCTATAAAGGTAGACTAATAAAGGACCTAAAAAAACCTGAGAAAGAACCAACTGAAGAACTAGAGTAAATTACATATGCTGCTTGCATTTCCAGGGCAAGGTTCACAACAAAACTATATGTTATCTGGTGCTAATTTACTCGAATTAGCAGGTAGTCAAGATTTTCACGAACATGTTGATTTCATGGGAGATTCTCTAAAAACCAATATTATTGATTTGATTGAATCTGAAAATGATCTCATTAATGATACAAAGTTTACTCAACCACTGCTGTTGTTTTGCAGTTATCTTCACTATGTAAGATTTGTTGAGCAAAATCCTAATTTAACCAATATTAAGTTTACAGGGCATTCTTTAGGTGAATATACTGCATTAGTTTGTTCTGAATCTTTAAAACTAATTGATGGAATAAAAATTGTAACTGAAAGAGCTAAACTTATGTCAAACGCTCCGAGTGGAGCCATGTCTGCTGTTTTGGGGCTGGATGAGAAGATTATTGAGGATGTGTGCAATGAATTAACAAATGAAATGGCTGGAAGTGTTGAGATTGGCAACTATAATACGCCATTACAAAGTGTAATCTCTGGCAATATTGAAGAGGTTGCTGAAGCCGAAATTAAATTAAAAGATGCAGGCGCTAAGAAAATCATACGATTAAATGTAAGCGTCGCCTCTCACAGTAAACTTATGAAAGATGCATCTAATAAATTCGAAGAATTCATGAGTAAATTTGAATTTATGATGCCTAAATACCAAATTATTCAAAATGTTGATGCATCAGTGGAAAAGGATATTGATTTAATTAAATCCAAACTGGTAAAACAGCTTTTTATGCCAGTACGATGGTCAAAAATTATGTCAATGCATAATAATGATCAATTATTTATTGAAATTGGTCCTGGATCAGTTCTTGCAGGATTAGCAAAAGGCAATAAAATTAGTAATGTTCATTCAACATCAAAAAATGGATTTAAACTTAGTATGATTAAATAAAATGAAAGCAGTATTTGTTACAGGTGTATCAAGGGGAATAGGCTTGGAGATTGCAAAGGTATTCTCTGAAGATGGATATTATATTTATGGTTCATCAAGATCAAATTTTGATTTGAACAAAGCGTTAAATACCGATAATGCAAAGCACTTTGCTTTGGATGTTAATGATAGGAATTCTATTAATGATATTTTTAGTGAAATAGCAAAATCAGAATTTATTTTAGAGTGTTTAATTAACAATGCAGGTATAACTGCAGATAACATTTTCTTAAGAATGAAAGAAGAGGAATGGGATTCTGTAATTGAAACAAATTTAACTGGCATCTTTAATGTTACTAAACCAGCTGTAAAAATTATGGTGAAAAATAAATTTGGAAGAATAATAAATATATCAAGTGTATCAGGATTAATGGGTAATCCTGGACAAGTTAATTATTCTGCATCTAAAGCTGGAATAATTGGCTTTTCAAAGTCGCTAGCAAAAGAACTAGCCTCAAGAAATATTACAGTCAATACTTTATGCCCTGGATTCATTGAAAGTGATATGACAGATGCAATGAATGAAAATCAAATTCAATCGGCACTGGAAATGATTCCAACAAAAAGATTTGGTACTTCAAGTGAGGTTGCAAATACTGCTCTCTTTTTAGCATCAAAAAATGCAAATTATATTACTGGCCAAACGTTAAGTGTTGACGGTGGTTTATTTATGCACTAATTCAAATATTGGGTTAAAATACTTTTTAAATTCTGGAGAGGCTTATGAGCGTTGAAGAAAGAGTAGTTAAAATTGTTTGTGAACAGCTTGGAGTTGGCGAGGATGAAGTTAATACAAGCTCCTCATTTGTTGATGATCTTGGAGCAGATTCACTAGACACCGTAGAGTTGGTTATGGCTCTAGAAGAAGAATTTGATCTTGAGATAGCTGATGAAGAAGCTGAAAAGATTTCTACTGTTCAAGAGGCCATAGATTACATAAATTCCAATAGTTAGTCGTCTGCATGCAACTACAAAGAAGAGTTGTAGTTACAGGTCTTGGAATTTTATCTCCTATTGGTAATTCAAAGAATACTGCCTGGTCAAACTGTATAAATGGAGTTAATGGGATTACAGAAGTTGATTTTGGTATTGATGATTGTCCTGTAACTGTAGGTGGCAAACTTAAAGATTTAGATCTTGAAAATTTAATTTCATCAAAATTATCCAGAAGAATCGATCCATTTGTCCAATATGGGATCATATCAGCAAACGAAGCAATAAAGGATTCACAATTAAATGAATCAGATATAAATCCTGAAAAAATAGGTGTTTCTATGGGATCTGGAATTGGAGGTCTTCAATCAATAGAACTCAATCATAATAATCTAAATGATAGAGGATTTAAAAAGGTTTCACCTTTTTTTGTTCCTGGCTCAATAGTTAACATGATTTCTGGACTTATCTCTATTGAACATGGTTTTATGGGGCCAAATAGTTCTATAGTTACTGCTTGTTCATCTGGTAGTCATTGTATAGGCTTTGCAGCAAGATCTATTGCATATGGAGATGCAGATATTATGATTGCTGGTGGATCAGAAATGGCATCAACTCCATTGGGAATTTCTGGATTCCTTGCCTCAAAGGCTTTATCGAAAAACTCTGATCCTGAATCAGCTTCGCGTCCATGGGACAAGGATCGAGACGGTTTTGTTTTATCTGATGGCGCTGGAGCTATTGTTCTAGAAGAATATGAAATTGCAAAGAGTCGAGGCGCTAATATTTATGCTGAGTTAATTGGTTTTGGTATGAGTTCTGATGCATATCACATGACAGCTCCACCTGAAACAGGAGCTGGTGCTAGACTTGCTATGCAAAATGCACTTAATGACTCCAATATTGATCAAAGTGAAATTAGTTATATAAATGCTCACGGAACCTCAACACCTCTAGGTGACATTGCAGAATCAAAAGCAATTGAAGAAATTTTTAATGAACCTCCAATAGTATCATCTACAAAATCTATGACTGGACATACTCTTGGTGCAGCTGGAGCAATTGAGTCGGTATTTACCATAATGAGCATCTACAAAAATGTTATACCCCCAACAATTAATCTTAAAAACCAAGATGATCAGTGCACTCTTGACTATAATTGTGGAGATGCAAGAGAAACTAAAATTCAATATGCAATGAATAATTCTTTTGGTTTTGGAGGAACTAACTCAAGTCTAGTTTTTAAAAAGATCTAACTTTATAAAGTTCATTCTATTGCTTTCTTTTTTTAGCTTATCTTTCCTTGGAATCGTTTACTCAATTGCAAGAGAAAGCATTAACTATGAAAAAGAAACTTTTATTGTAGATCAAGGCAATAGCTTAAATTCAATTTTAAATAAATTAGAGACAAAATATTTAAGAAAACTTGCCTTAAGAATTTATTACAAATTAAATCATCAAGAAATAATAATTTATGGTGAATATGTTATGAATGATATCTCGTATATTGATTTTTTTAATGATTTAACATCAGGGAATGTTTTTCAGAGAAGATTTGTAATAAATGAGGGGATGAATATTTATGATCTAAAAGATAGTATTAGTAAACTCAACATAATAAATGACTGCATTAATTTCTCATGCCTTCAAAATAAATTTGATTTTGTTGAGGGAACCCTTTATCCAGATACATATTTTTATAGTGTGAACGATTTTTTATCAACTATTCTTATATTCTCTGAATCAAGGATGGATTCATTCTTAGATAATATATGGAAAAATAGGATAGAAGATGAAAATATTAAATCAAAAAAAGATTTACTAATATTAGCTTCGATTATTGAAAAAGAGTCAGGAAATGAAATAGATAAACCACTGATATCCAGTGTTTTTTATAATAGGCTTAGAAATGGCATGCGCCTGCAAGCTGACCCAACAATTATTTATGGACTTTTACCTAAATTTAATGGAGATATAAAAAAAGCAGATATTTATGATCAAACAAATCCATATAATACTTATGTTATTGATGATTTACCTCCGACACCAATTGCTATACCAAGTAAAACAAGTTTAATTGCAGCATCACAACCATCTGAAACAAATTTTTTATTTTTTGTAAGCAAAGGTGATGGTTCTCATTATTTTTCAGTGACATATAATGAGCACTTGAGTGCCATTAGTGAATATCAATAGATTTAAATGAAAATAATTTCTTTTGAAGGGATAGAGGGAGCGGGTAAAACTACTCAGATTAATCTGTTAAAGGATTATCTTGATTCAAATAACATTACATGCACTTTGCTTAGAGAGCCTGGTTCAACCCCTGGTGGGGAAATGATTAGAAAAGTTTTACTCTCAAATGAAATCACTTTATCGTCAATGACAGAGTTATTATTGATGTTTTCTGCTAGAGCAGAGATGGTTAACAACCTTATTAAAAAATCGGATTCTGAGTTTATTGTTCTTGATAGATATTTTCATGCATCTTTGGCTTATCAAGGATATGGTAGAGGAATATCGCTAGACAAAATATACAATCTCATAAAAATTACAGAATGTCCTGAACCTAATCTAACAATAGTTCTAGATATTGAACCATCAAAGGGTTTTGAGCGTAAAAGGCATGATGAAAAAGATCGGATCGAAAATTCAGGCAATAATTTTTTTACAAAAGTAAAAAATGGTTATGTTGCTCTTGCCGATAGATATGATTACGTCAAGATAATTGATGCTCAGCAAACAGAAAAAAATATTCACAATCAAATTATAGATTTGGTAAATTCAATATGATCTCGTATCCATGGCTAGAAAAACTACATACTAATCTAAGTAAATTACCAAACTTATTAATTGTTGAGGGCCCTGCTGGGTATGGAAAATTCGAGACAGTATATGAGCGAACTATAAAAATATTTTGCGAGGAAAAAACAGGATGTGATACTTGCTATCAATGTAGTTTGGTAAAGAGTGGAAACCATCCCGATTTATTAGTTATTGATCAGGAGAATGATCTGATTGGAGTGGATGAGGGAAGAAAATTAATAGAGTTTATGAGCTTAACGTCATCATCATCACCGTCAAAGGTTGCATTGATAAATAATGCAAATTTAATGAATAAACCAGCACAAAATAGTATTTTGAAAATTACAGAGGAAATAAATTTAAAAAACCATATTATTTTTATAAGTAACAGGCCTAAGTCCCTTTTATCAACAATTTATAGCAGATGTCAACAAATTAACATATCTCCATTATCTTATACTCAAATAAACGAATGGTTGAGATCATTGGGATACGATGAAACTATCTTTAATTTTCCATCTTACTTTTCACCTAAAGATATTATTAATGCCATTAATAATGGTGAAAGGGATACTTACAAAAATTTTTTAAATACTATGGATTCAAATCAATCTTTTGCTGATCAGTTAGGCTTTTTTAAAGAACTAAAGATGCCATATCTCAAAAAAATCGATTATCTAATTGATTATGTGATTTTGTTAATTGGAAGAAATACTCAATTCTATTCATCTAATTCTACTACTAACAGATATGATTCAATGAAGTTACAAAATTTAAGTCAATTCGCATCGCATTTGATAAATTACAAAGGTAGATTATTAAGTATTAAATCTCTAAATGAGCAGATAGGAATCGGCTATTTCCTTTCTAAGCTCCATCACATTAAAGAAAATTAGTTATTTAATAGTTGCGCCACCGTCAGCAACAATTGTGTGTCCATTAATATATCTTCCAGCATCTGAGGCAAGCATAACAGCAATTCCTCCAATTTCATCAGGCTCACCAATTCTTAACATAGGATTTGTTTCTGTGAACGTTTTAAGTGTATCTGGATTATCCCAAATCGCTTTAGCCATATCAGTTTTTATTAAACCTGGAGCGATAGTATTACTTCTGATGTTGTGCTTTCCAAATTCAACTGCTAGATTTCTGGCTAAAGCCATATCTGCAGCTTTAGTCATAGCATAAGTACCAAGAATTTCATTCCCTTTAAATCCACTAATACTCGAAATTATAATAATGACTCCATCTTTTCTTTTTATCATTTCAGGTAATACAAGATTAGCCAATAAATGATTAGACTTAATATTGTTATTAATTATCTTATCGAATGCTTCTTCTGGTATATCAAGAGATGATCCTAGGAATGGGTTTGTAGCTGCATTGCAAACAAGAACATCAATTTTGCCAATTTTCTCTCGAGCTTCATTAACAAGATTTTCAAGTTGAGTTTTATCACCTATATTTGCTTGAATTGGAAAAGCAACTTCGTCTCCAACATTGCTATTAATTTCATTTGCAGTTTCTTCACAGGCATTTATCTTTCTACTTGATATAATTACCTTAGCTCCAGCATAAGCACATTGTGCAGCAACAGATTTACCAATACCTTTTGAAGATCCAGTTACTAGAACACATTTATTTTTTAGCTCAAATATTTTCATTTCATTTATAATTAATCTGTGGAGTACGACGTAGAAATATATTCAAAATCAAATTGTAGCTTTTGCGATAAAGCAAAATTATTATTTAAATCGAAAAACATAGTATTTAAAGATTATAATACAGAAGAACCAAATATTTTATCGGAACTTCTTCAACGAAATCCTAATGCTAGAACTATGCCACAGATTTTTATAAATAGTGAACACATTGGTGGATATCAAGACCTTGTAGTTTGGTTTGAAAGTAAATAATTATGGTTGAATTTAATGAATTTCTTAAACTGCTGGATTCAAATCTCAGCGGATCGTGGTGGTTCCCAGCCCTTTTGATCGGTACTGGGATATTTTTTACAGTTTATTTAAATTTTCCTCAATTTAGATTTTTTCGTCATGGATGGAGAATAGTAACTGGTAAATATGACCAAGATGATACCAAAGGTGAAACTACTCCTTTTCAGGCTCTTACCACTGCTATGTCTGGGGCCATCGGAACTGGAAACATTGGTGGTGTTGCTCTAGCAATATGGACAGGCGGTCCTGCAGCTATTTTCTGGATGTGGATAACTGCTATTTTTGGAATGACAACAAAGTTTGTTGAAGTAACGCTGGCTCATAAATTTAGAACTACATTGAAGGATGGTTCGATCTCAGGTGGGCCAATGTATTACATTGAACAGGGCCTGAACATGAAGTGGGTGGCAATACTATTTTCATTATTAATGATGATTTGTGCAATTGGATCAGGAAATATGCCTCAAATTAATAACATTGCTAATGTTATGGAAACTGAGTTTTCCGTCCCAAAATTAATGACTGGTCTAATATTGGGTGGGTTACTCTGGGTGATCATTATAGGTGGCATCACTAGAATAGCCGCAGTAGCAAGTAAAATTATTCCAATTATGGGTATCATATATTTTGGAGGCGCATTAATAATTCTTGTAGAAAACTACCAGAATATTATTCCATCATTTAATGCTATTTTTACTCAGGTTTTCACTGGTTCTGCAGCAGTTGGTGGATTTTTAGGTGCAAGTTTTGCAATGAGTTTAAAATATGGAGTGGCGAGAGGCTTATATTCAAATGAAGCTGGCCAAGGATCATCACCTATTGCTCATGCCTCATCAAAAACAAAAAATTCAGTAGATCAAGGGGTTGTATCTATATTAGAGCCATTTATAGATACTATTGTTGTTTGTAGTGTTACAGCTCTAGTGATTTTATCCAGTGGAGTTTGGACACAAAAGTTTGAGAATACATTTGATCGCACATCAATGAAAATTGTTGCTGGTCTATATAATGATTCTGAAGCTAGTGACGTAGAGCAACTTACGAGATTCGTTCAAGGCATGTCTTCAACTATATCAGAGTACAGTGGTGAAATAGTTATTGAAGGTGGAGAATTAGTATCTAATAACGTTACTATCATACATAAAAGATCTGTTGCAGAAGATATCAAATTTTATCGTGATAATCTCCCAGTAAACGGTACACTCATTGTAGATCAGGGTGATTTGGTAGAAAGAGGGTATGAGATTACTGGAAAATCTTTAATTGATTCTGCTGAGTTGACTGCAAAAGCCTTTTCCCAAGGTTCTTTAAGAGAGTATGGTGGATATTTAGTTGCAATTGCTTTGTTATTGTTTGCTTTCTCTACTGCAATAGCATGGTGCTATTATGGTGACAGATCAACTGCTTACGTATTTGGAGAAAAAGGAGTATTTTGGTATCGAAATATTTATGTCATTTGTTTTATTTTAGCAGCTGTAATTGATACTGAGGTTGTTTGGAACATTGCCTATGTAGTTGTTGCACTGGTTTCCATCCCAAACCTGATAGCCATATTTGTTTTACGAAAAGTTATGAAGCAAGATGTTGATGAATATCAGATTCAAAAAACATAAAGTTTTATATTTCAGCTCTGTTTTCTAAAACTTTAATAACCTCATTTAAGTTAGAACCAGCATCATATAACAATACTAATAAGTGATACATAAGGTCTGCAGCTTCTTCTTCAATTCTTCCATCTTTTGATACTGCTGATATTGATGTCTCACCAGCTTCTTCATTTACTTTTTTTGCAATCTCTGCAGTTCCTTTCTTGATAAGTGATGCTGTATAAGACGATTGAGGATCAGCAATAGATTTATCTGAGATAATTTTTTCTAGCTTTTGTAATGAAAACATCTGTTCTCCAAAGCAAGAATATGAACCCTCATGACAAGTGGGACCATCATTAATGGCCTGCACAAGAATCGTGTCTTTATCACAATCTATAGCGATATCTTTAACGCATAACGAATTACCTGAAGTATCTCCTTTACGCCATAATTTATCTTGAGTTCTACTAAAAAAGGTTACTTTATTTTCTGATAATGTTCTTTCAAGTGCTTCTTCATTCATAAAACCTAACATCAGAATATCTTTTGAATTAAAGTCTTGAATGATTGCAGGCAACAAACCATTGCCTTTTGACCAATTTAATTTTTTAGTTTCCATTTCTAATATTCACTCCATTATCTATTAAGAATTTTTTAACTTCTCCAATTGAGATTATTTTTTTATGAAAAATACTTGCAGCAAGTGCGCCGTCAACACAATTATTTTCAAATACATCTAAAAAATCTTCTTTTTTTCCAGCTCCTCCAGAGGCAATTAAAGGAATACTAATTTGTTTTCTTATCAAACTTAGTTGTTCTAAGTCATAGCCTTTTCTGACGCCGTCCTGATTAATACAATTTAATACAATTTCGCCAGCACCTCTTTCTTGAGCCTCTTTTACCCAAGAAACTGTATCTTTAGTGGTTTTATACTTTGTTTTTGGGTCACCAGTTTTTGCATATACGCTATACTTATTTCCATCATAAAAACTATCTACTCCTACTACCACACATTGTGATCCAAATGCATTTGCAAGATTAGTAATTAATTCTGGATCTTGAAGAGCAGGGGTGTTAATTGAAATTTTATCTGCTCCAAGATTTAGTACTCTTTCAGCTATGTTTAACGTTTTGATTCCGCCTGCAACACAAAAAGGAATATTTATTTCTCTAGCTACTAATTCAACCCATTTATTTTTAACTACTTCATTTTTTGTACTGGCAGAAATATCATAGAAAACTAGTTCATCTGCACCATCATTTGAATATCGGCTTGCCAACTCAATAATATCTCCAACAATCTCATGATTATCAAACTTTACTCCTTTTACTACCTTTCCATCTTTGACATCTAGACATGGGATAATTCTTTTAGCTAACATTCTTTAGCTCACTTAGAGATATTTTATTTTCATAAATTGCTTTGCCTATGACTGTGGTTTTAACATTAATTTTGGATAACGCCTTCAAATCATCTAAATCAGCAATACCACCAGAGGCAATGATATGTTTATTAGGAAAACATCTTATTAGCTTTCTATACATCTTTAAATTTGGTCCTGATAACATTCCATCAACTGATATGTCTGTAATAAGTAAATTATCAAAATGATTAGTATTTTCTATAAACTCAAATAAATTAACCTTAGAATCTTGTTGCCATCCATTTTTCATAATAATTGGTTGCTCATTTAACAATTTGAAATCTAACGCAAGAATTATTTTATTTGGCTCAAAGTTTTCACACACTTTCTTAAGAAAGTCTTTTTTAAATATTGATGTTCCAATTATTAATTTATCCATACCAATTGAAAACAGTTTCTGCATTATTGCAATGTCTCTAATACCACCACCAAACTGAACTGAAAGATTTGGGATGTTCATGATTTTTTTTAATATCTTGAGATTTATCAGAGTACCTTTTTTTGCTCCATCTAAATCAATAATATGCAGTGTGTTAAAACCATGAGAGACAAATTTTTTTGCTTGATCAAATGGACATGAGTTGTAGATTACAGACTTTTGAAATTCACCCTTTTCTAATCTCACACATTTACCTTTATAAATATCGATTGCTGGCAATAATTTCATTAATATTTAAGAAAATTTTGAATAAATTTAATTCCTGAGTTTGAGGATTTTTCCGGATGAAATTGACATCCAAAAAAATTATCTTTTTGCACTGTAGCACTAAATTCAATTCCATATTCACATATACCGGTTGTATCCTTAGTGATTGGAGCATAGTAACTATTAGCAAAATAATAGTAATTACTTAGCAGTTGCTCACTCTCAAATATCACTTTATTCCATCCCATATGTGGCACAGCTTTATCTTTTGGCAAATTGAACTTTTTTATATCATCATTAATTAATCCAAGACATTTACAGTTTTGTTCTTCTGAGGAATTAAATAATATTTGCATTCCAACGCATATGCCCAGTACTGGTTGAGTTAGTGATTTGATTACATTTACGAGATTATTTGAAATAAGTGACTGCATTACCATTTGAGCACTACCCACTCCAGGCAATATGACATAGTCTGCATTACTAATAATATTTTCATCTATTGAAACTACTGCTTGACTTGAAATTTTTTCAAAAGCATTCTTAATAGATGTTAAATTTGCACCACCTGAATCAACAATAACAATACTCATAAAATACCTTTTGTTGAAGAAGCTTGATTTGTTTCGATTGTAACTGCGTCACATAAAGCTCTACCAAAATTTTTAAAAGTTGCCTCAAGTATGTGATGAGAATTTTCGCCTTTTGTCTCAATGTGACATGTCATTGCAGCGCCATTTATGAGACTGATAAAAAAATGTTTAAACATTTCAGATGGAAATTCACCAACTTTTTCCCTAAGCTTAGATGTCTTAAATGATAAATATCTTCGTGTTGATAGATCAATACTAATAGATGATTTTACCTCATCCATTACTAACACCTCATTATTTGCATATCTTTTGATACCTGTCCTAGAACCTAAAGCTTCAAATATTGCTTCCCCTAGCGTAATTGCAATATCCTCAATAGAATGATGTTCATCAATTTCAAGATCTCCTTGACAATCAAGCATTAGATCAAATTTTCCATGCTTAGCAAATTGCTCAAGCAAATGATCAAAATACTTAATTCCTGTATTAATAGAACTGTTTCCAGTTCCATCAAGATTTAAGCTGATAAAAATTTTAGTCTCATTAGTATTTCTAATTTTTAGTGATTTTCTTTTAACAAAGTTCTTATTAATAAGTCTATTTCGAATGGAAACAGAATTAGTATGTGCATCAAGTTTCTCTGCTTTAGATAAATTCAAAACAGTTTCTGATAAATTTTGAAAACCTTCACTTGTAGATGTCTGAACAGATATTTGCTTGCCAAAATCTTTTATTCCTAAGCCTGATTTAGTTGTTGCTTTTCCATTGGTTGGTAAAACATGATTAGTGCCTGACGCATAATCACCAAATGACTCTGGACTATATTTACCACAAAAAATAGACCCAGCATTTTCAATAAATGGGAGTAGGGAGGAATAATTATCATCAAATAAAATTAAATGCTCAGGCGCACATTCATTGATTAACTTAATAGTATCTTTCTTAGATTTTGTTTTGATTAATAATAGATTATCAAGACTTTTCTGGAGAATTTTTTTTCTTGTTAATTTTCTAGCCTGATCCTGGACAGCTTTTTGTACTTTATTAATTAGTTTTATATTATTTGACAATAAAAATGCTTTAGAGTCTGTTCCATGCTCCAATTGTGATAATAAATCTGCTGCAATGATGTCATAATCTTCTTCTGAGTTAGAAACTACCATCACTTCACTAGGCCCAGCTGGTAAGTCAATATCAACTTCATCAGTTACAATTTGTTTAGCTAAATTTACATATTGATTGCCCGGACCGAATATTTTTTCAACTTTTGGTATAAGTGTATTTCCATAAGCCATTGCAAAAATTGCTTGTGATCCACCAACTTTATATACTTTTGAAATATTGTATCTTTTGGCAATCCAAAGAATTTCTTCAGCTACTTTTCCTTCTTTATTGGGTGGGGTGCATATAACAATGTTTTTACATTCAGCAATCTTTGCAGGAATTAACTGCATTAATAAAGAAGATATTAATGGTGTTTCACCACCTGGCACATATAAACCAACAGTGCCTATCGGTCTAAACTCTTTCCATATTTTTATGCCCTTTGTTGTTTCAATGACATCATATATAAGTTTACTTTTTTCAATCTGACAAATTTTTTCAATGTTACCTGCTGCTTCTAAAATTGATGCTTTTATTTCATCAGATAGATTTTTTCCAGCATTTTTAATTTCAATTTTGCTAACTTTAAAAGATCTTGGTGACTCTATATTTAGCAGAGAATTTACTTTTTTGATTCCATTGGTACCTTTGCTGTTAATGATATCTTTATAATCTAACAATTTTTTAATAACTGATTGATCACTTTTAACGTCACAAAACCATTGAATTGGTTTTTTATTCTTGGCAGTGTTAATAATTTTCATTTAATTAATTAAGGATTTTTTCTACGGGTAAAACTAATACTGAAGAAGCACCATTCTCTTTTAATTCTTCCATCGTCTCCCAAAAGACTGGTTCTTTACATAACGCATGAATAGCAAATTTATTCTTTTGTTCAAGTGGAATAATTGTTGGAGATTCAGAACCTGGTAGCAGTGAACATATTTTTTTAATATTAGATTCATCACAATTCAACATCACGTATTTTGAGTCTTTTGCATTAATAACTCCTTTAAATCTATTCACCAAATCAAAAAAATTTGTATCATCAACATCATTGCTAGAGATTAAAACAGCCTCAGATTCCATAAGTGTTTCTGTAGCTTCCAAATTATTTGCTTCAAGTGTCGCTCCTGAAGACACTAAGTCACAAATATAATCTGCAATACCTATGTAAGGTGTTAATTCAACAGACCCATTAATTTTAATTACATCAGCTTTAATTTTGTTTTGTTTAAGATACTGATTAACTAAATTTGGATATGAAGATGCGATAATTTTATTATTAAGCGATTCAGTAGTTGAATCCTTTGGTTTTGCAAAACATAACTTACACTTTGAAAAACCAAGGTTAATTATTTCTTTTACTGATAGTGATTTATCACCAGCTAATTGTTCGTCGAGGAGATTTTTACCAACGATGCCTAAATCAGCAACTTTATTAGATACTAATGATGGTATGTCATCATCCCGGACTTGAAGTATATCAACATTAACATTTGAAGCTCGAGTTAGAAGTCTGTTTTCAATTATCCTAAACGATATACCTGAATTAGAAAGCAATTTTTTACTTTCTTCATAAAGCCTACCTTTGCTTTGAATTGCTATTGTGATCTTTTTATTAAACATTCTTATATGATTTTAGAATTTTTAAGTAACCCTTATTTTCTTCATTAAATAAAAATCTAGCTACGCGAGTCACTGTAGTGGTGGAGGTATTCAATTTTGATGCAATATCTCTATACGAGTATTTTCCAAGATATAAAAGTTTTGCTACATTCCATCTCTCTTCTAATGCTTTTAATTCAGATGGAGTACACAAATCCTTTAAAAAATTTTCAGCATCTTTATTTGATTTGATATTTTTAATTGCTTCATTTAAATTCATAGGAGAAGGAGTATATATGTATTAACGAGCTAATACAATAGGACACTACTATGAGAAATAAAAATATATTATTTATTGGTCTTGGCACAATGGGATATCACATGGCTGGACATTTAAGTATTAATAAAAAAATAAATGCATTTGTATGGAATAGATCTGTTAACAAAATAAATAAATGGCTTAGGAATTATGACGGCAAAAAACTTGATAATCATTTACACAATGATTTTTTTGATACTTTTATATTATGTTTAAAAGACGATAACTCCATTTATGATGTATTGGTTAAAAATAAATTTATAAAATATTTAAAACCAAATTCGACCATTATTGATCACTCAACTACATCATTAGAAATAATTGAAACTATAACTAAAAATAAGTCATTTCAACATAAAAATATTAAATATATAGATGCGCCTGTCAGTGGAGGAGAACAAGGAGCAATTGATGGTAAATTATCGACAATGATTGGTGGAAACAATATAAATATTAAATATATTAGTAACCTAATATCAGCATATTGCAAAAACATAACACACATAGGTAAATCTGGTGACGGACAGTTAGCTAAAATGGTAAACCAAATAGCAATTTCTGGTGTTTTATTTGGTTTGTCTGAAGCTATAACTTTCGGTAAATCATCAAAATTAAATATGGATAAGGTATTTGAAGCAATTAGTGCAGGTGCTGCCCAATCCTGGCAATTAGATAATAGGTTTCAAACCATGAATGCAAATAAATTTAATTTTGGTTTTGCAGTAGATCTTATGATTAAAGATCTAAAAATCGCTATCAAGGAATCAGAAAAGTCAGGAAAAAATTATTTTTTAACAAAGAATGTTTTAAACAAATATAAAAAATTATCTAAACATGGAAATGGCAGATTAGACACATCGTCTTTGATTAAAGCTATAAGTAAATGAAGTCTGTAATTCAGACTTCATTTAAAGAAATTTATTTTCTATCTAACCAAAGAGGAACAACTGCTATAAGCAAACCTGCTACCAAATAGAAAATTCCAATTATTGGTGGGCTAGCTGATAATTCACCAGCAGGAAAATATTCAATAAATCCTTTTGCAATTGGACTAATTGCCTCACCACTTTCTTCTAACGCTAGCATTGCATTTGAAGTGATTGTAAAGTTATTAGCTGCTGTAGTAAAAACCTGCCATCCAAAAAGAAATCCAGCTAATGCGAATACAGTTATTACAATTTTTCCAAAAAGTGGCACATTATTTTGCATTGCGACACTTGCAAATCGAGCAGCTATCCATATGCCTATTACAACAGCCAATATTAGTGTTGCATTTGCACCTCTAGCAGCTTGAAATAATCCCCATAATTCAAGTTCCATTATTTACCTCCTATGTAAACTTTTAAAGAATATTATCATTTTTTGTTTATTTAGTTGAAGACTTAAATTAATATTTTTATGATGTAGTATTGATTTATGAGGAAAAGTATTATGAAAAAGTATTTTATTGGTATTAATTTAATATGTATTTTTTTCGTTGGATCAGTTTTTTCAATAGGTGAGGGTGCATTTACTACACTTCATGTAAAAGCTAAAGATGTAGAAAAGTATGTTGAATTAATGAAGAATAACACCACGCCATTTGAAGTAATTGGATCTGATATTGCAGGTGTTTGTGTTACAAAATCAGGAAATCAGTATCCTGGTGAAATGTTTGTTTGGAATGCATTCCCCAGCATAGAAAAAGCTATGGAAGCGTCTGAAAAATATGATCCTTTTCAGGCATCAGATGAATTTAAAAAAATAAGAAAAGTCCAATACTCAGTGACATGGAAGCCACTAAAAGACTTTAAGCTGGAGCCAGGTTATGAGAGATTATGGAGATTAAAGCTTAACGATTGGAGATCTTATGCAGCAAAAATGACTGAAATGGAGGCTGCTATCAGAGCTCGTGGATTTAATATGAATATTGGTTTATTTACACCTTTAGGTGGCGGAACAGAGGTATTTCATTTGAGAGCAGTTGCCCCAACAGGTGGTGAACAAGGAAGAATTATTGATGATTATTTTGCAGGAGCTGAATGGTCAAAGATTTGGGATGAATCTCTTCAATATGTAGATGAGGAAGTTAGTGATACTATTGAAGTTTGTGAAACTATATATACAAGAAGTTAAAGGAGAAATAATGTTAAAAAAAATAGTCTTTTCATTTATATTGATTTTTTCTTTCAGTATAGATGCTGCTAATAATAAAGTTGGTGATGTTGACCTGGGCGAAGTTACTCATAGCAAGGCATTTCAATTCATTAAAGATAATATGCTTGGTAAATGGGAGGGAACTTTAACTCAGCATTCAGGGAATGTAATAGAAGCCTCATACAATTTTAAACTCTTGTCGAATGGAAACACCATTAGAGAAGATCTAGTTGAGGATGGCGTAGAAATGTTCACTACTTACTCAGATAAAGATGGAGTTCTTGTAATAAAACACTATTGTGCTCTTGGAACAGAACCAATGTTTAAGGTTGCAAAACTCTCTAATAATTCTATAAGCTTTGAATCTGATCCATCACCCGGCTATCACAAAGACCATCATAATTTTGTTAATTCTATTTCATGGAAATTATCTGATAAAGATACCTTGTCAATGAAAAATAGTATTTTTCTTGATGGCAAAATTGAGAATAATAAAGCTCAGATAAAGAGAGTTTATTAGTCTACTATTAATATTAGGGTCGTATAATACGACCCTATCTTATTTAATCAAATCTACTTGGTCTAAAATTTTCAAGAACTGGAATTTCTGTATCCTGAACTAGTTCTCTTGCTACTAATGAACCAACTAAGGGTCCTAAACTTATACCACTATGCATTGTTGCTAAATATATATTAGGATTATGATCAAGTCTTCCGATTATTGGTTTTCCATCTATTGGTATTGGTCTCCATCCAATGGATACTTCATCAATTTCTAAATCAAATATATCTTCAAAAAACTCACCGCCCATGGATCTAATTTTATTCAGATAATTCATTTCGATAGATCTTGATGAAAACCTCTCCAAACGATTTTTAAGAGATTTTGCATCCGTTATTGAAATACTGCCTTGCTCACCAATAATTATTTGACCATTAGATTGTTGATAAAAATGGATTCCGGGACCAACTATTATTTTATTAATTATTTTCTTGTAGGGTTTTGATTTTATTATGACTCCTGGAGTTGGTTTAATAAGATAGTTCTTAGATAACAATGAATTTGTATCAATACCACATGCAAAGACAACCTTATTTGCGTCAATATTACCCAATGATGTACTTACTGAGCTTATATTTGTTTTATAAAAATTCAATTTCTTATACTCACACTCAGTAATAACCTTGCCTCCATTAATTTTGATGCTTTTTATGAGAAGATTTATTAATTCTCTTGTATTTATTGTCCCATCATCTTTTGAATAAACTATATTTTTATTGTTGTTAAAGTTTATAGATGGTTCAAGAATATTTGCTTGTTCTGAATTGATGATTTCGTGTTTTGTATGTGTTGGATAATTCATTAATTGAGAAATTTCATTTAAAAGATCTAACTGATCTTGTCTTAAATTAAACCATTCAAGAGAACCATTCCATTCAATTGATATATCTATCTCTTTTAATAAATTTTTATAAGAATTGATTCCTAATTGAGCAAAATAATTGTATGAGTAAGGTTTTTTAGGGTAGGTAGCATTAACCCAATTAAATGATGATCCACTTGTACCTGAACCGGGTTTATTTTTGTCTATTAAAGTAACATCAATGCCATATTTTGATAATTCATAGGCTATAAAGGTACCAATAATTCCAGCACCTATAACTACAATTTTAAGATTTTTATTTGATGATCTTACAAAAGGAGAGTACAGAGCAATAGCAGTAATTAGTTTTAGAAAGTGCCTTCTGTTCACAAATAAATTTTATGGATTTATTCTTGCATCTGTACCTAAGCCAGCTCCATATACCAATGCATTGAGCCATAATCTATTTGTACCTCTTGCAGCACCTCTAAAATTTGGCTCGCCTGAGAATAAAATGACCTGGCCTTTACCAATTTTTTCACGAGTAAGATATGCTGAATTAGCAATTCTTTGTGCTGCTTCAGGCCAAACCAACCCACTCATCCTTACATTCAAATCATATCCCTTTGGTATTGAGGACCAGTTTATCCTCTTGGTATTATTTGACTGACTATTTGGCACAAGTTCTCCAATCCTTACAACTGCTTCAACGTTATCTCCAGTCATTTGTACTGGAGAATTACCATATAGTAAGGGTAGCATTTCATCAGTCCCAAATGATAACCAATGTTTTTGATCAACTCTTCCAGCAACCATTGCACCTGAAGGCATAAATATGGATTGCCATTTATCTCTACTCATCAGCATTTCTTCTGAGTTTTCTTCTTCTGAAGTTTCCCAAGGGTAGTTTATATTGGTATCTACTTTATTATTGTGTATCTTTTCTCTGTCAATATTGATATCCAGAGCAAGAATTTCTCGCATTAAATCAAAGTTATATTGATTACTATTTTCCAGTGCATTTGGGAGCAATTGTGTATTTGTCATATCTGCATTAGCTATTAATCTCGTACTCTGATTATGTGCAATTAAAGTACCACCTTGGTTAATCCAGTCTAGCAATGCTTCTTTTTGATACTCACTTATTTGATTGTAACCACTTGGAATAACTATAGTGTTATATCTTCTTAAATCAGCATAATTTGTTAATGAGGAGTTAATTTGACTGTGTCGGATACCAAGATGATGATCAATTGACCACCAACTCACTCCTACATCATATGAATTAAAACCAGCATGACTTAATATAGCAATTTGTGGTCTTTCTAATAAACGAAAATGTCTTCCACCCCAATCTGGAAGCTCTTCTGCTCCATATCCTGAATTAATTGATGCAACCGCAATACCTAGTTCAGAAGCAATTGTAAGAATTTTAGTATCAAGATTATCATATTCAGGATTATCCATTGCAATTACAACAACACTTCCCCTTGAAAGGGAATAATTTGAAAGGATTGATTCTGTATCAATAATTCTTACTTCTATATCTTCCTCCATTAATCTTGCTGCAAACGCAACTGACCTGTCATCTGCTCCATCTGTTGCCCACATGATGGCGTCTTTATTTACTTCAATATTAATAGGAGTTGGTTCCCACACTATCAAGTTATTTGTAATATTTTCAGGGACCGTTAATGCATTTAAACCATACATCATAGAAAAATTAAAAGCAGTGGTGTCATACATTATCGAAGATCCATCTCTTAGATTTTCTTGACGTTCCTCAACTAAAACTTCATTATCTATTTCAGCATCAAATTCTAATATTGCAGATATCAATGGTGCTTCAGGTTGCCTATTTGGAATGATCATGCTTCCAACTGGTACAACAACATTCTCTAATAGATCTCCAGTTTGTTTTAATGCAGACTTTACATTAATAGTTTTTTGATTAGTAAAAATTTCAATGCCTTGTGCTTTTAACTTTTTAGCGATTGAATTTAAACGCCCCTTATTTTTAGTTGGCATTATCACAAATGATTGATTTGCAAATTTGCTATCACGTGAAACGTTATATTTTCTACCTTCCCAAAAGTCTACATACATTTCTTTTGAGTACATATTAAGAGTTCTTAGATTAGATATGGTACTAACAAATTGATGGTGAACAGATTCTTTGTATGATTGTATTGTGCCTTCTGGTCTTCTTACTCCATCTTCAGACATTCTAGATTGTTCATACAAAATACCTAGAGTTCCTCTAAAATTAACATAGAAAGAGTAGCCTGGATATAGATCTTCATGCCATTCACCTGTATAAAAACGCCAATCTCTTTTATCAAATTCATTTGCTTGATTTTTAGCAAATACATTACCCCATTTGATAATATCAGTATCCATATTTTTATTTATTGGCTCTCTAGCAGGACCAGTCATGAATGTATCTTGAGCTCCCATTTCATGTGCATCTACAAGAATTTGTGGTCTCCAGGCATTAATTAGTTTGACTCTTCCTTGAGTTTCAGGTTGAGTCAAATAAAACCAATCTCGATTTAAATCAAAATAATAATGATTAGTTCTACCATAAGGCCAATCACCTGTATGAAGCAAAGATTGATCGTCATAGTTTGGAGCTGTACCTCGATATTGCTCTAATGATTTAGCAAAACGATCACGACCATCAGGATTCATCATTGGGTCAACTATTACAACCATATTATCAAGCATGTTAACTATTTCTTGATCGGTGCTAGCTATAAGATGGTAAACAATACCAAGTGCTGCATCAGCACCCGATGTTTCATTTCCATGAATAGAGTAGGCCATCCATGCAATTGCAGGGAGTTCCGCAATAAGTTCACGTGCCTTTGAATCATTAATTTTTCTTGCATCAGACAATAAGCCAACATTAGATTTAATTTCATCTAAACGATTAATATTTTTTGGAGATGATATATATAGTGCAAACAAAGATCTTCCTTCGTGACTTTTGGCATATTCAACAACTTGAAGACGTTCGCTTTGTTCTGCCCATGACAAAATAGCATTAGTTATTTGCGAAGTATTTGCTACACGATCACCATATTTAAAATCTAGAAATTTGTTTGGATGATCAATAGTTTTATTATATGTACCATCAAGAATATCTAGCTTATATAAATCTTTTGAGTAGCTAGTTGGCTGCATAAGTACTTCTGCGTGTGTAAAAGCAGAAAGCAATAGAAAAACAAAACCAAAAATATTTTTTTTATTAATACTAATCATCATTCCCCCACATTTATTTTTAAGTATAGCTCTATTCGAGTAAGTTAATTATAAAATTATATTCCTCAGCAACTTCATTGAATTGATTTATTTTCCCACTTAAACCCCCGTGCCCACCTATTAGATTCATTTTCATTAGGATGGGATTTTTTGACTGACTATAATCTCGTAATTTTGGAACATATTTTGCAGGTTCAAAATATTGAACTTGCGAATCAAATAAGCTCGAAGTAACAAATACAGCAGGATAATTTAATTCTTTTATATTGTCATAAGGAGAATATCTTTTCATATACAAATACTCATCTTTATTATTAGGATTTCCCCATTCATCATATTCAAATGTTGTAAGTGGAATGCTAGGATCTGACATTGTTGTAAGGACGTCAACAAATGGGACCCCCGATAATATACCTTTATAAAGTTTAGGCTCTAAGTTTATTATGGCACCCATTAGCAAGCCTCCTGCGCTACCTCCTTGTGCAAATACATTTTTAGGATCACCCAAACCTTTTTTTAATACTTCCCTTACACCATCATTAAAATCATAGAAAGTATTCATTTTGTTAAACATTCTGCCATTCTCATACCAATGCTTACCCATCTCTCCACCACCTCTAATATTGATCACCGCAAATATGAAACCTCTATTTAGCAAAGGAATAAGTGTTTCTCTAAACCTTGCTTCTTGAGAGATGCCATATGAACCGTAGCCATAAAATAAGATTGGTGCGTTTTGTGGGCTGGTATCCTTATGTCGAAGTGTCATCACGGGTACTTTGACCCCATCACGTGCCTCAATAAAAAAACGATCATCAACGTAATTTTTTTTATCATACAAAGAGATATTTTTTTCCCATTTAATTTCCTGTTTGTTTGTTAAAAAATTGTAGTAATAAATGGAGCTTGGAGAGGTAAGACTAGAATAGTTAAAATAAAACCCATTTTGATCTGATATATTATTTGAATTTAAAAAAACATTGTAAGCATTGTTAGCGTATTCAAGTCGATTTCTTTGTTGATTTGAAATATCAATGATCTCAATTTCTGGTAGACCATTCTCTCTAATCTCAAGAATTAAAGTATCTTTTAGAGAAAGAAAATCACTTATAAAAATATTTTCATTATGTTCAACGATTACATCAGCATTTTTTAGATCAATTTGACTAAGGCTGTTTACTTTTAAAACCTTAAAATTAGGAGCGTTTTTATTAGTTCTTACATAAAAACTTTCACCATCAACATGTTCAAGATAGTAAAGATGATTAGTTGATCTTTTTAGAAATAACATTGGTTTCGCTATTGGATCATCAAGATCGACTAGATAAATTTCATTATCATTAGTTGCTTCAACATTTATGTATACAAATTTTTTTGATTTTGATCTAGATATATCTATGTTGTACTCAGGATCTATTTCTTGATATATCAGTTTATCCTTTGATGATGAGGTACCAATTGTATGCACATAAACCGAGTTGCTTATGAGCGTTTCAGGATCTTTTTTTAGATAAACAATATGCTTATTATTTTTTGACCAAATAATGTTACCTGATGCATCGTCAATCTTTGGATTTCTTATATCAAGCGTAATAGGATTAAGGAATTTAATATCGTATTGTCTTCTGCCATTATTATCTTCTGTAAATGCTATTAAATTATTATCAGGGGAGGGGGAAACTGAACCTATTGAATAATATTTTTGATTTCTGAGTTTAATATTAGGATCTAGATACATTACAGTTTTATTAGCTGCATCTGTTCTAAAATATTTTGGAAGTTGATCATTCTTTTGAATTTTTCTGAAATATTTAAAATCTCCATTTTTAACCGGAAATGAAATTTCTTCATCAGGCACTTGAGCAATTAGCTCAGTAACAATCTCAGATTTGTAATCATGTTTTGATTTAAACCATGCATCCGCATATGCATTTTCTGATTCTAGGTATTCAATAACCTCTGGATCATTTCTTTCATCATCTCGAATCCAATAATAGTTATCAATTCTTCTATCATTATGTTGCGTTAGTTCAAAAGGAACTTTTTTGGGCGAGGGTTTAGACACTTGATTCATATCGCAAGAACTTATCATAATAAATAGCAGTACAAAATTTAATACTTTAAATGATGTCTTCATGTTTTTAATAATAATCTATTAATAGGTTGGAGCATAAGTTTCCCTTTACATAAATATATTACTTCGCATAATATATATTATGTTAAATTAATACTACTTATCGAATCTTTATGAATAGCAATAATTGAATCATAAAACATAGGCTTAAATTCATTTATTTTAGAAAGTGTAAATCTTTCTGAGAAAATTGATTTTAAAATAGTTTTTAGAATAAACGGTTTATATTTTTCGAAATTGCTTTTAAATAAATAAAATTCATAACCCAAATCATAAAGAAAATTTATACATGGAGACTCAGAATTATTAAAGTCATCAATGTGTTGTTCAAAACAAATTACGGGCGTATTTTTAATTATAAAATTTCGAGATCCTTCAAGAACTTTTAATTCATGGCCCTCAACATCCAGTTTTATAAGGACTTCGTTTTTTGAGCAAAGCATTTCAAGATCATCTAATTTTTTTAAGTTTACTTCTCTTGTCTCTAGCTGTGTTGGAATATGATTTCTGTCTGAATATATCTTTGAGCCACCGAGATTTCTTGAATCTTCTGATAAAAAAAACGTACCTTCCTTAGAAGATAATCCAAAATTATGAATATTTATATTTTGGTATTTTGAAGCATTTAACTTTAATAGTTCAAACGTAAATGGATTAGGCTCAAAGGCTTCGATTTGTTTAAAATATTTAGCAAGAAATAAAGAATGATTTCCTATATTTGCACCAATATCAATAAGTGTATCTATCTTCTTTACTAAATAGTTTGACTCAACCAATTCAATAATTTCATTAATTGATTTGAGATCGTAAACTCCATCAACCATGATATCAATTGATATATATTCATTTAATAATCCTGCATATATTGGTTTATTAGATGCATGAAAATCGTCTCTATTTCTAAAAAGAGCTTTCCTCAAAAAGTAGGAATAAATCTTTCTTAGTAAATTATTTTTAACTTTAAAATGCATATCTTCATTATAGGGATTGCTATAACCATTTAATTTTTGCGATTGCTAATGTTGAACAATAATATACATCATTATCAATTCCTGGAGTTAAAAACATGCCGTTTGCTAATGGTGATTTTAAATCTATTTTTTGAAGTAACTCACCATTTTTGACATCAATCACAACAATATGATCTGATTTATTCTCATAACTATTTATTACAAGTTCATCAGATTTATTAAATACTATAGGTTGCATTGTTGGTCTAATATCGATCGACCACTTAATTTGAAGTGTGTTTTGATCAACTGCATATAATCCACCATTTAAACTATCCCACGCTATACATAAGTTGTATTTAGGTATCGCAACAGGTGGAGCTATAATCCCTCCTCCAGTTTTATCTGAAATATTTATGTAATCAACTTTATTGCTAGTTGTTGAAATCTTGAGAAGTTGTTGATTGCCTTTCCATAGTGCAGGTCTTTGCCAACTTAGTGTTCCCGGTGGAGATGTAAATCTTCCATTTGGATGTTGATTAAAAATAGAACGAACAGATTCAATATCACCGTTATTCATTAACCAAATATGATTATTCGATATACAGCCATCCCATGCCAATCCATAATCTCCGCCATTTTCTCTATATTTAATTACCCATTTTTTATCCAATGATAATGAATCTTTTTTTACTTTAATTTTAAATATATGCTCTACGCCAGGTATATAAATACATTCTCCATCCCCATCAATATCACAAGCTATTCTTCCCATCGATCCTTCTGGCAGCTTAAGAGGCTTACCTATTAATTTTCCATCAGGACTTAGTCTAGTTAACGTAGATGCAAAATCATTGGATAAACGAATGTCCTTTGTAACAATACTTCCATCTGAAAGAATTAACAGGCCATTATGAGCTTGATTAATTGGAAGTTTTATTTCCTTTATTACATTACATTTATCATCAAGAATATGCATAAATGAACCATTCACATTAATGATAGTGCCATTTACATGTGCTGCAATAGCACCACACCAGATGTGATCACCACATTCTAAATTTGGAGATTCATACATAACCTCTAGATTGTCTGGGTTCAACTTTTGTACCCATCCAAATGGTTTGTCACCAATAAAATTAGGCATTGTCCCTGTAAGATATAATTCATTAACATCTCTTTGAATAAACATTACATTCCATCGATTATTAATCTTAGTAGTTAAATTATGGGTCTTATTTTTAACATTAAGTGATCCGTGGAATATCTTTTGTCTTCTATTTCCGCCGCATTCAACTGGCCAATTTGATTCATAGTAACCAGCTGATAGATCAAAATTTGTCATTTTAAAAGCATATTTATTCAAATTGGCATGCAAACAAAATTATTTATATAGTTTTTATCCATAACATTATCTAAATATGGTTTTTGATGCTTATCATATGAAAATTTATTTATTGAACATAGGTCAGAATTATTTATAAAAAATATTTCATACCCAATACATTTAATATAGTCTAATGTTTTACTCATATCATAAGCTAAATGTCTTTGTTCAATTTCTATAACCAAAGGTGGTTTAAATTTTTTAATTGTTTCGTAACCTCCTTTAAGTACCTCTAGTTCATGACCCTCAACATCAATTTTAATAAGACTTATATCTTGATAGTTAAAGTCGTCAAGTTTTTTAACTTCAATTCTTCTTTTAACTGTATTCTCACTCCTAGCTTCTAAAGATGCAGTATAGGAGATTGTATTACCATATTTATCAACTGGTATATGAATTTCAAGATAATCATTGTTATTTGAAAGTGCACAGTTATGAATCTCAATATTTCTACTCTTCAAGTTTTCGAGCGAAATAAGTATTTCTTTAACAGGCTCAAAAGCGACAATTTTTTTCATTTTATTTCTAAAATGATATGAATAAATACCTGCATTTGCTCCAATATCAAGAAAGGTATGATTTGTGTTGAGATGTTCTTGAACATATAACATTTCCTTATCAATATATCCTTTGAATTTATAATAGTTATACCTCGCAGGTAGATGGAGCGAACTAGGAACTAATAGATCGAGTAGAATTTGTTTTGTAGAACTCATCAGCTTAAATTATAGAATATACTCTCTTTAGCAAAAATATAATAATAATTATTGGTTACTCAAAATTTAATGTATTATAGCTTCGATGGCTAAAGAAGATAACTTAGAATTTGATGGAGAAGTAATAGAAACTCTTCCTAATACACAATTTAAAGTTAAGCTTGAGAATGGCCATATCATAGATGCTCATATCTCAGGCAAGATGAGAAAACATTACATCAGAATACTCACTGGTGATAAAGTGAAAGTAGAAATGACTCCTTATGATTTAACTAAAGGAAGAATTACTTTTAGAGGAAGATAATCAAGTTACTTTTGCTGATTTTTTAGGACTAGTAAATACAGCTTTCCCGTCTTTAAAGTCGACTTTAATTTGATGTCCCTTTTTATCACTTCTAAATAAAATACTATCCACCAGAGGCTTCTTGATATTTTCAGTGATAAATCTTTCCATTGGTCTTGCACCCATAACCTTGTCATAGCCCTCTTCCGCTATCCAATTAATTACTTTATTAGAGTAAATTAGCTCTATACCCCTTTCATCTAATTGTGCCTGTAGCTTTACAAGAAATTTATCTACTATTGATAGTATTACTTTTTTGGGTAAGTAATTAAACTGTATTATTTCATCTAATCTATTTCTAAATTCAGGAGAAAAGAGTTTCTTAAGAGTTTTAATTGCGTCAGTCTCATTTGACTGTGAATTGAAGCCAATAGACTTCTTTTCAAGAAGTTCAGCACCAGCATTAGTAGTCATTATTATAATTACATTTCTAAAGTCGGCTTTTCTGCCATTGTTATCAGTAAGTACTCCATTATCCATAACTTGCAGAAGTATATTAAATATATCAGGATGAGCTTTCTCTATTTCATCTAATAAAAGAACAGAGTAAGGATTTTTAACAACTGCCTCAGTTAGTAAACCACCTTGATCAAAACCTACATATCCTGGGGGAGCTCCAATCAATCGAGAAACAGTATGTCTTTCCATATATTCTGACATATCAAATCTGATAAGTTCAATTCCTAAAATCGAGGCTAGCTGCTTAGAAATTTCTGTTTTACCAACACCTGTTGGCCCGGCAAAGATAAAAGAGCTTATCGTTTTATTATCATCTCTAAGTCCTGCTCTTGATAGTTTAATTGCATTGCAAAGAGCATCAATAGCTTTATCTTGACCAAAAATAACTCTTTTGAGATCTCTTTCAAGGTTTTTTAAATTAACAGATTCATCTTTAGATAATGTTTTTTCAGGTATTTTAGTAATCTTCGATATAGTTTTTTCTATATCTAAATCTTTTACAGTAATTTTATTCTTATTCTTTCTGTTTATATTAAGCAAGGCACCAGTTTCATCAATTAAGTCAATCGCTTTATCAGGAAGAAACCTATCATTCAAGAATTTATCTGAGAGCTTAACTGCAGTTTCAATTGAATTATCCGAAAATTTTACATTATGGTGATCTTCATAAAGTTGTTTAATACCATTTAGGATTTCCACTGATTCATCGATCGATGGCTCAATAACATCTATTTTTTGAAATCTTCTTGATAAAGCCTGATTTTGATTAAAGATACCTCTAAATTCATTGAAAGTGGTAGAACCAATACATCTTAATGTACCCTTACCTAAAGCAGGCTTCAATAAATTAGATACATCTAACGTACCTCCAGAAGCAGAACCTGCCCCTATAATAGTATGTATTTCATCAATAAATAAAATAGATTTTTCTTGGCTCTCAAGAAAACTCATTACTTCTTTTAACCGTTTTTCAAAATCACCTCTATATTTAGTTCCCGCAATTAACCCTCCAATATCTAGTAGGTAAATTACATGATCATTTAAATATTTAGGAACATTTTTAGTAACAATTAAATGTGCTAGTCCTTCTACTAATGCAGTTTTACCAACTCCAGATTCTCCAACAAGTAAGGGATTATTTTTTGTTCTTCTTGCAAGAATTTGAATAAGTCTTGATATTTCTTCTTTCCTTCCAATTAACTTGTCGATTTTTCCGTTTGTAGCTTGTTCATTTAGATTTAATAAAAACTTGTTATCAGTCTCACTAGCCAATTCATTTTCATTACTAACTTCTTGTTGAGCATTTTCATTTGGTTCAGTGTTTTTTTCTTTTTTGCCATGCGATAAATAACTCACTATATCTAATCGAGAAACCCCAAGCTTGGAAAGAATATAAACAGAGTGACTCTCTTTTTCAGAAAATATTGCAACGAGAATATTAATTGGCTTAACGATACCTTTGCCAGATGATTGCACATGAAATACTGATCTTTGGAGAACACGCTGAAAACCAAGTGTAGGTTTTACTGGTTCTTCATGATTATTTTTAATTGGGGAAGTCTCTTTTATGTGATCACTGATTTGTGTTTTTAAATTTTCAATATTTACATCGCATGATAATAAAGATTCCTTTACATCATAATCACTAAGAATCATTAATAACAAATGTTCAATAGTTATGTATTCAATGTTTGATTTATGAGCTTCATCAAACAAATTTGATATTGATTGTTCTAATTCTTTACTAAACATTAATCTGATAACGGTTCAATTTCACTTAATAATGGATGCTCATGAGCCTGAGCTAAGTTGTTTATTTCATTACATTTCATCTCAGCTATCTCCTTAGAAAATATACCACAAACTCCCTTGCCTTTGTTGTGAACTGACAACATAATTTCAGTCGCCTTGCCATGCTCATAACCAAAAATTTTTTGAATTACAAAGACAACAAACTCCATTGGTGTATAGTCATCATTTAGCAATACAACTTGAAAAAGTGGTGGCTCTTTGACTTCAGGTTTTTTTTCTAGTGTGACCGTTCCTAAAGCTTGACCATTCGAGGTATCTTTAGATAAATTGTTCACATTCTCTCAATCATCTCATTAGCAAAACCAGAACAAGATACTAGATTTGCATCATCCATTAATCTTTCAAAATCATAAGTAACCATCTTATCAACGATAGCTTTTTCCATGCTTGAAATTATTAAATCCGCAGCATCAGCCCATCCTAAATGTCTTAGCATCATCTCAGCAGAAAGCATTAGCGAGCCAGGGTTTACTTTGTCCTGACCAGCATATTTAGGTGCGGTTCCATGAGTTGCTTCAAAAAGTGCACATGAGTCACCAATGTTTGCACCCGGAGCTATTCCAATCCCTCCAACACATGCTGCCAATGCATCTGAAATATAATCACCATTAAGATTCATGGTTGCAATAACATCATATTCTTTTGGACGAGTAAGTATTTGTTGTAAAAATGCATCACAAATAACATCTTTGATTATTATATTATCACCATTATTTGGATTTTTGATGACATGCCATGGACCACCATCTAGGGGCTCTCCACCAAATTCATCAACAGAAAGTTGATAGCCCCAATCACGAAATGCACCTTCTGTAAATTTCATTATGTTGCCTTTATGAACAAGCGTAACTGATGATCTATTATTATCAATTGCATAATTTATAGCTTGTCTTACTAGGCGATTTGTTCCCTCTTCAGAAATCGGCTTAACACCCAATCCAACATTATTTGTAAATCTAATTTTATCTACCTTGAATTCCTTTTGGAGAAAATTTACAAGTTTGTCAGCATCTTTTGATCCACCATCAAATTCAACTCCAGCATATATATCTTCTGAATTTTCTCTAAAAATTACCATATCAACATAAGATGGATTTTTAACAGGACTTGGAACACCAGAGAAGTATCTGATGGGTCTTAAGCAAACATAAAGATCTAATATTTGTCTTAAAGATACATTTAATGATCTAATACCACCACCAACAGGAGTTGTTAGGGGACCTTTTATACTTACTATATATTCTTTTAATGCCTCAATGGTTTCATCAGGCAACCAAACATCTTTTCCATATACCTCTGTTGATTTTTCACCACAATATACTTCCATCCAAGATATTTTTTTCTTACCCTCATATGCTACTTCAACTGCCTTATCAACAACTGCAATCATTGCAGGTGAAATATCAATTCCAATTCCATCACCTTCTATGTAGGGAATTATAGGATTATCCGGTACAACCAGTTTTCCTGACTTATCAAAAGAAATTTTTTTGCCTTCAGAGGGGATTTTTATATTTTTATATGCCATTTTTGTCTTAAAATACTCTTCGCTTAGATTATTGAGTTGTGATTATACTCTAAATACTAAATATAATTTATTGATATATATATAAATGAGAAAAAAAGATAAAAATATAGTGGTAGGAATGTCGGGTGGTGTTGATTCATCTGTTGCAGCATATCTTCTAAAAGATCAGGGATATAAAATTACCGGTTTATTTATGAAAAATTGGCAATCTGAGCCAGGAGAGGTTTGCACATCAGAAATCGATTTTGAAGATGCATCAAAGGTATGTGATGAATTAGATATCCAATTACATAAAGCAAATTTCAGTGATGAGTATTGGGAGAGAGTTTTTACTTTTTTCCTAAGTGAGCATGCTAAGGGACGCACTCCTAATCCTGATATTCTATGTAATAGAGAAATTAAATTTAAAGCATTTATTGATTATGCAAAGCAAATTGGGGCTACACACATTGCAACTGGACACTATGCTTCCCTTACAAAAGAAAAAGATGATGTTTATTTGTCTAGATCAAAAGATATCAACAAAGATCAAACATATTTTTTACATGAGGTTAAATCAAAAGATCTTAAAAATTGTATATTCCCTCTTTCTAAAATAAATAAAACTGAAGTAAGAAATATTGCATCAGATATTGGTTTACATATCAGCACCAAGAAAGACTCTGTAGGTATTTGTTTTGTTGGAGAGAGAAATCTTAAAAACTTTTTATCCCGATTTATAGAATTAACTCCTGGTGAGATAATTGATAATGAGGGTAATATTCTTGGCGAGCATCATGGTTCAGCTTTATATACAATAGGACAAAGACAAGGGTTGAATATTGGTGGTGTAAAGAATAAATCAGAACTGCCATGGTATGTATATAAAAAGGACATCAACTTGAATACTGTATATGTATGTCAAGGAGAAGATAACGATCTACTTTTAAACACTGGTCTGGAATTAGACTCTATGAAATTTATTAATCAACATTCAAAATTTAGATCTAATCAGATTATGTGTAAGGTTCAAGTCAGACACAGACAAAAGGCAGTTGATTGTAGTTTAGATCTTTCAACAAGCACTGTTCGTTTCAACGAAAAAATAAGAGCAATTGCACCAGGTCAATCAGCCGTTTTTTATGATCAAAGTGATAAAATTTGCATTGGTGGAGGAATAATTAGTAAAGCCATTAATTGAAATATGTTAAAAGATAAATTAGTTTCACCATTAGATTCTAGATATTCAAATAAAATAGATGAGATAAATTATTTATTCTCTGAATCTTATTTAAATAAAACGCGCTTACTAGTTGAGCTAAATTGGCTGTTATATCTTTGCAAAAAATTACCAAATAATTTCAAAAAATTATCAATAGTAAATCAAAAACTTATTAATGGGATAATTGATAATTTCAATCAAAATGATGCAAAACAAATTAAAAAAATTGAAAAGAAAACAAATCATGATGTAAAAGCAATTGAATATTTTATTAGATCAAAATTTGCAGCCATCAAGTCACTAAGTCCCTACTCTAAATACATCCATTTTGGTTTAACAAGTGAAGATGTTAATTCAACTTCCTATGCACTAATTTTTAACGAAGCGAAGACCATATACATAAAAAATTTACAACACTTACAAAAGCAATTATATACACGAGCAAAACAGTGGAAAAATAAGCCTATTCTTGCAAGGACTCATGGACAGCCTGCTTCACCATCAACATTTGGAAAAGAGCTGAAGGTTTTTTCACATCGGTTACAAAATGAGATTAGGATATTTAAATCAATTGAAATATATGGAAAATTTTCTGGAACAACTGGAAATTTTCATACATTATCACTTATTTCAACTACAAAAAATTGGAGTGCATTTATAAATTCATTTGGGAGAACTATCGGCCTTCAGATCAATCCAATTACAACACAAATTGACTCCCATGATTCGATAGCATCTTTTGCGCATTCCATGGTAAGAATCAATAATATTTTAATTGATTTTAACAGAGACATATGGACTTATATTTCAAATGATTTATTCAAATTAAAAATAAATAAAAACGAAGTTGGTTCATCTACTATGCCTCATAAAGTTAATCCCATTGATTTTGAAAATTCTGAAGGCAATCTTCAACTTGCTAACAGTTTGCTAGTATTCCTTGCTGATAAACTTCAAAAATCACGTTTACAAAGGGATCTAAGTGACTCTACTGTATTAAGAAATGTGGGAACAGCAATCAGTTACTCATTTTTAGGCATTAAATCATCTGCCAAAGGATTAAGTAAATTGCATATTAATAATCAAAAAGCACTAGAAGAACTAAATAATAATTGGCAAGTTCTAAGTGAAGCTATTCAAATAGTAATGAAACTTGAGGGTATTGATGATGCGTATGAATATATAAAAGATTTTACTAGAGGTTCTGAAATGGATAAAGAATCTTATAAACAACTGGTAAATAATCTTCCTATTTCATTAAAATCAAAAAATAAGTTATTAGCCCTTACTCCGCAAAACTATATTGGACAAGCCAATCTATTATAGTTTTAATTTTTTTTCATATTATAATTAGTGACCTACCGGAGAATTTATGTCAAAACTGAAACTGCTTGATGAGATTGCTCGCATTAAGAACATAGATGGATTTCAATCTGATGCATGGAAATCTATTGATCCAAAATTTGTTGCTCGCATGTCCTTACAAAATAGGTTTAAGACTGGATTAGATATTGCACGATACACTGCGGATATCATGAGAAAAGACATGGATGCTTATGATAAAGATGCATCTATTTATACTCAATCATTAGGATGTTGGCATGGTTTTGTTGCTCAACAAATGATGATGGGAGTTAAAAGAACAAAAAAAACAACTGAAAAGACCTATGTTTATTTGAGTGGCTGGATGGTTGCAGCACTTAGATCACAATTTGGTCCCCTTCCAGATCAAAGCATGCATGAAAAAATATCTGTACCAGCCCTAATAAAAGAAATATATACATTCCTTAAAAGAGCTGATTCAATTCAATTACAACATTTATTTGATGAGCTTGATGAGCTTGAATCAAAAAATGAAGATACGTCAAAAATTATAGAAAAAATTGATAATTTTGAAACTCACGTTGTTCCAATTATTGCAGATATTGATGCAGGTTTTGGTAATGAGGAAGCAACATACTTACTTGCAAGAAAAATGATTGAAAACGGAGCATGTGCGATACAAATTGAGAATCAGGTGTCAGATGAAAAACAATGTGGTCATCAGGATGGCAAGGTAACCGTGCCACATGAAGACTTCTTAGCAAAAATTAATGCAGTAAGATATGCCTTTCTAGAATTGGGTGTTGATAATGGAATAATTGTTGCCAGAACAGATTCTTTGGGAGCAGGATTAACTCAAAAGGTGCCAGTTTCAAAAACATCTGGTGATCTTGCTGATCAATATAATTCATTTCTTGAAACGGAAGAAATTAATAATCTTGAAGATTTAAACGAAAATGATATAGCTATTCATCAAAATGGTGTACAGGTAAAACCAGTAAGATTGTCAAATGGTCTATATAGATTTAAAGCTAATACAGGTTTTGACAGAGTAGTATTGGATTGTATTACTAGCTTAAAAAATGGTGCAGATCTTCTTTGGATTGAGACTGAGAAACCAAATGTTAAACAAATTTCAGATATGGTAAAAGAAATTCGAAAAACAATTCCAAATGCTAAATTAGTCTACAACAATTCTCCATCATTTAATTGGACTCTAGCTTTTAGAGAGCAAGTCTATTATGAAATGATTGAAAATAATGAAGATGTTTCTAAATACCCTGATCCAAAAGAAAATCCAAAAGCTTTAATGGAATCTCAGTATGATGAATCTGAGCTTGCAGCAAAAGCTGATGAATTGATTAAACAATTCCAAAAAGATGCTTCAGAAAAAGCAGGGATTTTTCATCATCTTATAACCTTACCTACGTATCATGAAACTGCCTTAGGTACAGATGTTTTATCTGAAGGATATTTTGGAGATCAAGGGATGCTTGCATACGTTAAAGGCATTCAAAGGCAGGAGATTAGAAGAAATATGTCTTCTGTAAAACATCAAGACTTAGCTGGAACAAACGTTGGTGATACACACAAAGAATATTTTTCTGGTGAAAATGCTCTTAAAGCAGCTGGTGATGACAACACCATGAATCAGTTTTAATCATCTAAATCACAGCCCTCATTAACCGGCTTGCCACAATAGCCACATTTTCCATCATCTGTGATGTTTGCGAGGCCACCACAACTTCCTTGAACAGGTTTATTTTTGATTATTAAACTCAAAGCAATAAAAACAAAGGTTGTACAAATTAATATGAATGCTGCAAAAAATTCAAACATTGTTATATTTTACCAATAATTTGATTGTCTAAATTCAATACCATTACTATTTTTAACAATAAACATAACTGCAATTTGCCTTGAATTAGCTATTTCTAATGATTCAGTAGGACCAATAACATTAAACCATGTAGCATAGGCATCTGCACTCATACAATCAAAATTTCCTTTTACGCTAACACTCAATGATGTCTGAGAAATTGATTCTAATGTTTTTGGATTGATAGTATGAGATATAGTCTTTGCATCTTTAACATAATAATTCCTATATTCTCCAGACGTAGCCATTGACAACCTTTTATTTGAATCATGTTCAATTTGCATAATAGGTTTAATTAGTTGGCTGCTTGGATCTTGAATACCAATTATCCATGGCTGATTGTGTTTATTACCTTTTACGATTACCTCGCCACCAATATCGATAAAGTAATTATTAAAATTTAATTGATCTAATAAATCAGCAATTTTATCTACTGCGTAACCTTTTGCGATAGCAGATAAGTCAATGAGAAAGTAATCACGTTTTACAAATAAATTATTATTAATTGTAAATTTTTCTTGATAATCAATTACTTTATCCCTTTGATTTAAAAAAATTTCAGGACCAAATCCTAATTGATTGATTGTATTACCTAAGGTTACATCAAATGCTCCATTAGAAATTTTATTAAACTCAATTGATGATTCTATAATTTTTTGTAGATCATTTGAGATGGTAATCTTTTTATTAATTTCGGCCTGATTAATTAATGATAACTCAGAATTATTTTTATAATTTGATGCTATAAGATCTATTCTATTAAGCTCATCTTTAATGCTTTGATGTACTTGGTCGTTTATGTATGTTGGGGAGATTATATTGTAAGAAGAACCAAATATACTACCTGATACTCTATAAACCTGTTTTTGGTTATATACGTAAGCTGTATAAACACATAAAGTTGCTACAACAAAAGCTAGAGTCTTAGCAATGAAATTTCTACTAATCAATTAGCCGCCAAAATCATCAAGAGCAATATTTTCTGGTTCAACTCCAAGATCTAATAGCATTTCAATTACTGCTTTATTCATCATTGGTGGCCCACATAAATAATACTCACAATCCTCTGGTGCTGGATGATCTTTGAGATAATTATCAAATAATACTTGATGTATAAAACCAGTTTTGCCTTCCCAATTATCATCAGGGAGTGGATCTGATAATGCTACATGCCAGTTAAAGTTTTCATTATCATTATCAAGCTTATTAAATTCATCTACATAAAACATTTCTCTTAAACTTCTAGCTCCATACCAGAAAGTAATTTTTCGTTTTGAGTTTAATCTTAAAAGTTGATCAAATATATGTGCTCGCATTGGCGCCATACCAGCTCCACCGCCAACAAATACCATCTCATTATCTGTTTCTTTTGCAAAGAACTCACCAAACGGTCCAAATACTCTAACTTTATCTCCTTTTTTAAGGTTAAATACCCAGGATGACATAAGTCCAGGCGGAACATCTGAACCAGGAGGTGGAGAGGCAATTCTAATATTGAATTTTAATACACCCTTCTCTTCAGGATAATTAGCCATTGAATAAGCTCTAATTATTGAATCATCATTGTTGGCAGTATTGTCCCATATTTTAAATCTATCCCAATCTTCATGATATTCTTCTTCTATATTAAAGTTTTTGTATGAAAGATTTTCATATTTAGGTGCCTCCAACTGTACATAACCACCAGCCTTAAAATTTACCTCTTCACCATCAGGAAGTTTTAAAATAAGCTCTTTTATAAAAGTGGCAACATTATTATTTGAGATAACCTCACATTCCCATTCTTTCACTCCAAATACTTCATCAGGAATTTTTATTTTAAGATCCTCTTTTACTGGCACCTGACATGACAAACGCCAACCATCTGACTTTTCTTTTGTAGTGAAATGTGACTCTTCAGTTGGTAGTATGGAGCCTCCCCCATCTATAATTTGGCATTTACATTGACTGCAAGTCCCGCCTCCACCGCACGCTGAAGATAAAAATATTTTATTTTCTGCAAGAGTTTGAAGTAATTTGGATCCAGCTGGAACAGTAATAGTATTAGTTGGATCATCATTTATTTCGATATTAACCGATCCAGTGCTAACCAATAAACTTCTTGCAAAGATTATTATGCAAACAAGCAGGAGTACAACACCAGTAAAAGATAGAACACCTAAAAATAAATCAATTGACATAATATTTCCTTTTTATAACGAAATGCCTCCAAATGACATGAAACCAAAACTCATTAGTCCTACAATTATGAAAGTTATACCTAATCCTTGAAGACCATCTGGTATATCAGCATATTTTAGTCTTTCTCTTATACCAGCTAGTATCACAATAGCCATTGCCCAACCAACACCAGCACCAAGTCCATAGACTACACTTTCAGTAAACATAAGATCTTTTTCTACCATAAAAAGTGAAGCTCCAAGTATTGCACAATTAACAGTAATTAAGGGTAGAAAAACACCAAGTGCATTGTACAAAACTGGTACAAATTTATCTAGAAACATCTCTAAAATTTGCACAGCTGCTGCTATGACACCTATGTAGCTAATTAATTCAACAAATTCCAAATTAGTATTTGGCAAACCTACCCATTCAAGCGCCCCTTCTCTTAAAACATAATTATAAATAAGATTATTCAACGGCACTGTTATTAAACAAACAACAATGACAGCTATTCCAAGACCAATTGCTGCATCAATCTTTTTGGATATTGCAATAAATGTGCACATACCCAAGAAAAAAGAGAGCGCTATATTTTCAATAAAGACTGTTGTTAAGAATAGATTTAAATAATATTCAAACATTTAATTCTCTCTTTTCATAATTGGGAGCTGTATTATGTTTCGATGGAACAAACTCTTTTGATTCAATTTGTTCTTTATTTAGTGTTCTTATAACCCATATCATTAGACCAATGATAATGAATGAACTAGGTGGTAGCAGCAATAGATTGTTTGCTGGATACCAACCTCCATTTGTAGTTGTTACAAATATCTCATAACCCATCAGTGTTCCTGCACCAAATAGCTCTCTAATAACGGCCACAACAATCAATATAAAGCTGTACCCTAAACCATTACCAAAACCATCAACTAAACTTGGAATCGGTTTCTCTTTCATTGCAAAAGCCTCTGCTCGACCCATGACAATGCAATTGGTAATAATCAGTCCAACAAATACAGTTAGCTTTTTACTAGCTTCATAGTTATAAGCTTTTAGCAATTCATCAACAACAATTACAAGAGAGGCAATTATAGTCATTTGCACAATTATTCTTACACTTGATGGAATATAATTTCTTACAAGAGATATAAAAAAGTTTGAAAAAGTTAGAACGCTTGTAAGAGCTACACACATAATTAATGTAACTGTTAAATTACTAGTGACTGCTAAGGCAGAACAAATACCAAGGATTTGTAAAGTTATAGGATTCTCAGTTACTAGTGGTTTTATTAGTAGATCTTTGTATTTGCTTGCCATGGTGATTTTAAATTTATGTTTTATTTACATTTTTTAAGTTACCTAATACTTCCTTATAGCCGTTTTCTCCAAACCAGTATGCAATCATATTTGTAACACCTCTACTAGTTATGGTTGCACCGGATAAACCATCTACCTGATATATCGCTAATTGACTTTCATTATCAACAGATCCTTTAATTACTTGGAATTGGACATCATTTTTTACTCCATAGATTTTTTTACCAACCCACATATTTTTCCATTTTTGATTATCAACTTCGCCACCTAAACCAGGCGTTTCTTTATGTTCATAAAATTCGAGACCTTCAATAGTATTCAAATCTGATGATAGAGAAATATATCCATATAATGTTCCCCAAAGACCATAACCTCTTATCGGTAAAATTACTTTGGATAGGTTATTTTCTGAATCTTTAAGAATAAATATCTTTCCGAACTTTTCTCTATTTTTGATGACTGCAATATCATCATTTGGTGCAATGGGAGTAAAGTAACCATCTTTCTTTGAGTACTCAACAGGATCATATGTTGAAAGTTCTATATCTCCAAATGAATCAACTATAGCATTATTTTCAAAATCTATGAGTTTGCTAGTTATAGAGTTAAATTGTTCTTCAATAGATTTTGTATCATCATATATTCCTGCAGCTTGTAAAACTTTTATTCGTTGATCATTTAATTTATTTAGATTTTGAGCATCCCTTAAACTAACTGCAACAGATGAAACCACTAACGAACATAATAGACAGACAATCAAAGCAACAACGAGCGTTTTAATTACTGACTCATTCATAACTGAGCGCTCTATTTCTCTTTGCAATATTTGCGTTTATTACAAATTGATCAATTACCGGTGCAAGTAAATTTGCAAATAATATAGCTAACATCATTCCTTCAGGAAATGCAGGATTTACAACTCGAATCAATATAACAGTAACGCCAATTACACCACCATAAATCCATCTTCCGATATTAGTTCCAGATCCAGATACTGGCTCAGTTGCCATAAATACTAAGCCAAAAGCAAAGCTACCAATCACTAGATGCCAGTACCATGGCACATTGAACATAATATTTGTTTCAGAGCCAACCAAGTTAAGAATGCTTGTCATAACTATCATCCCAATTATTGTTCCAAGTATGATCCTGTAAGATGCAACTCTAGTAAAAACTAAAATCAATCCTGCAATTAATATAAGAAAAGTAGAAGTTTCACCTACTGATCCCGGCATAAAACCAAAAAATGCATTTGTCCATGAAAAGTTTTCCTGCAATCCATCAACTCCTGATTGAGCTGCATACGATAAAGCAGTAGCACCACTATAGCCCTCTGGGATTACATTCATATCATTTAGGCCAGCTATCCATACTTTATCCCCAGAAATATCACTTGGATAAGCAAAATATAAAAAAGCTCTTCCTGTTAGTGCGGGATTAAGAAAATTTTTACCTGTGCCACCAAATACTTCTTTACCAATAACTATACCAAAAGTCATACCTAGAGCTGCTTGCCATAAAGGTAAGTCTGGTGGACAAGTTAATGCAAATAGGATTGACGAAACAAACAATCCTTCATTAATTTCATGTTTCCTAATAATTGCAAATACTGCCTCCCAAAAAATACCAACTGCAAAAGCAACAAAATAAATGGGGATGAAATATACAGCACCAAACCAAAATTTATTCAGGAAAGAATTATTATCATAACCTAGTAGCGATATCAGTGAATGATGCCAATCACCAGTATCTTCAACCCCAATAGTATTTAAATAATTTAAACCATAGTCTCCAATGTTATATATACCAAAAAACAATGCAGGAAATGCAGATAACCAAACAATTACCATTACTCTTTGTATATCTAGCGAATCTCTGACGTGAATAGGATTTACAGTTTTAGTAGAAGTTGAAAAAATAAAGTTTTCTATTGCATCGAATAATGGAAACCATCTCTCATATTTTCCACCTCCTACGAAATTTGGCTTAACAGAATTAAAATAATTTCTTAAAAATGGTAATCTCATATCATTTGGTCATATATTAAATCTAAATTTTCCTGCAATATTGTTTGGTAATCATATTTACTTGGACAAACATAGCTCATTAATCCAAGATCTTCAGGCGCCAGTTCTAAAACACCAAGTTTTACACCGAGTTCAATATCCTTAGTAACTATAGATTTTAATAAGGGAGTTGCAAGAATATTCAAGGGCATAACTTCATCATATGTAGATATTGGAACAATTGCTCTATTTCCACCATTTAGAGATGTATTAAAAATAAATTTTGAAGGAGTAATCCATGATGATAGGAAAGTACCCATTTTTGAGTGAAGTGCTTTGCCAGGCATTGCCCAATTAAACAAAATATCATTGGTTTTATCAGGTATAACAGATATTTGATTACAAAAATTTCCAAGAAATCTCATTGCACCATTTGCATGAATTCCGTTTAAAACTGATCCACTGATCACCCTAGTCTCATTCTGAATTCTTCCAGCTGTAAGCTCATCAATATCTGCTCCGAAGTAAGTTTTTAAAATTTTTGGCTCAAAAGCTCCTTCACCTGATAAGGCAATATATTTGTAAGGTTTAATTGATTTATATTTATCAAGATAACCAAGTGATATTATTTCTTGAAAACCGATTGACCAGACTTCTTTATTCAAATCAACTGGTCTCAAAAAATGAATATGTGTCCCCACTAAACCAGATGGATGCGGACCACTAAATTCTTTATAAATAATATCCTCCTGTTCACAAGGTTTATTGCCTTGATAAGTACAATATATTTCTACGTCTGAAAATAGATTTTGCACTAGTTTCAGCCCCCTTTGAAAAAGATCATCTTCTAAATCAATGATAGTTTGTGGGTTTATAGCTAATGGGTTGCTATCACAGCAATTAATAAATATTGCATTAGGTTTAGAGTTAATTTTTGGTATTCTGTTGAAAGGTCGAGTTTTAAAGTAGCTAAAGCACCCAGACTTAATTAATAAATCAAGACTATTTTTTTCTGAAAATTGTAGTGACTCTAGTGAATTATTTACCTCAATCTCAATGCTTAATAACTTTCTTTTTTCACCTCTATTAATATCAGTTATTTCACCAGAAACGGGTGTGCATATTGCAACGCCAGCGTTTTTTTTATCTTCAAATAAGGTATCACCAGCTCTTACAGTATCACCAATATTTACATGCATCTTTGGTTTTAAATTTGGATAATCTGAACCAAGAATGCCTATTGATCGCACGAGCTGTTCCTCCACCTCGCAAATAGGTGTTCCAGAAATTGGTAAATCAAGTCCTTTGGAGATTTTAATCACTACTAATTAATAGAAAAGACGAGGAAATTATAAGGCTAATTGACCTTATATTCTAGCTAATTTATTGAATTGATAGAGGTAATAATGGCAAATCAATAGATGCGATTTTTTTTGTTAAATTGAGAACTTGTTGGGAATAACCATACTCATTATCATACCAACAATAAAGTGTTACATGCTTTCCATTCACAATTGTAGCTTGGGCATCAATTACTGAAGCAAATTGACTTGAATAAAAATCCGTTGACACAATTTCTGAAGAATTAACAAAACCTAATATTTGTCTGTATTTAGACCTAAATGCCGAGTCTTTTAAATAATCATTCAGTGATTCTTTAGTAACTTCTTCATTTAATTCTAAAACAAGTAAGGCCAGACTTACATTTGGTGTAGGAACTCTTATTGCATTTCCAGTAAGCTTGCCTTCTAATTCAGGTATCGCCTTTGCAACTGCATTCACGGCTCCAGTTGAGGTAATTACCATATTTAAGGCAGCACTTCGACCCCTTCGATCACCTTTATGATAATTATCAATCAAATTTTGATCGTTTGTATATGAATGAACAGTTTCAATATGTCCAGTTACAATTTTATACTTATCATTCACTACTTTAAGCACAGGCACGATTGCATTCGTAGTGCAAGAAGCAGCAGATATAACTTTATCCTTGGCATCAAAAATATCATCATTCACCCCAAAAACTATATTCTTTATATTACCTTTGCCTGGCGCTGTTAAGATTACTTTATCAGCACCGCAATGAATGTGTTTGTTTAAGCCATCCATATCTCTCCATACGCCGGTATTATCAATAACTATGGGATCTTTGATATTTTCATTTTTGTAGTTAACATCATCAGGACTATTAGCATAAATAACTTTAACTGGGTTCCCATTTATTATTAAAAGATTATTATCAACATCAACCCTAATAGTTCCTCTAAATTTGCCGTGAACAGAATCTCTCCTAAGAAGACTTGCTCTTTTTAGTAAGTCATCTCCACCTCCTTTTCTAACAACAATAGCCCTTAAACGAAAATAATTACCTGGACCTGTTGTTTCAACCAGAAGTCTTGTTAATAATCTCCCAATTCTTCCAAAGCCATATAGAACAATTTCTTTTGGTGCCTTGGGTCTATTTGATGATGTATTTACAATTGAATTTAACTCAGAAAGCACATATTCATTCACCTTGTCTTGAGGATTATCTTTTAACTTATCAAAGAAAGGACACCTTACTGCTAATTCACCAATATCAATTTCACAATCTGGTAAATCAAGCGATGTAATCGCAACAAGAATGGGATACGTTTCAAGCTCACTTAGTTCATTACCCTCTACTTGCCGAACAAACCTGTGAGCTTTTAAAATCTCAATAGAAGAATTATTTACAAGTGACTGACCATAAATATAAATTTGAATACCATTACGATATAAATTACCAATAATGGGAATCATCAATTCCGATAAACCCTCTCTCCACTTCCAGTCACCAAAATAATCGTCGACGACTTCTCGTTTCCGTAAATCAGGATTTTGAGTTAAGTCTTTCACAGAAAGATTATAAACTAGTAAAACGTTTTAAATGAAAAATTCTATTCCCAAACATTGAATCAATGGCAGTAAATTTCTTTAAATAATGCCCAATTGACATTTCATTGCTCACTCCCATACCACCATGTAGTTGAACGGCTTCTTGCCCAACTATCCTTGATGCTTTCCCTACCTGTGCTTTTAATGCAGATATTGTTTTACTGGATTCTTTATCGTTAGCATCTAATTGCATCATAGCCTTCATCAACAAGGATTTTGCAATTTCAGTTTCCATAAACATCTCGACCATTCGATGTTGTAAAACTTGGAAATTCGATATTGGTTGACCAAATTGCTCTCTTTCTTTTGTATATTGAACTGTTTTTGTATAAGAAGTGAACATCCCACCAATTGCTTCAGCACATATGCACAATATGGAAAGATCGAGCATTTTATCAATACCTTGTGTAGCATCATCTCCAGAAAGCAATACTACTGTATTTTCTGTTGATACATCTTCAAAGTGTAAATCGCCACAATTAGATCCATCTATGGTGCTAAAAGAATTAATACTTAAACCTGGTGTATCAGCATCTACTAGATACAAACCGTTATTATTTTCATTTTTTAGATAAACAATGAACTTATCAGCAAATTCAGCATTTAAAACAATCGATTTTGTACCGTTTATTTTATTATCAACAACACTACAACTTATCTCATGAAATTTATAACCATTGTTAGGCTCAGAAAATGCAACACTCACTTGCTTGTTACCAGAAATAATATTATTAATTAGCTCTCTAGAAACATCTGTATCTGTTGCTTCAAGCAATGAACCTGACATAACAATATTTGACAGATATGGTTCTACTATTAAGTGCTTACCAAATTCCTCAAAAATAATTGATAATTCAATGGGACCAGCATCATAACCACCATTTTTTTCACTAAACGGCATACCCAACCAACCTAGCTCAGCAAATTGTTTCCAGAGATCAGGACTATGGCCTAAATTTGATTCAACAATCTTCTCTCTTTTATCAAATGTATATTCTGTTTCACAAAATTTAGATACTGCATCTCTGAGCATATTCTGCTCATCTGAAAATTCTAAGTCCAAACTACACTCCTAATATCGCTTTGGCTATGATATTTTTTTGAATTTCATTACTACCACCATAAATGGATGTTTTTCTAAAATTCAAATATTTTGATACTGAGTTTACTGAAAAATCTGAACCAATCTCTGATGACGGCACTTTATTTGAATTAAAACCATCAGGTCCCTCGTAAGGCAAAATATATTGACCAGCAGCTTCTATAAAGATCTCAGTTAATCTTTGTTGTAATTCAGTTCCCTTAATTTTCAAAATTGATGATTCTGCGCCCGGATGTTGACCATTTGCTAGTGCAGCAAGTGATCTCAATTCAGTGAAATGCAGAGCATTTAACTCAATTTCGTAATCAGCCATTTTCTGCTTTAAATCTTCATCGATATTAGATCCAAGTCTTTCTTTTAATTTTTCAAGTGAATACTTCTGAGCTGGTATTCCTGTGATACCAAATCTTTCATGTGCAAGTAAAAATTTAGCATAAGTCCAACCCTTTCCTTCTTCACCAATTAAATTTTCAACAGGAACCTCAACGTCAGTAAAAAATACTGAATTTACTTCATGATCTCCATCAATTGTAATAATTGGTTTGACTTCTATTCCTGGTGTTTTCATGTCGATTAATAAGAATGATATGCCTTCTTGTTTTTTGTTAGTTGTTTCTGTACGAACTAAGCAAAAAATCCAATCTGCATTTTGTGCAAGGGTTGTCCAAGTTTTCGAACCATTTACTATATATTTATCACCAGTCTTAACTGCCTTTGTTTTCAAAGAGGCTAGATCAGAACCTGAACCAGGTTCAGAGTATCCTTGGCACCACCATGTATTGAATTCAAGAATGTCAGGCAAAAAACGTTTTTTTTGTTCATCGTTGCCAAATGTGTAAATTACAGGCCCAACCATGTTTACACCAAATGGAAGAATTGTTGGGCAATTTGCTAGACCAAGCTCTTCTTGAAAAATATAAATTTCTGTATGCGACCAACCTGTACCACCATACTCTTTAGGCCAATTGTATCCAGCCCATCCTCTTTTATGAAGTGACTTATGCCAGTCAATTAAATCTTGTTTATCGAGCTGTATACCTTTATTTTGTTTTTCTTGTACATGCTTTGGATAGTCATTTTTAAGAAAATCTTTAACTTCGTTTCTAAAGTTATTCTCAGATTCAGTGAAATTTATGTCCATTTTTATTCCTAGTTATATAAAATATTGAGGCGCTATTCTATCAAATTTAAATACAATTTATTGTAGATTATAAAAACAACCAATATTTTGAATGATTTTTAAGACCAATACGTCAAAAGCATACCAAATAATTAATTTTTTTAAAAATAAAAATCATAATTCTTTAATTATTTGTAACGATTCTTATGATTCAAATTTAGTTTTTCACGAGTTAATGTGCTATGAATCAAATTATTCAATCCATCTGCTGCCTGACAATGAGATATTACCGTTTGATAATTTTTCACCAAATGAATCAATTACCAAGCAAAGACTTAATTTTCTAGCAAATGGTCTAACAAAGAAAAATAATATTGTTGTCACATCAATTGCTAATTTATTTCAATTAATCCAGCCGGTATATTTTTATAAGAATTTTTTGCCCATTGCCTCTGGTAGGAAATATGATTTTCAGGAATTAATTAAAAATTTAAATGATCTTGGCTATCAAAGAGTTGAAAATGTGGAGTCTATAAATGAATTTTCAGTGAGGGGTGGCATTATTGATGTTTTTCCAGGCTATAGAAAAAATCCATTAAGGATAGATTTTTTTGATGATGAGATTGAAGAAATTAGAGAGTTTGATACTGAATCACAACTTTCAATAAAAAAAATTGAAAGTTTCAGTTTATCCAATGGTCTAAATGTTCCATTGGACTCTAAGTCTATTGAATTATTTAAAATTCAATGGAGAGATTATTTTAAAAGATATGATGAGCGCGATTGTAAAATATTTAACTCCATAATAAATGGAAAATTAATTGAAGGTTATGAGGTATATTTGCCTTTCTTTTTTAAAAATAAAAAGCTAAGCAATATCTTCGATATTTTTAAATTTGGTCATTTGGTTTATTTTGATGAATCATTAAATAGAATTTCTAAATACGAAAATCATATTTTAGAAAGGCGTCAAGATGAATCACTAGATATTTGTCGACCTCTCCCACAGGCAGATCTTTTATTTGCAAAAAAAGAAACAATTCTTGAAAACATTCAAAAAAAAGGGATTATGTTATCAGATGATCGCGATAACCAATATGATTATCAATTTTCAAGTTATGATGAGTTTGAGGATTATTTAATCAACGAATTTAATGATCACAAAATTAAGTGTCTTGTTCTTGCATCAGCATACGAATCTCAGATAAATCTTTGGAATGAAAATATAAATGATGCTGAAATATTAAATAAAATTAATCCTACTGAGAGAGGAATCTATCTCATTCATGTTAAAAATGGGCAATCCTTTTTTGATAAAGATAGGTCACTGTTTTTTATGCATAAAGAAAATATCTTATATGAGCAATTTCATGGCTATGAAAGACAAAATAAATCAACTTTATCTATTGTTAGTGAAATTAACTTTAATGAAGATGATTTAGTAGCTCATGACCAATATGGAGTAGGCGTATATAAGGGATTAAATTTAATGAGCATATCTACCCATACTGAAGAATGTTTAACAGTTGAATACTTAAATAAAGAAATTTTGTATATTCCAATCAGGCAACATCACAAACTAAAGAAGTATTTATCTCATCAAAATGACAATACTAAGTTAGATTCTCTTTCATCAAATAGATGGTCTACAAAAAGATCAAAAATAAAAACAGATGTTGACGAGTTAGCTGTTCGATTATTAGATATTGAATCAAAACGTTCAATTGCTAATTCTTTTTCTTTTAAACCAGATCAAGAGTTTGATTCAAACTTTCATAATACATTTCCATATGAATTAACTTCAGATCAAATTAGATGTTTGGAAGATGTATATAAAGATTTATCTTTAATAAAGCCAATGAACAGAGTGATTTGTGGTGATACTGGTTTTGGTAAGACAGAAATTGCAATGAGAGCAGCAAATCTAGTTACCTATAACAATAAACAAGTAATTTTGTTATGTCCAAGTACAATTTTGACTAATCAACATTTTAAAAGCTTTCAAAATAGATTTAAATCTTTTCCTATCAATATCGAAAAGCTTAGTCGTCAATCGAGCTTAAAGAATAAAACAACTACTATTGCAAATTTTAATAACAAAAAAATTGATATTTTAATAGGAACGCATGCTCTATTAAATGCAAATATAAATTTTGATGAATTAGGTTTACTCATTATTGATGAGGAACACAGATTTGGTACTAAACAAAAAGAATTTATCAAATCAAAACAGTATGGAACTCACATTTTATATTTATCTGCCACCCCTATTCCAAAAACTCTTAATAATATATTTTCTGGGTTAAAAGATTTTTCATATCTTTACACTCCACCCAATGAGAGGATCTCAACAAAAACATTTTGTTATCAGGATGATAATCAAATACTGAAATCTGCAATTCAAAGAGAAGTTAAACGTAATGGACAAGTTTTTTTTGTACAAAACGATATTGATCGTTTTGATGAATCATTTTCATTAATTAATTCAATTCTTCCTAATATTTCCATCGGGTTTGCACATGGAAAAATGAATAAAAACAGAATTAATGCCGAAATGGAAAAATTCACCAATGGAGTAACACAAGTTTTGATATGCACAACAATAATAGAAATGGGTTTAGATATACAAAATGCAAACACTATGATAGTTATGAACTCTCAAAAATTAGGCCTCTCACAATTACATCAATTAAGAGGTAGAGTTGGTAGAAGCTCTAAACAGGCTTATTGTTATTTCATGATTCCAGATCTAAAACTTAAAAAAACACAAAAGTTAAGATTAGATGCACTAGTCAAATTTTCAGATTTAGGATCCGGTTATTTTGTAGCTCAAGAAGATTTAGAGATTCGTGGTGCTGGCGAATTCTTGGGTGATAAACAATCTGGCCATATTGAACAAATAGGCCTATCAATGTACCTATCAATGCTAAAAAGAGCGATAGATCAATTACAAGGAAATATAATTAATGAGCCAATTGATGTAGAAATAAACTTTAATGATGCTTCATATATATCAGATACATTTATGCCATCAATGACAGATAGATTGAAATATTACAGATTATTGAATAATGCTTGTAATGATTCAGAAATATTACGAATTAAAAATGAATTGATTGACCAGTGTGGAAAACTTCCTATCGAAGTAGCAAATTTAATTGAAGATACAATTTTTTTAATTCAGTGTCGAAATAACTCAATAAAAAAAGTATTTTATAGTAAAGAAAATTTCATTAACTTAATTTTCGCAGATAATGTTGATGACAATACATATAATAAAATTATGAAAATAGTTTCAAATAAAAGAATTGAAATACAAATTACTTCAAAAAATAAAATTAATTTACTAGTAACTAAAAATAATCCTAGAGTTGTTTTTAGCAATTTTTTAAATGAATTATCTTAGATTTTCTTTATTATTATTATCTTTGGATTTATATTCTGATAACTTAACAATTCAACTAGAAGCATTTATATTTCAAAACTTTGATGCAAATAAATCATTTGAAAACAAGTTTATTGATATTGATACTGGCCAAATAAAAATTGTAAAAAATTTTGATAAATTATTCGTTAATCAAACTCCTATTCTTTCAAGTCAGTCTGATCATAATGACTATGAAACACTACTCATTAGACAATTTGCTATTGACTATGGTAACGAGGAAGATAGCTTTTATTACTTAATAGATAGTCCAAAAATAAACATATTCATAAAGTTGTATAAAGATAAAGATCTATACATCCATACAATTGGATTGATCGATTACAAAATAAATAATAAAGAAACAGATCACTCTGATGTAGGGGCTTTAAGTGATACGGCACAGACCTTATCATCAAATCCAGAAATCACAAGACTTGATATACATGCCTTTGATAGCAATTTGATAAAAAATAAAGACTCTTTTTCAAGTCTACCTTTACAACTATCATCAAAATTTATTATTGATGAAAAACGTCAAGTTAACACCGGTGAAGTTTATTATTTTGATCATCCATACTTTGGAATAAGAATCTTTTTAGGTAAAAGTGTAAATTAATAATATGCGTTATCAGTATTAGTATGATCAGTAATATCTTTAACCGAGTTAATCTCTGGAAAATTCTCTTTTAGAGTTTTTTCAATACCGTCTTTAAGGGTAACATCAATCATCCCACAACCTTGGCAACCACCCCCAAATTGAAGAACAATATCTTTAGAATCTGTTATTTCAACTAAACTAACATTCCCTCCGTGAGACTCTAACATGGGGTTTATTTCGTTATAAATAACGTAATTTACTTTATCTTCTAATGGACTATCTTTTGAAACATTTGGCATTCGAGAGTTAGGTGACTTTATTGTAAGTTGCCCACCAAAATTATCAGTATCATAGTTAATTTCAGCATCTTTAAGAAATGGAATCGATCTAACTTCAACATAAATGGTTAACTTTTCAAAGTTAATTTCTTCATCAATACCTTTATGATCTTCAATATTACAAAATGCAAGACAAGTTTCTGCTTTTGGGGTGCCTGGCTCAGTAACAAACAATTTTATTGCTTGGGAGTTATCTTTCTTATCTAATAATAAATTTGAGAGATAGTCTTGTGCTGATTTTGTGATGTTTATTTCTATATCTTTCATAACAAAGATTAAATATTAAGTATATATTATTTATAATGACTCTTTTATTATTTGCAAACCATGAAGATCGAATTAAATAAAAAACAAGAGTCCCTCAAACAAGAATTGAGGGAATATTTTACTTCAATGATGACGTCAAGTTTAACTAAAGAACTTAGTGATGATAAATATTTTGAAGGTGGTGGTCCTGAGTTTAGAAAAACTTTGAAACAAATAGGTAAGGATGGTTGGATTGGCCTAAGTTGGCCAAAAGAATTTGGTGGAAAAGAATTTACTCCTACTGAACAATATATTTTTGTTGAAGAAGTAATGAGAACAGGCTTCCCCTTTCCTTTTTTAACAACCGAATCAGTTGGACCAATGATTGTAAAATTTGGCAGCGAGTGGGCAAAAGAGAATATTGCGACAGGTATTTTGAATGGCGATATTATTTTTGCAATAGGTTATTCTGAACCAAATTCTGGTACTGATTTAGCATCCTTACAAACTAGAGCCATAGAAAAGAATAATGGCTATCTGATTAATGGCCAAAAAATTTGGACCAGCTTAGCAAATTATGCTGATTATGTTTGGCTTGCTACAAGAACTAATGATGAAGTTAAAAAACACAAAGGAATTTCTATATTCATAGTGCCCACTGATGATAAAGGATTTAAATATACTCCTATTAAAACTCTTGGAGATGTTACTACCAACTCAACTTTTTATGAGGATGTTTACGTTCCCAAACAAAATTTAGTAGGTAACATCGATGAAGGTTGGAATTTAATTACAAGTCAGTTAAACCTTGAAAGATTAGCACTTGTTAATCATGGACCTGTAGATCAAATGTTTCAGGAGTTATTGCTATTAATCAACGATACTAAACTCAGCGATGGTACTAATTTAAGTGAGGTTGATTGGGTTAAAAGAAATGTTGCTAATATTTACTCAGGTTTGGAATCACTAAAATTAATTTGTTGGAAGCTAGTATGGGGCATGGAAAACGAAAATTTATCTATGACAGATGCCTCTATGGCTAAAATCTATGGGTCTGAATTTTTTATTGAAGCTTATAGGCAAATGATGGAAATTCTTGGAGAAATTGCAATCTTAAAAAAAGATGATCTTTCAATAATGAATTCTAAATTGGAAAGAATGTACAGAACTGCGTCTATTTTAACCTTTGGAGGTGGTACTAACGAAGTACAAAGAGATATCATTGCGATGGCTGGATTATTTATGCCTAGGTCAAGATAGTGGATTTTAGTAATTCAGAAGAATCCACAATCATCAGAGATAACATTAAGAAGCTGCTTGGTAATTATTCGAGTAATGATTATCTATTGAAATATGACGAATATAAATTAGATCTTGAATTATTTAAAGAATTAAAGCAAGGCGGCTATTTATTTGATTTAGAATCAAAAAATCCATTTAATCTTGAATTTTTTTTAATCGTTTGTGAAGAATTAGGCTACTCAAATGCCACATTTGATCCAACCCAGTGTATAAGTGACGTAGCAATGACGTTATCAGAATCAAATACTGAAATTGCAAAATCTGCACTAAAAAAACTTTTTTCAGAAGATGATTATATTTTTAGCTCTGCATTAGTTGAACCCCTTAATTACGATATTGAATCTCCTTCATTGATTGGAAAAATAACAGGCGAAAGGTATTGTTTAACTGGCAAAAAGATATTTTCATATGCTGCAGATCAAGCATCTTGTATGCTGATATCTTTTATTTGTGATGATGGAATTAAATTAGCATTGATTGATCCAAGATTATGTAATGTCAGACATACTTCTAACACAACCTCTAAACCCTATTTTGAAATATCATTTAGTAATTTTGATATATCTCAAGATCAAATAATTAATGGCGATAAAAATGGATTAGATATCCTCAAAGATATTTCTGCAAAAAAAATACTTATTCAAGCAAGTTATGCGAAAGGTATCACAAATAGAATGATTGAACTAACTTCAGAATATACATCAGCCAGAGAGCAATTTGGTAGACCAATTGGATCTTTTCAAGCAGTTGCTCACAGAGCTGCAAATGCTTTTATTTCCAATCAAGTTTTAGATTTAAATCTTAAGCATGTTACTTACAAATACTTAAACAATAATGAATGCGAAAATGAATTACTAAATCTTAAATATATACTCGGTAATACATTACATGAAATCTCATACACAGCACAGCATTTGCATGGTGGTATGGGCGTTGCTAAGGAATATCCATTGTGGAGATATTGCTTAGAGGCAAAAGAGTTTGAATTGATGAATGGAAATAGTAAATCAGCTCTAGCAAAACTATCACAGAATTTAACTTCAAATCAATGAATCAAATTTGTTCTGCAAGCTCAGGTAATGCATTAAAAAGATCATCAACAAGCCCATAATCAGCAACTTGAAATATTGGAGCATCCTCGTCTTTATTGATTGCTACAATAATTTTTGAGTCTTTCATACCCGCAAGATGTTGAATTGCACCAGAGATCCCAACTGCAATATATAAATTTGGAGCAACAATTTTACCAGTTTGTCCAACCTGATAGTCATTTGGGACAAAACCCGCATCGACAGCAGCCCTTGAAGCTCCAACAGCAGCACCCAGTTTATCGGCTATTGTTTCAAGTAAATGGAAGTTATCGCCTGATTGCATCCCTCGTCCACCTGAAATTATGATATCTGCTGCTGTTAGTTCAGGCCTATCACTCTTAGCAAGTTCCTCTGAAACAAATTCTGATTGACCTTTGCTATCAATTGGATCAATATTAACAATTTCAGCATTACCACCTTCATTTGCGCAGGGATCAAAGGCTGTAGCTCTTATTGTGATTACTTTAATTTCATCATTAGATTTAACAGTAGCAATGCAACTACCAGCATAAATAGGTCTCTTAAACGTGCATTCATCTATAACTTCAATGATATCCGAGATTTGTTGTGCATCTAACAATGCACTTATTCTTGGCATCAGATTCTTTCCAAATGTTGTTGCAGGTGCTAAAAGATGAGAATAATTTTTTGCATTAGATACAACGATTTGAGTAACATCTTCACTTAATTGATACTTTAAGTGTTCAGACTTACATACATGAACATTCGTTAAAGCATCAATGCCAGCTGCTTCAGTGGCTACATTATCGCACTCAAACCCACATATAATTAAATCAACATCATCTGTTAATTTCTTTGCAGCAGAAATTGTATTTAAAGTTGATGGTTTTAATGCTGCATTATCATGTTCGGCTATTACAAGAACTCTCATATTACTTTTTCCTCATTTTTAAGTTTGTCAACTAAATCGGATACAGATTCCACTTTAATGCCAGCATCACGCTCAGGTGGAAGCTCAACAGATAGTGTGTCAACTCTTTTGGCTATATCAATTCCTAAATCACTAACGTTAATTGTATCAAGTTCTTTTTTCTTAGCCTTCATAATATTAGGCAAAGAAGCATATCTAGGTTCATTAAGTCTCAGGTCAGTTGTAATAATCGCAGGTAATTTAACATTTATTGTTTGAAGACCACCATCTATTTCTCGGGTAACGTTTGCATTATCACCATTAATTTCTAATTTAGATGCAAAAGTAGCTTGAGGAATATCAAGAAGCGCAGAAAGCATTTGGCCAGTTTGATTATTATCACCATCAATGGCTTGTTTTCCTAGAATTATTAGATCAGATGATTCTTTTTCATGGATTTTTACAAGAATTTTTGCAATTGAGAGTGGTTCAAGATCATTATCTGTCTCTACTAGTATTGCTCTGTCACATCCTAATGCCAATGCAGTTCTGAGTTGCTCTTGAGAGGCTGATGAACCCACTGTGACAGCAACAACCTCATTAATGGTGCCAGCTTCTTTTAATCTTACAGCTTCTTCAACAGCTATTTCACAAAAAGGATTTATAGACATTTTTACATTATTTAAATCTACATTTGAATTATCAGAAAGTGGCCTTACTTTAACGTTATAGTCTACAACTCTTTTAATTGGAACAAGTGCTTTCATATTTACGATTTCTAGTTAGATTTGATTGTACGGGCTATAATTGTAATAGTTTTTTATCAATTTTTAAAACGTATCAGCAATTTTTGTAATGGAAGAAGAAAATATAGATGTAATGGAATACGATGTTCTTATTGTAGGTGGTGGTCCATCTGGATTAAGTGCAGCAATTAAATTATCTCAATTATGCAAGGAAAATAATAAGGATCTTTCCATATGCTTGATTGAGAAAGGCTCTGAAATTGGTGCCCATATCCTATCAGGTAATGTTTTTGAACCAACAGCACTTAATGAATTAATCCCTGACTGGAAAGAAAAAGATGCACCATTAAATAATCCGGCTAAAAAAGATATTGTTAAATTTATGCTCACAAAAAATCTATCAATTAACGTTCCCTTCCCTACTTTCTTAATACCTACATTCAATAATCACGGAAATTTCATTATGAGCCTTGCTAATTTCTGTCGTTGGTTAGCCGGTCAGGCGGAAAATAACGGGGTTGAAATTTTTCCAGGATTTACAGCATCTAAACTTATTATTGAGGATGATATTGTTAAAGGAATAGTAACTGGTGAAATGGGTATTTCAAAAGATGGTATAAAAAAAGAATCATATCAACCACCGATGGAGTTAAGAGCAAAATATACAATATTTTCAGAGGGATGCAGGGGCCATTTAGGCAAAGAATTAATTAAAAAATATGAACTAGATAAAAATAAAGATCCACAACATTATGGCATTGGATTTAAAGAAATATGGGATATTTCCCCTGAAGACCATAGTGAAGGGACTGTCATGCATACAATGGGATGGCCAAGTAATGGAACAATATCAGGTTCATATTTTTATCATGGTGAAAATAACCAAATTTATCTAGGATATGTAGTACCTCTTGATTATCAAAATCCACATATTAGTCCATTTGATGAATTTCAAGAGTGGAAACAACACAAAGACATAAAACAAATTTTAGAAAAAGGTACACGTGTTGCATATGGAGCTAGAGCACTAATAAAAGGTGGTTATCAGTCAAGACCAAAAATGAGTTTTCCTGGTGGATTAATTGTTGGTGATAATGCAGGAACTCTAAATTTTCCTAAAATAAAAGGCACACATACAGCAATGAAGTCAGGAATGATCGCATCAGAAGTAGTATTTGATGCAATCACTAACGAGAATTATGAACAAGATTTACTTAAATACGAAGAGTTGTTTCAAGAATCTTGGATTAATGATGAACTTTATAAAGCTAGAAATTGGGGTCCTCTTCTTCACAAAGGATTAGCTTGGGGATTTAAAGGTTTAATAGGAGTAGCATTGGCAGCAATAGATCAATTAATTTTTAGGGGTAAACTACCATTTACCTTAAATCATTCAACTCCTGATTACGCTTGCACTAAGAAAAGTTCTGAATGTAAAAAAATAGATTATCCAAAACCTGATGGAATCGTAAGTTTTGATAAGTTATCTTCTGTATTTTTATCTAATACTAACCATGAAGAGGATCAACCTTGTCACCTACAACTCAAGGATCCATCCATACCTATTAACGTAAATTTACCAATTTATGATGAGCCAGCACAACGTTATTGCCCAGCAGGAGTATACGAAGTTGTCGAGAAGGACGGCACTTATTCTTTTCAGATTAATGCTCAAAATTGTGTTCATTGTAAGACATGTGATATTAAGGATCCCTCACAAAATATAAAATGGGTCACCCCTGAAGGTATGGGCGGCCCAAATTATCCAAATATGTAATTATGAAAGTATTATTATATTTAATAACAATTTTTGTTCTTAGTTCATGCTCCCAACTTAGTGATGAGGAAATATTTGTTCAGATAATGGATGATGAATGGTCCAGATTAACCAAAAATAATCCAGTTTACGCATCAAGTATGGGAATTTTAGATCGTAATCAAGAATGGTCAGATTATTCTGTGAGTGCAGAATTAGAAGATAATGAACATAACGTAGCTGTACTAAATAAACTGCTAACTTTGGATTACAAAAGCTTTAGTAACTTAAACAAAACTAATTATGCATTATTTGTTAAAGAATATGAAAATGATATTGAAGAACATAGTTTTGGTACTTTCTATATGCCATTCAGTCATCGTGGAGGCATACAGTTACTTCATGAAACAACATCTGTCTTACCATTTAGAACAACAGAACATTACTATGATTGGATATCAAGACTTCAAAAAATACCAATTGTTATTGATCAAATAATAGAGAAGGCATCTATTGGTATCGAAAAAAATATTGTTCCACCATTTGTACTGATGAATAGAGTTTATGAACAAATTAAACTTCAAGCAAATGTAGCGTCTGTCAATAGTCCATTCAATAAACATTTTTTAGAAATTGATACATCTAGATTCGATATTGATGAAATAGTTTTAATTCAATCGAAAGCTCTTGAAACAATTGATAAATTAGTAATACCTGCTTATCAAAAACTATTAATATTTTTTGAGAATGAATATCTTCCTAATATTAGAAAAACGATTGGTATAAAAGATATTCCTGATGGCAAAAAATATTATGAATTTATTGCTCGTAAATTTACCACCACAGACCTAACTCCCCTTGAAATTCATAATATTGGATTACAGGAAGTTAAAAGAATTAGATCAGAAATGCAATCCGTTATAGATTCTTTGAATTGGAGTGGTACATTTGACGAATTTCTAACAGATTTAAGAACGAATCCAAAATTTTATTTTGATAACCCAGAAGATTTATTTACGGAGTATCTAGCGACATCCAAGCGTATTGATCCAGAATTGGTTAATCAATTTAAATATTTACCACGTATGCCATATGGTTTAAAACCAATTCCAATTGAAAGTGCACCTGATACAACAACAGCTTATTACCAGAGGCCTGCTGCTGACGGTTCACGTGCAGGTTATTACTATGTAAATCTGTACCGACCTGAAGTTAGACCTAAGTACGAAATAGAAGTACTAAGTGTTCATGAAGCAATGCCAGGTCATCATCTTCAGATTGCTTTAGCAATGGAACTTGATCTACCTAATTTTAGAAAATATGGTGGATTTACCGCTTTTATTGAAGGCTGGGGCTTATACAGTGAAAGTTTAGGCTATGACTTAGGCTTATATAAAGATCCATATAGCAAGTTTGGGCAACTTACATATGATATGTGGAGAGCTATAAGACTGGTTGTTGATACAGGTATGCATTATATGGATTGGACAAGACAAGATGCTATCAATTATTTTCTTGAAAATTCAGCAAAAACTAAACAGGATATTATTAATGAAGTTGACAGATATATAAATTGGCCTGGTCAAGCGCTCGCATACAAAATCGGACAATTAAAAATACTTGAACTTAAAAATACCTCTAAGTTAAAACTTGGTGATGACTATGATGTTAGAGAATTCCACCATCAAATTCTTAAAGATGGTGCTTTACCACTTTATATGGTTGAACAAAATATAAACAATTGGATCAGCAGTTACTAATTTAGCTTAAATAAAATTTTTTATTATTACTTAGAATAAATAGTGACTTGCCATTTTGATCAAAATTATTAATTGCGTGATCAACCAATTCATAAAAGGTACTTCTTGAAAAGAAACCCTCTATTCCATCACGAACAGTAACTATAGGTATATTTTCACCTTTAGAAGTGGTAATAACTTTTAAATCCTCATTTGCTAGTAAGTCAAAAGAATAATCTAAATTTGTTTTGAATGTATAAATCCCATCATTGTAAATAAAGCTTGTAATTGCATACGGAGCAATATCAACTTCAACTAAAACTTTTTCAACAGGTGTCACACAATAATATTTATTATTTTCTTTCTTTAATATCGAAGCAAATAAAAGCTTAAGTTTATGTTTAGATATAATTGAACCTTGGTAATACCAGTTACCATTTCTATCAATTTTAAATGAAACTCCAGGACATATTTTTGGATTCCACAGATGAACTGGCGGAAACTTTTTCTCAGTATCTATATTTTTTACAATTTTATTAATATCCATAGTAATTAAATAATATAAGAAATGAAATGCATATAAATGTGCAACCAATACATTTATTTAGTATAGAGGAATAACTTAAATATCTTGTTCTAACATTTTCTACAGAGAGCATCACACTCAAAATATAAAACCAAATGAATGTTGCAATACTAAAATAAATTGCAAGCAAATGCATATAATATAGATTGATTTCGCTAGAGATAATTCCAAAAATTGAAACAAAAAAAATAAATGCTTTAAGGTTAAGAATGTTTGTAACGAGTCCAACCAAAAAAGAATTATTTTTTGAATTTGTATCTTTATCCTGTAATTTTGACTTATCGCAAATAGATAATAGTCCTAAATAAATTAAGTAAACCGAACCAAAAACTATGATGATATTTTTTATGAAATCAAACTGAAAAATCAATGACGAGATTCCAAAAATTGCTAAATAAGAATGAATTAAAATTCCGCATCCAATACCCAGGGCAGTTAAAAACCCACCTCTACGTCCATACTTAAGAGATTGTCTAATAATGATTAAAGTATCAGGGCCTGGTGATGCAACTGCTAAAAAATGTGCAATAACTGAAAAACCTATCATCAAGTAATTATTTCAGGCTCAACATCTAAGCAGATATCAAATTTATTGGAAATTAATGTATTTATTGATTCGATAGTTGATATTAAATCTTTAAAACTACAGTTCTCTGTATTAGTAAGAACGAGCTTATTAGTATCATAAAATTTTAAGCCCCCATAAAAATTAATTTCATTCTCGATAGTTTCAATAAGCTTAGTTGCCGAAATTTTCATTTTACTATTTTCAAAACAGACTAAATATTTTTTAAATTTGTTATCTTTTTTAATAATGGGGTGTTTAAAAAAACTACCGCAATTAGGTATCTTTTTTAAATTTGGTAGACGACTTGAACGAATAATACCAATAATTTTAATTAAGTTAATTGAATTAATGTTTTTGTTAAATTTATTATCAATGTAATTTCTTAATGAACTGTAAGAAAGATCAGGATTGAAGTAATTTTTTAATCTAAAAGTTATATCTTTTATTACAAATTTCTTTCTTTGAAAAACTGATTGTCTATATGCAAATTTACATTGATTCTTTTTTAAAACTAGGTTCTTTTGGTACTCAATATCATAGCAAGTTATCTCAGAAATAAACTCTGATACCTCCACACCATATGCGCCAATATTTTGAATTGGTGCCGCACCAACTGAACCAGGAATGAATGCTAGATTTTCTAGCCCATAAAGATTTAATTTCTCACACTCTAAAACAAATTTATGCCAATTTACCGATGCTCCAACTTTTATGAAGGTATAGTCCTGAGTTTTTTTGAGAATATTTAACTCATTGTTTATGTATTTAACAAATGTTTTTTTTGATTCACTATTAATAATTGTATTTGTGCACTCTCCTAGAATATGAATACATTCGATTGATTTATCTATATAACCAAAATCATTATCACTTGTAATCTCGATATAGGAATTTGTATTAAGAAAAGTACCAAATGAGGAAGATATTTTCTTAAATTTTTTCATTTTTAATTAATAAATTTGCTTTTTTTAAGTCCTCAGGTGTATCTATACCTAAAGGTGGATGACAATTGAAATTAATAACTTTTATTTTGTAGCCATTATCAAGAAATCTTAGTTGCTCCAGTTTTTCAGCATTTTCTAGACTCGACGACTCTAATTCACTTAGTTTATTTAATATATTTTTAGTGTAGCCATATATTCCAATATGTTTGTAATAAATATGTGCATCTTTTGTAAATCTATTTGGAATAATAGTTCTAGAAAAATATAAAGCATAACCATTTAGTGAAGTTACAACTTTGACATTATTTGTATTAATTATGTCTTCATCATTTTCAAATTTACATGACGCTGTACATATATCAGAACTTTTATTAATTGATTCACCAACTGTCTGGATCATATTAATAGGGACAAATGGTTCATCTCCTTGAATATTTAGTATGGGTTCATCTTCATCAAAATGCAGTTTATTAGCAACTTCATTTATTCTATCTAGACCTGATCTATGTTTAGAAGATGTTAGAATGGATTCATATCCTATATCTTCAACATGGGCTTTTATTTTTTTACTATCTGTTGCAACAATTATTCGAGTTGGATTAACTTTCTTAGCGCGTTCACATACTCTTTGAATAAGAGATTTATTTCCAATCTTTAATAATGGTTTTTTTGGCAATCTTGAAGAATCAATGCGTGCAGGTATTACAACTGTAAAGTTATTCTTCATCAATTGCTATGATGTGCTCCTCTAGCATATGAGGTATTGAATTCTTAATAGGATATTTAATATTACATTTATTACATATCAAATATGATTCATCTTTCTTAAGATCACCCTTACATCTTATGCATACAATGAAATCAAGGATTTCTTCTTTTAGCATTAATTTTCTCCATTAATTTCTCAAAAAATTTATCTTCTACAGTTGCTTCAATTGTTAAATACCATATTTTAGGATTTTTAAAATGTAAACATTTAGAGGCATCTTTTTCTGACATAACAATCGGTAAATGATCTAGAAAATTAATATCTTTTTTTTGAAATTTGTGATGGTCAGGAAACGAATGCTTTTCATACTCAAAACCCATCATTCTTAGAAGATTATAGAATCTATTTGGATTACCTAATCCAGCAACCGCATGAACTTTATTATGCATTGGCCAATTATCAATGCTATATGATTTACCAGAGTTTAAATGAACAAACTTACTTGGTAAAAAAGACATCAAATATTCATTGTCTTCAGCAGGACCTCCATTGTTTACAATAAAATCTACGTTTTTTAGTCTATTTCTTGATTCTCTTAAAGGTCCTGCTGGTAGTAATAATTTATTACCAAATCTTCTTTTACCATCTATAACAGCTATTTCTATATCCCTATCCAAATTATAATGCTGTAATCCATCGTCTGATAAAATTACCTCAGTATTAGGATATTTTTCTATTAATTTTTTAACACCTCTCGCTCTATCTTTATCCAAGAAAAATGGCGTATTTAACTTTGATAAAATTTGAGCTTCATCACCAGTTTGTTTATAGGTAGTAGCATTATTAACTTCCAGTGTAGTGTTAAATTTCCCTCCATAGCCTCTACTTACAATACCAACCTTAATATTTTCATTAATGAGCTTCGATGCAATTGATTTTACGAGTGGTGTCTTACCAGTCCCTCCAACAGTTATGTTTCCAACAATTACGACTGGTATATTTGGTTTATATTTTAAAGATCGATTTTTGATAAAGTTTTTGTAACGGTTCTTTGTTAGAAGGCTAATAACAAATGAAATTGGAGACAATAGCCATAACCATGGGCTTTTTTTATACCACGCATTAACAAAGAAATTGTAATTAGACTCATCAATTTCTACAGATTGTATAATTTTTGTTGATTTATCTGAATTTATTGACTTGTCTACAATCTCAGAATCAATATTTTTATATAGAGACTTGTACAAACCATTGAGTTCAATCAATTCACCATGAGTACCTGCTTCAACAACTGATCCATTATCAATAACAAATATATTATCAGCATTTTCAATTGTACTTAGTCTATGAGCTATCACTATGGTTGTTTTTTCTTTAATTAATCTATCAATTGCAGATTGAACAATTTTTTCAGATTCTGAATCAAGTGCTGAGGTTGCCTCATCAAGTATTATTATTGGTGCATCTTTATAAAAGGCTCTAGCTATAGCAATTCTTTGTCTTTGACCACCTGACAATAAGACTCCATCATCTCCAATTTCTGTATCAAAACCCTCAGGTAATTTTTCTATAAATTCTATACAGCCTGATAGCTTTGCTGCTTCTTCAACTTTTTCATGATTAATATCATTGGCTCCATAAGCAATATTTTTTTCTATTGAATCATTAAATAGAGTAGGATTTTGGCTTACTATAGAAATATTATTTCTTAAGTGACTTAATTTATAGTCTTCAATATTTACAGAATCAATTGTTATATTTCCTGAGTCAGGGGAATATAATTTTGAAATAAGATTTGCAATTGTGGTTTTTCCAGATCCGGATTTGCCAACTAATGCAACCGTATCATTTTTATTTATGGATAAATTAATTTTATTAAGAATTAATTTTTCTTGATCATAAGAAAATGAAACATCCTTAAATATAATTTCACCGGTAATTTTAGAATCAACATTACCTTGGTCATCTTCTTCATCATGATCAAGTTGTTCAAATATTTCTTCAGAAGCAGCTAAACCTTTTTGGATAATCGCATTTATACTTGAGAGTTGTCTCACAGGTTTTGCCATTAATCCAGCTGCGGTAAAGAAAGCCACAAATGTTTCTGAATCAAGATTAATATTTAACTGATCACCCAAAGCGAAATATGCAACAATTGCCAATGATATAGAGACCAATACCTGAATTATTGGAGTAGCTAAATTCGATGTTGCTTCTAATTTTAAATTTTGATTTTTGTTTGAAAGATTAGCATCCTTAAATCTATCTTTTTCATAACTATCGGCATTGAAAGATTTTATCTCGGTATTGCCCTCAACAGCCTCAGAGGCTATATGAGTTACATCACCCATAACAGTTTGGATAGATTTAGCAATTTTTCTTAATCTACGGCCTGCAACATTAACTATTAATGCTATAAAAGGTGCTGTTACTAGAAGCAATAATGTTAATTTCCAATTTAAGTAAAATAAATATATTAAAAGACCGGTAAACAGTGTACCTTCACGAACAAATGTTTTTACTGCATTTGAGGTTGCACCTGATACTTGAGTTGTTGTAAATGTAATCCTATTAATAAGTTGGCCACTTTGACTGGAATCAAAATAATATTTTGGTAGTTTAATTAGTTTTTCAAATAACTCCTTACGCATGTCATGTACGACACCAAGCCCAACTCTTGACATAAAATAATTACCTATAAAAAATCCTAATCCCCTCATAAAAGCAATCAAAACTAAAGCTAAGGCTATTAAGTTATGATTGACCGCGCTACTATCGTTAATAAACTGTATAACTCTTCTTATCCACTCAACTGCTGCAATATCAGCCGCTGCAAATGTAATAAATCCTATGATTGAAATCACAAAAGAAAATTTATATCTAAGTGTATAAGATAGCAGCCTTTTTATATTAGTTTTCATTTTTGATAGGTTTGAAGCTGTAAGTCAGTAAAACCATACTTATTAAGTTCATCCATAAGCGCAATAACCCACTCATGATATGCTTTTTTCTCTATAGCAAGAATAATCTTTTCTTCGTTTGAAATATTATTAGCAATGAAGTTCATCAACGGTTCAACTTCATTTATTGTTAATGTTAAATCTTTATATATTAGTGAACCATTTTCGTATAAAAAGATTGTATTTGATGGCAACTGAGATTGATTCATAAATGAAGATGTATTTGGTAAATCAATATCTATTGCCTGTGAACTATCAATTTTTGAAGTAACAACAAAAAAAATAACAAGCAAAAAAACAATGTCAATCAATGGAGTAATTTCAATGTTTATTTCTTTATTGGATGTGTTATTAACAAAATTCATAAAGACTCTATAAAATCAATAAAAGTACTTGTTTGATTTTGTAAATTTATCATTAATTTATCAACTTTATGTTGAAACATCCTATAAAACACCAAGCCAGGAACTGCAACTATTAGCCCAAAAGCAGTTGTGATTAAAGCTTCTGAAATGCCTGAAGCAAGGAAATCAGCATTCGAAGAAGTACCTAGTAAATTAATATTGGCAAATACTGTTATCATTCCCACAACAGTTCCTAACAGTCCGAGAAGTGGGCTTATACTTGCTATGATGCCTAGCATGTTTAAGTTCCTTTCAAGATCTAATTTAATATCAGCTGCCTTTTCAGAAATCTTTTCTTCAAGACTCATTCTTGGTTTGTCTTTATATTTATACGCAACAACCAATAACGCTCCCAATGATGATGTAGTTGAAAATGATTCTTGTTGTGTAATGCTAATTTTTTCTGTTTTAACTAACCTTACAAAATTATTTAAGACCCCATTAGGAACAACTAAACGTTTTTGTAAAAACCAAAAACGTTCAATAACTATTGATATTAATAAAATAGAGCAAATCAACAATGGCAACATAAACCATCCGCCTTGGTAAATATAATCAATCATTTGCTATTATCCTTTTATTCTTAATATTAAAATTTGTATCCATCTTACTCGCAAATACCATATCGTGTGTAGCAAGAAATATACCAATACCCCACTCCTTGTGAATATCAATGCATAATTCGTGTATAAGTAGTGACGTATCATTATCTAAATTACCAGTTGGCTCATCCATAAAAATACATTTTGGCTTTAAAGCTATGGATCTTATTATTGAGACTCTTTGTTTTTCACCCCCTGATAATTCATGAGGATATCTAAATTTCTTATCCATCATATTTGTGGAACCAAGTAACTTATCCAAAAAAATATGATCATCTTTATCAAGCTTGCCTTTAAATATCTTAATTGGAAGCGAGATATTTTCTAATACATTTAAGTTCTCTAGTAATGAATGATACTGAAACACTATTGATAAATTAGATGCTTTCAATTTTGGTTTCATGAGTGAAATCTTTTTATTATCAATTGTTATTGATCCTAATGATGGTTTTAACATGCCAGTTACTAAATGAATAAATGTTGATTTTCCAGATCCTGATTCACCAGTTAATGAAAATGTTTCTGACAAGTTTATTTGTAGATTTATATCTCGAAATATTAAATTACTATCTTTTACGTCATTATATGAATGACTTAAATTGTCGATGATCAAATTATTCATATCTTAATGCTACTACTGGGTCTAATTTCGCTGCTCTATAAGACGGAAAGATACAAAAAACTATTGATACTAATAGTGTTATTCCACACACTGTTAATATTTGACTTAATTGAAAATCATATGGAAAGTAATTTATAAAATATGCATCCATCAAGGGCCTATTTAAATATAACTCAATTATGTCAATTAAAGTATTGATATTAGGTGTTATTAACATCCCTAAGCTTACACCCAATACCACTCCAAGAATTGCAATGGACGAGCCTAAAGAAATAAAAATGATTGATATTTCGATATTAGTCATTCCCATAGACTTTAATATAGAGATTTCTCGTTCTTTACTTTTAATTGTTGTTACTAAAGTAGACAAAATATTAAAAGATGCAACTGTAACTATAAGAAATAACATTATTCCTATTAGTCTTTTTTCTAATTGAATAGCCTGAAATAATGTTCCTTGAGTAGTCATCCATGATGAAAAGTAAAAATCTTTACTAAGATCACTAATAATCTCAAATCCAACTTCATTTGCCATAAATAGATCATCTAGCTTTATTCTGATTGAATCTATTTGATCATTCATAAGGCCTTTTAACTTATTAGCTAATTTATAGTTAATTAAAATTAGGGATTGATCTAACTCACTATTTAATTCATAAATAGCAGCTATTTTAAGATTTATTGATCTTGGAAAAGTTCCTAAAATATTTGACTTATAATTATTTGTAATAATATTTAAAGTGTCGCCTTTTTTAACTCCTAAATACTTGGCCAACCAATGGCCAATAACAACAGTATTATCAAATTCAAGATCTTTAATATTACCAGTTATTAAAAATTCAGGAATAACGGATAGTTTAGATTCGTTTTGAGGATCAATACCACTTACTATTACTCCTCTTGATCTGTTTTCATAACTGATTATTGCTTGTAATTCTGTAAATGGAGCGTAGGCAACAACTTTTTTATTATTCTTAAGAATAACTTCTAAATTCGAATCGTTTGTTGGGATAGGTTTTGTAGACTTAATTGTTAAATGTGGAACAACTCCAAGGATTCTATTTTTTAATTCATTTTCGAACCCATTCATAACAGATAAAACTATTATCAACGCGGCAACACCTATTGTTAAACCTATAACAGAGATGATTGAATAAAATGATCCAAAAGCTCCCTTAGCACCAAAAAAATACCTTATACCCAGGATTATGGGTAACTTGAACATTTTACTTTGCTATTTGTTTTAAAGTTTTTTCAATATCGCCTTTAAATGGAGGTCGAATTGCATTAAATAATGAATCAAAACGTTTACCAATCTGCTTATGAATGGCTCTAGAATTTGAGAAGTTCAGAAAGCCTTCATAACCTTTATACTTACCAATACCTGATGGACCAACTCCGCCAAATGGTAAATCACTTTGTTGAATATGGCCAATTACATCATTAATAGTAACGCCACCAGATGAAGTTGAATCTAATACCATCTGCTCTTCTGATGAATTATTTCCAAAATAATAAAGGCCAAGTGGTCGATCTTTTGAATTTATGTATTGAATAGTCTCATCTATATCTTTATAAGTTTTAATCGGTAAAATTGGACCAAATATTTCTTCCTTCATAACATTCATATCATCATTAACATTTTGAATAATTGTTGGTGGAATTTTGAAACTTTCTTGCTGACTAAAATCTTCATTATTAGGATTTATTTGTGTAACCTTTGCGCCTTTACGAGTCGCATCCTCAATTAGTTCATTAAGTCTTTCATAATGTTTCTGATTAATGATCGATGTATAGTCAGGATTATTTTTCATTTCAGGAAAAAAATCTGAAGTTACGGTTTCCAATTCGCTAACTATATCTTTTTCTAAGTCTTCATTTACTAAAATATAGTCAGGTGCTAGACATATTTGTCCAGCATTCATTGTTTTCCCCATCATCACTCTTTTAGCTGTCATATTAAGATCAGCATTATCACCGATAATTACAGGAGATTTACCACCCAACTCTAATGTTACTGGTACTAAATTTTCTGCAGCACCTTTCATAACTAATTTTCCAATGTTGCCACTTCCTGTAAATAGTAAATGATCAAAGTTTAATGCAGTAAATTCTGATCCAACATCTGGACCCCCCAATACAGTAGCAAATTCATTTTCATCAAATGCCTTGTCACATATCTCTTTTAATAAAGATGCTGAATTCGGTGTATATTCACTTGGCTTATGCATGACTTGGTTGCCAGCTGCAAAAATTGCGCATAAAGGAGAGAAAGTAAGATTTACTGGGAAATTCCAAGGTGAAATCATGCCTACAGTCCCAAGAGGCTCATATCTTACAAAAGCTTTACCTCCAAGCAAGTTAAATGGAAAGGAAACTTTTCTATTCGAAATTTTCATCCATTTTTTAAGATTTTTCTTTGTGTATTCGATATCAGGGATGATTGAATAGACATCTGTCATCATTGATTGATTTTTAGATCTTACGCCAAAATCCTCATTCAACGCATCAACAATCCTATCTTTATTAATTAAAACAATATCTTTTACTCTGTTTAATCTATCAATTCTTAATTCATAAGATGGAGCACCATTCTCTAAATAAAACTTTTTTTGGTTATTTAGTATTTCATGCATATTATTCATAAGTCACCTCTATTAACTATGTGCTTCTATTAGCTTTATCTTTTTCATTGGCTGTCTTGATTGTATTCTTTATGGCCTCCCAATCAGAATCTTTTACCTTAGACAATCCAGAAAATGTTCCACCACCAGATAGATATTGAGCACCATCTATTCCAATTGTTTGACCTGTTAAATAATCGCATCCGTCAGCCATTAAAAATGAAGCTAGATTTTGTAACTCTGACATCTCCCCTGCACGACCCATAGGTATCGATGTATATGATTCATCATTATCAAGTTGACCTTGTGGACTAAGTCTAGCCCAAGCACCCTCTGTAGGAAATGGTCCAGGAGCAATAGCATTAATCTTTATATTATTTGGGCCCCATTCAACTGCAAGAGACTTAGTCATAGCATGGATGGCAGTTTTACTCATTGCAGATGGAACTACATATGGGGAACCAGTCCATACCCAAGTCGCTAGGATCGATATAATGTTGCCTTTTAGACCTTGTTTAATCCATCTAGTACCAACAGCATGTGTAACATAAAATGTGCCGTGAAATACAATATTAGCGATTGCATCAAATCCTCTAGGTGAAAGCATTTTTGTTGGAGAAATGAAGTTGCCCGCTGCGTTATTTACTAATCCATACAGTGGTTTCTCCTCAAATATTTCACCAATAAAATCATCAACATCTTGATATGATCTAATATCTAATGGATGTGTTTTTACTTCAATATCATATTTTGATTTTATGAGTTCAGCAGTTTCATCAAGAACGTTTAAACGTCGACCACAAATAACTAAATCAGCACCCAAAGAAGCAAAATGTATTGACATTTCTTTACCAAGGCCTGTGCCTCCACCTGTAACAAGAATTCTTTTTCCCTTTAATAAATCTTTTTTAAACATTATTTCTCCATTATAGCAATTATTGCGTCCACCCATTTATCTGAATCATTTAGCGAGCTTACAAAATCAAGTTTATCACCACCATTTTCATTGAATAGTTCAACATACTCGTCACCAATTTCGATAAGCGTTTCAAGATTATCAGTTGTAAATGCAGGCGCAATTACAAGAATATTTTTTACATTATTTTTTGCATAATTTTCTATTACCTCATCCGTGAAAGGTGTTAGCCATTTTTTAGTAAGTCGCGATTGAAATGCTGTAACATATTGATCTTCATTAAGATTAAGCTTAGATGTAATTAATCGAGTTGTTTCATAGCAACTAGCCTTATAACAAAATTTATTTATATCATTAAATTCTTTATCACAATTCTGATCGATACATTTTCCTTCATTGTATACTTTATCTACTTGTGTATCTGGTAAGCCATGATAAGAAAAAATTATTTTTTCATAATTTGATAAATCAAAATCAGAGATTTTTTCAATCCAAGCATTAATAAATAAGTCATTATTAAAAAATTGATTTATAAATTTAATTTTAGGAATTACCCATTCTTTTGAAAGAATATTAAATACTTCTTCATATACACTTCCAGTTGTAGAAGAGGCATATTGTGGGAAGGAAGGGAAAATTATAATTTCATCAGGATTAGTGAGTAATATTTCACTGAGTGTGTCTTTAATGGAAGGATTTTGATATCTCATCGCACTATAAACATCATACTTAGGGAGCTTGTTCTGAAGTTTTTGTATTAACTTTTCTGTATTAGTTTTAATAGGAGATTCATTATTATTTGCTTTCCACATTTGTCTATATACTTTAGAACTTGAAAATGATCTTAATGGACAAATTATTAAGTTTACGAGCAAAATTCTAAACATTCGAGGTATATCAATAACTCTCGGATCTGACAAAAATTCTTTTAAGAATTTAAAAACAGAAAAATAACTAGGATCATCTGGAGTACCAAGATTTATAATTAGTAAAGCTTTTTTATATTTCATTCTCGTAAAATTTCATAGATTTAATCATTGGGTTCAATATTATAAATATTGCAGCAACAAAACAAAGTATAGAGCTAAAATAATATAGAAAGGACGGATTAAATTGATAAATTGGCATAGCAATAATTGGTGTGAGCATATGTCCAATTGGAATTACTGAACCAAGGTAACCAGCAGCTGATCCTTGATTTTCAGGATCCTGGGCTAAAGAAAGTGCTGAAGCATTTGCTGGACGAATCATTCCAAAACCTACACCATTTAAAATTATGGAAAAATAAAAGTACCAAATGGTGCTTGATAAACCTGCACATATATATGAAACCAGTACTGTAAGAATGCCAAATCTTAATAAACTTGTATTTGATAATCGTAAGTAATCAGTGAATAAAAATTGTGAAACTATTGTAGATATTGACAATACTGCGTAACAAATACTTATAAATAAAGGAAGATTAGCAACTATATACATATCAGTAATATAAAAGCCTATTGATTGCAAAAGCGACGAGTGACATAAACTTAGAATTGAAGCTAAAAATAGAAATGGCCAAACAGAATTATCTGTGAATGAAAGATTTTTGTTAGATTTATTTGATTTTATAATCTTTTCATTAGGCATATTTAGATAAATGCCAATACATGAAATAAATCCGCACATTGAAAACATATAAAATGGTAACCCTTCAGATACTAAAAATAGAAGTCCTCCAATTAGAGGCCCCACAACAGTCCCAATTAAGAAACTCGATTCTAATTGCGCAAACCTAAATGTTCTTTCAGTTTTATCTGAATTATCAGCCATATATCCAAACATTGCTGGTCGGGTAGCAGAACCAATAATTCCATTAATCAATCTCCCTAAAATTAATAAAGGAAATAATAATGAAATAGATAATAATTTTTGCTGAACAAGTAACAGCGGTATAAATATTGCAACAATAGATATTGAGTAGCCAATCAAGCCAATTATCGCAATATTTCTTCTACCATAATTATCAGATGCCCTTCCCCAACCAGCACTGGTCATAGCCCATGCAATTGCAGAAATAGCAAAAATTGTAGATGTTTGAATTTCTGTCAAACCTAGATCTCTTGCTAAAGGAGGAATTAATACAAAAGCAAAAGATTGTCCGAGCCCAACTGAAAAAAGACCAACTTTTAGCCAGAATGTATTAATAAACATTTAACTTATTGAGGAAATACCTACTAAATCCTTTATCTTTAGCAAAAGCTCTTTTGCTTGTGGTCGAACTTTTTCTGCTCCAAGTGCCAAAACTTCATCTAAATAATGAGGTTGATCTTTTAACTCTAGATATTTTTCCCTTAATGGAATGATTAAAGAGTTTAATTCATTAAACACATGTTCTTTTGCATCTCCCCAACCAATACCATTCTTATATTTTTCTTTCATTTCAGCAATGTTTTCTGATGAAGCAAAGGCAGAATAAATTAAAAATAAATTGCAACTGGAATGATCCTTAGGTTCTCCAGGTTCAAGTGAATTTGTAACAATTTTAGATATTGCTTTTTTCAGTTCTTTTTCACTACTTAAAAAAGGAATTACATTGTTGTAACTCTTGCTCATCTTTCTTCCATCATGCCCAACTAATAACTTACCATCCTTATTTATGATTGCTTCAGGAATAACAAATGCATTTCCATATTGATGATTAAATTTTTCAGCTATATCTCGTGTAATTTCAAGATGTTGAAGTTGATCATTACCGACAGGTACGTGTGAAGAATTAAACATTAAAATATCAGCTGCCATTAAAACTGGATAAGAAAATAAACCCATGCTTATCCCCTTATCTTCGTCCTTCGTATGATCATGATTTAATTGAACTGCTGCTTTATATGCATGTGATCTATTAATAAGTCCTTTCGCAGTTACACAGCTTAATATCCATGCAAGCTCAGTTATCTCAGGAATATTTGATTGTCTGTAAAAAAAACTTTCCTCAGGATCTAGACCGCTAGACAACCACGCTAAAGCAACTTCATTCACAGAAACTTTAATTTCATTTGGATTGGTTTGTTTGATGATTGCATGCAGGTCAGCCAGGAAAAAGTATGAGCTCACGTTTTTTTCACAAGATAATTGTAATGCAGGTTTGATCGCTCCAAAATAATTACCAATATGAGGGATACCAGTTGTTGTAATACCTGTTAAAATTCTTCTACTCATTCTAGATAATTATAAACTTCAAACGATATTATTGTGGAAACTCATAAAGAATTATTTGATAAGATTGAAGAAGTTGAAAAATATTTCTCAACTGGCTCTATTAAATATGGACAAAAGGCACTTAAAGTACTTAATAATGAAATTAAATTATTAAAGAAAATTCCAAATAAATTAAAACATAAACATAATTTTGTATTAGCTCAATCTAGGTATTTTAATGACATCTCATCATTTGCGGTTGAACCTAAAAGAGACAAGTTAATAAAAGAAATTAAAGAGTTAGCAAACTCTGAAATAGATCCTAAAAAAAAATCACAAATAATTCATGCTATTCAAACACAATGGCAAAAACTTGATCATTCAAGTAGACCCGCTACAAAGAAACAGTGGAATGCGTTTAAGGAAGAAATAGATAAGGCATGGGAACCATGTGCAGAATTTTTTAATGAATTAGATAGAATCAAAGAAAAAAATGCATTACAAAGAAAAGAATTGATAAAAAAAATAAATATTTATGTGAATTCTGAACTTATTAATAAATCATCAGGTGATATTTATAAGTTTTCAAAATTTATATTTACAGAATGGCAAAAATACTCACCTGTAAGAGATGAAGACTTTCATGATTTAAAGAAAGAATTCAATGAAGCTAGGAGTCCAATTATTAAAGCTTTAAGTAAATATGAAGAAAAACATGCATCTACAAAAAAAGACCTCATTCAAAAAGTTACTGAATTAGATTCAGATGATAACAAAGTAAATTTGGAAAACTTTATGATGCTTAAACAAAGTTTCATAAAAATACCCTCAGCTGGTAAGAACGAAAAAAAACTTTGGAATCAATTTAATAAAGCAGGTGATAAATTCTTTGAAATAGAAAAAAATAAAAAAATAGAGAAAATAGCAGTCATAAATAAAATGATAGATGAATTAGATAAAAATTCAGATTTTAAGAAATTATCTCTCGAATTAGCTAATTTCCAGGATATTTCTCAAACAAAAGAATTTATAAAGCTTAGTAAAATTATAAAAACTGAACTTAATAAAATAAATGAGTCTAAAAGAAATAAAAAAATACAAGAACTTAAAAATATAATTACAAACATAGACAAACTTAATTCCCTTGAGACTGATAAGAAAATAACAAATTTATTTATAGACTCAACTTATGAAAATAATCTTAATATATGCAGACAGGTTACAGTAGAGCTTGAAGTTTTTGCAGGTGTCCAAGTACCTAAAGTTGATGAAAAACTAAGGGAAGTTGCTTCAGTTAAATTATTGCAAGAAAAATTTAACGCGAAATCTTCACCCAAAGAATTTTACTTAAACAATCTAAAAGTTTTTATAAGTAACTTAAGTGGTAAGAAACCCACAACAAAAGAAATAAAAATGTGGAATAGGATTATTGATTTGCATGATTACTTTTTAACTTAATCTTTAATTGCGTGTACCCATCGCTCAGATTTGAAGACCCAAACATACATGAAACCTTTTACAAGATAATCTGCTAAAAGTGATGCAAATATATACTCAATTGGAGCAGAAAAATAAAAGAGTATAGAGGCAAGTGTTACTCTTATAAATAATAAAGCTGTTAAGGTAATAAATAATGGGCTTCTTGTATCTCCAGCACCCCTTAATGCTCCACCAAGAGAAAATTCTATAGCCATTAATGGTTGCATTGATCCCATCAACCATATAAATATTACAGATAATCTAATTACCTCTTCATCATCAATCATAAATCTTGATAATGGTTCTGAAAAAATAACAATTATTATTCCAAAAATTGTCATTGATAATATTGATAAACGCATTGCACCCCAACCAGATTTTTTTGCTTGTGTTAAATCAGCTGCGCCTAAATGTTGACCTACAAGAGTTGCACCAGCAATTGAAAAGCTAAATCCAATAACAAATGAAAATGATAATATTTGAACCCCAATACCATAAGCTGCATATGCAGCAGTACCATAGTAGGCAATTAAAATTAAGAAGGCTGTTATACCAACTTGAAATATAATTTGCTCAAGAGCTGATGGATAGCCAATTTTAAATATTTGTTTCGTACGATTTGGATCGTAAACTAGCAAATTTGTTGGTGAAGATTTTAAATATCCTAATGACCATATCATGATTAAAATTAATGCACCTAGCAAATAGGATATACCGTTACCAATAGCGGCACCTAAGTACCCAAAATTGTAAAGACCAAAATAACCATTTGATAAAGATACCATAAGAAAAATTCCTGATAGATTCATAATCAATGCTATTAAGAGTGGAGTCTTAACATCACCAATCGCCCTCAAAGCAGTTATCAACCCTATTCCAATCCCAAAAAATAAATAAAAGGGTGAAATTGCCCTCAAAAAGGCAGATGAATATTCAAAAGCATCACCTTCTAATGCAAAAAAATATGAAATTTCATCAGCAAATTGATAAATTACTATGCTTGAAACTAAAGAAATAAATGCAACCAGTTGAAATGTATTTGTAACGAATAAGTTTGCTTCATCAAATTTTTTAGCACCCCAATTTCTTGCAACTAAAGCAGTTGTTCCTGCTAATATTCCTGAAAGAATAGCCTGAATAACAAAAGTAATTCTTTGACCAGTAATAGCTGCTGCAACTTCATTAGGACCAAAATTACCAACTACTTTTATTGCAACAATTGATCCAGTTGCGTATAGAAGATTAGTAAGAATAGAGGGCCATGCTAGCAACCAGACACCACGAGATCCTTTAATAATTGAATCAGTTTGAGTGTGATCCATTAAAGTTTTTTTAGCTTATTTAAATATATAACTCCGAATAAGAATGTTTGAATAAGTCCAGCTACATAATTTGTTGATTTTTCTTTTATAAGTTTATGATAAATAAAAATTTCAATTACATGTGCAATTAATAATGTAAAAAATATAAAGTGTGCAATATAAAATAAGAAACCATTAAATGGCTCAATTAAGTTAACCAATCCTAAGGCCCAAAGAAATAGTGTAATGATTTCAGCAATGTTCACAGGTTAATTATATAAGCTTAATAAGTTTTTTGTTTTTTTAATTTATTTAATATTTCTTTATGTTTTGATCTTGATATTGGATAGAAATAAAAAATTATAAATGGTATGAACATTAAAATACTAACAAACGGTCCTTGAGTTAATGCTAGATTTATTATTTGTGAAGCTGTTGGTGTGATTTCAGAACCTTGAGGAAAATTAATAAATTCAAGTATCAGTCCTGATAACAAAATTCCAAATCCTGTATTTAATTTTCCAATAAAAGAACTTGATGCATACATCAATCCTTGTTGACCTAAACCGGATGATAATTCAACTTCGTCACTTATATCACCTAACATTGACTCACGAATAATAGCCGAAGCAACAAGACATGTTGAAGTTACTAATAAAAATGGTGCGGTGGCAAAAAACAAATTCCATGATCCAAGAGTTGGTAGATAACCCAATAGCGCAAGAGGAACTGGTATTGCGTGCATGATAGATGCGATTAATAAAGCAAATAGAATTAAAGTTCTTTTTTCATAAATATTTGATACCAAAGATAAAATATAAAATGCCAAAACTGAAGCACTAGCGTAGATTGGAATAAAAAAAGTTAATTTAGATGTATCAAATTCCCAAAAGAAAGTAGTTACATAGAGTTGTAAAGAACTACTTAATCCCCAGCTTAAAGCAATAAAAAGATAGCCTAAGAAAAATAAAATAAAACTTTTAGTCCTAAATGCATTTAAAATTTGATTAAAAATCTGATGTATGGTGAAAGAGTAATGAAACTTATTAACATCTTTAGATTTTTTAAGGGTTCCGTAATAAGTAATTAATACTGAGGTCAGCATAATAAGTGACCCAGTTAACCCATAATATATCCATGGTTCAGGATTCAATAGTCCATTCTTATATTGAGCATTATTTCTAAAAAACACTGAATATGCTAAGAATGCATTAGTAAGACCCCCCGCAACAAGAAATAATTCACGCCATGCAAATATATTTGTTCTTTCGCTATATGAACTTGATAATTCGCCGCCAAATGATCTATGTGGCACATCAAATAATGTCATACCTAGTCTTGTAAAAACCGTAAATGTAAGCATCCATAAGAAAATGTGCATTTGAGAAAATTCCCAACTTTGTTGAATAGAAAATAGAAAAAAATATGAAAAGGTCATTGGAATAAGCCCAATCAAAAAAAATGGATGACGACGCCCAAGTTGATGATTAGTTCTATCAGAAATAATTCCAATAATCGGATCGCTTACAGCATCAATAACAAGAGCCAAAAATATTACTAAACTTGCTAGACCAGGACTTAAGCCAATTATATTTGAGTAAAAGAAAAGAAGAAAATACGTAAATGCATCAGTCTTAACACCATTAGATGTAGCACCAATACTATAGTAAATTTTTTCTTTGCGTTTAATCAAATTATCTTTTGTTTAAATATGAATTAAAAATTTGATATTCTTTGCTTTACGTTATCTCTTATCGCGCCCCAAAAGATAGAAATATCAAAGTTATGTAAATCTCCATTTGATGAAAATCTACTAATTTTGTTTATTAAATTACCTTTTACCTGAACCATATTATTTGAAGATACCTTTGAACTAAAATCTTGAGATTCAGTATATGCAATAGAGAATTCTGAATTAGTATTCTCTGTTGCAAAGTAATCAATAATGCTCATATTAGATGATTTAACCCTAATAGATGATTGCATTTTGTTTTCAATTGGTATGTCAGAGTTTTTCCAATTTAATGGATTTTGACAAATAATTTCTTGCTCCATATTTTCACGCTTCCAACCATCTGGTGTCCAGTACATACAATGTGCATTAGGTCGACTAAATCCTTCTACAGAAGTACACCATGAAATTATTGATTGAGTGTCATTTGCATTTGTAGAAATTTTTAAATTATTAAATATAGTATTCATGTACTTCGTTGGAACGATGTAACCAATAAGAAATGCATTTATGAATTGTGATAAGACTTGTGAGTTTATTATTCTATTATGAATTAAACGTTGAGCATGCAAAGTACCTTGACTATGCGATGCTATAAAAAATGGTTTTTTGTTATTAAAATTTTCTAAATAATAATCAAATGCATTTTCAATATCTTGATAGGCTAAATCTTGAGCTTTATAGCCATTTTCAGTTAAATCATAAAATGAATAATAAGTTGCTTGTCTATATTCAGGCGCATAAATATTACATGCATCATTGAATGCACTGACCTGAGATGTAATGTGTGATTCAGATTTTTCATATGCCGATAATTTAGGATTTGTATCGCTATTCCATTCTTTACCAAAAAAACCAGTTGGGTGAATATAAAATACATCAATATCAAATTCTTTTTGTTCTAATTTCCCATTAGGAATTAAAAATTGATTTCCATATTTATTTGGATGTGCGACCCAAGATTCTAATAAATGATAATCTGGTGCCTTTGGAGTTGTTGAGGAATCAAAATCAAATTCAGGCTTTATTTGATTTAGGAAATCTTTATTGCGCATCTTTTATTCTTATTAATTTATTTGATGCACTTGCCGTAGCAACTAATTTATTGTCTTGAAAGAGCTTGCTACTAGTAAAAGCAATTGATTTACCTATTTTATCAATGTAGCCCTTAGCGATAAAGTTTCCAGGTTTTCCAGGCAAAATAAAATTTATGTTCATACTTAAAGTAGCAAGATTAAATTCGCCATTTAACTTTCTTACCACAACGTGTCCCATCGATGAGTCCATCATTGCAGTAATGAATCCACCTTGAACAATAGTGCCATTAGAGTGAGTTAGTAACTTTGATACATTAAACTCCATTGATACCTCAGTAATTTCTTCATCATAAGAATGAGAGACAAAGCCCAATGTTTCAAGGAACATAGGTTGAATTGTTGTTAAATCACTTTTTTTCACATTGATAAATATTGGCGGAGAGACAGGGATTCGAACCCTGGAAGGAGTTGCCCCCTTGCTGGTTTTCAAGACCAGTGCATTCAACCGCTCTGCCATCTCTCCTTTCGCTAGATTTTACATTAATAATGATTAGTTTTTTAGGTATGAAATAACACCAATGAATCTTTTTCCGAAAAAGCTTGCTTCATGATCATGATTCTCGAATTTAGTGCTTTTATAATTAATGTTATTAAGATCGAAAAGTTCATTAATTTCCGTTTGAGGAATATCATAATTTTGATCAAGTCCAAGAGTTCCATAATCAAAATATAATTTTTTACCTTTTAACTTATATGTATTCTTTTGAATATAATTTTTTATTGCATGGAAGGTCTTTTTGTCACCCTTGATAGATTTTCTTAAAGGCAAAGTAACATACTCAATAGGTTTAATTCCTATCCAATGAGTAGATATAGCACCGACATATCCAAATAGATCTGGATACTCTATTGCAATATTTAAAGCTGCTAAAGCACCCATACTCGCTCCAATGATACCTAAGTTATTTTCATTCAGGGATATATTATATTTCCTCTCTACAAAGGGTATAACATCATTAACAATAAATAACTTGTAATCACCTTTGTATAGATCTTTGATTCTTGTATACGCAAATTTTCTAAACCCATTTGGAAATTCGTCAATAACCTCTTCGGGAAAAAATTCAATATACCTTCTTGTTTCATCAATAATTGAATTTCCATTTTTTATGCTATCGATAGTAACAATAATTATATTTTTATTAGTAATTTCATTGCTTGCGCTTTCAAATTTTTTATCAATCTCCCAGCTTTTGTTATTCCATGAACTATTTTTATCGAAAAGTTCTTCGCCATCATTCATTATAAAAAAAGTTGTTTCTTCATTAACCTCAATTTCAAATGGATTGTATATTTTAATTTGTCTTAATTGATTTTTGTAATTAAGTGAATATTTATCTATAGAAAATGAGTAAATTGATAGAAAAAGAAAAATAAATAATGCTATAAATAAATTAGTAACCTGAGGCATGCCCATCCTTTCTACTTTCCGACGCACCATAAAGAGTATTATCTTTTTTCATTATTGCTTGATAACCACCAAAACCTCCAGGTTCAAATTTAATGGTATGACCATAATGTTGTAAATCTCTGATAGTTTCAAAATTAATACCAGATTCAAGCGCAAGATAACCACCATCAAGCATTAGTTCACCAGTAGGTTGCGATGAATCATAGTGCCTAAATCTTGGTGCATCACCTGCCTCTTGAAGATTCATTTTAAAGTCAATTAAATTAATCATGATTTGTGCATGACCTTGAGGTTGCATAGCGCCACCCATTAATCCAAAAGACATGAACGGTTTACCATTTTTGGTAACAAATGCAGGGATGATAGTATGAAATGGTCTCTTGCCTCCGACAAGTGCATTTTTATGCAGTGGATCAAGACTAAACATTTCACCGCGGTCTTGTAGCATAAAACCCAATCCGTCAGGAACCATACCTGAGCCCATTCCCCTGTAATTACTTTGAATTAAAGAAATCATATTACCAAACCTATCAGCGACAGTTAGATAAATGGTATCTCCATGCTCTAGGTTACCAGCAGCATATGAGAGTGCAGCTTTTTCAAGAGATATTAATTTTGATCTCTTTTTAGCATAATCCTTTGATAATAAAGTTTCTAATGGAATTTTTGAGAAGTTTGGATCCGCATAGTATTTTGCACGATCCTCATAAACAAGTTTTTTTGCTTCTGTGAATAAGTGAATATATTGAGCTGAATTATGACCCATATCAGTTAAATTATATGGCTCTAAAATATTGAGAATTTGAAGTGCTGCTATTCCCTGTCCATTGGGTGGTAATTCCCAAATATCATAGCCTCTATAATTGGTTGAAACGGGTTCTATCCACTCAACATTATAATTTTTAAAATCAGACATCTCATGTAAACCACCCTGATTATTTAAAAACCCAACAATTTTTTGAGCGATTTTACCTTTATAAAATTCATTACCGTAAGATTGAGCAATTAATTTATATGTGTTGGCAAGGGATGGATTTTTGAATATTTCACCTTTTAATGGTGTTTGACCATTCTTCATCCATACATCTGCAAAGTTTGGATAAGAAGAAAATTCTTCGCTAGCTCTATTTAAATAATAAGCAACAGTTTCACTTACAGGAAAGCCTTTATTTGCATAATTAATAGAGTCAACAAAGAGTTCTTCAAATTCAAGTTTACCAAATTTTTTATGGAGTTCAGCCCAACCTAAAACTGCTCCAGGTATAGTGACAGGTAGATGCCCGTATGGAGGAATGACAGTTAAATTGTTCTTTGTAAAATAATTAATGTTTAAATTTTTTGGTGATGGTCCTGATGCATTCAAACCATATAATTTTTTATCATCTTCTACCCACACAATTGCAAATAAATCTCCTCCAATACCACATCCTGTAGGTTCAACTAATCCAAGTACTGCATTTGCAGCTATTGCTGCATCTATGGCATTTCCACCATTTCTTAGAATAGAAACTGCTGTTTGAGTAGCCAGAGGATGGCTAGTTGCTGCCATTCCATTGGTAGCTATAACTTCAGATCGACTGGCAAAATCTAGACCAGTAATGCGATCGAATGAATAAAGAGGTAGTAAAAATACAAGTAGTGAAATATAAAGTATTATTCTTAGGTTGACGATTATTTTCATAAAATTTTTTAGATATTTTTATTATTGACAATTATGTATCATAAACAGCATAAACCGATATTGAAATGAGAATATTTAAGTATCTAATTCCATTAAATCTATTACTTCTATTAAATTTTTCTAATATTGAACCTGTTATCAACATAAATGGAACAATAATAAGTGGTAGTTATAAAAATGGCGTTCATTCCTTTCTAGGTGTACCTTTTGCTTTACCTCCAATTGGTGAGCTTAGATGGCAACCTCCCAAACCATGGAATCATCCAGATGCTGAAATAAATGCAAAAGACTTTAAACCAGCCTGTATGCAAAATAATAGAATTGTTAATTGGTACAAAAGATTAGTTAGAGATTTTGGTAGTAATCCAAATATTTTTAAATCTCCAGAATTCAGTGAGGATTGTCTATATTTAAATATTTGGAAACCAGCAACAACTAATCAGAATTTACCAGTTCTTGTATATATTCATGGTGGGAGTAATAAAGCAGGATGGTCATATGAGCCGAATTATCATGGTCATAAGATTGTTAAAAAAGATGTAATCCTTGTCAGTATCCCTTATCGATTAGGTGTATTTGGTTTCTTTCCTCATCCTGAAAATAAAAATCCAAATTTAGCCTTGTTAGATCAGATACTTGCATTGCAATGGATAAATAAAAATATCTCCAACTTTGATGGTGACCCAAACAATATCACGTTAATTGGTGAATCTGCTGGAGCTGGAAGCATCAGTCATTTACTTGTCTCTCCTAAATCAAAAGGTTTATTTCAGAAAGCAATTCACCAAAGTGGAGGATCATCGCTTTCCTATCCAACTGATAAAAATTATGAAACTACATTGGCTATCAAATTTACAGAATTTTTAGAAGAAAAATTTAAAATGGATAATTCAATTGAAAATTTCAAAAAACTTTCTTCAAAAGAAATTCTTGATGCAAGCGAGATTGTTTATAAAGATCATTATTACAATTATATAGATGATGGAATCACAATAAATGAGCCAGTCATTAATACTATCAAAAATGGAAAAATTCATAATATTGATTTAATCATAGGCTCTAATAATGATGAATATTCACTATACTTCGGTGGAATTGCAGATGTTGATGGATGGCTTAATGCAGAAGTAAGCAATAAACAAAAAAATAAATTAACAAATTTGTTATCAAATATCGATGATCCAATTAGAAAATTAGATCTATTGATTACAGCAAAGAATTTTGTATGCCCATCACTCTTAATTGCAAAAACAGTAAATTTATCGGGTGGTAATTCATGGGTTTACCAATTTAATAGAGTACGTGATGATCCAAAGGCACTTAAGTATGGTGCGTTTCATGGCGCAGAGCTGCCTTATGTATTTGATACTCATGATGAATGGTTGCCAACAAATGGTATTGATAGAAAAATTACTGAGGAAGTCCAATCTTATTGGGTTCAATTTTCAAAAACTGGAAATCCAAATCTTGAGCAAAAAATGTGGGATCCTTATAGCGCTCAAACTAATAGTACCTTTATCATCAACGAAAAATCATATTCATCAACTCATCCAAGCTATGAAATTTGTAAAATTATGGAGCCTAGTTGGTAATCTCAACTGCAATAATATCTGATAAAGTATTAGGGTCTTCAAAGAATGGAAAGTGACCAACATCTTTCATTTCGATCTTTTTAGCACAAGTTACATTTAAAAATTCCATTTCATGTTTTTTGTTAATTAACTTATCCTTATCTCCATTTATTATTGTGATAGGTACTAGGCTATTTCTTATTGCTGAAAGATCAGTATGATAGTTATTGCATGCGGTTAGGTCGTCAAACATCAACATATCTTTATCTTCTGGAAAAACATTTTTCATACCAATCAATCTTTTATGAACACCATATTTAATAATAAAATCTGCAGACATACTATTTGCACTTTTAGCTGCATCTAATAATGAATCTGCAACTCTTATTGGATATATTGAGCTAATCATTACAAACGTTTTGATGGATATATGTAGTTTGTTTAATAAATCCAAACCTATCAAACCTCCCATACTATGACCGAATATATGTAAATCATTAAAATTCCAATCCTCAAGGGCGTCCATCATAAATTGACTGTAGCCTTCAATTGAGTCAAGACCTTTTCCTTCAGATTTTCCATGACCTGGAAAATCAATTACTAATGGTGGATTGAATATTGTGTGGTCAAATTTTAGCGCTCTCACATACCTATAATCTAAGCCGGCACCAGGTATAAATAAGAGTGATTTTTTATTAGCATCAATATTTTCAAAATTATGGAAGTAAATTCTTTTATTATTGATAGTTTTAAACATTTTTAATGCTGAAATATATCATTGCAACAAAAATAAATATTAAGGGAATTGAGCTTAATAATAGAATATTTTTTGTAAGTTCAAACCCATCTACAACTAAAAATAAGCCAGGTAACACCATTAATACAATTGAAAATAATATTCTTAATAATATATCCGGCTCATTCGATGTAGTCTTCATTGAAGATGCAGCCAAAACATATGCACATGAATTATAAGTTGTACACATAAATATAATCATAACGATTGCATATACTAATAAAATAAAATTTCTAAACGGAAGAGTTCCGATAATATTAACTATTGCAGTATTAGTTTCACCACTTGATATAAGCGCTATTACGTTCACAATATCATTTGAAAAAAGATAAAAAGAATAATTACCTATAATCAAGAAATGAAGCATTGAACCAAATGCTCCAATAAAAACTGTTCCTAATATTAACTCACGAAGAGTCTTGCCATTAGATATATTTACTACAAAGGTACCGACAAACGGAGACAAGGCCATCCACCATGCCCAATAGAAGACAGTCCAGTCTTGAACAAAGACATCATTCGTTAAGGTGCTCATCTCAAAGAAGTTAGAAAATAATGTTTTTAATGATACATATGAATAATTTAGTAAGTCAGCAGTATTACCATTTATTAAAATAAAGCCTAGCAGGAAAATAACCAAATATATGTTGAATTCACTTAGTTTTTTAATACCCTTTGTAAGTCCTAATGCTGTGGTCACAGCAACAATCAGTAAGCAAAGCAAAAGCACCATAAATTGAAAATTAATTGAAAAAGAAATGTTAAAAATTGTCGAAAATATTTTTGCAATAAGCGGGAAAGATAGTCCTATCGCAATTGCAGCACCAGAAATAATACTCACGATAAAAATTAAATCTAAAATCCATCCTAGAAATTTATATTTTTTTACATTCCCAATAAAAATTCCACTGAATGTTAACGGGTTATCTGGATTTTTTATTAAGCTGATAGCAAAAGCTAAAGCTGGGAGGCAATAAAGTGCCCATCCACTTATACCCCAATGAAAATTTGAATATGAAATAGCATAATTCTTAATCAATTCATCATTGTTTTTAATTCCAGTTGGTGGCTCATTAAAATAATATGCCCACTCAATTGGTGCCCAATATAAAATTGATGCGCCCATACCAGCTGTAAAAATCATAAATCCCCATGAAATATATGAGTATTTATCTCTTCCAGTAATAGAAATTACTTTCGTACCTTTAGGCGATAGAGCAAAAATTATTAAAAAAGCAATTAAAATCAAAGTTCCATATTGAAAAGTGCTTTCAAATATAACTGCTGCATTTCTATAGAGTGTTGATAATAATTCTGTAGATTTAACAGGATCAAAGAGAGTATATGAAAAAATACCAAAAACAATAAACATAATCGTTAAAATTATTGAAAAATTCCAGTTTTTGATTTTTATCATTCTTTCAACAATTAGTAGGTTTGTTAGAAAATTACAAAACGCTTTACAAATTCTTATAATTTATTATTATCGACATATCGCTGATTTGTCTGGCTTGCGAGCGATTAATAAATACCGCTAAATAAGGTTACTCCCAAATTTAGCAAAAGCCAACATTTTGTAGGATAATATATATTATATCTATGGGGGAAAGTATGGATATTTTTAAATTAAACAATTTATATAAACTCACAAAGGCTTCTTCGCGTGTAGCATTTGCCGGCAGCTCAGTTCTATTTACAGGTGCTGTAGCATCTCAAGATGGATCTAACTTCGAAGTTGAAGAAGTTATTGTTACAGCTCAAAAAAGAGAACAAAATCTTCAGGATGTGCCAATAAGTATTACTGCGATAACAGAAGAATCATTATCTAAGCTTAATATTAAGAATTTTGCTGATTATGTTTTACAGCTACCATCTGTTAGTAGCTATCAAAGACGTCCGGGCATGGGTCAAATTTTTATGCGGGGTGTTTCTGATGGTGGTAATCAAAATCAGTCCTTAACTGGTCCCTCAGTGGCTATATATGTTGATGATGCTCCTGTTACAGCAATTGGTGATAATCTTGATGTTCATATTTATGATATTGATAGAATTGAAGTTCTAACTGGGCCTCAAGGTACATTGTATGGTGCTGCATCACAAGCTGGTAATTTAAGAATCATTACAAAAAAACCCATTAATGAGTTTGATGCCGGAGCTAATATGGGTATTGAATCTACAAGTGGTGGATCGGGTAGTAATTTATTAGAAGGGTTTGTTAATATCCCCTTAAGTCAAAATTCTGCAATAAGACTTGTCGGTTATAGAGATAAGGATGGTGGTTATATTGACTCTGTTCAGGATTCAATTACATATCCACTCAGTGGTATAACAAAAACAAGTGCAAACTTTGTTGAAAGTGATTTTAATGAGTCAGTGGTTGAAGGTTACAAAGCTGCTCTGAGAGTGAATCTTAGTGACTCATGGACATTTGATGCAAATCTAATGAGCCAACAAACAGAGACTGACGGTGTTTGGGATCATAATCCAACCGCTCTTGGCGACTATAATGTTAGTAGGTTTTTTGACGACTCAACCGATGACGATTGGTCAAAATTTACCGCCACAATAACAGGTGACCTCGGATTTGCTGATCTTACGTTTACAACATCAACACTTGATAGAGACTTAGAGTATCTTACTGACTATTCTGCATACGCAGCTTATAGTGCATATGTCGAGGCTTATTACACATGTTATGCCTATTATTATGGTGATAATTGTATTGATCCTAGTATTCAATACGAAAATGATACTAATCAAGAAATTGAAACCCGAGAAATTAGGTTAACTTCAAAGAATCAAACTAAGCTTAACTGGATTATTGGAAGTTTCTATACAGAAAATACTCTTGATTATAATACTCAGTGGAGGATTCCTGGCATTCTCGATGCGCTCAAGGTCCCTCTTTCTGTTGAGAACTACTATCAAACAGATCAAGTTAGAGTTGACGAGGAAACTGCTTTGTTCGGTGAGTTGTATTATCAACTAACTGATCAGCTTAAATTAACCCTTGGATATCGACGTTTTGAGAATGAAACTTCGCTAAAAGGGTTTGTTGGTACTGTTTTTTGGCCAAGCTATATTGGAGGCACAAACAGAGCTGATAATGTAAATTCAAGGTTTAGTGGTAAAGATAGCGTGAGCAAGTTTAATTTATCTTATGATATAAATGAGACAACTCTAATTTATTTGACCCTATCAGAAGGATATAGGCCTGGTGGAGCTAATAGAACAACAGAAGTTGGTGCTACTTATGATTCTGATTTCCTTGAAAGCACTGAAATTGGCTTGAAGACTACTTTAATGGATGGAAGATTTAGGTTTAATGGTGCTATATATCAACAAGATTGGAATGATATTCAATTAGCATTTTTTGATCCAAACATTTCCTTACTTGGACTAGTTGATAATCTTGGACAAGCTGAAAGTAATGGATTTGAGTTTGATTCAAGATACATCATAAATGATAGGGCTACTATTTCAGTTGGTTATTCATCTAACGATGCTGAACTTAAAGAAAACTATTTTTATAGAGGTACTTTGAGAGTTGCAGCTGGTCAAGATCTGCCTCTAACACCAGATGTAAAATATAATATTAATCTTGATTATGAAGTAAATGAAAATTCTTTTGGTCAAATTAATTATACGTTTACTGATGAGATGTTTAATAGTGACGTTTTCTTGGGAACAAGAGAAATTCAAGACTCATACTCTATAGTTAATGCATCTTGGACACTTGTTAGAGGCAATAAGCAACTACAGTTTTACGTCAATAACCTTACTGATGAAACTGCAGAACTTGGAAGAAATTACGAAGATTATGTAGATCTTATTACGGTTAACAGACCTAGATCTATAGGCATTAAATTTAGTTGGTTATTAGATAAATAGTTAAAATTTCATAACTGCATAGCATGTGAAGGCAAATTACTCAAAAGACAATTTGCCTCCACAACTTGTTCAAGCAGCAACATTTCTATCTGAAGAAAATTTTAGCAAAGCTGAAAAGTTACTCAGAAGCTACTTAGAATTGAATCCATTGGATGTAAATGCCATGAAACTACTTGGTGATGTTGGTCTTGAGGTGAGAGCATATAGAGAGGCAGGATATTTATTTACAAGGGCCTTGGACCTAGCCCCAGATTTTCATAATGCAAGATTTTCATATGCTCATTTATTGTACAGAAGACAGTTACCAGATGAGGCTGAAGAGCAACTTAATATAATTCTAAATACTGATCCAGATAATCAAAGCTGGCTTGCTTTAAAAGCAGTGAATTATGCACTTGGAAATAAACATGATAAAGCAGTTGAACTTTTTGAATACATAATCAATAAATTCCCAGCAAATAATCAGATTTATTTGAGTTATGGTCATGCACTTCGTGCGCTAGGCCGGATTGACGAGTGTATTAAGGCCTACAAAAAAGCAATTGGTTTTAAAAAAGGAGCTGGGGAAGCATACTGGAGTTTAGCAAATCTTAAAACGTATAAATTTTTAAATGAGGATTTAAATGAAATACAAAAGTTGTTAAATGATAAAAATTGTAATTTTGATGATTATTCTCATTTGTTATTTGCATTTGGAAAAGCTAATGAAGATAAAAATGAATATCAAACTGCATTCGCTGCATACACAAAGGGTAATCAAGTAAAAAGTAAGCGTGTTCCATGGAATTCAAAAGGATTCAACAGACAGTGTAATGAATTAAAGAAATTTTTTACTAAAGAGTTTTTTTCAAATAATAAGCATGCCGGTTACGAATGTCATGATCCAATCTTTGTTGTTGGCCTACCAAGATCTGGATCAACACTTGTCGAGCAGATTCTCTCATCACATTCAAAAGTTGAAGCAACTACAGAACTTCAAAACATCGTTGCGCTTTCTAGAAAAATAGCGAATACAGATATTGTAAATAGTAAGTCGGAATATCCCTCAGCAATAAAGTTTATGTCATCAGATAAAATTCGAAATATGGGCAAGCTGTATATAGAAAATACTATGACTCAAAGAGTTCTTAGCAAGGAGTTTTTTATTGATAAAATGCCCAATAACTTTGTTCATATAGGTTTAATTAAATTAATTCTCCCAAATGCAAAAATTATTGATATAAGGAGGAATCCAATGGATTGTTGTTTTAGTTGTTACAAACAATTATTTGGTACTGGACAAGGATTTACATATTCGTTGAGAAGAATTGGCAATTACTATTTAGATTATTTAGACATTATGGATCATTGGAATAAGGTATTACCAGGAGAAATTCATTCTATTAAATATGAAGATCTTATAGAAAATACAGAATATGAAATCAGAGAATTGCTTAGTTTTTGTAACTTAGACTTTGAAAAAAGTTGCTTAGATTTTTATAAAAATAAAAGGTCAGTGAGAACACCAAGTTCTGAACAAGTCAGACAACCAATTTATAAATCAAGTCATTTATATTGGAAAAATTTTGAGAAATATTTAATCGAACTTAAAAGCATGTTCGTTAGCAATGGAGTAAGCGTTGACTGATTTTTATATATTAGACTCTGCAATGGGCACAGAATTAGCTTATAGAGGTTATGATTTACCAGATTGGAAAGAATCTATATGGTCAGCTAAAGCATTAAATGATGGTCAAGATTTAATAAGATCAATACATGAAGATAATATTACAGCGGGCTGTAATGTTATTACTACCAGTAATTATTATGCTACACCATTGATCCTTAATGGAATGGGAAAAAAATATAATTATCTTGAATTAACAAAGATAGCAATTGAACTTGCGCAAAAAGCTGTGGACTCAAAAAATAAAAATGTAATGATTGCTGGCTCGTTCCCACCAATAAACATAAGTTTTCGTCCAGATTTAATTCCTTCAAATAATCAATTGATTGATTTTTACTCTTCAATAAGTGAACTTTATACAAATAATGTAGATTTAATCTTATGTGAGACAATTTCATCAATACAAGAAGCACAAATCGCATCAAAAATTGCATTAGAAAATTTTCATAGAGTCTGGTTAAGTTGGACAGTAAGAGGTATCGATTTTAAATTATTACCGTCAAAGGAATTATTGAGTGATGCTGTAAAAAACCTTTCTAAAACAAGAATTGAATATCAGCTTGTAAATTGTGCTCATGCTGATTTAACAACTGAGGCTATCAAAATTCTAAAAGAACATACTGATAATTTTGGAGCATATGCAAATTCATCTATTTACGATCCGTCTAAAGATTCGCTAGATAGTTATGAAAGTGTAGATGAAATTCATCATCATCATTCTAACGAAATTAATTGCTCTGATTACTTAAAACACGTGAAAGATTGGATTAATCTAGGAGCAAAAGTTGTGGGTGGTTGTTGCACGACAAGACCTGAACATATAAAAGAAATCTCTGAAAATACCTAATCATTCCACCATTGTTTATCTAGATAAGAACTAATATTTAGTTCGTGGGTCCATGCTGATCTATGTTGCAAGTGAATTTGGTAATATGTTTTTGCAATTTCAAGTGGTGATATTAATAAATCAGAGCTACCTAAATCCTCTTTTAGTTTATTAAACTCTTTATCACCTAGCATTTTCCCAAGTGTATCTGGTGCATCAACCATACCATCAATAATTATATGAGCTATATGAATACCCTTAGATGCAAATTCTGCATTCAAAGATTGACATAGCATCCTACGACCACCCATAGCAGATGCATGTGAATGTTGATTCTTATTCCCACGCATTGCAGCTGTTGCTGATGTGACCAAAAATGTGCCCTTCTCTCTTTGTTGCATCAAAGGTATTAATGATTGAGCAGTCCTAAAAAGACCAAGATTAGCAATTCTCCATGCCCACTCAAATTCTTTGTATGAAGTCTCTGCTAATAATTTCATGCCTGATTGCGCACCAAGGTTATAAACTAATACTTCAATGGGACCAATATTTTGTTCAATATTTTCGATTAAATCCTCAACGGAATCATCTTCGATCACATTTATTAAATATCCAGTAGCTAAGTTCCCCGCTTTTTGAATCAAGTCTATGCTTTCATTAAGAGCTTCTTGATTTGATCTTCTTACTAAGCAGGCATGATAACCATGATCTGCAAAGTATGTTCCAACATTAGCCCCTATGCCTCTACCAGCACCAAGAACAAGACAAACAGGCTTCATATATTATATGTGCTACAGCTCAAATCAATAATTTTTAGTTGTAATAATGGACTAGCGCTATCATTTAATTTGAAGCGCGAAAAGATACAACAACGATCTTTAAACAAGGGATATTGCCATCATAATTAATATAACTGCAGATATAATAAATGACGCACTTCTTAGGAGAGCAATTCCCATTACATATGCGAAAACATGAACAAGTCTTGCAATCAGCCAATAAAGCATTAAGGACTCTAGATTGATATCTAATACAATACCTAAAACACCCAATACAAAAAATATTGGAAGCGATTCTTGTAAATTTGCATATGCTCTTTTTGCTCTTAAGTATTTTATTGAACCATCAGGATCCTGATCTCTATTTCCTAACATCCATTTTGCATTAGATACATTCAATGCAGCTGGTAAAATCCATGCTTGAAAAAGTGCAAGCAGGCATGTGTACAAAATGTAATTAATCATTATTTTCTCCTAAACTTTTATTAAACAAAATTTGGTGCTTCAAAAAATTTTTTAATTAATGGTTCAAATGATTCCAAAGAATCAGTTTTATATTCAGGATCAAATGCAGCCTGATCCCATTTATCTGTAAATTCAATAGCTTTTTCATACCATGGTTCATTAACGTATTGTTTTCGTAGATCGCGTGGCTTGCCCTGATAATGATAATAATGTTCTCCCTGGAAATCTTGATGTGTTTTGATAACGTAGTAAGCATCACTAGAGACATATGGTTTAATAATTTCTGCACATATTTGACCATGATTTGGAACATTGATAACTTTACCCATATCATGAATAAGACTTATTAAAACCATTTCATCAGATGCTCCAGCTTTTCTTGCCATGGTTGCTGTCTGCAAAGCATGGTGCAGTTGATTTGTTCCAAAGCCAAGTGTAAGACCCTCTAGTTGTTTTAGCATGGAAATTATTCTGTTTGGCATATCAAGAACATGAGGCAAGTGTTCATTGTAAATATGATCCCAATCTTCCTTTGAACTCTGGTCCATTCTTTTAAACATAATTAATCAGTTCCTATTTTAACTTTTACATTTCTGAGTAAAATTGCAGCAATGCTGATTAACAATATCGAAGCTGCCTCAAAAACTAATTGTTCAGGTGCTGAATCTTTTCCTTGTAAGACAATCAAACGTGATAATGCAGTAATAGCAATAAATAATGGATATATTACAGGCAGTTCATGACTTCTAAAATAAACCGCGACTAAGCCAAAAACTTCAGCATATATAAATAAAAGTAGAAGATCTGCAAGAGTTATAACCATATTTCCATAAACTGAATATAACTCAAATAGAATTGCCCCAACGGTTAAAATAGCAATAAGAATTAAAATTACGTCTTCAACAAATCTAAACATATTAATAAGTTATATGAATTAAAATTTTTCTTCAAGTTTTCCACAAACTCCTCTTGCTATAAATGAAATCTTTGGACTTTTTAAATTTTTAACATTCATTCCGGAGAGCCAAATATTGCCTTCAATACGACCTTTTCCAGTATATCTATTAATAGAATTTATAATTTTGTAATAATCAACTTTAAATTTTTCAGAAAACGGATGTTGAAGACCTGACTCAAATGTTTCAATTAACTCTATTGACCTAAGTTTTGAATTTTCTTTTTTTTTGGTTTGCTCTATTACCCAGTTGATAGCTGGATCAATTTCATAGTCCATTAATATCAAAGTACCATCTTGATCTTTATTCCAATATTGGTTTACAAAGAAATCTTCTTTATTCCAATTATCAGAGATATTTTCTTTTGCTTTTTGAACAAGGAAACCAGTGTATGCACTCGTAGTAAAATTTTTGATTGCATCACCAACATCTTGAAGATAATTTGTTTTAGGTACTTCTGAGGTTTCTTCAAAAGTACCTTTTAATTCACAAAGAATTGTTTCTGAACTAGCAATTATTGAATAAAATAGAAAATATGATAAGTACAGATTTTTCATTTAAAGGATACTTGCTGCTCTTAATTATAACTATTTACTCATTAAATGTTTTAAGTACAGATAAGATTGACGCAAAAAGTGCAAAAAATTTTATCGGTGAAATAAAAACAGTTTGCGGTCGAGTTGTATCAACATCATATAGAAAATCTACTCCTGGGAGGCCTATTTTTTTAAATTTTGTTAGAGATTATCCAGATCAGTTCTTTACTGGTTTAATATGGATGGATAGAGCAAAAGATAATTTTTCATATAAGCCTGATAAAAAATTAAGAAGAAAAAGAATTTGTGTAAAAGGTCGTATACAACAATATAATAATATTCCACAAATAGTTATAAATTCCGAGAAGCAAATCTCATTTGATGACGGTTAAGTTAATTCAATAACAGTGTGAAGTTTTGAAGCTTTCTCAAGATCAATTTCATTTGGTGATTTATCCTTATTTAAACTTACACCTGCAAAAAAAGCATCAATTGGATTATGCATGATTAACTCTCTGAGCTTTGTTCTAACATATTCATCATCTTCATAATTAATAGAAATTTGTTTTGTTATAAGTTTGCCTTTGAAATAGATATCCTGTGATTTGATATTTTTAAAGTTTTTCCACCATAAATTTTCACGTAATGTCACGCATACCAATGCACCATCAATCTCAGCATAACTCGCTGGAATTTCATAAATCTTTTTAGATTTACGTCCAATTATTTTAAATAATAGAATTTGATGACTTAGAAGAAAATGCAATGGAGATTTTAAAAATATAATTACAAATGGATTAATAAAATTAAACAGAATTTTCATGTTTCTATAATACTGTGGTTATCAATTATATTTTTAACTAGCTTATTGTCTAAGTTTTTCAAATAATAGGAATTCTTATTTTTTATGAACTGAATATTTTTATAGGCTACCTCATTTTTAAAATGGAGAGCTGATCCTCCTTCTATGCAATAAATAGATTCAATTTCTTTATTTGAAATAAAGTTTAATGTTGAAGGCTCTCTCTCAGGTTCTTCATCATAATGTGGGCAACATGTATCATTAATAAAATTTAAACAGTTTAATAATCTTAGATTTTTTTCCCATGAATCAGTGACTCCTTTATTGAACCAGCATATAGCGCCTGCACTTACCCCAGACATAACTTTTTCTTTCTTGTATTCTCTCTTTAAAAATTTATCAATATTCCATTCTTTCCAAACAGCCAACATACTTTTAGTATTACCGCCACCAACATAAAAAATATCTTGTTGATTAAATAATTTATCTAAGTCTGGAGTTCTCTTAAATAATGATAAGTGCCTAGGCACACAATTTAATTTTTCAAACACTTTATAAAAGTTGTCAATGTATTCAGGTGGTTCAGCACTTGCAGTAGGAATAAATAATATATTAGGTCTAGATTTTTTTGATTGATCTAAAATATACTGTTCAATATGATTTGCATCGGAATTTCGTCCGAATCCACCACCACCTATTGCAATAATCTGTCGCATTACGCATATATTAATGAATAAATTTAAATATATCATTATTGGTGCAGGAAGTGCTGGGTGTGCACTTGCAAATAGACTTTCTAAAGATAAAAATAATCAAGTTTTATTGATTGAGGCTGGGCCAAAGGACAATTCAGCTAAAATCAAGATGCCATTATCAGCAAGTAGCTTATTTAAAGACAAAAAACTTGGTTGGGGATACGAATCCATCGAACAATCAAATCTTAATAATCGATGTATAAATTCACCCAGAGGTAAAACCTTGGGTGGCTCCAGCTCTACAAATGGAATGGTGTACATTAGAGGACAAGCAGAAGATTATAATAAATTTGCTCAGGATGGATGTACTGGATGGGGTTTTAATGATTTATTGCCTTATTTCAGATCAATTGAAAACAATCAAGCCATTACAGATCAATACCATGGCAACTTTGGTGATGTTTGGGTTGATACATTTAATTATTCATTACCAATATCTAAAAAATTTATAAATGCAGTTAACGAAAAAGGTATTAAGAAAACGTATGATTTTAACGGCTCTGACCAAGAAGGTGTTGGATATTATCAGGTCAATATAAAAGATGGTAGACGTTTTAGTTCAGCAGATGCATTTTTAAAGGATGTCAAGACAAGAAAAAATTTAAAGATTATTAATAATGCAATTACTTCCAAGATCATAATTAAAAATAATCAAGCCCTTGGTGTTGAGTTTGAAAGAAAGAATAAAATTTCTACAGTACCATGCAACGGTGAAATTATTCTTGCTGCAGGGGCAATAAATTCTCCACAAATATTAAATCTATCTGGAATTGGAAATGGAAATGTTCTTAGAAAATATGGTATTGACGTGATTGTAGATAACAAAAATGTTGGTGAACATTTGCAAGATCACCTCACGGTGAATGTGTCATTTAATGTTAATCAAAATACTTTTTATGAAGAACTCCGTGGTATTAATTTAATAAAACATTTATTTAACTACATGATCAAAGGTAAAAGTATATTTTCTTATTCTGCTGCTGATGTTGGAGTTTTTTTTAAATTAAATTCATCATCAAAAAGACCTGATTTTCAAATACATTTTGCTCCAGGCGCTGGTGAATATCACAATGATGGGACTATGAATCCAATTTCAGGTATTACAGCGTCAGTCTGTCACCTTCGACCTCAAAGCAGAGGGAGTGTAAAAATTGCTTCAAACAACCATAATCAAGCACCATTAATTGATTACAACTATTTAAGCGTAGAAAGTGATAGAGAATATTTATTAGAAGGTGTGAAAAAAACAAGAGATTTTTTTAATGCATTAGCACTTGCTGATTTAGCACCTAAAGAGATTCTACCTGGTTCTCAAATTAATACTGATGAACAACTTAAAGAATTCATTAAAGAGACTGCTCTATCTGTATATCATCCTGTAGGTACATGCAAAATGGGGGTTAATAATAAAGCAGTAGTTGATCCTGACCTTAAAGTATATGGAGTTAAAAATTTAAGAGTTGCTGATGCTTCAATACTACCAAATATTATTTCAGGAAATACCAATGCGATTTGTAATGTCATAGGAGTAAAGTGTGCAGATATGATCTTAAATCAATAATTATTGTGATATTTGATTAATCTCTTTTTCCATTTATCGGTATAGAAAGGGAATTCATGCTCTGTTATATGAAATTCTTTAAACATTAAGTCTCTGTCTACCATAAGTATTATTAAATCTTTTATATTTGTATCAAACATTACATTATGTGCATTGGCATAAGCACAACATTGTAAGAAGTAATCCTCAATCCATTCTTTCTTTTTAATTTTTCTTGCTGTTTTAAAATCAATGATTGCTGGTTTATCTTTATAAATACCAATACAGTCAGCTGTTCCTGCGTATAAACCGTCTAGAATTAAACCTGATTCTAGACCCCATATTTTAGTAATATCTGTAAGTCCTGTTTCAATAAACTTATTTGTAATAGATTTTGAAATTAATCCTAATCTATCTCTATCAAATGAGTCCCATTTCTGATCAGAAAGGTAGTTCTCAATAGCTTCATGAACAGCTGATCCAATAACTGTACTTTCATGAACAATTTCATCTGCTTTTTTTGACCCTACGCGTCTGCGCCATTCATCTACTCCAGATTTGTTACTAGTTAGGCTTAAAATTGTTGTAACTGATGGAACTGGATGATTGTTTGAGTCTAGGTAATATCTCTTGCCATTTTTCTCAACTAGATCTAATTCTGGATAAAAGTATTCTTTGCTCATTAATAGATTGATGAACCTCCATCTATTGAGATGACTTGGCCATGAATGTATTTTGAATCTTCACTTAGAAGAAAACTCACTGCATTTCCTATATCTTCTGGCGTACCGATCCTATTTAAGAGAATCGAACTTTTTAAATAATCTTCAGCATTTGGTTCTTGTTTGAAATAATTTTCAACTCCAGGAGTAAGAATTGTCCCTGGCGAAATAGCATTAATCCTGATATTTTTTTTACCTAGTTCTTTTGCAGCTGATAATGTAAGACTATTTACAGCTGCTTTACTAGCAGCATAAATGGAATTATTAGCGTAACCTCGTAAAGCTGCATTAGAGGAAATATTTACAATTGATGCAGTTAAAGATTTCTCAGTCAAATACTGAATCTCACATTTTAATGAAAGCCAAAGCATCTTAAAGCTAAGATCAAGTGTTTTGTCAAAATCAGTATTGGAAAAAGTATGCAATTCTCCCAATCCGCTTGATGCCGCTGCATTATTACAAAATCCATGAATGTTCCCAAATTCATTATGAAAATTATTAATCACAGAAATATAAGCATGATCATTCATTAAATCCAGATTGTAATTGAATACTTTGCCTTCATGTATTGACTTAAGTGCATCACTTGTTTCTTCTAATAAGTCGTTATTTGAATCCAGCATTATTACAGATGCATTATTCTTTAAAGCATGTTTAGTAATACCCAGTCCTATGCCTTGTGCAGCACCAGTTATAAGAATGTTTTTATTGGTCAGGTCATTCATCTATTAGGAAGGATATTATCTCATCATAAACAACATGATTATCAATTTCATTAAGTATTTCGTGTCGCATAGATTTGTATAATTTTAATTTTGCATTGATATTATTTTGATGAAGGAGTTTAAGTATTCTTTTAGGACCATTTCCAAAATTCCCTACTACGTCCTCATCCCCAGACATCAAAAAAATATCAAGATGACTATCTAACTTCGATAAATTTTTTGACATATAGGTATTCTTAGAACCTAAAAGCAAATCATTCCAAATTGAATTGGATACAATAAATCCACAATCAGGATCCATAAAGTAATCATTAACACTATCCTGATTGCAAGATAACCAATCATTTGGTGTTTGTGAATTCTTGATTGCTTTATTAAATAGACCGAATACAAGGAAGTTCATTAAATTGCTATAACCCATATCGCCAAGCCGCATTGACTCTATCTTCAAGACTAGAGATTGAAGCATTTGAATAATTATTGGTTGTAAAAATGAGCCTGACATCACAAACTTATTTACCTTGTTTGTATTTTGCAAGCCTGCAAGACCAATAAGTGCTCCCATGCTATGTCCAATTAAATTGATTTTAAGATTTGGATATTTTCGATTAATCGTTTTCAGTGCGCATGCTAAGTCAGATACAACTATTTTCCAACCATTATTATCTGCAAAGACTCCTTGAGAGTTTTTATCTGTAATTCTATTACCATGCCCCCTGTGATCATAAGTAAAAACTTGAAAACCCGAAATTGAAAGAAACTCAGCAAAAGCTTGATATCGTGCTGAATGTTCGGCTAGACCATGAGATATTAATATATTTGCAGCTGTGTTTTCTTTTTTTGATGGATAGCAATTTAAATTAAATTCTGAGTTATCTGTTGAATTTACTGCTAAATATTTCATAAAACGATAAAATATATTTTATCTAATAAAGGGAAAATCTTCATTATGAGGGAAGTACATATAGCAAGCACTGGGCTATGGATACCAGAGCATAAAGTATCAAATGATGAACTTATACAATCATTTAATGAATATGTAGATAAATACAATGAAGATAATAAAGATTCAATTAACGAAGGTTCCATAAAAGCTCTAGAGCATTCATCTACAGAATTTGTAGAAAAGGCTTCAGGTATTAAAAGCAGATATGTTATTGAAAAAAAACATCTTCTAGATCCTAACTTCATGAAACCTCTAATTGAACCTAGAGATAAGAATGATCTCTCAATATTAGCTGAAATAGGAGTAAATGCTGCTAAAGACGCACTCGAAAGAGCAAATCTTCAACCCAAAGATATAGATGCTGTAATAGTCTCCGCTGCAAATATTTCTCGCGCTTATCCTGCTATTGCAATTGAAATTCAAAATGAGCTTGATATCAAAGGTTATGCTTACGATATGATGGTAGCCTGTTCGTCTGCTACATTTGGTATAAGCAATGCTTATTCAGATATCAAAACAGAAAAAGCAGATACAATTTTGGTTATAAATCCAGAAATTACTACTGCACATAATAATTATACTGATCGTGAGGCACATTTTATTTTTGGAGATGTGGCGGCCGCGACAGTTGTTCAGGGTGAATCTAATTCGCCGGTTAAATCAAGAATTATCAGTTTTAAACAGAGTACTGTATTTTCAAATAATATAAGAAACGAGAAAGGTTTTATTAATTTTATTGAAAATAAAGATTACAGTCGAGATGAATTATTATTTAAACAAAACGGTAAAAAAGTATTTAAGGATGTTTGTCCCTTAGTTGCAGAGCTTATATCTGAGCATCTGTCTGAAGAAGATTTATCTCATCGTGATATTAAAAAGTTTTGGTTGCATCAGGCTAATTTAAATATGAATAATTTTATTCTTAAAAGAATTGTTGGTGACGACAAATTTAATGCTGATAAAGCTCCGTGTGTTCTTGATGAATTTGCAAATACTAGCTCTGCAGGTTCATTGATAGCATATCATAGACATAATGACCTTAAACCTGGCGATAAAGGAATTATTTGTTCATTTGGAGGGGGTTATTCAATTTGTTCAATTTTGGTTGAAAAATAATTCTATGAATAAAATATAATAAAAAATGTCTGATTTTGATTCAATTTTTGTTTTTATAATTGCTGCTTTTTTTGTCGGTATTTATATATTTAATGAGGCTAGACCAAAAGGATCATCATTGATTTCTTCAATTCTTAAGCCAATCAAACGCTTCTTTAAGTGAAAACTGATATTTATAGAAGTAAGTTTTTTTTACCTTTTTTAACAACTTTAACCTTTTTATTAGCATCATCAGCAAACATTGTGGTTGATGATGATAGTTGGTATCAAAGTATTGAAAAAAGTAGCTTAACACCAGCGCCTTATGTATTTGGGATTGTTTGGCCAATACTATATCTATCAATGGGTGTTGTTAGTTATTATAAAAGTTCCAAGATATATTATTTGTATTTATTTCAACTGCTGTTAAATGGCAGTTGGTCATGGTTATTTTTCTATTTTAATTTACCCTTAATAGCATTGATCGATATTTATCTATTGATTCTTATAAATTGTTTAATTCAGCAGAAAATAATCACTAATAAAGTATTGTTCTTTATTTACTTGCCATATCTATTATGGATTCTATATGCTTCATATTTGAACCTAATAATTGTGTTACTTAATTAAATATACCAATTACTAATCCTGTCATACATGATGCTAAAGTTGCTCCCAGGAGAGCTTTAAAAGAAACCTCAATTAAATCATTTTTCCTTGTTGGTGACATAGCTGCAATGCCTGAAACTAAAATACCAACTGATGAGAAATTAGCGAAACCACATAATGCATATAATGCAATTAGTTTTGTTCTATCAGATAGAATTTCTGTATCTAATGATGCAAGTTGCCCATAAGCAACAAACTCATTAAGAGCAGTTTTAATTCCTAGCAGCTCAGCTACAGGAACTACTTCACTTGTAGGCACACCCATCAACCATACAACTGGATAGAAGAAAAAGCCTAAAATCATTTGTAAAGATACACTCTGGCCATTGATATTTGGTAATAAAGCTAAAGCTGAATCCACAAGATAAACTAGTGCAATGAAAGCTATGAGTATTGCCCCAACATTTACAGCAATTTCTAATCCATCCCTAGTTCCTTTAGTTATAGCGTCCATAGAACTTTCATAGATTTTTGATATCTTAGATTCTTTGTAGTCAGTAACAGAGTCTGATGGAATAAGAATATTTGCATACATTATTGCAGCAGGTATAGAGAGAATTGAAGCTGTTATAAGGTGTTGAACAAGATTTATATTTTCAAACTGAATTTGCAACATTGAAACTAAGGCAATCATTATTGATCCTGAAACAGTAGACATGCCTGCTGTCATTAATATTAATAATTCCTTGTTACACATCTTTGATAAATATGGTTTCACCAATAAAGGAGCTTCAACTTGGCCCATAATTATATTTGCAGTTGCACCAAGTCCAACAGGCCCTCCAATGTTAAAAATCTTTTCAAAAATAAATGAGATTGCTTTTATGATCTTAGGCAATATATTTAAATACCATAATAAAGCCGTTAGTGACGAAATCACTATAATTAGAGGCAGTATTTTAAATGCAAAAATTAATTCCTCACCAATTCCCATTGATAAATAACCAAAAACAAAACTAGTGCCAGCATTTGTTGCCAATTGTAATTTCTCAACACCTAATGAAAAATAGAAAAAAATATCATTAATTACAGGTATTTCTATTAATAAGAATGCCAAAAAGATTTGAAAAACTATTGCTAATGCAATTGACTTAATCTGAATCTTTTTTTTTGCTTTCGAAAAGGGAATTGCTATTAACACCAACCCAATGAAACCAATAATAATTTGAATAACCATCATGATTAATAAAGTTTGATTGCTTTAACTCTTTCTTCAAGAAAGTCGTGTGCTAAAACCTCGTCTTTGCAATCATTCACAATCGATCTAAGCATAACGTTTGGTGCAGGATGAAGAAAAAAAGGCATGCTATACCTAGAAGTATTTGTCCCATCGTCATAGTGAATAACTCTGTGAGTGGTACTTTTTAGTTGATTACGTGTTACAAGTTGCATCATGTCCCCGATGTTACAAATAATGCCATCATGATCTGATTGAATAGGAATCCATTCATTATCTTTTGATTTTAATTCCAAGCCTGGTTCTTTCGCACCAACTAACAGTGTTATTAAATTAATATCTTCATGTGGTCTTGCTCTTAAAAAATTTTCAGATTCTATAGGAGGATAATGAATTAATCTTAAAATTGAATTACCTTTTGATACCCAATCATCAAAGAAGTTTTCATTGAGGGTAAGCGTTCTTGCAATAGATGACAGTATTTTCATCCCTAGATTATTTAATGACTTGAATACCTCATTGAAATGATCATTGAAATCACTTAGCTCATTTACAACAATATTTCTGTGTATTCTACTATCATATGATGCATCAATATCTGGACCATGATGCCAAAATTCTTTTTGATCAGGAGTTGTTTCGCCTAATGCGGTTTCCTTGCCATATTGAGTATAACCTCTAGCACCTCCAAATTCAGGATGCGAATATCTGTTCTTTATTTCATTTGATAAATTAAAAAACTTTGCAGCAAGGTAGTAACTTTTATCCAGTGAATCTTTAGAAATGCCATGATCAATAATTTCAAAAAAACCATGTGATTCAAGAGCATATGATAGTTGATTATTTACACTAGAATCATTATCTAGAAGCTTTTTAAATGAAATCTTTGGTATGTCTGTTGAACTCATGAAATCATTTTACAAAAAAAAGGGCGGAAAATCCGCCCTATTCATTACCTAAATAATTTTAGAATGATAACGAAAACTTATAGGTAACACCTAATTGAGCTCTCCAAATACTATTAACAGCAGATTTTCTTAGCTCATATGGGTTGCTAGGATTATATCTAAAAGCATAATCAGCACCTCTGCTATTACCAAATATGTATTTGCTATAATCACTAGTTAATTGAAAATCAAATACATCAATCCTACCATCATAGGCTCCATACTTAATGACACCTTCCTCGTCATCAATTAGGTTTAGTAAATTTTCTATTCCGAGCGATATTACGAATCCATCGTCATCTCTGAAGCCTGGTAGAATTTGTGTGATTTTTAAATCCAATGAAGTCTGCCATGGGAATTCAAACACACCTGGTGGTAAAATTCTGCCTTTAAATCTCTCTAGGCCATAAGTGTTATAGAGTAGATTTAATATTTCAGAACCAACGGCATTATTTGGATTTGAACAAGAAACCCAACATACTAGCGGATCATCCAAACCATCTGGAATATATAGTAAATGAGCACTGTCATCATTAACTCTTCTTTCATATCCAAAAGCCTGAGTCTTATATCTGCCTGGGCTAGAAAAGGTATCAAAGGTTAGAGTTCCTGGTAGTCCTGATTTTCTTTCAAGGAACAGATTAAATGTTGTCGGTTTATCTGCACCAAAGAAATAATGAGTAGATGAAAGTGTTGCAAAAAATCTATGTTCCGTCTCATAAATTGATCTTGACGGTACACGATTGTTAAAATCAGATGCAGGACACTTACCGTAGTTTGAATGAGAAGTAGATGATTGCATGCTACAAATCATGTCAATATTTTGGTGCGTGTATCCAAAAGTTAAGGATGAATCACCATCATTAAATAGTTTAGATAATGAGAATGATACAACTTCTCTTTGAGCGCCACCAACATTATATAGCCCAAACTTAGTGGTTTTAAACTGTGATTCAGACTGATTATAGATTGGTCTGCCATCAGGAGCAGTAAGTGTTGGAACTGTTGGCATATCACCTACAAGAGGTGTACCAGTATCAAGTATTTTATAGTTAGCTTCTTCTTGTTTCGAATTCAAATAAGTAGCTTGAAGGTACCAATCACCCATTTCTCTTTCATAAGTAATATTGAATGTCTTAGTTTCTGGCCATTCAAAACTTGGGGCAATAAAATCAATTTTGGATTGAGTTAGTGGTGCATTTTGAATAGCTTGTCCAACACACGCAGGTAATGTAGTGGTTACATTGGTTGTAGGTGAGCATCCTGCTGGCGCATTTGCCTGACTGTAAGCAGCTGTACGGACACCATCATTTGTATATGCATTAGATATCCAAACAGTAGGTAGTTTTGAAGAAAATGTTCCATATAAACCTTTAACTGAACTCACATCATCGATTTGATATTCAAAACTGAATCTGTAGTTAAGAATGTCAGTTCCTTCAATTCCACCATTAGCAAAGCCAAAAGTATCAACAAATCCCTGATTAACTGAAGGTGCATCATCAGAATCAAATCGATCATATCTTAAACCAACCAAAACATTGAGTTTATCGGACAAGTCTATTTCATCTTGAATGTAAATTGAATCTAGATAGTATTCAAAAATAGCTGCAGCACCAGCTTGCGTTAAATCTCTTGAATTATTATGAGAGAAAAAAGAAGCAGTCTGAGCTTGATATGCAGCAACACTATCAAATTCATACTCACCATCTTGAGCTTCTAAAAAGACGTTGTAAATATCCCAAACTTTATTTTCATAACCAAATGTTAGTTTATGATTATCTCTATAATACGTTCCTTTAAGTTTAAGGTAATCTGTTGTAGTTTTTAGATCATTTGCAGACCTAAATATATCAGGACCTAACAAACACTCAATTCCTTGAGAGCCACAATTATTTATAGTAAAAGAGGGCAAATTTTGCCCTAAAGGAGATTGTTGTGAAGTTATCTGATCTTTTGTTGTGTAGCTAAATTCAGTAACAAAGTCATCAGTCCAGTTAGAGACTAAAAGTAAACCACTTGTTTCTGTAATTTCACCCTTGTTATATTCTTGAGAAGAAAATTTCATGGTGCTTGAACTAGTGTTCTGATTTCTCAATTGATTACTATCAACTTCCTTATAATTAAGTGTTAGTCTGTGAATATCGTCAATATCAACGTCAAATCTATAAGTCCAATACTCTTGAGAAGAAACATTTGAATTTGTATAACCTAATGGATCGAAACCATAAACACTTTGGGTGATTGATCTAATATTATCAACCTCTGCGGTAGTAATCCTGATTTCATTAGGAAGACCGGAGCCAATTGGACCATGTGTGATAGGTTTTGAGATCTCAGCTTCTTCATAAGTAATGTAGAAAAAAGCCTTATCTTTTATAATTGGGCCTCCGAATGCAAAACCTTCAGAGGTATCATCAAGTTCAAATTGATACTTTTGCCCTTCTGACTCATTACCCATTAAAGAGTCACCTCTATCATAAAAGAACACCTCTCCAGTAAACTCATTAGTTCCTGATTTAGTAATAATCTCAATTACTCCACCTCTAAAACCTGAGTACTCTACTGAGGCCGGAGCAACTTTTACCGCTAATTGTTCAATAGCATTTAAGGAAATTGGACTTCTTTGAGCTGGGTATCCATTGGCGTTCAAACCAAAATCATCATTAAACGATACACCATCAACTCTCAAGTCATTTGTTCTGGGATGAGCACCAGCAATTGAGATAGCTTCGTAATTTTCTTCGGCGTCATCAAGCGATACAAGCGGATTTAGTCTTACAAAATCCTTTAAGTCTCTTTGAACAGAGACATTCTTTTCTATATCTTCTGCAGTAAGTGCTGTACCGAATCCATATCCTGTATCTAGACGTTCTGTTCTCTCAGCAACAACAACTACTTCATCAATACTCTCTAAAATAAAATTTAGTCTTGTGGTATCACCAACAACCAAATTTACATTAGAAACCTCTTCACTATTAAAATCAGCAGATGAAACAGAAACAGTATATGGTCCACCTGGTTTTAATCCACCAAATGAAAACCTACCATTTGCTCCAGTTACTCTAACTGTTTCAGAATTAGTTGGTTCATAAGTTAAAACTACCCTAGCGTTCGAAACATTATTTCCAGCAGTATTTGATACTGTACCAGTAATATCGGATGTTAATTCTTGAGCGTAGGAAGGAATAGAAATCAATGAAATGATTAATAGAAAACGTTTAAACATAATTTCCCTCAAATGTTATTTAGATTTTAACTATTTTTACATATTTATCAAACATACAAGTGTGAATGTTTTGTAACTTTTTAATGGAGATGACCTAAACTTCAATATATTCAGCTTTCATTGAATCTTGAATGGCCTTTGGAATATGAATCAAACTATTTTTTTCATCAAAATTATTCTCAATTATAGATAAAATTGTTCTACCAATTGCTAGTGCTGAGCCATTTAATGAATGCGGAAAAACTGTATTTCCATTTTCCTTAAATCGCATTTTCATTCTTTTAGTTTGAAAATCTAAACAATTTGAACAGGATGATATTTCTCTGTAGTTATTTTGACTAGGAACCCATACCTCAAGATCATAAGTTTTTGTTGCTGCAAAACCTAAGTCTCCTGTACATAGTTTCACTGTTCTAAATGGAAGTTCAAGAAGTTCTAAGATTGATTCTGCATCTTTTGTTAACTCCTCAAGAGCATCATTTGAGTCATCTGGATGAACTATTTGAACTAACTCTACTTTATCAAATTGATGAAGTCTCATTAATCCTTTTGTATCTTTTCCATAACTTCCTGCTTCAGAGCGAAAACATGGGGTATGAGATGTGAATTTTAACGGTAAATCAGTACTTAAAATAATTTTATCTCTCATCAAGTTAGTTAGTGGTACCTCAGATGTTGGAATCAGAAACTGTCCATTCTCTAATTTAAATAAATCCTCTTCAAACTTTGGCAGCTGACCAGTTCCAACAAGCATTTCCTCATTCACAATATATGGAAGATAGAACTCCTCATATTCATTATTAATTGCATTTTCAATCATAAAAGATACCAGCACTCTATGTAATTTGGCTATAGGGCCACTTAAGACAGAGTACCTTGACCCACTTAATCTTTGTGATAATTCAAAATTAATATTTTTTGATATCTCTTCATGACTCTTTGAATTTATGCTTTTGGGTTCTAAATGAGTTTTCACAACTTCGTTGTCTGATTCATTGTCACCCACAGGAGTATCATCAGATGGCACATTTGGAATATCCAACATGAAATCATGAAGATCTGATAAAACCTTACTTAATTCTTTTTCGTTTTCTTCAATAGATGTATTAATTTTTTCCAGTTTTATATCTAAATTAGACGTTGATAATCCATCCTTTTTTAAAAGACCATATTCTTTTGACAGGATATTTTTTTCTTGTTGAAGTTCCTCAGTAAGTGTTTGTGTTTTCTTTCTAGTGTTATCAATTTTTTTGAATTTTTTTGTATCAAATAAATATCCACGCTTACCTAAAACATCTTTAAAATGATCAGGATTTTCTCTTATTAAATTTAGATCAAGCATTATTAGGTTTTAAAAATATTATAAGCAATAAATGTTGCTATCACACATGATATAACAGTACCAACTGAGTAAATAATACCTATTAGATATTTTTCAGTGATCATTAATTCAATGGTTTGAGATGATAATGCGGACATAGTAGTAAAAGACCCTAGGAATCCAGTTACTATCAAAAGACTTAAATTTGATTTGGTATCAATTAGCGCCATACAAATACCAATGCAAAAACAACCAATTATATTTACGAAAAATGTTCCAAATGAAACATTTAATATTTGGATTGAGTCAAATAAAAGTCCTAAGTAATATCTTGATATAGCTCCTAATGCGCCTCCAATTACAATCATTAGTAATATCATTGTGGAAAAAAACTTATTGAATGGTAATTATCAAAATTGTCCATGTAAGAAATCTTATCAAATCCATAACTATTCAACTTGATTCTTATTTTTAAGTCATCTGATGCAAGCTCATAGTAATTATTTATTTTAATAATATTTAAAGCTTTCTTTTGTACTTTCATAAGAAATAAATCAATAATTGGATTATTCAAATCTTTTACATCAAAAAATGATTCTGTAGAGAGATCATAATCAATATATTTTATGTACCCATCTTTATATGTATATGATTCTTTAAATGGTTCATTTATTTGAATCTGTACTTCATTCTCACTTCTTATTAGATAACCACTTGAGAATTGCTCTATATTATTGCTAAAAACAATTTGTTCTTTAAATGCATAGTTTTGATCAATAGCATTTAATAACTCTTCGTCAACTGCATAAACATGAAGAGATAAGAAGAATAAAAGAAAATTTTTCATTTTATTGATTCTTTGGCACTAACACCTCGCGTGTACCATTCGTGCCCATTTCAGAAACTAATCCAGCCTCTTCCATAGCCTCAATTATTCTTGCAGCTCTGTTATAACCAATTCTTAATTTTCTTTGAACTGAAGATATAGATGCTCTTCTTGACTCAATTACAAAGTTTACAGCCTCATCATAAAGTTCATCATTTTCTTCGGAGTTTGATGATGAATCACTTGTCCATCCAGGTATAGGACCTGTTTCTTGAAGATCTGAAGTAATCTCATCTAAATAATCAGGCTTGGCCTTATTTTTCCAATCTTTTACAACTCTATGTACTTCATCATCACCAACAAAAGCGCCATGTACTCTTATTGGATTTCCTTGTCCAGGTGGTAGATATAACATATCTCCATATCCAAGTAGCTGATCAGCACCTCCTTGGTCAAGTATTGTTCTAGAGTCAATTTTAGATGAAACTTGAAAAGCTATTCGAGTAGGAATATTAGCTTTAATTAAGCCGGTAATAACATCAACCGATGGTCTTTGAGTTGCAAGGATTAAATGAATTCCAGCAGCTCTTGCTTTTTGTGCAATTCTTGAAATTAAATGTTCTACTTTTTTACCAACCAACATCATCATGTCAGCAAATTCATCAACTACGACAACAATCGATGGCAATTCTTCTAGTTCAATGTCATCATCAGAAGTTGGATCAAAAATCTTACTGTCATTATTTTTAGCTTCTTGAATAAGTTTGTTTAATCCATTTAAATTTCTAACACCCATTTCAGACATTAATCTGTAACGCCTATCCATTTCAGCAACGCACCACCTTAGACCATTTGAGGCATCTGTCATATCAGTAATAACAGGTGTTAGTAAATGAGGAATCCCATCATAGACAGAAAGTTCAAGCATTTTTGGATCTATCAGGATTAATCTTACTTCGGTAGGCTCAGATTTAAACAGTAGACTCAAAAGCATTGCATTCAAACCAACTGACTTACCTGATCCAGTAGTACCTGCAACTAATAAATGAGGCATTTTTGATAAATCCACAACAACTGGATCTCCTGAAATATCATGGCCTAAAGCTAGAGACAGAGAGGAAGATGAGCTTTTGAATACCTCAGAAGACAAAATTTCACTTAACCGAACCATTTTCCTATTTGTATTAGGGATTTCTACTCCGACCACAGATTTTCCTTCAATCACCTCAACTACTCTTACGCTATTAACTGCTAGGGAACGTGCAATGTCTTGAGAAATATTTGTTATTTTACTTGCTTTAGTTCCTGGAGCTGGTTGAACCTCAAACCTTGTTACAACTGGTCCTGGTAATACTGATACAACTTCTGCTTCAACACCGAATTCTAACAATTTTTTTTCAAGTAAATCAGCTAAAGAATTTAACTCCTCTTTTGAGAGTGATTGTCCATCATCTAATGCTTTGTCTAATAAAGATGTATTTGGCATTGATGTATCAGCATCGCTTTGCTTCTTGTAAACAGTAGTTTTCTTTTTTATCTTTTCAGATTTAATTTGTTCTTCATGTGCAGAAGTGTTTGCTGAGGATTCCTCTTCAATTTTATCTTGGCTTTTAACTTCCTTAACTTCACGAGATTTAGTTTTGGTAACTTCAGCCTCAACAGTATTATTTAATGAAAAGGATTTTATTGAATTAATTATATTTGAAGAAATTAAGCTTAACGCATTAGTAAAAAAATTTACTGAAGTTAATAAAATATTTTTAAGTTTAGTAAATAATATTTGTACAAAAGACATGCAATTTTTAAATAATCTCGACCATTGAATTTGTAAAGCGTATGTAAAAGAGGCTATTGAAAAAATTGAAATAAAAACTAATGAGCCATAGATTCCAATATATGAAACTAAAAAATCAAAAGATTTAAAGCCTATCAATCCTCCAGATGATAATTGTGGATAAAGTTCTCCTGCATAAAAATGTTCAAATAGCATGCATGAACATAGAGTAGCTAATGCTATTGAGGAAAATCTCAATAATATAAGTATTTTAAATTTCTCTTTTTGAAATATTGCTAGATAGACTTCGTGAATTATAAAAAAAATTAAAATGTATGCGCTTGCACCAAAAATTGATAAAAATAAATCAGAAATATACGCACCAAAAAAACCACCAGCGTTAGTAATAATTTGATTTTCAGAATATATAGATGAAAACGAAGGATCGTTTTGATCATAAGTTATTAATGAAATAAAAAAATATATACTGAATGATAGGATGACAAATGACGATATTTGTCTGAATGGAAATTGAGCTTTTGTAATTACTGACTTCTTCATTAAATACCTATGCTCAAATTATATAATGGATTTTGTAAAAAATTTTAACCCATGATTTATAATTAATTAATGACTGATAATCATAGAAAACTCATAATTCTTGGATCAGGTCCCGCTGGATATGCAGCATCAATATATGCTGCAAGAGCTGGTCTTAATCCACTGCTTATAACAGGTGCTGAAGAAGGTGGACAACTAACAACAACAACAGATGTTGAAAATTGGCCAGGTGATAGTGATTTGCAGGGGCCTGAATTGATGGAGCGCATGAAACAGCATTCACTCAAATTTGATGTGGAAATAGTTAACGATCACATCCACGAAACTATGCTCACACCTAAAACTAAAATTTTAACTGGAAATAATGAATGGTCTTGTGACAGCTTAATTATTGCGACCGGAGCAAGTGCAAAATATTTAGGTTTAGATTCTGAAACAAAATATCTTGGTAAGGGTGTCTCAGCATGTGCCACATGTGATGGCTTTTTTTATAGAGATAAGATTGTAACGGTTGTAGGTGGAGGAAATACAGCTGCAGAAGAAGCATTGTACTTATCAAATATTTGTTCTCAAGTAAACTTAGTTCACAGACGTGACGAGTTGAGAGCTGAAAAAATTTTACAAGATAGAGTCTTTGATAAGCAAAACATAAAAATATATTGGAATTCAACATTAAATGAAGTGCTTGGGGATGAATTGGTAGTTAATGCAGTTGAATTGATAACAGAAAACAAAAAAAATAAAATCGAATCAGCTGGGGTATTCATTGCAATTGGTCATCAACCAAATACTAGTATTTTTGAAAACCAATTAGATATGAATAACGGTTATATAATTATTAATTCTGGGTTAAATGGCTCCGTAACCGCAACCAGCGTTCCAGGCGTATTTGCAGCTGGCGATGTATCAGACCAAATTTATAGACAAGCAATAACTTCAGCTGGTTTTGGATGTATGGCAGCGTTGGATGCAGATAAATATTTATCTAATCAATAAACTATTGACTAGACACCCAAAATAAAGCTGTAACAACTGCAACGATAACTATTATTAAAGCAATTGTGGTATCAGATTTTGAGTCCTCATTGTCCTCAGAAGTTTCGTAAAATTCTTCAAATTTCTTATTCATATTAAATATTGTGTTTTATTAAAACTCTTCCAATTTGTTTTCCAGCCAATATTTTATCAATTTCTAATGACAATTCATCTAAAGCGATTATTTTTGTTGATTTGTGCAAATCAACCTTCCATTCAGATGCTAACTTACTCCATAAGTATGACTTATAATCAATTGATGATTCAGCAGAATCAATTCCTTTCAACGTAATGCCTCTAAGAATAAATGGAAATACAGTAGTATTTAGAATATGAGAATTTACATTGCCACAACATGTAATAACGCCGTGCCTTTCAACTTGTGAAATTAATCTTGATAGAATTTCTCCTCCAACAGCATCGATAGCATTTGAAAAAACGGATTTATCTAATGGTCGGCAGTCATTCTTACAGTAATCATCTAAAAAAATTATATTCTCAGCACCAAGTCCTTTAAGAAAATCTTCAGATTCTTTTTTACTGGAAATAGCAGTCGCAGATATATGTAATTTAGATAAAATTGATATGGCGATTGAGCCAACTCCTCCACTAGCACCGCTAACAGCAACTGGTTTCAAAAAATTATCATTCATTAATATTGAATCAATACAGGCTGCAGCAGTCAAACCAGCTGTTCCAAGCATCATAGAATCTTCAAGAGATAAATTATTTGGTAAACTTACAACCCACTCAGTTGGAACATGAATTACTTCACCAAATCCACCAAAGGTATTCATGCCTAAATCATATCCAGTAACTATAACTTCATCACCTTTACTTAACTTATCGCATGATGATTCAATTACAGTGCCAGCTGCATCAATTCCAGGAACAAATGGATATTCTCTTGTAACTCCTCTATTGCCTGATGCAGAAAGAGCATCTTTATAATTCAATGATGAATATTTTACTGATATTAAAACTTTTCCGTCTTCTAATTTAGGTTGCTTAATTGATTTAATTTCAGAGATAAATTTATCATTCTTTTGAGATACAACAAAAGCATTAAAATCCAATTGATTCACCTTGGTTGCATTCGCATCCCTGAATCCAATCTTATTGTTTCGCCATTTAAATAAGTGTTTTCAACGATGTGCATTGCTAATTGTGCAAATTCATTAGGCTCACCAAACCGGGGAGGAAACTGAGTAGATGAGATTAATGGATCACGTATTTTATCAGGTGCCATCTTCATTAAAGGAGTATCAAAAATACCCGGCGCAATTGTATTTACTCTTATAGAATGCCTTGCTAGATCCCTTGCAGCTGTTAGCGTCAATCCAATCACACCCGCTTTTGATGCACTATAGGCAGATTGACCAATTTGGCCTTCATAGCCAGCAACAGATGCAGTGTTAATAATAACGCCGTTTTCATCTTCTCCATTTTTATCCATCATTGAGGCACCTAACCGCATTACATTAAATGTACCCACCAAATTAAGGTCAATAATAAATTTAAAATGATCCAATGGATGTGGAGCATCTTTACCAATAATTCTGGCTCCATATCCAGTGCCAGCACAATTTATAACAACATGCAGTTTTTTAAATTCTTTCTGAACAAAATCAAATGCTTTTGTAACAGATTCCTCATCCGTAACATTTGTATTTATATATTTAATATTTTCAGAGCCTAGCTCAGAAATAATCTTATTTGCATTGTCATCATTTAAGTCAAAAATAACAACATTCGCACCAGCTTTTAAAAAACTTCTTGCGGTTGCTTCACCTAAACCTGAAGCACCACCAGTAACAACAATTGTTTTATTTTTTATTTCCATATATTTATCCTAATTATGTTCTATTAAAACAGGTCCTGAAGCAGGATCTGTTACACCTAATTCTTCAGAAATCGTAATAAGCATATGACGAATTGTATCTAAAAAGCTAATCATATCATCCATTGCTTCATCCATAGCACTTTGAGATTCCCATAATCCTATGCTACAAAACTTATTTTCAGCAATTTGCACTAACTTACCAGATATTTGTCCTTGATTTAGTGTTGCATTTTTAAATGCATCAAGAAAATTATCAATATTATCTGGATTTACATGAAACTTCACTATATTCATATGTGACATTGTCTTTCTCCTTTATTCTCAAAAATATTAACATTTTAAGCACCTTCAGTCTTATTGGCATGCATATTGCATCTACATAAGTAAGGAAATATTTTATGGAGGAAAATATGAAAAAATATTTATTACTATCGATTGGATTATTTTCACTTCCATCTTTTTCAGAAGTAAGTGCCAATGTTGGCTTTACCACTGATTACATATGGAGGGGTATGACTCAATCAGACGGACCAGCAGTATCTGGTGGTTTTGACTATGCTTCTGAATCAGGTTTTTATGCTGGTTTTTGGGGTTCTAACGTTAATTTCAACAATGGTAATGGTCAGGAACTTGATTACTATGCTGGTTATGCGTTTGATGTCAGCGACTCAGTGAGCATGGATATTGGATATCTTGTCTTTGATTATCCAGATGCAAGTCCTGATATTAAATTTGAAGAGATCTATCTTGGTCTCAGCTTTGGTGACTTAGGAATTCTTTATGCTTCAGGGCAAGATGATGCCACAGATTATTTGGAACTTTCTTACGGTATAGGTCCAGTATCTTTTGCATATGGAACCTATGATGACATGGGTGACAACTATAGTATTAGTTATGGATTTGCTTGTGGTTCATATGAGTGTGGATTAACGCTTTATGACTTCACAGACGAAGGATACAGTGGTGTTGATGAAGATGGTGTTTTCTTCTCAATCGCAGCGAGTTTATAAAACATGAAACTGGTTGTGGCAATTATTAAACCCTTCAAACTTATGGAAGTTAGAGAATCTCTAATCGAAGCTGGTTTTATGGGTTTAACAATAACTGAGGTAAAAGGTTACGGTCGTCAAAAAGGTCATACTGAGTTATACAGAGGCTCAGAATATACCGTTGAAACCTTGCCCAAGATTAAGATTGAGATTCTTGTTGATGATGATGATGTATCGAAAGTTACTAGCACCATCGCAAAATCAGCTAGCACCGAAAAAATTGGTGACGGTAAAATCTTTGTCACAACTGTTGATGAAATTATTAGAATTAGAACCGGTGAAACTGGTTCACAAGCTATATAGGAGGAAAAATGGACGAAATTAAATTTTCACTTGATACGTTTTACGCTTTGATGTCTGGAGCACTTGTAATGTGGATGGCAGCTGGTTTTACTATGTTAGAAGCTGGGCTGGTCCAAAAAAAGGATGTTTCAGAAATTGTTACTAAAAATTTAGGTCTTTATTCAATTGCATGCATTATGTATTTAACATGTGGTTTTGTACTGATGTATCCAGGTGGTGCGATCATTGACGGAATTATTCCTGCAATTGGAACATCATTGGGTTTATCTACTAGCCTACCAAATGAGGAAATTGGCATGCCTTATGGAATGGATTATTCTCAACAGGCTGATTTCTTTTTCCAAGTTGTATTTGTTGCAACTGCAATGTCAATTGTTTCTGGAGCAGTTGCTGGTAGGATGAAGCTTTTGCCATTCTTTATATTTGCCATAGTGCTAACTGGTTTCATATATCCTATCCAAGGATATTGGAATTGGGGTGGTGGTTTCCTATCATCAGGCGGCTATTCAGATTATGCTGGGTCAGGTACAGTGCACTTATGTGGTGCTGCTGCTGCTTTGGCTATAGTCACAGTTCTTGGTCCAAGAATGGGTAAATACAATGCTGATGGAACAACTAACGCAATGCCTGGTTCAAATATACCGATTGCTGCATTAGGAGCATGGATATTGTGGTTAGGCTGGTTTGGCTTTAATGGTGGATCCGAGCTTGTAGTAAGTTCAGAGGCTAGTGCTGTTGCAGTAAGTCAAGTGTTCTTGAATACAAACATGGCAGCTGCAGGAGGTGTTGTTGGTGCCCTTATTTTAAGTCTTATCATGACTGGGAAAATGGATGTAACAATGGCCATAAATGGTGCGATTGCTGGATTAGTCGGTATTACTGCAGGTCCAAGTGCACCTAGCGGTGGTGCAGCTGTGTTAATTGGTTTGTTAGCTGGCTTATTGGTTTATGTCTCAATCTTGTATTTTGAGAAAAAACTTAAAATTGATGATCCTGTAGGAGCAATATCAGCTCACGGTATAGTTGGAATCTTTGGTGTTATGGTAGTACCTTTCACTAATGGTGATGCAAGTTTCTTGTGGCAACTATATGGAGTTATAGCTATTGCTGGATTTACATATGTTGCAAGCCTTATAGCAATATATGTTATCAATATGTTCTTAAGCATCAGAGCGACTGATGAAGAACAAATGGCTGGACTTGATTCAACTGAGGTTGGAGTTGAAGCATATCCGGAATTTGACTAGTTCAAAGTGTGGTGCATTCAGCGCCACATTTATTTCCTTTAATTTTAGAGGAGAGTTGGCAAATTTAGTGTAGATTTTTACCGAACAAATTATCGGTTACTCTTTCCCCCCTAGAATCTACACTAAGTTTTGCTTCTGAATTATTGGATTGGCGTATTGAAGAAGCAAATTCTTTCTTACGCCATCTGATAATAATGAAACTTTATTACTCATCTCATTCACAGCTTTGTTCAGTTCTTCTTCAGCAATCTCATTTTTATCAAATCCAATTCGTAGAAGACTTGCTGCTGCATAATTAGACGAATGTAATTTATATCCAGAAATAATTTTCTTATCAATTATCTCTGCAATGGAATCAAAGTTTATATCTTTATCTAAATTTACAGGTTTACATATTTTTAAAGATACGTTTCCTTTATTACCAAATATACCATTATAGATACTCAAAAAGTCCTCATTCTTAGACTTTATGTAGCGGCCATTGCTACTGATAATTGAAAGCTCATTAGCTTTAGAAACATCATTAGGGTCAATCTCGTAGGAAAGAGAAATTGGTACTATTTTTAATTTATTAAAATATTCGCCAATCGACATATCTTTTTTTGCAGACAAATAAATCATCTTTAATATACTAGTATCTGTTGCATCAATTCCATCTTTAGCCCTACCCTGTCTTTGAGCAATCCATACAGATTCATTAGAGTTAAGTATCTTGTTTCCAATAAATTCAGATGCCAATTTTAGACTCTTATAAATTTCTTTCTTTGAATTTCCAGATCTTTTAATAATAAAACTTTTATTAAGTCTCATTAGATCTGAAACCCATGAATCTTTTATTAAATTATCTCCAATTGCAATATTAAAAGTTTTATGACCATGCTGGAAAATAGCATAATTTAGTAATGCAGGATCAAGAGTTATATCGCGATGATTTGATATGAATAGATAATTCTGCTTAGGGTCAATATTATCCAATCCACTTAGGTTAAAATTATCAATTTTACTACTGATCATGTCTTTAATAAGTTTTTCATAAAGCAATTGATAAGCATCAACTGAATTAATATTTTTTATTAGACGTAACATATATTTTTTAAGAAAAAATTTAGAAAATGGAATAAATTTTGCTAATTGATTTTGTTGAGATTGAAGAGCATCAATAAAGTTATCATTTGCAATGATTCTGTTTAAGACACCATTTACCTCATGATCAGAATATGGTTTTATTGAAGAGAATTTATCTGTCAATTTAATAAAGAAGCTTAATCATTATTCCAGCTGCTACAGCAGAACCAATTACACCAGCTACATTAGGGCCCATTGCATGCATCAACAAAAAATTTTGTGAATTGTATTCAAGCCCAACTTTATTGACAACGCGCGCAGCCATTGGAACTGCTGAAACCCCTGCCGCTCCTATTAGAGGATTGATTTTGTTTTTACTAAATAAATTCATGATTTTTGCCATCAATACACCTGAGGCTGTACCAATTGCAAACGCTATAACACCCAATACTAAAATTCCTAAAGTTTCAGCTGTAAGAAATTTTTCTGCTAGCAGTTGAGACCCAACGCTTAGACCTAAAAAAATTGTAACAATATTAATTAAAGAGTTTTGTACAACTTCACTTAACCTTTCAACTACCTGAGACTCTTTCAACAGGTTGCCAAAACAAAACATGCCTAAAAGTGGAGCTGCAGATGGCAAAAACAATGCTACTAGTAACAACAATATTATTGGAAAAAATATTTTTTCTTTTTGACTTACATTTCTTAATTGATTCATTACGATAGCTTTTTCTTTTTGAGTGGTAAGTGCTTTCATAATTGGTGGTTGGATCAAAGGCACTAGTGCCATGTAAGAATATGCAGCAACCGCAATAGCACCAAGAAGTTCTGGTGCTAAAATTGATGCAACATATATGGCTGTAGGGCCATCGGCACCACCAATGATTCCAGTTGCAGCAGCTTGTTTAAGGGTAAAACTAAAAGTATCAAAATTATTTAGAAATAAAGCACCAATTACAGTAGCAAAAATTCCAAATTGAGCAGCTGCACCAAGGATTAATGTTTTGGGATTTGCTAACATAGGACCAAAATCTGTCATTGCACCTACACCCATAAAAATAAGCAACGGAGCAATACCTGATCCAATTGATACTTGATAAAATTTATACAAAATACCGGATCGATAACCCTGATCATATGCAAAATTCTCACCCATAAATAATTGATGAGATGTTAAATCAGATATTGAGTACAGATTAATTTCACTGAGTCCTAATAATGCAAGCAAACCCTCTACTTCGAGTTGATCATTAACTAATATTAATTTTTCTAAACCACTATAACTTAGTCCAATTTCAGGAATATTAGTAAGTATTGCTCCAAACCCAATTGGTAATAGTAATAATGGTTCGAATTTATTATGTATAGCAAGAAATAAAAGTAAAAACCCTACACCAATCATAAGAATCTGGCTTAAGGTGATTGAATAAATACCAAATGAAGTTAATAAACCTGATAGATCAAATTCCATAATTAAGAAAACTCAATTAGTATGTCACCAGGATTTACAGAATCACCAACCTTTGCATGTATTTGTTTAACAATGCCGTCCTCAGGCGATTTTATTTCAGTTTCCATTTTCATTGCTTCAAGTATTATTAATGTTTGATCTTTCACAACAGCTTCGCCATCTTTTGTAAAGATTTTAAAAATATTGCCTGCTAAAGGTGCATTTAGTTCAAATTTTGTTGATTTGGTAGTTGTATCTTTTTGCACTTCAACATTAGATTTCCTTTTGTGAGTATCATTAAGTGTGATGTTATCCATTTCATCAACACTAATCTCAATAGTCTTATCATTAATTGTAACTGCATATACATTGGAAGTTTTTTCTTCTATCTCTGGAGGGCGCATTTCAAAATAGTTTGGATTATTAATATTTTTAAAATAATTCAAGCCAATTTCAGGGAACAATGCATAAATTAAAACATTATCGTCATTGATTTCTACATCTAGACTATTTTCTTGATGGACTTTAATGAATTCCTCATTGATATCGCTAAATTTTTCATTAATCAAATCAGCTGGCCTACATGAAATTGCTGCATCGCCTTCAAGAGCCTTTTCTTGAAGATCTTTATCCACATCCGCAGGAGTTGCTCCATACTCACCCGCAAGTAGTCCTCTCGTTTCATTGGTGATTGTTTTGTAGCGTTCTTCACTGAGTACATTTATAACTGATTGTGTTCCGACAATTTGTGAAGTTGGTGTTACTAGGGGAATAAATCCAAGCTCTTCACGGACTTTTGGTATTTCTTTTAATACTTCATCAAATAAGTGAGCCGCATTTTGTTCTTTTAGTTGATTTTCTAAATTAGTAAGCATTCCACCAGGAACCTGACTAATAAGTATTCTTGAGTCAACGCCACGAAGTGAACCCTCAAAATTACGGTATCTGGATCGAGTTTTTTTAAAGTGACTTGCGATGGGTTCTAACATTTTAATATCAATATTTGTTTGTCTATTAGTACCTTCCAAAATTGCCACCATAGTTTCTGTTGGTGAATGGCCATATGTCATGCTCATGGTAGAAATAGATACATCAATATTATCCAACCCAGCCTCTATTGCCTTTATACCGGTTGCAGTAGACATTCCTGTGGTGGCATGACTCTGCATATGAATAGGAATTTCTAAATTTTCTTTTAATGATGAGACTAATTCAAACGCCACATAAGGTTTTAATAGTCCAGCCATATCTTTTATAGCTAGCGAATCAGCACCTAAATCTTGAATTTTTAGAGATAAATCGACCCATCCTTTAATATTGTGGACAGGACTTGTAGTATAAGAAATTGTTCCTTGTGCGTGCCCTTCCATCTCTTTAGTACATTTGATTGATTCACTCATATTTCTTGGATCATTCATTGCATCAAAGATTCTAAACACGTCAACACCATTTTCTTTTGAACGTTCAACAAATTTTTTAACAACATCGTCGGAGTAATGTTTATAACCTAAGAGATTTTGGCTCCTAAGTAACATCTGCTGAGGAGTGTTTGGCATCATAGACTTAATTTTTCTTATTCTTTCCCAGGGGTCTTCTCCTAGATATCTAATGCATGAATCAAATATAGCTCCTCCCCATGACTCAACAGACCAATATCCAACTTTATCCATTAAAGATAAAATATCTTCCATATCTTCATATCTAAATCGAGTAGCAAGGAGAGACTGATGTCCATCACGAAGTACTACTTCGGTAATACCAATTATTTTTTCTTCATTCATGATCGATGGTATTTAATAACCTCTTTAATTATGAAACTCTCTTCATCTGATAAAGAAGTTTGTATTTCATTTGATGTATGAATATTACCAATAGATAAAATAAGCGTCATTAATTTTGTTGAAATGATAAGAACCAAAAGGAACGTAAATACTATAAGCATGCCAATTGCCATCAGATTAAGTCCAGGAATTATGGATTCATAAATCATGATATTATTTTACATCATCCACCTAAAATGAATAAAATTCTATGCATCAATATCTTAATCACAAAAATTATATAACCCTAGCTCATCGAGGAGGATCACTTGAGACTCATGAAAATACATTAGAAGGATTTAGTTATGCAGTAAAAATTGGTTGTGATTACATTGAGACGGATGTTCAAGCCTCAAAGGATGAAATTCCCTATATATTTCATGATGATGATCTAAAAAGAGTTGCTGGTATTGATAAAAAATTTAATGATTTGAATAGTTATGAAATAGATAAAATAAGGATATTTGATGATTGCAAAATACCACGTCTAATTGACTGTTTGGATGCATTTAGTGACATTAAATTCAATATTGATTTAAAGACAGATGAAGTAATGATGCCGGCTTTAAAAATTTTATCTAAACAAAAAACATATGACAGAGTTTGTATTGCTAGTTTTTCAGATAGAAGATTAGTTTATACACGTCAGCATTACCCAAAATTCTGTACCTCAATGGGGCCTAGTGAAATATTTAAAATAAAGTTAATGAGTCTTGGTTTAGATGTATTTAACATTGAGGGTGATTGTGTGCAGGTGCCAATTTATAAATATGGAGTAAAACTAGTCACAAAACATTTCATTAATTTTATTCACGAGCGCGGGTTAAAAATACATGTTTGGACAATTAATGATTCAAACGTCATGGATAATCTAATTGAACTGGGCGTTGATGGAATAATTACTGATAAACCATCAGTATTAAATAATTTAAGCACTTAAAGTAAATATTTCTTGGCAAGTCTTCTTGCTAACATATACATCGGGATAATTATAAAAGTTGTAATTAAAATTTCTATGTATAGAGCTAGATCAAATATATCCCTAATAAACCTAGCAATAAATAAGCTAAACAATCCCAAGATACTATAAAAAATAATCGACTTTTTACTGAATAATTTCATCTTTCTTTTACAAAATATAATAGTACCAGACCTATTAAAAAAATAATCGCTAATGGGATAAGTGCGACTTTAAGGTCATTTGAATATGATAGAAAAATATTTATAAGAAGCGGTCCAAGTACAGACCCAGCTCTACCAAAAGTATTATAAAAACCAAATAATTCGCCTGCTTTATCTTCAGGAATAATTTTTGCAAACAAGCTTCTTGAAGATGCTTGTATACCTCCTTGGATTGAACCAACAAAAAAAGCCAAGATAAAAAAATCTGTAGCATTATTTAAAGTTGATGAAAAAAATAATGCAAACAAATAAACGAATATTGTTAAATAAATAACATTTTTATCTCCATATCTACTTCCAAAATATGACCAAAATAATGTAGCCGGAAATGCAACGAATTGAACTAATATTAATGCATATATTATTGAGCTTTGATCAATACCAATACCATCACCAAACATTGCAGCAAGTTGCATAATGGTATGCACTGCATCAATGTAAAAGAAAAATGCAAGTAAAAATAAAGCTATGTTTTTATTCTCTGATATATGTCTAAATGTTGAAAATATTTGTCTTAAAGCGTCAGAAAAAGATCCCTCTGTTTCAAAAGGTAATTGTCTATAAAAAATAAATATAGGCATTGAAAAAATTAACCACCAAACGGTTACCGAGACAAAAGACCATTTCGTAGCAAGTACTACCCCCTCACTTCCGCTTGGCAAGCCAAAGAATGATGGGTTTAAAACCATAAATGAATTAATAACAAAAAGTATGCCTCCACCTAAATAACCAAAAGCATATCCATATCCTGATATTTTGGTTACATCCTCATTTGATGATACAAATAACAAAATTTTATCGTAAAGCACTAAGCTTGCTGCAAAGCAAAATAATGCAATACCGTACAAAGACAACGCTAAGATCCATTGACCATAATCAATAAAATAAAATGAACCAACCGTTAAACTTGAGATACAAGTAAATAAAATAAAAAATGTTTTAGTTAAACTCCTAACATCTGTAATTGCACCAATAATAGGCATCATAATTAAAATGATTACATTTATGATGGTTAATCCTGCTGTATAGTTTTTTGTAATGGTTATTTCATCCATGCCTCCTGCCCAATAACTTGAGAAAAATAATGGAAAAAATGCACCTAGAACTGTGGTGGCAAAAGCTGAGTTGCCCATATCATATGCTATCCATGACTTAGCAACTCGATTGAGCTTAGACTTGCTCATAATATGCTACATTCTTTTTAAAGTATTTTTTTGCTAAACCCCTTTCGATTAGGCAATTTAAATGTGCTAAGGACTCCCCAGTTGCCATCAGTAAATTGGTATCATCAATTTCTCTTTTAAAAAGCACTTCAAAAGTATCCACTGAACGCATAGGCTCAGCTAATAGATTGTGCAATTTAGTAAGCGCTGTTTCATGATGATTAATTATTGCATCTAATCTCTTATGTGCTCCAAGAAAAGGCCTACCATGGGATGGCAAAACAAGTGCGTCCTCACTAACTATATCTTTTAGTTTTTTACATGAATCCAACCAATCTTCCAATGGATTTGCATAAGGCTCGGTTGGAAAAACTCCTACATTTGATGTGATAGTTGGTAATAATTGATCACCTGCAATCAATAATTTTTTTTCGTTTGAATACAAACATATATGTTCAGGTGAATGGCCATACCCATCAATAATAGACCAATCAGTATTAGCAAATGAGATAGAATCACCATTTTTTAATCTTTTGTATGAGTCAGGGAGAGTTGAGATCATTGATCCAAAGAAACCAAATCTTTTAACATATGCATCAATTTGGTTATCTGTTAGGCCAGCATTTTTATAAAAATTAATTGCCTCCTCTGGGACTCTGTCACCTGTATCCGAAGCTAATACTCTGCATTGATAATATTCTCCTCTACTCATTGAAAGTGGAATTTGAAAATGTCTGGATAACCAACCTGCCATCCCAATGTGGTCTGGATGCATATGAGTTACGATAATATTTTCAAGTTTAATATCAGATTCTCCCAGAATATCATTCCATGCATTCTTTACATCTTCATAATACATTCCTGTATCAATTAATGTAGATTGATTTAATTCACCAATTAACCATAAATTTATATGATTCAAGGACATGGGTAATGGCATTCTTATCCATCGAACATTATTTTCAATTTCTAGCATGGTTCCATTTTTTGGAACATCTTCATATGGAAAAACTAGTCTTGTATCAGTATTCATATTTTTTTATTATTAGGAGTATGGATGATAAAAAGACAATATTTAATCTTGGAGCATTCATGATTGCTATTGGGAGTTTTGTTTTCTTGTTAGGTATTTTAGCCTATTTAATCACCTAACTTTAATTTTTGGTGGTTTACTATCACCTCTTAGTTTTCTGAGAAACTCATTTGGTAAAGCTGGTGTTGAGACATCAGCATGCCTGTTGTATTTACTATCCCAAAATTCTTTCCATGTAGGAAATAGATCATGAAAATATCCTTCGTAAGCTTCTTGATCTGGCCATCTCATTTTTTTTGAACCAAGTGGAGGTTTATTTAAATCCGTAGCATACCAATACATTGGTAGTCTTTTCTGAAAATACCAAATACCATCTACTCTTTTGTATGCGTCCCAATACAACATTTGCATAATGATCCATTCATTATCTGTTTCGTGTTCATTTTTTGAATACAATAGGCCAAGTGCATTGTCAGGATCAATAAATTCAATAATATGATTGCCAATGTGATGGGATGTGCCTGTAAACTGATCTCTAAATGTTTTGTCAGCCCAAATTTTTAGCGCTTTTCTTCCAACTCCCTCTTTTCCAACTTTAACATCCTCAACAAATAAATTTACATGCATATCTATTGCTCTCATATCAAGAGATACAGCATATTTGGCAACAAGTTGTTTTATTTCCTCAATTGATTCAAGTTTATCGATTTTTTTTTCTAGGGAATTCATCCTGGTGGCCATGAAAAACTTCTACCGCTTAAAAGATGCATATGCAGATGAAATACGCTTTGCCCAGCATTTGCACCATTATTTATAACTAAACGAAAGGTATTATCCAATTTCAAATTCGCAGCAATTTCATTTGCTTTAATCAACATATGACCTAATAATTTTTGATCAGAAATATCTGCATCAGATAATTTAGCAATATGTTTCTTTGGGATAATTAGTATATGAGTTGGAGCCTGTGGATTAATATCTTCAAAAGCAAGAATGTCCTCATCTTCGAAAATGATGTTTGCAGGAATTTCTTTATCAATAATTTTAAGAAATAAGTCATCCATTAAAGAAATACTCGCATAAGTCTATATCCAACATAAAAAACCAAGAATGTTAATCCTAAGGATAGAATAACAATCATTAAATCACGTAAAATCTTTAGGAATCCACTAGTCTGATTAACTTTTAATAATTGAACTACTAAAAATAGAAGCGCAATCATAGTCAATATTGAAATTATTAAAATGCTCATTTGAATATGCTACCCACTGAAAGTACAAGAAATATTAAAGCTATACCCCACAATAGACAAGCAATAATATCTGCTCTATAGAATCTTATTGCTCGTAAGTCTGATAGGCCGATTAAAAATGGAGCGATTGGCCTGATAGCTGGTACAAACCTACCAAAGATAACAGCATAATCACCAAATCTATCAAGAAATTTCTGACCTCTGCCTATTAACTTACTTCGTTTCTCAAAAAATCTCATTTTTAAAATATTTGGTCCAATTGTTTTTCCTACAAAAAATCCGCCAAGGTCACCTAAGTGAGATCCAAACATGGCAAATAATGCAATCAAATAAATGCTTAAAATCTCACTATTAAATATAAATACGCAGACAGAAAACAAGATTGCACTTGGTAGTATGCTTCCTGTTATGACCATTGATTCACCAAAAGCTAACAAAAAAATTATTAAACCAGCATATTCGGGATTTGTGTTCAGAAAGATCTGTAATTTTTCAAAAGACACTATTTGGTTCCAAAAAATTTTTTTACTGCTTCATGATTGTCTTTCGAACCATACAATTTCTGCATTGCTTCTGTTTCTAAGCGTCTTGCAAGTAATAATTTATCCTTTTGAAACTCTTTTAAAATAGCTTTAGTCTGAATAAGACTTCCTTGAGATTTTGTTTCGATTAAATCAGAACATTTAATGGCCTCAGTCAATGGATCTTTGCAAACTTTTGTAGCAAGACCTTCCGAGTAATATGTATGTGCATCTATCCAATCAGATGTAGTAAGTAAATCAAATGCTTTTTGATAGCCTAGCTTGTCATATATTAAAAACGAGCTACCAACCTCTGGAACTAAACCTAACTCGGTAAAAGGATATTTAAGTCTAAAATTGTCAGATAAAAATACATAGTCAAAATGTAATAATATGGTTGCGCCACCTCCAACTGCCATACCCTCCGCGCAAGCAATCAAAGGTTTTTTAAAATTCATTAATGCATCAATACAATCCTCAAAAGGTTTTTCATAATCATTTCCATTGCCTGACATCATGCTGGCAAGATCAACGCCTGATGAGAAATTACCACCTGCGCCTTTGACAATTACAGTCTTGACAGCATCATCATCACTGAAAGCATTGAGCGTACCACCCAAAAGACCCCATAACTCTGCATCGAAAGCATTAATCTTATCAGGTCGATTTAATGTAAGTATTTTTGAGGAATTATGATCCTCAATCAGTAGCTTATTCATTTGCCTTTAAAAATAGGTTTTCTTTTTTCTGCAAACGCTGTCAAGCCTTCGATTGTATCCTCACTAGCAAAAACAGGCTCCCCTATTTCAATTTCTTTTTTTAGCGCATCTACTTCATGAAAACTTTCATCGAATTCTCTAAGTGACTTTGTAATTGCTTTAATAGATAGTGGTGCATTGTCACATATCCTCTCAGCAATTTCTTTTGCCTTTTCGAGCGCATGTCCGTCCTCAACAATATGACCAATAAGTCCATAATCCAAGGCTTCTTCAGCTGACACTCTTCTACCTGTTAATAACATTTCAGCAGCAAGTGTATATGGTATTTGACGTCTTAATCTTATTGTTGATCCACCTAAAGGAAACAATCCTCTTTGAGGTTCAGTTAGACCAAATGTTGATGACTTTCCAGCCACTCTAATATCTGTCCCTTGAAGTATTTCTGTACCACCAGCCAAAGCAAAACCTTCAACAGCAGCTATCACAGGTTTGCACGGTCTGTTATGTCTAAGAAGAGCTTGCCAATGTAAGTCAGGAATCTCTTCAAGTTTTTTCATCATCTCGGAATCTTCATTCCCACCTTTCATTGCTGTCAGATCAGCTCCAGAACAGAAAGTACCTCCAGCTCCTGTCAAAATAGCACATCTGAGATTATCATCATTATCAAGTTGTCTCCATGCCTCGTAGACTGTAACGAGCATGCCCGGACTAAGAGCATTTCTTTTTTCAGGGCGATTTAACGTGATTATCAATGTATGTTTATCAATTTCGACAATTGCGTGATTTGTATCCATATTTACCTCTCGTTACCAACAACCCACATCGCAAAAAACTGAGATGCACCACCGTAAGCATGCCCCATGGCTAATTTTGCACCATCTACTTGATATTCATTTGCCTGATGCATAACTTGCAAGGCTGCCTCTCCAAATCTGATCATACCTGATGCACCAATAGGATTGGATGATAAAACACCACCCGACATGTTAATAGGAAGATCGCCATCAAGAGCTGTTGTTCCATTCTCAGTTAATTTCCAGCCTTCACCTAAATCACAAAAATGTAAATTTTCTAGCCACATTGGCTCATACCATGAAAAAGGGACATATATTTCTGCGCAATCAATTTCATCTTTTGGATTTAAAATACCAGCTTGCTTATAAATATCTGAAGCACAATCTTGTCCACCTTGAGGATTAACTTCATCTCTTCCAGCTGACAATGTACCCTCAGATCGAACCGCCATACCCTTAATCCACGCAGCCTTTCTTCCTTTAGCAAGTTTTTCATTAGATATAACCAGAGCGCATGCTCCATCGGAGGATGGGCAGCTCTCTAAGTATCTAAGTGGCTCCCATAACATTGGCGTATCAGCAACCATTTTTTCGTCAATGTTAGGTATTTGTAGATGAGCATATGGATTTTTTAATGCATTTTGTCTATCTTTTGCTGCGACTATCCAGCCAATATTTTCAGGTGCGTTGTACCTACGAATATACTCTCGCATGTATGGTGCAAAATATCCGCCAGCACCTGCATTAATATGAGGAGAATATGGATATTTTGGAGATAATGCCCATGTTGCATTTGATTCAGATTGTTTTTCAAAAGTGACAGTAAGCACTGTATCAAAATTTCCAGACGTAACATGGGTAGCAGCAATCACCGAAGTGCTTCCACCAACACTTCCAGCCGTGTGAACCCTTAGCACAGGTTTACCAACTGCTCCAATGGCGTCCGCTAATGAGAGTTCAGGCATCATAATACCCTCAAACATATCTGGAGCTTTCCCAAGTATTACTGCATCAATCGCATCCCAATCAACATTTGCGTGTTTCATAGCATTATCAATTGCTTCTCTTACGAGACCACCTACTGAAACGTCCCGTCTTTTGGAATCATATTTAGTTTGACCTACACCAATAACAGCAGCATCAATCATTTAACTCTCTCCATGTGCAGAAGCATATTTTGTTGTAAACATGGGCCTGACGTTGCATGGGCAAGGCCATTCGTAACGTCTTTAGATTTTAGATACTCATAGGTTTTTCCAATGCAGTCTAATCCAGCAGCCATCATGACATTCCCTGACAATGGGCCGCCTGATGCATTCACCGAAGTGTTATCTAGCCCAAGCAATTTTTTAAGAAAAACTATTTCATGACTATACTGAGAGTGAAGCTCAGCAATATCAACACTTAAATTTGTAAGATTGAGTTTTGTTGAGAGATCTAAAAGGCTTGTTGAAGTAGATAAGTCTCGTGTTCCAATATTTGATGACTCGATATTGTGACAAACTTGATTTATCTTTACATGATCTAGATTAAGATTTTTTGCAAAATCTTTTGTACAAATAATCATTGCCGAAGCACCATCTGAAACTGGAGCGACATCAAATTTATTAAGTGGAGTAGATAGTTTTTGCTCTGCTACATATTCTTCTTTACTGGGAGCATTACTGACTAAGGCATTAGGATTTGACTTTGCAAACTCCATAGATTCAACAATTGCATCATACATCTCATCATGGCTAATGGTTCCGTGTTGCAATAGTGTATTAGCTTGAAGTGCAGCATAAGAAATCCTGTCAACCCATAATGGAGATAAATAATATGGATCTGTTTGAAGGGAAATTATTGAATCCAAATTTCCAGGTGAAGATCGACCGAATCCATAAATTAAAGCACTTTCGGTGTCACCTGAGCTTATTTTTAACATGCACTCATATAAGGCCCAAGCTGCATCCATTTCAACATGGGATTCTTTGATTGGTGGATTGGTTTGAATTGCTGAAAGACCCTCAACAAAAGCAAAAGCCGCTCCTTGCAAATAATCACAACTTCCTGAGCATGTGAAATCGATATCTTTTTGACTTAAACCAGTTTGACGAAATACTTCGTGAACGACAGGCATAATAAGCTCTACTTCATTTGCAGCTTTAGCATCGGCAAGTATTGGATTTTGAGCATAAGCAATTATGTAAATATCTTTCATTCTGGGCCCTTAAATCTGTATTCTGATGGATCGATATCATCTCCACCTGAAGGCTTAAACCATTTAATATTTTCAAGTGTTGTATCCCATTCAGATTTATCTTTCCATACAGCTTCAACTCGCATGCCTATCCTAATATCTTTTAAATCAATCTCTTGTATAAGATGAAGAAATGAAATGTTGGCACCTTCAAGCCTAATCATCGCACATACATATGGTGGCACAATTGGATTTCCAGGAATTGGTATGTGGACAATAGTAAAAGACTCAACACTACCTTTATCAACTAATTCAACTTCCTCCTCAGTTGCCACACCACATCTTGGACAACTTCCTCGTGGAGGTACATACACTGCTGTACATTTTGGACATTTCTGGCCAACAATTTTACCTTCAGAAACTTTTTTTAAAAATCTGGTGGTTGCAGCCCCTGCAGTGTAGTTATAGTCCAGAGATATTGGACTAATAAAATGATCTTTCTTCTCTTCACTCATTTATTAACTCGAAATGACTAATATCTTTAATAGTTTCTGTTTTTTCTTCTGACCAGGAAACTTTTACTCTAGACCCAACTTCTATGTCGCTCTCATTACAATTTGTAATCATATGTAATATAGATGATGTAGCTCCATCAATTTGGATTAATGCAAAAGCAAATGGTTTATTTATTAAATGATGCTTTCTTGGCTGATCTATCCATGTAAATGACTTTACCGTACCTGTTTCAGGAAGTTCAACAAACTCACTTAAGTGTTCATATGTTATGGGGTCAAATTCAGCTGCAGGAACATAAACATTATCACCATTCTTTGTACCAAGTATTTGCTGATTTGATAAGCCCTCAAAAAATTTTCCAATGATTGGACCGGTTGATCTCTCATAATCATATTCAAGCTTAAAGGGTGCTCTTAGCATATCTGATTTATTTTTTTCACTCATCTTCAACGAAATTATTTTTAGATTGATCAATTAAAACATGTTTCATGACTTTACCTGAAGCATTTCTTGGTAAAGATTTTAACTTTTTTTCCCACAAGCTCGGAACCTTAAAATAAGCCAAATTATCTTTAAGATATAATTCTAACTCATCGAAGGTAATTTTATTATTTTCAAGTACCACTATGGCTTTTACTTCTTCACCTAGGTCATCATGCGGTACACCTATTACCGCTGATTCTGCAACACCATCATATTGATCAAGAAGGATTTCTATTTCTTGTGGATAAACATTTTCTGCACCGCGTAAAATTAGATCTGTTCTTCTGGAAGAGATAAAGTAAAGATCATCTTTACGATAACCATAATCACCAGTACTTAAAAAGCGATCTTTGTTTAGAGACTTTTTTGATTCAATTTGATTTTTATAATAACCAAGCATTACAGAGGGACTCCTTACGCAAATTTCACCTTCTACTTCATCATCAAAAATTTCATTACCATCGTCATCAATGAGCTTTACTTCAATTGTTGGCATTGGTTTACCAGGTGATCTTGGAAAGTTGTTGAGGTCATCTCCCCAATTAACAACAGTTATAGCTCCTGATTCAGTAAGTCCATAACCATAACCAAAGTTATGTTCAACATTTTTAAAAATTTGTTTCGTTCTTGCAATTAATGTTTCAGGCATTGGTGCGCCACCACCACCAACAACAAGCATACTTTCATAATCAAAATTATGATTTGGTGCTTCATCTAAAACTCTTTTTAAAGCTGTAGGAACGGCTCCACCCCATGATGTTATTTTATATTTGTCTATAACTCTAAGTATGTTTTGAGGATCAAATCTTCCCTCATATATGTAAGTGGTAGTTCCAGCAAACAACGCAGTTACAACTCCAGCTGATAATCCAGATACATGAAATAAAGGTGAGGTAAGTAAACTGGTTGGCTTATTTACAGTCCAGTCGGTACCAAGTCTTGTACTTCTCATTGAAACAGCAGCACCTTGTAAAAGCTGCAGCATGGTGTTATTGATCATTGATCGGTGTGAAGTCATTACCCCTTTTGGACTACCTGTGGTGCCACTTGTATAAAGAAGACAGGCGCAGTCATCCTCATCAGAAGGATGAATTGATACATCGGAGTGTTCTATTAAATCAAAATCAATATCCTCAAATGTGAGATAAGGTCCCTTATAATCAGTAATCCGTTCGAATCTTTTTTTATCACATAATAAAATCTTTGGTTCAGCGTCATCTAATGCTTTCATAGCCTCCTTTCCATTCCACCATCCATTAAGTCCACATGCTATGGCACCCAAAGATACTGTTGCCCAAAAAAATATAATCCATTCACTGCAATTGGCAGCATAGATAGCAACCCTATCACCAGGCTGAACATCGTATTTATCTCTTAGAAGCCCCATCGCTTTTATGACACATTTTTCATGCTCTGAAAATGAAATTGATTTATGTTCAGTAATCAAATAGATATTTTGGTCGTGATTTTTTGATAATTCGATAAACGAACCAAGATTTTTAGGTCTATTTTTAAAAACTTGCATTTCTATCCCTAAAACTGATTCAATGCCAATTTCAAAGAAAGGATTTTCCTTTGTTAAGTAATTTATGTCGGGATCAGTATGCATATAAAAATTCTATTATAATTAAATCATGACCGAAGAAATAGGATTAAAAAATCAAGTTGCAATCGTTACTGGTGGAGCATCTGGAATTGGTTTAGCAGCAACCCAAAAATTTCTTGATAAAGGGATAGAAACTTTTGTATTTGATATAAATAATGACATGGAAAAATCTTTTAAAGATGGCATTAAATCAGATACTTATCATAATTTTTTTCAAGTAGATGTTACTTCACATGATTCAATCATCAATGGATTTAAACAAATTAGTGAAATTAAAAAAAATGTTAGCATTCTTGTAAATTGTGCAGGCATCAGTCCCCCGTTGAATGCTTTACATGACTATGATGTTAATGATTGGAAAAAATGTATTGATATCAATTTAACTGGCACTTTTTTAATGTGTAAAGAGTTCATGAAACAATTTTTAGATAATAAACTTTCTTGTGGTTCAATAATTAATATTTCATCGATTATGGGAAAAAGAGCAAGTGCTGCCCAGGCTGTATACAGTGCTACTAAACATGGTGTAGTTGGTCTTACTAAATCAATTGCACAAGATTATGCATCTTTTAATCTTAGGGCCAATGCGATTGGACCGGGTGCAGTAGAAACACCAATGGTTGAAGATATAAAAGATGACAAAATGATTATTGATTTAATGAACAGTAGAATTCCTCTAAAGCGATTTGGACAGCCTGAAGAAATAGCTAATTTGATCTATTTTCTTGCTAGCAACGATTCATCATATATAACTGGATCATACATTCCGATTGATGGCGGATATCTTGCAAGCTGATATTTTTACAAATAAAACTGTCTTAATCACTGGTGCTGCCAGTGGAATTGGTAGAGGCTTAGCATTGCATGCTGCAAAACTTCAAATGAATGTAGTCTTAATGGACCTCAACAAAAATGGTTTAAGTGAGACTCATAGCCTGATGGCAGATTGTCCATCCATGATCATCCAGTGTGATGTATCTAACTTAGAAGACTTTGCAAAAGCGAAAGAACAAATTGAAAGTGAGTTTGGCACAGTTCATTTCCTATTTAATAACGCAGGAATCTTTTTAGAAGGTAGAGCATGGAAAGCAGACCAAAAAAACTGGCAACGAATTATTGATGTAAATTTAATGAGTGTGATTTATGGCTTAAATCTGTTTGTTGATGAGATGGTTGCTAGCCAAGAACGCTGTCACATTATCAATACATCATCTATGGCAGGTATCATTGTTGGCCCTGCGCTTGCTCCTTATACAACGACCAAGCATGCAGTTGTGGGTTTAACCCGAACCTTGCATGAGGATCTAGCAGACAATGATAAGGTTGGGGTGTCTGTGCTTTGCCCTGGATTGGTTCAAACCAATATCATAGACAGAGATCACCTTGGCCTAGCCCTTGATGAGGCTTCAATTGACCAACACGAAAGCGCGAAGAACAATGCTCAATGGCTTGCCGATGGCGTTAAAGAAGGCATGAGTCCTGAAGACTTAGCTACGATTGTTTTTAAAAAAATTGAAAGCAAGGAGTTTTGGATACTAACTCATCCTGAGTTTGTAGAAGTTTATGAAACTTATGCACATGAAATTACAGCAAACAAAAATAATTTAAATTAATCTAAATTAGTTTTCTTTAAGACTTCTTTGAAGGAAATAATTTTAAAGTTTTGATTCATGAGTTCATCGCCATCATAATTGTAACCATCCTGAGCTACCATCAGGCCCTTAGAAAACTCGCCACCAAAATTAAAACTTGAAACAGAAATACCATCGGTATCAGATGTTCCATCAATACCACCATCCTTATCTGAAATCTGAAAACTGGTGATAAAGGCATAAGGTGCATTTCTATTATATAGATTATATTTGTTATCGCCCTGAGAAGAGAGGACAATATACCCATCGGTTAATGAAGTTTTGTATAAGGCCACCCCTTCTGGATCTCCGCCAATATTTCCTTCACGAGAATCAACAATAAATGGTGACTCGAATGGAAATTCTATAGAGAGGTCATAAGCTTTTAAAACTCCATTGGTTTCTTCCTCAGAAATAAATAAAGCCTGATTTTCATCGTCAAACACACAGCCCTCTGACTCACCCCCATTATCAAAGGTTCCAACCAAAGTAGAATTGTCTAAAGTCCACAATTCAACGCTTGGTCCCATGTCCTCAGTGACAAAGGCAACTGGAGCAGAGTTAATTAATCCCATGCAAATACCATAAATATTTATTGCAGATAATGTGGTTGACGTTCTAATGGCTGTCGAAAAAATATCAGCATGATTGCTTGTATTAAAAAAATCATTTTGATTGAAGACCCAATACTCTATAGCCTGAATGCTTCTGTTGGTTGCTGTAACAAATACTTGATCATTAAGTTGACGAACATCAATATTATTTATGTTGCCCAATGGCGCATAGCTTAATTCATTGCCCTCTAGATCATATAAATAAACGCCTGATTTTTTGTCTGTTCCGAAGATTAATGAATTAGGTGGATTGTCAAAATTAATAACAATAGCTGGGTCGTCCGCAGCATCCTCTGCAGTGATGACAGGAGGAGTTTCATAACTGGCATAAATATTTGGATCTTGAGAGCATGAAACGGCAAACAACAATAATAAAGCCAGCACAAGGCTGGCTTTAAATTGAGTTTGCAATGCTTTAGTAGGTATATCTAAGGCCAATAGATACTGTCGTGCCATACTCGTCATATTGAGATAATCTGTCGGGGGTACCCCAGTAGTAAAATTCTGGTTCATCAGTTATGTTATTAAGATCAAATTTAAGACTCAAATTTTTATTAATCTCATATTTAAGATTAAAATCAATTTGTGTGTGATCATCAGTATACCTAATATTATTATTATCTAAATCCTCTTGAATTGTTTCACTATCATCATCTGCAAGGTAATCCAGATATGGTGATCTTGAAACAGCTGATAACCTTATATCAAATTTATTCTTATCATACCCTATTGAAATATTTGAAACATCCTCAGCTAGTTTTCTAAATGGAAATGATACAGTTCCATTATCCACATCTAAAGATGATTTTCCATCAGTTTTAGTTACGTTCATTGACAAAAACAAACCATCAAAAGGTGCAGGCAACATATTTAACTCTTGGAATATATTTAATTCAAAGCCATCGACATCGGAGTCATCTGTATTTACATAAGTTAATAATTCATCAAACAACAAACCATTTACAGTTGTGTTAGCAACTGCGAGTGGGTAGATTGCATTTTCAATATCTTTCTTAAAATATCCAAATGATGCAAATGAGCTATCACCATAATATTCAATAGATAAATCAAAATTGGTTGCTTCATAAGGATCAAGATCCGGATTACCCATTTCACCTCTGTAATTACCATCATCTCTTTCTGTTATATCAGCTATTAAGTTTGCTTGACCAAAACCAGGTCTAGATAATGCTCTCCATATTGCACCTCTAATGATAGTTTGATCATCTAAGAAATATTTAACATTTAAACTTGGCGAGACAAATGTGTAACTCTTTGATGCTGTTAAAACATCATTTACATCACCGTCATTATATCCAAGAGTATCAAAATCAGTATCTTCAACTCTGATACCTGCTATTACGACTGCCTTATCAAACTCCATTGTACCCATTAAATATAACGCTGTGATATCTTCATTAGTTGTAAAGTCTTCTTCAAAATTATCATAGTCCGGACCGCCAGTGTATTGACCCTTTCTTGCATACAAAAGATGTTCATCAGCATGAGGGCCATATTTTTGTCCAGGAAATGGCCAAGATCTTGTGTATGGTCCAAATTCAGATTGAAGTAAAGCTTGCACATCATCATCATCAACTTCTATTTGATTGCTATCGCCTTTTTTCTCTCTAGACCTATATTTAAAACCATACTTTACTGTTGTTGGAACATTCATAAATGTAAATCCATCTTTTGTCATATCTATGCTAAATGCTGTTTCAGTATCTTCTATAAGACTCCAATCCTCTTCCCACGCATCAACATTTAAATCAGCATAAAGCACTCCCTGAGCATATGATGAGAGAGATAAACCAACTTTTTGAGGATCTTGATAGGTAAATAAGCCACAAGGTCCTCCACAATCATCAGTATCAATTCTGTTACTTCTAAAAGTTACGTCGACATTATCTGTATCATTTTCTTCAGCATAAGAATGACTGAATTGCACTTCTGTATACCAACCGTTAATCAACGTCTCACCACCCAATATAACCGTTCTAATATCACGTGTTTCTATTCTTTTTCTAACTTCAGCATCCCTTCTAATTCTATTAATCTCACTTGAGCCTGCAAATACATTTCCAGTTCTGAGAGAACCAAATTCTTCTTTATTCCTTAACTCATCATCTTCATATTTGTTATATAAAAAATTTGCATAAATTGATGTATCGTCATCTATCATCATATCGATGTCATATGTAACACCTGTTCTTTCTCTTGTTAAATCATAAAATCTCATTTCCCAATCATCATCAAGAAAAATGTTTCCATTATCTGTATCCCATGCAGGAAAACCTGTTTCGTTGTTATAGGTAACAATCTGTTTACTAGCGTAAGTAACTCCAAGAACATGACCAACATTTTCATTAATCATTGAACCATAGGTAAAAGCCATTTTTGGATTATCTGAATTTTTTGATTGTTCATTGTAAGAAGTATCTGCTTTAAATTTTAAAAGTGTTCCGTCAATTGAAGTAGCTCTTTTAGTATTAAACTCTATTCTTCCACCAATTGAGTCCGCATCTTTATCTGCTGTTAAAGACTTATAGACCTCTATTGAATCTAGCAATTCTGTTGGCAGACCATCAAGCATTACAGCTCTGCCTCCCTCTGGAGCTGGAACAAGAGCACCGTTAACAGCAATTGAATTAAGATCTCCAGATATACCTCTTATATTTACATATCGGCCTTCACCCTGATCATTTTCAACTGAAATACCAGATAGTCTTCGGATTGCTTCAGCTGCAGTGGTATCAGGAAAATCACCTAAAGCATCAGAATCTACAACTGACACAATTAAATTTGATTGTCTTTGTTTTTCAATTGCAGAAATAAGACTAGCTTTTGTTCCTATAACAACAACCTCTTCAACAGCTTCTTCTTGTGCTAATAAAAGATTTGTAGATAAGAAACAAAGTAATAAAGTAGAACGATTTTTCATATTTACTCCTATGTAGATTTAAATATAAAAATAAAATATGTCATTGTTGTTACAGATAATAAAAACCTTGTGACAATTAAACAATTTATTGGTTGTTTAATAATTTTATTTGTAATTATCTAAACATTTGTCGATAATTTGATTATGAGCCTAGGTGTTGCTAAACAAAAAAGAAGTCTTGATAGGGTTGATAAAATTCTTGATTCAGCACATGATTTTTTAGAAGATAATATGCCAGATGATATATCTATTGCAAAAATATCAAACCTAGCTCAGTTAAAAAGAACATCAACTTATAAGTTTTTTCCTCACCCTAATAATATAAAAGAGGCCTTATGTGCAAGATATTTTGAGGAATGTCTTATATCTTTAGAAAAATCTGAAATAAACAATGACCAAATCTATGATTGCATCAAAATAATATTAAGCCAATTTCATACCTACTTTAAAAATAACATTGCAGCTCAAAAAATTGTCTTTCATAACAATTTTTCACCAACTTTTAACAATAAACAACTAAAAGAAATTGGCAATGTAATTCTAAAAAAAATTGAAGCTGTAAACTCTATACCTCAAATGTTTAATAAAGAAGGTGTGTTTTTAGTAATAGTAAATATAGTGCTATCAATATTTTCATTAAATATAAAAGAAAATAAGGAACTTAATGAAATTGGCTTAAACGAGGCTATTAGAGCGTCCTATGCTTATTACTTAAGCTGTGCAACAAAGTAATTTATCCAGCAAATATAACTTTTAAAAATTTTTCCTCGATCTGTCTGCTTAATGTTGATTTCAATATAAATTTTGTTTTCGATATTAACCATTCTCCGGCATCTTTTATATACTCATCTTCGTAAATACCCTTTAACTTCACTATTGAAAGGTCTTTAGTATTAATTAGTTGATATGTTAACGCCCAAACCCCTATGGCTTTGTCAGAGTCAATTATATTTATGATGGGATTGTGTGCATGATGAGACTCGATCATATAATCATGACATGCTGCTGCAGTGTAAACTTTCTTTAACGATTCTCTGTTATTAAATACGCCAACTTCTCCATAATCAATTTCACAATTTTCTTTAGTAAAAACTGAAATCATTGCTTCAGGATCCTTATCATCACATGCATGTAAGTATTTATATTTTAATTGTTCGATGGATTTAATGTCCTCGAGCCGTTGAATTCTTTTCTGAATATCAGACATTAAAAATTACCCTTAAAAAAACATAGAACAAAATAGTGAAGACAGCTCCAATTGGAATTGTGATGATCCAAGACGCAAAAATACGGTAAACTGATGACCAGTCAAGATCTTTAGCACTACTTGCTAAACCAACTCCAATAACTCCTCCTATAAGAGTGTGGGTTGTCGAGATTGGAAAACCTAAATATGAGGCAAAAACAACTGTACTAGCTGCTGCCATCTCCGCAGAGAATCCCAAACTTGGAGTAAGCTTAGTAATTTTCTCACCGACAGTTTTAATTACTTTATAGCCCAAGGTGGTAAGCCCCAAAACAATTCCTGCACCACCTAATAATAATATAGCTGGATTAATTGGTGCAGTTGATGATAAATCATTCGAATTGACTACAGAAATAATTGCAGCCAACGGTCCAATTGCATTTGCAACATCATTTGAACCATGGGCGAAGGCCATCGCGCATGCAGTTACAATCATTAAAATTCCAAATGCATATTCGATGCCACCATGAGATGAAATACTTTCTTTATTGAGTCTTAGTGCTAAAGATGTAACCCCGCCAACTAATAAAGCTATTAAAGCTGTAAAAAACCAAATTTCATTATCATTCCAAGAAAGACCAATATGAGATAAACCCTTTCTTGCAACAACTTGAGCTATGACTCCTGCGACAAGAAAGCTATAAAAAGGGATATAAGAAATAGCTGCAGTAACTTGATTCTTTGCGTTTAAGATGAGTTTTTTTGCACTGAGGTATATTAAAAAGGCTAAGATGCCAGCAATTAAAGGAGATGTGATCCAACTTGAAGCTATTTCACCTACCGTAAACCATGACACAGCATCAATACCTTTAGTAATTAATACAAAACCAACAATTGCTCCAACAATTGAATGCGTTGTAGAAACTGGCCAGCCATTATTACTTGCAATATATAGCCAAAAGCCCGCTGCCAACAAAGATGACATCATGCCTATAATAAAAATATTTAAATCATTAACGTATAGTTGTGGATCGACAATCCCTTTACGGATTGTTGAAGTTACCTCACCCCCAGCTAGATAAGCCCCAAGAAATTCAAATATAGCAGCTATGATAATTGCTTGCTTAAGAGTTAAGGCCTTTGAACCGACAGATGTGCCCATGGCATTGGCAACATCATTTGCTCCAATACCCCATGCCATAAATAGACCTAATATAGCGGCAATTGCTAAAATTATATAAGGAGATAAAAAGAACTCTTCCATAATGTTTAAACAGTATATTAGGAATGTGACATATAGGTTAAAATTTGAGAATAAATTTTTTGTCCATGTTAATCACTTTTGATCAAAAAGAATATCAAAAACTTAATGATAAATCCTATCAACTTGAAAAAAGAAGATTGCAAATTGAATTATTAAAATTACAAGAAGATGTCATTAAAAATAATAGAAGGTTATGCATAATTTTTGAAGGCAGGGATACAGCAGGCAAAAGCTCGACATTTCAGTTTTTCTCTCAATATCTTATTCCAAAGAATTTTACCTATGTGAATTTGGGAATCCCAACTAAATGGGAGTCATCACATTGGTTTAAAAGATGGAAAAAAGTAATTCCAAAAAAAGGTGAGATAGCTTTTCTAGACAGATCCTGGTACACACGTGCACTTACTGAGCCTGTAATGGGCTATTGTACTGAAAAACAATATATCGACTTTATGGAAAAAGTGATTCCATGGGAAGAAAAGTTGATATATGAAGGAGTAGAAATAATAAAGTTTTATTTTTCATTGTCAAAAGATCAACAAAAAAGAAGAATGAAAGCTAGAAAAAAATCAGAATTAAAATATTGGAAACTTTCTCCAAACGATGAACGCATTGTTACGAAATGGGATGCCTTTACTCTTTACAAAGAACAGATGTTTGAGAGGACATCACCAAGTTTTTCACCTTGGATAGCAATAAACGCGAATAATAAAATGATTGCGAGGCTGACCGCATTGCGTTTCATTTTAAATCAAGTTCCATATGAGAATAAAAAACTACTAAAACCACTTGCTTGGACAAAAAAGATTAATAATTACAAGGCAACACTTGAAGGTATTGAATTTGATAATTTAAGTTTTGAACAATATAAAATACTTACTAAATATTCTGATGATTTATAGACATTTATTATGAAAATAGCCGCAATTGATATTGGCACCAATGCAGTTAAAGCTAAAGTTTTTAATACTTCGCCCTCACATATTGAATTTATAGAATCTAATAGAAGTGCAATGCGGCTAGGAACAGATGTGTTTATTGATGGTAAATTATCAAAAAAAAGTATCTCTAAATTAATCAAAATCTTGAGTGAATTTATCCATCAATTTAAAAAGAAAAAAATTGAACACTTTGATATTGTTGCAACGTCTGCATTTCGCGATACTAAAAACTCTGAAGAAACCAGGCGATTAGTTGAAAATGAAATTGAACATCCAATCAGAATAATCTCTGGTTTGGAGGAAGCTAAGTTAATCCAATTGCATCCTGATTTTGGTAATAATGATGATGGGATGTATGTAGATGTTGGAGGCGGTAGTACAGAATTCTTACTTTTTAAAAATAATAGGCTTGTGATCAAATCTTTCCAACTAGGAGCAGTAAGAAATATGTTAAGAAAAGATAAAGCAAACGAATGGAATAAACTTGAGCAGTGGTTGCTTACAACACCGAAGAAAAAGAATCTAGTTGGTATTGGAGGAAATATTAGATCCTTTCTCAGCTCTATTAATGCGAAAACAACATTAAAAAATGAGTTTATTTCTGCAAAAGATAAGTTAAATAAACTTACTTATGAAGAAAAAATTAATACATATGGATTTTCGAAGGACCGTGCTGATGTAATCGATTATGCCTTAAGTATTTATGAATTTATTCTTAATAGAACGGATATTAAAAAGATTAAAGCAACTAAATGGGGAGTTTCAGATTCAGCGGCAGTAAATTTATATCAGCAAATATATAGTCAAAATATTAAAATCAAAAATAACTAGTTAGCTGTTTTCAGTGTAAACCAAAATCTTGAGCCTCCTTTTTTTCTTGGCATTACTCCAACTTCACCACCAAGCTGATCAACGAGGTGCTTTACTATAGCTAGACCAAGACCACTGCCCTCTTTAGATTGACCTCTAGCTATTGCAGTTCTATAAAATCTATTAAAAACAAGTTTTCTTTCTTCAGTATTTATTCCAACACCCTGATCAAGAACTGATACGCGAGTAATTTTTTCATTTTTACGAATCTTTATCTCAATTTTACTTTTACTCTCAATTGATGTGGTTGAATATTTAATTGCGTTTCCGATTAAATTATTAAGAATCTGTTCTAAGGCACTTTTATCTGATTCAACAATTGCTTCTCCAGCGTAGTCAAAATCAAACTCTACGTTATATTTTTTAGCTAACTCTCTTAATGATTCTAGTGCATTAGTTATTTCAACCTTGAGATCAAATTTTTCAATATTAAACTTTTGATCACCATACTCAATGCGTGAGAGGTGTATTAATTTTGATACCATTTCACTGAGTTTAATAGAGTTCTGAAGGATTGCTGATGTAAACTTTTTTGCATCAGTTTTTTCATTTAGAGCCCCATCAAGTAACGTTTCAGAATTTGCTCTTATAACACTCACAGGAGTACTTAATTCATGTGACATGTTTGCAACAAAATCTCTGCGCATAGAATCCATTTTTCTCAATTCAGTAGAATCATTAAGAACCAATATTAATTCTTTTGTTGCTTTGGTTCTGTTCATTTGTGATAACAACCACCTATTTTCATTATCAATCTTATGTTCAAACTCCATGGCGTATTTACCCTTCTTAAGAGCCTGATTAAAGACTTGCTCTAATGATTTACTTCCTAATGCAGAAACATGCTTATTGATAATATCTCCAACATTCAAGATGTTTATCGACTCTTCATTACTAAAAGTTACAAAACCGTCTTCATTGAACACAATGATTCCTTGTCCTAAATCATCAAGAACTCCAGCAAACTGATTACGTTGTTTTGCTAATAAGGTCATTTGATTTTTTAGATCTACAGAAATACTTGAAACATCTCTTGCGATTGATCCAATTTGATCAACTTTCTTTGTGGGTAGAGACTTAATAGCCTTTTTTCTGATATTACCGCTTGCTAACTGGCTTACTGCTTTTTCAAGCTCATACAAGTTATCTCTTGTGTAATTACCAGCTATTATTCCTGCCATAATTGATACGATTAAGGCAACAACGAAGATGAGTGTTACAGAATTCTCAAGTGAATTTAATGTCTCGTCAAAATAATTATATGGCATAGCTAACCTGATGATGTTATTTTGTTCTGAGGATGAATCTAAAATAGCAAAATACATCATTTCCTGCTTAATTGTTTCACTAAATCTTTTACTCCAACCCATGCCATTTGCCAATGCGTCAATAACCTCAGGTCTATTACCGTGATTATCTATATTTTTTAAATCATCGACTTCAATTTCTGAATCGGCCATTACATGACCATCATTTGCTATAAAAGTAACCCTTGATTTTGAAGCATTAGAATATTTGTCAGTCTCAGATTTTAAAAAATGTGGATTATCATAATCACTTAGAATACCGATGTTTTCTCTGATAATTTGACCCTGTTTTTGGAGTTCTGATTCAAAATGATCTTGGACTTTAATACCAAGATCTCTTTCAGCAACAATGTATGAAAAAATTAAACCCAAGGAAAGACAAGAAAAAATTATTATAAATAATCTTGCCCTAATACCCATATGAACTAATCAGGCGATCTTGAAAATCTATAACCAACGCCTCTAATTGTTTGAATATGCTTTCCAACGGCGCCAAGTTTTTCTCTTAATCTTTTAATGTGAGTATCTACAGTCCTGGTTGTAACCGAATTAGTATATCCCCACACATCACCAAGTAATTGATCACGAGTTTGCACCCTGCCTTTTCGATCAATTAAATGCTTAAGTAATCTGAATTCTAATGCTGTAAAGTTAATTTCTTGATCTTTAATAAATGCTTGATGTGACTCAAGATCTAATTCTAAATCTCCAAATTTAAAAGTTTCAAAATCTTTGTTTGAATCTTCCTCAGAATTTACTCCTCGTTTCATCACAGCTTTCGCTCGCAGAACTAGCTCTCTAACACTAAATGGTTTTGTTACATAATCATCAGCGCCTAACTCAAACCCAACAACCCTATCAACTTCATCAGCCTTTGCAGTAAGAATAATTACAGGTATTGATTTTTTTTCTTTATCAGATTTAATTGCTCTGCAAAAATCAAGACCAGATCCATCAGGTAACATTAAGTCTAGAATTATTAAATCAACCTGATTATTACTTGATAGACTCTCAGCTTCACTTATGCTTCCAGCAGTAATCACATCAAATGATTCACGTGAAAAATTATATTTTAGAGTCTTTCTAATATCTGGTTCATCCTCTACTAAAAGAATTTTACTAGCCATCATAAAGAGTTCATTTATTATCTAATTGTATCTGAGAAATAGTTTATTTAAATAGCTTTTTAAATTCATCCCTCATCTCAGGTTTAGAGAACTTACCGGATGCAATCCTTGGTAATGGTTCAAGATAAATCTTTATATGTTGAGGTATTTGAAAGTCTGCAAGCTTATCTTTTAAAAAGGATTGAATCGATGATGCATGATCGAATTTTTTATCGTCTGTGTAAATTGCTGCACACAAGACTTCTCCGAGCCTTTCATCTGGGATTCCAAATACTGCAACCTCCCTTACTGCTGATAACAAAGAAATTGCAGATTCAACTTCAATACATGATATATTCTCACCACCACGAATAACTAAGTCTTTTGCTCTATCAATTATGTATAAAAATTCATCTTTGATGTAGCCAATATCACCTGTTCTAAACCATCCATCTTTACCAAATACTTCATTTGTTGCATCAGGATTATTCCAATAACCTGACATATTTGCAGGAGATTTTATGAGAACCTCACCGGTTTGACCTTCTTTGAGATGGTTCCAGTCATCATCTGCAATAGCTATTTCTGTAACAGGTGGGACTGCTTTACCACAGCTCGCAGCATGCTTGATATAATCTTCGCCTGCATTCAAAGTTCCAACAGCATTAGTTTCAGTAAGGCCATATCCAATAGATGGGCTACCATTCATTTCATCGTTGAGTCTTTTTACATGTTCAGGAGGTCTAGGAGCTCCACCTCCACTTAAATCATCTAATGACGATAAATCATATTCATCTCTTTGAGGATGATTAAGCAAATCCCATGTTTGTGTTGGTACACCTGTAATAGCAGTAATCCTTTCGGCCTCTATAAGTTTTAAGGCTTCAGTAGGATCCCACTTTGGCATTAAAACAATTTTTCTGCCACTTAAAACCGACATCAATAATCCAGCATGTGATCCAGTAACATGAAATAAAGGAACACAGTGCAACAATGACAAGGGTGGTTTAGTTGTATCATCTTCTTCTGAATTGCTTTCAGCTGAAGCACTCCTTGCAGAAAAAAATAAAGCCCAGCTAAACAAAGTAGCCAGAATATTTCTATGAGATGAAAGCACGCCTTTTGGGTAACCGGTCGAACCAGATGTATAAAAAATAGTAGCATTATCGTCAGTATCAATCGTTACATCTGGCAATACTTCTGATTGATTAAGCACAAAATCATTGAATGATTGATAACTTGATTCCTGTTGGGCTCTAACAATAATCTTTATCGCATCATGGGACTCAAGACCTTTTAATCTTTTTTCATCTCCAAAAATTATTTTTGCACCGGAATTGTCTAAGCCAAAAATTATCTCTTTTGCAACCCACCATGAATTAAGTGGAACAAAAACACAACCCATTGAAGTGCATGCCAGGTAAATAAAGATATATTCGGGATTATTTTGCATACAAACAGCAACACGATCTCCTTTTTTTAGGCCTTGCTGATTTAGTGCATTAGCTACTTGATGTGATCTATCTAAAACATCTTTATATGTATATCTTTCATTTTCAAAAACTAACCAATCGACCTCTGGATGTAAGAGACCAAACTGGTAATAATCTTTTAAAGTTTTTGGAGTATTAATAAATTCTTTGTATGTATTACCATTGGAATGAAGTAACTCTTTGGTCTCAAAGAGCTGACCCTGTGCAGTTGATTCATCGACAACTTCTTGAAATGTTTTTTTCATAAATAATCAATTAAATTGTATAGTAAAACTTAATTATGCACATAGTAAGATCTTTTCTAATTTTATTGCTTGTTGTTTCATGTTCAGGTGGCGGATCAGGTTCCTCTCCAATGTTAATGACAGAAAATGCTACACCGCCAGTACCTCCTCCTGAGCCTTCAATTTCTTTTGATGAGGCAAAAGCTCAATACGAAGCAAACAGTGAGTATCAAGGTCAATGGGGATTAGATGCTATAAATGCATCCTCTGCATATGCTCGAGGCGCAACAGGTGCAGGGATTATAATTGGTATAACAGATTCAGGTTTAGATAGTACTCACGCTGAAATAAATTCAACAAGAATAGATCCAAGAAGTAGGCAAAGCTATCAAAATTATCAACCTAACACAAGACAAATGCGACATGGAACTTATGTAACGTCTATTGCTGCAGGAGAATTATCAGAAAATACAGATACACCTATGCATGGTGTTGCATTTGATTCGACTGTATTTTTTATAGCTATTGAGCTTGCAGAACCTGATGAAAATTATGATCCAGTTGATCTAGGTGATAGTTCAGGAAACAATTCTCCTGATTTTTCTGGTATAGATAGTTTTTTTAGTCAGTTATTTTCAATCCATAACAGTAATGGCGTTGATATTGTAAATAATAGTTATGGATATTCAGGAAATATAATTGACTATACTGAAGCACAAATCAGAAGTGCTTTTCCTAGGACTATTAGAGAAATGGCACAACAAGACGTCCCTGATTACCAAAAAACGATATATGTTTGGTCAGCAGGCAACGCGGGTGGTTATGCTGATCAAGGAGTGGATTTCTCAAGTCCAGAAATTTTTCCCGGCCTTACAGCTTATATTGATGAACTCCAAAGTCATTCCATAGCCGTTGTATCAATTGATGAAGAAGGTCAAATTTCAGAATTCTCAAATAGATGTGGAATAGTTGCTAGTTTTTGTGTAGCTGCTCCTGGTGGAGATATAACTCTTGCGTATCCTGTGTCGTTTGATGATCAAGGAATTTTTGAGAATGTAGAAAGAGATTGTAAATTCGATAATTCTTGTTTTGCCGTTGGTGGTGGAACATCATTTGCTGCTCCATTTGTTTCTGGAGCGTTGGCGGTAATGGCAGATTATTTTGAAGGCCAACTTGGGAATACTGAACTTGTTGAAAGATTATTTTCTACGGCAAATAAAACAGGTATTTATGCTGATACCTTTACATATGGACAGGGATTAATTGACTTAGATGCTGCAACTAGACCTGTTGGACAATTATCTGCAGTCTCATTAGGCGCTAATCAGTTGAGTCCATGGCATCAAAATTTTCTCTCAATATCAAATAATGCTTTTGGTGATGCAATCTTTAATGGTTTTGCAAACATGTCCTTAATATTATTTGATGAGTTGGGTGCCCCATTTCGTATGCCTATGTTAAATCTAGTTAATCAAAATAATTTCAATTATAACTTGGTAGAAATGCAACATCACATGCGAAAAAAAGAACACTTTTATAATTCAAGCGCTGGAAACTTTGCTGAATATCTACACTATGAAAAGAATAATTTCTCAACAGAAAAAATGATTGGATATCGTGATACTTTTTTAGAAAAAATATCAGGTTTTTCGATGAGGAATAACAATATTTATATAAATTACGGTTTTTCATTTGATCGAAACATTGGATTAACCAAAGATAGACAAATATTTAACAGCGAATCGATAATCAAAGATTTTGTGAATCCGTGGTCTAATTTTACAAAAGATGGAATTACTTTAGGAAGATTTTTCTCATACCCCTCTGCGGAGTTATTAGTATCTATTTCGTATGGAAAAGAAGGTGTTAATAGAAAAATATTTAAAGAGAGAAACTCAAATCTTATAACAGCATTTAATTTAAATTTACCAAAGATGGGCGTTTCACTTCAAACAGGCTTGATTAGTGAAAAAAACGGAAATCATGGAATTGCATTCGGTGGTGAATTTTCAGATGGGATTGTTTCAAATACAAGATTCTTTGGTTTAAACCTTTTAAAAGAGATGAAGTACGCGTCTATTTTTGCTAGTAGTTATGTTGGTTACTCCGACAATGAATACAGTAAGAGTAGTTACATAACCTCGATATCAGATGTTAAGTCTAATTCATATGGAATTGGAATATCCTTAAAAATTTTTAATGATTTACACAAAATAACTTTTTACCATAATCAACCACTAGTCATTAATTCTGGAAATTTAAATCTTAAACTTCCTGCCTATAGGTTCCCAAATGGCAATGTGTTGTTTTCAAATAATACAATTTCATTAAAGTCATCAGCTGTGGAAACTAATACAAAAGTTATGATAGAGAGCAAATATGAAAAACTAAATATTGCATATAATTTAGAATACAAAAATAATCCATACCACTCTTTGAAATATAATAATTATTGGTATTTTTCAGTGAATTTGAATGTAAAATTCTAATATGGGGAAGTTATTTTGAATCTTAAAGATAAAGTCATTTACGTAACGGGTGCAAGTCTTGGTATTGGTTATGAAATTGCAAGTGAGCTTCTCAAACAAGATGCAAAAGTTGTGATAACTGCAAGAAATAAAGAAAATTTAGACAAAGCTAAAAATACACTTTCAAAAATCTCAAATAATGTTCAAGCTCATGCTTTTGATATTTCTGATGAGAACGAACTAAAAAAGTCTATGAATAATGTCTATGATCATTTTGGCAAGATTGATGGTTTAGTTAATAATGCTCCATCTATTCATCCTGGCATGATCAAAGATATGAGTCTTAGTCAATGGAAAACAAATTTTAAAGCTAACCTTGAAGGTGCTTTTCTTACAACAAACTATGTTTTACCAAAAATGATGGAACAAAAATCAGGATCGATAGTAAATATTTCTTCTGTTGCTGGGACAAAAGGTATTTCATTTATTTCGGCTTATGCTGCTGCTAAATCAGCATTGATTAATTTTTCTAAATCATGTGCTATTGAAGCTGCCCCAAATGTTAGGGTAAATTGTGTGATACCTGGTGCAATTGAAACCCCTTCTTTTAGTGCAGCGATGATGACTGATGAAATGCTTGAGTCAACAAAAAATACAATTCCACTTAAAAGAATAGGAAAACCAATAGAAGTCGCAAATGCAGTAATGTTTCTTTTAAGCGACCTTGCATCGTATATAACAGGTGCTGATTTAATAATCGATGGAGGTAAAACTGCTGATTTAAATGCTGGAAACTGAACTAAAAGTTAATGATGAGCAGTGGTTTTCAAAGATTGAAAGCCCTGAGATTGTATCTGATGTTACAAGCATTGAGTGGGATGACGAAGCAGATTTAGTAGTTCTTGGTCTTGGAGGTGCAGGAGTTTCAGCTGCAAATGAAGCGCTTGATCATGGATGTTCAGTCATCGCTATTGATAAAACGAGTGGTGGAGGTGCAACTGCAAGAAGTGGTGGCGTATTTTATGCAGGCGGTGGCACCTCAATTCAAAAAGAGGCTGGAGTAGAAGATACAAAAGAAAATATGTACAACTATCTTGTCCAAGAAGTTGGTAATGTTGTTAATCAAAATACATTAAGGAAATTTTGCGACACCTCTGCTGAAAATACAGAATGGCTTATTGAGAATGGAGTCCAGTTTAATGCTAAATACTATTCAACTAAATCAAGTTATCCTGGTGAGGGATATTATCTATATCACTCAGATAATACCCTAGTTCCAAAATACAAAGAAACTGCTTATCCAGCTGCTCGTGGACACAGAGGCTATGAAGATGGACCATTCAAGCCAATTGGTGTTGGTGGAACTATCTTTTATCCTCTAAAGAAGGCTGCATTAAATAAAGGAATGAGATTATTTTCTCAATCAGAAGCTCGATCATTAGTGATAAATCAGTCAGGAGATGTACTCGGTTGTAAGATTTTAGTATTGCCTGGTGGCCAGATCAGCGACAAACATATGAAATTAACCAAAAGAGGTGAATTATTTCAAATGATTTTGCCTCCCTCATACCCAGGTTCAAATTTTTTTCAAAAAATAGGTCAAATATTTCTAAATCAAGCCAAAAAAATAGAGGATAAATACAGAGAAACTAAATATATCAAAGCTAAAAAAGGCGTATGTATATCAACAGGCGGCTTCATATTTAATAGAGAAATGGTGGAGCACTATGCGCCAAAATACATCAAAGGTATGCCATTAGGTACCTCTCAAGATGATGGATCAGGTATAAGACTTGGTCAATCAGTTGGAGGTGCTACTAAACATATGGATAGAGTAACTGCATGGAGATTTCTAAATCCGCCCATGTCATTCGCAAAGGGTATTGTGGTGAATAAAAATGGTGAAAGATTTTGTAATGAGATGGTGTATGGTGCAACGCTGGGTGATGCTATGTGTGAGGATCATAATGGTAAATCTTATCTGGTGATGGATGAAGCTTTATTTAAAAAAGCTAAAGAGGAAGCAACGAAAGCGCTCCCATTTCAAAGGGATGCTGCAAGAATGTTAATGTTATTCAATGCTGTAAAGAAAAAAAATATTCAAGATTTAGCAGCAGTTTATAATATCAACTCATCGAATCTTGAAAATACAATACAACAATACAATGGCTTTGCTTCTGCATCATCGAGTTGCAATCTAGGTAAATCTGCTGAAGATATTGTTGAGCTAAATGCTCCATATTACATCATGGATATTTCAATTGATTCTAGATTATCTCCATTACCAACCCTCACTTTAGGTGGTCTTTTACTCAATGAGGAAACTGGAAATGTTAAAAATATTAATGGTGAGGATATCAACGGTTTATATGCTGCCGGAAGATCAGCTGTTGGTGTTTGTTCGAATATATATGTCTCAGGACTATCAATAGCAGACTGTGTATTTTCTGGAAGACGTGTTGGATCTTCTTTAGTAAATAAAAATGAATCTTAGTTTTGCTTCTTTATGGGAAAAAATTTCTGATCTAATTCCAGAGGAAGATGCTCTTATCTGTGGTGATGATGTTTTGTCTTGGAGAGAATTTGATGTCAGAGCAAGTAAATTAGCATCTGCACTAATTGAAAATGGTTTATCTAAAAATTCAAAAGTTGCCATTTATTTAAATAATTCAAATGAATATTTAATTGCCCAATATGCAATATTCAAAATTGATGGTTGTCCAATCAATGTTAATTATAGGTATGTTGAAGATGAGCTTACCTATCTTTTAGAAAACTCTGATTCTGAGGCTGTTTTTTTTCATTCAACATACTCTAATAGAATTGATAACATCAAAAGTTCGTTACCAAATATTAAACTTTGGGTTGAGGTAGATGATAGTTCCCAAAAATCGTCAGCAATAGGAGTTAACTACCAAAACATAATTGATAATTATCAACCAATGGCACGAATTGAGAGAGATCCAAATACTATCTATATGCTTTATACAGGTGGTACTACTGGTATGCCTAAAGGCGTAATGTATAAACAAGGTGAGTTTTTAATTTTTTTATTCAAGACTTTGAAAGCTATGGGGTATGACGTACCAGATGAAATAAATAAATTAGATCAAAGAATTAAACAAAATAAAGAAAGTAACGCTCTGATTCGAAGTCTTGTGGGATGTCCTCTGATGCATGGAACTGGTATGTGGCTTGGATCATTTTTATCATTAAATCTTGGAGGATCAGTTATTACCCTGCCCAACCAAGGATTCAATCCAGATCAAATGTGGTCAGAAGTTGAAAGGTGTAAAGCTTCAAACATAGTTATTGTTGGAGACGCATTTGCAAAGCCAATGTTAGAGTCTCTTAATAAAGCAAAAACTGCTAATCGACCATATGATCTTGACAGTGTAAAAGTAATTATTTCAAGTGGGGTAATGTGGAGTGCTGAGGTCAAAACGGGTCTACTTGAACACCATGACATGATTCTTATGGATACCATTGGATCTACGGAAGGTGGAATGGGAGGCTCAACCTCCAGCAGAGAGAATCCAGCAGAAACAGCAAAATTTAATATTAATCCAGGTGTTATTATTTTGGCAGATGATGGTGAAATCTTAGAGCCAGGATCAGAAAAAATTGGACTTATTGGTACTGCGGGACTTGTACCAGTTGGGTATTATAAAGATCCTGAGAAATCTGCTAAAACTTTTAAGGAAGTAAATGGTATTAGATACAGCTTTCCAGGAGATTACGCTAGATTAGAGAAAGATGGAACCATAACATTGCTTGGCAGAGGAAGTAACTGTATAAATTCTGCAGGTGAAAAAATTTATCCTGAAGAAGTAGAAGAAGCAATGAAAAAAAACTCTGAGGTAAATGATTGCTTGGTTGTAGGATTGAAGGATGAAAGATTTGGACAAATTGTTACAGCTGTTGTTTCACTTGATTCAGATATAGATGAGGAGGAATTAAAGAATAAGACAAGAGTCTTTTTAGCAGGATATAAGATTCCTAAAAAAATTGTTTTTGTGGAACATGTTGAGAGAGCGCCAAATGGAAAAGCGAACTACAAGTGGGCCAGGGAAATTGCTATTGATGCTTCCTAATACTGAATTTTATAACAACAAATTTCTTTACTTCTCAAGACATGAAAATGCTGATTTTTTTAATGATAGTGTCATATTTCTTTGTGAGCATTCTAAAAGTGGTGCATTTGGATTTGTAATGAATCAGCCTACTGATTTATCAGAGTCAATTTTGCTATCGAAATTAAATTTAAATAAAAATAATAAACATGAAAATTTAAAGCATGTATTAAGAGGTGGTCCAGTTGATACTGATAGATTATTCGTTTTACATAATGCAAATGGTGCTAAGTTTCAGCAAACAACTCGAATATCTGATGATCTTTTTTTAACTACTTCAAATGACATTTTAGAGAGTATCGCAAGAAAAAAAATTGATGCTAAATACAAGATTATTGTTGGGTATTGTGGTTGGGCTCCTGGCCAACTTGAATCTGAAATTAAACAAAATTCTTGGCATATTATATCTAGTGATATGGATTTAGTTTTTGATACATTACCAAATCTAGTTGTTGATAAGCTTTCTGAGAAGATAGGATATAATCTTAGAACAATTATAAGCGGTGAAAACTCACATTGATTATGAAAAGGTTTAATGAAAAATTAGTTGTGTTGAGTGGAGCTGCTGCCGGAATTGGATACTCAACTGCGTTAAGACTAGCTGATGAGGGAGCAAACCTTATTGTCATTGATTATGATGCTAATGGTATAAAAGCACTGAAAAAAAAGCTTAATTCATCTATCTTCGAAACATATGTTCATGATATTGCTGATGAAGAAGGTACAAAAAAAATTTTTGAAGAGATATGCGATAAATATGTCTCAATTGATGCACTAATAAATGTTGCAGGAATACTTGGTTTTGATCACTCTAAAGATGTAAAAATGCAAGACTGGAAGAAAATTATTGATACTAATCTTACTGGAACGTTTTTTATGTGTCGTTATGCGCTACCTATGTTGCTGATTTCAAAAGGAAATATTGTTAATGTGTCCTCAACAGCAGCTCTAGGGTCTCATGCATGGACAGCTGCTTACAGCGCCTCAAAGGGTGGAATTAGTGCATTTTCAAAAACACTTGCTGTTGAATATGGAGTTCTTGGACTAAATGTTAATTGTATATGCCCAGCTTCAATAAAAACAAAGATGTCTACAGAAACTCCTCTTCCTGATGGATTTGATAAGAGATTATTAAAAAAGATAATGCCCGTTGATGGTGTAAATAGATCTCCAGATGATGTTGCATCAGCAATAGCTTTTTTAGCATCCGAAGACGCTGTTCACATAAATGGCATAAATTTAAGAGTAGACGGCGGATTACTCTCATAATGAAAAATCTTTTGTTTTTGTGCTGCTTAGCACTTAATTTAAACTCTCAAGTCTTGAATTCAAGATCCGTTGTTCACCCTGTCGTTGGAAAAAAAGGCATGGTTGTAACTCAACATTTTATTGCAAGTAAAGTTGGTAGTGAAGTACTTCAATCAGGAGGCAATGCTTTCGATGCTGCTGTGGCTGTATCTTTTGCATTAGCTGTTGTTTTGCCTCGTGCGGGTAACATTGGAGGTGGAGGTTTTGCTGTAATTTATCACAAAGATGAAAATGTCTTTGAGACTTTAGATTACCGAGAAAAGGCATCTGAAAATTCTAGTCGTGATATGTATCTAATTAATGATGAGTTTGATCCAAAGCTTTCAACAGTAGGTTATAAAGCAATTGCTGTTCCTGGCACGGTAGATGGTATGTGGGAACTTCATCAAAAGTATGGATCTCTTCCATGGAAAGATCTCATTCAACCCGCTATAAAATTAGCTTCACAAGGATTTAGGGTCACACCATACATGGCTGATACTCTAAATTCATATCAAGAAAGATTTTATAAATTTAAAACAACAAGAAAAATCTTTTATAAAAAAGATGGATTTAAATTCAATGATGTACTGATTCAAAAAGATTTAGCGAAATCACTAAAGCTGATAAGTACAGATGGTAGAAAAAGCTTTTACGAGGGCCAAATAGCTAAGAAAATAGTCACAGATATGAAAAGGAATGATGGCTTACTCACTCTCAATGATTTAAAAAAGTATAGGTCATCATGGCGGAAACCTCTAATTGGAGATTACAGAGGTTATAAAATTATTACCATGCCACCACCCTCATCTGGGGGCTTACATCTGATCCAGATGCTAAATATATTAGAGAGCTATGATCTAAAATTATTGGGTCATAATTCAGCTGAATATGTTTTGTTATTGTCTGAGGTAATGAAATATGCTTTTGCAGATAGATCAAAATATCTTGGAGATCCAGATTTTGTTGATGTGCCAGTCTCAAAGATCATTTCAAAACAATATAGTGATAGTATCGCAAGCGAAATTGAATTAAATGAAGCCACGCCCTCTTCCAAAATTTTACCAGGAGAATTTTTTAGACAAGAGAGTGATGAAACAACTCATTTCTCAATTGCAGATCAATTTGGCAATATTGTCTCTAACACATACACATTAAATTCTGGTTATGGATCAAAAGTAGTTATCAAAGATACAGGTATCCTAATGAATAACGAGATGGATGATTTTTCAGCTGCTCCAGGTATTCCAAATCAGTTTGGTTTAATTGGTGGAAAATTTAATGAGATCAAACCTTTTAAAAGGCCATTAAGTTCGATGACTCCAACAATTGTTTTTAAAGATAACAAGCCCTTTCTAGTAGTGGGGTCACCAGGCGGGCCTAGAATCATATCAGCAGTATTACAAAATATTTTAAATGTTATCGATTTTAATATGGAAATATCTGACGCCATAAATGTTAATAGAATACATCAACAATGGTTTCCCGATGTTGTTACATTAGAATATGGAATGAATCCAAATTTTACAGAGTATTTAGATAAGGCTGGGCAAAAAAGTATATTCTTAAATCCAAATACAGCTCTTGAAAGCATTCAAATGAAAAATAATTTATTTTACGGGTATGGAGATACAAGAAGACCTGATTCAAAGGCAATTGGAGTTGATCAATGATTGAAAAATTAGCAATGATATCTGTGTATGCAATACCAACATTTCTTTTCCTAATGATTTGTTATTTTATTACAAAAAAATAAAATAAATTTGAACTTTTAATTAAGAAAAGCGTCTAATTGATAGTTGCCTCTTTACTTACTCCTCAAATTTTTCCCTAAGAGTGCAATCATAATAAAGCGGATTTTTGTCCGCTTTATTTTTTTACTATTGGATTTAAAAAAGGTATTGAATTATCAATAAAAATCCATAAATCAATATAACGTTGTTTTGCTTAGATCTTGATTAGTATGGGCACATAATAATCTTACAAATCTAAGACGCCCAGCAAAATTAATATACTTAGGAGAAAAATATGAGACTTTTCATGTTATTAACTATGCTTGTTTCAGCTCCCTTAACTTTCGCTTCATATCATGAAGGTGGTGGTGGCTCATCATCAGGAAGTTCAGGTGGCGGTGGTTATGGTGGTGGCGGCGGAAGTGCTGTTGCTGGCTTACTGCTTCTTGGAGGTTTGATCTACTATTTGAATAGAGATACTGATGAAACAGAAGAAGATGCTGAAAATGCATTTGGACTGATAAATATTGATGGTGATAGTAAGTTTGAATTAGATTTTAATAGTTCAAATGATCAATATTTTGCTTTTGATAGCAATTCGAGTAATTTTGAAATCCCGACTAACAGATTTCAAATAAATCTTAGATATAAGCTTAATTAAATAAAGAGGGAATAATCATTCCCTCTTTTTATCAAAATTATTAATCAGAAATTGTGCTATATAGCCACTCGGATGCATATACTCGTGGTGTTCTTTCGCATCCCTCAACGTGCTCCCTATAACTATCAAATATTCCTTTTTCTCTGAATAATGTGGTCATCTTTCTGTATGATTTTACAGAATCAGCTCTATAGTCTCTGTTATACCAATGAGTCATTACCGCAAAATCGTATTCATCATCACTAAATCCCCGATATGGTCTTAAGTAACTCCTTCCATAACCCATTGCATCAGCATCTCGCATAATTGCTTCTCTTTCCGCATCAATTTTTAGTAAATCATCGACAGTTGATTCTCCTTTAAATTTGCAATTTCTAAATTCAACAAACATTCTTTTGTCATATTCAGAAACGGGAGGCCTTATCCTAATTGCGGCATTAAAATGTACAGAAAATGTTCCACTACAAATACCAGGATTGCCCGGTGGTGGTGTGTAATCATTTAAGTAAGCTCCGTATTCCTCATACATTTCAACACCTCCAGGCCATGTGCCCCAAGTAATGTAATCATAATCAACATCGCCAGCAATTACTGGAGTGAGAATATATTTTGCATATTTAAGGTTATTTTCTTTTAAAAAAGCTTCATATTGTTTGTGATAAGCAACTACATCTTCATAAGTCTTACCATCAGCAAGTTTGCAGGTCGAAAATTCAGTCCTAGCATAATATTGATCTGATAGAGCTAATGAATCAAATGAAAATAAAAAAAGGACTACAAAGGTAAATAATTGTTTCATAAGTTTCTCCGGTATAAGTTTCATTTGATCATTAAATGAAAAAATTTCAACAGTTTTAGGTGACGTTTTTGAAAATTATAACTGGAGCGGGTGACGGGATTCGAACCCGTACCAATAGCTTGGAAGGCTATTGTGCTAGCCATTAACACCACACCCGCAAATTGTTAACGATGTTGATGAGCATTATACATTTATGATTAAGATTAGTAGAATAAAGATGATGAAATTGGTTTGTGGTCTTTTTGGTTTAGAAAACCTTTATGGAGGTGATATAACTTCTTATATTGATATCGCTAAAATGGCTGAAGATTTTGGATTTGACTCGATTAGCGTTACAGATCATGTTGTGATGGGAAAAAATCTTCACAAATATCCATTTGGTAATTTTCCCCTTCCTTCTGATTCTAATTGGTATGAACCCTTAAGCATACTTACTATGATTGCTTCAAATACTAAAAAAATAAAACTAGCAACTGCTATTTTAATTGCTCCGCTTAGAAGTCCGGCATTGCTTGCAAAAACAGCTGCAACACTGGATACAATTTCACAAGGAAGATTAGAGTTAGGGCTTGGCACAGGGTGGCAAGAGGAGGAATATCATGCAAGTGGAATTTCTTTCAAAAATAGAGCAAGTATATTTTGGGAAACAATTGATATTATTAAAAAGCTATGGGGAGCTAATCCAATCTCGTATAAGGGTGAAAATTTTGAATTCGAGGATATTTGGTGTGTGCCAAAACCGGATCAAAAGGATCTTCCATTGTTTTTTGGTCTCAAAATGAATGATGAAAATGCAAAAAAAATTGCAACGTATGGGCATGGTTGGATTCCAATAAAGACATCTACAGATTTTATTAATGAAGGTGCAAAAAAGCTTTGCGAAGCTTTTAAAGAAAATGATAGAGAAGAATATCCTAGAATTCGTGGACAACTAACAACTGAGGTTGATGAAAACGGCCCCAATCTAAATTTAACAATCGAAAATTTAGAAAAATCTGCTGAGGCAGGTTTAAATGAGGTTGAATTTTTTCCAATAAATTTTGCTCAGTCTCCCGATGATTTGAAGAAGTCACTTAAAGAAATTAGTAGAAATTTTAAATAGCATGAAAAAAATATTTTTCGGTTCTTTCTTACTTATTAGTATGCTCAGCCCACTAATAGTGTCTGCCAAAACTGTTGAACAAATAATTTATCAATATGCAGAGCTCATAGATACAAGAAAATTTGATGAACTCCAAACCATAATGTGGGAAGACTTTAAAATGACAGGAGGCTATGAAATAAATAGCTTAAGTGAATTTCTGGGAGCAATGCAACAACTTGCCTCTACATACGATTCGACAATGCACTTTATTGGAAATATTGATGGTAATTGGAGTAATAATGTTTACAAGGGTAAGACCTATTGTGTAGCTAGTCACATTTACTCTGAAAACGGAATTAAAAAAAAACTAGATATGGGTATAGTGTATGAGGATACCATTGTAAAAAAAGATGGGTCGATGAAATTTTCAGAAAGACGATTCAATTTATTGTGGTCAAATGTAGAAGAAATTTTTTAAATGAAAATTGATTTTAACCATCTTGAGAAAGCCAAAATGAACTACTTCACCCACGGTTTTAGGGTTATTTTTATCTCATTTCGACTGTTTATTCTTGCTCTTATCGGCATAATACATGCAATTCTTCCTTTTCTATTTCTAAAGAATGTGAGTGAAGGTATCAAAAAACTACATAATGAGACAAAAGAGTTCTAATCCAAGATAAATAATTCACCATTTTCTATAAGCTCTCTATGCTTATCAAAATAAGCTATTCTTTCTGGGTTGCTGGGGTGAGAATCAAAAAAAGATGACCTTTTTTCTTTTTGTTTACTCAGATTTGCCATTCTTAAGAGTGTAAATTTTGCTTGATCAAGATCAAATCCTGAATGATAAAGAATGGCTAACGAAAATAAATCAGCTTCATTTTCTTGAGAGCGTGAGTACCTCAAATTGCCTACAAGCCCACCTATATCTGCAGCTTGTTGTATATCGGCAGAAGCAGCATTGCTTCCATAGACCAATGCACCAATGGTCGCACCAGCTAATTGGCCAAGAATAATATTCCTTCTACCCTCAGTTATGTGATTAGCAATGTGATGCGCCATTTCATGAGCAACAACAAAGGCTAACTCATCTCGTGATTCAACTGCGTTTATAAGCCCTGAAAATATAACAATTTGATTATCACCAAATGCATATGCATTAAAAATTTCGTTATTTTCAAGGGTAATTCTCCAATTGCATGGAAGTGGGTTATCTGCATAAATTTCACAAAATTTAGATGCATAAGGTGTAAGGCGTTCAATTACATCATTAAAATACTCTTCTATTTCTTGAGTTGTTTTATTAGTTGGTTTTTGAAATTCCGTAGTACGAATTAATATTTGAGCCTCTTTAATTTCTTCATATGGTAATTCCTCTACAGCAAAATCAACAGTTGCACAGCTAAATAAAAATAATGATGAAATTAATATTAAAGTTTTCATGTTTTTTTTGTTTGACAATATCATAATAAGTTAATCTTATATGCAAGATATATGAAAAATTGCCTAAAAAGTATATTAGTAACAATCTTAATAAATTTCGCTGTATTTTCTCAAGCAAATTTTATTATTGGTGTTGGGTCATGCCTAGATCAAGATCTTGATCAACCTATATGGAATGCAATACAGAAAGAACAATTAGATGTATTTTTTTTTCTTGGAGATAATGTATATGGTGACTCACGCTTCTTCAGCATGACTAAACTAAGAAGAGCGTATGAAATTCAAAAAAATAAACTACCTAATTGGCTAGAGACTGTAAAAATTCTTCAGATATGGGATGACCACGATTATGGACTGAATGATGGGGGTAAAAATTATCGACACAAAGAGATGTCACAGGAAATTTACCTAAACTTTTGGGGCATTCCACAAGATGATCAGCGAAGAAATCAAGCAGGAGTCTTTTTTAGTAAATTTGTTAATCATAATGGAAAAATAATTCAATTTATTGGTCTAGATACTCGATATCACAGAAGCAATTTAAAAGGGTTTAAAAAATCCTATCGACCTAATACGGATATTGACGCTACTATCTTAGGAGAACAGCAATGGCTATGGCTTGAGGATCAGCTTGAAAAAGAAGCAGACATTAGGATTATTGCCTCATCAATTCAAGTACTTGCTGAGGAACATAGATTTGAAAAATGGAGCAATTTTCCAAATGAAAGATCTAAATTATTGAGTTTGCTTTCAAAGGCAGGCTCAAATTCTAATCTCCTTATTGTTTCTGGTGATAGACATAGAGGAGGCATATATAAAAAAGATAACCTAATTGAACTTACATCATCTAGCATGAATAAACCGAGCAATATAGATTATGAAACTGATCAATATTTAGATGGTGAAACACATCCAGAAGAAAATTACGGCATTATCAAAATTATCGATAAAAGTGTTTTGATATATTTAAAAAATATTGATGGGAAGATTTTAGAAAGTGCTGAATTGATGATATCAAGTTTAAACAACATAAAGGTTACAACGTGAATACAGCCTCAATAGTGTTGCCAGACCAATTATCATTGGAAAACGAAGTGATAAAAAACTCTAAAAAATATGATTTTCTAGTATTTTTTGAGCCAGTTAATTATTTATATGAGTTTAAGCATCATAAGCACAAGCTAGTATTGTTAATATCATCAATTAGGCATCTTTATAAAAGCACAAAACATCCTCAATCCACGTTAATAACTATTGCAGAAGGTGGAAGCCATAAAATGACAGAATTATTAAGTAATTTCATCACTTCCAATAACATAGGCTCAATATCAATGACCCACCCAAGTGATCACCAAACATTAATGGATATAACGCTGTTAGCGTCAAAACTAAAGATTGAGTTAAACATTCATGATGATAAAAAATTTATTGGTAATCAAGATGATTTCAAGCAATGGTCTTTAAATAAAAAAACTTTAGTCATGGAATATTTTTATCGCTGGATGCGAAAAAAATATGATGTTTTTATGGATGATGGAAAACCAATTGGAGATAAGTGGAACTTTGACAAAGAGAATCGTAACAGCATTTCAAAACTAAAATCCGACATTCCTCAGAGAAATATAATACAGAAGGATACAATAACAAAACAAGTTATAAAGGATATAGATCTTTACTTTCCTAAAAATATTGGTGATGCAAAAACATTTAATTGGGCTGTAACTCATCAAGATGCAGAACAACAGTTTAATTTCTTTTTGGATCACTGTTTTGAAAATTTTGGAAGCTTTCAAGATGCGATAGATCAAAAAAATCAATTTTTATTTCATTCCCTATTATCAGGATATTTTAATATTGGTACATTAGATCCAACTAAATGTATTGAGCAAACAGAGATAAGGTTTCGACAATCAAATCTGATCCCAATTAATTCTGTAGAAGGTTTTATCAGACAACTCATTGGATGGAGGGAATTTATTCGAGGTGTGTATTGGGCAAATATGCCTAAGTACAAGACACTTAATTTTTGGGACCATAATTTAAAAATGAAAGATAGTTGGTATATAGGTAGTACAGGTATTCCTCCTCTTGATGATGCCATTACACATTCCAATGAGACAGCATATACCCATCACATTAATAGGCTAATGATTATCTCTAACTTAATGAACTTGTCTAGAATAAATCCAGGAAGTATTAATAATTGGTTCATGGAAATGTATATCGATGCTTATGATTGGGTAATGGTTCCAAATGTATATGGTATGGGAACTTTTGCTGATGGTGGAATATTTTCTACGAAACCATATATATGCGGATCTAGTTATATGTTAAGAATGTCAAATTACAAAAAAGGTGAATGGTGTGACACTGTTGATGGTTTATATTGGTTATTCATAAAAAATAATTTAGATTTCTTTAAATCAAATCCGCGATTATCTTTAATGGTTAATGCGCTTAAAAAGATCGATAGCCAGAGGAAAAGTATAATTTTTTCAAAAGCTGAATTATTTATAGAAAATAACACTGAATAAATGCAGGTGAGATTGGCACTCACCTGCTGCATAATCTAGTCATAGGGAAAATATGAACTATGCATACTTATAATGATTTAAAAGTGTGATGTAAATTTGTTAATAAGGTAACTTTACTGTGAATTAAAGAAAATTTATTGTTAAAAGAATTCTTATAAATCCTCGAAAATAAATTCCTGAACTGATTGATCTTTACTAAATGTTACATTTTGATATCTCCAACGAAATGCAAGATTCTTATTTTCCGCAAAGTTTACTAGTTTAAGAAAATCTGAGATTGCATCTTCATCCATAGCTGATGAAACATATGATCCTTTTGTTCTTAAATAATGTTTAATTACATCTTCCTTGGCCTGATCCATGACTTTAGTATCAAAAACTTGATTTGCTGGATTCTTCATCACAAATTTTTCTAAATCATTATCAACAAATTGCAACATATATCTATTAATTAAGTTTGCAAACTTATTGTTGCTATAAATCCTATATAAATCATTCTTAAGTGAGTACTTTTTATTAAAAATTTTATTTAATTGGCTAACAAAATTGCCATGTGAGTCTTGTTGTTTGCTATTTAAAAATTGTAAGTGTTTCATTTCCAAGACTGGAAATATTAGCAAAACATTTTTTCCTTTAGCTGATTCAACCCACTCTTGCATTGATTTATTGCCATCAGTAGAAAAATGGTCAAGTATAATAATTTGCTGGGTAAGGTCATTAACTTCTTTTGCAGGTTGATGATAAACTTGAAAGTCAGGCATCTCAAAAAAAGATATCGTTGTCTGACTGATTTCGTTTGCATTGGTAAAGTGGGCAAAACTTAAAATTAAAAAGAATAATTGTTTCACTTGCTTGTATCCATATTACATTTACCCTGTTCCCATTGATCATCCTTGCAATCGTAAATTAACCTCCCATGATCTTTTAAATTACGATCTAAAATTTGATGTGCATGAGCACCAAAACCAGGTGAGACTTCATTTTGTAAAGCATCCTTTGGAATTGTGTAGTTTGTCCAATCTTTTGGTGCCCTCCATCCAGGTGGTGGAACTAAGTAAGTTCTAGTTCCTGCAATTGGATGTAACGCTCTCCATCGTCTAATTTTTTCTGCCATCTCTTCAACAATGTCTGGGTTTTTGCTTGCTAAATCATTATATTCATATGGATCATCACCAATGTTAAATAGTTTATTATCAATTCTTACTTCAAGTAATGATGAGGAAATAGTCTGCACTAACTTCCATTCCTCATTAAAAACTGTGGTGTGGAAATTACCATAATTAGGAATTTCGGATACAAAATAAATATCATTTTTTAGGGGTATTTTTTTGTTATTTAGAATTGCATTCCACATATTTCTTCCATCAAGTTCTTTTACATTCTTCATTTTAATTCCTGTGGCAGCGGATAAAGTTGGGAAAACATCCATGATTGTCATAATTTGATCCAGTGAGGTGTCTGGTTGTATTTTTCCTTTCCACTTGAGTGCTGCCACAACTCTAATGCTACCCTCAAAAGTATCTCCTTTTCCCCCACGCAATGGAAAGTTATCAGCACCACCACCGCCATAAGTAGCTCCTCCATTGTCAGAACTAAATAAAATGATTGTTTCGTTTTCTATTCCAGCTTTTTCAATTGTCGATAATATAATTCCAATTGCTTGATCAAGTGCATCAACAACAGCTGCATATGCAGGCCTTGCAGAAGATCCTAGAGTTTGAGAGTTGCTTCTAGCTTTGTCGGCCTCAATATTTCTTGTTGGTTTTCTAGTATCTTTAAGATGTTTATATTTTTGTAATAAATCTTCTGGCGCCTCAAGAGGCGTATGCGGAGCTAAGAAAGGTACGTACATAAAAAAAGGTTTATCTTTATCTCTAGAATTAATCCATTTTGATGCTTCTTCTGCAAGAAGAAAGGTTGAATAGCCTTTATCATCTATGGTTTTGCCATTTCTCTGAAAGTCAATGCCCCCTTGATTGGAAAATGGAGAAAAGTAACCAACCTCCGTATGTAAGTGACCATAAAAGTAATCAAAGCCTCTCTGATTTGGATGAAAGTTTTCTTGTGAGTGACCTAGATGCCATTTACCAAACATTCCTGTTTGGTACCCATTAAGCTTAAAAGACTGTGGCATAAAATGTTCATCGGTATGTATGCCATTATTCATCCAAGGCATGATTACACTATAGGCTACACCAAGCTTTAATGGGTCTCTTCCAGTCATCAAAGCTGCTCTGGTAGGACTACATATTGGAGTCGTGTAGAACCTATTTAAAGATACGCCATCTTTAAATAAAGAATCAATGTTTGGAGTATTAAAAGGGGCGCCTCTGTACGAAATATCAGCCCAACCCAAATCGTCTACTAAGATAATTACTATATTTGGTCTTGAGGTTGAAAGAATACTTGCTGAGAAGAAAGAAAATATAAAAATAAAAAAGTATTTGCTTATTTTCATTATAATTAAGTCACTATCACTCTATAAGCTAGTATAAATAGATATGAGCAAACAGTCAGCACTAAATACAATCATACAGGCGATACACGCAACAAATATAAAGATTGTTTTGGTTTCAAGTGGGGGCGGAACAAATGCAATAGCATCTTTTTTGCGTCAACCCGGAGCTTCAAATACTATTTTAGAGAGCTACATACCCTACTCTAGAGAATCACTTGCACATTACTTACTAAGAAAGCCAGAACAATACTGCTCTTTGGATACAACATTAAGCATGGCAGCAAAAGCATTTAGTGCTGCAAAAAAAATTGATACTACCTCAAAAAATACATTGCTTTACGGAATTGGTATCACAGCATCGCTGGCTACTCTTGATGATAAAAAAGGTGATCATAGATTTCATATTGTTATTCAAGGTCAAAAATTTTCTAAATCAATATCTTGTATTTTAAAAAAAGGCTTAAGAACAAGAGAGGAAGAGGAATCATTAATAACTGAATATGTAATCTATTTAGTTGCAGAAGTATCTGGTCTTAAGTATGAAATGCCTAAACATCAAGAAACACCTGAAATTTCCAATGTTATAGCGAATAAAGATTGGATTAAACTAATGGATCACAAAATTGATTTTGTTTCGTCCTCAAAATTGATACCAGAAATAATTTTTCCAGGAAGATTTAACCCTATTCATTCTGGACATTTTGAAATGAAGCAATTAGCAGAAAATAAAACAGGCATGCAAGTTTCTTTTGAAATATGCATTCAAAATGCTGATAAACCCCCAATGAGTTATCATGAGATTCAAGATACATTATCGCAATTTACTGAAACTGAAAACTGGGTGCTAACAAAAGCAGGAATGTTTATTGATAAGGCAAGAATGTTTCCAAATTGTGTATTTATTATTGGTGCAGATACTTTGGTCAGAATTCTTGATGAAAAATTTTATACAAGCCGTAAGGATATGATGAATCAGTTAGATTTATTTAATGCCTTCAATAATAATTTTTTAGTATTTGGGAGGAAAATTGGCAAAAAATTTATTACGCTATCAGAAGTAAATCTACCCGATCATATTGCAAACAGATTTACTGGATTTGCGGAAGACGTATTTAGAGATGACATATCATCAACAATATTGCGACAGGAAAAAATTGAATAAGCTTAAGAGTGAGGTGGAAGCTTAGCCTCAATAAACCATTCATGCACTCTTTTGACAGGATTAAACTTTTTAATTCTAAGTTTTTGATTCTCTAGTACTAACTTTTTTGTCTTTACAGCTAGATAGTGATAAGTATGACTATCGCGCGTTTCACCTTCTGGTATTAAATAAACTTTGGTTTGTTTTTTCTTAGAGTCTGCCATGCCGAGATTATACATAAATTATTCAATATTGGAATGTAAATAATTAGACGTGATAGTAATAAAATGCAGTAAAATAAGTGTTAACACCTGCAATATCATGCATCTAATTACCCCATATATTTCTAATATAAAAAATTCTTTTGCTGTATTGTTAATATTAATTTTTAACGTTTATATTCAAAGTGCTCCAACCATTGATGGAGAATTATCAGATAATGAATGGTTACAGGCAAAGAAAGTATTGCTTGATTTAGAAGTTGATCCTGGTAGAAATCTACCAGCAAAACTTAAAACATATGCTTATTTATATAATGATAACGAAAATCTTTATGTTGCATTTGAAGCATTCGGTAATCCTAAAAATATAAGAGCAACAACAAGGGTAAGAGATACTGCATGGAATGAGGATTATGTTCTTGTTGTTTTAGATCCATTTCGTGATGACCGATATGCAATAGCAATTGGAACAAATGCTATGGGTTCTCAATTAGATCTTAAACAATCGCCTGGTTCAGATGATGAAGATCGGTCATGGAATATATTTTTTTATTCAGCAGCCAAAATAAATTTAAATGGATACGTAGTAGAACTAAAAATACCTTTTTCAGAATTGCAATATCCTAATAAAGATGAACAAAATTGGGTAATTGGATTCACCAGAAAATCATTTGAACCTGGCCTAGAAACCATTTTTGCTGATTTCAAAAATGATCCTTCAGATCAATGTTTTTTTTGTGCATCTGATAAAGAATTTAATCTTGGCAAAATTAAAAAAATAAAGCGTAATAATATATATCCATATCTTACTCTTAAACAAAATGCATCAAGACAAGATGATGAATTCAGCTCCGATAGTCCAGACAATGAAATTGGTATCAGTGGGTTAATAGATTTAAATCAGAGCTCTTCAATAGAATATGCGATTAATCCTGATTTCTCGCAAATAGAAGCAGATGAATCGCAAATCCAAATCAATGATACGTTTGCTATTTCTTTTCCCGAAAAGAGAACATTCTTTTTAGAGGGATCTGATATGCTCAAAAATGAAATTGATTTTGTATATACACGATCAATCAATGATCCTAATAATGCATTTAAATATATAAACCAAGGTGAAAAAAATACAACTTATGCGTTATATGCTAGTGACGAAAACTCCCCATATTTAGCAGGTGGAACATATAACTCATTTTTGAAAAATATTGGTAAAAGTAAAGTTTTACTTGTTAAAAATGATCTAAATTTAGGTAATCAATCATCGATAGGATTATTAGTAACGAACAGAGATTATGATGTTGGAGGACATGGTCGAGTCATTGGAATTGATGGTATTTTTAATGTGAAGACTGATTATATTATAGAGTTTGATCTTTCTAAGTCGGACTCCGAAGAACCCATCTCAGACATTTTTGATACTACACAAATATTTAAAAATTATACTTATGCCCTTGATGGTGAATCATTCTCAGGATATGCAAAACAACTCAAAATAAGAAGAGTAACTAACGGAAGTCAAACTGGCTTTAGATATAAAGAAATTGATCCAGAATTTAGAGCTGATCTTGGACTTATTACAAGAACAGGATTTAAAGATTTAAATTATTGGCAATCACTTACCTTTAGAAATGAAACAGGATTTAGAAAAATCTATTTTCGAGCAAGCAATCAAAATAGGTACGATCACACTAACAAAAAAATTAGGGATAGGCTTGAAATGCAACTCTTTTTTGAAACAGATATAAATATTAAAGGTAATTTTGAAATTAAGAGAGATTTTTCTGAAAAATTCAAAGTTTACCAATTTGGCAAACAAGAAAGTAATGAATTCTGGCTAAACTTTTCTCCAAGTGAAAGATTTAGTTTTTCAATAAATGGAGAGATTGGCGATAGAATTGGATACAACCTTGATAATCCAGTTATTGGCGATTTTAGCTCTCTTGGTTTTACCCTACGATATAAACCCACCGACCAATTAAGATTTGATCTAAATTATGATGATGCTGAATTAAAATCAAAAGAAAATAATAACATCTTTTTTGAAGGCTCTATTGTTCGCCTAGCAACAAAATATTCTTTCTCAAATGCTTTAAGTTTTAGAGTCAATATTGAAAAAAATGAATTCAATGATAACTATTTTCTTGAAAGTCTATTTCAGTGGAAGCCAGATCCCTATACGATTTTTTATGCTGGTGGATCTCAATATTTTGACGAAAATAATGATAATTTTAAAATCATGCTTTCTCAGATATATATAAAGTATCAATACTTCTTTCGCTACTAGCTATCTCATTCTGAAGAATAGCTTAAACCATAGCCAACAGGATACTTGATTGGTTCATCATTGTTATCTTGTGGCCACGAAAATCCTAATTTCCCTTTAAAATTAAAATTAAATTCTTCAAATAATAGATCACTAATGCCAATGACTTCTGATCCCGGCAGCCATGCTGCAATAAATGCATCTGAAAGTTCAATATATTCATCAACTATCAATGGTCTTCCACTAATAAATATTGAAACAACTGGAATATTTTTTGATTTAATAAATTTAATCTGATCTAAAACAGCATGATCAGAAAATTTAATATCTTCAATATCACCAAACATTTCTGCATAAGGTTTTTCACCATATACCGCAATTACAATGTCTGGCTTATTTTTAAATAATCCATCTGAGGAAAACTCTATTGTGTTATCAGTTGCGATAGTAGCTTTTTTCATTACATCAAGAATACTTGATACCCAATAAAAATCCTCATTTGAATTATCATTGTTTTGCCATGTGATAGTCCATCCTCCCATTTGTTGGCGTTTATCTTGAGATGCTGAACCAATAACTCCAATGTGTACAGCCGAATTAATAGGTAAAACTGAATTGGTGTTTTTTAAAAGCACTAAGGATTCCTGAACAGCTTGTCTTGCTAATTCCTTGTGTTGACTACTGCCAACAAAATTTTCCTCAACAAGATGAGGTTTTCGATCTGAAAACAAACCAATCCTAGCTTTTACATTTAGAACCCTTCTCACAGCTTCATCTAGTCTTGCTTTAGAAATTCTTCCTGATTTGATTTGTTTGATTAAATTTTCTCTTAACTCCTTCCAATCCTCAGGAACCATATATACGTCAACACCTGCATTGAATGCACGGGGACAATTTTTTGTAGAACAAAACCAAAGTTCTTCATGTCCGTTCCAATCACCAATTATAAAACCATCGAAATTCATTTGCTTTTTTAGTATATCGGTCAATAAATACTTATGCCCATGAAGTTTTTTTCCATTCCATGAATTAAAACTTGCCATCACAGATTGAGAGCATACATCTAATGCGGTGAAATATTGAATGCCATGAACACGTTTTAACTCTTCCTCAGAAAGTTTAGTATTGCCGCGATCAATACCATCAAATGTACCGCCATCCCCTATGAAGTGTTTAGCAGTTGCTAAGATATGATTATTACTCAGAAAATCTTTATTTCTGCCCTGCAGGCCCTCTATCAAGGCTCCTCCCATAACACTAACAATATTTGAATCCTCAGAGTAACCTTCATATGTCCTTCCCCATTTTAAGTCCTGTGGAGCCGTTATCGCAGGAGCAAAAGTCCAAATAACTCCAGTGCTTATTACCTCTAAAGCGGTAGCTTTACCAATATCTCGAACTAAATCAGCATTTCGTGTAGCACCAAGACCAATATTGTGTGGAAAGATTGTTGCTCCAATTACATTATTATGACCATGTACTGCATCAGTACCCCACAAGATTGGCACTTTGATTCCATTAATAACTGGCGATGCATCATATATTTCTTTCGATAATCGTTTCCAATCATCTACGGTTGCATATTTATTATTATAGGGCGCTGTATCACCACCATTTAGAACAAATCCCAATTGATTTTCTTGTATTTCTTCTAGTGTAATTGAGCCTAGATCAGGCTGAATGATTTGACCAACTTTTTGTTCGATGGTCATATTGTCAATGAGCGTGTCAACAATGGGAAAATTTGGATAACTGCAAGAATTATCTCTAGTCCAAATATTTGCATCTACATTTATGCAAATAAAAAGCAAGCCAATGTAAAGAATTCTAATGTGCATAATTAATTTGGGGGTCAATGATCCCCAATCAAATATTAGAATTTATATCTAAAACCTAATCTCGAAATAGGACCATGATCCTGAGCTAAAAATAGCATTTCAGGATAACGTACATGTAATCGAGTAGGTTCATCATTTAAGTTTTGTACTTCAAGATACACTGATGCATTTTCATTCAATCTATAAGAAAATGAAGCATCTATTTGATCACGCTCTTCTACAAATAATGGCTGATCATAATTTCCAAAGCCTACAACAGTCTCACCACGATGATTAAGTGCAATTCTTGCAGTAATCTTTTCATCTTCATAGAAAACAGATAAATTACCTGAATCGCCAAGACCTGGTAGTAAAAATTGTCTGCCAATTTGATATCGATCTACCTCAACATCTCCACTTTCTACAAAAGTTGCATTGAAAACTATACCAAATCCAGTATCAGCAAAAAGATGTTGAACAACTACTTCAAAACCGTCAACTTCACCAGCTTCAAGGTTTAATGGTCTAGTAATTTCAAATAAAGCCAGTGGGTCATTTGGACCGCCATCAACATATCCTGGCTCACATCTCCACCATCCTCCATATTCACATTGACCATATGGGAATCCGTTAGAAACATCCACGCCTCTTGACATTGCAACAGCCACCCATCCCATATGCTGATACAAATTCATCCATGATTGACTCCACAAAGCTTGCTGAGAAACACAATGAGCTGAACCCCACTCGCCGGGAAATCCTGGATCAGGTCTACCCGCTACATCCCAAGCTTGGACACATGACTGTGCATACAATCCAATTTCTGATTGAGCTGGGTTAGTTAGACCATATAAAGAGCTTGTTGAAGTTCCGCTGCTTGTGAAATCTTCAATTTCTTTCATAAAGTAATTAATAGCCAAGTAGCTTCCTTCGTCATAATAGTACTCATATGCAAGATCAAGATTTTCTGAAACAAGCGGTTCTAAATTAGGATTTCCTCCGGATGCTGTAGGTGTTAAGTAATTACGATTAGAGAAAAACAATGATGATCGTAAATCACCTAGGCTTGGACGACCCATAGATTTACCTATAGAAAATCTCAATACTTGTTGGTCGTCAAGAGAGTATGCCATCGCAATTTGAGGCAATAAAATATCATTACTTCCTTTTTTTGGAGAATCTATTATTCCACCGCTTAAATATGTGAGTCCCTCAATCATGTCCCATCTAATACGAGATGGAACAGCTTCAAGGCCTACAGAAGTCGTATCGCTTTCTTCATATCTTAATCCTGCAACAACATTTAGAGGTCTATCATCAACAATAAACTCCATATTTGCCTGCACAAATGCTGACTTCAATTGCTCAACAACTCTATCGTTAGTATCTATTGGTCCAGCACTAAATGGTCCCACATTTGTTGTCCAAGCATTAATTGCAGCTGAAGGATCTATTTCAAAGTAATAATTAGTACCAAAATTAGGATTAAATCCATCCATGAAATCTCCAAACAGAACTTTCTTAAATATAGAGGAATCTGCAGCAACAACTGGAGCTAATGGAGTATTAAGTTCAGATCTGGTATCAGTAAATGCTGACTCTACATCACTTATTCCGAACTCAATTGTTTTAATGAATCCATCACCAAGGTTTGTCCATGTACCATTAATTTGTATTTGATGCATTTCATTTTCTTTGTATTGATCACGATAAAGCAAACCGGAGTGACTAAAATCACTAGCAGTAAATTCTCTATCATATGTAAAAGTATGAATACCTGAGGCTCCACCATTCGTGTGAGTTACATTTGCGTCTGCTGGAGTAACAAAACCCATTTCATTTGGTAATGTTGTTCCGTCAACCCTTGCAAATGAGTCATGATAATCAAAATCAAAACTTAAAGAATCACTTAAGGTAAATTCAATGTTTATACCTACTGATTCATTGGTAGTTTTTGTATCACCCCAAATAAAGGTATGATCATATCCTCTTTCTCCAACTACAACGTCAGTGTATACACCGTTAGGATTGATAGTGCCAGATTGAGTTGTCCAACCTCCAAGCCATGAGCCAAATAGCTGACCCGTTGAGTCAAAATCTACATTTGATCTTGTCCAGTCTGTTGTGACCAAAATACTTTCAACAGGAATAAATTGAAGTGTTGCTTGATAATTTTCTCTGTAACGATTGTTATCTTTGATTAAATAAGCGCTAGGCTCTTGATAAAAAGTTCTGCCATCAGGTCTAGCATTATTATTGGTTATACCAGCTGCATTCTTATCTACTCGATAATAGCCTTCAGTAAGAAATTGCTCCTCAACTGTTATCCAATTAGATTCTCTTGTTCCTTCCTCAACATTATTTCTATCTTGATGTGAAAGCGATACTGAATAACCCCATGAACCTTTATTAACAGCATGCAAATACTGAATCTCACCAGTTTGCCCTTCATTACTTGTTGAATCATCTACAACATTTACATTCAAGGCATTTATTTGACCATCTACTGAAAGGGGTTTTGTTGTGACAATATTGATAGTAGATCCAATCCCTCCAGATGGTAATCTACTATTAGTAGATTTGTACACCTCTACTGCTTGAATTCCAAGTGAAGTGACATCACCAAAGTTAAATGATCTTCCTCCCTCATATAAAGTAGGAGCAGTTGGCATTTGCCTACCATTTAAAGTAACAAGGTTTAAGTCAGGACCAAAACCTCTTACCGCAACTCTTTCACCCTCCAAATTACTTCTATCAATACCTACACCAACTAATCTTGCAAGCGATTCAGCTAAATTATTATCTGGGAATTTTCCAAAATCCTCTGTAGTGATAGCATCAACAATACCTGTGTTGCTTCTTTTTATGTCAATAGCATCTAAAAGGCTCCTCTTAATACCTGTAACAACAACTTCTTCAACTTCATCTGCATCTTCAATGTCGACATCATCTTGAGCTGGAAGATAATTAGATAAAAGGATGGTTGCACCAAAAAGTGCGAATAGTTTAGTCAAATTCATAATTTCCCCTAAAAAGACATCACTACGATATGTTTTATCTAGTTTAATGTCAATTATTAATTTCTTAATGTAAATGGATTGAATTAATAAAATTTAAGTTGCCAATTAATGGTGTCATCTCCTTCTTTATAACACCAATTCTGATATTACTTAATAGATTATGATGCATTGGTTTTAGATCATCTAAAAATTGTTCAATGAAGTTTTTTTCATTCATAAATTCAAGTAAAGAACGACATAACCCACCTAAAATAAAAATCCCATTACCAGGTAAATAACTCAATGCAAGTTCTTTTAGTAAATAAGCGAATGATTGAAGAAAGATAGATATCGATTGCACCGACTCAGTATTATTTGAGTTTAATAGAATATTTTCAGGTGATAAATCATCTCCAGTTAAATACTTATAAATCGAACTGAGGCCCCTGCCTGAAATTAAGTCCTCATTAATATGAAAACTGTCTTGATGAAATTTATTTTCTAAAAATTTTAAAATTTTGGATGATATTGCGACATTACCTATTTCAGTTGATAACACAGTATTATTCTTAGATATTAATGCTGCTCCCAATCCAGTACCAGGACCAATAATTAAAGCGGTTTCGTTAAAAGGTTTTGCGTCATTTAAATAATGAATATCATTTTCAGATCTTGAATTAAAAAAATATCCAATTGATTCCCAATCATTAAGCAAATAAAAATTTTGTACGCCAAGCATAGATTGCATCAGTTGAGAATTAATTTGATAATTACGGTTTGTCATATTGATCTGATCATTCATTTTAGGTCCAGCTACAGAGCAAACAACATGATCCAGATTGGTTTCGACAGATGCTATACTTTTTAGATAGTCGTCAATATTATTATTCGCACTTATCTTTTCTTTATTTTCATTATGAAGTTCTGAGCTTCCAACAAATGCTGTACAGGTTCTAATATTTGTACCGCCTATATCAATTAGTAGAACTTTTGAACCAACTTTCGGCATTACCCAGCAATTACCATAGTAAAAAATAAAAGATAACCAATAATCCAACAATCACGATGGTATTTACATTGAAGCTTTTGGAAGTAACAAAGTTTATATCATTGAGAAATATAGCATTGTTATGTATTTTCGCCCTTTGAAATTGAACTGTAATGAAGCACATTAGACCTGAGAATAAAAATACAATTGCCATTCTATGTATGAATGGTAAATCAGGGGCAAACAAAAAAATTAAGAACGATAAAACCAATGATGTGATTGCAGCAATAAGGACACTTAAAGTGGTTGCTCGATTCCAAAAAAGGGCAACTAGAAAAATTACTAGGATTCCTGGAGTAAAAAATCCGGTGAAGTTTTGAATATATTGAAATGCAGATTCCATGCTACCCAATAAAGGTTTTGCACAAATTACTGCAATTAAAACACTTATCCAAGCAACATTTCTTCCAATTTTTACTAGAGATGCTTCAGATACTTCTTTACTTGAAAGATTCCTGTAAACATCAATCGTAAAAATTGTGCTGATACTATTTGTCATTGAGGCAAGTGAAGAAATAATTGCAGCAATTAATGCGGCAAATGTTAATCCTAATAAACCATTTGGCAATAGTGACATCATCATTGGATATGCCTGATCTGATCTTTCAAGAGAAGGAAAAATGACTGCTGCACAAATACCTGGTAACACAACTACAAAAGGCATTAATAATTTTAAATATGCAGCAAACATTACTCCTTTTTGTGCTTCAGGCAATGATTTTGCTGCAAGAGCTCTTTGTGTAATGTACTGATTAAAACCCCAATAAGCAAAATGTGCTATCCATAAACCTCCAATCAATACCCAAACACCTGGAAGATCTCTATAAGAAGGATTCTCAACGGAAAGTATCATGTCAAATTTTTCCGGTAACAATTCAAATACTTTTACTGCTCCATAAATTACTCCAGACCCATCATGCATAGAAGCTATTTCATGTAGGGCAAGAACTGATACTGTTAATCCACCAAATATAAGCAATACAACTTGTAATATATCTGTAAGTGCAACTGCTTTTAACCCACCCCACAAGGAATACGAAAGTGACAAAAGGGCAAGAAAAACCAATCCAAAAGTTAAATCAAAACCCGTAAGAGAATTTATTGCGAGTGAACCTAACCATAAAACACTGGTAAGGTTTATAAAAACATAAACTGCTAGCCAAAAAAAAGCCAATACAAGACTGACTCTTTTATCAAAACGATATTCAAGAAACTGTGGCATTGTATAAATTTGTTTTTTTAAAAAAATTGGAAGGAAATACTTTGCCATTACAATCAAGGCAACTGCTGCTGTCAGCTCATAAGTGGCAATTGCCATACCAACAACAAATCCTTGTCCTGACATTCCAATTATTTGCTCAGCAGATATATTAGCTGCGATTAAGGATGCGCCAATTGCCCACCATGGCAATGATCTACTAGCCAAAAAATAATCTTCAGTATTTTTTTTAGTGCCCTTGGGAGTTTTTGATATAAATAAAGCAATTGAAATGAGTAGAATGCAATATGTAATAACAATTACAAAATCTAGGTTATTGAAATACATATTTTTAATTTCCCCAAAAAAAAACAGAGCATCAGCTCTGTTCTTAAGTCGAGGTTCGAAGGGGTCTAAAGTGAGATTCTCTTTAGCTCCTTGAGGATTCTCTCTTTTCCTCTTGGTGGGTCACTAAGCTATTTTTTATCGTCGACTCTTAGTAACGCTTTCGCCCTTCGGTCTCTTCCTTCTGATTCTCTCCAGCTCCCGTCTGCAGTTGGTCCCTGGTCGGTTTCAGCAGGTACATTTAATAATACTATACTTCTTAAATCTGTCAACACTTTTATTAAAAAAAATATACTTTTTTTCACTTATTTTTTTTCTGCGTAAATTCCTGAACAATTTGAGTTAAGTCAGCAGTGGATTGTCTAAATAATTTGATGCTTACTCTTTCATTATTTCCATGAATTCCCCTTACTTCTCCAGCAGGATATAAAGTTGGATTAAAACCATAACTCTCAATACCAAGGTCTCTTGTAAAGTGACTATCAGTAAATCCTGTTGCAACTGAAGGAATGACTTTAGAATTTTTATACAATTCTGATGTCACTTTCTCAATAGTCTTATATAGTGAGGAATCACGACTTGATACGCCTCTTTTAAAAGACAGGAGTACTTCTACATCTACATCAAATGGTTCAACAATATTTTTAAAATCAGCTAGAAATTCTTTTACTTCACGATCAGGAAGCATCCTACAATCTACCTCTGCTGATGCTGTAGGTGGGATAACATTTATTTTTGATGATCCCTTTAGCATTGTTATCGAGCATGTATCTCGTGTAAGTGCATGAAGTGCTGCATTTTCATCTTGCAAATCATCAATAAATTTTTTATTTTTAACAGATCTAGCAAGATTTTTAAATAATGAGGCCTCAGGCTCATTCATATCCATTGCAAGCGATTTGAAATATTCATCAACAGGAGGAATGATTCTTGGAGTAAATGGATTGTCATTGAGTGCATTGAGCGCTTTGAGAATTTTAATAACTGCGGAAGATTTTCTTGGCATTGATCCATGCCCTGGCACACCCTCAGCAGTTAGTTTCAACCAAACAGGAACCTTTTGAGTTACTTCTACATTAAATATTTTTTGTCCATCAATATCTAAACCGCTGCCACCTTCATTTAAAACGTAACCGGCACCATCAAATACCTCGGGATGGTTATCAATTAACCAACCTACACCAAATAAACCTCCAGCTTCTTCATCAGCAGTTGCCATGAAAATAATATCTCGATTTAATTTTTCTTTATTTTTGAATGCATCCAAGAATGCCATTAAATGTTGCACACCCAAACCCTTCATATCAATTACACCACGTCCATATAAATAACCGTCAATTTCCTCGGCAACCATTGGATCTGAAATCCAATACTCGGCATTAAATGGAACAACATCTGTATGGTGCATCAGTATGAGAGCTGGCATATCACCACCATTAATTCTTGCGATTAAATTTCCTCTGCCAGGTGCACTTTCGTACGCCTTATATTCAATTCCAAAATCCTCGAGAATATCCCCCAGAAATTCAACTGCATTTGACTCATTACCAGGCGGGTTCACTGTATCAATCGATACATATTCTTTCAGGATCTCTAATGGATCAAGCTCATTTGCAGCATTAAATATAGAAAATGCAGTTAAAAGAATTAGAAAGTACTTATATTTCATTTCTTAGTAAAATAAAATGTTGATATTACCACTCATTATCATAAAAATTACTCAAAACTGAAAATGCTTGTTTTTTGTTTCCATTTTCATCAATTAGTCCTTTTCTATTATAAAAATCCTGAACATTATTTAAGGGACGCATCATTGATCTAAAATCTTTAAGAATCCATGGACTTATACCTTGAACCTGAGGATTACTCTTTAACATTTCTAGTTGCTTCAAGTAAACCTTCGCCTGATATTCTTCGGACCAAACTTGATTAGTTTTTTTGAAAGAGTGCTTTGCTCCTGCTCCAAACTCAGATATGTGTATGGGTTTATTAAATTCTGACCTGATAATAAATGATGGCATTAGTTCAAACATAATTTCTCTCAATAAGGATTCTCTTATTCCTATTTGTGCTGAAAAAAATGAGGTGTAATACCAACCAAAATATTCATTGTATGCGATGAGATCTAATTCATTTGCGAGTGGGTCATTTATATTGATCTCAAATGGAAGAAGTTTTTCAACTGGAACAGGAACACTATTAACAATCTCCTCAAATGTGTATCTTTCCTTAGCCGTTAAATCTTTTGTTTCTAGCCCTGCTTTTGCAATGATACTAATTAGTTTTGAAAATGTTTGAGCATCACCAGATAATATTGCTGCTGATGTAAGCCTTGATACATCTAGTTCGCCTAATCGTTCCTTTAAATCATTCATAAAGGTCATTCTATCTTTCGAGAATGGAGTTTCATTTCCAAGAGACCAAACAACAACTGATGCTCGATTCCAATCACGAGTCACAAGGTTAGAAAGCATATTTAAGGCATCTTCCTTTGTCTGCCTATTTGTCCAATTTATATTCCAATATACTGGAATTTCTTCCCACAACATAATGCCTAACTCATCACATACTTTTGCCATATGTCTGGTATATGGATAATGAGCAGCTCTTATAAAATTGATATTTAATTCTTTAGATGTAGTGACTAAACTTTCAAAATGAGCCTTTGAAAATGCAACTCCTTTCTCACCAATTGGCTCAGCATGCATTGATATACCTTTGAACTTTATGGGTGTTCCATTTAAAAATATCTGCTTCCCTTTAGTCTTAATTTCTCTAAAACCAATTTGATCAACTATCTCATCACCTTCTATTTTCACAGTAACATTGTAAAGCTTTGGATTTTCTGGAGACCAAAGATCAATGTTTTTAAATTTAATTAATTCGTCAATCTCGCCATTCTTATTTGTGGTAAATGACCTTTGAAAGTTAAGCTCATCAATTATCAATTTAATATTCATATTTTTGTTTAAATTAAGCTTCGCTCTAAAATTCAGTTGTTTTTTTTGGAGATCTGATATTTGTACATACGCATTTTCAATAAAGATTTTAGGAGTGTTAACTATAAGCACGTCACCCACTAATCCACCATAAGGCCACCAGTCAGTTTTTTTTGTTGGAACTGAATCTTCAGACAAATTAGCATTGATCTGCACAAGCAAGACATTCTCTCCATCAATCAAATAATCTGAAATATCAAAATTGAACGCTGTATAGCCAGAGTTAAATTGCCCTACTCTTTCGCCATTTAAGAAAATCTTTGTAAAAAAATTACTGGCTCCAATATACAAATGATTTAATTTGTTTGGGTCAATATTAAAATTGAATTTTTTAAATAGCCAAATGGAGCCTTGGTAAAAGAATAGCTCATCCTTTTGTTCATTCCATGCTCCTGGCACGTTGATTACGTCTGCTTGATCAAAATTGTATTCAATTAGTTCATAACCATCTTTTTGTGTTTTATTTTCAGGGAAACCGCCAAAAAATGACGTCTCTGGTAAGCCATTATTCATAGGATCAACAATATATTTCCATTGACCGTTTAATGATAAATATTCTCTATTGTCAATCCATCCGATTAGGCTAGATGGTTTCGCATACTCTGGAGGTTTTTGAGAAAAAAAATCTTCAGCTGATTCAGCTTGAGCAAAAATAAAATTTGCATGCACCAAACATAAAGTTAGCAAAATACAAGAACAAAACCTAAATGCCATCTACTAAAACTACTAATCTATTAGATGATTGTTTTGAGAACTCTAGAGCTGCTTTATAAGCATCTGAGTCATAACATTTTTGAGCCGCCGTTAAATCTTCAAATTCAACAAGCACGGTCCTTTCAAATCCAGTACCTTCTTTTTCTATTTGCCTACCGCCACGAACAAGAAATTTTCCACCATACTCAAGAATAGCTGGACCAGCTAATTCTAAATATTTTTCATAGATTTCTTGATCATTAATGTGGCAACGTGTAATCCAATATGCACTCATTTTGCTTTGAATTTGAGTCTTTCTTGATGAAGAATTGGCTCAGTATATCCACTTGGTTGATCTTTTCCCTCTATAGCAAGCTTCAAAGCTGCATTAAAAGCATGTCCGTCAAAAGATGGTGACATTGGTAAATAATTTGGATCTCCAGCATTTTGTTGGTCAACAATCTCTGCCATTTTCTTCATTGATGCAATAACTTCTTCTTTGCTAATTACGTCATGATGTAGCCAATTAGCAACATGTTGAGAAGAAATTCTACAAGTTGCTCTGTCCTCCATTAAACCAATATTATTTATATCGGGCACTTTTGAGCATCCTATGCCTTGATTAACCCATCTAACAACATATCCTAAAATTCCCTGACAGTTGTTATCCAATTCAAGTTCAATAGTATTTTGATCAAGGGTTTGAATATCTTGAGCTAGCGGAATGCATAAAATATCATCTAGATTGATCTTATCTCTGCTTAGCAATATTTCTTGTTGGTTTGAAACTAACATTTCGTGATAATGCATGGCATGCAATGTAGCTGCTGTTGGTGAAGGTACCCATGCGCAATTTGCTCCTGCCGATGGATGTTCAATTTTTGCTTGATACATTTTTAACATTTCATCAGGCATTGGCCACATGCCTTTACCGATTTGGGCTTTACCTTTAAATCCACACTCAAGACCGACATCAACATTCCAATCCTCGTAAGCATTGATCCATTTCTGCATTTTCATTTCAGATTTAGGAACAACTGGGCCTGCCTCCATAGATGTATGAATTTCATCTCCTGTTCTATCAAGAAATCCTGTGTTAATAAATATCACTCTATCTTTTGCTACTCTAATGCATTCTTTTAAATTTACAGTTGTGCGTCTTTCCTCATCCATGATCCCAATTTTTACAGTATTCTTTTTAATATTAAGCCCATTCTCAATGGCACTGAATAGATCGCAAACGAATTTGACTTCGTCAGGACCATGTAATTTAGGTTTAACAATATAAATGCTTCCAGACTTAGAATTATTAAATGCATTGGTATTTTTGAGATCATGTTTTGCAATACAAATAGTAAATAATGCATCTAATATTCCCTCTGGAATTTCATTATTATGCTTATCAAGTACAGCTGAATTAGTCATCAATAATCCAACATTCCTTACTAACATTAAACTTCTGCCAGAAAGTTTGAATTCAGCAAGATCAGGCGATACGTATTCTCTATCAGGATTTAGTTTTCGATTAACCTTCCTGCCACCTTTCATGAATTGCTCCTCAAGATCGCCCTTCATTAATCCTAACCAGTTTCGATAGACCTCTAATTTATCTGCTGAATCTACCGCAGCAACAGAATCTTCGCAGTCCATAATTGTAGTAATTGCTGATTCCAATAAAATATCTTTTATTCCAGCTTTATCTGTTGCACCTACACTGTGAGATTGATCTATCAGTATCTCAACATGAAGATTATTATTTGTGAGTAAAACACTTTGCGGGGAATTTGCAGATCCAGTAAATCCAACAAATTTTGATTCATCATCAAGCATTGTTATGGTTGCATTATCTAAATGTAAATTTAACGCTTTATTTTCAATCGAAAAACTTACTACATCTGTAAATGATCCATCTTGTAACTGAAAGTATTGATCTAGAAATTGCTTGGCAAAAGCAATAACTTTATCTCCACGAATCGGATTATAAGCGCCTGTTTTTTCTGCATCATCACTCTCATCAATCATATCTGTGCCATACAAAGCATCATACAAACTGCCCCATCTGGCATTCGCTGCATTAAGAGCAAATCTTGCATTCATAACTGGCACAACTAATTGAGGTCCTGCAGTGATAGCTATTTCTTTATCAACATTAGATGTAGAGATTTCAAAATCATTGCCCTCATCAACTAAATAATCTATTGATCTTAAAAATTCTTTGTATGTTGATAAATTATCTACATCAAAATCATTATTTAAATGCCAATCATTAATTGATTTTTGAATATCCTTGCGTTTTTCCAGGAGGGATTTGTTACGATCAGAGAATTCAGTAATGATCTCGCTAGTTAATTTCCAAAATTCATCGACAGAAATATCTAATCCTGACAAAACTTCATTTTGCAGAAATTCATCAAGCTCATTTGTATATTTTATATCGTATGAAGTTTTATATTGGCTCACTTAATATCCTTTAATATAAATATAACAAAGTAATATTAAAAATATGCAAGATATATGTAAAAATAATTTTTTATGTCTAATTATGTTACCCATCTTGAATGCTCATATTCACAAAAGAAATATGTAAAAAACAAAGTTTATAATTTATCTGACTTAAGTAAACCTCTTCTTGTTAGATATGACTTCAAAAAAATATCAAGTGACTATTCATATAGCGATTTTGTAAATCGACATGCTGACTGTCCAGGATTTTGGAAATATTTGCCCCTACTTCCAATAAATTCATCAAAGTCAATTATTGATCTTGGAGAATTGATAACACCATTAATTAAAATAAACGTAAGTAAATTTTCTAAGAATTCGGAAATATTCGTAAAAGATGAGGGAAGACTGCCAACAGGATCTTTTAAGGCAAGAGGGTTAGCCTTAGCTGTTGCCAAAGCAAAGGAATTTGGTATTCAAAAGATGGCAATACCAACTAATGGGAATGCTGGTGCGGCACTTGCAGCATATGCTTCAAAGGCTAATATTGAATCAATAGTCTTATGTCCTGAAGATACACCAACAATAAATATCAATGAGGCAGCACTTCAGGGAGCTAATACAATAATAGTAAATGGCCTTATTAATGAATGTGGCAAAATTATTGGTGACTTAAAAGATAAAATGGGATGGTTTGATGTCTCTACACTCAAAGAACCCTATAGAATTGAAGGAAAAAAAACTATGGGTCTTGAATTATTTGAACAATTTAACCAAAACCTACCTGATGCAATTTTTTACCCCACCGGTGGTGGAACTGGACTTATAGGTATGTGGAAAGCTTTTCAAGAACTGAGAGAACTTGGTTGGTTAAATTGTAAATTACCAAAGATGTTTGCCGTTCAATCAGAAACATGTGCTCCAATAGTTAAAGCATTTGAAAATAATCAACGTCATGCTGAACTTTGGGAAAACGCAAGCACAATTGCTTCTGGCATTAGAGTGCCTGCTGCAATCGGTGATTTTCTTATTTTGGATGCGATTCGTGAATCCGAAGGTTCTGCAATCGCAGTCAGTGAAGAATCCATAATTGATTGCAGGGATGAGATCGCTAATGAAACAGGCTTACTAATGTGTCCCGAGGGTGCTGCAACAGCAGCAGGCTATATAAAAGCTCTATCCAAGAATCTGATTAATGAAAATGATCAAGTTGTACTATTCAATTGCGCATCTGGACTTAAATATCCAATGCCAAAAATTACCAAAAAAATTGATAAAAATAATCTTTCAAATAAAGATTTCAGCTGAGTATCAAACGTTTATTTATTCTGTTGAATGAATTTGACAATATCAGCATAGATGCAACATTGATAATAACAATAATCTTTTGCGCAGTAGCTTGTTGGACCATGCTCTCAGCACTACCATATGGACCTCCGCTAACTATTTGAAAAATAACATATGCAATAGTGCTCAGGCACAAAAAGCCTAAGCTAGCAATTTCAAATGTAGGCATTTTTTGCCTAAGTAGTACTATCAAATAGAAAAATGTTCCTGGTACCAAAAGCCTAAATGCATTAAGTGCAAAAAATACATGGGGCTCAAAATATAAATCAGCTGGAGTAAATCCAACGCCAGCAAAAAATAATGATCCAATAAAAATAAATATCGAACCAATCCAAGCGACGGAGTATGAAAAAGGATCATCCTTAAAATACTGAGGGACAAACAAAAAGCCAATTCCAACAAGCAAATAAGAGATCATTGCTTGGTTAAATAATATTTGTGAAAAAAAGTTTATATCTCCTGAATTTGTAACATACCTTCCTAACTCACTTAAGAAATTATGTGTAAAAACATAACCAACTTGATTAGGATCATGAATATTACCACCTGGGTAAAGCAGCATAGCAATGCCAACAGAAATAACAAAAAATATCGGAACAATTCTTATAATGTATACCGTCCAAAATTTTAACATTTGATTTTTAATGTATTGCTATAGGATTAATAATCATTTGAACAGCTCCTCTAATTTTTGCCTGCCCAAGGACAAATAAAAACTCATTCACATCATCATCAGCAAGTGCACCAGTGTTCATACTTTCTAAAATATAAATTCCATGCTCTTTGATTAAAATAACATGTCCTGGATATGGTTCCATAGGATCGATAGATGGGACTACATCTAAAGACCAAGTATCAGCACCAACAGCTATTACATCCATTTCAGCTAAGTATGATGCAACCTCTGGAGTTAAGCCTGGTGCACCTGAACCCCACTCTGCAGGTGCAGACTCATATTTGTGTTGTGTCCAACCCGTATGAAAAATTACAACATCACCAGGATTAATTGATACATTTTGATTCGCCATAGCCATTCTTACATCGTTTACATCAAACGTCTCTCCTGCATCAAGAAAATCTTTATCAAATACTTTCGCAATATTTAAGAGCACACCTCTGGCAACGATAGGTGGTATCTTTTCAATCCCAAGCTTGGTTAATCCATTGATATGTGAGATCTCTTTTCCATCAAAGCAATTGTAGAACTCTGCATTGCTATCACCAATATGGCCTAGTCCATCAATTTGAGAACCAATTCCGAACCAACCCTGAAAAATATCATCATTGTATGTAGCATTTGGGAAGGCAAGCTTGCCAAACTGTTGAGTAGGTTGCACTACTTGTAGACTTAAACTTCTAGGAGGATATGCTGGAGTGGAACTATCGATGGTAATACCGAGACTGTATGTCTTGCCTTTTTTTATGAGTTTTGATGCTTTTAGCACTGAACTTGCATTCATTAAGTTAGCATTGCCAATCTCATCTGTATCTCCCCATTTTGATGACATGCATTGATCATCGGCAAACAAATTTATACTCACCAAACTCGCAAATAAATACGCGCAAAAATTACTTTTCATTCAATCTCTCCAACTTGATTAAATTGTTCGAATGCATACGCCATTTCTAATAATGATTTTTCAGACCATGCACCACCGATAAATGATACACCAACGGGTAATCCATTTACCAATGACAAAGGTACTGTTATGTGTGGGAATCCTGCTATTGCTGCAAACCCACCATTACCCCATGATAGTTGTTTGTCCATTGCTTTATCATCTCCACCAACATAATTTATTTCCCATGCAGGATTTCTGGTAAGACCAACTAAAGCGTCTAGATTGTTTTGATTTAAGAGATATTGGATATCATTTTGCGCCTCTATGACAATTTTTTTTGCATCTTCGTATCTCTCTTGATCCAATGAAGCTTCTACACTTTGATAAAAAATATCTTGATCAAAATGTTGCATTACCTCATCTTTGTTAGCCTCGTTAAATATAATAAGATCATCCAAAGAGCTTACATTGAGATTCTTTTTAGACTGCAAATATTTATCAATACCGTATTTAAATTCGTAAAGTAAAAGAAAATACTCGTCATTGCCAGGATACTCCCTATTATCCTCAATCATCACTACTTCACCACCAAGTGCTGCAATCGTATTCTTAATTTTATCTAATAATTTTTGACCAATTTCATACTCTTGACCGCTTACTAACAATCCAAGTCTTTTGTTTTGCAATCCATCAAGACTTAAATCATCAGCAAAATTAAATGTCATGGTACTAGGAATGTTATAGGTTGCTTTATCTTTTGGATCAAATCCTGAGATCGCAGACAACACTTGTGCTGCAAGTGCAACACTTTTTGTCATTGGTCCAGCAGTATCTTGAGTTGATGAAATTGGGACAATACCATGACGACTTACTAGACCAACAGTTGGTTTAATACCAACAATACCATTCACAGATGCTGGACATGAAATAGATCCATTGGTTTCAGTGCCAATGGCAACTTCAACCAAACCATCTTTAACAGCTACCGCAGATCCTGAACTTGAGCCACATGGATTTAAATTCCTTCCATATGAATTTAACGTTTGTCCTCCCAAACTTGACCATCCAGAAACAGACCCAGTTGATCTGAAGTTTGCCCACTCAGATAAATTAGTTTTGCCAATTATAAAGTAGTTATTTTGCTTGAGTTGGAGCGGGAAACGTGGTTTTAGGTTGTCCCAAAGAGAAGGTTTTTTGATTCCTAATGAGCTTTTAATAACATCCAATCTTTCTAAAATTTGATCTAATTTAGTTTCAAGAGACATTTACTCATAGTTGCATATTACGAAAATGAAAACAATTGAGATTTATAAGATTGTTATGTTTTTTAGCCACATGAGAAAACTGCGAACATTACAAGGATGATCCAAAATATTACAGTAGACCAACCAGAGCCTTCAGAGGATGATGAATTCTCTGGCTGATTGCTTGTGTAAGTTAATTCAGGAGGTACTATTGTTTCCTCTATGTCATTGCTAACTTCATGCTCAATTTTCTTGGCATAAACAGATTTAGTTGAATCGGCTGGCTTTTGATGACTAATATCATTATCAAAATAATCATCTGGCATTTCCTCTATATGTCTTGAGTTTGAGCCAAAGAAACTTGACCCAGATAGAATTTCTTCTTTTTCATCCTCATCAAGGTTAGCAAAACTAGTTAGAAACGATTGAGGTATTTTTTCTCCTGCCCTTATCTCCTCAATGCTTGATAATAAAAATGTTCTATAGTCTTCTCTTAATTTGCAGTAGCTAACTATTTTTAATGATTTTGATTTACTTCGATTACTAGCTAAACCCTCCACCACACTTAAAGGATAAATCTCCCTACTTGAACCATCACCATTGCGATCTAGATAGCCGATGTGGGCTGATCTGTTTTTCTCCATTAATTTATTTAAGAGTTTTTTAATATTCAAGGGTGTTAAATCAAGCCACTCTGATGGGATTCTTTTTAGACTGAAAACCTCATTATTGCGATCAATTATGTGTTGATCATCAAGCGACTGATTTGTTCTTGCAAAATTACTATCTACTACCGAGGATTTGGAAGCTTGTTTAGCTTTTTTTCCATGCTTATGAGGGTTATCCGTATGAGCATCAAAAGCCACCCATTGACCTGAGGGCATCTGTCTAATGCTGATTTTTTGTCCACAATGATCACAGCTTTTAATTAAAGACATAACTAACCGTTCTCTGTGTGTCCGCAACTTGGATAATTGTTGCAGCCGTAAAATTCTCCATTACTGCCGTTTGATATTCTTAACTTTCCACCACAGCCTGTTGGGCAATCCTCTCCCACTTTAGATCTATCTTTTATTTTCTTACCTCTAGCAAATAATGATTTTGTCTTATTGCAGCTCTCACAACGCCAATAATCAGGCTTTCCGTAAGTACCAAAGTTATATGAAGTCCTTGATCCGCAATATTCACATTCAGGATTTTCTTTCGCAACTGCTGCCCCTCTTGTATCTTTTACGAACTTCAGTGAGAGATTTTGAATAAGTTGCGATGCAAATCCCTTATTATTAATTCGTGCCATGGTTTCTTCTGTGAGAGATGTATGTGATAACGGATTCAGTGATCCAAACCATGAGATTTCGTCATCAATGATTGCAGCTTTTTGATGAATGGTTGTTCTGGTATCCACTACACATCCAATAGCTTCAAGTGAATCAAGAGCCTGAGTTCCAAGCTCAACTCTCATGCTACCGTTGTTCTTTGGGGGTCTAGTAACGCATCTTATCTGGACACCTTCAGCAATCTTAGTTCTAAAAATATCACCGTAATGTGCTACTCGATTTGGAGTAATGAAACCTGAAAATATTGCTATATTTGATTTTGCGTTTTGAATATCATCGAGAAAAACTTTTTCAAAGTCTTGATTATTAAATAAACCCTTTTCAACCGTTGCATCATCGAGCTCAAATTTTTTAATCAATGGCTTGAGCTCCTCCTTGAGGTCACTAAGTTTAAGTATCTCCTCTACCGGAACAACCTGTCCTGAGTTTTGAGCGCTATGTAGTATGTTTCTTAAGAAGCTTGCTCTAGGTAAATGAGAGTTAAGGTGTGTTAAATTGCCAATAAAAAATAAGTGGTCTTTTGAGCGACTGATTGCAACATTCCAAAGTTTGCTTCCATCCTCACTAGGCAAATCAGATAAAGCCCAATAACCAACTTGAGTTTCTCCAAGGGAATCAACTGTATCATGGTTCTCTGGCATGGACAGTAGACAGTAAAGAGATTTATTTCTCAGCCTATCGTTCCAATGACTGGGAACTAGTCAGCGATGAAGCTGATATTTATGCAATTAATATTGATACCAAAGAACTCAAACAAATTACTTCCGAGCCAGGTGCGGAACGCTCACCATCTATTTCACCAAACGGTAAAACATTAGCATTTATTAAAGAAGAACGTAGACCTCTTGCATATACACCCGATCGCATTGCAATTGTAAGTGTTGATGGTGGCAAAAGCAGGTTGTTAACAAAAAATTTGGATGGTGATGCCAACGACATTATTTGGGCTGATGATAATCGATCCATTTATTTTGCTTACGACGAGCGTGGTATTAGAAAAATAGGTCAAGTTAATTTGAATGGTTCGATAAAAGAAATTGTAAGTGGTCTTGGTGGAACATCTCTGGGTAGACCTTATTTGTCAGGTGGATTTCATATGTCGGCAAATACCATTGCTTTTACTTACGGCAAACCAGATCGCCCATCCAATGTGGCTATTGTTAAAAATGGTAAGCCTTTAGCGTTAACTGCCTTAAATGATGATTTGCTTGGTTATAAAAGACTTGGTCAGGTCAACGAAATCATTTATGAATCATCGTTTGATGGTCAAGAAATTCAGGGTTGGTATATTACCCCGCCTGATTTTGATCCATCAAAGAAATATCCCTTAATTTTAGAAATTCATGGTGGACCTCATCTTGCATATGGACCATATTTCTCAGCGGAAATGCAAGCAATGGCTGCAGCAGGATATATTGTTTTCTATGACAACTACCGCGGAAGCCTGTCATATGGTGAGGATTTTGCCCTTTTGCTTCAATATAAATATTCAAGCCCAGAGGATTTTGAAGATCATATGTCGGGAATTGATGCACTAATTGGTATGGGATTTGTTGATGAAAACAATTTGTTTATTACTGGAGGTAGTGCGGGAGGTATCGCAACTGCTTATGCAATTGGTCTTACCGATCGTTTTAATGCTGCTGTGAGTGCTAAACCTGTAATAAATTGGCTTAGCAAAACGCTGACAGCTGATTCTATGGTAAGTCAGATTTATCATCAATTTCCTGGTCCTCCATGGGAGCATCTTGAACATTATTGGGAACGTTCTCCCCTTTCATTGGTAGGCAATGTAACCACCCCAACACTTTTAATTACTGGTGAGGATGATAGGAGAACACCGATATCTGAAACTGAACAATTTTATCAAGCATTAAGACTTAAGGGAGTTGAAAGCGCGATGATAAGAATCCCTGGTGCTTCTCATGGCATTGCAAGTGTGCCATCCAGATTGATTACTAAGGTAGATCATATTATTGCTTGGTTTGAACGCTACAAAAAATAACATCTAAAATGGAGCGGGAAACGTGGTTTTAGGTTGTCCCAAAGAGAAGGTTTTTTGATTCCTAATGAGCTTTTAATAACATCCAATCTTTCTAAAATTTGATCTAATTTAGTTTCAAGAGACATTTACTCATAGTTGCATATTACGAAAATGAAAACAATTGAGATTTATAAGATTGTTATGTTTTTTAGCCACATGAGAAAACTGCGAACATTACAAGGATGATCCAAAATATTACAGTAGACCAACCAGAGCCTTCAGAGGATGATGAATTCTCTGGCTGATTGCTTGTGTAAGTTAATTCAGGAGGTACTATTGTTTCCTCTATGTCATTGCTAACTTCATGCTCAATTTTCTTGGCATAAACAGATTTAGTTGAATCGGCTGGCTTTTGATGACTAATATCATTATCAAAATAATCATCTGGCATTTCCTCTATATGTCTTGAGTTTGAGCCAAAGAAACTTGACCCAGATAGAATTTCTTCTTTTTCATCCTCATCAAGGTTAGCAAAACTAGTTAGAAACGATTGAGGTATTTTTTCTCCTGCCCTTATCTCCTCAATGCTTGATAATAAAAATGTTCTATAGTCTTCTCTTAATTTGCAGTAGCTAACTATTTTTAATGATTTTGATTTACTTCGATTACTAGCTAAACCCTCCACCACACTTAAAGGATAAATCTCCCTACTTGAACCATCACCATTGCGATCTAGATAGCCGATGTGGGCTGATCTGTTTTTCTCCATTAATTTATTTAAGAGTTTTTTAATATTCAAGGGTGTTAAATCAAGCCACTCTGATGGGATTCTTTTTAGACTGAAAACCTCATTATTGCGATCAATTATGTGTTGATCATCAAGCGACTGATTTGTTCTTGCAAAATTACTATCTACTACCGAGGATTTGGAAGCTTGTTTAGCTTTTTTTCCATGCTTATGAGGGTTATCCGTATGAGCATCAAAAGCCACCCATTGACCTGAGGGCATCTGTCTAATGCTGATTTTTTGTCCACAATGATCACAGCTTTTAATTAAAGACATAACTAACCGTTCTCTGTGTGTCCGCAACTTGGATAATTGTTGCAGCCGTAAAATTCTCCATTACTGCCGTTTGATATTCTTAACTTTCCACCACAGCCTGTTGGGCAATCCTCTCCCACTTTAGATCTATCTTTTATTTTCTTACCTCTAGCAAATAATGATTTTGTCTTATTGCAGCTCTCACAACGCCAATAATCAGGCTTTCCGTAAGTACCAAAGTTATATGAAGTCCTTGATCCGCAATATTCACATTCAGGATTTTCTTTCGCAACTGCTGCCCCTCTTGTATCTTTTACGAACTTCAGTGAGAGATTTTGAATAAGTTGCGATGCAAATCCCTTATTATTAATTCGTGCCATGGTTTCTTCTGTGAGAGATGTATGTGATAACGGATTCAGTGATCCAAACCATGAGATTTCGTCATCAATGATTGCAGCTTTTTGATGAATGGTTGTTCTGGTATCCACTACACATCCAATAGCTTCAAGTGAATCAAGAGCCTGAGTTCCAAGCTCAACTCTCATGCTACCGTTGTTCTTTGGGGGTCTAGTAACGCATCTTATCTGGACACCTTCAGCAATCTTAGTTCTAAAAATATCACCGTAATGTGCTACTCGATTTGGAGTAATGAAACCTGAAAATATTGCTATATTTGATTTTGCGTTTTGAATATCATCGAGAAAAACTTTTTCAAAGTCTTGATTATTAAATAAACCCTTTTCAACCGTTGCATCATCGAGCTCAAATTTTTTAATCAATGGCTTGAGCTCCTCCTTGAGGTCACTAAGTTTAAGTATCTCCTCTACCGGAACAACCTGTCCTGAGTTTTGAGCGCTATGTAGTATGTTTCTTAAGAAGCTTGCTCTAGGTAAATGAGAGTTAAGGTGTGTTAAATTGCCAATAAAAAATAAGTGGTCTTTTGAGCGACTGATTGCAACATTCCAAAGTTTGCTTCCATCCTCACTAGGCAAATCAGATAAAGCCCAATAACCAACTTGAGTTTCTCCAAGGGAATCAACTGTATCAAGAATCATGATGTCTTTCTCATCACCCTGAAACCTATGGACAGTTCCAGCAGTTACATTATTAGTATCTTGATTGAGGGAGCTATGCATTCTGGCTTGGGCTGTATAAGGTGAACAAATACCTATCGATAGTTCTTTTTTTGAATGCTTATTAAATATATTAATCAGGTTGCGCGTGATCATGGCATGCATGAGATTGTAATAAGAAGTACCCTTCTTTTGCGAAAATGGAAATACTTTAGATGTATCAATAATTACTATGTTTTCATAAAAATCTGGGATGATGTTTTCTACCTCTTGATCCTTTGCTGTTTCAAGATTTCCTTGATACATAAAAGAATTTACTAGATTACATATATTGCTCTGCATGCGATATTGATTTTTGAGCATGATTAAATTTTTAGTGTTTCTACCCTTTTGGCTGAGCTCCTCGACGCCTGAAAAGGAAAAAATATCCTTCGAAATTTCTTCGTGTATTTCTTTCTGCTTTGTCTCCACGATTGGGGCAAGCTGCCTAAAGTCCCCAGAGATAATGCATCTATCAGAGGCAAACCCCAAAACGTTATATAAAGAAGGTAGCAGTACCATCGATGCTTCATCGATAATTACATTATTAAATCCAAGATACTCGTCCTGCTTGAGGTAGGTTCTTGTTACTGTTGCTCCAACAATCTTTGCATTGTTTATGACAGTCTCCTTGATGCCTTCAAGCTCCTCTCTTACTTTAGCCAGCTCACCCTCCAATGGACCCATCTCTTTAATAATTCCTTGAAGATCTGACTCTGCTTTATCCCTGTCTTTACCTTTCGTTCTTTTGGAGATTATTTCTAGATCATCCTCAAGACTTTTTATTTGCTTCTCCTGAGAACTTATTAGTTTTGGAAGATTGGTTTTCTTTTCCTCCAACTGCTCTATCGAGTACTTTGTATAAGATATATCACTTTCAATTTGTTGTTCATTGCGAAGTAATAATCTTCTTAACGCGCCTGCAGCTTTTCTATCTTCGGCTTCTTGCTTTAAATCTTTTACTGTCTGAGTAAGATCTTTAATCCTTGAAGAGTTAGACTGCTTTTCTTTTTTTGTTGATTTAAAGAGAGATTTTGCTTCTGCTAATGAGGCATGTTTTTCATCAAGGTTTTTAAATGCAGAAAGAATTTTTTCTACTTTCTCGAGTTCATTTTTATATTTATTGATTTTCGCTTCCAACTCATCTGCTTGCAAAACAAGTGCTTCGGATTTGCGAGCAACGATTTTATCTAAATCAACATAATCACCCCAGCCTTGATTTAATTCTTTTAGATTAATTTTTCCTCGCCTTAGAATATAACCCTCCTGAATAGCCTCATGATCCTTTCCAAGTTGTTCGCAAAGTTTTAATAAAACTTGATCTACAGCTTGATTGGTATTTGAGGCAATAAGTGATCTTTCTTCTTTTGCAAAAAAATTCTCTATTAAAACTCCCAGAGTTTTAGTTTTACCCGTGCCCGGGGGTCCCCAAATATATGAAACCTCGTTAGCGATGGCATATCTTACAGCTAAGCTTTGCTCGTCATTAAGACCATCAAGACCGATAACATTTTTCTTAAGCTCAGGCTCTTTGGAGTCAGAATCATTATTAAAAACACTTTTAACAAGGTCGTGATTGAAAGACTCTATCTCCCCATTACTCACATCAGTTAACTTTTCATGCAGTGCTCGTAATAATTGTGTTCTATCAATTTTTACTATGCAGGACTCAATAACCTTGCCTTGATATTTTTCAAATTCAAGAAATACAGTTTTATCATCTATCCCTGCAACCTTAGCCTCGTCTTGGGAAGTTCCAATGGTTATTTCTACCTTGGCTCCCTCAAAAACTTCGAGCGGATCTTCCAGCTCAAAACTATAAACATATAAACCAGGATTTTCTTTTAGATGAGAGCCATTCAAAAGAGTTGTAAAAGTATTACTTTTACCAAAATTTTTGAGCTCAAGAATATACTTATCTAAAGCTTCTATTTGTCTTTCTAGGATGCTTGAATTCTGTGCAAGATTTAAAAAATATTTTTTATTATCTCTGAGTTTTGTAACCCATTTTGTATTTTTTGATTGGGCATTTTCTGCAGAATCAACAAGCGAAAAATTGCGATCGTAACTTTGCGGAGCAGGTTCTTCAAATAATGAATCTTGAGAGAAATCACCTGGTTTTTTTATTTTTGATTTCTTAGGCTTTGGATCCTCTTTGTTTTCTTGATCAGATTTTTTTTTCTTATCTGATTTTCCTTTTGGTGCCTTGGGCTTTGAACCCCCTGAAGATCCAGCCTTTTCAGTTTTTCCTGTGGCTGGTTTATCTGCATTATTTTTTTTAAAGTAAGCCTCTAGGTTTCCTCTCAGTTCGACAGCAGAGCGAGTTTTCCTGTGGGTAAGTTCATGGTGAACTTCTTTTAAAATAGCAATATCATTTCTATTTTCGTTACAGATGTCTTTAAGCTGCTGAATACCTAATTTAAAATACTTTCTAGCCATTTTTAATCAAACCTTAAAGATTTTCCATACCTTATATTCTAACTCTTAAAATGAGAATTAGATCAAAGTGCTACAAAAGTGCTACATCTAAGAGTTTTGAAATCTAAGAAACTGGAGCGGGAAACGAGGTTCGAACTCGCGACCTCAACCTTGGCAAGGTTTTTAGGTACTGCTTTATAGATGCTCTGTAAGTACTGATAATATAACATTCTTACTGTCTATTGTATCTATTAGATTAACTACTGTACCTACTTCGTACCTATGACTATTCTATAGAGTTCCCTTTTACCCTGTCTAAAACTCCTGTTAGATACTGATATTACAGTATAAATCCACGCACATTAAAGAGTCTTCTTCATTTATGTCTTCTTTTCTATGACTCCTCTTTGGTAGCAACTATTTGTCCAAAAGGCTCTGCTGGTTGCTTTTCATCGGCAAATGGTGGAAGTATTTATCTTTCAACAGATATACCTGCACATCACCATGATGTTGTATTGTTTGGTCTTTTTACAGACTATATTCAATACGAGGATTATCGAGTGATTGACTCCAATTATACTTGTGAGTCAAAAGTAAAATTTTTGCAAAATGAGGGTGAAAGTCATTTAGCCAACCTTTATCAGGGTCAATTTAACACTCCTCATAAAGGAAAGATTCTAGTATCTTTATAATCTTTTGATGGTTAATCTATAAGGCGCTAATAGCGCCTTTTTTATGCAATAGAGAAAAATATAAACAAAAAGCAATAAAATATAGCTCCAATGCCCAAACCAAAACCCAACGGAAGCTCCTCCTCTTTATTTTTATTAACGGCGTATAGACATAAAGAGATGCTTGACCCAATTAAGAGAATTGGCCCAATTGCTGAGGCGCCAAAAATAGATCCAATTCCACCTAGTAATAAGAAATCACCAGATCCAATTCCATCTCTAGATCTGATCATTTTATAAACCTCATTGATGCAGAATAATAATCCATAGCCTAAAGTTAATCCTAGGAATGAGTCCAATGGAACCGTAAAAAATTCAATTGATATATTTAGCATCAATCCTGAAAAAATTAAAATGGCACTTATAGGTTGAGATAAATGCAGTGTCTGAAAATCTATTATTGATTGAATGTATAAACTAATGACAATCAAAACAATTAGCCATGAAGATAAGTCTGTTAAAGCTAATTTACTAAATATATATAAAATAAATGCAGCAATTATTACCTCATTATAAAAGTATAAACGGTTTATTTTTGCATTGCATGACAAACATACTCCTCTGCTGTACAAAAATCCAATAAATGGAATTAGCTGAATAATGCTTAGCTGAGTTTTGCATTGAGGGCAAAATGATCTAGGTTTTAAGATATTAATTTCGTTTTCTTGTAGCGGCAATCTATAAATTAATGATGAAGCAAAACTCCCAAAACAACCACCTATACAGATCAACAATAAATTTGTTAAAACTAATTCCATGCTCAGTATTTTATTTTTTGCAAAAAATTAAGAAGCATACGATCAATATAAATCAGCTGCATTTAAGATTCCATCATTCATGCAAATAAGATAGATGTAATCATTTTAGATTTAATGTTACCAGATGGTTCAGGTCTTACTTTATGTCGAGATATTAAATCTGATGCTAAAACAAAACATATTCCTATAATAATCCTAACGGCTAAAACAGAAGAAGTGGATAGAATCGTCGGTTTTGAATTGGGTGCCGATGACTATGTCACTAAACCCTTTAGTGTTAGAGAATTAATCTTAAGGTTAAAAGCTATCATAAAAAGAGGTACTGCTAGTACACAGCAAGAAAATGATATCTCCGATATAGAGGCAGGTGATTTAAGGATGAATATAGAACTGCAGCAGCACGAGCTAATACTCAGCAAGGCAGTGGACTGGGTCTTGCGATCGTAAGAAACCTTGTAAATAATTTACATGGTGAGGTAGGCGTTAATTCAAGACAAGGAAATGGTTCAGAATTTTGGTTTACCTTGCCTGCATCTTAATTATTAAAATAAAATTTTTGTTACATATCTGTTACTCAAAGTTTTAAAAGTGTTTGCATAAAATCTATAGGAAGTTTTTTTTATATGTGTTAAATGAAAAGATTGTTAATCGGAGAAGTTCATGCTTACAAACAAAAAAATTTTCATAATTTCATTTTCACTTATATTTTTAGCTTCATGTGGTGGTGGTTCTGATACTGCAATCTCATCACCTGGAGAACTTTCACAAGTTGCACCTCCTACTGCCACTACCACAACTGCTACTGTTGGTGGTTCAGTTTTAACAGGAAGTTGTCCCTCTGGAACAAATGTATCTACAGACTCTTCAATAGCGGGCAATACCGTATGTGCTATATCCGGGGTTGTTAAAGATGATCTTAGTCTCACCAATGATGTGATTTGGAGACTTTTAGGAAAAGTAGAAATCGGAGCTGATGTTGGTGGCGATGGTTCAAAAGCAGGTGGCGACCCTGCAGTACTAACAATACCAGCTGGTGTTACTGTAGTTGCTAAAACCACTGATGATTATATTGTTGTTCATAGGGGTTCAAAAATAGAAGCTGCTGGAACCGCTTCCAAACCAATTGTATTTACTCATTCAACTGTTCTTGATGGAACAATCACAAACGCATCAACAGCTCGTGGTTTATGGGGTGGAGTAGTGATACTTGGCAGGGCTCCAATAAATAGATGTTCTAATGAACTTCGTGGCACGGCTGGATGTGAGAGAGCTGTTGAGGGTAGCACAGATGCAATAATGGGCGGGGCTTTACCAGGAGATAATTCCGGAACTCTTAGGTTTGTTAGAGTTGAGCACGCAGGTTATGAAATTTTTCCAGGAAATGAATTAAATGGTATTACTTTTGGTGCTGTTGGATCAGGTACAACAGTCGATTATGTTCAGGTTCATAACAATGAAGATGATTGTGTCGAGTTTTTTGGCGGTACAGTCAATGTTAAACATCTAGTTTGTACCAATGCAGGTGATGACAATTTAGATATTGATTGGGGTTACACAGGGAAAATGCAATATGTATTGGTGGCTCAATCTACGGTAGATTCTAGAGGTGATCATATTGTTGAATCTGATAATGTTAATAGTGATGCTGCAGTTGGATATTTAACGACTCCTCGCTCTTCTCCAAAAATTGCAAATTTTACCTTTATCTCTAACGGGCAAGATGATGCGATTAAATTAAAAGAAGGAGTTTCTGGAGTCTATATGAACGGCATAGTGTCTGTTCCATCTTCCTCGTCTAAAGCAGCTTTTGAGCATACATTTTTAGAAACCACTCAAGATGCACCTGGTTTTGATAAAGTTGCAACACATTCAGTATTCGTTTCAACTCCAAATAAATATAATGCTGGAGATGATTCTGCAACTGATGCTGAATTGGGAGCTTCAATTGAAGCAAGATCGACAAAGCTTACTTATGGCGATCAAACATTGGTGGGAAGTTACTTCCTTGGTACTAATGAATCAGCTGTGGTTTCAGCCCATAATAATGAAGCCGCCGTATGCGCAACTGGAAGTGGGACTGCTCAGACAAATCCTTTGTGTCCAAATGGGACTCAAATAGATTCATTCTTTTCTGCAACAAATTATGTTGGTGCTTTTGCCCCTGGATCAGACGAAGATAATAATTGGGCTGCAGGATGGACCACTGGACTATTCACTCCGCCAGAGTGCCCTTCTGGGACAGTTGAAACTGGAAGCATTGAGGGTAAAAAAGTTTGCACATTGAATGGAACCTATACAACCGATGTGACTCTACAAAGAGGTAACTACTATGCATTAGATGGAAAAATTCAAATTGGTAATGATATGGGATCAGATGGCACTAAAGCTGGCGGAGCTTCAGCTACTTTAACCATCGAAGCTGGTGTAACCGTCTTTGGTGAATCTGGTTCTGATTACTTGGTTGTTATGAGAGGCTCAAAAATTAATGCGATTGGTACAAAATCTGCTCCAATCATTATGACAGCAAGAGCTGATGTTATGGGCCAAGTCACTTCTTCCTCAAGAGGATTGTGGGGTGGTTTAGTCATCCTTGGTAAAGCTCAATTGAACAAATGCTCATTTGTTAATAGCGTTAGAACACTTCCTTGCGAAAGGGTCGTTGAAGGTTCTGCTGGAGATTATATGGGCGGTGAAATAAACGATGACAACTCTGGAACCTTAAAATACTTGAGAGTCCAATATGCTGGGTATGAAATCTTTGAAGGTAATGAGTTAAACGGTATTACTTTTGGAGGCGTTGGAACTGGAACCACTGTTGAATATATCCAAGTTCACAACAATGAAGATGACTGTGTTGAATTCTTTGGCGGAACTGTAAATGTCAAATATTTAATCTGCACAGGTGCTGGCGATGATAACCTTGATATTGATTGGGGTTACAGAGGCAAAATGCAATTTGTAATTGTTAAGCAATCTAGCGATCGTGGTGACCATATTGTTGAATCTGATAATGTTAATAACGATGCTGCAGTTGGGTATCTTACAGAACCAAGATCCCAGCCTCAAATATCTAACTTTACATTTATTTCAAGCGGATTAGACGATGTTATTAAGTTAAAAGAAGGTGTGTCTGGTATTTACAAAAATGGAATAGTGCTTGAGGCAAGCAATTCTAAAGCCTGCTTAGAGCATACAAAAGTAGAGACCCTTCAAGATGGTGCTTCAACACCAAAAGTAACTTTCAATTCTGTAGCATTTGACTGTAAAGCATTGGGTGCTGCTGGAGATGATTCTGCTACTGCAGCTCAAGTCGCTGCCTTAGCAACCGCTGGGTCTAATAACCTTTACTCTGCAGATTCCGGTGGTGGAGCTTATGTTCCTACCGTTACTGGTGTAATCAATGGTACTGCTGAAAATGCTGTTACTGTAACTGCTGAAACTGATAGTTTCTTCACAACAACTTCATATATTGGAGCTGTAGAAGACTCCACTGATACTTGGTACAAGGGTTGGACTGTACCAGGAAGCTTGGATTAATAACTGTTAATAATCAACGGAGTTACAAATGAAAAATAAAACTAAACTTAACAAAGGTTTTAGGGCTCTTGCATTACCAATAGTTGCTTTAACCTTGAACATACAAGCTCAAGAGCTAGAGGAAGTGGTGGTCAGTGGATCCTTTATTCCTGATGAAAAAAGAGATACGGCCGAAATCAATGTTGTCCTTGATAGTTCTGATATTGAACGAACAGGCGATGATAACATTGCTATAGCACTAACCAGACTTACAGGCTTAAGTTTGGTTAGAGGTAAATATGTTTATGTAAGAGGCTTGGGTGAAAGATACTCTTCCGCTACTCTTAACGGCTCATCTTTGCCCAGTCCAGAACCTTTGAAAAGGGTCGTACCCTTAGACATCTTTCCAACCGCAGCTATTGAATCTGCCATAGTGCAAAAAACTTATTCAGCTGAAATGGCAGGTGAGTTTGGTGGAGGCATGATAGCCATCAAAACTAAAGCGGTACCTTTAGAAAGGGTTTTATCATTGTCATTTTCTTCTGGTTACAATGATGGTACTTCTTTGTCTGATGGTCTTTTGTATGATGGTGGTGGAGATGATGATTTCGGTTACGATGACGGAACCAGAAATTATCCAGCCCTTTTAGGTCAAAGCATTGCTTCAGGCACTAAAGTTGATAGATCTAATTATGCGACTTATGAACTTGCAAATTTTGGACGTGAATTTGAAAACTCAAAACTGTGGGTAATTCAAGAAGGTGACGTTCCAGTTAACAATTCATTTAACTTTACTTATGGTAATGAGTTAGACTGGGATCTAAATTCTGCTCTTGGTCTTAATTCAGCAAAGGCAGGTGTATTCTTTACTGCTGGCATGAAAAGTGATTGGCAAACCCAAGAAGGCTTGAGACAAACCGGTGATTTGCAAGCTCAAGCAGGAGGTGGGGCCGACGTTATCATTGCTGAAAATAAGCAAACTAAGTCAACATCTAACGATGTTAGCACCTATGCAATGGGTGTGTTTGGTATAGAGACTGATGCCACTGAGCTCAAATATACTGGTTTATATATTCATAAAGGAACAAAAAAAACCAGAATCATTTATGGATATGATCCTAGTGATGCTCAGGATATCAGAGAAGATTATTTAGCGTTCTTTGAGAGATCACTTTTTAACCATCAATTCAATTATTCTCAACTGTTTGATAACGGCTCTACTCTTGATGTAAGACTTGCAAACGGTAAAGCAACCAGAGATGCGCCATATGAAAGGGAGATATTTTATCAAGATTCATCAGGCGTTGTAGGCACCTCAACTCCTGATTCTTGGTTATACGACGTGAATACTGGTAAAAATCAAACTCAGTTTAGCAGTGTCGATGACAATGACTTTAATTTTGGATTAGATGTTTCTATCCCATTGGAATTGGAAACAATGGATATTGAGCTTAAAGCTGGTATTGATTATAGAGATAATAATCGTGATGCTGAGGTTAGAAGTTTCAGATTTAGCCCTGCCGGTGGCCCGCTTCCAGCAGAAGCTTTGAATCAAAGAGTTGATTATATTTTTGCAGATCAAAACTTTGATCCGAACAGATTGCTTGTAATTGAAAATACTGCTTCTTCTTCGCCTGCAGGCTACGAAGGTATCTTGGAGACATCAGCTGCATATGTATCCATGGATGCACTGCTCTCCGAACAAGTAAGATTGTCAGCTGGCGTGAGACAAGAAAATGGTAAACAAGAAATAAATACATATGACTTATTTCTTGGCAAGGATAATGTTGCAGAAAAAACTCTTGATGAGGATTATGCACTACCAGCATTCACATTGACTTATCTGCCTGATGGCTCAGAAAATCTTCAAATTAGACTTGGTGTCTCTAAAACGATCGCAAGGCCTACATTTAGAGAATTATCGCCAACCTTATTTATAGATCCAGATACTGATAGGGTTGTGGCCGGTTCTTTGTATTTAGAAAATTCAGAAATTGATAATATAGATCTTAGGGCTGAATATTACTTTGATCTTAACCAATTCCTAACGATCGGTGCTTTTTATAAAGAAATCGATAAGCCTATTGAAGAAACTGTTAATGAAATTGGTGACTTAATAGTTACAACTTTTCAAAATGTTCCAAAAGCAGAGCTTTCGGGTTTTGAATTTGAATATGAGAGAATCTTTGATGGTTTTGAGTCAGACTGGGCTTCTTCAAAAGAATTCATGTTAAAAGTTAATTATACTTTTACAGATTCAGAAATTATTATTGGCAGTAGTGATACTTATATTAATTCTGGTGGGGTCGTTACATCTGCAGCCTCACTCTTAGCCAATGGCAGAGATCCCAGGCTTCAAGGCCAAGCAGAGAATATATTCAATCTTCAATTTGGCTATGATGATTATTCAGTTAATTCTCAAGCCACTGTGATTGTTAATTATGTTGATGATAGGGTTAGAGCTAGAGGTTTGGATATTCTTCCAGATATTATTGAGCAAATCCCACTAACGATTGATTTTGTCTATAGCAGAGAGATTGAGCTTGATTCATCTATGCTAAAGATTTCATTAGAAGTAAGGAACCTTTTAAATGAAGAGTACGAGGCAACAATGGCAAATTCAAATATTTTCTATGATCAATACGAATTAGGGACCTCAATATCTCTTGGATTTAAACTGAATTTTTAAATTTTCAATTAGAAAAATAAATGAGTACACTATGTTGCTCATTTTATTTATATGAATATAAATTATCTCTTTATTAAAAAAGCCTTTGTTGGTCTAGCGGTTTTATTAGCGGGATATCTCCTATATTTACTAATTTTATCCTTTGTATCTCGACCTGATAAAATGAATATAGATTTCAGTCCTATTAAAGGATCCGCTCAATTCAGTTCTAGTGTTGAAGTGAGCCAACTAGAATCCAGCCCATCACCAAATTTTGATTACAAAGTTGTAGGATTCAGAGCTAGCTCTTCAAGAGCTTCAGTAATTGTTGAAAGAAATAACCAAACATTTGTTGTACAACAGGGTGCATTATTGGAAAATAAATATAAATTATTCAGTGTGAACAGTGAATATGCTACATTTGAATATAATGGAAATATTTTCCAGCTAAGCACAAAGTTAACAGTAGATAATTAGAGTGATTAAAAAAATTAAATCCATAATTTTTATTCCTTTTATTCTTTTATCTATCCAATCTCACGCACAAGAAACCTTCTTACTAAATTACCAAGATGTTGATATAGCAAAAGTTACCCAAGATATTTCTAAATTTTCTAAAAAAACTTTGATACTTGATCCAAGAGTCAAAGGCAGAATTTCAATCTTTTCTGATTCAATTCTCACATCTAATCAAGTATGGGATGTTTATTTGCAAACTATTCAGGTGCATGGCTTTGCAGCCCTTTCAGATGGTGGGGTGGTTAGAATTGTCCCTGAGAATGAGGCTACCAGAGATTTCAACGAAACCCTTGGTCAGTCTTCTATAGAAACAAAAATATTTACGCTAAAAAATCGATCGGCAGCAGAAATTCTCAGTCAAATCAAACCTATTACTGGAAGGCAATCTCATCTTTCGAGCATCCCATCGATTAACTCAATCCTTTTGGTTGATAAAAAATCAAACATTGAAAGGATTGCCCAATTGCTTGAGAAAATTGATCAGAACGATAGCGCAGCAATCAAGATTATTAAATTAAATAATCTTTCATCAGTTGAAGCGGTAAGAATTCTTAATCGATTAAAAGCACAAAATAACCCAACTATAAACAACTTTATAGCTGTACCTTTCACACCATCAAATTCAGTTATTCTTTCGGCAGGTCAGTTAGTTATAAATAACATTACTGAAACTTTGAATGCGTTGGATAAAGATGCTTTGACTGGAGGCTCGATCGCTGTTTTGTATCTTAAATATGCAAAAGCAGAAGAAGTTGCCACTATTATTAACACTGTCTCATCTAGGTTTGCAGGTGATGATAATGAAAAACCAATTGTTACCCATCATCGTGAAACTAATTCACTGATTGTCTCTTCAGAAGAAACAAATTTTGAGGTCATTCGCAATTTGGTATCTAAATTAGATATTAGGAGAGCACAGGTGCTTGTAGAAGCAATCATTGTTGAGTTGTCTGAAACAGCTGCAAAGAGTTTGGGCGTTGAGACAATTTTTGTTGGCGCACAAGATGGCAATGTTCCCGTTGGTATTACCAGATTCCAAAATGGATCGAATCCTGATTTAGTTGCCTTGGCAGGATCATTGATTGAAGATGGTGAAAATGCTACTTTGAGCAATGTTGCATCCTCCTCATTATTGCAGTCTTCTGGCTTAGTTTCAGGGTTTGGAGATTTAAGCGGTGGAGATAGTTTTGCTGGCATCATAAATGCAGTCGCTGAGGACCAAAATTCAGATATCCTTTCAACGCATACAGTTATTGCAATGGATAATGAGCCTGCAAATTTAGTTATAGGCCAAGAGATACCAATTACAACTGGCGAGAGCCTTGGTTCAAATAATGCCAATCCTTTTAGAACTACTTCACGTCAAGAAGTTGGTATAAAACTTTCTATCACGCCACAAATTAATGAAGGCAATTCTGTAATTTTAGAGATAAAACAAGAAGTTTCTGGTGTGGTTGGCCCCTTAACAGGAACAGTGGATCTTATTACAAACAAAAGAAGCATCGAAACGACTGTCTTGGTAGATAATAATCAAATGATAGTTTTAGGAGGTTTAAACGAAGATGATCTCCAGGAAAGCGTCTCTAAAGTTCCTCTGCTTGGCTCCATTCCAGTTTTTGGGAGACTCTTTAGATCCTCTGCTGAATCTAGGGTGCAAAGAAATCTAATGGTATTTTTAAGGCCTACAATATTAATGGATTCAGCTGATGTTGCTTCTCTTTCAGGGGAAAAATACAATTATATCAATGCTGAAAAAATCATAGAATCATCCAATAAAGATATTTTAGATCTCACGCAATAGTATATGACGAAGAATCAGACTGATACCTCAAAGAGCCCTTTGCTACCTTATGAATTTGCAAAAACTCAAAGAGTCATAGCGTTTAAAAAAAATCAACAAGCTCAAGTTATATCTGAGCAACCCCTTTCAAAAGATCTATTTCAAGAGCTATATCGCTTTCTGACCAATCATTTTAAATCTGAAACATGCTCGCCAACTGATTTTGATCAACTGTTAACAGAATATTATTCCGCTGATGATGATGGTGTATTGGGTAGTACCAGTCTTTCGGAGGACTTTGATTTGCAATCATTCGCAAATACATTGGCTCCCACTGAGGATTTATTAAGTGGAGCAAATGATGCTCCAATTATCAAACTTATCAATGGAGTTATCAGCCAAGCTATCAAAGAGAGAGCATCAGATATACATTTTGAACCTTATGAAGAAAACTTTATTATCAGGCATAGAGTTGATGGAATTTTGCAACAAGTCTTAACTCATGATTCAAGGCTTTCAGCGCCTATAATTTCGCGCTTAAAAATTATTGCTCGTTTGGATATTGCTGAAAGAAGAAAGCCTCAGGATGGCAGAGTCTCCCTATCATTGGGCGCAAAAAAAATTGATGTTCGAGTTTCTACACTGCCATCATCTTATGGTGAAAGAGTTGTTTTAAGGTTATTGGATAAACAGGCGGCGCAAATCAATGTTGGTGATTTGGGTTTGCCAAACTCTATCTTAAGAAACTATAAAAATGCTTTGCAACTTTCGGAAGGTATTATCTTAGTTACCGGCCCAACCGGCTCTGGAAAAACTACAACATTATATTCAGGCCTTCGACATATAAGTGATACTTCACAAAACATCCTTACTGTTGAGGATCCTATTGAATACACTCTGCCAGGAATTGGACAAACTCAAGTTAATAATAAAGCTGGATATGATTTTGCTTCAGGTCTAAGATCAATTCTGCGTCAAGATCCTGATATAGTCATGGTAGGAGAAATTAGAGATATTGAAACAGCTAAAATTGCTATCCAAGCAAGTTTAACAGGACATTTAGTTCTCTCTACCATTCATACCAACAGTGCTATTGGCGCTATTGCTAGATTGAGGGACATGGGTATTGAGTCATATCTTTTAGCATCAAGTTTACGAGTGGTTATCGCTCAAAGACTTGTTCGAAGACTGTGTGAAGATTGTAAAACCCCCGTTAAGCCGTCAGCTACAATTCAAAAAGAGTTTCAACTTGATAAAAATGAAAATATTTATCAGGCCGTTGGATGTACAAACTGCAATAACACAGGCTTCAAAGGCAGGATTGCTCTTGCCGAGTGCATTAATATCTCTGATGAATTAAAAGCTCTGATACATGACGAAGCCTCAGAGGCAAAGTTAGCTGAATCAGCTTTTAAAGAAAACCTATCCTTAGACCTGTCCTCGTCACAACTTTTACGTGATGGTTTAACTTCATATGAAGAACTTTTAAGAGTTCAAAACAATCAAGATGCCAACTTATAAATACATTGCAATCAATGAATCTGGAAAAAAAGTTAATGGGATTTTAAGCTCTGAATCAGAACGTGCTGCGAGACAGCAAATCAAAGCATCAAACTTAACACCATTATCTTTAGGTAAAACTAATAGAAATCATTTTTTAAAGGTTAGGGTATCCCAAAAGCAATTACTGTTTGCTACTAGACAAATTGCAACTTTGCTTGATTCTAGTATATCAATTGATGAAACTTTAAAATCTATTGCTCTTGAGGTTGAAGATAAGTCTCTTTCTTCAGCATTGCATGCAGTAAGAGATGAGATTCTTCAAGGGTCTAGAATTGCTGAAGCAATGTCCTCGCATCCATCCATCTTCAATGAAACCTATAGATCGCTTGTTGCAGCTGGAGATACTGCAGGGAACCTACATATTGCTTTTAGCAATCTTGCAGATTATCTTGAAGAATCTGCATTGGTAAGGCAGCAAGTCATTTCAGCATTATCATATCCTGTGATTTTAATGGTCTTTTCAGTGGGAGTGGTTTTTGCTCTATTAACATTTGTTATGCCTCAAGTTGTTGATCAATTTGTTCGTGCAGGCACACAACTACCAACTTTGACAGCAGTCTTAATGGGCGTATCAAATTATTCTGTATTAATTCTTCTATCATTTTTTTTGCTGATTTTAGGTGGTTTTTTTTATTACAAACATCTTATTCAAAATGATCAAAAAGCAATCACAATTCATAGAAGATTTTTAAAAATCCCTCTTGTTGGTTCATTTATATTAAATGCAGAGGTTGAGCGTTTTTCTAGAGTGATGCATCTGATGATGAAATCAGGTTTAAACTTGGATGTTTCTATGCAGCAAGCTAGCGTTGTCATAGGCAACAAATACATCGCTAAATCTGTTAAAGATGCCAGGGTTGAGTTGGTTGAGGGCAAAGATTTTATTCAATCACTCAGAGAGGCCAGTATTTTTCCATCCCTATTTTTACAACTTCTTTCAAGTGGCTATAAGTCAGGAAATTTAACATTCATGTTTGAAAAAGTAGCGCAATATATGAAAGGGGAAATAGAAAGCAAAAGATCAACTGTTTTATCTTTGCTTGAACCTTTGGTTATAATTTTTGGTGGCGGCATTATTTTATTAATTGTTTTAGCAATTTTATTACCCATCATGCAGATGAACAGCATGGCTTTAGGATAGATATGAAAAAAAATAAACCTGGTTTTACGTTAATTGAACTTATGGCCGTGATAGTCATATTGGGTATTTTAGCCACTATCGTTGCTGTAAATGTCTCACCCTTTTTGCAAAGAGCCAATCTTGAAAAGATACGCGCAGATCTCTCTCAAATTGAGAAAGCCCTTGAGTTATATAAATTTAACGAGCTAACATACCCCTCAACAGATCAGGGACTTCAAGCATTAATAACCCCCCATAATGAGCTTAAACGTCCTTACTTGTATCCTGAGAATGGGTATATTAATACAACTCCTTTAGATCCATGGGGTCGAGAATATTTATATATTCAACCAGGTCAAAAAACTAAAAAATATGATCTTTATAGTCTTGGTGCAGATGGTTTAGAGGGCGGCTTTGGAGACGATGCCGATATAGGTAATTGGATTTCAGAAAACTAAATTTATCTCAAGGCTTCACTCTTTTAGAGCTTTTAGTTGTTTTAATTTTAATGGGCTTTATTTCAACTGTCGTTATTACCAATACATCTTTTGTTGATAGGTACCAATCCGATCAAGTGGAGCCCTATAAAGAATTTCTTAACTTTCTTTCTGAAGAAAGCGCCTTAACTAAAAAAACTCTTGCATGGTTTATTGGAGAGAATACTCAAACTATTTATACTTTAAAAAAAAATGAGTGGCAATTGCAGGATTTTGATTCTTCGTACTTCCCAAATATAAGCAATCAAACTCTTTTTAAAGATGCTCGCGGTCAGACGCTCTTATTTTCAGATGAAACTAAATTACCTTTTTTAATTTTTTATCCATCTGGTCAATCTTCAGGTGGCGAAATTCATTTTAATGAAGATAACTCAGCAAGAGTTATCATCATAGATACCTTTGGTAAAGTCATAGACTCTAAAAATAATTATGTTTATTCAAAAGGGCTTTAGTCTTCTAGAGGTTGGTGTAGCTCTGCTAATTCTTGGCTTGGCAGTTACTTCTATCTTTCAATTTATTTCATCGACTACATTATCTGCCTTTGACTTGGAAGATAGAGCTTATGCAAGACAAATTGCAAACAATAGATTGGCGCTAGTCCAGACACTAGAGCCAATGATTGGAACTAATGAAAGAGATGGTCAAATAGATTTTGGTGGAAAAACTTTTTTTTGGTCAGAAAGAATCAATCAAAGTTCTGATCGGATGAATGAAATTAGAATTTTAGTTGGCAAAAATCAGCAAGCAATATTATATGAATTGAGAGTATTCATTGAAAAAAAATAAGGACCACAAAAAAGGCTTTACTCTAATTGAAGTCTTGATATCTATTGTCATTTTGAGCCTCATAGCAGTCATCACATCAAACTTTTTAAAATCTTCAATTCAATCAAGGGATTTAGTGTCAGGAAAATCTCAAGCTATTTATGAATTTAATTTACTGACCAGCACTCTTACTAATGATCTAATCAATGCTGCAAACATTCCTTTAATAAATTTTAGAGGTGATATAGAAAAGGCTACTTTTATCGGTGGCGCCAACTCTGATAGTTTCTCCTTTATAACCAAAGCCATTACTAAAGATATATCGTCCAAAGACCTAGTAAGGGTTGAATATGTTTTAGAAAATCAATCATTGTTGAGAAGGCAATATTATGCTGCCTCGCCTGCAAACCCCTTGGAATACATTGAAACTATGTTGTTTGAAGATATAAATAATTTTCAATTAGAATTTGCTGACAAAACTCGATGGTTTTATGCATGGCCTCAAGGGCCAATCACGCAAAGACAGATTCCTAACTTAATAAAAGTCTCAATAACTAACAATCAAGATGAATCATTTGTATGGATAGTAAACCCCAATATCAATACTGTATATGAATAAGCCAGGCGTAGTATTGATTTCAACATTATTAATTGTGATGGTCATGGCTATTATCAGCATTCAGATCAGTAAAAATTTTTTTCTTTCTATTCAAAGAGATTCATATATAGATTTTAAGAACCACAGTTTGCAACTCTTGTTGAGCTCAGAGAAAGAAGCCATTGCGTCTATCCAAAAAGAAATTAACTCCTCAAATGAGAAGTTAACGAATAAAGATCCAGTTCTTAATCAGAGCTATTTCTTTGCAAATGAATTAGCCACCATTCAAGTGGACGTTTCCGATGCCTCTAATTGTTTTAACCTAAATAGTATTTTTATTAAAACTGGTGATGGAGTTCAAATCAAAAAAGACAATAAAGAATGGTTAGAGCGTTTATTAAGATTAAAAGGTTTTGATACCCCGGAGACAGAATCATTTATTGATCAATTAATTGACTGGGTTGATCCTGATAATCAGCCATTAAATTTTGGCGCAGAAAACTATTTTTACATTGGGCCCTTATCTCCAATCAATCAATATACTCCCAAAAGATTATTATCGAATCTTTCAGAGATCAAAAGTTTTCCTGTTTTAGATCAAATGGACTTTAGCAAAATATCTAATAATTTATGTGTCTTACCAGGAATTTCAAATCAATTAATTAATGTCAACACATTAAATAATACTCATAAAAATTTAATGGCATCATTTTTTGATGAAGAAAATTTAGAATTTATTGAAAGCCAGATATTAGATACTCCAGAAAATGGCTATGATTCTGCTAATGAATTTGCTAAGAAAATAACCCAATCAGTCTCTTGGCCATCACAGGTTCTAAGTATTAACTCAAAAACCTTGCTTATATCTATCAAAATATACAATCAAACTTATTCCAATCAATTGGATAGTCTTGTTATATTAGACAATTCTAATTCAGCAAAAGTTTTGAATAGAGATTTTAGTTTATAATACATATGATCAATTACTTTATTAAATTTGACGATCTAAGCTTATCTACTGTTAGGCTTTTTACATATGACGAGGGTAGTAAAAAGCAAGTTAAGAAATACAGTTTAATAGATGCAAAGGAAGCTCTGATGCCTGGCAATAATCTTTATATCATGATCCCATCTGCACTATTTGGATTCAAGGTCACCAAAAACGAGATTGGATTAAAAGATGAAATTTTAAAAGCAAATATTTTTAGCGAGTCTGAGGATGGCCTTATCAGCAATGTTTCAGATCTAAAATTCTTTTTTCATCCCAGTATTAATCTAGCATCTTGGATTGATTGCACTACCTATGATTCTATTGCCGAGCATTTTAATCAGTTTGAGGGAGATGTTTATTTTTATCCAGAACATTTTTTACTACCCGAGGGAATTAATTCTATTTACATAGCTGAGAATAGTTTCATATCCTCATTTAATGATTTAACTGGTTTCAGCGGCTCCAATGATTTGCTAGAAGATTACCTTCAAATTTTGGCATCTGCTGGCGTAGATCTAAAAACATTGCAAGTTTTAGGTAAATCAGAGCCAAAACTTTTAGATAAATTCAAAGATTTAAATTTTCAAAAAATACAATTTTCTGATTTTCATATTAGTTTTATAAACAGTCTTAAGTTTAGCAATGTAAATTTCTTTAAAAGAAAACTCTCATTTCACTATGTCAAACAGAAACTGAAATTTAACTTTTTTGAATTCTGGGCTCTAAATATCTCAGTTCTCATATTTTTAATAGCACCATTAGTTATTTCCTACAATTTAAATTCATCTGTTAATACCTACAAACAAAGCACTGTAAAAATCTTTGAACAACTCAACCCTAATTTTCAAAGATTGGTTAATGCGCGTGCTCAGATTGATGATTTAACAAGAAATATTCCTAAGCAAAATAATATTTCGAAGCAAGATCTAGGTGTGTTGAATTATTTAGATGCATTCAAGGATGATTCAATTCAAAGGATTGCTATTAATCTTATAGATCAAGAAATTATTATTCAGTTGGAGGGGCTACCGCTTTTCAAATTAAATTTGTTAAAACAAATATTGAAATCAGAAGAGCTCAATTTTATAGAATCTGATTTGACAGAAAAAGATAAAGCCTTCTATGGAAACTTACGGGTGCAATATGAAACTTAGTATCCTATTAGAATTTTGGAATGCTCGTGAGCGAAGAGAGAGATTCTTGCTTCTGACAGTTCTTGCAATTGTTGTATTGGTGTTATTAGGCACATATTTTAACAAAACATATGGCTCAATTGCTTATCAAAGCAAAGCTTTGGAGAGATCAAAAAATGATTATTACTATGTGTTTGAAAAAGCCAATAACGCTTTAAATTATCAAAATACGCAACAAATTATTAAACGGACCTCTTCTGTCGAAGAGTTCATAAGCTCTCAAGCTCAATCAAGTAAAATTTCTAATCTTAAAATTCATGAAGATACTAATAAAAAGTTTTTCTCTTTCACTCAGGAAAGCATTGAAAATAGCGCTCAATTTTTAGAAAAAATTGCTAGCCATCCAAGCATATTAATTGACTCAATTGATGTTGAATTTTTGGACAATGGACTTGAAATTATTTCTGTTTATAGAACCTTATGAAATAGTAACTTTGCTTGAATATAGTTCGTGGAATAATTTTATAGCTATTGAATCTGAAATGCCCCATTTAGTGGATGTGATTGTTTGAATCTCTAGTCTCTCTGCAATAAATTTAAAAACATGTAACGCATGATCGATAACATCAGCTCTATCTGGAGAAAATTTATATTTATTTATTTTTTCCTTGGTATTAAACTTCGATAGTCTTTTAGATTTTTTAATAAATTCATTGAATGTCATTTCTTAACTGTCTGAAACTCTATCAATATAGGCTTAAACCTTATATTAGATGGAGCGGGAAACGAGGTTCGAACTCGCGACCTCAACCTTGGCAAGGTTGCGCTCTACCAACTGAGCTATTCCCGCTTTTGAGTTGATTAATATACATCTAGAGGGATTTTGGTTCAAGGAACAAACCCCCTTCTGAAGAACCTCAACTACATATCAACGAAAAAGTTTTATTATTAATATCCTACCCAATCTCCAACTGATATCCAGCCTTGATCTTTATATATTTGATAGGGATATCCAGGTATATCATCAGGCAGCTTTCCTGCCTTGGATAAAGCTCTCCATTCAGCATAAGATTTTAAATTTAAAGAACGAGCATATTTTCTTGCCTCTTTAAAACTCCTATATTTTCTGAGTCTAGGTGCAACAACACCGGTTCCAAGCCAATCTCCCAAAGATAACCAGCCTTGATCTTTGTATATTTTATAGGGAATTCCAGGTATATCATCAGGCAGCTTTCCTGCTTTATATAAAGCTGTCCATTCAGCATAAGATTTTAAATTTAAAGAGCGGGCATATTTTCTTGCCTCTTTAAAACTCCTATATTTTCTGAGTCCAGGTGCAACAGCACCAGTTCCAAGCCAATCTCCCATAGAAACCCAACCTTGATCTTTGTATATTATATGAGCTGAATAGGGATCCAGGTATATCATCAGGCAGCTTTCCTGCTTTCGATAAAGCAGTCCATCCAGCTCGAGATTTTAAATTTAAAGAACGAGCATATTTTCTTGCCTCTACAAAGTTTCTATAATTAACCCTTGCAACTTTTTCCCAAACTTTAGCTTTTATATGACTGGAGAATTCATCTAATTTAACTTTACGTCCAACTGGTATTGCTGAATCAATATTAATAATCTTACCCTTTGATATTTTTCCAGCTGTGATTAATCTGAACTCCTCAGCAATCCTTTCATCTTGCGTAGAGAGAACAGAGATCACTTTGGTGATATGACGAAAGGCAGTTTCCTCAGCAAAATCATCAACTTCATAGCTATCAGGAACCATTAGTGGAAGGATGACATAACCAAATTTTTTACCAGGAGCCGGTCTCATTGCCCTGCCCGTTGCCTGAACAATATCCACAACACTTTGCTTGGGATCGGCAAAAAGGATGCAATCAACAGCAGGAATATCAACCCCCTCTGTTAAGCATCTTGCATTGGTAATTAGGGTTGGTTTTTGGTTAGCAAAATCTTTCAACATTTGAGCCCTTTTGCCTGCATTTTGCTTGCTAGAAATATGGAAGTGTTTTGAAATAGGTCTTAAGCTTTGAACATCGTTTAAAAGGTCTTGCTGTTTTCTAAATTCATTCGCCAATTTAATGCTTCTATGGAATGAAATGGCATGATTAATCTTGTATTTTTTAATTGCTTTTTTTAAAGCTATACCAATGGCCATATAAATAGACTCCGCACTGTTAAGATCACTGCCTTTAATATCAAGCAAAGAATTATTTTCGATTAAATTTTCTACTTGGGAATTTGTAACTGTCAAAGTAACGATCTTGTAATCAGATATGATTCCATCATCAATGGCTTTTTTAAAACTGAGTTGATAAAAAGTATCCCCATAAATTTTTACATCATCCATGGAGGCAACTTCATACTTGGTACCCCGAATAACTCTTTCTGTGGCAGTCATAAACACTCGATGCTTAATTCGTACATTTTTTTCATGCAATAAAACAGCAAAGGATTTATCAATAACGCCCACTGTCTTATGCGCCTCATCAAAAATTGCTAAATCAAATGCAATCTTTTGATTTTTGCAGACTTGCTTTAATAAAGTACTGCTTTGATAAGTAGTAAAAATAATTTTGGGATTCTTAGAGCGCTTAGCTAAAAATGCTCTTATTTCATCCTTATTGGTAGTAACAGGTATGCCTAAGTCCTGTAAATCGATATCAAAATGATCTAATTCAACATCCCCTGCAGATTTGTCACTACAAACACACATCCATTCAGGATTCACGCCTAAAGCAAGATACTCTTGCACCCAGTCATTCAAGGTTTGCTTAATAAGATGTAAGCTTGGAACCGCCAAAATTATCTTTTTTGCATCTAATGCTTCAGCAATCCAAAAAGCCGCTAAACTTTTACCAGTCCCGCAAGGCATGATGAGTTTGCCTCTCGTATTTTTTTTAACTTTGAAATGTGTAACTGCTTTTTTTATTGCAGGCTTTTGATGTGATCTAGAGTTTCTTTTTTTAAGCTTAATTTGCTTATTAGCACAAAGAGATTGAATCCTCTCCCAATCTTGATCAGTTAAGTTCAACCAAGTTTCTAGACCAATCTCAGTTAAGTTTTTTAAATACTTTCTGTTACGAACAGGTTTTGAGGTTGTATGAGCAACAACAGCTAAACTGATATTTTTTGCTGTCACAAAACTTAAAGTCGTAAAAGTAGAAAGCTCATCATAAGTTAAAGCTTTTTCTTGATTAGATCGGTACTTACTTTGAATAGACCAAAACTTATTATCTTTAGTTTGAGCAATGAGATCTATGCCAAAATCTTTTCGGGGTAAATTAAGTTTATCCAAGATCCTTGGAGGGACTTCGTGAGAAATCCAGACTGATTTGAGAACACTTTTGTATTGAGGAAATGTTAAGAGATAGGCTTGAGTTAATCGCTCAAATACATCCCCTTGAAATTTGGATGTAAATTTTTTATTAGTACGTAGCTCATTGTTAAGAGCCTCCCATGAAGAAGATTTAGCGATTAATTTATTAATCTTATTTATTTCCATTAGCTCAGATGCTCCCATAAGTTTTCAAAAAAGTGAATATTTGATGTGAAAAGATAAAAAATATTAACCATTTCAATGTATTTGATTAATATTTTTAGAATCAACTAATTTTAAGTCTTCGGAATCACCTGGGAGATGTTTTTGCAGCATTTTATCTAGAGTCATTCTTACTAGATCAACCGCTACCTCAACGTCATCAGTAAATTTAAATACAAGATCAAAAGATTGATATATCAATTGCTCTAAAACAGTTCCAACATCTAGATCTTCTTTTTTACATTCATTAATCATTTTAGAAAATTTTCTTTGAAAAGCTTTCTCTGATTTAAAGCACAGTTGCATATGCTCTTTTGGTGTAAGAGGATTTTTGTTATTCATTCTGCCCTGCTCAATCTTCTATTGATATTATCTAAGAGCATGGCAACCATTTTTTTTGTATGGTAATGATCTTCTTCAAGTACTTCGATGCGAGTTATAAGATGCCTCAAAGTGTTTTGAAGAATTCTAAGTTCACCATTCGGGATATATTCTTCTTTCTCAAACACTATGTATAACCTCATCACGAATATTAGTTAATATAGAAATGATTTCTTGATTAAATTTTTTTGAATTCATGTAATTTTGATAAAGAGGCTTACTGAGTAAAAGGATGAAATGAACGAAGGCATTTGTTTAGGAGAGTATAAATATACAGAAGATTGCCTTCATCTTATATAAAAGGAGGTACTCATCCTTCACTCAATAAGCTCTTTTATTACTCCTATAAAAATGATTGTTAAGTTTTGTTACAAACAATCGTGTTAACAAATGCTTCCTTAAAAGGAAGCTCCTTTTGAATCGAAACTAGAAAAAAATAGCTAGCTTTTGATTTCATTTTCTTATCATAATACTGTTTTTTAGAAATAGCAACAAATTCTTAAATTATTGTTTATTTCTAAATAATATATGTTAAAGTAGTACCATGAAAAAAAATAATAAAAGTCCTTTTTCAAAAATAACCTCTATGCTGGCTGAAAATAATGGCTCTACATTTTCTTTTGCCGCAAACAATGAACAAGAGCTTCTTTTAGACTGGGATGTTTTAAGCAACGCAATTACTCAAGCAAATCTTGAAGATAAAATGATTAAGGGCAAAGTTGGGCTCCCCTTCAGAGTTAGACCAATCATTGGTGTGTCAAGTGATTCATATTGGAATCTGGAGCTTGTAAGAAGATATATCTCACAAATTGAAAATCGATTTATATCTATTTCTAAAATTGTAGATTTACACATATCTAGCTTCTACCCCGGAAGATCAGACCTAGATGAATATGAGAGAGAAGAAATTAAAAATCAAGAGCTGCGCAATGCATATGACTCACTCAGAAGATTGATATACGTTAAAACTGACAGCATGAGAATGATGGAATTTAGAGTGCCTGAATTAACTAATTCCGCCCTTCCCATCTGGAGATCAGCAATGCTTATGCTGTTTGAACCTTATCTTGTTACAGAAGATGAATTTGAAGAATTATTTTCAATTTTTCCTGCAAATCTCCTAATTTTTGTAGATGGAAAAAACGATAAAGAATCAATGCAGCAACAACTTATGAATAACAAAATTGATTTTAAAAAATTACATAAAAAGCTTCTTATACGGAGAGATTTTTTAGTAGAGAAATTTGAAAAAAAGCATAAAACTCCTTATTCAAATAATATTTCAAAGTATCGAGGAAGTGCTAAGAATCTAGATACTTCTATTGAAATAAAGAAAATAAGAAAACTGGATGTTTATCTTGAGCTAGATAATGTTGAAATAAATAACTTCAATAAAAGATTTAGTTCTCTGCAAGAAATTGCAAAGAAACAAGGCACCTTTGTGAGGACTTTAAAAAATACCGTAACATAGCCGTAACATCAAATTAGATAGGTAGTATCAGGAATGGTACTTAAAAAGTGTTGTACCTATAGGCTTTATGTTGTATTAGTAAGGGGTTGCACAGTACCCTAAGCCATTGGCAAGGTTGCGCTCTACCAACTGAGCTATTCCCGCATTTGAGCAAGATAATATACATCTTACATAGACAAGGTTCAATTAAATTAATTGCTAATACTTAAGATTCTGATCTACAAACTTTTAAAATTGCTTGAGCGAGAGGCTCCTTGTTCAAATCCGCTATAGAAACTTCTTCAAGTAAAGGAAGATAATTATTACACCAGATCTCAAACTCACTAGGAGGATGAGAATATGAAAAATATACAATCAGATAGATTAAAAAAAGCTTTAATAGAATAAATATCTTCAACTTATCAGGTAAAAACACCAAGCGATTAACAAACACTCACTTATAATCCAGTGCCACATTAAGTTCATATGATGTTTTTAGAAGTATGTAAATCCATATTCGATCTACAAATATTAATAGCTTCATATTTTGCCTCTTTGAGGCCTGTTAAATTCATTTCAAAATTATTTAATTGAGTTCGAGTATCAAACGTTACTTTCATATACGTTCCATTAGCAAAAGGTGGAAACTTTAAAAACTTAAAATGATTAATTTGAGTATCCTGTTTTTCTTTATCATCAAAACCAAATGATTTTTCTAGCTTAAGATTTCTAGCTTTATTTTTATCAATTGTCATTTTTGCAAAGATGATGTCCTTGTCTAAAAATGAGTTGCTTTTGCTTTCAAGCATGAGAATAGGATCTGTTGCAATGCATAATGGCCTTTCAACATGAAAAGCCAAGATCGATTTATGTTTTTCAGGTTCTTCATTTGACTTGGCAACCATTAATGCGCCCTTACCGTAAAGAAATATTTGCCAATCATCAAGGGTTGTTAAATGAAGATCTGCAGATACAAACTGCGAAATAAATAAAGATATTGATAAGATTAATTTCATATTTAAAGAAATGTTATTTAACGTAACGCAAATAAGTTATGTTTGTTACAATTTTTTTGTGAAAAGCTATTCTAATAATATATTTGGAACACAAGCTCTTATTTTTATATTAATTATGCTCAGTACCCTTAAAATTCAGGCCTTTGATATTGACCGATTTGATCAAAGTAATGCATTTGCACTTGGTAAGGATCTAATTGCCATGCCATTTGGAATGCATCTCCTTGAAGTCAATAATGCTAATGCAGATGAATTGGTTATTGGCATTCATGGTGGAATTTCTGAAGGCTATGAGTGGATTTATCCTTTATGGCAATTAAACAATGAATTCAATCAAGTATTTTTCTATCGTTGGAATGATAAAAGGTGTGCTAATGCAAATAATGCTAACTTAGTAAACCATATAGATTTATTGCTTGATACATATCCAAATGTAGAGAAGATAAGAATTTTGTCCCATTCATACGGCGGAACTCATCTGTTATATTCACTTGATCTTATTGAGCAACGCATTGCAAATAAGAATCAGGATCTTAAAATTGAAATACACTTTATTGCATCCCTGCTGTCACCTCCTCTTCTACTAAGACTGGGATGTCAGTTTAAGACAGATTTTAAAGATAGCTACTCGATGGATATTTATAATTGGAAAACGATCAAAGAGATTGATGGAGCTTTTAGAAATTACAGAAAAGACCCTCAAGAGATAAGTATCTCTAGTGCATCACAAACAAGGCTACCAGAAAGTTATAATGGGAGAAAACTTGGTCATAACTGGTCCATAAGCTGGGTCGCTGATGAAATTAAAGAAAGTAATTAGGATGAGGTAATTATATGAAAATTCTTTTATTAACTCTTATATTTGTCCTTTCGAGTTGTAGTTATGAAAATGAGGAAAAATATTCATATCCAATTGAGAAAATTTTCTACTCATCAAAAAATATTTTTGGTTTTGAAAATATTTTTGGTGAAAATTTATATACTCAAGATGATGTGAAAATTTTTGGCGTTTTACATTTTCCAGAAAATTATGATCCTTCAAGAAAATATCCTTTAGTAATTGCCTCTCATGGTTCATATAATTGGCGATCTCATCACTTAAAATATTTAGAGCAAATAAGATTGGCAGATTTTATCGTGTTTGCAATGCATCCTTTTGACTCACGAAACGTTAAAAGCACGGTTGGGAATCAAATTAATGTTACCAGTGAAACTGTTATCTATGACATGGCAATGAGCTTGAATCTTTTGTGGGAAGATCCAAGAATAGATAATCAAAAAATTTACGCTGCAGGTTGGAGCCTTGGTGGAACTGCAACCCTCTTCAATGCCTGGCTTCCTCTGCAAAAAGAATTAAATAAACCTGGAGTTTCTTTTTCTGGTTACCTAATGTGGTACCCAGGTTGCCTAGCTTTACCAGATCTTGATTTGTGGGATCAGGATTTACTACAAATATATATTGGTGAGGAAGATAATTGGACCCCAGCTGAGCCATGTGTGAATCTAGTCAAAAAAATTAATTTAGAGGGTGGAAATGCTTCAATCGAGTTATACCCTAACTCTTTTCACTCATTTGATGGTCCAATGCCCCTTAGGCTAATACCAGATGCTTACAGTTGGGCTAATTGTAAATTAAAACTTAATTCTGAATCTAAGAAGGTTTATGATCCCAACAATAAATTACTCGATTTTTCTGATCCACAATTAAGAAGACAAGCTTATGAAAGTTGTGCAACAAAAGGTGAAGTTATGGCTGGCGCAAGTCCTGAATATAAAAACGCTGCTTTTGAGCATCTTGCTTTGCTACTTCCCAAGCTTAATTAACTAGAGATGGTTTATGAAAGCTAGCTTTGAAGACTTTATAAAAGTTCTCAACTTTCAAATTCCATGGAGTGAAGCCAATATTTTATTTGTGCTACTCAGTGGATTGATTTATTTAAGCTTAATATTGTTAGTCTTAAACGCGATAAGAACTGCTGTTATGCTTGAAGAAAAAAATTCAGAAAATCGTAAAAAAATTTATGGAAGTGTATTTAAAGGAATATTATTTATTGGATTAATCACTGCGCTTACTATCTTTATAAGTCAAATAATAAGTAATTAATCTTTAACTATTGCTAAATTAAATTTTTTACTGACATCCAAAATACCGCCACCATTTTCTAAATTTGTGTAACCGAGTTTTGAAAGTATTTCTTTGGCCTGTCCAGCTCTTCCGCCTCGAGCACAATAGAGTATGATTTTCTGATCTTTATTAGGAAATAATTTTTGAAAGTTATCATCGATCTTACTTACTGGTTGATGGGTAGCACCTTCAACATAGCCATTACTCCATTCCTGGTCTGTTCTGACATCTAAAATCAAAACATCCTTAGAATAAACATCATGACTGAAAATGCTGGATAATAAGAATAAACTTAGCAACTTATATTTAACCATTTTTTAATGCCTCCAAAGCTTCTTGCATCTTTTCTTTAACTTTTTCAACTGCTTGATAGGGTCTGATCATAACTTTAAAAGTAATAATTTGTCCTTGGTCATTCCACTCTATCATGTCAACACCATTAACAAAAATTTCATCAATTTTTGTTTCAAATTCTAAAATTGAATTTGTACCTACATGCAATTCGTTAGTGTATTTAAACTCATTTAAATTGAATGAATTACCTGCAGCTATGAGGTATGCTTTTGTTAATTCAATGCCTTCAATAGGTCTAAAAACAACTGGCGAGTGAAAAGTTACAGCCTCATCTAAAATGGTATCTAAAAAGCTATCCGAATGGCCATGTAAGTTCTCATGCCAAGGAATAATGAAGTTTTCAGCTGGTTGCATTAACAAATTATAGCTAAATAAAGTGTTAAGTTCTTGAGTAATTAATTGATTAGCACTAATCTATTTATATGAGGGTAACCATTTCAGCATTTATGTTATTGCTTGCAGTATCGTGTTCGCAAAATAACGACACAATCTACGATTGTGATGGAGTAGAAGTTGTAATTAATGACATGAAAAGAAAGTTTGTTGTAAGTGGGGTTGATCTAGGTCAAAAAGATGGTTTTTTTATGAATCAATCCACAGTGTTTGGAAAATTCTATGATTCATCAACTGGGACTGCTTCAGCTAGCTTTAATAAGATTAATAATGAATTTGAGTTCAAAGACTCAGATAATCTTTATACTGCTAAGTGCGAAAAAGTGGAGAAGTGATTATCTCACTCCTCCAATAAATAACTACTTAATTTTGTCAGTTGTATAAGTCGAGTAATTGGAACAACCTTCAATAACCTCACCTAATGCTAAATCAGCATCTGATCCATTGATGTTTTCCCAATAGTTATCTGCAGCAGCACCTAGTTCAGCAACATTTCTTGCATACAATGAATACACAAAATCATAGTCACCTTCTGTGCCACCTGATGCTGGAAAAATCATTTTTCTTCCTAAATTATCGCCCTGCTCTTTCGCAGCAGCTGCAAAATCTTTATAAGCATCAAATGCAGTTCTCGGGGTAATGTTATCCTTTAGCTTGCAACGAGAAAATCTTACAGCTCCAATATCCATTTCACCTTCTGGAGAGGATATTGGCCATTGCCAAGTATCAATTACTTGTACATTTTCTACAGGTAACTTACTCATATGTGAGGAACCATTCTTTATCCACCACTCAAGAGCAGCAAATTGTTCGGTTGCACTTGGCCATAAACTTAACCAAATTACATCATGTCGGGACATATCTGAGTTATACAAGGGAGTGAATAGTACGATTTCCATATTTTCGAATTTTTCTGTTTGATTGGTTATCTCGATTGCATCCATGCCCCATTGCTTATAATCAGCATAGCTGCTAAATCCCTTAAATTTTGAAATGTAATACTCAGCTTTATTACTAACAGGCTCATATTTATATTCCTGTGCGATGGCACCAATGCAAAATGTTAAAAATGCTCCTAAAAAAATTTTTTTCATAATATCTCCTTAAATATCTGTTTTTGGTCCTAATCTTTTAATACTTGAAACAACACCGTCCCATCCACCTTCGAGAACAGGATCCATTACATCTTGAATGCCGGTATCAATTCTCCATTGAAGATATTTTTCGTAGTGATCTAAACTCTCCCAATTTTCTAACATGGTAAAGGTATTGGTCTTTTCCTCATAGTAAAGATCAATAGAAAGGCAACCATCAAATGCTCTAGTATCAACTAAAGCCTCATTAAATATGTTTGTTAATTCCTCTGCCTTGCCAGGCTGAGCTTTAAATTCAGCAATGACTAAGTTTTTCATGTAATTCTCCGAAAATATACTTCGTATTAATAATAATTCATGGAGGCATGAATGTTAATTAAAAATTTCAATTCGATAATAAGAAAGCTTTGATTGAATCTAATTCAAATTTTGACGTAAGCAGTGGAGCATGTCCGGTATCTGGAATCTCAATACTGATAACATTCTCTTTTGCTTGCATCTTCTTGAATGTGGATTCAGATAAGAGTTGAGATAAAGCACCACGAATAACAAAGATATTAGAATTAATTTCTTCCCAAACATTCCACATATCGCCAATATTTAATTTTGCAGTTTCATATACAACTCGTATGTTTTGATCGTAGTCAAAATTATAGGAATGGTCTTCATTGATTTTTAAATTATTCATGCAATATCGCTTCCAATCAGTATCGGTTAGTAAGGGGAAATTAGATTCATGTCTTGCTTTGAGTATTGCAACTGCCTCATCTATGCTTTCAAATGACTCATTTTTACCTAGATAAGTACTAATCTTATTAATTCCAACTTGATGAATCTCAGGACCACAATCATTTAAAACTATTTTTGGAAACAATGCTGAATTCATCACAGACATTGTCATTGCCATAAACCCTCCCATCGAAGTGCCAATCAGATAACATTCTTTAAAATTAAACGACTGAATGAGTTCATGCATGTCACTAATGTATGTTTTAGGGGTATATTTTTGATGATCTTCAATATAACTACTTCTACCCCTACCCCTTTGATCAACTGTGATTACAAAAAATTCATCTGAAAGGTATTCTGCTAACTCATTGAAATCTTTTGAATTCCTAGTGAGTCCATGCATGCACAAAATAGGGTGTGCAGATGAATTACCATACGTTTTGTAAAAAAGAGAGCCGCCGTCTTGTAGGGTTAAAAAATCTTCGTTGTAATCATCAATCATATTAAAAAGTCACCCTTGAAGAAAATATTACCAACTAATATTACTTGATCCAATCTTGCAGCACAAAGCAAGACCCTATTAAATATATGAAGATTATGGCCTACAAAAATATAGTGATTTTAGAGCGCGATAAGAAACACTAGCCTAGATAGGTTAGTTTTAAGGTGAAGTTAAACTGAACCTGAAACTACTTCAGGATCTTTAGTCCAACCTGTAACACTCTTAAGAACAATACACTTCTTTTCTTTGTTATCAAGAACAAAAGCGGCAGCTTTAGATTTCTTTTCAGCAAGCTTCTGACATCCAGCTAAGCTAAGATATTTTTTTGTTTTCTTAACAGTTAAAAGTGTTCCATTCAGTTTTCTACCTTCTTTGATTACAAAATCAGCAGAAACTGGGGCAACAAATAAGCCTAACGCTCCAACTAGTAATAAAGATGTAAGATATTTCATTTTTGTCTCCTAAACATATGAAATTAACATAATGTTAACACTGTAAACATTATTAACATATAGTTTATAAGCAATATAAAGAAGTGTCAACGCAATAAACCCTAATTTAGCAAGGTTTTTAGAGTGATTTAATATTTTAAAGAAAATATAAAGCGATCTACATTTATACCCTGAAGTTTGTATAAAATGTATTACATGGATAAAAAAACACCTGAAGAAATGATACAAATTGCTGATGCAATGATAAAAAAAATAACTCCTGCAGAAGTAATGAATGATAATAAGGAATATCTAATAATTGATGTCCGAGAAGCAGAAGAATTGCATTCTGGTGGTAAAGTCGAAAATGCAATTAATATTCCAAGAGGCTTGTTAGAATTTAAATTGAGGCCATCGGAAAATTTAAGTGAAGATACTCCCATTCTTGTTTATTGCGCAGCTGGATTAAGAGCTGCACTAGCTGGCCAAACACTTAAAGAGTTAGGATTTAATGACGTGAAGAATCTTGGTGGATTTGACGATTGGGTTAAGGCTGGAGGAAAAATCGATACCTAAAGCTACTTAGGTTTTGACTCATTCACTACTAGTTTTCTTCCCTCAACCTCTGCATCATTTAAGGCTGCAATTGCCTCTTCAGCTCCTGATGACATTTCAACAAATCCAAAACCTCTTGAGCGATTTGTATGTCTCTCAGTTATTACTTTTGCAGATTCTACTGTTCCATGCTCAGCAAAAAGATTCTCTAGCTCTTCGTCTCTTATGCTCCAGGGAAGATTTCCAACATATATGTTCATAGTGTTACCGGTAATTTGTTTAGTGTAACTGATTGGTGATATTAAGATAGTATCAATACACAAAAAAATACATTATTTTTTATAATGTATTTTCAAGTGTAAATACCAATCTGTTGATGGCTTTTGCAATTTGCTCTAGCACCACTGGAACTTGAGTTTCAAGATAAGTATCGTCAAGGTTTTTTCTTCTACTGTAAAAGTGATTGGGTCCATCATCAATAAAGATTTTGTAACCTACCCCCTTTGATAAAGCTAACAATCTACTTTCAGTTGCCCATGCATAAAAGTCTTTTGTTAGATCTGCTTGTGTCATTTCTGATATTGTTTTGTTTATAAATTCATCAATGGTCTTTTGATCATAATTTTTATAAGCATAATCAATTATGTAACCATCCCAAATCATGTGCATATTGGTGCGCTCTTTATTATTTAGAGTAAGCACAAGATCATTGCCTCCCCTATCAAAACCATAACCAATATGCAGAGGTTGATGAACATCTGCAATAAAATGCCCAACATAACCTAATGCCTCTTGTCTTGAGACATGATCACCAATTTTTAATATTTCTAACTGCTCAAAATATGCGCTGAGAAGACATCCATCTTCAGGACAATATGCTTTAGTCACTTTCACCTTACCTCTGGGCAAATTGACATAGTGCCAAGGTCTTGTCTCTGGTCTTTCGATAGCTTTAACCTCATCAGGCCAAATACATGCTGCACCATAATTATCAAACCGACCTTCAATCAACTCATCAACTTTTTTTTGAATCTCAGGACTTAATCTCTTATAAGCTTCATCACAAACCAAGGCATGACCGGTATCCCACCAAGCGTGAGTATATGCAGAGAAACTGATTAAAATAAGGAAGAATTTATACATCTAAGTTTGCAGCTTCAACAGCTGCTGCTATTGCTCTAAATATGGCGACATGACTATCCTTTGAAAATTGCTTTTCTTGAGGAAATTTATAATTTGAAGAGGTTTTTGCAATAACAACTCTAGATAAAGGATCGATATAAATGTATTGATTATAGATGCCAGAAGCGATGTAATCTGTATCAGGAAAACCCGGTATCCACCATTGATAACCATAACCCCATTTATCAGATGAATTTGGATTATCTCCCGGGATTAAATGGTCTTTCTCTAGAGTATGCGACGCATCAACCCAACTCTCTGGAACAACAGTTTTACCATTCCATTTACCCCTATTTAAATAAAGTAAACCGAATTTAGCAAAATCTCTTAAGCTTGCCGATAGCATGCCCAAAGCAACTTCCATGCCAGCATCATCAAGAGTGTAATAAGCATCGTACTCTGTATTTATTTTGGACCAGATATGCTCTTGCAAGTTTTGGCTTACTGACTTGCCTGTAACCTCAACAAGCAGCATCGCCAACATTTGAGTGTCAATACTTACATAATGATGATATGTTCCGGGAGGTTTTTCGTTTTGAAGAGTTTTAGCAAAGTCTCGCATGGATATGCCTCCAGCTATGGCTCTACCAAATCTATTAATATCAGATTTTGGATCTGCATAGTCCTCGTTAAATAAAATTCCTGAGGACATTTGAAGTAAATCAACTATAGGCACTCCCGCATAACCACTATTATTAAAATCAGTTAGATATTTATCAATTGGATCATTTAAATCATCAATAAGACCATCTTCATATGCGATTCCAATTAAGGCGGACAAAAATGATTTTGCAACCGAGTAAGAAATGTGCTGACTTGATTTTGAATTACCGTGCCAATATTGCTCATAAAGTATAGTGTCATTCTTTAAAACCAAAAGACCATCTGTCTCAAAATAATCAAGCGCTTCAATGAGATCTTTTGACTCTTCTTCAAATTGATACGATTGTGGCAATGTAAATGATTGTGTTTTAAATGCGTAAGGTTCATCTGCAGCCTTGATCATTGGTCCAGGATTAAAAAGTTTATCCATGCTGATAAAGTTTTCTGCAATATTATCTTTTTGATATAGGTTCATAAATTTGTAGATCCTAATTAATTTTGGGCTAAAAAAGATCATCAAAACTGCAATTAGCAAAATAATTATTATCAAAATCGATTTAAGGCTCATTTGTAAATCAAACAAATTTAGCAGCATCAAAAGCTTTTAAATATTCTGCAGAAATTGCTTCAATGTGCTCTTTGTATCCACTGTGAGTGAATATGTAGAATCTTTTATTTTCAATCCCATCAAATATTGCTTCAGCTGCCTCAGATGGTGATATAGGAAATGATTTGCCAGTGGCATCATCAGCAGCAACATCTAGCATCTTCCTAGAATCTTTTGCTTGATCATCTGAAGAAGCTTCTTGAGATTGTTCTTTTGCCTCAGCCTGAAAAACGCTGCTTAAAATATTGGTATCAACCTCTCCGGGACAAACAATGCTTGCATTAATTTTTGTATCATGCAACTCTTCCTGTACAGATGCCATATAGCCTCTGATTGCAAACTTAGAAGCTGAATATAAACTTAACATTGGGTAACTTATAAAGCCTGATGTTGAACATGTAGCTACAACATGTCCCTCTTCGCCAGCATCTAACATTCTCGGTAAAAAAGCATTAATTCCATTGAAACAGCCACCAATATTTATATCCATCAACCAATCATACATTTCACGAGTTGTATTAATTACAGGAACTGGTCCCAGCACTCCAGCATTATTAAAGAGAAGATGACATGCGCCAAAGGTCTCATATGTTTCACTGGCCAGGCTCATTACAGCATCATTGGAACTAACATCTATTTCCCTAGTTATGGCCTCTACACCATGTTCATTCACAATCTCAAGAGTGCCATCAAGGTTTTCTGTATTTACATCAGAGAGCACTAATTTCATTTTCTTTTTAGCAGCAGTTTCAGCTAAGCCTCTACCAATACCACTTCCTGCACCTGTTATTACAGCCACTTTTGCTTCAAAATCTTTCATTTATTTTGCTCCAATAAATAATGTGAAACATACCATTCATCTCCCTGATTATAAGCAAATAACATTTCACATGCTAAAAAAAACAGTCTCCATCGTTGAAACCATTTGTTTGCATCATCATAATGTTTATCAAATAAATCGTAAATTTTTGCTTTATTGGCATAATGGTTTTTTAGCCAATCCCTACATGTTTTTGCGTAGTGATCACCATTTACCTTCCAATAATTTATTACAGCAAAATCATCATTAAAATAATCAAATATGTCAGCTGAGGGCATGATACCTCCTGTAAAAAAATATTTTGACATCCAATCTGAATCACTTTTTACTTCATAAGGATAAGGATGATCTTTGTGAGTAAATATATGAATGAATACTTTCCCATCAGAATTCATATTGCCCTTTAGAATGTTGAGTAACATTTTATAGTTGCGTACATGCTCAAACATCTCAACAGAAACAATTCGATCAAATTTTTGCTGGAACCTCAAATCATTGACATTTTGTTTTTCTGGAAAAACGTTACTAAGATTTCTCTTCTTTGCTTCTTCTTTGATGAATTGAATCTGATCTTGTGAATTTGAGACACAAGTAAAGTTTGAGTCGGGAAACTTTTGCGCTGCATGAAGAGTAAAGCTTCCCCAGCCGCAACCAAGATCCAAAATTTCTTGATTATTATTAATTTCGGCTCTAGAAATAGTCTTTTCAATCATATTGATCTCAGCCTGCATCAAGTTATCATCATCATTTTCATACCAACAACATGAATATTTTAGTCGATCACTCATGACATACTTAAAGAAAGATGGGGGCACTTCATAGTGTTGCTCATTTGCTTCATTTGTAGAAATAGCAATTGGGCTGTTTTTAAGTTCCTCAAAAAAACTTAATTTTGAGCTAGTTTTTAAATCATCTACTTTAGGAATTTGGTTGAGACGACCTTTTAAAAGTTGATTGATTGCTTTTTTTAAAATGAAATCAGGAATGTATCCCTTTTCAGCAAGTTGAATTCCACTTTTGATCATCTGATAAGTTTAGTTAAAGATAAGAAATAAACAAAGAAGAACAATTAATTATTTGATATTATTTATTTTCATGAAAGTTTCAGATGCAGTCAAAAATAGAAAATCTATTAGAGCGTTTACAGACAAAAGCGTAGATTCTGAATTGTTAAAAACTATTCTTTCCATTTCTTCTAGATCTCCATCAGGAGGTAACTTACAGCCGTGGAAAATCTTTGTATTAAATAATCAATCTATGAAAAAATTTAAAACGTTTCAAAAAAAATGGGTTGAACCTGAATCAGCTGCGTATGATATTTATCCAAAAAACTTAAAAGAACCTTATTTAAGTCATAGCAAAAAAGTTGGTGAGCAACTGTATGGAAGCATCGGTATTGCCAGAGATGATAAAGAGGCTAGATGGAATCAAATGTTTAAAAATTTTGAATTCTTCGGTGCTCCTGCTGGTCTTTTTTGTTTTGTAGATAGACAAATGGGTCTGCCGCAATGGTCTGATTTGGGAATGTTTTTACAAACTTTTATGTTGGTTGCACAAGAGTATGGACTAGATACCTGTGCTCAAGAGGCATGGTGTATGAAGCAAGAGAGTGTGTCTGCATTTTTGAAGGTTGAGCCTGAATATATGATATTTTGTGGAATGGCTATTGGTTACGGTGACTCGGATGCACCTATCAACTCATTTACAACTGAAAGACAGCCACTGGAGGATTGGTGTCAATTCGTTTGACTTAATTAATCACTCTCGTTTTTATAAATTTCTTTTTCGACGCAATCAAAATAAGCTGTCTGTCTTCCATGATTTGGTGGCATATCTTTCATTTGATCTACCACCATTGGAGCTGTATTGACTCCTTGAGTTTGTGTCATGCAATGCATCATATTGGCGCCCATCTCACCCTCTACTCCAACAACTTGATGATGAGAAACCCTATATTCCTTTACAGCACAACTATTAATAATTAAAGCACCCAGTAAAAATGAAGCAACTCTAACAATTGGAAAGTTTTTATTGAGATATGTTAATCTATTATCCATACTCATATTTTATAGGAGATACAATGAAACTAGTAACATTTATCCTTAGCATATTTTTCATTATCGATGTTTCAGCATTAGGTAAGATTCATAATGCGGTACCAATTTATACTGATAAGCCCTTTGCAACCATTGGAAATATTGATTATTTATACAATGAAAGTCCTGTTGGAAAATATCTTGAAAGTATCTATATTTATCAAAATATTGTAAGCGGAGATAATCCTGCAACTCATTTAATTGTTTCAGAGTACTCAAGTTATGAGAATTATGAAAAAGCACTTGAGGCAGTAGAATTTGGTAAGGACCCAGAAGCGGCTTTTATTTGGTATGCAACAAGCAACGAACTTCCATTCAAACCTTTAGCAAATAATCAAGATAGGATTTTAGCTACTAATAATCCTGAAAATTGGAAAAATAACACATACTTTATGGCAATAAACTTGGCTGTTTCAGATCCAGCAAAATATCTTAAGGCATGGAAAAAAATGTCTGCTGAGACAACTAAGTTTTTCCCTGACGGATCATCGTGGTTATCTGAATCATATGGTGGAACATCACCCTTTACACATAATGTTCTAATTAGTGCAAATTCATATGCTGATCTAATGAACGGATTAGATAAAGTTTATAAAAGTAAGAGTTTTGCTGAATTTCAGAAAGAAACTGCAGGAATACGTAAAGTTCTTGCAAGAACTTCGGCAAAAAGAATCGCATCTTTTAGTAGATAAAAAGTATTCTTAATCTTTTTTACTAAAAAATGGGTCTAAAGTTCTGCCTTCAGGTGGGCCGAAATATGTTTGTACTTGATAGACTTTACCAGCATCATTAATCCAATAGATCTCTATGCTATCAAGTTCAATAGGTTCATTTTCTACAATCCCATAATTTTTTACATGTAATGCAGCCTGATCCTCACAGATTTGCATAAAGACAGGTTCAATTTTCCAACTGTGACCATCTTTAAAACTATTTTCCCAAGTATCCTCAAGAGCTGCTATTCCTTGCTTATCAGGTCCACCTACAGGATCATACATAACAACATTTTCATCCCAATTAGCTATCCATCGATCTTTATCTTTTGCATTCCAAGACTCAAAGTGATTCTTCATTGTAGATTCAATAACTTCCTTAGTTGGCATTTTTATTCTCCCAATAGTACTTTTGCAGCCAATTGAGTATCCATATACTCTTTTAACTCTATAATTTTATTATCTTTTAATCTTACTAAAAAGTGATATTCATTCTGATAAACTTGTCCAGATGCATGAACAGCATCGCCTTTCACTTCAGCGGCAACCCTATCATCCTCGGCAATCATTGAGGTTATTTCAAATCTAATACCTTCTGGAAATGCGGATAAAATCCCGTCAGCGAAACTCTCAACTTCTGCCTTTGTTCTTCTTCCTCCTATTGCATTTTGCCCTGCCGTCCATATTTCAGATTCGTCGGTATAATAATCTAAGTATGTGTTGGTTCCAGAACTTAAGGATTCAAAAAAAGATTTTACGATCTTTTTATTTTCTTCAGATTTTGCGCTCATAATAAAATCATACACTTTATTTAAATGAAAGATAAAATAAAAAAAGTATTTATTAATATATTTACAAATAAAAAGAATACATTAGTAATTAAGGCTTTAACTAGAGCTAATGAATTAAAAAACCTTAATGCTGGTACACCCCATGATTGGGAAGATTTAGAGAAATATAAAAAAATTAGGAGTGAAAAAAATGAATGAAGAAAATAGCAATATAAAAAAAGACTTTAAAACTTTTCAGTGGGTATATGGGTTGCTTTATTTAGGGTTAGTATTAGCAATGATCTTTTTCTTTGGTTAGGGTAATTTATTAATACTTTCATTTATATCATTGGTAATATTTTCATAATCCTTTTGCTTTGGTTAATACTTAAAAAAACCAAAAAATAGTCATCCCTCTTTGGCATCTAAGTTGCATTAATCCAAATATGCACGATGAAAATAAAATTAAAATATTTTTAATTACTGCCTGCTTTCTTGTAGGTTTTAGTATTGGTAATCTTATTTCGATTACTAACAAAATGCTGTAATATCTTATTTATATTGAAGCAAGAAAAAATTTGTAAAACTTGTCTAAAGCCTTTTTCATGGAGAAAAAAATGGAGAAAGGACTGGGATCAGGTTTTATATTGTAGCGAACGTTGTAGACGCAACAAAAATAAAAGTAAGTAGCTTACTAAATAAATGCAAAAGGTATTTTTTATATTTGGATTAACATTTTTGTTAATGTCTTTTTTATATCCATTTATATCTAAATTCCCTTTTGGCAAGCTACCAGGTGACATTTTTTTCGAGGGCAGCAAATTTTCAATCTTTTTTCCAATTGTAAGTTGTATTGTTATAAGTATTCTTGTTACCCTTATAATAAATATTTTTAAAATCTAACATATGAATACTTCAAGCATATCCCTTAAGTCTAGCGGTTTTATTCTTGCAGTTATATACACAATCGGTCACTTGTTTATTGCAATGGCTTGCGCCTTGATAATTACTGGCGCAGCACTGAATCTCGCAGCCATTGATGCGATCATTGAACCATTAATTAATGGTTTTTGGTTTTATGCTCTTCACAAGGTTTGGGTAGAATCTAAAGTTGAATACACTGAAGTAATAAACGAATTTAAAGGATATAAGTTCTTTTCAAAAATTAATGGTCTTACATTAGCATCAATTTACACAATCGGTCACTTTTGTATTGCAATGACATGTGCCAGTTTAATTACTGGTGTTGCGCTAAATTTGGCTGCAATTGATGCAATTGTCGAACCACTTATAAACGGTGTATGGTTCTATTTATTGCACAAAATCTGGTCTTATAAATTTATGAAAAATGGTTATGTCAAATCGGGAATGCTAAGTTCAATAAATGCTACTGTTCTTCCTCCAAAAGGTAGGTATAGCAAAAAGGATAATCAAGCACTTTAGTTGTTAATGTCCTGCTTAAATGATTGAAAATAATTAAAAATATCTTGAGGGCTACTATCTCTTGCTGTGCGCCATATATCATTAGTGCCTAAGTTAATTGCTTTGCGGTTTTTATCAAAAATTATGACTCTAGGCACTCCATCTTTCTGTTCAATACCAACTACCTCTAATAAATTCATATTGATGTCATAACGACCTAGATCAACAAGCATTATTGAAAAATGCGCATCTATATACTGTTTTACACTCGGAAGTGATAGAACTGCTGAAAGAATTTGGCAATCTGGACACCAATTTGCACCAAAAATTACTACGGGTTGGTTTGTAGATGTGTTAATGAAATTGATTAATTCCTGTTCAGTAATAATTTTTCTTTCATAAGGTTTTGGTAGTGGTTTGATGATGCTCTCACTTTCAGGAATGAGTGAAAAATCTTCTGAATCAATCATAATAGAAAATATTAAGACTATTGAAAGATACAAGCAACGCAAAAGAATTATTTATTAAAATTTGTAAAACTAAGTACTAAATTAAAACTTCAAGTTTCTTTTTATAAAAACCTGATTGACCGGAAAACGGGCCGCATTCCATAACATCAAACCTTTGAAGTTCAATAGTATTTTGAGGAGTGGATCTTTTGTTAATGATCCTTACTAAATAAAGGGAAAATATAGTAGTTAATGCAGCCAGTAATCCGATTACAATCATTTCCACGATAAAACTCCTTATTGGTGGTTATATTGCTTTAACGTATTTAACGATGTGGCGTTACAAAAAACTTTCAACAAATTCTTTTGCAAATGTATCATCAACAGCATGTACAGCAGCATAGTTTGGTATTACAAGATCTACATCACCTCGAATGTTATTAAGATCTGCATTAATAAAAGCATCTGGATTATTTAGATACATCGCAAACATAACTTGATAAATAGAAGCATTTAACTCTTCATTAATCTTATCAGCCAAAGACCAAATAGTATTAAATTCATAATTTTTTATCGTATGTTTGGGTAATGTCTCTGGAATGGTAAGTAAGAAAATATCTTCTGATTCTTGGGAAAACTGAATAAGGACACCAATGCTTAAAAATAAAGCGCAACAAATAGCTAGAATGCCTGAAAAAGCCCTAGATAAACTAATTGTTTTTGTTGACTGTAATTGCTTATCAATGAATTTATTTAAATTATTATTAACTCTTTTTAATTCCCTAGATTGATAGAAAGAATGCAACTTTTTATTAGCTGATAACAAAGAGTTATAGAAGTTATAAGCCTGATCTGATAAACCTACAAGATGTCTTACTTCTTTTGAGTTATTGTATGTAAAACCATCTTCAAGCAAAGAAACTAATTTTAATTTTTGGAGCTGATTCATTTATTTCTCCCCAGACATTCTGCAAGAGTTTTTCTTGCTCTAAGGGTCTTAATCCGTAAATTCTCGATGGATATCTTTCCAATGAATCTTTGGATATCAGCATATGAGTGACCTGCTCCAAGCATTGAAAGAATAATTTGATCAGTTTCGCTATGCTTTTTGAGACATTTCATTAAATCTCTATGCTCTAACTGCGCTACTTGGTTTCCATTTATTGATAACTCCTGACCAACATCATCAATAGAGATATTATTTTTTTGCTTTCTTAGAGAGTCTATAAATGCATTCTTTAATATTTTTTTTGCATATGCATAAGGATATTCTGCATTTAAGAACTTCTGTTGATTTTCAATGAGTTTAATTAATGTATGCTGACAAAGATCTTCAGCATTGCTTAAATCATTTGTTAATGTAAGGGCATAGGGAACAAGCTTGTCAGCAACCAATTTTAGAGCTTGATCTAGTTTTGGTGGCTTGGGTGCCTTTCCAACAGGTTTTGATTCAATAGAACGCTTTCTTTGAACATAAAAATCTAGTGAGTTTGTAGCCTGCATAATAAATATAGTTATCTTTATCTTAAACTAAAAAAAAAGCTCTATGTTACAAAAACTTTAAGGAATTTTATCTTTATAAAAACATTTAAAAGAAGATAAAATAAAAAATGATGGCTACTAACAATGTGATTTCTATTACTCCAGAATCTGAAATTAAACAATTTGTGGGTGAGTACGATGTTGCTGTTTGTGGCTATGGTGGTGCAGGAGGATGTGCGTCTCTGGAAGCATCTAGAAATAATGCGAAGGTAATTTTGTTTGAACGTGCTTCAGATGGTGGAGGTTCAACTGCTTTATCTAGTTGTGAAATGTATCTTGGAGGTTCAGGAGGCACTTCCCTTCAAAATGCATGTGGCTTTGAAGATTCTAATGAAAATATGATTGCTTATATTGAAGCATCTTTAGAAGGTAAAGGTGATTCAAAAAAAATAAGACTTTATTGTGAGAATGCAGCCAGTCACTTTGAGTGGGTAAAATCACTAGGTGTTAATTATAAAGAGAGTGCCCACCTTGGCAGAATTGTAGTGCCAGAATCAAATGAATCTCTTTTATACACTGGCAATGAACGCGTAAGTCCATTCAGTGATTGTGCTAAGCCTGTTCCACGAGGACATGTCCCTTCTCATGAAGGTGATTTCGGCGGCAAGATTTTTTTTGATGCTCTGAAGGAAACTATTAAAAAAACTAAAAATATATCAGTATCGTTTGATTCAAGAGTTCTTGGATTAGTTGTGAATGAACAGAATGTAATCGTTGGTGTTTCGTTTAAAAAAGATAATATTGTGCAGCATATCAAAGTAACTAAAGGCGTTATTCTCACTGCAGGTGGTTTTGTAATGAATGAGGATATGATTAAAAAATATATTCCATTTCAAGCGAGCTTTGGAGCACCTTATGGAAATCCATGGGATAAAGGAGATGGGATTCAAATCGGGCTCTTAATGAACGCAAATGTAATAAATATGGATGAAGCATTCTTTGGGGTGTATTTTTATCCTCCCGAATCACTTACATATGGGATATTTGTTAATTCTAATGGAAAAAGGTTTGTTAATGAGGACTCTTATGGAGCAAGAATTGGTTACTATTGTTCTCAACAAAAAGGTCAAAAAGCTTACATGGTCATCCAAAATGAAGACTTTGAGCCGTCAATTTACATTGATAAACTTCCAATCCTAGCTGTTGCAGAAACTATTGAGGAACTCGAAATTGAAGCAGGTTTTAAAGAAGGTTCTATATCCTCAACAATTAGAACCTACAATAGCGATGTCAGAAATGGTAAAGATGAACAATTTAATAAGGCTTCACAATGGCTTAAAGAGATATCAAAACCACCGTTTGCAATTATTGATTACAGTTTTAGTAATCAAGCAAGTCCAGCCTATAGTGATAAAATGGGTCCCTTAATGTTCACCTTAGGTGGCCTTGAAACATTACCAACTGGCGAAGTATTAAATAAAGACGGTGAAGTAATACCAAAACTTTATGCGGCTGGTAGAACTACAGCTGGACTTCCAAGGACTGGTAAAGGTTATGCTAGCGGAATGTCTGTTGGTGATGCTACATTTTTTGGAAGAATGGCAGGTATCTCTGCAGCTCAAAATAATAATTAATAAATGAAAGATTAATGGAAATCAAAGAATTAAATTTAAAAAATAAAGTAGCACTTATTACCGGTGGTGCCGGTGGTATAGGTAAGTCAATTGTAGAAAATTTTGCTCATTATGGAGCATCAGTTGTAGTAGCAGATAAAAGTAGTGAAAGATGTGAAGAACTTCAGCAAACTTTAAAAAAATGCAGCGAAAGTTATTTAGTTGAGTGTATTGATGTAACTCAAAAAAATGAAGTGAAAAATCTTATCAAGCTTATCGAAACTCAGTTTAATCGGTTGGACATAGTCGTCAATAATGTTGGCGACTTTTTGGAACTAATAAAGCCTTTTGAGGAATTAGATGATTCAGAAATTGAAGACTTATATTCAGTTAACCTTAAATCAATGTTTATGGTGACTAGCGAAGCTCTTCCTTTGATTAAAAAAAATAATGTTGTAAATTCAAGCATAATTAACATTTCATCAATCGAAGCCTTTAGAGGTATACCCAGGGCAACAGTTTATTCTAGTTTTAAGCATGCAATTACTGGTTTTACTAGAAGTTTAGCGCTCGAGCTGGCTCCTTCTCAAATAAAAGTAAATGCTATTGCACCTGAGACTACAGAAACAATTCAAGTGCAGCCAAAAAAAGCGATTGCTGAGAAATATCATGATCATATTGAAAGATGGAATCCATATGGTCGTTTCGGGAAGCCATCCGATGCAGCTGGATCAGCATTATTTTTAGCGTCAGATTTATCATCCTGGGTGACAGGTGCAACAATTAATCTTGATGGTGGAGCATTAGCTGCAGCTGGATGGTATCGTGATCCAGATAATTCTTGGACCATTGCGCCAGTAATTTCTGACGATGGATTTAACTACAAATAGTGTTTTAGTTAGTCAGATTCATTTTCCCAATCAAACTTAGGCAAAGTACCAAATAAATTTCCTAATCCTTCCGACCATTTTTTTGAAAGATCTGCAAAAAATGGGGTCTTAAATTGTAATCGATCATTTTGTGAGATATCTAAGGTATCTTTTTTGTAAATTACTAAATCAATTGGTGGACCAACCGATAGGTCACTCTTCATGGTTGAATCAAAAGAAACTAATGCACATCGAGCGGCATCCCCTAAAGAGATCTCTTTTCTTATAAGACGATCAAGAATTGGTTTTCCATACTTAATTTCTCCAAGTTGAAAAAATGGTTTAATTTCTGAAACATTTATATGATTTCCAACAGGATAAATCATCTTTAGCTCTGGTTCCTGACCTTTAATTTGACCACCAACAATAAAATTTGATCCTAAATGAGTATTAATTGAAATTCCATCTGACTGTGATTTTTTCTGAGAAATATTACCTATATAATCGGCAATTTCGTCAAAATTATTACATGTATTTAAACTTATAAGGGGATTCTTGGCATCTACATCTTTTTGAATAGTTTTGAAGACATGTTGTGAAGTTGACAAGTTTCCGGATGTAAGTATCACAACACATCTATCGCCTACTGCAAAAGAAAACATTTTTTTATAGGTTGAGTAATTATCGAGTCCAGCATTAGTCCTTGAGTCCGAAGCAAAGACCAATCCTTCGTTTGTTTTTAATCCTATGCAATAAGTCATTAAGTGCTTGGGGTTTGGTTCCAAAACATGATATTTTAAATCAGATAATTAATGCAAATAATTTACTCAAAAATTTATGAATAAAAAGAAAAATGTCCTAATGGATGAGACTTTTTTTGATGAATATTTATCAACTCAAGGTGGAATTCGAAAAGACTTAAAGAAATCATATAAATTTTTTCAAAATCTAAAGCCATCTAAAAGAAGAAGTCTCCAAGCACAGTTAGAGGATGCAATTTCCACCATGGGTATAACATTTCAGCTATATAAAGGGGGTATTATCGATAGATCATGGCCACTAGATATAATTCCAAGAATAATCAATCATTCAAAATGGATAAAAGTTGAGCTTGGTCTCAAACAAAGAATTAAAGCTTTAAATTTGTTTATTGATGATGTTTATAATCAACAAAGGTTTTTAAAACTAAATCCCGTATTGAAAGATTTAGTATTGGATTCTTCAAATTTCCTTCCAGAATGCAAAGGAATTCATCCGAAAAATAAGATATGGTCAAATATTTGTGGAACTGATCTTATAAGAGATCACAATGGCAAATTTTTGGTGCTTGAAGATAACTTAAGAGTTCCGTCTGGTGTTGCATATATGCTTGAAAACCGAAATGTTATGAAAAAGGTAATACCAGAAATTTTTGATGGTTATGATGTTAATCCCATTGATGATTATCCTTCTCAGTTATTTAAATGCCTTAGTGATTCTGCATTCACTACTAAAAAGGTTAAGAAAATCGTGCTACTAACACCAGGTATATTCAATTCAGCATATTTTGAACATTCTCACTTGGCTCAACAAATGGGAATTGAAATTGTAGAACCTCACGATTTATATGTTTCAAGCTCAAAAAATGTTCTCATGAGAACAATTAATGGTCCAAAAAAAGTTGATGTAATTTATCGAAGAGTAGATGACATCTATATTGATCCAATTGCATGGCGCTCTGATTCAGCTATCGGTATACCGGGGGTTTACGAAGCATGGAAGAAGAAGAAAGTTTCAATAGTAAATGCACCTGGCTCTGGTGTCGCAGATGACAAAGCTGTTTATGCGTTCGTTCCAAAGATAATTGAATTTTTTCTTAATGAGAAGCCTATTATCTCCCAAGTCAAAACATATGTTTGCGCATTTAAAAAAGATTGTAAGTTTGTCCTAAACAACATTGAAAAGCTTGTAATCAAGCCTGTAAACGAGTCAGGTGGCTATGGAATATTAATAGGCCCAAAAGCTTCAAAAAATGACATCAAAAAATATCAACAAAAAATAAGAAATAATCCAAGAAATTTTGTTGCACAACCACTTATAAAATTATCAACTTCGCCCACACTAATTGGCAACAAAATGGAGCCAAGACACTTAGATTTACGTCCATTTATTTTGTCTGGTAAAAAAATATTTGTTACCAGTGGTGGTCTTACAAGGGTTGCCATGAAAAAAAATTCAACTATTGTAAATTCATCGCAAGGTGGAGGTAGCAAAGATACTTGGATCATTCACTAGATGCTTTCAAGTACTGCAGAAAAAATTTATTGGATCTCCAGATATACTGAACGAGCTGAAAATACTGCAAGACTTGTTAATGTCAACATCAACCTTTTGCTAGATATACCCCACGATAGGGTTTCAGATTTTATTCATTTAGTCGAAATAACAAGTGACGTTGAACATTTTAATGAGACGTTGTTGAGAAAGAAGATTTTCTATAGTTCTGATTCTGCAGCCTTTAAAGAATTAGTTTTAGAATTTGTGATTTATGATACAAAAAATCCAGGTTCGATTGCCTCTTGCATCGAAATGACAAAATATAATTCTAGGTACTTAAGAACTATTTTGTCAAAGATATCGTGGGAACAATTAAATAACTTGCATGCAGACTTTAGCAACAGCAATAAAAATGTTAAGAATAGCGATGTCCTCCTCAAACTTATCAATAATTCAAGAACATTTTTTTCAACTATTGCTGATGCAATGTCAAGGGATCATGTATTTGACTTTATAAAGCTAGGAAGATTTATTGAAAGAGCAGATATGCTTTCACGCATAATTGAGGATCAAATCTTGCGAAAAGATTCTAGAGTATCAAAATATTTTCGTAACCTTCAATGGATGTGCGTTTTAAAATCTATAAACGGCTTTGAGTCATTTAAAAAAATTAACAAGGATGAACTTAATCGAGCAAATGTTCTAGATTTCATAATTAAATCAAATGATTTTCCAAGATCAATTATGTTTTGTCTTAACAGATTAATTTCCGTTATGGATTATTTACCACGCTCAAAAGATTTTGTTGAACAGATATTAGTTTTGAAAAAAGGTACTAAAAGTATAAACAAAAACTCAACTGACAAAGACATTCTTGAGCTGATAGATTTATTTCAATCAGCTCTAAACAATTTACACAACGATATAGCTAGCCAATATTTTTTGTTACAAGATGAATAATCTTAACCTACCTAATATTTTTTCCATCAAATATCACGCCCTCTAGTCCATCGCCGCAAGTAACCATTTCAGCTGCTCTGCCAGGCAAATCAGTTGAATTCCAAATTGCAAGATCACTCTCTCTTGCAGCTTGATCTGGCCACACATCCAACCAAACAAAATCTGGTCGAGGATCAGGATCAAACATTGGATCTAATAAAAGATACCAATGGTTATCAGAAAGCGTTGTGATTGCATTCAAATCAGCTCGATAGTTATGTAAGGTGTCACTATTTGAACCCTCATTAAAAGTGCAGAAAAAGTAGGAGTGTGTAAATGTGTTTGATTCATTCCAAGCTTTAGGGAATCTTCCAACTTCAGTACTAAATAAAAATGCGTTATTTAAATCAACATCTATGATGCCATCAATAGCCTCTCGCCACTTTGGTTCATTTCCATTTACCCACTCATCTAAACAGGCATCTCTTGCTTCTTGAGATGGCCAAGCAATCATCCATAAGAAATCAAAATCATCATTTTGTTCTCTCGGAGTAATTATATTTGCTCCATTCATTTCACAGCTCATACCATCAATCATGCCATTCCATATTTCTACTAATGACGCAAAGCTTTCTTCTGTATAGTTGAGTCCTTTGGTATGCCAAAAGTACTCTACCAGCATATTGTTTGTGTACTTTTCGGGAATAAGGTTATTACCGTATAGACTTTTTGCAACAAGGTAATCACTATTGTATTCATCGACTGCAATGATTTTTCCATCTTGAAACTTATATGTAAAAACATATTCATTATCATATTCACCATACTTACCCTCAGCATCACCAGACATTATCACAGCAGCACTATCAGCATTAGCAATCACGTCCACAACAGTTAAAACAATCCCATCGGGAAGTAACTGATTAACAATAGCTAAGAATTCTGAAAAATAAGTATCTTTATCATAGGCAGTTTTTATTACTGCGCTACCCTGCGCGTGAATGGGCAATTTACCCATAAATCGAAAAGTAAATTCGTCATGTAGCATTGCAGATGCTGACTCAGGTTCAGTCAAAACTAAATCAATAAACTTTTCAGCCATTGCAGTATTTTGCATAGCTTTTTCGCTTACTACTTCACCATCAACAGTATAGTAAGTTGTTTGTTCCACATCACAAGATGCAACAAGAAATAATATAAAAGGTAAAAATAACCAGCTTTTCATGAAAAATCTCCTATGTAACTAGTAAATTATTATTGCACAGATTTTATTGGGACAAAAAAATTAGGGCAATATTATGGCTTGATCTCTTTCTCTGTTTTCTCTGCGCCAATCCTCTGGTTCTAGAAATTCCCCAGCCCACATCCCAACCTTTGCTTTTTTAGCTTCATTTTGTTCATTTTCATAACGTCGAGAATATCTGAGATATGCCACTGCCATACCTGAACGTACCATCTCAGACTGCAAATCCATTGAGCCAACATAACAGATGCCAAGAGTCCTACCATATCGATCTAAACCCTCATCAGTACATCTTACTTCTTCATTATTAATTAATTGTTCGAGTTTCTTTGTTGCAGCTTTTCCACATTTCCATTCTTTGCCTTGTGCATCTGCACATTTTTGAGTCTTACCAAAAAAATAACTCTCTGGCGCATCACTTCCTGTAAACCGTATCCGAATATCATTGATAATGATCGTGTCACCATCAACTATTTCAGCTTTTCCAATAATATCTGTGTAGATATTTGCTGTAAAAATTATTGCAACAAAAGTAAAAATGAATTTCATACCTAAATCTTACATCAATAATGCTTATCTTTTAAATTGGTTTATCATAGACATACTATGAAAAAATGGGATTACAAATTTATCAAAATCACGTTGCCCATAGCATCAGGTATCAATATCCAATCAGATGGTACAACTCAAACTGAAAAGACTATAAAAGATTTTGGTGCAGAGGGTTGGGAACTCGTCAGTGTAACTCCAATGTCTGAGCTTCATTATGAAATAAAAAATTATGAGGAAACAGGCAAAACTAAAACTTATGAAGCTGAGCTGATCTTCAAAAGACCGGTTGAGGATTAAACCTTAAAATTTTCAATACCTTTTGAGCTTACTAGTTGGATAAGTGTTGTTAGTTCTAGATTAGAAATTCCACATTAGCTCAAGAAAACAAATCTCTGAGGACGATATATCGTTATTAGAAATACTTGAGTAGTCAGAAAAATAACTCGACCTACCCTCAAATCTACAACCAATAGTTGTGTTCATAGCTGAAAAAGTTTCGAGCATCAATCCTATGTCAACTTGCCAATTATGAGTTTTCATTCCATCATCCAGATCAAGAATATAATTTCTAGTTGGACCTTCAACGGTATAATACATATTCTGACTTGAAGTTTCAGAGTAATCCAAGCCATATTCAAAAGTGATATATGGCATTACATTTAATTTAGATCCCGAAAATAGATAACTAATGTCTGTCCCAATGGATGCCTTGGCATTTGATAGAGTTAGTTCATCAAAAGTTAATGCTGCCTCACCGCCAATCTCACTAAATTCATCGAACTCTGTGTATGAACCATCAATTCGTATGTATGGAGACAATTGCCAATTGCTAGATTCATTACTCAAAGAACTTATGAGTGCAAGAGATCCGTATACCTGATTTGCCTCGCGTTCACCTGTTAAAAGCTCTTCTCCATCCAATCGGTCTGAGTTAAATTCTAATCTACTAACTCCAAAAATATATTGTAATGCATAGCTTCTATCATCAAATTTTCCATATGTTGAAAGGCTATAGTTTCTTGACTCCATATGAGAGTCATGGTTTCTGTCCACTGGTGTATCCTCACCCAAGCCCAAAGCAAAACCAAACAAATCCCCATCATCACTCAATCGCTTATCGATTCCAATATGAAAAGATTTTTCATCTAAAATTCTTGATCTTGGCTTAGTTTTACCAAGTGTAAATTCTCCAAATTCACCATCAATCCATATTGACCAATTCCCAACCACTTCTTTAATTTCTCCATCAGCCGTTACTTTCACAGGATCCGATACAAATTCTTTAACGGTTGATTTCAATTGCTCTAAATCTTGGGTACTATCAGTTTGATTTTCATTATCATTTGAATTAAAAGTGTTTATTTCAGAATTTGTATCTACAAAGCTTATGTCAGAGTCATTGAATTGGGGATCAATAATTTCGGAATCGGAATTTAAAGTAGCCTTTGCAACGATAGGTGTTTTTGGTCTGGGATCATCAAAATCTGATATGCAGAAATAATTAGCATTTGGGTCTGTCCAGGCTTTTTGATCATCTGTTAGTGTATGGGTATAAACCGTATTTTCTCCTAACAACGCATTTGAAGCTTCTGAAAGAGTCACAATAATTTTTCTATCTCCTTGAATGAAGGCATATCTATCCTCCGGAATATCATCAATGGTGATGATGGCAGATTTAAGCCCAGCATCAATATTTAGCACCCCTTCCCCGTATGAGAAGTCTTCTATACCTGATGAACCAGAAACATTAAAATCGACAACAACATCTTCAAGTAAGATCCTAGATAAATGTACTTTTATCTTAACTGATGGAGCTGTTTTAGGACCACTAGAATTGATCGTACAAAGCTCTACAATTGGCTCTTCAACAAAGTTATTATCGGGGTTACTAACACCCATAGTTCTAACTGAATCAATAATTTTATTGTTAAAGTTAACCCTCAAACCCTCTCGCGACGTAATCTTCATCCTTTTGGAAATGACATCAATATTTCGATCAACCCATCGTGTGGCAATCTGAGTCATAGCTTTTGTATTGTCAATTACAGGTTGCTTGAGAGTAGGATCTGTTAATATTTTAGGAGTTTTAAAATTAAAATCTTCTTTGTCGCTTATGCCTGTAAAAGTATTTCCTAAGATGTCTTCAAATACAGTATTTTCAATTAATACATAATATTTAGTTTCGTATTCAAGATCTGTGGGGAGGTCAATAGTGATGGTCTCTGTTCCACAACCAGTTACGATTTGGTTCGCTACATTGACTGCAAAAGAAGAAGAGTTATCCTCAGATTCAATATAAATGTTGCCTGATGCGCAATTCACTTCTTTGTTAAACTTCAAAACAATATCACTATCTATTGGGACTCTTATACTGTCATCTTGAGGACTAGTTGCAATTAAAATTGGTCTTTTATCATCGTCATTTGCTGATATCGTATGGGTATATATAAAATTATCACCTAAGAAAGCATTGGTTGGATTGGACAATGTGATAATAATTGTTTCGTCTTCCTCTGCGAGGTCATCATCAATGATGCTTGGAATTGTAATAGTGCCAGTATTTTCGCCAGCATTTATTGTCAAAGTGCCATTTTCTAAACTGTAATCAATGCCTGATCCGGATGCTGTACCTGTTAATTGATAGTCAACTGATATTTCCCTGCCAGATATCTGAGATACATCAACTGTAATGTTTATCGGAGGCGAAGGCTCATCACTTTTGGAACTTGTAATATTAAAACCAATGGCAGGAGCATTATCATTATCATTAATGGTGTAAGTGTGAACAATATCAGTGCCAAGGCTTGCGTTAGTAGGACTTGATAGAGTAATAATCACTGTCTCATTGGCTTCATCCAATGAGTCATCAACTATATCAGTTATCGTAATTGTTCCAGTTACCTCACCAGGGCTTATCGTGAGGGTACCATTGGCAAGATTGTAATCTGTGCCAGAGCCTGTCGCAGTCCCTGTAGCTAAATAATTAACTGTAATATTTTTACTAGAAACGCTTGAGAGATTAACATCTATTGATTGAGAAGCAACTGATTCGTCGTTGGAGGAGCTTATTAAATTAAAGCCAATACTTGGGGCATTCTCATTGTCATTGATTACATATGTATGAACATTGTTATTACCTAAAGTTGCATTGCTAGGACTTGATAGCGTCACTATTATTGTTTCATCTACTTCATCAAGCGAGTCATCAACAATATTACCAATAGTAATGATGCCGCTAGTTGATCCAGCATTAATGGTTAAGGTGCCATTAGCAAGAGTATAATCAGTGCCCGATCCAGTTGCGGTACCGCTAATTGAGTAATCGACTGTTATATTTTGACTGGACGCAGCAGATAAATTTACTGTAATTATTTTTGAGGATACGGATTCATCTCCATTGGAACTTGTAGCCTTAAAGTTAACAACTGGAGGTGTATCATTGTCAATGATGGTATAAGTATGAACGCTGTCACTGCCTAAAGTTGCATTACTTGGATTTGACAAAGTAACAACAACTGTTTCATCTACTTCTTTAAGTGAATCATCAACGATATTTGCGATGGTAATACTACCGCTAGTTTCACCGGCATTAATAGTAACTGTGCCATTGGCCAAAGTGAAATCGGTGCCTAATCCAGTTGCAGTTCCGGTAACAGCATAATCAACTGTTATGTTTTGTCCTGAGGCTGCTGACAAATCTATAGTTAAGCCTGCAGAAGACAATGACTCATTTCCATTTGAGCTAGTAGCATTGAAGTCAATCATTGGTATGGTGTCATTATCAACGATTGAATAAGTATGAACGGCGTCACTACCTAAAGTAGCATTACTAGGATTTGATAAAGTTACTATTATCGTTTCATCAGCCTCACTTATTGAGTCATCAGTAATACTGCCAATTGTAATGGTGCCAGATGATTCACCAGCACTTATTGTGAGCGTTCCATTTGCTAAAGTGTAATCAGTACCAGAGCCTGTTGCAGTTCCAGTAACAGCATAATCAACTGTCACATTTTGACTTGATGTAGCAGATAAATCCACTGTGATGGCCTTTGATGAAGTCGCTTCATCTCCACTAGAACTTATTAAGTTAAAGTCTATAACTGGGGGACTGTCATCATCACTGATGATAAGTGTATGTACAACATCAGATCCAAGGGTTGCATTAACTGGATTAGATAAAGTGATAATGATTGTTTCATCAATCTCATCCAACAAGTCATTAATAATATCAGTTATTGTGATTGTTCCAGTTGTTGCGCCATTGATGATTGTGAGCGTTCCACTGGAAAAAGTGTAATCTGAACCAGATCCTGCAGTGCCTCCAGTAACATCATAATCAACTTCGATGTCACTTTCAGATGCAAAAGGTAATACAATTTCTACCGATCTCGAGGAAACTGATTCTGAATCAGATGAGCTTGAAGATGAAAATGCTACTGTTGGAGTACCATCATTATCGCTGATAGTGTAGGTATGAACGCTATCGCTTCCAAGAGTAGCGTTGCTTGGTCCTGATAGAGTTAAGATAACCGTTTCATTACCTTCTACGGATGTATCATCAACAATACCAGCAATAGTAATAGCTCCACTTGTTGCTCCCGCGCTAATTGTTAATGTGCCATCGGCCAATGTGTAATCTGTTCCAGAACCTGTTGCTGTTCCTGTCACAGCGTAATTTACGGTAATGTCATTACTGGAAGCTGCAGACAAATCAACAGTTATTGCAACCGACGAAATATCCTCAGCACCAGTAGAACTGGTTGTATTAAAATCGATTGTTGGTTCATTATCATCATCTGTAATTGTGTAAGTATGAACTTTATCACTGCCTAAGGTTGCATTGCTGGGGCTTGATAATGTAACGATTACCGTCTCGTCTGTCTCATCTGCAGCGTCATCAACAATATTTGCAATTGTAATAGTGCTTGTTGTTGTACCTGCAGTAATACTTAAGGTGCCGTTAACAAGAGTATAGTCAGTTCCTGATCCAGTAGCTGTTCCTGTTACTGCATAATCAACCGTTACGGTTTCGCTGGAAGGTCCAGATAAATCAACGGTAATAGCTTTAGAGGATACAGATTCAGCACCACTTGAGCTAGTGGTATTGAAGTCAACGGTTGGGGTACTTTCATTATCCGTAATGGTGTAGGTATGAATGCTGTCACTGCCCAATGTTGCATTACTTGGGTTGGATAGCGTTAGAATAACAGTTTCATCTGCTTCATCTATGGAATCATCAACTATACTCGCAATGGTAATGGTCCCACTTGTTGCACCGGCACTGATGGTAAGAGTCCCACTTGCAAGAGTATAATCATTACCAGATCCACTTGCAGTTCCTGTCACAGCATAATTAACCGTAACATCTTTTGCTGAAGCGGCAGATAAGTCAACTGTTACAGCTTTTGATGATGTTGATTCAGCTCCATTCGAACTGGTTGAGTTAAAATCGACTACTGGAGCATCATCATTATCAAAGATTGTATAAGTATGTACACTGTCACTACCTAAAGTCGCATTACTAGGACTTGATAAAGTTAGAATAACGGTCTCATTGTCTTCATCTAATGAATCGTTAACAATACTTGCAATCGTAATTGTACCGCTTGTAGCTCCAGCACTAATGGTGAGCGTTCCGTTAGCTAAAGTGTAATCGGTACCTGATCCAGTTGCAGTTCCAGTCACTGCATAGTCAACCGTCACGTTTTGACTGGATGTACCTGAAAGATCTACCGTGATAGCTTTGGAGGATACTGATTCAGCTCCACTTGAGCTGGTGGTATTAAAGTCAACAGTTGGAGTATTCTCATTATCAGTAATGGTATAAGTATGGACACTATCACTTCCAAGAGTAGCATTGTTAGGACTTGATAAGGTAACAATCACGGTCTCATCTGGCTCATCTAAAGAGTCATCAATAATTCCTGCAATTGTAATAGTTCCAGATGTTGCACCAGCACTTATGGTTAAAGTACCGTTAGCTAGGGTGTAATCAGTTCCTGATCCGGTTGCAGTTCCTGTAACTGCATAATTCACCGTCACATTTTGACTTGATGCGGCAGATAAATCTACAGTTAAAGCTGCAGAAGAAACTGACTCAGCCCCGCTAGAGGTGGTTGTATTAAAGTCAATGGTTGGAGCATCATCATTATCAGTGATGGTATAGGTATGAGCATCATCGCTGCCCAAAGTTGCATTGCTTGGATTCGACAACGTAACGATTACTGTTTCATTGGCTTCATCAGCTGTATCATCAATGATACTAGCTATCGTAATAGTTCCAGATGTTGCACCAGCGCTTATAGTGAGTGTTCCATTAGCTAAAGTGTAATCAGTGCCGGAACCTGTTGCGGTTCCGGTAACAGCATAATCAACTGTCACGTCCTGTCCTGAGGCTGCCGATAAATCGACCGTTAGGGCTTTAGATGAAGTAGATTCAGCTCTTTTTCCAAAAAAACCCTATAGAGGGTATATCTATAGGGTTTTCGAAGAAATTGGCATCCCGTAGGGGAATTATTCGCAATTCCCTCACATCCCTTTAGGTAAGAGATTCCTTTTCCATGGCTACAAAAAAGTCGTATACATGGCTACATTTTATTTAATTTTTACCTTTTAAAGGGCTTCAAGGCCAAAAATGCAATTAAACCACCAAATAACTGCGCAATTAGAAATGGAAGAATATAGTCTGGATTTATTCCAGCAAAAGAATCTGAAAAGGCTCTTGATATAGTTGCAGCTGGATTGGCAAAGGATGTTGAAGAAGTAAACCAGTAAGCTCCTCCAATAAATGCAGCAACTGACATAGCTACATTTTTTTTCTTAGAGAGAAAAATAATCATAACTAAACCCATGGTGGCAAATACTTCGCTAACATAAATATTTGTTCCGCCCCTTTGATTGGTAGCAAAATTTATTAGCTCTAAGCCAAACATATAGTTTGCAAAAATAACTCCAAGAATTGCCCCTGTGCATTGCAAAATACAATAGTAAAAAAATTCAGAAATCGATAACTCTTTTTTTAAATACGCAACCATTGAAACGGCTGGATTAAAATGAGCATCACCATATTCCTGGAAGGTTTTTATCAAGAAATAAAGTGCAAATGATGTTGCAAGAGTATTTGCCAACAAAACAACTCCTTCATTATTTAGAGACAAATTAGATGCCATGATGCCCGAGCCAACAACTGCGCAAAATAGAACACCTGCGCCAATAAACTCAACTAAATACTTCTGCATGTGACTAATCTATTCTCCTAATTTGATCATAAATTAAATCTCTCACCTCGTTAAAACCTTGCATCGGAAGATCTTTAGGATCAAGAATATTCCATTCTAGATTTTTTGTACCATCAACAACAGGACACGCGTCTCCACACCCCATTGAAATAATATAATCAAACTGATGTTCAAAAAAATCTGATATAGGCTTTGGATACCCTTCATGACTAATCCCCAGTTCTTTGAGAGACTTGAGAGCTTTTGGATTGACTTGATTGGATGGAGCAGACCCAGCAGACCATGCATGAAATTTTTCTGAAAAAAATGAGTTTGTAATTGCTTCAGCGATTTGGCTTCTACATGAATTTTCAACGCAAATAAATAATATTTTTTTCATAACCTATGCAGCTGTCAAAGAAATAGAAAGATTTTTAATATTTAGAGTCCCCTTAAGCTATTGATTCTTTTGTATCACAACTTTTAGCTTTCTTGGTTAATACTAATTTAGAAAGAAATTGTTTAGCAACATTTCTCCATGTATATTTCTTGGAACTTCTTGTGCAATTTTCCCTTTTTATTTCTGATGCTTTGTCGATAGCCGTCTTCAAATCATTGTCCAATGATCCTGTGATTCCATCCTCAATAATATCTAGTGGTCCGGTAACTGGATAAGCTGCTACAGGTACGCCACAAGACAAAGCTTCAATAATCACTATTCCAAACGTATCTGTCATTGATGGAAAAACAAAGACACTTGCATTACGATACCAAGCTGCAAGCTCAGGGCCTGTTTTACATCCAACAAATTTTACTTTGGGGAATTTTTTTTGTAGCTTTTGTCTATAAGGTCCGTCGCCTACTACAACTTTTTCAAGAGTGGTTTCTATACTTAAGAAGGCTTCGATATTTTTTTCTTTTGAAACTCTGCCAACATAAAGTAAATAATTTTTATGATTTATCTTTACTGAAGTATCTTTAAACTTTTTTAAATCTATCCCTCTTGACCAGATTTTAAGGTTTCTAAACCCCCTCTTCTCTAATTCTTTCTTATGAGATTTTGTGTTTACTAAGACATTATGAGATCTTTTATGAAACCACCTCATGAGAGCGAAGGTAATTGATAAAGGAACTTTAATGTGCAACTTAAGATATTCTGGAAATTTTGTGTGAACAGCTGAGGTAAAAGGAATCTTTTTGTATGATAAATAAATTCTGCTAACAATTCCCAAAGGTCCTTCTGTGCCTATATGAATATAATCAGCATCACTTTCTTTTATTTTTGAAATAACTCTCCAAGGATTAATAGCAACTTTTATTTCGTTATAAAAAGGTAAGGGTAATGAAAAAAATTTTCCTGGATGAAGCACTTCAACCCCAATATTGCGCTTGCTTAGTTCTGAAATAATGTTTGAGTAAGTGGTTACAACACCATTGACTTGAGGAAACCATGCGTCTGTGATTATCAAAACCTTCATTAAGAAGCTTTACTTATTATCGGTTCTAAAAAATTGGAATTAGCTACATTGCTAAAATCTATAATTTCAAATTCGCCATTGAGATGTTCAATAATCCCCGTACAAGATTCTACCCAATCACCGCAGTTCATATATTGAATTTGGTTAACTTCAGAAATTGCTACTTTATGAATATGACCACAAATTACTCCATCAAATCCATTCTTTTTGCATTCTGCTGCAACATTATGTTCAAACTCGGAAATAAAATTTACTGCTTTTTTTACTCTCTGCTTAAGATAATTGGAAAGTGACCAATAGTCATAACCAAGTTTGTATCTAATTCGATTAAAGTATCTATTGATGATTAAAAGTGCTGAGTATAATCTGTCTCCGAACACAGAAATATATCTCCCATACCTTGTTATTATATCAAATTGATCTCCATGGATGACAAGATATTTTTTACCATTACTGGCATATGAGAATCTTTCATCAAGTTCAATATTGCCAAGCGATAATGGCTGATATTGTCTTAGAAAATCATCATGATTCCCTGTAACAAAATGAACTTTGGTGCCATTTTTAGAAAAAGAGAGGAATTTTCTTAGTACATCGGAATGAGATTGCGGCCAAAATAGTTTTGATTTGAGTCTCCAACAATCGATAATATCGCCAACTAAAAAAATTTTTTTTGTCTTATATTGCTTAAGGAAATTAAGTAATATGTCAGCTTGGCAGCCTTTGGATCCTAGATGGATATCTGAAAGGAAAATTGCTTTAACTTCAATTTTTTTCATTTGTTAATTAAACGAAAAATTTTCAACAGTTTGGTGGCACTTATGGAAAATTTTTGAAAATTAAATTTATAACTTAAATAAAATATACATGGCTACAAATCGCACTCCGTGGCTACATTATGGCTACAAATATGGCTACATTTAAAAACGAGCTTACAGCTTTTCTAGTCAATTCTCATGGCTACATGGTGGCTACATTTGTTTTCTTAGATGCCCTGAAAACCCCTATTTAAAGGGGCTTCAGGTGTGACTGGCATCCCGTAGGGGAGTCGAACCCCTGTTGCCGGGATGAAAACCCGGTGTCCTAGGCCTCTAGACGAACGGGACTAGATTTGCGAATTATAAAATTTTATATGGAATTATGAAATACCTTTTAGGTATCAATTTTCTTTTCAATTTTCGATAAAAAACCTCGAAGAAAATTTCCTTCCATTTTATCTATATTGAGGCGTCTGAACATTCTTTCAATACGTGTAAGAATTTGTTTTGGATTATTTGGATCTACTGTTCCCGATTTAATGGCAACTTTTTTAAAATGCTCGATTAGATCATTGACTTCTTTATTTGTGTATTCAGGAAAATCTTGCCACTCATATTCCATGTTCTGATTGGCTCTAGTAAAAATTTCATAGCATACAAGTTGCACACTCATAGCAAGATTGAGCACCGGATAGTCTTCATCAGCGGGAATAATGATATGTTCATTGGAAAGTTGTAATTCCTCATTAGTCAGTCCGCTATCTTCTCTTCCAAATACAATAACGGCTTTTTGATTTTGATTTGCTAAGCTAAGAATCTTCTCAGATGCTTCACATAAGCTTATTGATGGCCAGCTTATAGATCTCTCTCGTGAAGACGTAGCAAATACATATTTTGCATCTTGCAAAGCGTCTTTTAGATTTTTTGTCACTTTTGCATGCTGCAAAAGATCCTTTGCATTTCCTGCTAAAGCTCTAGCATCACCATGAGGAAACTTCTTTGGATTAACCAAAACAAGATTGGATAATCCCATATTTTTTATTGCTCTAGCGGCAGATCCTATATTGCCTGGGTGAGAGGTTTCTACCAAAACTATATCAATAAACGAAGATGCTTGAATCATCAACTTATTATCCTTCTTTCGAGTACAATATGCGACATGTCTCAACCTGCTTTACTCAATGTTGCTTTAATAGCTGCACGAATCGGTGCTAGTGAAATTGAATTTGGCGTTAAAAAAGTACATTCTTTGCAAATTCAAAAAAAAGGGCCAACAGATTATGTCACTGAAATGGATCAAAAAATTGAGTCTAAAGTATTTGCTGAAATTAAAAAATATTATCCAGAGCATAATTTTCTTGGTGAGGAGTTTGGACATGAAATAAATAACTCCAATACAACATGGATACTTGATCCTATTGATGGCACTACAAATTTCATCCATGGCTATCCGCATTACTGTATTTCTCTTGCATGTAAAGTTGATGATAAATTAGAGCATGCGGTGATAATCGATCCTGCAAGAAGAGAGGAATTTACTGCATCTAAGGGCAAAGGTGCTCAATTAAATGGAGAAAGAATAAGAGCAAGTATTAGGCCAAATCTGAAAGATGCTTTGATTGCAAATAGCTCCCACTCAACACCAGAACAAAGTTATAAATTTAAAAATATAGAAACTTTTAGGGAGCTCTATAAACATGGATTGACTATCAGAAGGTCTGGCTCATCTGCGCTGGATATTGCATATGTTGCAGCAGGAAGATTGGATGCTTTTTGGGGTAATGGTATGGGAATATGGGATTTTGCAGCTGGAATCTTAATTGCTTCAGAATCAGGCGCGTTGGTTAGTGATTTTACAGGTAATCCAGATTGCTTAGACGGCGATCACATTTTGTGTGCCGCACCAAAATGCTACAAACAGATGTTCAAAAGCATTAAATCTAACTTCTCCCCAGCCTAGGGCATATCATCAAGTGGTCCCTCATCTGGATCAGGTATTGCCATATCTTCCTGATTAATACCAAACATCAGAAGCATATTTGCAACTACATAGATAGATGAGTAAGTACCTATCAGTACTCCGATGATTAATGCAAGTGAAAAACCTTTTATGAGCTCTCCACCTAAGATGAATAATGCAAATAAAACTAAGAGTGTGGTCAAAGATGTAATGAGAGTTCTTGAAAGCATCTGATTGATAGATAAATCAACAACTTCATCAGGATTTATGCCTCTTTGCGATCGAAAGTTTTCTCTAATTCTGTCTGAAACCACAATCGTATCATTAAGAGAATAACCAATAACTGCTAACAATGCTGCCAAAACTGTTAAATCAAAATCCCAAGTAAAAATTGAAAATAAACCTAAAATGATTACTACATCATGCGCAAGTGCAACCACCGCACCAACTGCAAACTTGTATTGAAATCTAAATGCCACGTATAAAAGAATCATTCCAAGCGCCACCAACATGCCAAAACCACCTTGATCTCGAAGTTCTGATCCAATTTGTGGTCCAACAAACTCAATTCGCTTCAATTCTGTTTCAGGATAATTTGATTGAACTAAATCAAATACTTCATCCCCAATTGAGCTGTTGCCTTCCACATCAGCGATCTTTATTAGTACATCTGTATCAGATCCAAAGTTAACTACTTGAAAATCTTCATAATTGTTTGCACTAAGATCGACTCGTAATGATTCAAGAGGGATTGTTTCCTTAAATGTAAGTTCAACCAAAGTTCCTCCACTAAAATCCAGTCCTAGACTCAATCCCCTGAATGCTATCGATAAGATTGATACAGCAAATAAAATTAATGATGCAATGGCTGCAATCTTCCTGTACTTCATAAATGGAATTTTGAAATTCATTAGACTTTAAGCTCCTTTAAATTTCTCTGTCCATACATTAAGTTAACCACAGCACGAGTGCCTAATATTGCAGTAAACATAGATGTTAATATGCCAATTGATAAAGTAATCGCAAATCCTTTAACAGGACCAGTGCCAATAGCATACAAAACAATTGCTGCAATTAAAGTTGTAATATTCGCATCAAAAATAGTTGTAAAAGCCTTAGAAAAACCCTCTTTAATTGCTTCTTGTGGGGATGTACCAGTTCCAAGTTCCTCTCTTATTCTTGAAAATATCAAGACATTAGCATCTACTGCCATACCAACTGTTAAGACAATACCTGCAATACCGGGTAATGTAAGTGTTGCCCCAATTAATGACATAAATCCTGTAATTAAAATAAGATTTGATATCAATGCTAGATTTGCTGCAAAACCAAACCATCGATAATAAAACAACATAAATAAAACAACTGCGACTAATCCAATAATGATTGAACGAACACCTAGTTGTATATTTTCTTTACCTAAACTAGGTCCAACAGTCCTTTCTTCCACAAATTTCATTGGTGCAGCCAATGCACCAGCTCTTAATAATAATGCTAGCTCACTTGCTTCTTGAGTATTCCCTACTCCAGTTATCCTAAAACTAGTACCTAGAACTGCTTGCACTGTTGCAAGACTAATAATTTTTTTCTCCACATATTGAGTTTGCTCAATAACTTCCTCACCAGAATCATTTTTAACAATCTCAGATCTTGTTTTTTGCTCAACGAACAAGACCCCCAACCTTCTTCCAATGTTTCCAGTAGTTGCCTTTTGTAGTGACCTACCTCCTTGCATATCTAAGGTGATGTTTACTTGCGGAAATCCATTTTCATCAAAACCAGTACTCGCGTTAGTGACACTATCTCCAGAAACTACAACGGTCCTCTCTAACTCGGCAGTTGTAAACTCAGATGCTTTAAATTCAAATGTTTCTTTCCTTAATCTAGAAGTAGTTGGTGTAGCTTCCATGCGAAATTCTAAATTAGCAGTTTTACCAATTATTTTTTTAGCTGCTGTAGTATCCTGAACTCCAGGTAGCTGCACTACAATTCTGTCGCTTCCTTGTCTTTGTACGATTGGTTCTGATACTCCGAGCTCATTAACCCTATTTCTTAATGTCATCAAGTTTTGGCCAACTGCATAATCTCTAATATCTTTGATAGCTTCTCTAGAAAAACTTATGCCAATTTCATTATTAATCGGGTCTAGTGCAAGATCATAAATAATGCCTGATGGTGCCAAATTGTCTTTATTTATGATGTTAATTGCATTTCCGTAGTCATCATTTGAATCAAAATTAAATATTATTGCTGATCCAGTATTAACTGATTTTACGTATCTAACACGATCTTCTCTAAATTTTTTTCGAAATTCATTTAAGGCGCTCTCAAGTCTATTAGCAACAGCATTTTCAATATCTACTTCTAGTAAAAAATGGACGCCGCCTGATAAATCGAGTCCTAATCGCAATGGAGATCCACCTATATTTTTTAACCATTCAGGTGTTGAGGGTTGAAGATTGAGTGCAATAATAACTTCATCAAGGAACGCTCTTTCGAGCAATGACTTGCCTTTAAGCTGGTCATCCAATGAATTAAAATTGACAGCAATATTATTGTCAATTAATGCGATATTAAAATCATCTATTTCAGCTGAGTCCAATATATTTTCAATGCGATCATAAAGATTTTGATCTGCAGCAAGCGCAGAGTTTGCATATGTTGCTTGTATTGATGGTTTAGCAGGATATAAATTTGGTAATGAGTACAAAATACCTATCAACAAAACCATAAGTATTGTTAAATTTGTCCAAATTGAAAATTTATTCACAAGATTTACTTATTAATGGAATCAATTGTGCCTTTTGGCAATGTCCCTGAAATAGAAGCTTTTTGAAGCTTGAATTTAACATTCTCACTAACCTCAATGGAGACATAATCACCGCTAATGCTTTGCACTTTTCCAAGAATCCCATTTGCTGCAATAACTTCGTCTCCAACTTCTAGGGCTCCAAGCATTTCTTTGAGTGCTTTAGCTCTTTTATTTTGTGGTCTGATTAGCATGAAATAGATAATGAAAACCATTCCAATCAATAAAAATAATGATGGGTCAAAAAAACTTGGTGCTTGTGCTACATTTTCATTCATAATTTCCTCAAACTAAATGTGTGGGTAAATCTTTGCCTCGCATATTATAAAATTCTTTTATAAAGTTAGCGAATGTGTTTTCTTGTATTGATTGCCGAATGTTTTGCATGAGATTTTGATAAAAATATACGTTGTGATAAGAGAGTAAAATTGATGCAAGGATCTCATTTGTCTTATCAAGGTGATTTAAATAACCCTTAGAGTACTTTTGACAAACTTTGCATGAGCAATTTTTATCAATTGGGTCTTGATCATTTCTATACTTTGAATTTCTTATATTGATTTCTCCTAAGGATGTAAATAATTGGCCATTTCTTGCATTACGCGTAGGCATTACACAGTCAAACATATCAATCCCACAACTCACTGCATCAATAATATCTTCTGGCCGACCTACACCCATTAAATATCTAGGAATATCATTTGGGTAATGTTCCTTTAGATGCATTAAAACATCCAATCTTTCCTCTGCAGGCTCACCAACACTAAGGCCACCAACAGCTAGGCCACTGAAATTCATATTCATTAATGATTCAAGTGATTGCAATCTTAAATCGTTGTGCATACCACCCTGAATGATGCCAAATAAAGAAGAGTTGCCTTTGTGATGCGCCTTACATCTTTTTGCCCAACGCATTGAAAGCTCCATTGATAACTTAGCAATGGAATGTTCAGCTGGATAACCAGTGCAATCGTCAAAAACCATAACAATATTTGAACCAAGATTTTCTTGAATATCTATTGAACGCTCTGGAGATATAAAGACTTCTTTTCCATCATATGGAGATTTAAAATTTACTCCCTCTTCTGAAATTTTTGCTAACTTTCCTAAGCTCCAAACTTGAAATCCACCTGAATCTGTAAGAATAGGCTTTTCCCAACCAATAAATTTATGCAAGCCTCCAAATTCTTTAATTAATTCATCTCCAGGTCTTAACATTAGATGAAAGGTATTGCCCAATATGATTTCAGAATTAGTAGACAATAGGTTTTCATATTCCAGTGCTTTAACCGTGCCATTTGTTCCAACAGGCATAAATGCTGGTGTTTGCACAGAGCCATTTTTAAATTTTAATTCTGCTCTTCTTGCAAAACCATCTTGATTTAAAAGGTTAAAGATCATGGCGTTCTAGTAGCATAGCATCACCATAGGATAAAAACCGATACTGCATTTCTATAGCTTCAGCATAAATTTTTTTTAAGTTCTCAAGGCCAATAAAAGCAGCTACCAACATCAACAATGAGGATTTTGGTTGATGAAAATTGGTTAGCAAATAATCGACAACTTTAAATTGAAATCCTGGATAAATAAATAAATCAGTGCTGCCTTTAAACTCAGTTCTTGAATCTAAGAAAGTTGCCTCAAGAGCTCTAAGTGTTGTTGTGCCAACTGCAAAAACTTTTCCGTCTTGCTGTTTAACCGATAATATTTCTTGCACTAACTCTCTGTCTACAGCGACTTCTTCTGCATGCATTTTGTGTTTTGTTATATCCTCAGAGGTCACAGGGGTATAAGTGCCTGCGCCTACATGCAGACTTAAATATCTTATTTTTAAACCTGTCTTCTCAAGCTCATTTAACATTGGCAAATCAAAATGTAATCCTGCCGTGGGCGCTGCTACAGATTGTTGTAACCGTTTATTTGCATAGACAGTCTGATAACGTAATTGATCTTCTAAGGTTGTGGCTCGATTAATATAAGGTGGTAATGGCGTTGTTCCAAAAGATAAAAAGATTGGGGTGGGATCATCGTCCCACTTAAGTAGATAAAATTTATCTTGCCTACCTAAGCATGTTGCTGAAAATGTTTGGTCGTCATACATAAAATGTATAGATGATTTTTTTTTGATTGATCTAGAAGATTTAATCTGCACCAATGTTCTATTATCTTCAATAATTTTTTCGAGCATTACTTCAACCTTGCCGCCTGTTTCTTTTGTTCCAAATAGTCGCGCGGGTATAACACTGGTTTCATTTAAGACTAATATGTCATTTTCAGTTATCACACTACTTAATGCGCTGATTTGCTTATGCTTAATAACTTCATTGATAAAGAGTAACAGTCTTGCGTCAGTCCTATTTTGTGGTGGATGCTTGGCTATCAAACCCTCTGGTAAATGATAATTAAACTGATCAAGGTGCATTGAAACTTAATTTTAAAAGATGTTTATCTCAGCTACAATTACATGCTTTGCCCCATTGGCGGAATTGGTAGACGCGCGCGACTCAAAATCGCGTTCCTTCGGGAGTATCTGTTCGACTCAGATATGGGGCACCATAAGGATTATAGTGAAACTTAGTAAATACAAACGCATCATAATTAAGGTAGGATCTGCTGTGATCGCTCGACCAGATGGAAAAGTAAATCAGAAAATCTTATCAGCGATTTGCAATGACATATTGTGGCTACGTAATCGTAAAATTCAAGTTTTGTTGGTTTCGTCAGGTGCTATTTCTCTTGGAAGAAAAAATATTATGCTTCCAAATACCCTAAGGCTATCGGAGTCACAAGCGCTTGCATCGCATGGACAGATTGAGCTTATGGCAGCATGGAAGAAGCATTTCAACAACCATTCAATCAATATTGGGCAAATGCTGCTTACACCAGCTGAATTAAAATTAAAAACCTCCTCAAATTATGCAATACAAACTATGAACAAATTATTGGAATTAAATCTGATACCTATTATTAACGAAAATGATAGTACTGCAACAGATGAAATAAAATTTGGAGACAATGACTTGCTTGCAGCAAAAATTGCAAAACTTTTTAAAGCAAATTTACTCATAATGCTTTCGACTATTGAGGGCCTATATAAGGAAAAGGATGAAATTAATTCCAATCAAAGCTTGATAATTAACAAAATAAGCAAGATTGATTCTAAAATAAGAAAAATGGCCAATGATAAAGATATTTCTGGAAAAGGAGGCATGAAATCAAAATTGTTGGCAGCAGAGGCATGCATGCAAAATAAATGTGATGTGGTGATTGGGTCTGGTCTACATCCAAACCCGATTAAAAGAATATTTAAAGAAAATACTGCTACCTGGTTTAGAAAATGAACAAAACTCAATTAGAACAAATGGGTGCATGTGCTGTAAATGCAGCCAAATCTCTTCAGACTGCTACTGCGCAGCAAAAAAATATTTTTTTTGAGGAAGCTATTAAACTAATTCAAAAAAATACAAATGAGATTCTAGACGCAAATCTACAGGATATTAATGATGCTCATTCTAAAAATAAGGATGATGCATTTATAGATAGACTTAGGCTTGATAATGCAAGAATAGATGGAATCTGCGATGCATTAAATGAAATACAAACCTTTCCAGATCCAGTAGGAAAAACTCTTGCAAGTTGGAAAAGACCAAATGGGCTTCAAATTGATAGAGTATCAACTCCACTTGGAGTAATTGGCATTATTTTTGAAAGCAGACCAAATGTTGCAAGTGATGCTTCTGCATTATGCATTAAATCTGGCAATGCTGTGATTCTTAGAAGTGGGTCTGATGGCCTAAGGACCTCAAAAGCAATTGTCCTACAAATTCAAAATGCATTAAAGAATGCTGAACTACCAAAATTCGCTGTGCAAATTGTTGATTCGACTGAAAGAGCTGCAGTTGATTTAATGCTTGGAGGTCTAGGAAATACTATAGATGTAATCGTACCTCGGGGTGGAAAAAGTTTAGTTGAGGCAGTGGAAAGATCGGCAAAGGTTCCAGTTTTTGGGCATCTTGAGGGAATATGTCATATCTTTATAGACAAACAGGCCTCTCATGACATTGCAATTAATGTTTGTATGAACTCAAAAATGCGAAGACCAGGAATCTGTGGTGCAGTAGAAACTTTGTTACTACATGAAAACATTAAAGAATCGATCGGAAAGGCAGTGATTGAAGAATTACTGCAGGCGGGATGTGAGGTTAGAGGATGTGAACAAACATTGGAACTCAGTAAAGATGTAAAAAGTGCCTCAGATGATGACTGGTCCACTGAATATCTAGCTCCAATTATAAGCATAAAAATTGTTAAAGATTTAGATGAAGCTATAAAACATATTCGTGAATTTGGAACTGGTCATACTGAATCTATTATTTCCTCCGATAAAGCTGCCCAAGATCAATTCACCAACGAAATTGATAGTGCAATTGTTATGGTTAACTCATCTACACAATTTGCCGATGGTGGTGAATTTGGGCTTGGTGGGGAAATAGGAATTGCAACTGGAAAATTTCATGCAAGAGGACCAGTTGGTGTTGAGCAACTAACAAGTTTTAAATATCTTGTTCGTGGTGATGGTCAAGTAAGAAAATAGTGCTACAAATAAACATCATACCTAATTGATTTACCAAAAATTTGATAGTTGATTTTATTTGAAAGTGGTGTTGCTTTTACTGGTCTTTTAATAATTTTTTTGCATTTAAAATTATCACACAAATATTGGAAATCTAATTTTGTATCATATCTATGATTTTCAAACTCAAGTATTTTTTTTAGATAATCAATATTTCCGGAGCTTGAGGCAGTTTTCTTTGTTGCCTCAAACATGGGGTCATAATAGACAATATCGTATGAATCGTGTTGATTAATCTCTTTAAAATCAACATTGTGATGTATAAATTTCTTTTTTAATTTTTTTTTAACTGTCACACTTTTTTCAAGAGCATAATTGGTTAGGTTATAAATGATGCTACTTTTTTCAGTACATTCAACAAAATGACCTAATGAAAGAAAAATTAAAGCATCCGTAAGAAGGCCCCCAGTTGTATCAAATATTCTCAGAGGTCTATTGTGCCTGCCAATTGCTTTTTTTAGATGCTTTTCATGTTCCACCCTACTCATTCGCCATTGATTTTTTGGTGAATCATAATTAATAAGTAGTGGGTTTTTTGCTTTTGCAAGAGGATGGAAAAAATAGAGATTCAAGTCCCTGAATAAAAAATATGGCTCAGATTCATGTCTTTTGGTATTGTCAAATTCTAACGTCGTGGATAATTTTTTAGCTATCTCTAACGCTTTAGATTGATTTGGAATATCTGCACAATAAAATTTTATACTCACAACATTATTAATATTAAACCTAGTACAAATCTATAGAAAATAAATGGGTACATACCAATTTTGTTCACAAATCTTAAAAAAAATTCTATGGTAAAAAATGCTACAAATGCTGATGTAAGAAATCCGAGAGTTAAGATGAGAATTTCATTAAGGTTTACATTTTGATTAAAGCCCAAAACCATAAATATCAATGCTCCTGAAATTGCTGGTATTGCTAACAAAAATGCAAATTTAGAACCATCTTTCAGATTGAGACCTAAAATAAGTGCACCCGTGATCAAAACACCAGATCTTGAAGCACCTGGAAAAAAAGCAAAAATTTGAAAACAACCTATTAAAAATGCGCTCAAATAAGTCAGTTGCTGTATTGATAATTTTTGCTTTGATAGTAAATATGCAGCCAATAGAAGGTTTGCAAAAATTAAATTGCTTATTGCAATAGAATGAATGGTGACCTGTCTATTGATCAAGGCATCAGAGAAAAAAGGACCAATAATGATTGCTGGTATTGAAGCAATGAGAACAAATAAACCTAACTTTCTGTATGAAGCTAAATTTTCATCTTTAATATTATAAAAAGAATTAAAAATCTTCACGATATCATCACGAAAATAGAAAACTACTGCGGTGAGAGTTCCAAAATGAACTGCAATATCAAAATTTAGTCCTAGATCAGTTATGCCAAAAATTAATGAGGGTATTAGTAAATGGGCAGAACTGGAGATAGGCAAAAACTCTGTTAAACCTTGAATAACTGACATGACAATTGCAATAAAATAATCAGTCATCTTTAATTTTTCGATAATTAGGGTTAGTCAAATATATTGGTTCAATATCACTATCTGAAAATGATTTTTTTTGGATAATGTAGCTTGAAGCTATTGATACAACAGCATCAGCAGAGAAACTTACATAATCGGTTACCAATCTTGAAGCAAATGATTCATCCTCCCAAGCATCACCAATTAAATAGTCTTCATTATTAAATATTTGCTTAATAAAATCTTTTGTAACTAAAGTAGGCTCTGTGACAACATCAATTTTATTGGTGTCCAAATTGTAAGCCGCATAATATAAATTTTCTTTTTCAGCAACATTGCATACATGGATGATATAAGGCAATTGCTTTACCCATTTTTTTGACTCCCATGCCATTGCCTTCAAACTTGATACCGGAATAAGAGGTACTTTTTTTGAAGCTGCAATTGCTTTGGTAAATGCTGCAGCGGACCTAAGAGAAGTGAATGATCCTGGTCCATTTGCATATGCGACTGCATCTAAGTCATCCAAGATGATTTCTTTTGGAAATAAATTATTCAATAATTTATCCCAGTCAGGTCTTGCATATGTTGAGTGTGATATTGAAATGCTGTTTATATCATCATCTATTTTTATGGCCACAGATGAATAATTTGCTGTTAGGTCAACACCAAGAATCTTCAATGAATTAAGGCTCCATCTTTTATCTGATTAAAAACAGAATCAACTGCTTGATTTCCGTCCACTTTGAAATATTGAAGTGACAGTGCTTTGTAAAAATTTGCAAGTGGAAGAGTCTCATCATGATAAACAGCAAGTCTGTGTTTAACGGTTTCAGGTAAATCATCCTTTCGTTGAATAAGTGGTTCGCCAGTCACATCATCAAGATTATCCTGCTTAGGTGGATTGAACTTAACGTGGTAATTTCGCCCTGAGGGTGCATGCACCCTTCTACCAGACATTCTGTCAATGATGATTTCATCTGCAACATCAATCTCAATCACCGTAGTAAAAGTAATGTTATTTTCAGCACACAAATTTGCTTGACCAATAGTTCTTGGTACACCGTCAAAGAGAAACCCATCCTTACAATCTTTATTAGAAATTCTTTCTAAAATTAGCTCTATGATAATATCATCTGAGACAAGTGCTCCAGAATTCATAACATCACTTACTTTTTTACCAAGGCTGCTGCCTGATGAAATCGCCTCACGTAACATATCGCCAGTACTGATTTTAGGTATTTTTAGATAATTGCATATTAAATCAGCTTGAGTACCCTTGCCTGCGCCAGGCGGTCCTAATAAGATTATTTTTTTCATCTCTCAAGTATTACAGTAGCAACAGCAAAATCACTGTCATCAGCCAAGCTAACAAAGGTAGAATTTACACCTATTTTAGATAGTAAAGTTTTCATATGATCATTCATCTTTATATAAGGCTTGCCGGATTGATCTCTATCAATTTCAATCAAATTTAATTTTACATCACCTGTAAGTCCAGTACCTAGAGCTTTTGAAAGCGCTTCCTTTGCTGCAAATTGCTTAGCTAGGTAATTTACAGAATTCTTTTGATCTAAAGTACCTAGGTATTCAATCTCAGCAGATGTAAGAATCTTGTTTGCGAATTTATTTAGATCTTTTATGTTTTGAACACGCCTTATACTGCAAAGATCAACTCCAATTCCATAAATCAATTTTTTAGCCTCCCAAAAACAGCTCCACTTAATATTTGCTTGCCATCAAGGCAAGATAAGATAGCCGATTGAGTTAATTCTTTTAGTGCATTTTTGTTTATGTTACGTAATTTTCTTAATTTAATTTGTTTTAACTCCTTTGGTGTAAATCCTGAATCAAGTTGAGTCGCTTTGAAACCTTGCTCAGGAACAAATATAAATCTTATTTGATTATCTTCTAGATTTTGATTCTCTGGACTTATATCAAAGTTAATCCCAAATCCCAGCTCATCAAGTAAATCAAGCTCGAAATGTCTTAAGTTTACTTCATCGAAAGACGATGAATTAAACTTCTCGACAAACGATTGATAAAGATTAAATAAATCTAAATTAGGAATAGATTTGGGAAGTACTTTACTTAAAAGTTCATTAATATAGAGATAGCTATAGGTAGATTTAGAATCTAAAGATGCCGATGAGTGATAATGTATATCTACTTCATTAACAGTTTTTAGATCAGATCTACCTGAAAGAGTAATTTTTACTTCTTTAAATGGAGTAAATATTCCAAAATATTTTGATCGAGGTTTTTTTGCTCCTTTTGCAAGCACTGATATCTTTCCTTGATTTTTGCTAAAAAGGTCAACTATTAATGAGGTATCTCCAAAAGAGCGACAATGCAAAACAAAACATCTCTCCCATTCTTTATACATCTATGCTGTTTCCAATCCCTAAGCTTTGAATTCTTTCTATGTTGGTATTCCAATTCTTTTTGACTTTCACCCACGATCTTAACATTACTTTCTTATTAAAGATTTTCTGCAGTTCTTTTCTTGTAGCAGTACCAATCTTTTTTAATTGTTCTCCATCTTTTCCAATGACGATGCTTTTTTGACTACTTTTTGCTACATATATAACAATGTCTATTTCTAATCGATTATCTATCACTTCATTCTTTTCAACTTCAACATAAACTTCGTATGGAATTTCATCTCCCATAATTCTTGTAATTTTCTCCCGAATAAGCTCGCTTATAAAAAAATTGGAATGTTGATTGAAATTGTGGTCGATTGGGTAAAAATAGGGATTAAATGGTAAATGTGATTTAAGTATATTGACTAAATTGTCTACACCGTTACCTTTTAAGGCCGAAATTGGAACAATATCGGTAAATGAATGTTCCATTGCGAGTTCGTTAATTAAGGGTAGTAATGAATTTTTATCTGCAATTTGATCAATTTTGTTTATGGCACATATAGTCTTTACATTTGAATTTTTAAATTCATTGATGATGCTCTTATCTTGAGCAGTCAATTTATTTCTTTGAATGAGGAATAGCAGAATGTCTGAATCCTCAAATACACTTTTAGCAGATTTATTGAGATACTTGTTTAATGTTTTTTTAGATTGGGAATGAATTCCAGGAGTGTCCAGAAAAATAAGTTGAGCATTCTTTAATGTCTTTACTCCGATTATATTATTGCGAGTGGTTTGAGATTTTCTTGAGGTGATAGAAATTTTTTTGTCTAAAATTTTATTCAGTAATGTAGACTTGCCAACATTTGGTTGGCCAATTATGGAGACATAACCGCATTTAAAATCAGTCATTTGGTAATCATTGTAAGAGCTTTTTTGGCTGCTAGCTGCTCAGATATTTTTTTTTGAACATGTTTTGCCTCGATCGTCATATTATTAATATTTAACGTGCATACAAACTCATTGCTTTTGTTATCTTCCGTTGAATGATAACTAGGCAACTCAATATTGTTAGACTGACAATATTCTTGCAGTATGGTTTTAGCATCCTTTGTACTATCAAGACTATAAAGCTCATCACCAAACAATTTATAGACAAATTTCGAGGCATAATAATAGTCGGATTCTAAAAAAACTGCCCCAATAATTGCCTCAAGCATACCTGCATACACTTTATCTTTTTGGTATTCGCTAAGGCTATTGGTTCCCTTTGACGCTTTAATATACTTGTGAAAATCATGTTTTTTACAAACAGAAGATAAAAAAGAAGTGTTTACAAGTTTGGCACGAATTCTTGTTAATTCGCCTTCATTAAAATGCTGCTCTTCATGATGTAGCTTTTCAGAGATTGCAAGCTGAATCACAGCATCTCCCAGAAATTCCAGTCTTTCATTATTTTGATCCTTATCAAAACTTTTATGAATGAAGGCAAGCTTGTAATTTTTAGAATTTGTAATTTTTTTTGGAATTTTAATATTTTCCGGCATTTATTCTATTTTATAAGTCCTACTCTATCGAATGTTGGTATACATAGCCAACATTTCCAGGTTACCCATATGACCTCTGCTGTTCCCATAAAATTTTCTCTGGGAACGAATCCAAAACTTCTTGAATCATATGAGTTATCTCTGTTATCACCCATAACGAAAAAATGATTTGGTGGTACAGTTACTTCTTCTGGAAATCTAATATTACGGTTAAGTTCAAGCCTTATAATTCTTTCTGAACTTTTAAATGTTTCACGCGCAATAACTTCTTTTGTTGAAGCAGAAATGTAATCTTGATTTAAAGGTTCATTATTTACAAAAAGCTTTTTATCAATGTACTTTATTTTATCTCCAGGTTTACCAATTAATCTCTTGACGTAAGGTACATTTACGTGTGGCGGGATGAAGACAACCACATCACCATATTCAGGATCTTTTCCAGCAAAAAGTGGTTTTCCAACTCTATTGATTTTAATTCCATAAGAATGCTTATTAACCAACAAGAAATCACCAATTTCAAGTCCAGGTATCATGCTCTCAGATGGGATCTGAAATGGCTCAAATGCAAAAGTTCTAAGGGAAAAAATTAAAAAGATCGGGATAGTCCAGTTTCTGCCAGTTTTTCTTAGCACAATATTTTTTGCGAACACTCCAATTAAAAAAATTATTACTGAAACAACAGTTCCAACCAATAAAATGATTCCCAAGTCGCCTGCATTTACAAACAACCTCCAGATTCCAATCACGGCAAAAATAAATCCAATAAAATTCAATCTTTCCTCCAGTCTAGGATTAATAGTATTGTCTAAATTAGATCTTATCCAAAAGCCTATAGCAGCTAAGACACCTAAACATGCCAAAATAAATAATGGGTCGTGTAGCATTATGATTCACCACTAAAGTAATTTAAAAAAGCTTCTTGAGGTATAGATACCTTACCAATTTGTTTCATCTTTTTCTTACCCTTTTTTTGTTTTTCAAGAAGTTTCTTCTTACGTGTGACATCTCCACCATAAAGCTTTGCAGTTACATTCTTCCTATAGGCTTTAACAGTTTCTCTTGAAATAATTTTAGATCCTAAAGCAACCTGTATTGGGACATCAAACATCTGTCGAGGTATAAGTTTTTGAAGGTTTTGAGTTATTTCTCTAGCTCTTGTCATCACAAATGTACTATGAACCATTATTGATAGTGCATCAACTTTTGAATTGTTAATTAAAACATCCAATTTTTTTAAATCGGAATTCTTAAAACCACACAAAGAATAATCTATGGAGGCAAATCCTTTGGTAGAAGATTTGAGACGATCAAAAAAATTATTGATAACTTCCCCAAGCGGGATTTCAAATTCAATAGCTACCTGATTACCAAAATATTTCATAGATTTCTGTTTTCCTCTTTTTTCAGTGCATAGAGTAATAATTGCTCCAACAAATTCCTTTGGAGTAAGTATGTTTGCAATTGCAAATGGTTCTCTTATCTCATTAATATCATTTTGATTGGGCAACTGCGAGGGATTATCACATTCAATAATTTCACCATTCGTTTTTTCAATTTGATATTTAACTGATGGTGCCGTTGAGATTAATTCTATTTCATTCTCTCGTTCAAGTCTTTCTACGATAACTTCCATGTGCAATGTACCTAGAAATCCACACCTGAAGCCAAAACCAAGTGCATCAGAGATTTCTGGTTCATATGTCAATGATGAATCATTTAAAGTTAATTTTGCCAATGCATCGCGAAACTTCTCATAATCCTCTGAATTTACTGTGAAAAGTGATGCAAAAACTTTTGGAGAAACTTTCTGAAATCCAGGCAATGCACTACTTTCTTCGTCAGCGGAATCTATAATTGTATCTCCAACTGGTGCACCAAGAATATCCTTTACACCTGCAACCATATAACCAACTTGACCTGCATTAAGAGAAGTTTTTGTGGTCTTTTTAGGTGTAAAAATTCCAACCTCATCCACAGTAAATGATTGACCAGTTGAATGAATCTTAATCTTTTGTCCCTTATTAAGACTGCCATCTATAACTTTGACCAATGAAACTACACCAAGATATGCATCAAACCAAGAATCTATAATCATTGCTTTAAATTGTTTTGATGATGTTTGTGCCGGTGGTGGGATTTTTTCTACAATGTGATTTAAAAGTATATCTATGCCTTCTCCAGTTTTTGCGCTAACTAATGGAGCATCTTTTGCCTCTAAACCAATAATATCTTCGATTTCCTCAATTACTCTGATTGGATCAGATTGAGGAAGATCAATTTTGTTAATTACTGGAACCACTTCTAGACCTTGATCAAGAGCTGTATAGCAATTTGCTAAAGTTTGTGCCTCTACGCCTTGTGATCCATCTACAACAAGCAAAGCTCCTTCACATGCATAAAGTGATCTAGATACTTCATATGAGAAATCTACATGTCCAGGTGTATCAATAAAATTTAATTCATAGTTATTTTGCTTTGTTGAAAAATTTAAACTAACAGATTGAGCTTTAATTGTTATGCCTCTTTCCCTTTCAATATCCATTGAGTCTAGAACTTGATTTTCCATTTCTCGCTTTGTTAACCCACCGCATTTCTCAATCAATCTATCTGAAAGTGTTGATTTGCCATGGTCGATATGAGCAATAATTGAAAAATTTCTAATTTCTTTCATAGAAATTACATTTTATAAGATTGGAGGAATTATCCAAAAAAACTGACGTTACTCTACTGTAACTGCAGCAAAAAACCTATTGCCTGATCGCCTGCCTACAATTGCAATTTTAGTTCCTGTACTGAGAGGTTCAATTACATCATAAAAATCATCCACATCCGTAATTTTAAAGCGTTTGCCCGAAATTCTGACCTCATTGATAATATCGCCACGGACAATTTTACCTGATGCTGTTGAACCAGGTGCAACACGAACAACTAAAACACCCTCAAGTTGATCTGATTGAGGTGAATTCTCACTGGAAAGATTTTCCAGTCTTAAGCCAAGTGGATCTTCAGCAATTTCTGCTTTAGCAGGAACAAAGGATCTTTCATCGGAAGGCAATTCACCCAAATTGAATTTGAGGGTTATTGATTTTCCTTCTCTGATAACTTTTGCTTTTGCATTTGTGCCAGGGAGTATTCTACCTACAACATGCGGTAAATCAGAGCCAAATTTAATTTCTTTATCATCGAATTCAATAATTACGTCACCTGGGAGTAACCCTGCTTTATCTGCAGATTCTCCCTTTTCTACATCATTGATTAGAGCTCCATATGGCTTTTCCATACCTAATGCCAACGCAAGGTCATTATCTACCTCGGCTACTCTAACACCCAAATAGCCTCTCTTTACAATACCATCCTTAATGATTTGATCAGCAACTTCCATTGCAACATCAATTGGGATAGCGAATGCTAAACCTTGATATCCGCCACTTCTAGAATAGATTTGAGCATTGATTCCCACTACCTTTCCATCGAGATCAAATAAAGGTCCACCTGAATTGCCAGGATTTATGGCCACATCTGTTTGAATAAATGGAACATAATTTCCAATATTTTGGTTTTGAATGCTTCGACCCTTTGCACTAATAATTCCGGCAGTTACTGAAAAGTCAAAAGAGAAAGGTGAGCCAATTGCGACAACCCAGTCACCAACCTTAAGATCAGCACTTTTGCCAATTTTTACTTTTGGTAGTTTTTTGCCATCAATTTTTAGTACAGCCAAGTCTGATAAAGGATCAACACCAATAACCTCTGCGATAAATTCTCTTCTATCAGATAATGAAACTATTATTTCATTTGCATCTTCAACAACATGAAAATTTGTAAGCAGATACTGATCTTTAAATATAAATCCTGAACCATATGCAACAGCTTCACGGGTTTGAGGTTGTTGAGGAGTGGGTGGAAATCCTCTAGGAATTCCAAATCTTCTCTCGAACTCCTCAAAAAAATCATTATTCCTCATTTTAACTTCTCTTTTTGAAGTAATATTCACAACAGCTGGCGCGGATTCTTCAACCATCGAACTTATTTCATTGGGTAGTGCAACAGCATTAGCATTGTCAAAATAAAGAACAAGAGAAAATATTAAAAAGAAAAATTTAAAAACACCGAATTTAAACATTATTATTTATCTAGTGATATTAGTACCCTATTTGCGAGATCTGGTCTTATATTTCCAACTATACTAACAAGCCTTCCATCTTTTAAGGGATGTAAGTATATTACATCATCGTCATTCACCCAATATTTTGGATGATCTAAGTTAATATAATTTTTTTCAATATGCACAGCAAATGCTTCATCCCCATTAGTAAATTCGTTTAATTTTTTTGGATTTCTAACAAATCCTACTGGCAACCAATTAGGATTGACTAAATCATTCTTCATCGCGAGATCTGACATGGTCAAGTAAATTACGTGTTGAATAAGCTCATCGTTCACAAGCTCAAATTGCGTTTGTGCCTCGACGCTTGATACAGCATCGGCAATCAAGTAATTATTAGATTTAAATTCAATTGTATTTGTACTAAGAATTCCGATTGATAGGATAATAGTAGCAGCAAGGGCAGAAACAATCTTGCTGTGTTTTTGAGCACGATACTTCAGAATGTGGAAAATACTTGATCTTTTTCGTTGATATATTTGTGTTAGTGAATTCACTGCATTATCAATTTCAATATAAGTTTTATACTTTTCCTTCAAAGTACTATTTGCTTTAAGTTCTTCTAAAAACTCATTTAGTTGGTCATGGTCCAGTTCGTTATCTAAAAATAGAGACAACAATTCATCTTGATTTAGTTTTGAATTCATAAAATATCCTCAATTTGTTTTGATAAAATTTCTCGAGCACGAAAAATTCTTGACCTTACTGTCCCAATTGGGACATTCATTATCTTTGAAATTTCATCATATGGCATTTGCTCCTCAACTCTTAATGAATATGCAGTTCGAAGGTCAATGGGCATAGATTTTAAACAAGAATTTACTTTTACTAGCAATTCATTATTTAGGAGCTGGTTTTCAGGATTTTTAAAATCAATAACTTCATTCTCTAGGTTTTCATTTGAGTCAGTTAAAGATGTTTTTTTACCCTGACTAGATACATAATAATTTCTAGCTAGATTTATTGAGATGCTATAAATCCATGTAAACAAAGCGCTGTTACCCTTGAAGGTATCTATCTTCTCCCATACTCTTAGAAAAGTCTGTTGAGTTAAGTCCTCAGATAATTCTCTAGAAGAAGTATATCTCAGTAAACTCGCTAAAATTCTTGGACGATATTTAATTACCATTAGCTCAAATGCGTCTTCGTCCCCATCTTTTATTTGATGAATTAGTGCTTCATCCACTGAGGTTTTCATTGTTATTCATAGTATTTTTGAAAGATAAAGTAACAAAAAGTTCACTCTTTAAACATAGTTTTTTATCTTTTCTAATATAAATTTTTCGTGATCGAAGTCTCCAAGACTTTTTTCTTTAAAAATAAAATCAAATAATGCTTGATCCTCATATTTCAAAACTTGTTCTAATAAATCAAGCTCGTGATTTTCGAAACTATCTAGTTGTTTAATAATTACTTTTCTGAAAAGAAGATCAAGTTCTCGCAGTCCTCGCCTACATTGCCATTTAATTTGATTATGCCTAATGCTCATAGTTTTAAAAGTTAGATATATAATAATTTAATGGACAAGTTTTTTACAGAAGGCACTTATATGCTTTCAAACTATTGCTTAATTTGTTTTGAAGGAGAGTATGACAAAGCATATGATCTGCTTCAAGGGCAGGTTCTTTCTGACGTAGGGCTTTGCAAAGAAAAAAAATTTGAATTATCAGCCTTGTGTGACGAGAAAGGCTTTATTCTGGCAGATTTTTATATCTCATTGAATGAAAATAAATTCGTGATTGCTATAGATATTGAATTAAAAAGTATTTTTCTAAATGAAATGCAGAAATTTTTACCTTTTTATAACATCAAATTGGTAAATTTAGATAAAGAGGTTATTGCAAGTTGTCAAAAAGCTGATTTAAACAATAGAACATCATTTATGATTGACGTTGTAATGAATGATGCTAAGAATAATGGGTCGCTAATTAACTATCAACAGTGGGAATGTAATAACTTGCTTATTGGAAATATTCATCTAGACAAAAGCTTGTCCGGAAAACATAGACCACACGAAGTTTTATATGATAAAAATAGAGTTAGTTTTACAAAAGGATGTTTCAGAGGCCAGGAAGTGATTGCAAGAGTTGAATATCGTTCAAAAAAAAGAATAGAAGTTAAACTTAATACTGAGTCACGCCCACCAAGAAGTAAGAAAATTGTCTCGAAAGTCATTAACCTTCATGATAAATATTTTTTTTATGATCTATGATAGCTGCCAATCTATGGTTGTGATTTTTTGTTGTTTCAAATATGCATTTGCTTTGGAAAAATGTTTACAACCAAAAAAACCTCTATATGCCGATAATGGAGATGGATGAGGACTTTTAAGTACTAAATTTTTTTCAGAATTTATAAGTGCTTCTTTTTTTTGAGCATATGATCCCCACAAAATGAATACTTTGCCAGAAATATCCGAAATCTTTTTGATAATTTGATCTGTAAAAATTTCCCAACCAATATCTTTGTGTGAATTCGGTTTATTAAGCTCAACAGTTAGTGAACTGTTCAGAAGTAAAACTCCTTGATCAGACCATTTTTCAAGATTCCCACTCTGCGAAATTGAATGTCCTAAATCGTCATAGAGTTCTTTGAAGATATTTTGCAAGCTCGGAGGTAATCGAACACCTTCATCAACTGAGAAAGCTAATCCATTAGCCTGTGCATATCCATGATATGGATCTTGACCGATAATGATTACCTTTACTTTTGAAGGTGGAGTTAAATCTAAGGCACGAAAAATATTTTTTGGATGAGGACAGACTGGTATTTTTTTATTTGCACAGTTAACTAAAACACTACGAATCTTCTTCATATATTCTTTATGAAACTCTTGATTAAGTAGCTGTAACCACTCTTTTTCTAACAATATATCAGTCATTTATATCAAATATTTTAACAATCTAAATTAAAAAAAATCTTAAAAATTATTGGTTATTTTTTATCCACATTATCTGTGGATAAGTTTATGGATAACTCGTAGCACTATCATCAAACCCCTATTAAAAAGGGCATTTTATAAAATTGATTAAAAAGTGATCAAAATAAAATTAATAACCCTATATCAGTACTTTAAGATTATTTTTATAGATTTTCCATAAAAATAACTTGCTAAGTCTAAGGCCTTCAATAACATCTTTTTTTCTTGTGGGCAAGTATTAATTACATTTTTTTTTATTTACAATAAATTTTATTTATAAAACACATAAGTTACATTAATAATTATGATGAAAGAGCAACTTTTCCAACAATTTTCAATAAAAAATGTACGTTTTAAAAATAGATTTGTTATGGCTCCCATGACCAGAAATTTCTCTCAAAATGGGGTCCCTCATCTTGATGCAGCTGAATATTATTCAATGAGGGCTCGAGGTGGAGTAGGATTAATCATTACAGAAGGAGTTGAAATTAGTCATCCATCCTCTAGCGGATATTCAGGATGCCCAAATCTAATATCTGATGAGTCTAAAAGAGCCTGGGAAAAAGTTATAACTTCAGTTCATAAAGAAGATACAAAAATATTCTGTCAATTATGGCATGTTGGAGGTATACGTAAACCTGGAATGTATCCTGATCCAAATGTACCAGGATTTACACCAAGCGGAATAGTCAAAAAAGGGAAAAAGGTTGCGCATGAAATGTCTCTAGATGAAATAGAAGAGATGATTGAGGTATATGCCAACGATGCAAAGATTTGTGAAGATCTTGGTTTTGATGGTATAGAAATTCATGGTGCACATGGCTACTTAGTTGATCAATTTTTTTGGGAAGTAACAAATCAACGTACTGATAATTACGGAGGAAGTCTTGAAAAAAGAATTAATTTTGCAAAAGATATAATATCTAGTTCAAAAAAAAGTACTTCAGAAAATTTTATTGTAGGCATCAGATTTTCTCAATGGAAACAACAAGACTATGGAGCAAAGATCGCAAATAATATTGATGAATTGGATAAATTTATATCTGAATTGAGCAAATCAGACCCAGATTTCTTTCATACGAGTATGAGACGTTTTTGGGAGCCAGAATTTGAGTCCTCAAACCTTAATCTTTCAGCGTGCGTAAAACAATTATCAAAATTACCTGTAATTGCTGTAGGAAGTGTCGGTCTTGATAAAGACTTTATTAAATTATACCAAGGCGATCATGAAGCAAAGATTGGAGACTTCGATAAACTTTTTAACACCTTTGAAAATGATAGCTTTGACATGATTGCCATTGGAAGAGCTCTTCTCTCTGACCCAAATCTTATAGAAAAGCTAGAGAATTCAAATTTCAAAGACATGGTGCCTTTTGATAAGCGATATGTGGAAAAGTATGTTTAGTGTTCTATTTTACGCACAGATATAACATGATCAATTTTGCCTAAATTTGAAACCAATTCATCAGTTACCTTAGTATCCAAATCAATTAAATTTATTGCTATATTATCTTTACTCTTATTAGACATATCTGCAATATTAAAGCCAGCTTCAGCAATTTGATCAGCAATTTTACCAATCATGCCAGGTTCATTTGAATTAATTACAATTATTCTATGTCCTGTTGTTCTTTCTAGCATAATTGATGGGAAGTTCACAGAATTTGTAACATTACCGTTCATTAAAAAGTCTTTCATTTGATTAGCCGCCATAACAGCACAGTTTATTTTGGCCTCATTTGTAGATGCGCCAATGTGAGGCATAACAATGATGTCATTATAGTCTCTAGAGCGAGTAATTATCTCTTTGGATGGAAAATCTGTTACATAACAACTCAATATGCCTTCATCAAGTGCACTAATAACTGAGAGATCATCAACAATGCCGCCCCTTGATAAGTTGATCAGTTTTGCACCTTTTTTAAAATTTTTTACCAGTTCAGAGTTTATAAGCGCTTTTGTATCCTCAACCAACGGTACATGAAGTGAAATATAATCACTTTTCTTGAGAAGTTGATCAATGCTTTCAGCCTTTTCAACTTCGGATGATAATTTCCATGCGCTTTCGATTGAGATATAAGGATCATATCCTATTATTTGCATTCCTAAATTTCTAGCTGCACGCGCGACCAAAGATCCAATTGCACCCAAACCAACAATGCCAAGAGTTTTCCCAAAAACTTCATTGCCTTGAAATGTTTTTTTATTTTGCTCTACAGACTTATTAAGCTCTGTATTATCAGAAAACGAATCAAGTTCCATATTATTAGAGAAATTAGATCCTTGGACAATGCCTCTTGATGCAAGTAATAAACCGCAAACTACGAGCTCTTTTACCGCATTTGCATTAGCTCCGGGACTATTAAATACAACGATACCTTTATCAGTAGCATCAGATACTGGTATGTTATCGACTCCAGCACCTGCCCTTCCAATACACTTTAGATTATCAGTTAAATCAGACTGAGTTAATTTTGTACTCCTTACTATAATAGAATCAAATTTCTTTGATTCAGGCCTAAAACCAGCTTCATCGAGAACTGCAATTCCCTCATCTGCGATAACGCTTAAACTCTTATAGCTATACATGGTTGGAAATCATAATCTTTATGCAAGTGAAAATCATTACTTCAGGTAGAAATACTTTTTCATTTATATTGTTGATCTAACGTTTGGACAAACTTTTGCCACTCTTTGAAATCAGCTTCACATGAATTTCCATTTGGTAAGTATTTTGTGTAATTTGGTAAGGATAAATCTTTTAAGTTCTCTTTCACATCTCTAATGGAACTTACAATGGCTGCTCCTGTGGCTGTAGATTCAACATTTTCAGGCACTAATATTTCTAACCCAAGAATATCACTTATCATTTGACAGAACTTACGATTATTTGACATGCCGCCATCTATTGAGAGACTGCTTATATCATAACCATCTTCTTTGAGTATGATAATAATATCCTTAAGTTGATAAACAATAGACTTAAAAGCAGCTGTTACAAGATCATTCTTATCGTTCTCAGCGGTTATTCCATAAAATGATGCTTTTATATTAGGATTCCACTGAGGCACTCCAAGCCCTGTAAATGCTGGAACAAAGAGAACCCCATTAGAATTCCATTTCGAATTGATGTGGGACTCACTTTCTTTTGCTGAATTAAAAAAATTAAGGTTATCTCTGAGCCATTTGATAATGGTACCAGCAGAAAAAATGCTACCCTCCATACCATAAACACATTGATCATTAAATTTGTAAGCAATAGTGGTAAGAAGTTTTTTATTTGAAATCCTGAATTCTTTACCCATGTTCATCATAAGAAAACATCCAGTTCCAAAAGTAACTTTCATTGCATTTTTATTAAAGCACTGCTGACCGACTAATGCAGCTTGTTGATCACCTATAACAGCATTTAATTTTAGGCCTGAATTTTTACATTCACCGAACTCAAAATTCGAAGCAGTTACTTCAGGTAAAATGTCTTTTGGTATACCAAAAAGTTTTAGTAATTCATCATCCCAGCATTGATTTTGAATATTGAATATCATTGTTCTAGATGCATTTGTACTGTCTGTAAGGTGTTTACCTGTCAGCAACCAAACTAGGTAACAGTCAATAGTTCCAAAGAGGATTTCACCTTTTTTTGCTTGATCTTGTGCTGATGGAACGTTATCTAAAATCCATTTTATTTTTGTAGCAGAAAAATATGGATCGATTACAAGACCAGTCTTGTTTTGAATCATGGATTCATGTCCTTGCCTTTTTAATTCATTACAATACCCTTCTGTTCTCCGATCTTGCCAAACTATTATTGGATAAATTGCGTTGCCCGTTTTTTTATTCCAAATAATTGTGGATTCTCGCTGATTGGTAATAGAAATCGAATTTAGCTTATCTTTATACTTATCCACAAGTGGCTTCATTGTATTCATTACAGAGTTTCTAAGCACCTCAGGATCTATCTCAACCCAGCCTGGATTCGGAAAATTTAATTCATAAGCTTCTTGCCTGCTATCGACAGTTTTTAAGTCTTTATCAAAAATGATGGTTCTTGTTGATGAAGTGCCTTGATCAATTGAAGCAAACAATTCCATCTATACATTTTTATACTTTATCCACAATTTATCAACTGAATTTTTACAGTACAAATACAGCATAAATACAGGATGTTGGACAATTTTTAAAAAAATTCACAATATATTGTGTTTTTTGCTTGATTCTTTATCCACAATGAAGTTAAATCAACAGTTGGGTATTGTGTTTGTGATTTTTCCAGCATGCACAAAAAAACAAAAAAAAGAGTAAGTACTGAATGCAAGAACAAGAAAATCAAATTAAAACTGAAACGAATCAAAACGTCATTAATGATGCATTTGATTTAGAAATCACAGCGCCAGGTAAACTTAGAGTCATAAAGAGAAATGGCAAAGTTGTACCATTCGAACTCGATAAAATTAAGGTAGCTGTTACAAAAGCATTTCTCTCGGTTGAGTCTGGTGGAGCAGCAGCAAGCGAGAGAATACATAACAAAGTAGAAGGTATAACCCATGGAGTACTTGAAACTTTTAGCAGAAGAATGCCATCAGGCGGGACACTGCATATTGAAGAAATACAAGATCAAGTTGAATTGCAGCTTATGCGCAGTGAAGAGCATCCTGTTGCAAGAAACTATATTTTGTACAGAGAAGAAAGAGCTCAGGAAAGGCAAAAAACTACACCAACAAAACCGGAAAGTAAAAATGAATCAATAATAACAATTACCAAAGGCAGTGGTGAAAAGGTTCCTTTGGATATAAACAGGATCACAAAAATGATAGAGCATGCTTGTGAGGGTCTAGAAGATGTTGAGGCAACAATGGTTGTTGAAGAAGCTCTTAAGAATCTCTATGACGGTGTTTCTATCAGCGACATGCGGGCATCATTGATCATGTCAGCAAGAACTAAGGTTGAATTGGAACCAAATTATAGTTATGTCACAGCGAGAATACTTCTTGATGAGCTACGTTCAGAAGCACTCTCATTTCTTGGTGTGGCTGAGCAAAGCACACAACAAGAAATGTTTGATTATTACCCGAAAGCCCTTCAGGCATTTATTGAAAAAGGTATTGAACTAGAAATGCTAAATCCAGAACTTAAAACCTTTGACCTAAATAAGCTTGGCAAGGCAATTAATCCAGACAACGACTTCAAATTTACTTATCTAGGGCTCCAAACACTCTATGACAGGTATTTTATTCACTCAAATGATATAAGGTATGAATTACCGCAAATCTTCTTTATGAGAGTAGCAATGGGGCTCGCAATTGAAGAAAAAGATAGAGAGAACAGAGCAATAGAATTCTACAACCTTCTTTCAAGTTTTGATTATATGAGCTCAACGCCAACTCTGTTTAATTCAGGTACCATGCGTCCACAGCTCTCTTCTTGCTATCTAACGACTATTCCTGATGATTTAGACGGAATTTTCTCAGCAATGAAAGATAATGCATTGTTATCAAAATGGGCTGGTGGACTGGGCAATGATTGGACTCCAGTTAGAGCAATGAATTCATACATTAAGGGCACAAACGGAAAAAGTCAGGGAGTCGTACCATTTCTCAAGGTCGCTAACGACACAGCTGTTGCGGTCAACCAAGGCGGAAAAAGAAAAGGAGCCATGTGTGGTTATCTTGAGTCCTGGCATTTGGACATAGAGGAGTTTCTTGAGCTTCGTAAAAACACTGGTGATGAACGCAGAAGAACTCACGATATGAATACCGCAAACTGGGTTCCAGACTTATTTATGAAAAGAATGGAGCAGGATGAGCAATGGACGCTTTTTTCTCCAGGTGAGACTCCTGATTTACATGACTTAGTTGGAAAGGCTTTTGAGGAGAAATATGTTGAGTATGAGGAGAAAGCCAAAAAAGGTGAAATGCAACAGTTTAAATCAGTTTCGGCAAAAGATCTTTGGAGAAAGATGCTAACAATGTTATTTGAAACAGGCCATCCATGGATCACATTTAAAGATTCTTGTAATTTGCGATCGCCTCAACAACATAGTGGAGTAATTCATTCATCAAACCTTTGCACAGAGATCACACTGAATACAAGCGCAAATGATGAGATTGCAGTGTGTAACCTTGGATCTGTGAATTTAGCAAATCATATGCAAAATGGTCAACTAGATGAAACCAAAGTAAAACAAACTGTTTCAACAGCTATTAGAATGTTAGATAACGTTATTAATATCAACTACTACTCAGTTGAAACGGCTAAAAATTCAAACTTTAAACACAGACCAATTGGTCTTGGGCTGATGGGATTCCAAGATGCACTGTATATGCAGAACATACCTTATTGCAGTGAAGATGCTATTGAGTTTGCTGACAGAAGCATGGAATTAATAAGCTATCACGCAATACTAGCATCAACAGAGCTTGCTAAAGAACGTGGTTCATATGAATCGTTTAAGGGTTCTTTATGGAGCAAAGGAATTCTTCCAAAAGATTCAATCGATATTTTAGAAGAAAATAGAGGCGGAGAATATCTCAAAGTAGACCGATCCGAAACATTAGATTGGGAAAAATTAAGAAAAAAAGTAATGAAGGATGGAATGAGAAACTCAAACGTTATGGCTATTGCACCAACAGCAACTATTTCAAATATAACAGGTGTAACACAATCTATTGAGCCAACCTATCAAAATCTTTATGTAAAATCTAATTTGTCAGGTGAATTCACCATTGTAAATCCACATCTAGTAAGAAAATTAAAAGAAATTAATTTGTGGGATGACGTTATGATTAATGATCTAAAATACTTTGAAGGGAGTTTAGCGGAAATTTCAAGAATACCTGACGATATTAAAAAACTCTTCTCAACTGCATTCGAAGTAGAACCAAGATATATAGTAGAGTCAGCAAGCAGAAGGCAAAAATGGATTGATCAAGCCCAATCACTAAACTTATATATAGGTAATGCCGACGGCAAAAAACTTGATATTACCTATCGTATGGCGTGGCTATCTGGTCTGAAAACTACATATTATTTGCGTTCAATTGCTGCAACACAAACAGAAAAATCAACAGTGCAGCAGGGAAAACTAAATGCGGTAAGCGCAGAAACAGACAACTCGAGCCCACATGAACTAGGAGAGCCTGCAGCAGTTCCTGATGCGTGCTCTTTGGATGATCCAGATTGTGAAGCTTGTCAATAATTTAAGGAGAAAATTATGTTAAATTGGGATGATTACGGAAAGGAAGAAAAAGCAACAACAGCAATCATTGAAAAAGTTGTTGAGCCTCAACCTTCTGTTCCACATGCTGAAAAGTCAGCACAAAAAGAGGTCCAACCTGTTCAACAAACAACGGAGAAACATGCCTCAACTATTATTGAGGGCTCCAGGGCTGAAGCTGCAAGAAAAGCGGTAAATGAGATTGATGAAACGGCAGGAAATGCTGAGCTTGACGAGATGATGCAAAATGGCCGTGTTCAAGTTGATCAAAAGATGATGATTAATTGTAAAGCTGATCTTAATCAGCTTGTCCCATTTAAGTATGATTGGGCATGGCAAAAATATCTTGATGGCAGTGCAAATCATTGGATGCCACAAGAAATAAACATGACTAACGACATCGTGCTTTGGAAATCTGAAGATGGGCTAACTGAGGACGAAAGAACCATCGTAAAAAGAAATCTTGGATTTTTCTCAACTGCGGACTCACTTGTAGCAAATAATTTAGTTTTAGCTATCTATAGATTGATTACAAATCCTGAATGTAGGCAATATATTCTGAGACAAAGCTTGGAAGAAGCTATTCACACTCATGCATATCAATATTGCATAGAGTCTTTAGGTATGGATGAAGGAGAAATCTTTAATATGTACAGAGAGGTGCCTTGTGTTGCAAGAAAAGCTTCATGGGGGCTGAAATATACCCAAGAGATATCAGATCCAGATTTTACAACTGGTACAGAAGAAACTGATAAGCAACTACTAAAAAATCTTATCGCTTTTTACTGTGTTTTAGAAGGAATCTTCTTCTACTGTGGATTTACTCAAATATTATCTATGGGTAGGAGAAATAAAATGACTGGAACTGCAGAACAATTCCAATATATTCTCAGAGATGAGTCAATGCATGTAAACTTTGGCATTGATGTTATTAATCAAATAAAGATTGAAAATCCACATCTATGGGATGACCAAATGAAATCTGAAGCTGCGCAAATGATACTTGAGGGCACAGAGCTTGAGATTCAATATGCAAGAGACACAATGCCCAGAGGCGTGCTTGGGATGAATGCATCAATGATGGAAGAATATTTAAAGTTTATTGCAAACAGAAGGCTAACGCAGTTGGGTCTTGATGAAGAGTTCGTTGGGGTTACAAATCCCTTTCCATGGATGTCAGAAATCATGGACCTTAGAAAAGAGAAAAACTTTTTTGAAACAAGAGTGACTGAATATCAAGTTGGTGGTGCTCTAAACTGGGAATAATTTCAGTTCTTGTCCGCTTGTTCGAAAATTTTAATTGTTTGCTCGCCTCCTTGATAAAGGGCGCGAGCATCGCTCATGTCTGAAATTGCATCCCAATTAGCTGCTATATTCTCAGGAGTCATGTTTTCATCTGTACCAAGGGCAACACCCATGGTTTCATGGATCATGATTCGTGTAAAAACACCTGCGCCAGCACCTATCATTACACCATTGGGCGCTTCATCTGATGCTAGATAGATAACAGCAGGTGTAACATATTCTGGTTGTAGTCGTTCTCCCACGCCCTCTTCAGGAAGAAGCTCTTTTGTCATGCGTGTATATGCGACTGGTAAAATAGCATTTGAGTGAACATTATACTTTTGCCCTTCAATTTTCATGGTATTCATCATTCCTATCAATGCCATTTTGGCAGCGCTATAGTTTGTTTGTCCAAAATTTCCGAATGTTCCACTTGAGGAGCTTGTGTGAATAATGCGCCCGAATCCCTGTTCTCGCATTAAGGGATATACTGCATGAGTTGTGTAGAGACTACCTTGAAAGTGTACTTGCATAACTGCATCAAAATCTTCTAAGGTCATTTTATGGAAACTTTTATCTCTTAGGATACCTGCATTATTTACTAAGATATCTATTTGACCCCACTCATCAAGAGTTTCCTGAATCATATTAGCGACTCCTTTTTGGTCTGCGACGCTTGCACCGTTTGCCATGGCAACTCCACCCTCAGATTTAATCTCTTCGACCACAATATTTGCAGCCTCACTCGCGCCACCTGAGCCATCAAGAGCTCCACCAAGGTCATTGATTACAACTTTAGCTCCTCTTCTGGCAAGTTCTAAGGCATGTTGCTTTCCAAGACCACCACCAGCTCCTGTGACTATGGCCACTTTATCATCAAAACGTATTGTCATATTTGGCTCCTAAACTTAACTTGTTCCAGAAAAAATATTTTCTGGACTAAAACTTTTGTCCTTAATTAAACTCATTGAAATTCTGTGTCCATTACTTAAAGCTTTCTTAAATAACATAAAACCTTTAGAACTATTTACTGAGTCAACTGAAATTAGAGTATCATTTTTTCCATAACAAGCAATAAAGTTTGCATTGTTTAAATCGCCATATATGAAACATTCATCAAAACCATGTGATAAGCCTGCCATTTGAAGTTTCAAATCATATTGATCTGACCAAAACCATGGGAAATCACTATACTCAAGATCGTTGCCTAAGATTGATGATGAGACCACTTTTGATTGAGCAAGTGCATTTGGAACGCTCTCTAATCTAAGATTTTGCTGTAACAAAGTATTGAAATGAAAAGTACAATCACCAGCTGCAAGCACATGAGGATTGCTTGTTCTACAAAACTGATCTACAACAATTCCATTATTACATTTTATTCCTGCAGCCTCTGCTAAATCAACATTTGGTATGGCGCCTATACCAACAATTAAACAATCTGTTTTTAATGTTTCAGTGTTGGTTAAACGAACTGAAATCATTTTATTTCCTTCCATTTGAATAGTCTCAAGACCTGTGCCACATCTTATATCAACTCCCTTTTTTGAGTGGTAATTGTGGTAAAAGTTAGAAATTTCCTCACTGGTAACTCTTTTAAGAATCCTATCTTCGAGCTCAAGAATTGTGACCATTTTGCCAGACTCAATAATTGCAGCCGCTACCTCAAGACCTATGTACCCTCCACCAATCAGTGTTATATGTTCAACAGCTTCAATATAAGTTTTAATTTTTTCAGCATCAGAAATATCTCTTAAATACAAAATATTATCAGCTTCAGAATTCTCTAAATTGAGTTTTCTTGGACTTGAGCCAGTTGCTAATACAAGCGAATCGTAACTAAATTGAGAGCCACTAACATTAATGTATTGGTTTTCAGGATTTATTGAATCAACTTCTGATTGAGTATGAATATTGATATGATTTTCTGCATAAAATTTTTCAGGCTTAAAAAAAAGTTTATCTATTGTGGTGTGATTTTTTAAGAAGTCTTTTGAAAGCGGTGGTCTATGATAAGGAAATATTTTTTCCTTAGTAAAAAGATCAATCTTGCCATTAAAACCATCTTTTCTGAGGTTGTATGCTACATTTGCACCGGCATGACTTGATCCAATAATAATTGCTTGTAAACTCATAACAATCAATATTTTACATGAAGCAAGAAATAATAAACCATCAAAATCTTGACATTATACTAGACAAGTTTTTTCTAAATCAGTCTGATGCTAATAATCTATATGATAGATGTCTAAATGATATCAGCTGGCAAAGTTCTGCAATAATAATGTTTGGTAAAAAAATTGATGTTCCAAGGCTGGAGTGTTGGTATGGAGATTTGGGATGTGAATATACCTATTCAGGTAAATCACTTAAAAGATTTGAATTTCCAAATTTTTTATTAAACCTGCGTATGCTGATAGAGAAGAAAGTAAATTCTAATTTTAATTCTGTTCTTGCGAATTTATATAGAGATGGCCAGGATTCTATGGGCTTGCACGCAGATGACGAAAAAGAGCTTGGAAATGAGCCTGTAATAGCTTCAATATCACTTGGAGAAAATAGACCGATCATATTTCAAAATAAAAAAACCAAAGAAAAGGTTACATTTGATCAACCACATGGTTCTTTACTAGTAATGCAAGGCAAAACTCAAGATCATTGGAAGCATGCAATTAATAAATCAAAAAAGATTGATAAACCAAGGATTAACTTAACATTTAGGAATATAATAACAACCGAGCTTTAACCATATGAGTGATAAAGTAAAAGTTTTAGTTACTGGAGCAGCAGGCCAAATTGGATATTCACTAATCCCTCGTTTGGTAGATGGAACAACCTTCCCAAATAAAACGGTTGATTTAGAGTTAGTTGAAATTCCTCAAGTTGTAAATAAGTTAGAAGGTTTAGTAATGGAGATGGAGGATTCATCTTTTCCAGCCTTAGGTAAAATTAACTTTACAGACAATTTTAAAGATGCCTCAAAAGGTTGCGATTGGTTTTTGCTTGTTGGCAGTATTCCGAGAGGAATAGTGCTCAATGGCAAAAAAATTGAGGAGCGCGCAGATTTGCTAAATATTAATGGTGGTATCTTTGTTGAGCAGGGAGAGGCCATAGGAAATCACGGATCAGATGATGCAAAAATCTTAGTCGTAGGAAATCCTGCTAATACTAATTGTTTAATTGGCCAACAATCTGCCAAAAATACCAGTCAAACTTGGATGGCAATGACTATGCTCGATTCCAATAGAGCAAAGTCCGTTTTGTCAAAGCAGTTAGATGAAAACATTTCAAAAATTGAAAGAATGATTATTTGGGGAAATCATAGTCCTACAATGTATCCTGATTTTGAAAATATTATTGTTGGTAATAAATCTGGTAAAGAACTCATTAATGATCTTAGCTGGATTGAGGATACTTTTCTTCCGATGGTACAGCAACGAGGAAAAGCTGTGATAGATTCTCGAGGAGCATCATCTGCTACGTCTGCGGCAAAAGCGGCATTAGATACTGTTAAAGCTTGTGAGAGCAGAAAAGGTGCGTCTAATATTTTTAGTGCTGCATTAATGACAAATGACTGTTATGAGCTTCCAAATGATTTAGTATGTGGTTTGCCGCTTTTGAGTACTCCAGAAGGCAAAATTGAGATTGTAAGAGATCTGAATATTTCTGATTTTGCTAGAGATAAAATTAATTTATCAGTTGCTGAGCTGGAAGCAGAAAAAAATGCTGTAAAAGATTTACTCAAAACTTGAAAAAATATCATCAACAAATTCTTAGTTTACTAGCCTCTCAAAAAATTGATCATTTAGTTATTTTAACTAAGCTATCCTTGTCAAAGATTATGAATGATCTCTCTAAAGTTTGTAAAAGTGTCAGCATTTATCCAAATATTAATGAGAAAATATGGCCAGAGAATGATCTATGCTTAATTCTTGAAGATATTGTTCTAACAATTGAAGATATAGGGCAAATCAAGAACCAACTCGCACAAAAAATAATTATGGTAAACAGTAAAAGTGACGAAAAAAGGCTTTTTGAATTGGGATTTTTGAAAACCCCTGACATAGATATAATTTTTACCTATAACTTAGAATCATATAATAAAAAGAGAAATTGGAATAATGCAGACGGTTGGGCAAATCCAGAAAATTTTGACAAATATAGATGGTAACTAGTCTTTCATCTGAGGAAACAAAAGTACATCTCTAATAGAGTTACTGTTTGTTAGCATCATGATTAATCTATCGATACCGATTCCAACTCCAACGGCTGGGGGCATTCCATATTCAAGGGCAGTAATATAGTCTTGATCGAAAGACATTGCTTCTTTATCTCCCCTTTTAGCTGCATCTACTTGATCTTGGAATCTTTCAGCTTGATCTTCAGGATCATTTAATTCACAAAAACCATTAGCGATTTCGTTTCCGCATATAAATAATTCAAACCGATCAACAAAGCTCGAGTCTGCATCCATTCTTCTTGACAAGGGAGAAACTTCAACAGGATACTCTGTAATAAATGTTGGTTCTATAAGATTAGATTCAACTGTGTTTTCAAAAATTTCCAGCAATAATTTACCCCAACTCATCCCTTTATCAAATTTAACTTTTTTAGCAGTTAGAAAATCTTGCAGTACTTTTATATCTTTTAAATCTTTAGCTTCAAGATCGGAGTTATGAGCAATAATGGACTCTCTCATGGTTTGTTGTTTAAAAGTCTTCAGATTAAATGTATTGTTATTCCAAATTACAGAATCAATATTTATATCAATATCTAGTGCTGCATTTTGAATGATGCTTGACACGAAATCCATAATTTTTTGCAAAGACGCATATGCCGAATAAAATTCTAGCATGGTGAATTCAGGATTATGTTTTGTAGAGAGACCTTCATTTCTAAAACTTCTGTTTATTTCAAATACATTGTTAAACCCTCCGACCAATAATCTTTTGAGATGTAATTCAGGTGCAATTCTTAAATATAGATCTCTACTTAATGCGTTATGTTTTGTAACAAACGGTCGAGCTACAGCACCACCAGGTAATGTATGCATCATAGGAGTTTCAACCTCCATATATTCTCCTGCTTTCATTGAACTTCTAATGCTGTCAATAATCTTTGATCTTTTAATAAACAAATATTTTGTTTGGTTATTACTCATCAAGTCTAAATATCTTTGCCTGTATCTAGTTTCTACATCCTTTAAACCTTGATGTTTTTCAGGCATTGGTTTCAGAGATTTAGTAATCAGCACTGCTTGATTTGCATGAATAGTAAGTTCGTCAGTTTTAGTCCTAAAAAGCTTGCCTTTAATTCCAACGATATCACCAATATCCCATGTCTTAAATTCATCGTATTCGTCAATGTCATTCTTGCTAACATAAATTTGTAAATCTGTAGTCTCATCTCTGATGGTAATGAAACTAGCATTTCCCATGACTCTCTTTAAAACAATTCTGCCTGCAACACTTAAACCATCAATATTTTTTGATTCCAAGTCATCTTTTGAAAGCGAATGATATTGTTTTAGAATATTTGATAGTAGGTCCTTTCTTACAAAATTGTTGATGTAAGCTTTATTTTGGTCACGAAGCAGCTTTAATTTCTTTTTTCTTTCTTCTAAGATGGATGATTCGTTAATCTGTGTTTCATCACTCATACTACATTCCTTTTTTTAAGCTTTCTCTTATAAATATATCAATATCGCCATCAAGCACATTTTGAGTATTTCCAGTTTCCACATTAGTCCTTAGATCTTTGATTCTTGATTGATCCAATACATATGACCTTATTTGACTGCCCCAGCCTATATCGGACTTACTATCTTCTAACACTTTTTGCTCTTCCTTTTGTTTTTGTAATTCTAGCTCATACAGCTTTGATTTAAGCTGTTTAAATGCATTTTCTTTATTTTTGTGTTGTGAGCGATCATTTTGGCACTGCACTACAGTGCCTGTTGGTTCATGGGTAAGCCTAACTGCTGAATCAGTTTTATTGACATGTTGTCCACCTGCACCGGATGCCCTATAAGTATCAATTCTTATATCCGCAGGATTCAAATCAATTTCAATTGAGTCATCAATTTCGGGTGAAATAAAAACAGATGCAAATGATGTGTGTCTTCGATTACCACTATCAAAAGGCGATTTTCGAACTAATCGATGTACACCAGTTTCTGTTCTTAGCCATCCATATGCATAAGATCCTTTAATGTGCATTGATACCGACTTTATGCCTGCTACCTCTCCAGGTGACAATTCTATTATTTCAACAGAAAAATCTTTTGCTTCTGCCCATCTAAAATACATTCGTTGTAACATCTCAGCCCAGTCTTGAGCCTCTGTACCTCCAGAACCAGCTTGAATATCCAAAAATGCTGAGTTAGGATCTGCTTTCTGACTAAACATCTTATTAAATTCTAGTTCTTCAACTCTAGCTGCCAGAGCGGAGTATTCTGATAAAATTTCATTAAATGTTTCTGTATCACCTTCCTCCTGTGCCATTATCAAAAGATCAATGGAATCATTTATAGATGATTCTGCAAAAAGGAAATCATCAAGAAACTTTTCAAGACTAGTTTTTTCTTTATTAAGGGATTGGGATAATTCTAAATTGGACCAGGTAGTCTCTTTTTCAAGTTCAGAATTAATATCTTTTACTCGGAGTTGTTTACTATCAACGTCAAAGGTACCTCCTAAGATCAAGAATCCGATCTTTTAGATCATTTAAATTTGTTCTAAATTCAGTGAAGTCCATAGTCAGCATTTTAAACTAAGCTGACTATGAAGTAATTAGTAAATTTTTATTTCACCGAGTAAAATTTCATTTCAAGGCTGTCATCAATAAGATTAATTTTAGTAAAACATAGAAATTGATTGCCATCACTAACATCATCAATTGATCTGAAATGCATAATTTCACCAATTCGCTCCCAAACACCTTGTCTGCTTGCTGCATTTCTATTGCCATTATCATCAATTGCAACTGCTCTGCCAGAAAATGAGCCTTGATTTGCAGAGTTTGGGTTATCTAATTTAAGGTTGTATGTCAGCCATACTTTGCCATATTGGCTTGTGTTTCCTACTGCATTAATAACACCACCATTATCATTTAATGTAATAGATGAAATCTTGCCAGTAAACTCAAATGGTTTATCAGTAATGTTTAATCCGTAGGAATAAGATGAAATTAAAGAAATTAAAATTGTTAAAAATATATTTTTCATTGCTTTGCTCCAATACAAATATTTATTATTATGTTCACAATTAACTTATAAAAATGCGAATCAAAGTAAACAGTAACACAAACTTAACTGGACCAGGGGAAATATATGCCAAAGAAATCTCCTCTGCTGGAAATGCTTTTGCTTATGCTATCTATGAACATAGTAAGCTCCCTCTTAGAGTATTTGAAGCCGCGAGAATTGCTACTGCAATGATAAATGGCTGTCAGATCTGCATGAATTGGCAAACTAAAAGAGACGTTTCTCAAATGGGCATCGAAAAAGGTGTTATTGATAATGGTATAGCTCCAGATGAGTCTTTTTATACTGAAATTTTAAATAAAGATTATTCAAATCTTAGTAAAAGAGAGATATTGGCAGTAAATTACGCAACATTAATGGGTAATAAACCAAAAGAACTTTCAAAAGATGATAATTTTTGGGATGAAATGAAAAAAGTATTTACTGACGAGGAAATAACTGACCTTACTTATTGTATTGCTGGATGGATGGGAATGGGAAGAGTGGCTCATGTGCTTGGTTTAGATCAGAACTGCAGTATCTAATAAAAGATATTCAAATTAATTGAAGTTATTTATTTTTATAAAATTACTCAACTCATCATAATTAGCATTAAGTCTGTAAACATTTTCCTCTTTATCCCTTAAATTCATAAGTGATGAGGGCACATCTACCATATCAATGTTAAGTTCCTCATAAAGTTTAGGAAACTTTGCAGGATGAGCCGTTGCTAGCAAAACATAATGATTTGATGAGTCAAGATTTTCTATACAAGCAGGAATCCCAATAGCTGTATGAGGATCTAAAAGATAATTTGTTTCAAAAAAATGTGAGGAAATGATTTCTTTTGTTTCCTTATCAGTTACTTTGTGGGACAAAAAAATCTCATGTCTTTTTTCCCAAATAGTGCTGTCAAATTTAATCGCATTAGATGGGAAACTATTAAATAAATTCGCACATGCATTTGAATCTCTATCTAAGAAAAAATCATATACCAATCTCTCAAAGTTTGAAGCTACACTTATGTCCATACTGGGTGATATTGTTTCTAAAACTGCATGTTTTGAGTAATCATTATTACTAAAAAATCTATGCAAGATATCATTTTCATTCACTGCTACACATATACTTTTCAGTGGGAGTCCCATTTTATAAGCAGAGTAACATGCGAAAACATTTCCAAAATTTCCAGTTGGCACAGAAAAAGAAATAGATTTATGATCTCTTAAATTTGCATATGCATAAAAGTAGTAGCAAATTTGGCCCACTATCCTTGTCCAATTGATTGAATTTACTGCAAGCAAATACTGATCATTATTCAAAAAATCTCTAACTTTAAATGCTTGCTTCACTAAATCCTGGCAATCATCAAAAGTGCCATTGACTCTTATAGCTCGAACATTTTCAGACATAACAGTTGTCATTTGTCTTCTTTGAATTTGTGACATATTGCCATTAGGCAACATAATAAAACTTTTAATTCGCGAGTATTTTTTGCATGAGTCAATCGCAGCAGAGCCAGTATCACCAGATGTGGCCCCAAGTACTAATGCTGTTTTGTTTTCTTGGTTTAAAATCTCATTAAAAAATGCTGCAGCAAGTTGTAACCCAAAATCTTTAAATGCTGCAGTTGGACCATGAAATAACTCTAAGATTGAGTAATTATTAAAAGGTTTTATTTTAATAAGTGACTCGATTTCAAAATCATGCCAAGCATCTTTTAATACTTTATGTGTCTCTTGTTCACTGAATGATGAGGCAGTAAAGAAGGGAACTATATATTCAGCAATTTCTTGAAAACTTTGCATGGATTCAATTTTTTCAATTTCAACTTGAGGCCAAGTATCTGGCATAAAAAGGCCTCCATCGCTAGCAAGACCTTGCATTAAAATATCAGCAAAAGTTTTATCCTTATCTACACCTCTTGTTGAGTGAAAAAGCATCTCAATCCTCTATTCTAATAATTTTTAAGTCCAAGATTTCTTCATGACATCTTGCTTCTTTTAATGCATTTTGCATATTCAACTCATTTATTGGATCTGAAATTATGATAATTGGTACTTTGTTATCAGAAAGTTGCTCTTTTTGAGATACTTTATCAAAGCTTATATTTTGATCAGCAAAAATTTTAGTTACTTTTGCTAATACGCCAGACTTATCTTTTACTTCTAAGTAAATGTAGTATCTAAAAGACAATTCTGTAAAAGGTATAATCTTTACTGCATTCGTAAACTCAGGCATATTCATGCTACTTGAGTTTTCTGTTCTCGATAATGATATTAAATCTGAAATAATTCCAGATGCTGTAGATTCCTGACCTGCACCTGATCCAGCAATATGAAACTCACCAAGCAAATCAGTATCAATTTGTATTCCATTTCTTACGCCTTTTAAACTTGCTAAATTTGAAGAAGACTTTAATAAAGTTGGATGACTCCTTAACTCAACTCCATGAGCTGTTTTTTTCGCAACAGCTAAATGTTTTACAACAAAGCCAAATTCTCTAGCAAAGATAAAATCAGATTGAGTGATTTGTTCAATACCCTCAATGTGAAATCCATGAACTGGCAATGATGAATTGAAAGCAAGCGAAGACAGAATACCGATTTTGTGAGCTGCATCTGTTCCGTTTACATCTAAACTTGGATCCGGCTCTGCATAACCTAGCTCCTGTGCATTTTTTAGCGTTTGTTCATATGACTCACCCTCCTCCATCTTGCTTAGTATGTAGTTGGTCGTGCCGTTTAACATACCAGCTATTTTGCTAACTTCATTAGCTTGTAGATCGTTTGATAGCATTTTTATAATTGGGGTGCCAGCACATACAGCTGATTCAAAAAGCAACTTTACATTATATTGATCTGCTAGAGCAATTAATTCCTTGCCATGTTCAAATATAACAGCTTTATTAGCAGTAACAACATGTTTACCAGAGGCAAGAGCTCTTTCAATTAAATCCTTTGCAACTTCAACTCCACCGATCAATTCAATTAACACATCAATATCATCATCAATAACATCAAAAATGTCTCTATGGATTTTTATTGGGCTTGGATCACATTTAGGATTATCTCTTCTGGCTCCAATACATGTAATTTCAAAATTTAAGTCCAAATTATTATTAGTCGACAACTGTTTGTATAAACCAGTAGCAACATTCCCCCAACCACAGATGCCAATCTTTATTAAATTACTCACTTCCCTCAATCCTCAACAATAATTCGTCAGCAGGCAAATATCCCGGTAGAAGCCTTCCATCACTAGTTACAATAGCTGGTGTTCCTGTTATTCCTATTCTTTGACCTAGATCAAAATGCTTACGTACTGGATGATCTTCACATTGCTTAATTGTTGGTTCAGATCCTTTTTTTTGCTCTGTAAGAATGTTTTTGGCATCTTTTGAGCACCATGCACCAACAATTTTATTAAACGATTCAGATTCTATTCCTGATCTTGGAAAAGCTACATAATTTACTGTGATTCCTAATCCGTTATATTGGCCTATTTCGCTATGGAATTTTCTACAGTATCCACAATCCACATCTGTAAAAACAACAATTTCATGCTTTTGATTGTCTGATTTAAAAGAAATGAAGTCATCATTTGTTAATGCTTCATCTAAGAGGTCCTTGCGTTTAAAATTTTTATGAACTTCTGTAAGGTTTTCTATCTCTGATCTGTCAACTTGATATAGATCGCCAAAGAAAAAATGATTACCATCCTCTGAAACATAGAGCGGTTGAAGATCTCCAATATCTACAATTTTAATGCCATTTATTTCTGAATCTTGAACCGAAATTACTTTAAAACCATCTGGGAGAACGTTATTAATCTTTTGAATAATTTTAGAATCGTTACTAAAAAGAGAAACATTAAAAATAATTAGGCTTGCAAAAAGTATTTTTCTCATTTTATCCTCTTGGGTGGTGTTTTTTTAACATCTCACTTAATCTTTGTTTGGCGATATGAGTATATATCTGTGTTGAGGATAGATCACTATGACCTAGTAAAATTTGCACTGATCTGAGATCAGCTCCATTGTTAAGCAAATGAGTGGCAAAAGCGTGACGTAATGTATGAGGAGATATTTTTTTTGTAAGTCCAATTTGCTTTTGGTAAATATTTAACCGCTGCCAAAAAGCTTGCCTTGTTAGACATTTAAGTTTCTGGCTTATGAAAAAGTGATTACTTTTCATAGATAAATTATTTGATCTTCTAAAATCAATATATTCTTTTAACCATTTCATTGCATTTCTTCCAAATGGAATAATTCTTTCTTTGCTACCTTTACCAATTACCCTAATAACTCCTCTCTGCATATCTATATTGTTTGACTGCAGTGTAACTAATTCAGTAACTCGGATTCCTGTGGCATATATTAACTCAAGCATGGCCTTATCTCTAAGCCCAATAAATGTTCCTATGTCTGGAGCTTTAAGCAATAAATCAACTTCATCCTCAGAGATAGATTTAGGTAAATTAGCTGATTTTTTTGGGTGTGGTAAATCTGCAAAATAATTATTTTGAACTACTTTTTGTTTAATTAAATAATTAAAAAATGTTTTTAAGGCTGACATTTTTCTTGAAATACTAACCGGACTAAGGCCTTTATCTCTTAACGGGCATGAATCCAATGGACTTGAAGCGAGGAATAGACAAAGCTGTAACCTCTGCAGTTGACTTTGTTCAAAAGCTAAGTGTTCCATGTGCAGATGATAATGCAATTGCTCAAGTTGGTACTATTTCTGCAAATGGTGATGAAAACGTTGGTGGCATTATTGCAGAAGCAATGGAGAAGGTTGGAAAAGAGGGAGTTATAACTGTTGAAGAGGGTCAAGGAATTAATAATGAGTTAGATGTTGTTGAAGGTATGCAATTTGATAGGGGTTACTTGTCTCCTTATTTTGTAACTAATCAGGATAATATGACTGCTGAACTTGATAATCCATTAATATTGCTGCATGACAAGAAGATCTCTAATATTAGAGATATGTTGCCTCTACTTGAATCAGTGGCAAAAGTTGGTAAGCCGTTATTGATCATCGCCGAAGACATTGAAGGCGAAGCTCTAGCAACACTAGTGGTAAATAATTTGCGTGGAACCGTCAAAGCTGCTGCATGTAAGGCACCTGGATTTGGTGATAGACGTAAAGCAATGCTTGAAGATATTGCAATTTTGACTGGCGGTACAGTGATTTCTGAAGAGGTTGGTATGTCGCTTGAAGGCGCAACTGTTGAAGATCTTGGTAATGCAAAAAAAAGTTAGTCTTAACAAAGATAATACAACTATTGTCGATGGTGCTGGTGAGCAAGCCAATATAGAGGGCAGAGTAAATCAAATCAGAGCACAGATTGAAGATCAGAGAATTGTATAAAGAAGTCTGCTATAAATCCTGAAAAACCTCCTAGCAATTTACCAGGCAACATCATCATTGATGTTAACAATGCATATTGAACAGCGGTAAACTCTCTCGATACCAAGCTAGTTAAAAATGTAATGTTGACTGTTGCAACAAGTCCAGCTGCAAAACTATCAAGCCCAACAATAGTGGCCAATAAAAAAATATTTTTGCCAGAAATTGCAGTGATGCTAAATAATATATTTGTTATTAAAATTAACAGTCCTCCCAGGATAAGGGAGTGTCGCATTTCAAAAATTTTAATAATGAAACCGCCAAAAAAGAATCCAACAACTGACATGATTAGAGCAACAGTCTTTACTAGAGAGCCTATTTCAATTTTTGAATACCCCATGTCTAAGTAAAATGGCATAGCCATTGGTCCAACTATAATATCTGTAAGTCTATAGGAAGCAATTATGAAAAGAATAACCGCTGAACTTATTAATCCATACCTATTTAACAAGTCCATAAATGACTCTAACAAGGTTTTAAAATATTTTTTTCTGTTAGTCACTGTAGTTGGATTATTTCCAAAAATAGTAGAAAAAATTCCTAAAAGCATTAATGAGGAAAGAAGAAAATAGATTAAATTCCAACTGAAATTTTCAGCAAAAATTAATGCTAAAGAAGTTGCAAACAGAATGGATACGCGATAACCAAACTGATAGCTTGCTGCAAGGTCGCCTTGGTTTTGTAAGCCGGTTAACTCTATTCTGTATGCGTCAACGGAAATATCCTGTATGGATCCAAAAAAAGCAATATAAAATGCTAATAAAGCAATTATAGAAAGGTTAGTTTTAGGATCAAAAAAACTGATGGATGCAATACCAATAAGACACATAAATTGAGAAAAGATAATCCAAGACTTTCTTTTACCTAATTTGCTAAGGCCAGGAATATCAACATTCTCTATGATTGGAGACCATAAAAACTTAAGTGAATACATCAATGCAGCCCAACTTACAAATCCAATAATAGTTAATGAAATACCAACATCTCTTAACCAAGCAGACAATGTCGTAAAAATTAACATGTAAGGTAAGCCACATGTAAAACCTAAAAAAAATAAAACAATGATGTTTTTTTTCATAGATTATTTAATTCGATTCCAATCAAATCTTGGTCCAGGATCTGTCTTTCTATCAGGAGCAATGTCAGAGTGACCAACAATGTCTTTCTTTTTGATTCCATAATACTCCATAAGAGTAACTAAAATTTTATTAAGAGAATTATACTGTCTCTCGTCAAAGTCATCATGATCAGATCCTTCGAGCTCAATGCCAATTGAAAAATCATTACAGTTTGTTTTTTTGCCAAAACTAGAAATCCCTGCATGCCATGCTTTTTTATTAAAGGGAACAAATTGCAAAATACTACCGTCACGGGGAATTAAAATATGAGCTGATACTCTAACGCCATCAAGTGATTCGAATGAAGAATGTAATTTTATGTCAAGATTATTGGTGAATAAATCAACAATATTTTTGGTAATGTATTTGCCTTTAGGAAGGCTTATAGCATGAATAACAATTATTTCTGGAAAAAAATTTTTAGGTCTTTCTTCACAATTTGGTGAAGGTATGTAATCTATTCCATCTATTTTATGGTCGTTTATCACAAGCATTCTTATTACCTTAATTCTGGAGGCAACTTAAAATATATTGTCTCATTATTAACACCCAGCTCTTCTGAAGATGTGTCAAATTTATTTTCAAGTGATTTAATAACATCCTGTACTGTAGATTCAGGAGCTGATGCACCGGCTGTGATGCCGATTGAATCAAATTTACTGATGTAATGCCAATCGATGTCACCAACATTGTCTATTAGCATAGATTCAATGTTGCATCTCTCTGCAAGCTCTTTCAATCTATTAGAGTTTGAACTATTTGTTGACCCAATCACTATCAATATTTCAACCTCAAGGGCAATTTGTTTAACAGCATCTTGCCTATTTTGTGTGGCATAACAGATATCTTTACTTTTAGGTAAATATAGATTGGGGAATCTATTCTTTAAGATACTTATTATCTCAGCTGTGTCATCTAAACTAAGAGTTGTCTGCGTAACATAGGCAAGATTGTTAGGATCATCCACAGTTAGCTTCAGAGCATCGGATTCATCTTGAACAAGATATATTTTAGTCCCAGATTTATTATCGTGTCTTCCCAAAGTTCCTTCGACTTCTGGGTGACCCTCGTGTCCGATCAAAATAATATCTCTACCCGCCCTACCATGTCTGATAACTTCACTGTGAACTTTTGTAACTAATGGGCAGGTAGCATCTAAAAACATTAAATTTCTAATTTTGGCTTCATTTTCAACTTTTTCTGAAACGCCATGGGCACTGAAAATTACCTTTTTACCATCAGGTACTTCGTCTAATTCGTCAACAAAAATTACACCTTTTGAACGCAAATCTTCAACAACATTTTTATTATGAACAACTTCATGACGCACGTATATTGGAGGTCCAAATTTCTTGAGTGCACGCTCAACGATATCAATTGCTCTCTCAACGCCAGCACAAAATCCTCTTGGATTTGCTAAAAGAATCTTAGTTTTCATATCTTGTTTTTATTAATTTTAATATTTCGCAACCAAAATAAATGATTGCTCCTATAGTTATAAATGCATCAGCAACATTAAAAATGAATAAGGAATTTCCTGCAATATGAAACAACAAGAAATCTGTAACCAAGCCGTCAATTGCTCTATCAAGAAAGTTACCCAACGCACCAGCAATTATAAAGATTAATGATAGTTTAGAAAGTCTGTCTGATTCTTTAAAAAAAAGAGTTATTAAAAAAATTATAACTAAAAGTCCGATAGCTAATAATATGTAGCGTGTAAAAAAATTATTAAAGTCCAAAAGACTAAATGCAATTCCTGAGTTATATGTAAGATATAAATCTATAAACCAATAAAAGTCTTTCCTTGAACCAAAATTGAGTATCTGCTCCGCAGTATGCTTTGAATATAAATCAATTAAAATAAGCAAGAATGTTAAGCAAATATATAAATATATAGATTTATACAAATTTTCTTACCTCTCCGTCTCCAGAGATATTGAGTTCACATCGTGAACAAATTTCAGGATGTTTCGTACTTATACCAACAGTTTTACAATGATGCCAACAACGCACACATTTTTGATGATTGGAGGTAGATAGTTTTGCAGTAAGTGTATTTGATTTTATTAATTCACATGATGAGGTAATAAACAAAAAGTGTAATTCTGTGCCAAAAATTGAAAGCAACCCATAATCCGATTCTGTTACCTCTAATCTCAAATCTGCATCTAAAGAGCCTTTTATTTGTTTTAGGTTTCTTGCTTCCTCAATAGATTGATTTACAAAGTTTCTTAGTTCTAAAACTCGCTCCCAATCTTCAGCAGTTAAATCTGATTTAGGTAAAGAAAATTCATATTGAAGTGATAAAAATACAGACTTGTATTGATTTTTTAATGATTCTTGTGATTGCCAAATTTCTTCAGCAGTGAATGAGAGTATTGGACTAATAAGCCTAACCATTACGTTTAAAACAATATTTATTGCAGTCTGTGCAGACCTGCGCGCATCAGAATTTGTTTGAGTTGTATATTGTCTGTCCTTTATAACATCAAGATAAAAGCCTCCTAAGTCATTGACACAAAAATTATGAATTTTTTGTATAACCTGATGGAACTCATAACTCTTGTAATGCTCAAGAATTTTAGATTGAATGGAGTAGGTTTTAGAAATAATCCATTTATCAATTTCCAACAAATCATCGACATTTATATTGTGCGACTTAACATCAAAATCATTTAAATTAGCAACCAAAAATCGTAATGTATTCCTAATTCGTCTGTATTGGTCTGATACTCTTTTAAAAATTTCATCAGAAGCTACCATTTCGCTTCTAAAGTCTGTATTGGCAATCCATAATCTTAAAATATCAGCGCCTAATGAATTCCAAATTTTTTGGGGTGCAATAACATTTCCTAAAGATTTTGACTGTTTTCTTCCCTCCTCATCAACAACAAAACCATGAGTAAGTACCGACTTATATGGTGCCGTACCATTTATAGCAATACCAGTAAGCAATGATGATTGAAACCATCCTCTGTGTTGATCAGAGCCCTCTAAATATAAATCAGCAACCAAATCTGCTCCATAAAGCTTATCCAGTACTGCAAAGTGGGTAACTCCTGAATCAAACCACACATCTAAAATATCTATAGTTTTATGATAATTTTCCTCATCATCTATGAACTCATTTAAATTTACGTCACTCCAACTCTCAATACCTTTAGTTTTAATAAGATCTGCTATTTCATTAAATAAACTGCTCTGCTTGGGATGAAGTTCTCCAGTTTCGTTATGCACAATAAGTGGAATTGGAACTCCCCAACTTCTTTGTCTTGAGATACACCAATCTGGCCTTTCTTCAAGCATTGATAAAATTCTCTCTTTGCCCCACGATGGATGCCACTCAACACCATCGACAGAATTTATTGCACCATCTAGTAATCCAGATTTTTTCATGGAGATGAACCATTGCGGTGTGCATGCAAATATTAAGGGTGTCTTATGTCGCCAGCAATGTGGATAAGAATGGAAATAATCCTCAACGTGTATTAGCTTGTCATTTTCTTTAAGTATAGAAATAACTTCTTCATCTACAATCAAAACAGGTTTACCTGATAGCCTTTCATAATCCTCTTTGAAATATCCCTTATTATCAATTGCGTGAATAGTCTCAAATTGATTTTTTTTACAAATATTGAAGTCATCAACACCATGTGAAGGTGCTGTGTGCACAAGTCCTGTACCAGATTCAACTGTGACATGGTCTCCACAAATTAAGAATGATTGTCTTTGAATAAAAGGGTGATCAAGAGTTACTCCCTCTAACATCTCACCTCTACATGTTGCCAAAATATTGATTTTTTTGTTCCATTTTTCAGAACATGCTGAAACTAGGTCAGATGCAATGATTAAGTAAGAATCATCCAAATTACATAGAGAGTACTTTATTGATTGACCTACACAAACTGCTACATTAGCAGGCAAAGTCCACGGTGTTGTCGTCCAAATCACAGCCGAGCATGATTTGATATCTGACTTTCTAAAAGCAGAATTAATTTGAGCAACAGATTTCTGATGCACACCAAACTTTACATATATAGCCTTTGATGTCTTGTCACTATATTCAACTTCTGCCTCAGCCAATGCAGATTTACAATCAAAGCACCAATGAACCGGCTTTTCTCCCTTTTGTAGATGACCATTAGTGACGATTCTACCCAAAGCCCTAACAATGTCCGCCTCAAATTCAGCATCCATTGACTTATAAGAGTTTTCCCAATCTCCTAAAACACCAAGCCTTATAAAATCATCTTTTTGATTGGAAATTTGAGTTTCGGCATACTTTCTGCATGCCTCTAAAAACTGTTTTTTATCTTTAACGAGTGCATTATTTTTACCGTGTTTTTTTTCTATGCTTAGTTCAATAGGAAGTCCATGGCAATCCCATCCTGGAACATATGGAGCGTCATACCCCATGAGTGTTTGATATTTGATGACTATATCCTTTAGCACTTTGTTGACTGCATGTCCTAAATGTATGTCTCCGTTTGCATAAGGAGGTCCATCATGCAAAATAAATTTTTTGGCTTCCTTTCGTTCGATTCTAATTTGGTTATAAATATTCTCTGTCTTCCAAAATTCAAGAATTTTTGGTTCCTTTGTTGACAGACCAGCTTTCATAGGGAGATCAGTCGATGGAAGGTTGATAGTGTCTTTGTAATCCATTAGATTAATTTTAGGGTATCTTTTGCTATATCAATATCTTTGTGGATTTGTTGTTTTAGTAGATTTATATTATCAAATTTTCTTTCGTCACGAATTTTTTTTATAAATTCTATCTCTAGTCTTTGGCCATAAATATTTTTATTAAAATCAAATAAATGGACCTCTAAAACGGGTGATTCACCATCAACGGTAGGTCTTGTACCCATGTTTGCAATTCCATAGAGGTGCTTGTCAACAAGTTTACATTTCACTGCAAAAACACCCTGAACAGGTAAACGTTGTTTTGGCATCCATAGATTGGCAGTTGGTATGCCAATTGTCCGGCCAAGTTGATTTCCATAAACTACTTTGCCTGAGAATGTATATGGTCTTCCTAATAGTTCTTCAGCAAGCTTAAATTCACTTTTTGCCAAAGCCTCCCTAATCCATGTTGAACTCACACGTCTATCATTAATTTTTACTGTTGGAGTGGCTGATACTGAAATTTTTTTATCAATCCCCCAATCTTTGAGCATTTCATAATCTCCAGTTCTATCTTTACCAAATCTAAAATCGTCACCAACTTGAAGATATTCAAGATTTACCCTCTCTAAGACTTGTGAAATAAAATCTTCAGGTGTCATTTTTGTAAGAGACAAATTAAATTTAAGAAAAAAAGCGAAATCAATTCCAAAATCCTGTAAAAGTTCGAATTTTTCTCTCCATGGACAAATCCTTGTGGGTGTGTCAGCTGCATCATGGTTGTTTGAAAAGTATTCACTTGCATGTGGTTCTGTAAAAAACACCATAGTTGAAAAATTTTTTTCTTCAGCATGTTTCTTTATTGCACTAAGAATGTGTTGATGTCCAATATGCAAGCCGTCAAAGTTACCAATCGTTGCGCAAATTTGTGAGTTAGCAAATTTTTGCTTGAATAGCTTTATATTTTGGAGTCCGCGTATAAGATACATTTTTTACAAAATATCCTTTTTTCTTAAACCAAAGGCAAGGGCTAAACCAATATATGATATTAGACCCAAAAAAATTATAAAAACTGTAAACAAAAACTTTTTTAATCCTAATAAATCATCTAATGCTATTAAATTGGTTGCAAAAATAGTAACTGCAGCCATGACTGCAGATGCGATGATTACTTTGATAAAGAAAGAATCTAAAACATCTTGCAATAAAATATGTTTCTGTTGACCGAGAATCACAAGCATCAAAACTACAGATAAAATAGATGCAAATGATGACGCCAAAGCAAGTCCATAATGCCCAAATCCTAAACTAAAAGCCAGAACATAATTAAGAATAATATTTAATATTAAGCTTGCCATTGATATGTACAATGGAGTTTTAGTATCTTTCTGTGCAAAAAAAGCAGGTACAAGAACTTTCATCAACATAAAGAATGGCAGACCAAAGCAAAACATTTGTAAGCTGTAAAATGACATTTGAACATCAAAATTATTAAATTCGCCTCTCATAAATAAAACTTCAATAATGTCTTCTCCGAGAACATATAATCCAAATGCAGAGGGTACTGATAGGAAAAATACTAATTTAATACCAGAACTTAATTTTGATTTAAAGACTCTTTTATCTAACATTGAAAAGGAACGTGACAAATCCGGCAATAGAACTGTTCCGATAGCAATAGCGAATATGCCTAAAGGTAATTGAATTAACCTGTCTGAAACATAAAGCCAAGTGGGACTTCCTGTTGCAAGTAAAGAGGCAAATATAGTGTCAACAAGTAAATTAATTTGAGCAACACCGCCAGCAATTATTGCTGGCAAAATAATAATAAAAAAATTTTTTACATTTTTATTTTGTGTATCAAATTGTATTTTTGGTAAAGTGCCTAAATATTTTAATGGAAAGAATTGCAACAATAATTGAATTATTCCAGCAATTAAAACACCCCATGCAAGAGCAAAAACCTCAAGGTTAAAATACTGTGCAAAAAATAAACAGGCAATTATCAAAGACAAATTAAAAATAAGCGGTGTTGCAGCAGGAATTGAAAAAAAATTATGTGAATTTTGTATTCCTGCAGCAAATGAAACTAATGATATTAAACCAAGATAAGGAAACAATATTCTCAGTAAATTTACTGCAAGATCTCTGGTTGTTTCATCAAAATAAAATCCAGGTGCAAATATAAAAATAAGTGATGGTGCAAAAAAATAAGCAATGAAAGTAAATATAGTTAATGCTAGTAGTAAAATTCCAAATAAAGAATTTACAAAGTTGCTTGCCTCTAATTTGTTTTCTTTAAGGATAAGTGATGAGTAAATAGGAACGAAAGCTTGGCTAAATGCACCTTCAGCAAAAAATCTTCTAAATACATTTGGTATTTTTAAGACTACGACAAATACATCATGAAAAATACTTGCTCCAAGCAGATTAGTAGTTGCAATATCTCTTAATAGACCAAAAACTCTAGAAAGAAAAGTCCAAATACTAACCTTAATCGATGAGATAAATGAATTAAATGGATTTTCTTTGTTCAAAAATTATTTTTCCTTGAAATCAAGGGATGCTGAATTTACACAATATCTAAGTCCAGTTGGTTGAGGACCATCGTCAAAGACATGTCCAAGGTGAGCATCGCATTTACTGCATTTTATTTCTGTTCTTATCATGCCATGTGAATGATCAGATATTTCATTTATACACCGAGGATCAATAGACTCAAAAAAACTTGGCCAACCACACCCAGCGTCAAATTTTGAATTAGATTTAAAAAGTTCTGTACCGCAACATATGCATTTGTAAGATCCATCTTCAAAATGATCCCAGTACTCACCAGAAAATGGTCTTTCAGTGGCTCCTTCTCTTGTCACTAAATAAGATTCTTTGGTTAAAATACTTTCCCAATCTTTTTTAATTTCACTCATCTTTAAACACAGCTATATTTATTATCAATTTTATATTGCAATACCCTAATTTGGAACTTTCCAATTTCTAACAAGATATATAAAGAAAGTATCAACAAATGCAATAATTGCCTTTATAAAATATTTTGCCATAGCTATTGAAAATGCCTCATAAAAACTAAGATCAGTTGCTAACACCCATGTAAATTGATAAATGAGTGTATCAATCAATTGTGATGACAATGTTGACAGATTATTCCTGAGCCACAGTTTTTTACCCCTTGTTTTGGTTTTGAGGTAATTAAAAAACCATACATCAAAAACTTGACTTGATAGATATGCAGTTAGTGAACCAATAATAAAGATTGGTGAATAAGTTGCTAAAGTTGTTATTGCGTTATGAACGGCTGCTGCAGATCCAGTAATATCAGATGGTAAAAAGATTGTACTCACCCAAAGAGTAACCATAACTGCAATATTAGCTACAAATCCAAGATAAACAGCCCTGTTTGCCTCATTCTTTCCATATTTTTCATTGAGTAAGTCTGTGGCAAAGTAAATTCCTGAATATAATATTGCACCCATGCTTACCGTCAAAGATAGCCCGAATACTTCAAGCTCACTAACTTTTCCACCTTGGAGATTGCCGAGAATTATTCCCAACACAACTGCACAATACAATCCGTACTTTCCAAAAAATTTAAAAAGAAATATTGCCAGGGTAAGATCGTATATAACTACCATAAACCAGAGCAATTCTTGATTTTCTAAAAAAAATTCCATTCAATTAAAAATATTGTTGTATTCTATGCTTTGTAACAATTTAAATCACATTTTAAGTTTATAGGATTAATATAATGGAACTAGGATTTTATAGATTTGCTAACAAAGAACCAAATAAACTTGCCATAGTAGGACCAAATGAAGAATTAGTATCGAGAGGAGAATTACTTTCAAAGGCAAACAAACTTACTCATGCTTTACGTGATTTAGGACTAAAAAAGTTTGATACTGTTGCAGTTGTTTTACCAAATTCGGTTGAATATTTTGTTGTTTATATGGCATGTCTTCAAGCTGGTTTTTACCTTGTGCCAATAAATTGGCATCTTGCAGGACCCGAGATTGCTTATATATTAGAGGATTCCGAGGCAAAGGCTTTTATAGCATCAGGAAAAAATCCTGATATGGAAAAGGCCTGCATTAATGCGGTTTCAGAGATAAGTTTTAATAAGAAAGGATGCATTACAATCGATGAGCTTGAGGGATTTAGGCATATTGATGACTTTACCAAATCTATGCCTGATGAAAATCCTCATGACAGATCGGCAGGACAAGTTATGAATTACACGTCTGGAACAACTGGCAAACCAAAGGGGGTAAAAAGAAATCTCGTGGAGGGCGATCCTGATGATGTTTTAAGTTTGTTTGCAATGATCTTCAGTTTTTATAATATTCAACCCGAAGATGAGAATGTCCATATAGTTGGTTCTCCCTTATACCATACGGCAGTCATTGTTCATTCAACAGCATCTCTTCACTATGGTCACTCAGTTGTTGTGATGGATAAATTTGATGCTGAAAAAATGCTTTATCTGATAGATAAATATAAAGTCACAACTTCGCATATGGTTCCCACTCAATTTCACAGGCTCCTGCAAGTAAATGACTCTATTAAGAAAAAGTATGATTGCACTTCAACCAGGGCGATGATACATGCCGCAGCCCCCTGTCCAATTCATACAAAACAAGAGATGATTGATTGGTGGGGAGATTCAATTTGGGAATACTATGCTGCAACAGAAGGAGGCGGAACAGTTATAAGTGCTAAGGATTGGAGTCGCTTTCCCGGAACAGTTGGGCAAGCATGGCCAGGTGCAGAGATTAAAATTATTCGTGATGATGGTACTGAAGCAGATATTGATGAGCAGGGTACTGTTTATATGAGATTAGGTGACACTACAAAATTTGAGTATAAGGGTGATAAGGCAAAAACCGAAAAAGAAAGATTGGTAATTGGAGATAGTGTCTTTTTTACTGTCGGTGATATTGGTTACATGAATTCTGAGGATTACTTATTTTTGTGTGATAGGAAGATTGACATGATTATTTCTGGGGGAGCAAATATTTATCCAGCAGAAATTGAAAGTGTTTTCTTAATGCATCCAAAAGTCCAAGACGTTGCTGTATTTGGAATACCAAACGAAGAGTGGGGAGAAGAAATCAAAGCAGTCGTGGAGTTAAATGATGAAGAAATAAATGAGGAAGATATAAAAAATGATTTGATGGAATTTGCATCAGAGAACCTTGCTAAGATGAAACATCCACGCTCAATCGATCTAATTGATAAATTACCTAGAGACGAAAATGGAAAATTATTTAAAAGGAAACTTCGAGATCCATATTGGGAAAATCAAGATAGGCAAGTCTAATGGAATTTAATGCTGCAGACATTTTTGAAGGTGTAGTCGATAGAGTACCGGATAGAGAAGCAATTGTTTATGGATCCACTCGATTAACCTATAAGGAATTAGACGCTCGAAGTAATAAAGCAGCACATGCTTTAAAAAAATTAGGAATAAAAAAAGGAAGTCACATTGGAATATATGCTTTTAATTGTGTTGAGTGGCTAGAGATAATGCTTGGTGCTTATAAGCTTTGTGCTATACCCATAAATATAAACTATAGATATGTTGAAGAAGAGCTTAAATATTTAATTGATAATGCAGACATGGAAGCTATTTTCTATCATAAGCAGTTTAGTAAAAAACTCCAAAACATAAGAGAACATTTACCCACACTTAAAGATTTTATTTGCATTGATGATGATTCTGAGGATAGATGTGTTATTGATGAAAGTTATGATTTTGAAGATCTAATTCTGAATGAAGATGACTCAAGGCTTGATGTTAAAAGATCCGGAGACGATAAGTATATTCTTTACACTGGAGGAACCACTGGTATGCCAAAAGGTGTCGTATGGCGGATGGAAGATGTACTGATGACTTTGGGTGGTGGTATTGATGCAGTTACTGGAGAAAGATATGAATCACCTGAAGCATTTGCAGATAAATGCTTACAAGATCAAACCATCGCTATTGCACTAGCGCCTTTCATGCATGGTGGCGCTCAATGGCAATCTTTTAATTCTTTTTTTTCAGGATGGAAGCTTGTTATCTATGATCGAATCTCATTTGATGCAGATTATGTTTGGGAAGTAGTTGCCAAAGAAAAAGTTATGAACTTAACTATCATGGGAGATGCAATGGGACGACCTTTATGTGATGCCCTTCCTAAGGCATTGAAAAAAGGTTTAGATCTTTCATCACTCCTTATATTTTCCAGTACAGCCTCAGTTTTTAGTTCATCTATAAAAGATACTATTTTGGAATATTTACCTAATTTATTTCTTATTGATGCTGTTGGCTCTTCAGAAACTGGTGCAACTGGTGTAAATATTCATACCAAAGATGGAAAATTAAAAGACTCTGGTGGTGGTCCAAAATTTACAAAACCTAACTTTAGTGAGATCTTAAATCTAGATACAAAAGAGATTATTCCATCTAGTGATACTGAAACTATAGGTTACTTAGCAAGAAGAGGACATGTGCCAATTGCATATTACAAAGATGAGGAGAAATCTAAAAAAACCTTTATTGAAGTTAATGGTGAGAGATTCTCAATTCCAGGAGACATGGCAAAGTATGAGAAAGATGGTCAAATGACTTTATTGGGTAGAGGAAGTGTTTCAATAAACTCTGGTGGAGAAAAAATATTTCCTGAAGAAGTTGAAATGGCACTAAAGGCACATCCAAATATATTTGATTGCTTAGTTGTTGGTGTAAAAGATGAAAGATGGGGGCAAAAAGTCGTTGCAGTAATCCAAAGAAGGGAAAATTTAGATCTTTCACTTGATGATATAAAAAATGTTGCATCAAAATACATAGCAAGTTATAAAATGCCTAAAGAAATTGTTTTTTCTGAGTTAATCGAGAGAGCTCCATCTGGGAAACCAAATTATCAGTGGGCTCAAAATTTCGCTAACTCAAAACTAGATATTAATTAAATATGAGAGTTGAAACCTACATTCCTGGCTTAACGTCTGATTCCAAAAATATTGCTAAACATGCTGAAGATATCGGCTATGATGCTCTTGTATCAGGAGAATTAAATAATGAGCCATTTCTTCCTGTGCTTATTGGTTTAGAGCATACAAATTTGATTGTGAGAACAGGTCTTGCAATTGCATTTCCAAGAAGTCCAATGACTGTTGCAAACATGGGATGGGACTTACAAGCCTTTAGCAGTGGGAGGTTTCAATTAGGTTTGGGAACTCAGGTTAAAGGGCATAATGAAAGACGTTTCAGTGTTCCATGGTCACCTCCAGCACCTCGAATGCGTGAATATATTTTGGCTGTAAAAGCAATATGGAATACTTGGAAAACTGGAGAGAAATTAGACTTTCAGGGTGAACACTATACTCATACACTAATGACACCAATGTTTACTCCTCCTCCAATGGAGGTTGATTGTCCACCAATATATGTATCAGGTCTTGGTCCTGGTATGGCGAGAATTGCTGGCGAAGTTGCTGATGGTTTGTTGCTTCATCCAATGTGCTCTAAAGACTATATAAAAGAAATAATATTACCAGCTGTTGCAGAGGGTGCAAAACGTGGAAATAGAGAAGTCTCAGATTGTGAACTTTTATGGGGTGGCTTTATTGCAACTGGAGAAACAGAAGAAGAACTTGCAAAAGCTAAGAGAGACATTGCTGCGAGAATAAGCTTTTATGCATCGACAAGAACTTACAGACAAGCTCTCGATTTCCATGGTTGGGGTGATGTAAATGAAAAATTACACGCGTTATCTATTCAAGGTGAATGGCAAAAAATGTTTGATTTAGTATCCAATGAAATGGTTGAAACTTTAGGTTTTTGCGGGAATGGAAAGGAAGTAGCAAATTCATTAAAAGACGAGTTAGGTCCTTTTTGTTCAGCAGTGATGTGGAATGAAATCGAACATCTTGGTACAGATCACTCTCAAGATGAACGTATGAGTGAGCTATTACAAATTGTAAAATCCTAAATTTTGATCAGCACTCATAAATATTTAAACTTAGGTGATAAGTTCACTAGTTTAGTTAATCCAAATTTTCCAGAAAATCTAACACTTGAATTAATAAATACCGACCTCGCCTCTCAAATAGGTCTTAATAATGATGATCTAAAAAATATACAAGACTTTTGTTGTAAAGAAAAAAACAAGGATTTAAAACCATTTGCCAGTGCATACGCTGGTCATCAATTTGGACAATATGTTAATCAATTGGGTGATGGCAGAGGGCTCTTAATCGGTCAATCTTTTGCAAAAGATAAAGTTTTTGATTTGTTCTTGAAAGGTTCAGGCATCACACCATTTTCACGATTTGGTGATGGTAGAGCTATCTTAAAATCATCAATTAGAGAGTATATTGGCGCTGAAGCAATGCATGGATTAAGAATTCCAACCTCTAGATCACTTATGTTTTTTTCTAGCTCAGAAAAGGTGCAAAGGGATCAATTTGAAACTGCAGCCATGATTATAAGAACGTCCAAGAGCCACATACGTTTTGGAAATTTTGAGTATTTTTATTACAAAAATGATTCAGAGAATCTTAAAAAGTTAATAGATTACTGTTTTGATACATATAGTGAATTTACAGAGTGTGATGGAAGCATTAAAAAATTATTCAGTAAAATAGTGGATTCTACTGCGTCAATGATCGCAAGTTGGCAAGCATTAGGATTTTGCCATGGAGTTATGAATACAGATAACTTTAATATTTTTGGAGAGACATTTGATTATGGTCCTTTTGCATTTTTAGAAGACTATAATCCAAATTTTATATGTAACCTTTCAGATACGAGTGGTAGATATTCATATGCAAATCAGCCATATATTGGTTTGTGGAACTGTTCAGCATTGGGTCAAGCATTTAGTAACTTTTTATCTCAAAGTGAAATTGAAAATACGCTGAAATATTATGAGAAAATATTTTCAAAAAAATTGTTAATTAATTTCAAAAATAAACTTGGTCTAACCAGCTTAGAGGAAGGAGATCCTAACCTAATACAAGCATTTCTCGATATCCTTCACAAAAAAAATCTTGATTTTACAAAATCATTTAGAGACTTAGAAAATGTTATTAAAAAAGAGTCGCCTACATCAAAAGATGAAGAGCTTAGACAGTGGCAAATTAGTTTTTTAAAGAGACATGATAAGGATTCAATTAGCCTTAACAAAAAAATTAGAATAATTAGTTCATCTAATCCAATCATTACTCCTAAAAATTTTCAAATAGACAAAGTAAATATGCAGGCTGAAGAAGGTGATTTTTCAACAATGGAGAAAATGTTAGATGCATACAAAGACCCTTTTATAAAAAATGATCTTACTTCTGAATTTAGTTTGCCACCCAAGAATGATGAGAAAAATAAAAGGCTATCGTGCGCATCTTAAGTTTAGTGATCTTTGTTCCTGTAAAAAAAACTTTTTATCCAGCCAAAAAGAGTATTGTCTTTAAGAGCAAGCTTATCTAGGATTTCAAAATCATCTTTTAGTTTTTTTGGATTCGAGTAAAAGTTCTTTCTTGGAATAATTTCTTGTTCATCAAGTTTTTTAACAAACTTGGCAGGGTTACCAGCATAAATCGAATTTGGCTCAACATTTTTTGTAACAACAGATCCTGCGCCTACGATACTGTTTTTACCAATTCTGACCCCCTTGCAAATAATTGCTGAATCGCCAATCCATACATTATCTTCAAGTATTACTTCCTTTGGTGACCCAGCTACCTCATTTCTGTCATAGACGCCATGCCAATCTGAATCGGTCACATATGCACCCCTACCAAACATACATGAGTTACCAATAGTAATCCTTTTCGCAGACAATATTCTTACTCCAGGAGATATTAATGCATAATCTCCGATTTTAAGCTTTCCGTCCCATTTTCCAACATTCCATGTAGTAAGTTGAATAATACCGTCACTCTCACCAATTAAAGTTGCATAATTTCCCAATGAAATATTGCTTCCATAAATTTTATAAAACCTAGGTTTAAAGTAAGCTCCGCCATACCCGATACTTTTGAATTGTGGATATAAAAATCTTTTAACATAAAAATCATTAATCTGTTTAGTTAACTTTTTAAGCCAAAATGGTCTATTATCTTTTCTAATCCTATTCTCCTGATTAAGCTATTTATCTATGATACAGTGCACCATTTGAAGGGCAATTATTTTGAAAAAGTATTTAAGTGAGCTTAAACAATTTTTAAAGATTGGATTACCGATTTATGGTTCACAAGCATCATACACTGCAATGGGTCTTACAGATACAATTGTTGCTGGAAGAGCTGGATCAACAGAATTATCAGGTGTTGCTATTGGTGCATCAATTTCAAATCCATTATTTTTCTCTATCAGTGGAATAATGTTTGCTCTGACTCCGATTATTGCTCATTTGTATGGAGGTAAGAAAATTTCAGAAATTACTCTTAAGATGAGAGAAGTAATTTGGATTGGTTTAGGCATTGGTATATTTTTAACCGGCGGATATATTGGTGCTGCTTCTTTTGTAAAATTTACTTCAATTGATTCTTCGATAATTGAGGTTACATCTGGATATCTAAAAGCATTGGCATTTGGCGCATGTTCAATTATTTTATTTACTGCATTAAGATGTTTTAGCGAAGGTTTGACTCAAACAAAGCCTGTCTTTTTTGTTGCGTTTTTTGGGATGTTATTGAATATTCCTGCAGATATTATTTTAGTCAATGGTCTTTTTGGATTTCCTGAACTTGGAGGAGTTGGGTGTGGATATGCAACATCATTTATATCAACACTAATGTTGATTGGAATGGTTATAGTGATAATGTTACAAAAAGATTTAAGAGCTATTAAAATCTTTAGTGGAATACGATTACCCCAATTTAAAACTTTTAAAGAATTAATATTTTTAGGTTTGCCAATTGGTTTAGGAATATTTGTTGAATTGAGCATGTTTTCAGGTGCAGCAATAATTCTTGGTCCTCTTGGTGATCTCATTGTGGCAAGTCATGCGGTTGCATTAAGTATTGCAAGCTTTCTATTTATGGTCCCATTATCTATAGGATTGGCGGCTGCAACAAGAGTTGGAAATTTGCTTGGCGCTGAACACTATACAAGCGCAAGATTCTCTTCATATTTTGCAATCTATATGTGTTTTATCGGTGCAATTCTTAATATCCTGATCATTGTATGTTTTAAAGATAACATTGTGGGCTTTTTTACCAATGAATTAGATGTTGCTATATTAGCAAAGAGTCTATTAATTTTAGCTGCCATTTTTCAATTATCCGACGGCATTCAAATGGGGGCCTTGGGAGGGCTCAGAGGTTACAAAGATACATTTGTACCAATGATATATCTAATTATTGCATATTGGATATTTGCATTACCAATTGGGTACTATCTAACTTATTATGGTATTGAAAATCCCTTGGGTGCACATGGTATGTGGATTGGCATGATATTTGGATTAAGCTTAGCAGCCATAATGGCAATTTTGAGGTTAAAGAAACTTACAAAAATTAATCCAAAACTTGTTGAGTTCTAATCCCAATCTCAAGGAGATTATCAACAACGTGTACGCCGGCACTTTGCAGTGTTTTCATTTTATCTTCAGCAGTACCCTTGCCTCCGGCAATAATTGCTCCAGCATGACCCATTCGTTTACCTGATGGTGCAGTCTGTCCAGCAATATATGAAATTACTGGTTTATTAACATGGTTAGATATGTATTTCGCTGCTTCTTCCTCTGCATTCCCACCTATTTCACCTACCATAATAATAGCATCTGTATCGGGATCATCATTGAAGAGTGCAAGCATATCAATGAATGAAGATCCAGGTATTGGATCACCACCGATACCTACACATGAACTTTGCCCAAGACCTAAATCTGTTGTTTGTTTAACTGCCTCATATGTAAGAGTACCTGATCTAGAAATAATACCAATACGACCTTTTTTATGAATATCGCCTGGCATGATGCCAAGTTTTGCTTCATCGGGAGTAATAATACCCGGACAATTAGGTCCAATTAAAGTAATGCCGAGTTGATCAATCTTATTCTTAACCACAAGCATGTCCATAGTTGGCACTCCCTCAGTTATGCATATAATGAGAGGAATACCTTGCTCAGCAGCCTCCAAAATTGAATCTTTGCAAAATGCAGCTGGTACAAAAATCAAAGCTGCATTTGGTTGGAGTTCCATAGATTCAGCTACAGAATTAAATACAGGCTTGCCAAGATGTTCCGTTCCGCCTTTTCCTGGTGTAACTCCACCAATAATATTTGTCCCGTAGTTAATAGATTGTTCAGAATGAAGGGTTGCCTGGGATCCGGTAAATCCTTGGACAAGGACTTTCGTTGATTTATTTACAAGAATGCTCATTCTGCTAGAAGAATTGCTTTTTTTGCTGCATTTTCAAGATCATTATCGCTTTCTATAGCTAATGATGATTTTTGCAACATATCAGATCCTAATTTTGAATTGTTTCCTTCAAGTCTTACTACGATTGGAATGACTAACTCAGTTTCTTTGACAGCAGCTATTATCCCCTCAGCAATGAGGTCGCATCTTACAATGCCGCCAAAAATATTCACCAAAATTACTTTAACTTTAGGATCATTTAGAATAATTTTAAAAGCTTTTGCAACTCTCTCTTTAGTTGCAGCACCTCCCACATCAAGAAAATTTGCTGGCTCGCCTCCATAAAACTTAATAGTATCCATAGTTCCCATTGCTAGGCCAGCACCATTTACCATGCATCCAATATTGCCATCAAGAGAAACATAACTTAAATCATGATTGCTGGCCTCACATTCTTGTGGATCCTCTTGAGATAAATCACGCATATTGGCAAGATTACTTTGTCTAAATAGTGCATTTGAATCCAAGTTGACCTTTGCATCTAAGCAATGTAGGTGCCCTTCGCTAGTAATAATCAGTGGATTTATCTCTACAAGACTCATGTCACAATCAACAAACATTTTTACTAAATTTTTAAACAGATTCCAGAATTCATTTGACTGTTGGGCATCAAGATGTAATGCTTCAGATAGCCTTCTAGCTTGATATGGTTGTGGGCCAATAATTAAATCAATTTTCTCATAAAAGATTTTTTCAGGATTTGTTTCTGCAACTTCTTCAATATTAACACCGCCCTCTCCAGAGGCAATAATTGAAATTGCCTTTGCTGACCTATCAACCACTGCACTAAGATACAGCTCTTTTTCGATTTCAATGCATGGCTCAACCATTACAACAGAGACAGGTTGTCCTTTTTCATCTGTCTGTTTCGAAATTAATCTTTTTCCAATCCATTGATTAGTAAATTTAATTCCATCTTCGATATTATCAATTAGTTTGACACCCCCAACTTTTCCTCTACCGCCAGCATGAACTTGAGTTTTCATTACCCACTTATCGCCACCAATTACATTAAATGCTTTTTTTACCTCTTTAGAATTTGTGACTAAAAAATTTTTTGAAACTGGGAGATTATGGTCAGCAAATATTTGTTTCGCTTGATATTCGTGGAGATTCAACGTTTTTTGTTCCCTATGTGTATTGCTTGATCATTTACTGACAAAGCGGCTTCATGCAGAGCTTCAGATACAGTAGGATGACTAAAGATCGTTAATGCTAGATCTTCGGCGCTAGAACTAAATTCCATGGCAATTAAACCCTGTTGTACTATTTCTGCAGCTGAGGGACCAAAAGCATGGATTCCAATGATAGTATCATCAGATTCATTAGCAATCATTTTTACAAAGCCCTTAGAATCGCTCGCTGCTAATGCTCTGCCACTTGCAGCAAATGGAAATACACCGGTCTTATAACTAATATTCTCAGTTTTTACTTCTTGCTCATTTTTTCCTACCCAAGCAACTTCTGGATGGGTATAAATTACCGATGGGACATGCTCATAGGACATTTCAGTTTTTTTGCCAATGATTCTGTCTGCAACCATTACACCTTCTTCACTTCCTTTATGAGCAAGCATTGGGCCTCTTACTAAATCTCCTATTGCCCAAATATTATCAATATTAGTCCTGCAATATTGATCAACATCAACAAAACCTTTTGAATCAATACTTATTTCAACACTAGAATCAAAAATATTTTGTGAATTAGGCGTCCTACCAACGGCAACAATCAACTTATCAAAATCAAGTTCATGATCCTCTCCATCTCTTACAAATTTCACTAAAACAGAGTCTTTTGAATCAATAGTATCTTGAACTTTGCATCCTAAATTTATATTAAGTCCCTGTTTAGTAAATTCTTTCTGTACTTCCTTTGCAATTTGATGATCTGCACTTGGTAAAAATTCATCTAACGCCTCTAAAATAACAACCTCTGATCCCAATCGAGACCAAACACTCCCTAACTCTAATCCAATAATGCCTGCACCAATAATACCTAGCTTTTTGGGTACTTCGATAAAGTTTAAAGCGCCAGTGCTACTTACTATATTTTTAGACCATCTAGCAAAAGGAAGTTCTATTGGCTTTGATCCTGTTGCAAGAATAATATTTTTTGCGTCTAAAATTATGGTATCTTCACTTTGAGTAACTTCTACCTGATGTTTAGAAATAATTTTTCCTGTGCCATTTATAGTTTCAATCTTATTTCCTTTTAGTAGACCTGATATACCACCAGTTAATTTTTTTATGACGTCATCCTTTCTAGTCATCATTGTTCCTAGGTCGAAACTTTGTTCTGTAAAAGAAATTCCATGCTCTGAAAAATGCTCTTTGGCTTGATAATATTTATTTGATGAATCTAAAAGAGCTTTTGATGGAATACACCCAACATTTAGGCAAGTGCCTCCAAACTCAGCTTTTGATTCAATAATCGCAGTATCCAAACCATTTTGAGCACACCGAATTGCTGCAACATAGCCAGCAGGACCACTTCCAATAATTAAAACATCTTTCATTTTCTATAGATTTAAAAGTAACCTTTCAGGAGTTTCTAATAATTCTTTGATTGTTAGTAAAAAGGTTACCGCCTCCTTACCATCCAAAAGTCTATGATCATAACTTAAAGCTAAATACATCATTGGCCGGATAACAACTTCTCCATCCACTGCAATTGGTCGATCTTGAATTTTATGCATGCCCAATATGCCTGTTTGAGGAGAATTCAAAATTGGTGTTGATAATAATGAACCAAATATACCGCCATTTGAGATGGTAAATGTTCCTCCCTGCATTTCTTCAATTGATAAACTTCCATCTCGTGCTTTTTCAGATTTGCTTAATATTTCCTTTTCAATTTGTGCGATTGATAAATTTTGTGCACCCCTTATGACTGGCACAACTAAACCTCTATCTGTTGAAACTGCCACACCAATATCCTGATATCCGTGATATACAATATCAGCCCCATCAATTGAAGCATTAACAAGTGGGAATTTTAATAACGCCTGCACTGATGCGGATACAAAAAAGCCCATAAAACCTAGTTTAGTTCCATGCTCTGCTTCAAATTCAGTACCATATTTTTGTCTCAAGTCTTTGATTGGCTGCATATCAACCTCATTAAAGGTTGTTAACATCGCCGTTTCCTGCTGTACTGTTACCAGCCTATTTGCAATTGTTGTCCTAAGTCTGGACATAGGAACTCTTTCTTCATCATCTCTTGGAGATATTGATGGTGGAGTTTTAATTGTTTTGTTTTCTTCATCTGAATTCATGTGATTTATGACATCACTTTTGGTAACTCTACCTTTTTTGCCTGTTGGGTTAATTTGTCCAGAATCTAAAGAATTTTCCTTTATTAACTTTTTTGCAGCTGGGTTAACTTTTTTACCAATATCTTTTTCTTGTTGCTCTGATATATCTGATGATTGAGTTACTTGATCATCTTTGACTTTTTCAGCAGTCTTCTCTCCATGATCTTTGTCTAGCTCGACCTTATCAAAGTCTGCAATTTTTTCTGAAGAGTTAACAACCTCACCTTCATTCTTATAAATTTTAAGAATTTGTCCATCAAATGGGGCAACCACTTCTAAAACGACTTTGTCTGTTTCAATCTCAGCAATTACTTCATCTTGTGAAACACTATCACCCTCTTTTTTAATCCAATTTGTAACAGTTCCATCAATAACTGATTCAGGGAAAGTTGGGGATTTTATTTCAGTTGCCATTTTTATCTATTGTATTAAAGACTTCGTTAATTAAAACCTCTTGTTGCATATTATGCATTTTATTTAAACCAACTGCAGGTGCAGCAGCAGCAGGACGGCTTACTAATTTAACATTTTTAATATTTAACCTATCCATGACTCTTTGAATACGGTGCCTATGGCTAAACCAGGCACCTTGATTCATTGGCTCCTCTTGGCACCAAATAAATTCTTTGGCTTTTGGAAAGAGCATCAAAGCATTCTCAAGTTCATCATATGGAAAAGGATATAGTTGCTCTAGTCTTACAAAAGCCACCTCTTCATCATTAATCTCTTTCTTTTTTTTGAGTAAATCGTAATAAATCTTTCCTGAACACATTGCTACCTTTTTAATTTTCGTGTTTTTCTTTTGATCATCAGTTAATACCAGTTTATAGCTACCATCAGTCAATTCATCAAGTGAGCTCACCGCCTCAGGATTCCTTAATAAACTTTTTGGTGACAGTACAATTAAAGGTTTTCTTAAATCACGCTTACATTGTTGTCGAAGCAAATGATAGATCTGAGCAGGAGTGCTAGGTACACAAACTTGTATATTTTCATTAGCACAAAGTTGTAAAAAACGTTCCAATCTAGCGGAACTGTGCTCAGGACCTTGACCCTCATATCCGTGAGGTAACAACATCACTAGTCCCGATAATCGCTCCCATTTATGTTCTGCAGAAACAATAAATTGATCAATGACAACCTGTGCACCATTAACAAAATCACCAAATTGCGCCTCCCAAATAACTAAACCTGTTGGCCAAGTGGCAGAATATCCATACTCAAATCCTAAAACAGCCTCTTCAGACAATAATGAATCATAAATTTCAACTCGTGCATTATTTTTGTTTGCAATAGATAAAAGTGGAATGTAACTTGAGCCATCATCTTTGTTAAATATCACAGAATGCCGGTGTGAAAATGTCCCTCTTCTGACGTCTTGTCCAGTTAATCTAATTGGATATCCTTCAGACAATAACGTTGCATACGCCATTGTCTCCGCAAATCCCCAATTAATTGGCATTTCACCATTATTCATTTTCAATCGATCATCAATAAGTTTCTTAACAGGTTTTTGTAGTGAAAAATTATCTGGTAAATCTAGGATTTCTTTACCTAATTTTTGGAAATCATGCTGATTAAAGGAAGTATCTTGGAAATTTCGCCAATCTTGATTCATCGTCGCATTCCAATATTTTGTCCAATCAAACCAAACTTTTTCGTTTGGCTTTGTTGCTAAATTATGAGCAACTGATTTTCCTTCTTCTATTGTTGACCTATATTTTTTTTCAATTTCCTTGCACTCAGATTCAGTAATAATGCCAGTTGATATCAACTGATTTTGATAGATATTTTTTATTCCTGGATGGTTTGCTACTGCTTGATACATAACAGGTTGTGTTTGGGATGGATCATCAGTTTCATTGTGTCCACGCCTTCTGAAACAAACCATATCAATAATTACATCCCGCTTAAATTTATACCTAAAATCAGTGGCTAATTTAGAAGCAAAGACAATACTTTCTGGATCATCTGCATTAACATGAATAATTGGTGCTTCAATCATTTTCGCGACATCTGAAGCATAGTGTGTTGATCTTGCATCACTCTTATTGGATGTTGTGAAGCCTATCTGATTATTAACAATTATGTGTATAGTACCGCCAACTCCATATGCCCTAGTTTGAGACATTTGGAGAGTTTCCATAACAACTCCTTGACCAGAAAATGAGGCATCACCATGTATTAAAATAGGTACAACTTTTTCTCTATCTGTATCGCCAAGACGATCTTGCCTTGCTCTCACTGAGCCGATAATAACTGGATCAACAATCTCAAGATGAGATGGATTATTATTGAGAGATACATGTACTTCTCCATTAGGTGTAAGAATATTGGATGATACGCCAAGGTGATACTTAACATCGCCAGTATTATCACCAGTCAGTGCAAAATCCTCCTCAAATTCTGAAAATAACTCAGTTGGTGGCTTACCCAATACATTTACTAGAAGATTTAATCTACCCCTGTGAGCCATCCCAAAACAAATCTGTTCTGCGCCTGAAATACCACAATTTTGAATTAAGGAATCAACCAACGGAATTAAAGATTCTGCACCTTCAATTCCAAATCTTTTCATACCGGGATATCTTGAAGACAAAAACTTGGCCAATCCCTCTGCTGAACCTAACCGTTTTAATATGTAAATTTTTTCTTCGTTAGATAATTGAGAATTCGGTGACTTGTCTCTTTCTAATTTTTCAATAAACCAATCAGTGATTTCTTTTTCACAAATATGTTTAAATTCATATCCTACACTACTACAGTAGACGGTTTCTAAAAACTCAATAATGTCTTGAAGTGAAGAATTCTTGTTGTCCTTTGAACTTTTAAAATTGAATGATTTATTTAGATCATTTTCATCTAAATCATAAAAAGTGTAACTTAGTTCGGCTGGAACATTGGGTTGCTCAAGCTTTAAAGGATCAAGGTTTGCTTTGAAGTGACCTTTTTGTCTATAAGCATCAATTAGCTTAAAAACTTCATATTGTTTATTAATTAACTCTAGATTATTTTTTTGAAGAATAGGGGATTTATTTTTGAATCGTTTAACAACCTCGGCATGTGAGATATCTTTTCCGTTTGATACACTCCCATTGTTTAGTGAATCAAAGTAATTTCTCCAATCAGTTGGTACTGAGGCAGGATCATCTAGATAAGATTCAAACAAACTTTCTAGATAACTACTGTTCCCGCCTGTTGTATGTGAAGTTGACCAAAACTCTCCCATTCCAGTCATTTTAGTAACTACGTGCCTCCGCTTTTAGCAATCAATTCGTTGCCTGATTCTTTTCTTAATAATAATGTTTTCTTAATCTCACCAATAGCTTTATTTGGATTTAAACCTTTGGGACAAACATTTACACAATTCATTATACCGTGGCACCTATAAACACTGAATGGATCAGAAATCGATTCAAGTCTTTCTTCAGTTCTTGTATCTCGCGTATCAGCAATAAAACGATAAGCCTGCAGAAGTGCAGCAGGACCAACAAACTTATCAGGGTTCCACCAAAATGATGGGCAACTTGTAGAACAACAGGCGCATAGAATACATTCATATAGTCCATCAAGCTTCGAACGTTCTTCAGGAGACTGCAATCTCTCCTTTTCTGGATGTGGTTGATCATTTTGCAAAAATGGTTTGATTTTCTCATATTGGTTGTAAAATTCAGTCATATCAACAACCAAGTCTCTTATTACTGGTAATCCAGGTAACGGCCGAAGATCAATTTTGTTTTTTTGTAGAACATCAGATAAAGGAGTGATGCACGCAAGACTGTTTTTACCATTTATACTCATCCCGTCAGAACCACAAACACCCTCTCTGCAAGACCTCCTAAAAGATAAAGTTGGGTCCTCCTCCTTTAATAATGTTAAAAGTTCAAGGACCATAATTTCCCTTTCAGGTGGCGTGAACTCGAACTTTTGCATATAAGGAAATTTGTCCGTTTCAGGATTATATCTATAAATGCTAACCTCAATCATTTAATAGGCCCTAACTTTTGGTGGGAATGGTTCCATGGTTTGAGGTTTAAAATTGACATCTCTTTTTTTAAGTTTTTTCTGACTTGGATCATAGAGTGAATGGCACAGCCAATTTTTATCATCTCTTTCGGGATAGTCATCTCTAGCATGAGCGCCTCTGCTTTCAGTTCTTTCTAAAGCAGAGATTGCAGTAGCTTCAGCAACCTCAAGTAAATTTTGCAGTTCAAGAGCTTCAACTCTATTTGTATTGAAAGATTCACTTTTATCTTTTAGGTATAAGTTATTGGTTTTTTCCCTTATGTCGACAAGCATTTTCGTGCCCTTCTCCATGAATTCACCTCTTCTGAAAACACCAAAATATTTTTGCATCACGTCCTGGAGTTCCCTTTTAACTTCACCAACTTCGTATCCTTCAGAGGATTCATTTAGGCAATTAAGCCTTTCAAGAGATTTATCTATATCATCCTCGTTTGCATATGCAACTCCACCTCCAGATTTTAGATCTTCATTGATATGCTTTCCAGCTGCTCGACCAAACACAACAAGATCTAAAAGGGAGTTACCTCCTAATCTATTTGCACCATGTACAGACACGCAAGCAGCTTCACCGACAGAAAATAGTCCCTGAATTGGAGCTTCAGTTCCATTGGTCTGATGAAACACTTGACCATGTATATTGGTGGGAGCACCACCCATCATATAGTGGCAGGTTGGAACAACTGGTATAGGTTTATATACCGGATCTACACCGGCGAACGTCTTTGAAAGTTCACATATTCCAGGCAACTTACTGTTTAAGACGTCCTCACCTAAATGATCTAATTTTAAATGAACGTGATCCTTGTTCGGTCCACATCCTCTTCCTTCTATAATCTCTAGAACCATTGAACGAGCTACTACATCACGGCCAGCTAAATCTTTTGCATTTGGTGCATACCTTTCCATAAACCTTTCTCCATCACCATTAACTAGATAACCGCCTTCCCCACGGCAACCTTCTGTAACAAGTGAGCCTGCACCATGTATGCCTGTAGGATGGAACTGCCACATTTCCATATCTTGTGCTGGGAAACCTGCCCTTAGTGACATCCCCAGACCATCACCTGTATTTATTAGTGCGTTAGTTGTTGAGGCATAAATTCTTCCAGCTCCACCAGTAGCCAAAACTGTTGCTTCCGATCTTAAATAAGATACTTCTCCAGTCTCAACTGAGAAAGCGATCACTCCTGTTATTTCACCGTTTTGATTCGTAACCAAGTCAACTGCAAACCATTCATTAAAAAAATTAGTGCCTTCTTTTACATTATTTTGGTAAAGAGTATGTAACAAAGCATGTCCAGTCCGATCTGCAGCAGCGCATGTTCTGGCAGCTTGACCGCCTTTCCCAAAATCTTTAGATTGTCCACCGAAAGGTCTTTGATAGATTCTTCCAGATTCAGTCCTAGAAAAAGGTAATCCCATATGTTCGAGCTCAAATACTGCCTTTGGGCCCTCGGCACACATATATTCAATTGCATCCTGGTCACCGATGTAGTCTGATCCCTTTACAGTATCAAACATATGCCATTTCCAATCATCATTTGGATCTGCACTTTGAATAGCACAAGTAATTCCACCTTGAGCAGAAACAGTATGTGAACGCGTAGGAAATACCTTTGATACAACCGCAGTATTTAATCCAGATTTAGCTAATTCTAATGATGCTCTTAGACCTGAGCCGCCACCACCAATAATGAGAGCATCAAAATCCATTTTTTTGATATTTTTTGAATTAAGGACTTTCATTTATAAATATTTCTTATAATGTAATATAAGCATATTATATTATATCCATATTACTATTAACACGATAATTAAGAAAATAAGTCCTAAAAATACAAAAAGTATTTGATAGGAGTTTCTTATTAAATCAGCATAGTTTGCGAGTCTGTAACTTAAAAATCCAAGGGTTCTACTAGTTAAATAATCAGTTCCAACTGTCCATAGCCCAATAAATGCATGCATTAAGATAGATATAATTGTAATTGTGGTAAATAGTCTAAAAACAATGGAGCTTGTAAGTAAATCCCAACCAAGAAATGTACCATCAAAAGACCTAAAGCTAGAAAATAACCATATTGTATATGTCAAAACAAATAGAGATGAGATTCTTTGTAAGTACCAAATTATTGATCCATTCATCATAATGATGTGAATACCAAAATTAGCGCTATTAACCAAATAACAATGATGCCGCGTGCAGAAATATTTAACATATTCATAGAATCACCAATATGAAGATCCTGAAGTAAGTGACGAATACCGGTGAGCAAATGATAGAAAAATATTAAAAAACTTATATAAACAAAAAATGAAAGAAAGTTTAATTCATTGAGGTGTACCTTTAGATAAGTAAATGTTGTTTCGCTTTTTTTTGATAAAAATAATAATGCCAGAGACATTGGCAGTGTAATGAAAAAAACATACATGCCACTAAGTCTATGAGTGATTGAGGCTACTGCATTCATTGGTAACTTTATTTTTAACAAGTTTAGAAAAACAGGCCGTGAAATTGGTCTTGTGCTCTTAGCAGACATTTGTCTAATAAATAAGTATTTAAGAAATTAGTTATCTATGCTGATTATAAAATAATTTTAATTAAATTCTATTTTTTCTTCTTTTTAAGATATGTAATATGACGTTTTCTCTTTTTTTTCTGTCTAGGCGAGAGTTCATTTTTCTTATTTTCAAATGGATTTACAGATTTTTTAAAAAACAATTGCACATCAACTCCCTTCAACAAAAGCTCTTTTTCATAGAACTTGGTTAGATATCTTCTAAAGTTTGATGGAATCTTTGAATTATTAAAATTTGAGTGAATAATTAATTTTGTTGGAAAATTTCCTCCAAAATTTACATATTTAATCTTAATTTCACGACCACCATATGAAGGAACATTGACAGCATCTAATGCCTTATCAATTAAATTATTTAATCTCCTTGTCGTAAATTTCTTAGATGCAAGTTCAAAAGTTGTAACTGCTTTTTTTACAAGATAATCAATTCCAACATTATTTTTTGCAGAGATTTTTACCATATTTAAGTTTTGAAAAATGGGATTTCTAAATTTAATGTCATCAAAGAATTTCTTTTCTTCAGATTTTTTTACTAAATCAATCTTATTGACGACTATTATTATTGGTTTACCCTCAAGTTTTGCTAAATTAATTATTCTAAGATCTTGATCAACCAAGCCACTTGTAATATCAAGAAAAACTAAAACCAATGTAGATCGATTGATAGCATCAATTGTCTTAATATATGAAAAATACTCTACTTTGCCGCTTTTATTGTACTTTCTAGAAATTCCTGCAGTATCGATAAGGGTCATTTCTTTGTCATTGTAATTGACCTTAGTTTCAATACTATCAATAGTGGTGCCCGGAAGATCTGAAACTATTGCCCTGTTTTCTTTAGCAACAGAGTTTAAAAAAGTAGATTTGCCAGAGTTCGGTCTACCTACAATAGCGATTTTAAGATTATCATTATTTACTGAAGCGTCTTGTGGAGTTATGTATTCTTTTATATTTTTTCTAATCTCATCAATGCCTATGGAATGTTCAGCACTTATAATAAATTTATTTAAATACCCTTTTTTTTGAAGTTCTTCTTGTACACTTGAATTAGTTTTTTTATCTGTTTTATTAACTATGACAAAAAACTTTTTGTTAAGCTTTCTTACCTGACTCAATATATCTAGATCCGTTGCAGTTAAATCCTCTGAGCCATCAACAACAACATAAATTATTTCACTTTCAATTGCAGCATCCCATGCATGTTCGGAGATATCATTGGATAACTTATCCCCCGTGTCATTTATGCCGCCTGTATCAATGATTAGATAGTTACTATTAGAAATTCTTGCAAAACCAATATTTTTATCACGAGTTACACCAGATAAGTTGGTTACGATAGCTGATCTTTTTTTTACTAGCTTATTGAATAAAGATGATTTGCCAACATTTGGTCGGCCAATAATTGCAAGTGAGGAAGTCATTTTCAAGCATCACGATTGATTACAAAAAGTTTAAGTTCAGAGTCCAAAATATAAATTTCATTACCTCTTTTAACTAGATTCTTAATTGGATTACTTGAAATTTTCATTCTTCCAATAGTATTGCCATTCGATCCATCAATAACATGAACAAAACCTTCAACGTCACCAAATATAATATTACCTTGATAATCGACAGCATTAGATGGTTTTCTTCTCAGATAATCTGTGTTTTCCCAATCAAGTGTTAAAGTTTGATTGGAGAAAGATGATATCTCTCCAGAATCTTGTATAACTACAACGTTTCTACTCATAATCACTGGTGGATGAAAAGATGATGACTTGATACTCAGTACTGGTCTTCCTTCTTGAATGCTAAAGCCAGTTAGACTTCCCTGATAATTTGTTGCAAAAACTAATGGGCCCTCAATTACTGGAGTTGAGTCTGCATCAATCAAATTTTCTAATTCTGATGACCCCTCTTTATATGAAATTGGGCCGTCAAAAAGAGAAAATCCTGTTGCTATGTCAAAACTCCCTAATCTTCCATTATCAAAGGTAGCAAAAACTTGGTCATTAGCAATTAAAGGAGTACTGTTACCTCTTATTGTTAGGTTTGGTAATTGAGATCTATATGACCAATTCAATGATCCAGAATTTGTATCTATAGCAAGTAACTGGCCTGCGGAAGTATGCACAACAACTGCTTTTGCATCAATTGCAGGAATTGATAAGACTTCTGCTCCGCTATCGAGAGACCAAATCAGATCTTTATTAGCAGCAGATAGACAATAAATCATTCCATCTTTATCAGCTAGAACTATTTTGTTAAAGCCGAATGCAACGGAGACAGAAACATCAACCTCAAATTCGTATTTATTATTAACTTTACCGTTGAATTTATTAATATTAAATATATCACCATCCTCATTCGTAATAATAATTTCATCACCATCAAATGCTATTCTGTAATTACCTAATGAATTGTCAGAATTAAATCCCCTAGACCAAATTCTGTCTAATTTAAATAAATTTTCAATTCTTTGGAGTGGTCTTGGCTCTTCAAGATCTTCTTCTTCAGATGACCAAAAATTCAATGTTGAGCAGCCTGTTATCATTGAAATTATTAATAATGATAAAAGGTGCTTCATTGCTCTATCTCAGGTTGATTAAGTTTTGATTTAATAATTGCTTTCTCTTCATTAATTTGAGAAAGCTCAAGAGCTTCAAAATAAGCTTTTTTTGCTAAATCATACCTTTGGGAACCAAAAAGCGCGTCGCCAATCAATATTTTTACAGTTGGATTAACCTCATTGGTGTTAATACTTTCAAGCATGAGCAGAGCCTTTTCAAAATTTTTCATTGATAACTCTAATCTTGCAATATTGATTTTAGAAATAAAGTTGATAAATTCGTTACCAAAAAAACCATCACTGTTTTCTTTAACTAAATATAACAAACGTAAACTATCATCAATATTCCCTTCATTTGCTAACAAAGTGGCTCTTGTGATCAAAGCTAATTGAGCAAAACCGGTATTAATATAATCACCTTGCAATTTATCAAACAAGGCAGTGTCCTTATTTTCATTCCATTGAACGTAAAGTGAATAGGCTTCACTATTTAGCTGTTTGTTGTTGTTAGTTACATAAAAGTAGCCACTAACTGAAATAATCACAAACAATAAAAAGCTGATAATTGCCAACTTGTATTGATTAAAATAATCCAGTATTAGTTGTACTCTTTCTTCGTCTGTTCTGTATTCAACCATCTTCAGTAATAAAATTAAAGCTTAGTATACTTATTTTCTAATTCATCTAAAGTTATTAATTCTTGATCTGTATCATTCTTCATATCTTTCCAGATCACTTTTTTATTGGCCTCCTCCTCATCACCTACAATAATGGCAATGTCGCCATTTTTTTTTATTTACATTCCGTAAAAGTGATTTTAGGCTAGAATCTTTCGTGCGCGGGAAGAACAATTGAGTTGTGCTTGAAAGCATCTTAATTTTATTAAAAACTTGAATTGCAAAATTTGAGCTAGCTTTAGTAACATCTAATACAAAAACTTTTAAAACGTTATCTTCTGCTGGGCTAGCTATATCCATTAATCTATCAATTCCCATTGCAAAACCGAAAGCAGAGATACTATTACCACCAAACTCTTCAAACAGTTCACTATAAAAACCACCTCCAGCAATAGCATTTTGCGCGCCAAGATCATTGCATACAACTTCGAAAACAATCCCAGAATAATAATCAAGACCCCTAACAAGATTTTGTTGGATATGAGGTTTTATGTAATTTTCTTCAATTGCATTAGTCAATTTACTAAGGTGTTGCTTCTCATCTTTACTCAAAAAATCAGTATATTCTGGTGCTGATTTTAAAATATCTCTAGTTATGGGATCTTTTGAATCTAATATTCTTAGTGGATTTGTGCTCAGTCTATTCTTTTCAGTATCTGAAAGCTTATCAAGGTTTGTTTCAAGAAAACTTACTAATTCTTTAGAATATTTTTTCTTAGTTTCAGAGGAGCCAATATTATTAATTTCTAGCTTGAAATCTTTTATATTTAATACCTCGACAATATCTAAAAGGCAACCAATGACTTTTAACTCCATCCTTATCAATTCTTCTTGAGAGGATTTTTCTTGATCAATTAAACTTTCCACTCCAAATTGTTGGAATTGACGAAGCCTTCCTTTTTGAGGTCTTTCGTATCTATACATTGGTCCCAAATACCAAACATCTATTCCATGTCTATCAAGATCATTTTCTATTAATGCTCTAACAACTCCAGCTGTACCTTCAGGTCTGATTGAAATACTTTTATTATTTCTATCCTCAAAAGAATAAAGCTCTTTATTAACGATATCAGTTGAAGAGCCAATAGAGCGTTCGAATAACTCAGTTACTTCAGCAAGTGGTGTTCTGACCTCATCAAATCCATAACTATTTACCAAACTGATGATCTTTGATTCAACAAGACTATATTTTTTGGCCTGGTCTCCAACAAGATCATTCATTCCTCTCAAAGATTTATACTTCATTTACCCGACAGCAATAATATCGCTTGCTCCTGTTGCCCTCTCTGCCAATTTGTTTCTTACTTCGTTTTCTAGCTGATTTACTAGATCTAAATTATCAAGTTTCTTATTTGGTGAACCAGATACATACAATAAACTTTTATTTGCAGCTCCTGTTAGACCAATATCGGCAACTTTAGATTCTCCTGGGCCATTCACATAACAACCAATGATTGCTACCTCAATATCTTCTGAAATATCTTCCAACCTTGTCTCAAGTTCATTAACAACTTTAATTACATCAAAATTTTGCCTTGAACAACTTGGACAGGCTACAATTTTTACACCTCTACTTCTAAGGTTTAAGGATTTTAAAATATCCCAACCAACTTTAACCTCGTCGACGGGATCCGAAGCAAGTGAGATTCTAATCGTATCCCCAATACCCTCTGACAAAAGCATTCCTATGCCAATTGAAGATTTTACTGATCCTGCGCGAAATGTTCCTGATTCGGTAATACCTAAATGTAATGGTTGATCAATTTTTTTAGAAATCTTTCGGTAACTCTCAACAGTCATATCAATATTTGAAGCCTTCAAGCTTAACTTAAAGTTATCAAAGTTATTTTTTTCTAAAATATCAATTTGCTTCATTGCAGATTCTACTAGAGCGTCCGAATTTGGTTCACCATATTTTTTTTGTAAATGTTTTTCAAGAGAGCCTGCGTTAACACCAACTCTTATGGGTATATCATTGGATTTGGCTGCATTTATAACTTCTCTAATCTTCTCAGCTTTACCTATATTTCCAGGATTTATTCTCAAGCAATCTGCTGAATCAGCTACTGCAAGTGCAATTTTGTAATCAAAATGTATATCTGCAACAACAGGTAATTTAACTTTAGATTTAATCTTCTTAAACGCACCAGCAGCATCCATAGTTGGTACTGAAATTCTTACAATATCGGCTCCAGCATCTTGTATTAAATTCACTTGTTTGATTGTTGACTTCACATCTTCAGTATTTGTGTTTGTCATGGATTGAATACTGATTGGGCTGCATCCCCCAACTGGCACATTGCCAACCTTAATTTGTTTTGTGAGCTTTCTCTCTTTTACAACTCTATCCATCATTAATTACCAATGTAGAACTATTATATTTGTTTACATTTTCCGATAAATCAATTTCTAATCCATTCAAAAAAGCCGTTGTGCTTTGAGCATTGTCCAGTGTGAGTGATATGGGGGCATCAAATAATAATTCGTATTCTTCTCCAGCAGTGAAATAAGAATCGATGATAGGTGTCTCATAATCGTCATCATAATTTATTATTAACCAACTACCTTCTTGAAATTTAATGCTCAAAGTCATAAGACTCTTTTGGTCAACGTGCTGAACATGGGTTTCATTTCCACCGTTGTAGTAAATGTTGTCATTATTTATATCTAAAAAGGTAATTCCAACCATTAAAGCGAAAAATATAAATATTGAGAAACCTAGGGCAAAATTTGAATTTGTATTGATATGAACTTTAATTTCAGTATCTTGATTTTTATTATTTTTTACAGGTGGTGGGATTTCAAGTCCGATGAATTTTACGTACTGTTTAAAATATCCCCGAGCAAAAATGTCAGCTGGAAAAATTGAATAATCTCCAGATTCAAGAGCTTTTAAATATTGTTTACTAATTTTAGTTTTGCTGGATATTTCCTCTAAGCTTAGTTTGAGGTCTTTTCTCTTTTTATAAAGCTTTCCCCCAGCTCTTTTAAGCTTTCTTCCAGCTCTTTTGTAATCAGTCAAAATATTTCTTTTTCTTGAAAAAAGAAGTTGATCTCTCGTTCAGCACTTTCTATTGAATCTGATCCATGTACGGCATTAGCATCGATAGATTCAGCAAAATCATGTCTTAAAGTGCCAGGTTCAGCATCAGATGGATTTGTAGCTCCCATTAGTTCTCTATTTCTTTTGACAGCATTTTCTCCTTCAAGAACTTGAACAACAATTGGAGACGAAATCATATAGCTCACTAACTTATCAAAAAAAGGCTTACCTTTATGCTCACTATAAAATGCAGCGGCGTCTTCTTTCGTTAATTGTATTAACTTTAGAGCTGAAACCTTTAAATCATTCTCTTCAAAACGACTTATTATCCTTCCAATAATATTTCTTGATGTCGCATCAGGTTTAATAATAGATAGTGTTTTTTCAGTACTCATAGTTAACCCCACTTGTATTATAAATTATTATTTATACTCCTCTATCCATAATGCTTGAATAGCTTCAAGTATTTTTTCATTAGATTTATTAGGATCTCCTTCAAAATCACTGAGCTCAAGAATTTTTTTATGTAAATCAGGAAAGCCAATCCACTGGGGATCAGTGTCAGGAAATTTTTCAAATAGGCTGATAGCGATATCATTGATATCATTCCAATCAAGCTTCATGATTAGTGCTCTTCAGAAACTTGATTAAGTGTATATTTTGGAATGCGAATAACAGTTAATTCATCTTTAGGATATACCTGGCAACTTAATCGAGAGTTTGCTTCTAAGCCCCATGCTTTATCTAATAAATCTTCCTCTTCTTCAGTAGCCTCATCCAATGCATTAAATCCGTTTTCAACAATAACATGACAGGTAGTACATGCGCACGACATTTCACAAGCATGTTCAATCCTGATGCCATTCCTTAGACATGCTTCAAGAATTGTTTCTTCATTGTTAATCTCAAATGTTATGCCTTCAGGACAATATTCTTCATGAGGAAGTATTTTTATTTTTTTTTTGAGAGATATATTTGATGCTTCTTGATTGTTATCAATATTAAAACTTTCTCCACAGCCACATACGGATTTTGCATTTGGATTATGGAATTTTATCCCCTTATTAAAGCCCTCTTCTGCATAATCAACCATGCTACCCTTTAAAAATTTAAAACTATTTTGATCAATGAAAAATTTGCAAGACCCTGTATTTATAACTTCATCAGCCTCAGATTGCTTATCAGCAAACTCAAAGAAATATTCATATCCAGAACAACCTGCTTTTTTTACACCAATTCTGATGGCATTCATATCAGAATTTTCTTCTAGCATTAAAGAAAAATGATTTAATGCAGAATCAGAAAACTGTAATCCATTTGGTATAAATTTTTCCATTGAGTCTTATTGTTTTTGTTCAAAATCCTCAATTGCCTGCTTGATAGAATCTTCAGCAAGAACAGAGCAATGTATCTTTATTGGAGGTAACTCAAGTGCATCTGCTATATCTTTATTTTTTATTTCTTTTGCTTCCTCAAGTGTTTTGCCTATTAGCATGTCTACGAGCTCACTTGATGATGCTATTGCAGAACCACAACCATATGTCTTAAATTTAACATCGCTTATTACGTGCTGGTTGCCTTCCAATTTACATTTAATTTGAAGTTTCATCACATCTCCACAGGCTGGAGCACCGACCATGCCCGTCCCGACATCAGTGTCTTTTGGATTGAATCTGCCAACATTGAACTTTGCAGGTTCATTTAATGTCTTTTCAAATTTATCGACTACTTTTTTACTGTAAGCCATAATTTACTCCATTAGTTTTGCGCATTACTAGTGCGTGTTCCATTCTACCTTGCTCATATCAATTCCGTCCAAATGCATTTCCCAAAGAGGTGAAAGCTCCCTTAACCTTTCAACAGCATTAGATAAAATTGATAATGTATGATTAATATCATCCTCAGTAGTAAATCTTCCAAAAGAAAACCTTATTGAGCTATGAGCAAGCTCATCCTCTCTTCCGAGGGCTCTCAAGACATAAGATGGTTCAAGGCTTGCTGATGTACATGCTGATCCAGACGAAACAGCAATATCTTTAAGTGCCATTATTAATGACTCACCCTCAACATATGCAAAGCTAACATTCAATATATTGTTAACCTTATCATTTAATCCACCGTTGATATAAATCTCTTCTATATCCTTTATTCCATCTAAAAATTTTGAGTGAAAGCCTTTAATTTTTTTAAGATCTGATTTCATCTCAGTTTTTGCAATCCTAAATGCCTCGCCCATTCCAACTATTTGGTGTGTAGCAAGTGTTCCGGATCTCATCCCTCTTTCGTGACCGCCGCCATGAATTTGAGCTTCAATCCTGACTCTCGGCTTTCGTGAAACATATAGTGCACCAATGCCCTTAGGTCCATAAGTCTTGTGAGCCGAAAATGACATCAAATCGACCTCTAAGTTTGTAAGATCGATATTAACCTTGCCAGTGCTTTGAGCAGCGTCAACATGAAAAAATATTCCTTTTTCTCTAGCAAATGAACCAATAGATTTTATGTCATTTACTGTGCCAAGCTCGTTATTAATGTGCATAACAGAAATGAGTATTGTGTCAGGGCGAACGGCTGCTTTTATTGAATCTAGGGTGATACACCCATTTTCATTTGGATCTAAGTAAGTAATCTCATATCCATCTCTTTCAAGTTGTCTGCAAGGATCTAAAACAGCCTTATGTTCAATCTTTGAGGTGATAATATGTTTACCTCTTGAAGCATAGAAATTAGCAACACCTTTTATCGCTAGATTGTCTGCTTCTGTGGCACCAGAAGTCCAAACAATTTCACGTGGATCACAATTAACGAGATTTGCTACATGAGAACGAGCTTCCTCGACTGCTTTCTCAGCTTGCCAACCATATTTATGTGATCTTGAGGCAGGATTGCCAAAATCACCATCTAAAGTCATAAATGCCAACATTTTTTCTGCTACTCTTGGGTCAACAGGAGTAGTAGATGCATAATCCATGTAAATAGGTAAATTCAATTTTTTTGCCATTAGTTAATTTCCTTTGTATCTATATTGGTATTAATAGATGAATCTACAAGATCAAATATGTAAATTCTGCTCAAATAATCTTGGACTACTTCATTTAAGTCATGCCACAATTCGTGAGAACTGCATCTTTTTCCAGCAATGCAAGTTCTCTTACCTGAGCAATGTGTTGCATCAAGATCTTCCTCTACCGCCTCCATAATATCTTTTATAGAGACACTAGCTGGGGTAATAGCAAACTTGTATCCTCCATGTCTACCTCTCACACTCTTAACAATTCCTGCAATCCTAAGTTTTCTAAAGAGTTGCTCCAGATAATTTAGTTCAATATTTTGTCTTGAAGAAATTTCTTTTAAACGTACAGGAAAATCTTTTCCGATCGAGGCTAAATCTGTAAGTGCATTAACAGCATATTTGCTTTTTGTAGTTAACTTCACATGTGTATTATCAATACTTGAGTAATTTAGTCAAGTTTGATTTGCATGCCTAACCTATCTGCAACCTCACCGTAGGTCTCTATGACGTTACCAAGGTCTTGTCTAAATCGATCCTTATCCATTTTGTTAAGCGTATCTTTATCCCAAAGCCTACAACCATCAGGAGTGAATTCATCTCCGAGCATAATTTGATCTTTGAATTTACCAAATTCAAGCTTAAAGTCTATTAGCAAAAGATTAGCCTCGGAAAAGAAATCCACAAGAATTTCATTTACTTTTAGAGTAATCGACTGCATTACACCAAGTTCTTCTTTGGTTGCCCATCCAAAAGAAATGATGTGATTGTCATTAATGAGAGGATCTCCAAGATCATCATCTTTTAAAAAAAACTCAAAAAGTGGAGTTTCAAGTATGTAGCCGTCTTCTATACCTAGTCTTTTACACAATGAACCGGTAGCTCGATTTCTAACAACACACTCTATTGGAAACATATCAAGATTGCGAACAAGTGATTCATTATTTGATAAAAGCTTGATGAAATGAGTATTTATTTCTTTTGTGGAGAGAAATTCCATAATAAAAGCATTAAACTGATTATTAACTTTACCTTTGTTTTCAAGAGCAGCCGTTTTCTTTCCATCAAATGCAGATGTATCGTCCCTAAACTCCATAACTAAATATTGTTCATCATTAGTTGTATATAGAGATTTAGCTTTACCAGTAGTAATTTGACTTATTTTTTCCATATTTAGCTCAATAACTCATTAATTTTTGATAACAAGGCTTCGGTACTTCCATCAACTTCATTAAGATTCTCAGCTGATATGCTTGTTTTATTATCAATGGTCTTAAGTATTATTTTATAATCTGATTTTCCCTTTAGTGCAACTGCATTATCATCAGATGCAAAATTTAAAAAAGAAAACCAACTTGATTGATTTGCCTTAACATCAAATGAAACCAAAAAATAACCCTCTTCTCTATCTCTATCAGTAATGAAGATTTCTCCATTATTTAATGCTCTTAACACTGCTGACCATGCTCTATTGAATCCCAAATTAAGCTCAATCACAGTTTGATCATCCAAGTTAAAAATAACTGCCTTCTTTTTATCATTAAGAGACTGAGCTGCGAGTGATGTTCCAGAAAAGCTATCAACAGATTCAGCGATATACTCCACAAGTTTTTCTAGCTCTGCTTGAGATCTAGTAATCCAAATTGGTTCCTGGAGTGGACTGTCATTGGCATCAAAAAATTGAAGAAATATTTCAGTCGATGATTCTTTTATGCCGTGCTCAATAATTACCTTCATCTCAACCTCATCATCATAGTTAACCAAGAACGTGCCTATTTCTGGATTAAAATTTACTAAATCATACTCTGAAGTCTCTAAAAAGGATTTTGTTATTGGCCAAGTTGTTGAGGGTAAGGCTTCGACGTATACCCATAAAAGTTCCCCTAGCCTTCTTAATTGAACCTCTTTACTTTCGCTTGAGGAAAATATTTGTCTTGGCTTAGGTGTTTCGATTGCTTCTTTCTGAAATTCACCAACTGCAAAAACAGGATAGTGATCATCTTTGGAGATTTCGTTATCATCAGTTATCAAATCCTCACTAAGATCCTCTTTAAAAAAATCATCGCTATTATCTGGAAATAAACCATTTGGACCACTGATGTACGAACAGCCAATAAAAAAGGTGCTTAGAATAACTATAATAAAATTTTTCATTAATTACTGATCTTTGATATTAGTGATGAGAATTCCTCATGATATTCAGAGCTTAAGCTCGTAAGTGGCAATCTTATACCATTTTGAATCATTTTTAATTCGCTAAGAGCCCATTTTATTGGTATTGGATTTGATTCAACAAATAAAAGTTCGTAGAGCTTCCTGTTATTTGCATCGATTTCTTTAGCTTGCTTGTAATGATTATTCATCAACAACTCACATATTTCTTTAATTTTACTCGGTATTAGATTTGCAGCAACAGATATTACTCCATGAGCTCCCAATGACATAAAATCAACAAAAGATGGATCGTCTCCGGACAAAATGCTGAAATGTTTATCAGAAACACTTTTTGAGATAGATATTAACTCCTTAAATCTATTTACATCACTCAAAGCCTCTTTTATTCCAATTATTTTTGGATTTTCAGATAATTTGCCAACTGTTGATGGCTCCATATCACATGCTGTTCTTGAAGGTACATTGTAGAGAATTTGTGATATTTCTGATTTACCAGTGATGTATTCATAATGTTCAATCAATCCTTTTTGAGTGGGTTTATTGTAATAAGGAGTCACTGAAAGTGAATATTTATAACCTATCCTCTCAGCTTCGAGGGATAAGTCCTTTGCCTCTTCAGTTGAATTAGCCCCAGTTCCTGCGACGGCGATCATTCTTCCATTAATCATATTCAGAGTTTCTTTGAGAACATCATGATGGTCGTTAAAATTGATAGTCGCGGATTCTCCAGTTGTGCCAACTGACACTATGCCATCGGTTCCAGAGTGAAAATGCCAGTCTATAAGATTTTTAAGAGAGACATAGTCAATATCACCATTTTCAAACATTGGTGTTACTAAAGCTACAAAACTACCACTTAAATCTTGCATGATGCTTTATTTATGTTGAGAATAGTAATAATCATAATAGGAGATAAAATGCCCAAGAGTTTTAAAGATAAAACGATACCAAAATTTAAGCTTAAAGCAACAGGTGACAAGACAATCAGCAGCGAAGATTTTAAGGGAAGAAATCTTATAATTTATTTTTATCCCAAAGATAGTACTCCAGGCTGCACTTTAGAAGGTCAGGATTTCAGGGATAATTATAAAAAATTCCAAAGTCTCGATACTGATATTTTGGGTGTTTCAAGAGATTCATTGAAGTCTCATGAGAATTTCAAAGCAAAACAAGAATTTCCATTTGATTTATTATCAGATCCAGATGAAAAAATGTGCAAGGCTTTTGATGTGATGCAGATGAAATCAATGTATGGCAAAGAATATATGGGAGTTGATAGAAGTACTTTTTTAATTGATAAAAAACAAAAAGTTGTGAAAGAATGGAGAAAAGTCAAAGTTAAAGGACACGTAGATGAAGTGCTTTCTGCAGTAGAAGAAATTAGCTAGTTGAGGAAGGCCAAGCGTTCCAAACTGCTTTTATAAATGTTGCCATTGGAATTGCAAAAAAGACTCCCCAAAAGCCGAATATTCCACCAAATACGAAAACCGCTAGGATTATAAAAAAAGGATGTAATTTCACTGCATCAGAAAATAAAACTGGAACTAAAACATTCCCATCAAGCATTTGCAGTATGGTGTATGAAAGAAACAGCATCCAAAATTCAAATGATATCCCAAATTCAAAAAAGCCAACTATCATCACAGGTATAGTTGCAATTATTGCACCTAAAAAAGGAATTAGGACTGAGAAACCAACCATCACAGATAATAATGCTGTGTAAGGCAGGCCAAATATAGAGAATATTATTGCAGCTACAACTCCTACAATAATTATTTCGATAGTCTTACCTCGAACGTAATTACTTAATTGATCATCCATTTCATCCCAAATATTAGATAACATAGGTCTATCTTTTGGTAATAATGCCAAAAATGAATTTATTACAGACTTTCTGTCGAATAATAAAAAGAATACTAAAATTGGTAGCATAATGAGATTGATTGTTATTGATACAGTATTTTGAATACCTGCTATCGAATAGCTTAAAAAATCCTGTGAGATTTGTGATAACTGATTAGAAAGGTTTTGTAATATTGATCTAATTTGATCGGAGGTAACTAAATCTGGATAAATTGTAGGTATGGCAGCGATATATTGTCTTAGGGATGTAAACCAATTAGGTAATTCAACAACTAGAGTTTGAATTTGTTGAACAAGTAATGGCACAAGCCATAAAAATAATAGACCAAAAATTAAAATAAATAAGCCATATGTAATTGTAAGTGATAACCAATCCGCCATCCCAAAGTTTTCAAATCGTACCTGAAGTCCAACCAATAAATAAGCAAATATAATACTTATTATGAAAGGAGTTAATACATTACCAATAAAAAAAACAAGGCTAATTACTACTAATAGTAACAGTGCAAAGAAAATTGTTTCTTCATTAGAAAAAACTCTTTTAAACAAATTGTTAAAATCTTCAAACATTTCTTAAATTTTATTTTCATATATTAAAGTATTATTATTCAAGATGTTAATTTTGATTTAAAAAATGAGTTTTAAGTTTAATAAATTTTTCGTTATTACATGTCTTTTGATTGGTCATGTGCACTCTCAAGATATTAAAAATTCTATTCCAGCAATTGGAGATAGAGTTTCCGGAGTTGTTTCTCTTGAGCAAGAAAAACAGATTGGTACGCAATTTCTAAAACAAATATATGCACAGGCTCCTTTAGTCAATGACGCTCTTATTCAAGAATTTACTGAATTGTTAATATATAAAATTTCAGAAACATCTCTAGTCCAGGATCGTGATTTCAAATTGGTGATAATTGATGATAGATCACTCAATGCCTTTGCGGCACCAGGAGGGGTCATTGGAGTCAATGCTGGGTTATTTATACATGCAGAAAATGAAGCTCAATTTGCTTCAGTAATTGCTCATGAATTAGCTCATGTAAGCCAAAGACATTTTGCAAGAGGAATTCTCAGAGGGCAAGATACAAATCTAGCATCTGCATTAGTTTTAATCTCAAGTATTGCATTGGCAATCATTTCAAATAATCCAGGAGCATTTATTGCTGGGCCTGCTGCATTAGCACAAGAGCAATTAAGGTATAGCAGGATCTTTGAAAGAGAAGCTGACAGATTCGGTTTCAATAATCTTATAAATGCAGGATATGATCCGCGCTCAATGGGGGAAATGTTTGAAAATATGGCTAAGCTGAGAAAATTATCCGGTGATCTTCCCCCTGAATTTTTATTAACACATCCAGTCACTTCCTCAAGAATAAGTGATGCATTTAATGCAGTAGATCAGGTTGGCATTGTAGGCGGAAAGACAAACTCACCAGATTTTCAATTTATCAAGGGGAGGATTGAAGCTCAATATCATAATTCGAATTTAAATAGTGAAGCTTTTTTTAAACAAAAATATTCAAGAAATCCATCTGTGCAAAATGCAATCTCATACGTAACAGTACTATCAAAAAACCAAAAATTTTCTGAAGCAAAAAACATACTTAGCACTTTATTAGAAAATTTTCCTAAAAATATCACACTTAAAGTTATTGAAGCCGAAATATTTTTTAATGATGGAGACTTAGATAGGGCTTTATCGATAGTAGATGAGATACTTAAACTTGCTCCAAATAATTTTCCTGCCTCTGTTCTTAAAGCAAAAGTTCTTGAATTTAAGGGAGAGTTTCTTTTTGCAGAGCAACTTGTGCGTGATCAACTTATCAAAAGAAATAATGATCCTGATTTATGGTTTTTGCTATCAGAAATTCAAAGGTCTGCAAAAAATATTATTGGTTATCACTTGAGCAAAGGCGAATATTTCATTTTGCTTGGTCAATATGATAGAGCCTTAAATGAATTGAAATTTGCGCTCAGCAAAGTTGAAAATAATTTCCAGGTTACTGAAACAATTTTTTCAAAGATGGATGAAATAAAAAGTTTAGAAAAAAATTCATAATCACTTTTTTGTAATTTTATACCCAAGGAAAGATAAAACACCCGCAATTGGAATTGCAAAAAGTGGTGCTACAGATGAGCTAAGAGTTAAATATTTCATTCCAGCAATAAATCCAGATCCAGATAAATCTCCTGCTCTTGCAACAAACGTCTCTACCATCACTGTTGATTTTGTGCGATTGTTTTGATTTAGTTTGCTAAAAACAACTTCTCGTGTTGGTTTGCTTATACCATACTCAAAAACTCTAAGCATAATTGTTGCAATAGCAACAAATATAATTGATGGAAAGAAAAAGTATCCGATATAAACAATGACAAAAATGAACCCATAAGATATCAATATGTTTTTAGCTCCAAAAGATTTTAGAAAAAAATTGAATAAAAATAACTGTATTATTAATGTGAGTGGAATTTGAATTTGGTCTATCAGTCCAAAAAAATTAATCCTTGTACTGCTATCTGAAGTCCAATCATCAATAATGCCTATTGACGTAATCCAGTGAACAGTCATCAAGGCTGGCCAAAGATGCATAAAAATTGCAATGTTACGAATTTGGTTATCTAGAAATATATTTTTTACAGAATCAAGACTTCCACCACCTGTTTTATTAGTATTTTGATTATCTTTGTTGAACTCGTCTATTATTCTTAGCCCAAGAAAGGTTGCAAAAATTAACATTGATATTGCAAAGAGTCCAAATAATAATATTCCATTTTCGTTAAATGATTCAGCAAAATACCTTGTAGCTGTTGCTCCTGCAAAAGCACCAATAGATCCACCTGCCGAAATAATTCCATAATAATTATTTGACTCATGCTTAAAGATATTTATGATGATTACCCAAAAAATTGAGACAGTAAAAAAAGAGTAAATATTAGCCCAAACGTAAAACATTTTTGAAAAGTTTTCATTACTTAACAAATCAAATTCAAAAATACCTATTAAAGCAATAATATTTAATATAAAGAAAGAGTATGACATTGTTAAAATTTTCTTTAGATTGCTTCTTGATGCAACCCATGAATATATAGGGTTCATTAAGAACATAACTATTGCTGCTGCCATTAGCAGCCATGGCAAAGAATCTACATTTTGTACTGCCATTTCATTTCTTATTGAGCGAATGCTATACCACGAGCAAAGAATGAGAGCCAGAAAAATGCCCGAAAGGATTGAGGCTTTTGAAAAACCAAATTTTTTAAAAAAGTGGTCCATATGATGATTTTAACATCTAGTCTTGGTGGGTCGCACAGGATTCGAACCTGTGACCAATTGGTTAAAAGCCAACTGCTCTACCAACTGAGCTAGCGACCCTCTTAGATATAATAAAGAAATGGGGATTATTCCATATTTTCCAATAACTGCAAGGCTAAAGATGCAGCATTATCATCAGGAAACGAGTTTACGACATAATTGTATTTCTCTCTAGCAAGCTTTTTATTGCCTTGTGCCAAAAAAATATCCCCAACCTTTTTATGTGCTAATGGAGTTCTCCAGTGATTGGGGTATAAACGAATTAAAAGCATAAGATTTTTTTCAGCTTCTTTAATATTCGTCTCTGACAAAGAAATTTCTGCAATCCAAAAAAGGCTTAATGGAATTTTTTCACTATTACTAAAGTTTTTGTAAATAAAATTGAATTTTTCCTTAGCATCGGCATAATCTTGCTTATTTAAACTCTGAATTGCCTGATCATAAATACCATCAATTTTGATCTTATCATCAATTTGGGTGAACTGATTTGAGCTTTCATTATTTTCAGTAACATCCTCATTACTATTGGAAAGTTGATCAATAAGATAAGCCTGAGATTCTAATTCTGATCTTAAAGAAGCAATTTCATCTTCAAGCTGCTGTATTTTCAAAAAAAGAATATCGGATGAATTATCTTTTGCGTCAATAAATTGAATACAGGAAATTAATAATAAGATTCTAAAAAACAAAGCGATTTATTTTATTTCTACCCGTCTATTCTTTTGCCATGATGATTCATCTGATCCCAAAATTAATGGTCTTTCTTCCCCATAACTGATCGCTTCCATTCTAGAATTCGAGAGACCACTTGCAATTAAATAAGAAGAAACTGATTCAGACCTTCTTTGACCCAATGCTAAATTATATTCTCGAGTCCCTCTCTCATCAGCATGACCTTGAAGCGATAATGTCATAGCTTTATCTGTTTTCATTAACTCTACGATATCTCTCAAAGTCTTGATTGATTCAGATGAAAGTCTAGAGGAATCGTACTCAAAATATATAGTTGCTGAATCAAGAATTTTTTGTGTGGCTTTTGATTTTTTTGAAATAGTTATTCCTTGAACACCATCTGATGGGACGATCTCATCAGTGATTTTTAAGCTTGAACATGCAGACAACATAAAAGCTATTATTGAAACTTGAAGAAAATACATACATTTAGTAGAGATTTTTAACATATTTACATCCTTAAATATTTACCTTACAAGGCCAGACCAAGCCGGCTCCCTCACCATTCCCTCAGATGATGGTAAATCAAATTGAGCTCCATTAATATTTAAAATAGACAACTTATTAATACCATCCTCTGATACTGCATAGACTATCATACTTCCATTAGGAGAAACACTTGGAGATTCATCGAGTCGAGCTTCAGTTAAAATCCTTGCAAAACTTTCTCTTCTATACTTTAACGCGATATGAAAATTTCCTTCAGAAGACCTATGAACAAATACATATCCATTTCCATCTGGAAGGTAGCTCCCACGAGCGTTATAGTCACCTTCATAAGTTATTCTTTTTGGATTTTTGCCGATGCTCCTAAGGTTAATCTCATATAATTGAGGCGTTCCAGACCGACTAGATGTAAACATAATCTTATTTCCCTTTGCAGACCAATTTGCCTCAGTATCTATGGAATAATGATTTGTAAGTCTCGTGAGTGACTTATCTTTAAGCTTTAGAATATATATCTCAGGGTTTCCACCTTCATGAATTGTAATAGCTAAGAATTTGCCATTTGGAGACCACGATGGTGAACTTACTTGAGTATTCTTTTTTAAAACTAAATTTCTTCTTCCTGTTGATACATTTTGGATATAAACGCTTGCTTTGCCAGTTTCAAAAGAAACGTATGCCACTTCCTTTGAATCCGGAGACCATGCAGGTGAAATAATTGGATATGGACTTTGTAAGAGCAACTTCCTATTAAATCCATCACTATCAGATATAAATAACTTATATGTTTCCTCATCATTAAAATTGGAGTAATTCACATACATAATTTTAGTTGATGCAACTCCTGGAAAACCTAATATCGATTCAAAAATACCATCACTCGCAAAATGTCCTATCTGCCTTAAGTTTGATCTTAGTCCAAAAATCTTCGATGCTCTAATTTCTTTTTCCAAAACGACATCAAAAACTCTATATCGTAAATTAACAGAACTGTTATCTGGAAAATCAATCTCAGGAATCACTACATAATCTAGATTGAGCATTTTCCAACCTTTGAAATTGAAAACTGATTTTTCATCAAATAATTGCACAATTTCAATTCCATCAATGATTTTGAACTCTCCTGTTCTTATCAAGTCACCTCTCAGCACATCACCTATAGTTTTTGATATATTTGATTTATTATTAATCTCATATATAGCAATATTGATTGGATCAATCGTTCCTTTTTTTATTTCTAACCTCAAATCAGATAAACCACATACTGAAAAAAACAGTGCAGAGATTAGAGCTAGTTTATTCATATGGATTGAAATTCAAAAAAATAATTTTGAAATTGTTGAAGTACATATCATCTGAAATCTCATTAAAAAAACTAAATTGATTGACTCTAGTGACTGCCGTAAGAGATGAATTATCAAATCTGAAATTTCCACTACTTTTTATAAGCTCTGATTTTGTAATTTGACCATTTCTATCAACTTGAATTTTTAGATCGCAATTAAGCAAATTAGGTATGTTTTTTGGCTTGATCCAAGCATTCTCTATCTCAGATATGATCCTTTGTGCAAAAAAAGCAACTATTTGATCATTATCAAATTCTGATTTAATTTTTTCTTCCCTTATCAACTCAGATATATCTGATAATTTTGATAATTCATTAATATTTATTGAAGTTGGGGCATCATCAAGTAGCATTTTTGGATCAATTTGAGAAATTTCTTTTTTTTGATTTTCAGGTGGTTCGGATGCTTTCGGTAATTCAAAGGTAATGTCAACATAAACAGGTTTTGTTAAGAGATTTGTTGAAGTCTGAAATGAAGCAGTAGAGTAAAAATATATTACGATTGCAGCATGCATTATGAAGCTCAATAAGGAAGCGTTTAAATACCTAAATTTGGTCTGCATATCCAGTTGTGATAATCCCTACTTTTTCAACTCCAACACTTTGAATACTTGCTAAGGCCTTGGCAACGTAATCAAATTCTACCTTTGAATCACTTTTAAGCACTACTTCAATTTCAGGATTAGCTGTAAATATTATTTGTACTTTTGATTTAATTTCTTCAAGAGATATTGACACTGCATCATCTCCCAAATTAAGAAAATATTGCCCATTTGAATCAATAGATATAACCATTGGCTCACTTTCGATTGACATCTTGGTAGTATCAGTTTCCGGTAAATTAACATCAACACCCTGAATTAAAAGAGGTGACAAGATCATAAAAATAATCAGTAACACCAACATAACGTCAATGTAAGGAACTATATTTATATCAGATTGGAGCTTTTTATTATCTATGGGATTATAAATCAAGGTGCTATTTCGTATCTAAATGAGTAAATCTACTTATCAATTGTTCACCAAAGATTGAGTCAAATCTGATTAAGTCATTTGAAAAAGCTGTGAACCTATTGAATGCTATAACTGCTGGAATTGCAGCAAATAAACCTAATGCTGTTGCAATCAATGCCTCTGAAATCCCTGGTGCAACTGCATTTATGGTTGCTTGAGATGCATCAGAGAGTCCAAAGAACGCATTTACAATACCTATAACTGTTCCAAACAATCCAATGTATGGACTTACGGAACCAACATTTGCGAGAAAAAAAAGATGCTTATTATGTTCATCTGCATCTTTTGAAAGTGCAATGCGAATTGATCTTTCAATATTTGAATATGCTTCATGATTTTTTAAATCATTTTCTTTACATAATTTGTACTCAGCAAAGGCTGTAAAAAATACATTTGATTTCCCAAATAAAGAATTCTGATCAAGATCTTTCAATTGAGAAAATGTGATTTCTAAATCATTAGTAGCAATAAAGTTTTCTTCAAAGAAATCTGAATTTTTTTTGAAGTTTTTGAAGTATAAATTTCTCTCAAAAATTATTAGCCATGTTAGCACTGATGCAATTATCAAAATAAGTATCACGAGCTTCACAACAAGAGTTGCTTGAAAAAATAGCTCTATTACAGAAATTTCACCCATTTTTAATTACCTCAAGGAGTCTATCATCAAATGCTATAGGTTTCTTAGATTGCTTATCGACATAGCAAACATCAATTCTAGCTTCGCAACATAATTGAGTATTGTTTGAAAATAGCATATTTTGATTAAATTCTAACCTTGCCTTTGACTTTAGGCTAACGTCAGTAATTACAATGAGTTCATTTTCCAATTTTGCGGGAGTTACATATTTAATAAATAAATCTTTGATAACAAATAAGCCTTTGGTTTGTTCATCAACTTGAGAAATATCATAGTCATTTAGAAATTGTGATCTGGCTCTTTCAAAATATTTTAGATAATTCGCATGATAGACATAACCCTGGAAATCAGTATCCTCAACAAAAACCTTAATATTGAAATTATTGCATCTCATTTTCAGAATTATGAGAATTAATATCATCAATATATAACTCTTGGAGGACTTGAGTAAAATCGTTAAAACTCAAATCTATAGTGAGCCTTTTATCTTTCAAAGACTCAGCAAGCATGCATGCCTCAATCCTAACTTTGATGGGCTTTCTATTAAATTTGTACACAAGTGCTGGAAAGAGAGTATCTCCTGCAGCATCCTTAACCTGATCCCACCACTCATCTAGTGGCTCACTACCATCACCATACCTTTTGCACTCTATTGACCATCTACCCAATCTTAGATCAGGTAATTGTTTAGTTCGAGTTTGCTCAAGAATTCTTTTTACAGGATGTTTTAATTGCAGCTTTTCCACAAGCAGGTTTCCAATTTCTCTCTCAAAATTTGCTCCTTTGTTTCTTGAATTTATCATTGCTTATTCAATCAATTTTAAAATCATCTGGGAAGCCACCATTTGAATAAACCTCTTGAACATCTTCAATCTCATCAATAAAATCGAGTATCTTCAATAATTTTTCAGCTGTTTCATGATCTAAATCAATAGTATTATCAGGTTTCATCGACAATTCAGCATTTATTACAGAAAAGTTCTCTTTTTTAAGTGCATTGAGCAATTTCTCAAAATCGGCAGGTGAAGAAGTAATTCTAAAACTATCATCATTTTTTTCTACATCATCTCCACCATTTTCGATAACAGCTTCGAAAAGTTTTTCCTCATCTGAGTCACTCGAAACATAAATTTCTCCAATTTTTTTGAATATATATGCCACCGAGCCATCAGTGCCTAAGTTTCCTCCATATTTTGTAAAAGCATGTCTTACTTCAGCAACAGTTCTATTTCTATTGTCCGTCATAGCTTCAATTAAAATTGCAACTCCTCCAGGACCATATCCCTCATAAATGACTTCTTCAAGATTGGAAGCTTCGCCTTTTCCTGCTCCCCTCTCAATGGCTCTCTTTATAGTGTCTTTCGGCATATTCTCTGAATTTGCCCTTTCAAGAGCCAATCTCAATCTAGGATTATCATTTGGTTCATCTCCCTGTTTTGCTGCGACTGTGAGCTCTCTAATTAGTTTTGTATAGATCTTTCCCCTTTTCGCATCTTGACGAGCTTTTCTATGTTTAATGTTTGCCCATTTTGAATGACCGGCCATTATTTATCCTCATCTAATATTTTAATACCTAGTTCAAGCATTTGTTCATTTGAGATATTACTTGGTGCATCAGTGAGTATGCATGCTGCAGATTGAGTTTTAGGAAATGCAATTACATCTCTAATATTAGAAGTATTTGTTAGCAACATGACAATTCTATCTAGACCAAGAGCAATTCCTCCATGAGGTGGTGCACCAATTGCTAGTGATCTTAAGAAAAAACCAAACTTCTCTTCTGCTTCATCCTCAGATATTCCCAAAATATTAAATATCTCCCTTTGTATGTTAATTTCATTCACTCTAAGAGAGCCTCCTCCAATTTCATAACCATTGAGCACTAAATCATATGCATGAGCCAAAGAACTTTCCGGACTGTTAATAAAATCTTCGATCTTAGATTTAGGTAAAGTAAAAGGATGATGAAGAGAAGTAAGGTTACCTTCACTATTTCTTTCAAACATCGGAAAATCAACTATCCATACAGGTGCCCAATCTTTTACATATAAATTATGATCTTCTGCAATTTTTTTAATCAATGAGCTCATTGATAGGTTCACGACATCAGAAGTTCCTGCTCCAAAAAAGATAAGGTCCCCTTCAGTCGCATTAACTTGCTTTACTATTGCACTTGTACATTCACCTTCAATGAATTTTAGTATTGGCGATTGCATATCATCTAAAGTATTAATCTTGATGTAAGCAAGCCCTTTTGCACCCAATTTTGCAACAAAATTAGTATACTCATCGATTTTAGCTCTCGTGAATTTTGCGCCATTTGGAATTCTGAGTGCTACAACCCTTGAATTTTCATCATTGGCTGGATCTGAAAATACCTTAAATTCTTGATCTTTAACAAGACTCTTAATATCCTCAAGAAATAAAGGTATTCGCAAATCGGGTTTATCACAACCAAATTTTCTAATAGCATTCTCATAAGTGAGTGTTTCAAATTCTTGAAGACTACAATTAGCAAACTCTTTGAACAAGTCACTAACCAATCTGGTTGTAAGATCTAAAATTGCTTCTTCATTCACAAATGAAGCTTCTATATCGATTTGAGTGAATTCAGGTTGTCTATCAGCTCTTAAATCTTCATCCCTAAAACATCTAGCTATTTGATAATATTTTTCCAATCCACCAATCATTAGCATCTGTTTAAAAAGTTGAGGTGATTGCGGCAATGCATAAAATTCACCATTATTTAACCTACTTGGAACGACATAATCCCTGGCTCCTTCTGGAGTTGCCTTTGTTAAAATTGGTGTCTCAAATTCATTGAAGCCATCTTCTTCAAGAAACGATCTTATAAAAGATGTGATTTTTGACCTTGAAATAAGTCTTTCATTCACTTCAGGGCGCCTTAAATCTAATATTCTGTTTTTTAATCTAGCTTCCTCGCCAACATCCTGAAAATCATCCAGCGGAAATGCAGGAGTCTCAGATTTACTCAAGACTTCAATTTCTTCTACACATACCTCGATTTCGCCAGTTTTCATATTTTTATTGATCGTGTCGCTAGATCTAGACGAAACTTCTCCGACTACTCGTAAAACAAATTCATTTCTACAATGATCTGCAATTTCAAAGTTATTTCTTTGGTCTGGATTAAAAACCAGTTGAACGATGCCTGTGTAATCCCTTAAATCAATAAAGATAATTCCACCATGATCTCTTCGTCTATGGATCCAACCACATAAACTTAGTTTCTTGCCAATGAAGTCTTTAGTTATCTGACCGCAATAAATATCTCTCATGACTTACTATTTTTGTTAGATGAGCCTTTTTTCTGCTCATTTTTTTTTGAGTCGCTCTTATTTGCCAAAACCTCATTTGTTTTCTCATTCTTTACTATATTCTTTTTATTAGATGTTTTGAAATCTGTTTCATACCATCCAGATCCTTTTAGCCTAAATGATGGTGCAGATATTAGTTTAGAAACAGTATCTTTATTGCATACAGGACAAGTTTTGATTGATTGTTCACTAAATTTCTGGATCTTTTCAAATTGATGCAAACAATCTGAACATTTGTACTCATAAATTGGCATAAAATCCTTAAAAAACCTAGAATTATAAACTATATAAATATGTTTTATTCAAAATGCTAACATCAAAAGGATTCATTCCAACAATCAAAGATACGCCTCAAGATGCAGAAATCATCAGTCATCAATTAATGTTGAGATCTGGCATGATTAGAAAAGTGGCGTCTGGAATTTATAATTGGTTACCACTAGGACTAAAAGTTCTCAAAAAAGTTGAGTATATAGTTCGTCAGCACATGAATGATATTTCTGCTCAGGAAATATTTATGCCTGTATTACAACCTAGAGAACTTTGGGATCAAACAGAGAGATGGGAAAAGTATGGGCCTGAGCTTATGAGATTGAGTGATCGGCATGATAGAGAATTTTGTTTAGGTCCAACACATGAAGAGATCATTACTGAGTTAGTAAAGAAGAATTTAACAAGTTATAAGTCTTTACCTTTAACTTTATATCAAATCCAGACAAAATTTAGAGATGAAATACGGCCTAGGTTTGGAGTAATGAGAGGACGAGAGTTTCTTATGAAAGATGCATATAGTTTTCATCAAGATGAAGAATGTCTAAGTAAAACTTATCAGGAAATGAAAAATGCTTACAAAAGTATCATTTGCGAGCTTGGTTTAGATTATAAAAATGTCATTGCAGACACAGGTGCAATTGGGGGAACAACTTCAGAAGAATTTCATATCATTGCGGAGAATGGTGAAGATTTTCTGGCAATATCTGACGACTCAAATGTAGCAATTAATGCAGAAGTTTTACTTGAAGATGGTCAAAAGCCTGCAAGTTTAATTGATAAAGAGCATCCTAATGGTGGAAAAATTAAGCTAGCAAGAGGGATTGAAGTTGGTCATATCTTTCAATTAGGGCAGCTTTACTCTAAAAAAATTAGTTTTTCACTGCAAGATAAAGATGGAAAACAGTTCATACCATTTATGGGATGTTATGGAGTTGGAATTTCCAGATTGGTAGCGGCTTGTATTGAACAATGTCACGATAAATATGGTATTTGTTGGCCTAAAAAAATTGCACCTTTTGAAATTAATATCTTTGAAGCTGAAGGTAATGATCTTCATAGAGAAACTGCAATGAAAATATATAAAAACTTAAAAGACAAACAATTCGAAGTACTTTATGACGACAGATCTGACAGATTTGGTAAAAAAATTAAGGACTCAAATCTTCTTGGAATTCCAATTAACATTGTGATTGGAAAAAAATTCAAGGACGAAAAACAAGTTGAGGTAATTGAACGAAATAATGAAAAAAAGCTTGTAAAAGAATCAGAATTAGTAAACTATTTAACTAAATTTTTTCAAGAATAGTTGCATTGGCAGTGCCACCGCCCTCACAAATTGCCTGAAGACCATATTTCTCATTTCTTCTATGCATTTCGTATATTAAAGTTGTCATTAATTTAGCTCCCGATGCTCCAAGAGGATGTCCAAGCGCCATTGCTCCCCCATTAACATTTAACTTACTCCTGTCAGCCTTCACTTCTATCTCCCAAGCCAATGGAACTGGAGCAAAAGCTTCATTTACTTCATATAGTCCAATCTCATCGATGTTGAGCTTGGACTCGCTTAAAACTTTTTTTGTTGCAGGAATCGGTCCAGTTAGCATTAAAATTGGGTCATCTCCTACAACACTAATTCCTTTTACCTTTACTAGAGGATCACATTTAATCTTTTTAAGTCCTGCATCGTTACAAACAAGAACCGCAGCAGCACCGTCAGTAATTTGACTTGCGTTACCAGCTGTTATCACACCACCCTCGGTGACAGGATTTAAACCACTTAGTGCTTCAAAACTTGCATCAAATCGTATACCTTCATCTTGAAGAACCATGGAATCATTATTCTCGCTATTTTTTCCCTGCACAGGAACGATCTCTTTATCAAAATATTTATTTTCTGTAGCATTAGCAGCCTTTTGATGGCTACTGAGAGCAAACTCGTCAAGCATTTCTCTCGAAAGCTTCCATTTCTCTGCTACTAACTCAGCACCACTAAATTGTGAGAAAAATACTCCTGGATATCTTGCTTTAATACCGTCTGCATCAAATGGTAAGCCGTGACCAGCATCAAAACCATCCTTAATACTTGCCCCTATTGGCACAAGTGACATTACTTCAACTCCTCCACCTATTACTACATCTTGTGTACCTGACATAACTGCTTGAATTGCAAAATGAATAGCTTGTTGTGAAGAACCACATTGCCTGTCAACAGAAGTACCTGGTACAGACTCAGGCAATGAAGATGCAAGAACTGAATTTCTAGCAATGTTGCCAGACTGAGCACCAACTTGATCAACACACCCAAAAATAACATCATCAATATCTTCGGGTTTGATTCCTGATCTAACAACAATTTCGTTGATTACTTCAGCTCCTAAATCAGCTGGATGCCATCCAGAAAGACAGCCATTTTTCTTTCCACCTGCAGTTCTTGTTGCAGATACTATGTATGCATTATTCATTATCAATCTTTAAAATTTGTAAAGATATATTAAACAATTTTTAGATTAATTTGAAATAAATAATCACGTTAAGGTAAAAGCTATTTATTTGATTTCTTCTTATCTAAGTATGACTTTCTAATCTCTTTTAGGAGTGCATTCTTAATTTTTGTATTTTCATTTAAAAAGTTGCTAGCATTTATCTTGCCTTGACCAATCTTTTCACCGTTATAACTGTACCAAGCACCAGATTTTTCTATTAGTCCTAGTTTTTGACCAAATTCAAGGATTTCTCCATCTACATTTATACCTTTTCCATACATAATCTGAAATTCAGCCTGTTTAAATGGAGGTGATACTTTATTTTTAACTACTTTTACTCTTGTCTCATTACCTATAACTTCATCACCCTCTTTAACTGCACCAATTCTTCTAATATCAAGTCTTACAGATGAATAGAATTTGAGGGCGTTACCCCCTGTTGTTGTCTCAGGATTACCAAACATAACACCAATTTTCATTCTGATTTGGTTGATGAATATAACCATTGCATTTGATCTTTGGATATTGCCAGTAATTTTTCTTAGGGCCTGGGACATTAACCTTGCCTGAAGTCCAACATGATGATCACCCATTTCGCCCTCAATTTCAGCTCTTGGGGTTAAAGCAGCAACAGAATCAACAACAATCAAATCGATACCTTTTGATTTTACTAACATGTCAGTAACCTCAAGTGCTTGTTCGCCAGTATCAGGTTGTGATAACAATAGCTCATCAACATTCACTCCCAATTTCTTTGCATACGATGGATCAAGAGCATGTTCGGCATCTATAAAAGCAGCAGTTCCTCCTGCTTTTTGACATTCTGCTATAACTTGTAATGTTAATGTTGTTTTACCGGATGATTCAGGACCAAAAATTTCAATAACCCTTCCTTTTGGTAAGCCACCAATTCCGAGTGCAATGTCCAATCCAAGTGAACCAGTTGATACAGATGGAATATCAATATTTTCCCTATCACCCATTCGCATTACTGTTCCTTTGCCAAAATGCTTTTCGATTTCAGATAGTGTTTCTTTTAAATTATTTGTTTTATCAGACATTATTACTCCTTACTGTATAAATATACAGTATACTATAAAAATAAAAAAGTAAACCTATAATATTATATTTACTGACTTGAGCCGTCACCATTGTTAAAATTCTTTTATGGCCTTTGTTGTTACCGAAGCCTGCATTAAGTGCAAGCACACCGACTGTGTTGAAGTATGTCCAGTGGACTGTTTCTATGAAGGCCCGAATTTTCTTGTAATACATCCTGACGAATGCATTGATTGCGCGCTGTGTGAGCCTGAATGTCCAGTAGATGCAATATTTTCGGAGGATGAAATACCTGATGACCAGATAGATTTTATTGAAATCAATGCAGAATTGGCTGAAGAATGGCCAAATATTACTGAAAAAATATCTGAACTACCTGAAGCAAAAGAATTTGCTGGAATCAAAGAAAAAAAACATCTCCTAGAAAGATAATTAACTCAAAGTAATATTACTCCGGAATAAACAATCAAGCCTGCAAAAAGCGAATCTACTTTGTGATTGTGCCTAAAATAAATCTTTTTTATAAACCTGGGCATCAATATTAATGCGACCAAAGCACCTAACAAAAAAGAACTTATAATTGGCAGGTTAGCTGTCGCAATTGAATTGATCATTGTTTCATATAAACCAATACTTACTAAGATTGCGCTCCCTGAAATTCCTGGTATTAAGAAAAAAGAAAATGCAATAAATCCACCCAAAAAAATAAATGGAAAGCTTTCAACGAATTGAATGTCAATCAATCCAATCAAAGATCCAAATATTGAGCCAATTAAAAACAATAGTATTTTCTTATAAAACACCAATGCTTTATCAAATATTTTTAAAACATATATACCAATAACTAACATCAATAGACTTAAGAATCTGTAAAAATAAAAATTGTAATTTTCAATAAGGAAATTTATTAATTCAGCAAATAAAATTAATGAGGCAAACATTGGTATGATAAGAAAGATTATTAGTGATATTTGAAGCTTGTTTTGCAAATAATCTAGTGTGAATGTTTTCCTGTTAAACTTTAATTCAGATAGAATTTGGATCAAATTTTTGTAAATACCAAATAATAATGCAACTGTTGAACCCGATATTCCTGGGATTAATTCAGCAACGCCCATAAAAAAACCAGCAAAAAAATATCTAATTCTCTTAATCATAAAACTTTAACTTAATGGTTGGACTTTCCTTCTAACATTGGAACAAAAGCAACCTTATCATATTGTTCACTTATGTAATTTTTTTTACTTTTTTTTGTTATGACCGTAAGCGTTTGTTCGGAAGATCCAATTGGGATGACCAAATTTGCATCTTTTTTTAGAAGAGGTATCAATTCAGTCGGTATATCTCTTGGTGCAGAAGCACATAAGATCCCATCAAAGCATTCTTCTAATTCATCTGCAGCTTGAAAACCATCAGCATGCTTAATCTTGACATTTGATATTCTCAATTCAAGCAAATTTATTCTGCTTTTTCTTACTAAAGGCTTGATTCTTTCCAATCCTAAAACATTTTCTGATAGCTGTGCAAGTACTGCACTTTGATAGCCACATCCTGAACCAATTTCTAATACATTTTTCATGACTAATCCACGTCCAACAAATCTTTGAATAAGAAGCTCTGTCATTCTAGCTACAATATATGGTTGAGATATTGTTTGTCGATGTCCTATAGACAACGATCTATTTTCATATGCTCTAGACCACAATGCCTCGTCTACGAATTTATGTCTTTCTACTTTCGACATTGCGTCTAGAACACGAAAATCTTTTATCCCATTATTCAAGAGTTCCTCGATCATTTGGTCTTTCATTCTTTGAAAAGTAAAACCAGATTTATGCTCCATCAATATTCCAATTTATTTTCTTTAAGTCTATGTTTCTTGTTAAGTCATAATCAAATAGGCTAATAGATACAAATCCATTATTTATTGCATCAATGTCTGAAGACATTTGATCTTGTTTCATTTTGCCTGAGGCATTGAATCTAAATTTCCATCCGTCTGAGTTATTTTCTATTGGTGATTCGGGTTTTTCTCTCTCAGCAAGAGTTGTCAATTTGCTACCAATATAATTATTTTCGTTTATATCAGGAAAATTAACATTTACAAGGTATCTGTTTGCAATATTTATATTTCTTACATATAAACAAATTTCAGCACACTTTTTTGCAATAAAGTCTAGATCTTTTGGCTGATAAGATGCAACGGAAAAAGCAATTGGCGGATACCTAAGCTTAAGTCCGGCAATTGCTGCTCCAACAGTACCAGAATAAAAGATATCAGTGCCTAAATTAGATCCTAAATTTATACCTGAGACTAGCTGTGTAAAATCAAATTTTTTTGATCCATGCAAACCAAAGTACGAACAGTCTGCTGGAGTACCTGATATAACAAATGTATCTTTATTTAATTCTTCGATTTCAATATCTTTGCCTAATGATATTGCTGCACTGTAACCACTACAATTTTGCCTTGGTGCAAAGGTAACAGTTTGTTCAATCTTTTTAATTTCACTTTTAAGATAGCATATACCATCAGCATCATAGCCATCATCATTTGTTAATAAAATTGTCATAGTGATGTAAGGCTTACAAGAGAATAAACTGCAATTCCGCTTGAATCACCAACCCTTCCTAACCCCTCACTTGTTGTAGCTTTAATGGAAATATTTTCTTTGGCCAGTGAAGTTAATTTTGCAGTCTTAACAATCATATCATCAATATATTTAGTAAGTTTAGGTACCCCAGCAACAACGGTAATATCGATATTTTTTGGCATAAGCCCTCTTTCTTTCAGAAGATCCAAAGATTTAGAAACAATCTTTGAGCTATCAAGCTGGAAATTAGATTTATCATTATCAGGAAAGTAAAAACCGATGTCTCTAAAGCCACCTGCACCTAATAAAGAATCAGCGAGCGCATGGAAAATTATATCTCCATCAGAATGTGCAATAATTTTGTGATCTGATTTAATTTTAACTCCCGCAAGAGTAATTTGTGATCCAGCACAATATTCATATCTATGGAAATCAATGCCTCTTCCAACAAATGCATCAAAAGGAGAAATAAGGTTAATATCCTCGGGAAAAGAGATCTTAAAGTTTTCTCTATCTCCAGCTACAAAGTCAACATCAAAGCCATAATGAGTCAAAGCCTGTGATTCATCTGAAAAAAAATTTTTATCTTTGATGCCCTTATTGATAGATTCTTTAAGAGGTTTTGTTTTAAAAATTTGAGGGGTCTGGACTGCAACAAAATCCTCTCTATTTGCTGGAGAGAAACCTAAGGCTCTATTTCTAATAGAATCATTTATATCAATGCATGGCACGATGCCATCTTTGTTATTTAATGCAAATTTATCGATCATAGTATCTAGAGATTGAATATTTAAGAAAGGTCTAACTGCATCATGGATAATTGTTAATGGAAATTCATTTGAATCTACCTCATGCATAGCATTAAATACCGATTCCATTCTCGAATCACCACCAGTTACTATATGCACTTTTGGATTTGTAATAAAGTTTAAAGATTGATAGAAGCTATCAGTCGAAGAAACAGAAATAATAACTTTCTTTATGTAGTCTTGCGAAAGAAACTTAGATACCGTTTTTTCCAGAATGGACGAGTCGCCTATGCTTGTATATTGTTTTGGTAGTTTTGAGTTAAATCTCTCTCCAATCCCAGCAGCTGGGATAATGACAACAAAATTACTCATCCTGATCAGCTTTTTGATTTATTTCTACTAATATCTCATTGGGAAATACCATATCAAGATTTTCTCTAGAATAACTTTCAGCAAAGCTTATATTGTTTTGCATGGATCTAATTTCATTCTCTAAGTTTTTATTTTTTTCCAGAAGTTCGCTATTTTTTTCGCTTTGCTCTATGACAGATTTTCTGAGTATATTATTTAAACTATTATTGCTAGAGCTGAAATAAAAATCCCACGTATTTTTTATTGTCAAAATGCTGAGTAGTATTACTAAAAGACTAATTAAAAATTTTGTTTGCATAATCTAAAGATTGATTTTCTGATTCAATAAATAACAGGCGATTATACTTTGATGTTCTATCTGATCGTGCAGGTGCACCTGTTTTAATCTGTTCAGCACATAAACCAACTGAAATATCAGATATGGTTGTATCTTCAGTTTCACCCGAACGATGAGAAATGATTGTTTTAATATTATTATTCTTTGCCAATAGAAATGTTTCAAAAGTTTCTTTGATTGTTCCTACTTGGTTAAATTTGATAAGTATGGAGTTTGCTACATTATTTTCAATGCCTTCTTTCAATTCATTAACATTGGTAACAAACAAATCATCTCCAACTAATTGACATTTTTGGCCTAATTCTTTTGTCAAAAATTTCCATCCTTTCAAATCATTCTCATCCATGCCGTCTTCGATGGAAAGAATTGGATATGATTTTACCAATGAAGTTAAGTATGACGTAAATTCTGTAGAAGAGTAAGATTTCTTTTCTGCTTTAAGCTTATACATACCATCGCTATAAAATTCAGAGGCAGCACAATCAAGTGCAATACTTACATCTACTCCAGGTTTGAGCGTAACATCTTCTATGGCTCTCATTATATGGTCTAAAGCCTCTTGATTTGAGTTCAAATTTGGAGCAAATCCACCTTCATCTCCAACAGTTGTAGGGTAGCTTAATACTTTAAGATTAGTTTTTAGTGCTTGATAGATTTCAACTGACCATCTTATAGATTCAGAAAAAGACTCAGCACCATTTGGAATAATCATAAATTCTTGAATATCAATATTGTTATTTGCATGCTCTCCTCCATTAATAATATTTAACATCGGGACAGGTAAAGACATTTGAATTTCTGAGGAAAAATTAATATTGAAAAGGTCATTAACATATTGAAAAAGCTCTATATGTTTCGTTTTTGCTGCTAATTTCATCACAGCAATTGAAACAGCTAAGATAGAATTTGCTCCTAGTTCAGATTTTGTAGTTGTACCATCTAGTTCAATAAGAATATCATCGATTTTAAATTGTTGAGAGCAGTCCATTCCAATAATCGCATTTTTTATCTTTGAATTAATATTATCTACAGCCTTTGCAACACCTTTACCGCAATATTCATTGTTATTATCTCTTAGTTCTAGAGCCTCCTTACTTCCTGTAGATGCTCCACTTGGAACCATTGAAATTGCCGAATGTGCTTCAGTCGCAACTTTACATGCAACTGTAGGATAGCCTCTTGAATCAAGTACTTGAATCGCTTGAATACTTTTAATCTTAGACACTAATCTTCCTGAGCCTTGATAAGCTTGTCTAAATTCACAATTTCTTTTATGTATCTATCCAAATCATTTATGTTGATTGCAGAAGGTCCATCACATTTTGCATCATCTGGATTAGTGTGAGTTTCAATAAACAAACCTGCAATTTTTTGGGCAACGCCTGATTTTGCTAATGGAAGAAATAATTCTCTCCTACCTCCTGTTGAAATACCTAATCCCCCTGGGATTTGTAATGAATGAGTTACATCAAAAATAACTGGTAGGTTATAAGATTTCAGTGTTTGAAAATTTAACATATCGACGACTAGATTGTTGTATCCAAAAATGTTGCCACGCTCACAAAGTAAAATATTTTTGTTATCGAATGAAAAGCATTTTTCTACAACATTTTTCATATCAGTAGCACTTAAGAATTGTGGCTTCTTGATATGAAGCGGTTTCCTTGTTTCTGCTGCAGCTTGGATAAGATCTGTCTGACGACACAAAAATGCAGGTATCTGAATAATATCGCAAACTTGCGCAACCTGATTTGCTTGATTTGGTTCATGGATGTCGGTGATAACAGGAACATCAAAATCATTTTTTATCTTTTCAAGCATATGTAGCCCTTTTGTAAGGCCTGGGCCACGAAAAGATTTATACGAAGATCGATTTGCCTTATCAAATGATCCTTTAAATATAAAGTTAAATGAATGTTTTTTTGATAGATCGACAAAAGTATTTGCAACTTTTGAGCATAATTGATCAGATTCAAGTACGTTAACTCCACCTATTATTGTTAGAGGTAAAGTATTACCAATCTCAAAATCATTAATTTGAATATTACTCATTTTGTAGATTTTAATGCTTTTAAAATAAAGTTGTTAAAAAGTGGGTGTCCATCTCTGGGATTTGAAGTAAATTCAGGGTGAAATTGGCAGCCGATAAACCATTTATGTTGTTTAATTTCAATCATTTCAACAAGTTTATTGTCGCTAGACATGCCAGTTATCTCAAGTCCATGCTCAATTAGTTTATCTTTATAGTTTGGATTAACTTCATATCTATGCCTATGTCTCTCAATAATGTTATCTTTTTTATAAAGTCTATGTGATAAAGATGATTTTTTGAGCTTGCATTTTTGACCACCCAATCTCATCGTTCCTCCCAAATCAGAATTAGGATTTCTTTGCTCCAATTTACCAGATTTATCTTTCCACTCTGTAACAAGTGCAATAACTGGATGAGGTGTTAATTTATTGAATTCAGTACTATTCGCTTGATTTAATTTAGCCTCATATCTGGCAAACTCAATAATTGCAATTTGCATACCTAGGCATATACCAAAGTATGGCACATTTTTTCTTCTTGCATAATTTGCGGCGATAATCATTCCTTCGATGCCTCTTTTTCCAAATCCGCCAGGTATCAAGATACCATCAGCAAATGAAAGCATCTTTTTGACATTTTTTTTATTTAACTTTGATGCGTCTATAAAAGATAGATTTACTTTTGTATGATTGATTATTCCAGCATGTTCGAATGCCTCATTTAGCGATTTATATGAATCTTTTAGATCAACATATTTGCCAACTATTGCTATTTCAACGGTATTTTTTGGATGAAGCTTAGCATCTACTACTTTTTTCCAATCTGATAAATTTGGCTTCTTAACTTTACTCAGATTGAGACTCTTAAGCAATATTTCATCAACCTGTTGACTGTGTAATAACAATGGTATTGAGTAAACTGTATTTACATCATGCATTGAAATCACGCTGTCTACATTTACAGAGCAAAACAAAGCAATTTTAGCTTTTTCTTCTCTAGGCAACTCCTTTTCTAGCCTACAAATCAAACAGTCTGGCTGCAGCCCAAGAGATCTTAGCTCTTTTACAGAATGCTGAGTGGGTTTAGTTTTAAGTTCTTCTGAAGCTCTTAGATATGGAATTAATGTTAAGTGTGCAATTGCTGTTGAAAATTTGGGTAATTCAAGTGTCATCTGCCTAATAGACTCTATGAAAGGTTGACTTTCGATGTCACCAACTGTGCCTCCAATTTCAACAATAGCTATGTCTGCACCTATAGCTCCATTAGTAATTCTTTTCTTAATCTCATCAGTTATGTGAGGAATTACTTGTACGGTTCCTCCTAGATAATCGCCTCTCCTCTCCTTCTTAATAACTTCTTCATATACTTTTCCAGCTGTGAAATTATTCTTTTGACTAGCTTGAAATCTTACAAATCTTTCGTAATGACCTAAATCAAGATCGGTTTCAGTTCCGTCATTCGTTACAAATACCTCACCATGCTGAAATGGACTCATTGTCCCTGGATCCACATTTATATATGGATCTACTTTTATTAATGAAACTTTTAGACCTCTAGATTCGAACAATGAGCCAATTGAAGCAGCTGCGATACCCTTGCCTAAGGAAGAAACAACACCACCGGTTATAAAAAGGTATTTAGTTTTTGCCATCAATATTTATATATGATGGGTTAACAGAATATCAGATATTTGATCTAATAAAAACTTATTAAGCTGAATCTTCAAATAATGGTTTTGATAAATCAGCCCAGTCGACATCTGCATCACTGGGTAAGCTTGCAAGCTCAAGAATGCCAAGCTCTTCAAATTTACCTTTTACTGAATCTGTTAGGAGTCCGATCCTTGCTAAATTTGGCATAACTCTTTGAAATAAGAGTTTTTGAAAATGTTGAATTAAATCTGAACCAAGCTGAAATTGTCTTGCCTCCTCAACGTCCCATCCAAAATATTCAAACACATCTGTTGATAGAAGTCTTTCTCTGCTTAAAAGACAGGCCTCATAAGCAAACTGAGCCCTATCATTTTTCTCTTCTTCAGAAAGAGTCGAGACAAATTCTTCAAGATAATTCACTCCAAAAGTTACATGTCTTGCTTCGTCTCTAATTATTAAACCAAGCATGTCATACAGAACCGGATCTTTAGCAAGCTCTCGCGTAGATTGAAAAGCTGCAAGTGCGAGACCTTCAATGATTAGTTGCATACCAATAAACTTTAGATCCCACCTTGGATCAGTCAATATTTTATCAAGTATAGATTTAAGTGCATTGCCAATTGGATACATCATCTTTAGACGTGTTTGAATATATCTGTTAAATGCCTCAACATGTCTTGCCTCATCAAATGTTTGAGATGCTGCATATAACTTAGCATTGAATGTTGGCGCACAGGAAGTAAGCTGAGAAGCCACTAATAATGCTCCTTGTTCGCCATGAAGGTATTGGCTTACACTCCATGCTTGTCGATGATGCAAGAACTCTACTTTTCTCTTATCAGAAAGTTTCTGATATGGAGGATATTCATCCCAAAACATAGGAATAGGTTCAGTAATCGGCTCATAAGGTATTGACCAATCAACATCTAAAGAAACATTCCAATTCAGTTCTTTTCCAAGCTCATAAAGTTTCTTTATTCGATTGTCTTGGACTGTATAGTCCCAATTATATGTTCCTGTTAATGGGGTATTAAATATCTCAATGATATCGTCAGCCGCTTTATCAGTCATAAAATTATCAAGATCTTTTTCAAACTTGATCTTTCTATAACCATCCTCTAGTTCTTTAATCTTCATATATTACTTTTTTTACTCTGTTGTCAATACGGGTCATCATTTCATATGAAATAAAACTATTATTATTAGATATTTTATTAATTGAGTTTTTTGGAGACCAAAATTCAACCCAATTGCCAAATTGTATATCAGGTACGTCTGTCACATCAACTGTAACAATATCCATAGATACTCTCCCAAAAATTGGTACTTCGTGTTCACCAATCATTACTTTTGTTCCATCAATTATTGATTGCGGGAATCCATCAGCATATCCACAATAAACTGATGCTATCTTTTTGTCAGAATTAGCTGTTATTCTTCCGCCATAGCCAACACTTTCACCTTTTTTAACATTGTTGATGGAAATAATTTTACTTTTGAATGTTATTGCTGTTTTTAGATTTTCCTCGCCATTAAAACCTCCATACATTCCAATGCCACATCTGACCCAATCATATGCATGCTCAGGGAAATTAATTATTCCGCCAGTATTTAGAATACTTCTTTGCTTAATATCTGAATATTTTTCAAAAATATTATTAAAAACTTTAAATTGTTTATTATTGGATGGATTATGTAAGTCATCAGATGAGGCAAGATGAGACATTAAAACTGATGGCTTAATGTTGAGAAGATTTAGATCATTTAGTACATTTTCTGAAAAGCCGAGTCGATTCATCCCAGTATTAACTTTTAGCCAAATATTCTTATTTTCAAGGTTTCGAGAATAAGTTCTAATCTGTTCTTGAGTATGTAAAACACACATAAAGCCATTTCTCTTTGCAATTAAGGCCTCATCATCATCATAAATACCCTGCATAAGCAATATAGGCTTTTTTGATAAATCTCTTACTTGTAAGGCTTCATCAAGCCTTACTAATGCGTAACCATCAACGCAATCATCGAGTTTTTCGACAAACTTTTTGAGCGAATGGCCATATGCATTTGCTTTTACAACTGCAAGAAAATTAGATTTTTTATCTATTTTAGTTTTTAAATAACAAATATTTTCTTTAAGAATTGAAACATTTATATGCAATTCAGCGTTTAACAGTGTCATTAACTAGTTTTGATAAATATCATCGGATGGAAAATCGTCTATTTTTCCTGAAAAATTCTCAAATCTTGTAAACGATTCTAAGAACGAAAGTGGTATTTTTCCGATTGGTCCATTTCTCTGCTTAGCAATAATTACCTCTGACATATTACCCACATCAGTTTCCTTGTTGTAAACTTTATCCCTATATATAAAAAGTATTAGGTCTGCATCTTGCTCAATTGCACCAGAATCTCTAAGATCTGCCATCATAGGTCTCTTATCTGTTCTTAATTCTACGCCTCGATTAAGCTGTGATAGAGCAATAACAGGTACATTTAATTCTTTTGCTAAAGATTTTAGAGATCTTGAAATTTCAGAAATCTGATTGACTCTATTTTCATTTGATCCAGGTAATTGCATTAATTGTATGTAATCAACAACTATAAGTGCCAAACCATCAGATTCTTGTCTAGCGATCCTTCTTGCTCTTGCTCTAATCTCCATCGGTGATATGAGGCTGCTATCATCAATGTATAACGGGCAATCTTGAAGTCTTTTTTGTGAGTTCATTAATCTCCCTAATTGTTCGGCACTTACTTCTCCTGCGCGAACACTTTGTTGATCAATTTTGGCATTACTAGCCAATAATCTTGTGGTAAGTGATTCTGCCGACATTTCTAGACTAAATACCAAGATACCACCCTTAACATCTTCATCAACAAGAAAATTCTCAGCAATATTCATTGCAAATGAAGTTTTACCCATGCTTGGTCTTCCAGCAACAACTATTAAATCTCCTTTTTGTAAGCCTTGAGTTTTTTCATCTAAAGCTTTAAAGCCGGTTGAAGAACCAATTAATGAAGGTCCCTTTTGAGATAACTCATTTAACATATCAATCGATAAAGGGATAAGTTCTTCTAACGATCTAATTTTATTTGAAGTTCTACTTGCCTCATCATTTAGCGCAAAAATTTTGGATTCAGCTTCATCAAGCAAACCACCAGAATCTCTACCTTGAGGATTTGTTATTAATTCTGAAATTTCAGAATTTATTTTTTGCAACTTTCTTCTAATTGATCTTTCTCTAATTAATTCAGCATATGCCTCTAGATTGGCTGCAGTTGGTGAGGTTTGGGCAAGCTCAACAAGATAATCTCTCCCACCAGTACTTTGAAGAAGATTTCTACTATCAAGTTTGTCTGATAATGTAAAAGGGTCCAGGGGCTTATTATTTTCAACAAGCTCCCCCATAGATTTAAATATAGATTGGTGATCCTTACCTTCAAAATCATTGTGTGAAATTATCAGGCAAACTGAGTCATATCTCTCAGTTTCAAGCATTAATCCGCCAAGAACAGCTCTCTCAATGCTTCTAACATGTTCAGAGTTTTCAAAATTAGATGTTTCAGACATAGAGTCAGATTTTCACATCATATTTACCTGATGACAACTATTCTGGTGAAATAATAATAGTTACTTCTGCATTAACCTCTGGATGAAATGAAATTGTTATTAGATGTTCTCCGACTTCCTTGATTGGTCCCAAAGGTAAAAAAACATTGCTTTTATCAACAACCAGCTCCTCTGAAGAAATTGCATCTGATATCTCACGAGTTCCCACTGAACCATACATCGTTCCCTCTTCGGTTACCTGAACCTTGATTTCTGCAGAGGATCCGTTGATTTGATCAGCCTTTTCTTGTGCAACAGCAACTTCATCACTAGATGCTTTTGCGAGTTCAGATTTTCTTTTTTCAACGTATTCAATGTTTTCTTTGGAAGCAAACATAGCCTTTTTTTGAGGAATGAGATAATTCCTTGCATAGCCAGATTTAACATCAATGATGTCGGCGATATTTCCTAGCTTTGGAATATTATCAAGCAAAATTATTTTCATACACGGCTCTGTTTATCGGTATATGGTATCAATGCCAAAAATCTTGCAACTTTAATGGCCTTAGTAACTTTCCTTTGCTGTTGAGCCGATAAACCAGAGACTCTTGCAGGAATGATCTTACCAGTTTCAGTAAGAAACTGTTTTAAGATTTTTATGTCTTTATAATTAAAATTAGTTGGAATTTCAGTGCTCATGATTCATCCTTTGTATTATTATTTTCAGTCGCTTCATCGTTGTCATTTTCTTCAGTTTCTTTTAATTGCGTTGACTTAGAGTTATCTTTAATTTGTGTATCAGAATCGGCGTTTATTGAGGTCTCGTTTTTTAGTTTAGCCTCATGAGCTTTTTCTTCTGCAAGTTTTTTTGAATCTCTAGTATCCTGGGTAAGAAAGGAATCACTGGAACTTAACTCATCTATAGTGATCAATAAATGTCTTAGCACCGAATTATCATATTTTAATTTGTTCTCTAAATCAGCAATTTTTGGAGGATTACCCTCCAGCTGATAAATTAAGTAATGGCCTTTTGTAAATTCTTTTATAGGGTAAGCAAGTTCTCTAATGCCTACATTTTCACAGTAAATATTTTTAAAATCCAACTCGCTTAAAACTGATTCGAGATGTTCTTTATAAGGATTAAACCTAGAGGCTAGGTCTGGATTAATGATTAGTGCTAATTCGTAATTTTTCATTTTTCCTCATGGTTAAAGATTAGGTCAAAACCTAACCAAGGAGAAGGAATTTTAAAGAATGAAAAAGTAAAAATCAATAATTAGTAGTTACTTTTCAGCCATCCAAAAGCCTTATCAAAAAAACTTTTACTTTGATCAATTGCATACCCTTGCATGATTTTATCAAAACCATAGTTTAGTAATCCAAGACTTGTTGCATATATCGGATTCTTAAGAATAGTTTCCATGCCTTTGAAATTATTTGGGATACCAATCCTAACAGTTGTTTTGAAAATGGATTCAGCTAATTCTGCAACGCCTTCCATTCTTGATGTACCACCTGTGAGGACAATTCCAGCTGGAATTTTGTTTTCAAATCCATTTCTTTGAATTTCTGCCAATACTAACTCAAACAATTCAACATACCTTGGTTCTATTATTTCAGACAAAACTTTTCTGGATAGTTCCCGAGGAGGCCTACCTCCAACTCCTGCAACTTCGATTGAGTCCGCTTCTTTTGTAAATTCTGAAACAGCGCAGCCAAATTTTTGCTTAAGCTCTTCTGCCTGAGGTGTAGGTGTTCTCAAAGCCACGGCTATATCACTTGTGACCTGATCACCTGCAATAGGAATTACTCCTGTAAAACATATTGATCCGTTATTAAATATAGCAATGTCTGTTGTTCCTCCTCCAATATCAACAATACAAACACCAAGTTCCTTTTCGTCGTTTGATAATATAGAGTATGAACTTGCCAATTGTTCAAGGACAAAACCATCTATTCCAATTCCGCATCTCTTTACACATTTTTCAATATTTTGAATTGCATTATTTGCACAGGTTACTAAATGAACATGTGATTCAAGCCTAACACCTGACATGCCTAGAGGCTCACGAATAGCATCTTGATCATCTATAACAAATTCTTGTGGAAGCACATGCAATACTCTTTGATCTGATGGAATAGCCACTGCTTGGGCAGCATCGATGACCTTCTCGATATCAAGCTGAGTAACTTCTTTATCTTTGATACCTACTATTCCATGAGAATTTAAGCTTTTTATGTGATTTCCAGCAATACCAACAAAAACATTCTTAATTTTGCCTTCAAAGGAATTTTTTGCTTGCTCAATTGATTTTTGTATTGCATCAGTTGTTGCGTCAATATTTACTACAACTCCTTTTTTTAATCCTGACGATGGATACGAACCCATCGCAACTATTTCTATTGAGTGGGAATCACTGATACTTCCAATTAAGCAAACAACTTTGGAGGTACCAATATCAAGCGCGGCTATGTAATTGCCGTTGATTGTATTATTTTTTGTCATACCTTAGTGCAGCTCCAGATTTATTTCTCATATCAATAATACTAGGATTTTTGTTATTTTCTAATAAATATGTGTATAAGATTTCGAAATCAGAGATTTTATTCTCCGAGAGTTTTTCTGAAAACCTAATTTTTTGATACCCATCTGTAGTTATCGACCAACCTACTCCATATTCGAAAGAAATTAATGAAATTTCTTTTGATGCTTTATTAATCAGCGGGCTCAATAAGCGTAATAATGTAATACCATCATTTAATTTGCTCTCATCACAATCGATATTGGGGAGTGTGGCACTCTCATCTATCAAGAACTTCTTGCCATCTTCGTTAATGAAAAAAGAATTATTCCACTTTGAGATTGGCTGATATTGTTTAATAACAAGATAACTGTCGCCTAATAAAAATCTTTTAAAAAAGTATGTTTCGACCCAATTTTGTGAATCTAAATACTCCTTAATATCTTGGATTTTTATTAATTTAACATTTTCAATAAATTCCATTTCGTAGCTATTTTTTACTGGAAATTCGAAAAAAATATTTAAATTATGCTTTTCTAAAGCTTTAATCGGAACTGAAGTAAATAAAAATATTACTAAAAAATGTAACTTATATTGATGCATCAATTATTTTCTTAACAATCTCGCCATAAGATAGACCAAGCATACTTCCAGATTTAGGAACACAACTATGTTCTGTCATGCCCGGCACTGTATTTATCTCAATGACATAAAATTTCCGAGTATTTTTGCATTGCATTAAATCCACCCTGCCCCAAACACTACAATTTAAAGCTTTATATGCATCAATGGATATTTTTTGAATTTCCTCTAGCTCAGCAGCAGATAATATAGGTTCTCTCAAAATCGTATCATCTGAAATATATTTTGCATCATAATCATAAAATTCATTTTGTGTAATTATTTCTATTGGCGGGTAACACACATCATTTATAATCGTTACAGTAAATTCTTTACCATCAATAAACTCTTCAAACATGAATCCTCTGTCATGATCAGCGCATTCTCGGTAAGCATTTTTTAAACTCTGGATATCACTTATTTTAAATATATCTACGCTTGACCCATCCTCTTGAGGTTTTAAAAAAAGGTATTTAAATGGTCTGAACCTTTCAAATGGAGAAACTTCTAATCCATGGTTGACAATGGTTTTACTAAATTTTCCAATTTCAAGCCACATTGGCGTTTTTATATTATTCTTTTCAAGAATTTCTTTTGTTAATTTTTTATTCCAAGTATTTTTACAGGCCTCAGAGTTTGAGCCAGTATATGGAATATTTAAATCATCTAGTTTTTTTTGTAGTAATCCTCCTTCACCTTCAAAGCCATGAAGTGCTATAAATACAAAATCATAATTTTTTAATTCCTCAAGATTATTTAAATCATCAAATTCGACTAGTTCAGATTGATAACCAAATTCAATAATTGCCTTATGAACTCCTTTTCCACTTAATAAAGAAATTTCCCTTTCAGATGAAGATCCCCCGCAAAGGACTGCAATATTCTTATGATTGGATTTCATGAATTAGTTGTTTTGTTTTAGCAGATATATTTCCAGCTCCTTGCATTAAAATTGCTTTAATTGTCTTATTTGAATTAATAATTATATTGTCAATCTCATTGAATTTTACAAATGATGCATTACCGCCTCTTAAATTAATTTCATCAATGAGTGTTTCAGAAGAGATGCCAGTAATATTCTCTTCTGAGGCTGGATAAATCTCTAAAATAAATAAGTTTTTTACTTTGCTTAATAGTATTGCAAATTCATTCATTAATTGAAGAGTTCTTGAGTATCTGTGTGGCTCAAAAAACATAATATACTCTTTTTTCTCATAAAGAGAATCAATTACACTAAGCGTTGCGCTAATTTCAGCTGGATGATGGCCATAATCATCAATAATATCTAATCTTCGTTCAGTAAATGTGATACTGCTGAACTCTAGTCTCCTTTCAACACCAGAGAATTTTATTAGAGCTCTTGAAATATGGTTTATAGCTATGCCCTCCTCAATCGATATTATTGATGCAACTGCAGCATTATAAAGATTATGTTTTCCTAGCAAGGATGTCTTTAAATCTATGCTTAAGCGGTTTTTCTTATTTATAACTTTGAATTCTTGAGAAAAATTTTCACTGTCATGAAAAATTATCTGGTAGTCACATGGGTATGAGGTTCCGTAAGTAATAACTTTCCTTTTGATGTTATTTTTAATCAGACGAACATTTGGATCATCTTGATTGAGGAGTACGTAACCATTAAATGGTAAGTTATTTATAAATTTAAGAAATCCCTCGTTTAATTTTGATTGTTTTGAGTCATAAAAAGCAAGATGATCATTATCGATGTTTGTGATAACTATTATTTCGGGATTTAAGCTTAAAAAAGATCCATCACTTTCATCTGCCTCAACAATCATATACTCCCCTTTGCCAAGGTCAGCACTTTGATCATCACTGAGTATTTTTCCACCAATAACATATGTTGGACTTAAATCAGCTTCATTAAATATGTTTGCTATCAAGCTTGTTGTGGTTGTCTTTCCATGAGATCCTGCCACCGCAATACTTCTAAAAGGCTTCATCAATGAGCTAAGCATTTCAGATCTGGGGATAACAATAATTTTATTTTTATTTGCATAGATAAGTTCTAAATTATTTGCACTTATAGCTGATGAAACAATAATAAGCTCAGCATCTTTAATTAAATTTGGAGAATGATTGTTTTGCAATCTCAAACCAAGAGACTTAAGTATTTGCAGTTCATCTGAGTCATTTAGATCTGAACCACTAACATCGAAACCTTGTTTCAAAAGAATTCTAGCTATGCCAATCATGCCGGATCCGCCTACTCCGACTAGATGGATTCTATTATGTCTGGTAATTCCTGTTAGCATTACAAAAAAACTAGTTTAATATGCAATCTAGAATTTTCTTTGCTGCATCAAAGTGGTTTGGTATAACTTTAGAGTCTTCGCAAGCATACTTTTTGTTGTGCATTATGAATTTTATTTTTTCCTGAAGAATTTTTATTTCTTGATGCTCTTCAAAAATTGTTCCTCTATCCAAGTCTTCAATAATACTTGCATTCTTTAATTGATGATCATCAATACTGGTTGGCAAAGGAATCATCAGACAATATTTTTTATAAGCTGAGATTTCTGACAATGTTAATGCGCCTGCTCTGGTAATGATTAAATCAGCATTGAAAATATATTGATGCATGTCATCAAAAAAATCTTTTGTCTGCAAACAAATACTAGTTGAATACAGATCTCTAACGTAGTCAGATTTATTAACACCAGTTTGATGAAAAATATTTAATTTATTAATTCCATAATCAGCAAAATTTATTGATGACAGCACTTTAGGTACATGAGTGTTTATAAATTCTGAACCTAAACTGCCACCTGTAACAAGTACATTGAATTCATCATGTTGTTTGGATGATTGAGTTTGATTTTGTAAATTATTTCTTATCGGATTTCCTGTAAGAACTATTTTGTGAGAATTATAGCCATTAATTGGAAAACCAAGAAAAATCTTCTTTGAAAAGAATTTTAGAATCTTGTTAGATGTTCCAAACACTGCATTTTGCTCATGCAAATATAATGATTTACCTAAAATAATTGATGTTATACCAGCTGGTAAGGATACATAACCTCCAAAACATACAATTGCTGTTGGCCTATAAAATAAAATTTTTGGAATTAATTTAATGATTGAGAAAAATAATGAAACTATTGAAATGAACTTTTTAAATAAGTTTTTTCCTCTAAATCCTGAAATATTCATTTCAATGAGTGTACATCCGTCAGGTTTATGTTTTCTTTCAAGACCTCTGTTTGTTCCTAACCACAAAACTTCAATTTTTCTTGCAGCACACTCGTTGATAAATTCAATTATGGGAAATATATGACCACCAGTTCCTCCTCCTGCAATAATTATCTTCATTTAATAACTTCTATTTTCATAATCGATTCTCAAAACAATTGCTATCATTGCCATAAAGGTAATTAAACTTGCTCCTCCATAACTTACAAATGGCAAAGTAAGTCCCTTGGTTGGTAATAATCCTAGATTAACACCAAGATTAAAAATTGTTTGTATAGCGATGAGTGTAGCTATCCCAAAACAAAGAAAACCTTGATATGAATTTTTAATCTTAAATGATTCATTTGAAATTTTTAAAATTAAGAAAAGCAAAAATATAAACAAAAAAATTAATGCTAGACCCCCGAGAATTCCAGTTTCCTCAAGAATTATTGCAAAAATAAAGTCGGTATGTGGTTCAGGTAAATATGCATTTTTTTGAATGCTATTTCCAAGCCCAACTCCAAAAAACTCACCTCTACCTATACCAATTAATGCATTTGATAATTGGTATCCAGATCTTTCCTCAAACTCAGGAGCAAAAGGATCAGTGAATGAAATTAGTCTTGCGTATCTATATGGCTCATGCCTTACGGCAATGTATGCTAAAACAGAAAGCACTAAAACTAATAATGAGAATTGCCCTATGGATATACCAGCTAAAAATAATAAAGATAGTATTACGCAAAAGATAATTACCACTGAACCTAAGTCTGGTTGAAAAATGATTGCAGATGAAAATAATGATACAACCATTAGAGGTCTCACAAAGCCAAAAATTGTGGAAATTTGATTTGATCTTCGTACACAATATCCGGATACATAGATAATTAATCCAAACTTTGCAAGTTCAGATGGTTGTAAATTAAAGAGGCCTAAATCAATCCATCTGAGACTTCCATTAACTACCTTACCAATATTTGGAACAAACAAAGCTAAAAGTAATAAAAAACAAAATATGATTATTAACCAATCGAATTTTGCGTAACTATCCGATGGGATGTTCAAGATTATTAACATTGATATTATCCCAATAATCACAAAAATAAATTGTCTTTTAGCAAAGTAAAAAGGGTCGCCAGAAAGTTCGAAACCCTCAAAGACTGATGAGGATGCTACAAAGGTTAATCCAAATAAAAGTATAAGCGTAAAAGTAATAGTTAAAAAAAATGAATTATTTACTTGCATGAATTTTCAATAATATATTGGTCAAACAATCTACCTCTATCCTCATAATTTTTAAATTGATCAAAACTTGCGCATCCAGGACTGAAAAGAATTTGCCAATTGCTGAGTGAATCTTTTGTTTTTAAATAATTAAATATATCCGCAATCACTTCCTTCAGATTCTCATTAACAAAAACATTCTTGCAATTAATCTCTTTAGCAATACTTTCATAGTCATCACCAAATACGTAAACTCTTTTTATAATATTTGGAATAAAAAGCTTATTAAATGTACAACCTTTTTTCTTTCCTCCAAGAATTAAAATGGAGTTCTTTTTTTTAAGTTTTTTGATTGAAAATTCTGTTGAATTCGGATTTGTAGATTTAGAGTCGTTGATTACAGTTAGTTTCGAATTTACTTTAACAATTTGATTCCTGAATTTTAATTCTTCCATTTGAAAATTCTTTTTACTCATGGGGATATTGAAATTTCTCAACACTGTCTCAGCAATTAATTTAGCAACTTTTTCATTTACGTTGGTAGGATCATTTTTATTTTGTTTAAATGGTACTTTTTTAGCTTGAGTTAATAGGTTGGTTTCTTGATTTTCAAGATTATAAAAATAATAATCATCTTTTAAAGTCATTTTAGATATAGTTGATTTTGCAGCTAAATAATTTTTAATACATCCATGCCTGTCTAAGTGATCCTGAGAAAAATTTAAAAACGAGGCAAATACTTTTGATTGATGATGAGCTTTTTTTCCACTAAAAAATTCAAGTTGAAAGCTTGATAATTCAAGTAAAAAAAAATCAGTTTCATCTTTTTGATCAAATAAATCCAACATTGGCATACCAAAATTTCCTCCAATTGGAGTATTTAAATTATGCTTCTTAAAAATTTGATATAAATAAGAAATTACAGTGCTCTTTCCATTAGTACCAGTAATCGAGATGATTGGCTTACTTGTTTCATTAAGAAATAAATCTAATTCGCTTAGAATTTTATTTTTATAATGACCAATCAAAATTGGATTTATACCTGGTGATATGTATATTTTATTGAAATCTTTAAATTGAAAGTTTATAAGATCTGTTTCATATTCAATATCATGGTTAATTAAGTTTTCGATCGAATACAATTCTTTTTTAGATCTTGTATCTATAATTTTTGGAGTAATGCCCTTTTTTTTTAAAAATTTTGCAACAGATAAACCTGATTTACCTGCACCAATAATTAAAAAATTCTCTTTCACCTAATCTTTAGTGTTGCTAGAGCAAATAAAACCAATAAAAAAGTAATAATCCAAAATCTAACAATTACTTTTGGCTCTTCCCAACCTTTGAGTTCAAAGTGATGATGTATTGGTGCCATGAGGAAAATTCTTTTTTTAAAAAGTCGATAAGAGAGCACTTGAATAATTACACTTAATGTTTCCATTATGAAAACACCTGCCATAAATGCAAAGATTACTTCTTGTCTAAGTACTACAGAAAAAGTTCCAAGTATAGCCCCAAGAGTTAACGATCCAACATCACCCATAAATACTTGAGCTGGATATGTGTTGTACCATAAAAAGCCAATACCTGCTCCGATAAATGATCCTGCAACCACAATTAATTCACCTGCTTGAGGTAAATGAGGAATGTAAAGGTAATCAGCAATAATGATGTTACCCATTGCATATGCAACTAATCCCAAACCACCCATTATCAAAACTGTTGGTAAAATAGCTAGCCCATCAAGGCCATCAGTTAAATTGACAGCATTTGAAGATCCAACAATCACAAAAGTGCTAATTAATAAAAATAATGGAATAGATATATCAAATATAAAGTTTTTGTTAAATGGTAGAATGAAATATAGTTGGCTATCGGTTGAATAATACAAGTAAATTATGAGAGTAATCAATGCAAAGCCAGTTTGAAGAAGAAGCTTCATTTTGCCAGATAATCCTTTTGAATTTTTATTAGAAATCTTTAAATAATCATCGATTAAACCAACTATTGAAAATAAAATTGTCACAATGATAAGTGTCCATACATAAGCATTGGATAAATCAGCCCAGATAAGTGTTGAGATTATTACTGAAGCAATAATAATCAAACCACCCATAGTAGGAGTACCAGACTTTTTCTGATGAGATTGAGGTCCCTCCTTTCTAATGACTTGAGAGAATTGAATATTTTTTAAAAAATTTATAAAAATCGGACCAAGTAAAATTGATAATGTCAGAGCTGTGATTGTACCGCCGAGTGTTCTAAAAGTTAAATATCGCAAAATATTAAAACCTGGATCGAAATTTAGTAAATATGCACCTAAAATTTCTATCATTCTTCTATAAACCTCTCCATTTTCATTCCTCTTGACCCTTTAATATAGATTATGTCATCTTTTTTTATTTCTCTTGCAAGAAATTGATTAAGTTTTTTTGCATCATTAAAAAAAAGCCCATTCTTCCCATATGCTTTTACACTTAATTTAGTTTTATTTCCAAAACCTATAAATAAGTCAACGTTAGAGTCTTTAGCAAAATTACCAATCATCTTGTGAAAATCATCGGAAAGTGTTCCAAGCTCTAACATATCACCAAATATCATGATTTTTCTTTTTGGAAAGTCACATAAAACTTTGATGCCTGCGACAGTTGATTCAGGATTTGCATTATAGGTATCATTAATAACTGTTGATCCATTAATCCATCTAGATACAGAAAGTCTGTTTTCATTATTTTTAAATGCCTCTAAACGTTTTTGAAAAGCAAGGTAGTCATTATCAATTAATTGAGAGCAGATGAAGGCAGCTGTAATATTCTGGATATTATGCATCCCGAGTAAGTCGGTAACAAAATCAAATGTTTGACCATATTCTTTTACGTAAACAGAAAAATTAATTAATTTTTCGCTAGGTTCTATCATTGATATTTTGTAATCAGAATCAGGATGATCTCCAAATGTAAATACTGTTATATCATTCCTAATTGATTTCCAATAATCAACATACTCAATGTGAGGTATCAAAAGAAAACCACCTTCACGAATATTAGGTATGATTTCTGACTTTGTTTTTAGAACTCCCTCAATTGATTTCATTTGTTTGAGATGTGCATGGCCAATGGACGTTATAATTCCAAAATGTGGTCTTACGATCTTGGCTAAAAAATCTATATCCTTTGGTTTGCCTGCAGCTAATTCAAAAACTGCTGTTTTATGGTTCTGACTTAAATTCATAACACTGAAAGGCAAACCTATTTCATTGTTATAGTTTCCAATTGTTCCAAAGCAATCATTCAAAGTATGTTGGATGAGGTTTTTTACTGTTGTTTTTCCACTACTGCCAGTAACTCCAATAATGTTACCTGTAAAATCATCAATAATACCTGATGCTATTTTAGCCATAGCATCAATTGGAGACTCATGAAAAATGTGATTTGGAGAATCCATAGCAAAACTTTTGTTACTTGATACAACTAATGAAGCTCCATTTTGCAACGCTTCCTCTGCAAATAAACTTCCATTTGTATTTTTACCCTCTAAGCCAAAAAATAGGCAATCCTCTTTTACATTTCTAGAATCAATTACAATTTTAGAAATTTTTTTGTTGGCTTTCTCTGATAAAGGAATCTCTAGATAGCGGAAAACTGAAGATCGATCATTTAAAATTTTCATAAAGAAATATACCTTTGCACAGCTTTTATATCAGAATGATTAATTATATTTTTTCCTAAACTTAATGTTTCTTCATGCCCGCGTCCAAGAATCAACAAAGGCACATTTTTTGGTAATGTATCAATTGCGATCTTAATAGCTGAATCTCTATCTTTTATAACCTCTAAATTATCAAATCTGTCCTCTCCTAATATGTCTCTAACAATACTATTGAAGTTCTCAAATCTTGAATTATCAGAGGTGATAAAAATTTTCTGTGAGTATTTTTTTGCAATTTTAAACATTTTATTCCGCTTTGATTTATCTCTATTCCCTCCACAACCAAACAAAGTCCAAATACTTTTATATGAAGATCTATACGATGATATTATCAATTCTAAAGCATTAGGATTATGAGCAAAATCAACCACTATCATCTTTTGATCTTTTTTGAAAATATTATTTCTGCCAGGTGGTAGAGATAATCTTTTAAAATCAATTTTTTGAAAATTAAAGAAATCTTGGTCTAAAATTAAACAAATAGAATAGCAAGCGTTAAGTATATTAAAGTCGGGAAAAAAATCTGTTGAGAACGAAAAAATTTTTTGTTTATTGTTAAAAATATTACATTCAGATCTTTCGGGAGATGATCTTACAATATTTACATAAAAAGTCGCATTTTCATTTATTTCAGATATTGAATAGTGGTTAACATTCATTGCATTTTTTTCGGTTATTTCATGATTAATAAGTGGTTCTCTTCGAGCATAAAGTTTCAGTGCCGAAAGTTTTGACTTTGTGTATGCCTCATGATTTTCATGGTAATCAAGATGGTCTGAGGCAATGTTACAAATACATACTTTCTCAAAGCAAAGATTATTTAATCGTCTTTGAGATAATCCGTGGGAGGAGAGTTCCAAATATACATATAAAGTATTACTGTATTTTGTCTGAGAAATACAATCAAAAATAAAAAAAATTGATGGTGTTGTATTGTTACTTTTTGATCTGAAATTTTCACTTATATATCCCAATGTACCCACATAAGCAGATGATTGTTTGTGATCTTGAGTTATTTTATGAGCCAAATATGCTATTGATGTTTTACCGTTAGTGCCAGTTATCCCAAAAAATTTTACTTTCTTCTGTTCAATATCATAATAGTCATAAAGAAATCCAGCGAGTATATTTTCAAGATCAGGTACGTAATGTACTTTTTTATTGTTAATAGCTTTAGAGGAAATTATTAAAATTGCTCCCCTCTTAAGAGCTAAATTAATATAGTCACTACCATGGGATGACATGCCCTCTCTTGCAAAAAAAATTGAGCCTTTTGAAATATTTTCTGTGCTATCAGTTATGTTTGTTATAACCTTGTCATTTTCAATTATTACTCCAAAATGTTTTTGAATTGATTGATGTTTGAAGTTTGAGTTCATTGTTAGATTGAAAGCAAATCTTCAAATAAACTTTTTGCGATTGGTGCAGCAACTTCACCACCAAAATATTTATTTGGATCTGGTTCATCAATAACAACAATTACGGTGTATTTTCTATTAGAAAGTGGGCCAATGCTGGCAAAACTTGCTGTATATTTACTTTGGCTATAACCCTTACCTCCACTTTTATGAGCAGTTCCAGTTTTACCTGCAATTTCTATTTTATTTGAATTGGCTCTATATCCTGTTCCCATAAGTACAGCCTCTCTTAAAGAAGATAAAACATAATCTGAATTTACTTGAGAAATTATTCTTTTTGATCCAGTATTCTCATTTTTTAGTAATGAAAATTCCTTCTTAATCCCTCCGTTAGCAATCACTGAGTAAGCTAAAGCAATCTGTAAGGCGGTGGCTTCAATATTGTAACCATAACCTAAACTTGCTATCTCGTGATCACTAAGATCATTTCGACTGATTACAGATCCAAATGAAATACTTGGAAAACTAATGTATGGATTATTAGTAAAACCAAATTCTTTATATCCTTTAAGAAGAGATTCTTCCCCTATCTTTAATGCAATCTTTGCTGCTCCTACTTGACTTGATTTAACTATTACACCTGATGGCAATAACTCACCATGATTGTTATTCGAATCATGAACCACATTTCCATTAAGAGTTAAAGTTCCTGGGCTGGTCTGAATCTTTATATTTTTATCAATAAAATCCTTATCTAATCCAATTGCAAGTGCGATAGGTTTCAGTAATGATCCAGGTTCAAAACTATCTAAAAAGGCACGGTTTCTCTGAATCTTCCTTTGTGGATCATTTGGATTATAAGAAGGAAAGCTTGCAACTGCCAAGATTTCAGCATTCAAGTTATCTAATACAATTAAACTACCACCCCGAGCATTATTTGATATCACACCTGCAGATAAATGTTTATAAGCTTTGAATTGGATGTCTCTATCAATGGTGAGATAAATATCTTTTCCTTCAATTGATTCTTTTTTAACTATTGGAGGTTTAATAGCTATTTGATGAGCGTTTTTATGTATTTCAATTTCGCCATCCTCTCCTTGAATCGATTCTTGATAAATTTTTTCTAGCCCCTCAAGGCCTATATTATCCTTCCCTGAAAATCCAATTAATGGCGATGCTTGCTCACTCAATGGGTAATACCTTTTAGGAGTATTTTCAATCTCCAATAAGTTGTTTTTAAATTTTTTTACTAATTCTATTTCACCTAAGGTTATATCTCTTTTTAGCAGTGCCTTTTTATTTAAAATCTTGTTTTCAGGATTTAAATTAAGTGTAAGTAAATCGTCATGGCTTAAATTTAAACCCTTTAATCCATAAAGATCATATTGCATAACAGTCACAGCGAGCGGATTATTATTTTTGTCTAAAATTTGTCCTCTAATAGATGAGATTTTTCTCGATGTGATTAGTTTTAATTTACCTTTATTTTGTAAAAATCCACTATCTTCAAAATATAAATAAAATAGTCTTGATATGATTATTACTAGTGTCAAAATGAAAACACTTATAACCGTAATCAGACGAGATCTTCTTGTTTTCATTCGCGAACTAAGTAAATTGTTGGCTCAGCTTTAACCATTTGCAATTCCTCTGATGCAATCCTCTCATTGAGTGATAGAGAAGACAAAAAATATTTCTCTGTATTAAGTTTTAAATTAATTTCTTGTAATTTTGTATTTTCAAGATTCAAACGATCAAGCTGTCCTGACATGACAGCATTCTCCCATTTTATTTTGATTAGCAAGAGATTCGAAATTAAAAAAATTAATCCTATAGCTGATATAAAAGAAAAATTTGCAGTGTTATTCATATCTTTTCAAATGCTCGCAAAATTGCACTTCTACTTCGAGGATTTATTTTAATTTCATCTTTTGATGCACGAATCTTTTTTCCTAACGCCTTATATCTAATTTCAATTTCATTATTAATGGGGATATCGCGTGGATAATTGATTTCTTTTGGTCGAAAAAAGTTTTTGATCAATCTATCTTCTAAAGAATGAAAAGATATAAAAACCAATCTACTTCCTACTTTCATCATATCATCAATTGAACTTAACAATTTTTGTATTTCATCAAGTTCATTATTTATAAAGATCCTAAATGCTTGGAAAGTTTTTGTTGCCGGATGAATCTTATTTTTTTTAAATCGCGATACGCTTTTTATAATTTCAGCTAGATTATGTGTATCATTAATAGATTTATTTTGCCTAACTTCAATAATCTTTTTAGATATTTTTTTAGCGTTACTCTCTTCACCAAACTGTCTTATTACATCCTCAATTTCATTTTCTGAAGCATTATTTATCCATTTTTTAAGATTTGCATCGCTTTCTGTATTCATTCGCATATCAATAGGTCCATTATTTTTAAAGCTAAATCCTCTTGATGGATCATCCAGTTGATTTGATGACATGCCAAAATCAAAAATAGCGCCATCTAAATGAGGAATGTCCAAATGTTTGATGTTACTAAATGAACTATGAAATATACTAAAACGATTATCAACCATATTTTTCTTTGCGATCTCAATTGCACCAAGATCTAGATCAGTTGCAAATAATCTACCTTCTTTGTTGAGATTTTTGAGTATTGCATTTGAGTGACCGCCTTCTCCATACGTTCCATCAAAATAATTACCACCTGGAATTATTCTGAGGAAATCAATTGATTCTTCCAGTAAAACTGGAATATGAGACATTAATTAATCGACCTGCTTTCTCATAAAAGTTGGTACATCAAGGATATCCATATCCTCTGCAGACGATGTACCAACATTATCTTCTGACTTAGTATGGTCTTTATCTAAACCTACTGGAGATAGCTGAACGGTAGATTGTGAATTTTCGACTGCAACTCTTGGTAACTGTTGATTTACCCCAGTAGCAACGACTGTTACAGTTAATTCATCATCACTCAAACTATCATCGATAACTGCGCCATAAATAACTTGTGCATCCTCAGCGACAATCGCCTCTATTACTTTACTGACCTCATCCATATCTCCAAGAGTTGGGGATTTTGCACTTAAATTTACTAGTACGCCACGTGCATCACGAAGATTAATATCCTCAAGTAGTTCTGATCCTATTGCTTCAGATGCAGCAAGACTACCTCTGTCTTTTCCTGAGGAAATACCCGTACCCATCATAGCAATACCTTTTTCAGACATTACAGTTTTTACATCATTGAAATCTACATTTATGTATCCGGGCTTCATAATAATATCTGAAATTCCTTGAACTGCTCCCTTTAGGACATCATCAGCCTTAGCAAAGGCTTCTTCCATTGATACGTTTAAACCTAATACTTCCATAAGTTTTTGATTTGGGATTGTTATAAGGCTATCTACCTCTTCAACAAGGCTTGCTATTCCACCTTCCGCAGCTTTCTCTCGTGTTTTGCCCTCTAATTTAAATGGTTTGGTCACTACTGCCACAGCCAGTGCACCAACTTCTTTAGCGATAGATGCAATTATTGGAGCTGCGCCTGTACCTGTACCTCCACCCATACCAGCTGTGATAAATACCATATCTGATCCTTGAAGCAGTTCTGTTATTGATTCACGATCTCTCTCAGCTGCTTGTCTACCAATCTCTGGATTAGCCCCCGCTCCGAGACCATTTGTAATACCAAGTTTTAAAATTGTTGCGCCTTTTGCATTTGATAGCGCCTGAGAATCTGTATTCGCGCAAATAAACTCTACACCTTCAATATTATGATTCATCATATGAATCACAGCATTGCCCCCAGCACCCCCAACTCCAATTACTTTGATTTTGGCTTGCTGTGTATTGTCATCAATTATTTCCCAATTCATATTTTCCCCTTTTAAAATGAAAGATTTTTAACACTGTCTGGTAAAACTATTTCTAAAATTTCTGAAGATAATGCGCTTGATGTTTGCCTTGCATCCCAATTCTCGCTATTCCAAATTTCAAATTTATCTCCCATACCAATTAAGACAACTTTTTTTTCGTTGTTTAATTCCGCATATTCACGTAAGTCAGATGAAATGAGAGCATTCATACGATTATTAAGATCAAAATTAATTACAGAAGCATTTCCCAATATGGTCCATTGCAACTTTCTTACAATTGGATCAAGTGTCTGTAAAGAAATAAGGTTTGATGAAATATAATCCCAAGTTTTTTTTGGATAAAGCTTTAAGGAAGGATATTGAGGGTCTCTTGTAATAATTATTTTTGAAGCTTCAAAATCTTTGAGGCTTTCTCTATATTTTGATGGTAAAGAGATTCTCCCCTTTGTGTCAATTGCAACTAAATTGTATCCGTACATGTTAAAAAAAATGTCTAATTACACACTTTATAACATTTTTTGCACACTTTTACACACTTTTTATCAAAAAAAAATTAGTGTTAGTTGAGTTGGTCTATAAGCCGGATTCTGTATTGATGATCATCTATCTTGATATTGTGTCACCACAATATTCTAGCAACCTACCCGAGTCTAAAGCGAGCAACTCAAAAGACTCCTATTTGGTTTTGCTTCAGACGGGGTTTACACTGCCTAAAATGTTACCATTTTAGCGGTGAGCTCTTACCTCACCTTTTCAACCTTACCTTATAAGGCGGTATATTTTCTGTTGCACTATCCGTGGGCTCACGCCCCCCAGGCGTTACCTGGCGTCTTGCTCTATGAAGTCCGGACTTTCCTCTGAAAATTCAGCGATCATCCGACCAACTCGGAGATATTTTAATATCAAATGTGTTTTTTAGATATATCTACCAAAAATTTGTATGTTTCAGATCTGTCAATATCATAAAGTTCCGAGATTAGCTTTGATGCATCTCTTTTAGAGAGATATTTTAAAAAATTTTCTCCAATTTCATTGATTAGTTTTTCATTATCTTTTACAGCAATTGCGTTTTTTGCATAAAAAACTATTACGATTTCTCCTTTTATCTTCAGAGTATTGTTTTCAATCCGATTAATAATTGAAGATACATCTCCTCTGTAGATTTTTTCAAATTTTTTTGTAATTTCTCTACATATCACAACCTGAATGTTCTTATCAAACACTTCATTCATGTTGTTTAATGTTTTTTGTAGCCGTTTTATATTTTCAAAACAAACTATAGGACTCTTGCTTGTAATTATAGTTTTGGCAAGCTCTTGTTGCTTATTTATTGATCTTGGAATGAAGCCATAAAAGCTGAATTTATCAATTGGAAATCCTGAGTAGATTAGTGATGGAATTATTGCCGTTGGGCCAGGCAAAACAATAAAATCAATATCTCTTTTGATACATTCTCTTATGAGTGGAAAGCCTGGGTCTGATATTAGTGGTGTCCCAGCATCTGATATTAAAATTATATTTTCATCATGCTCAAGTTTTTCTATTATTTCTTTAAGTACTTTTTTTTCATTATGGTCATTATATGGAAGTAGCAGTTTATCTTTGATTGAGTAATGATTTAATAATTTTTTTGTGACTCTTGTATCTTCACAATAAACAATAGATGCACATTTAAGTGCTTCAATTGATCTATAAGATATGTCTTTTAAGTTTCCAATTGGAGAAGAAATAATCGATAGCATACTTGCAAAAATAAATAGTTAACTTAATTTTAAATTATTTTATTAGTGAAGAGCTGACGTTCTGGAAGAAAAGTTATTATCAAGTAGATTAGCTAATCACGAAGATCTCTCTCTATTAGGGAAAGACTGTCTTGAAAACCTGGTCTATCGAAAATTTTTTCTTGATAGTCCAACAATGGTTTGATATTTTTAGTCAGTGGTAGATTAATGCCTAGTGATGGAAGTCTCCAAAGAATCGGGGCCAAATAACAATCAGTCAATGAGAATTCATCATTCATAAAAAATGGATACTCCTTGAAAGTTGGTGCTAATGACGAAATTTCATGTAGTAAATTTTCTTTATTCTCTTTTATTTTTTTAGCATTGCCCATACCTGCAATAACTTTATCTAATAACGGGCAAACCTCTCTATTGATCCTTAACATTAATGATCTGCTATTTGCCCTAGTAACTGGATATACTGGAAGTAATGGCGGGTGAGGAAATCTTTCATCTAAATATTCCATCATCACTGATGTGTTATATAAACCAAGATCTCTATCGATGAGAATAGGAAGACTGTGATATGGATTAATTGATAATACTTCTTCAGGTGCTTCATCATTAGATGTTTCTCTAATTTCACAGGCTATGTCTTTCTCAGCAAGAACAATTCTTACCCTATGACTATAGTGATCGTCTTTGTCAGAGTATAAAATCATATTACTTAAAATTAATGGTAGTCTTTTTGATATTCTCTATAGAGTAAATGAGCTAATGCTGTAAATATTATAAAGAAGAATATAACATACCAACCCATCCTTTCTCTAACCCTTTTTGCTGGCTCACCTACATAGGTTAGAAAGTTTGTTAGATCATAAATTAGTTGATCAAACTCTTCTGTACTTAATTGACCATTGTTCAATGACAAGAGATAGCCACATCTCTCTTCAGTAATATTATTTCCTGTTTCATCTCTTTTTACACCTCCATTAGATGCGTATGTCAACATATCTTTGCATCCAAGTATTTGCTGGCCTTGAAGTGATAAGAGTACATTGGGCATTGCAGCACCAGGATAAACTAGATTATTAACGCCATATTGTTTTGATCCATCTTCATAAAAAGTACGCAAATAGGTGTATACCCATTCAGGACTATGAGCTCTTGTAACAAGCGTCAAATCTGGGGGCGCAACTCCAAACCATTGCTCAGCATTAAACTTGATCATAGAACCTGTCATTAAATCGCCTGATTTCACTTCTGAATCAAAAATTAAATACTTAAACATTAAATCTTCTGGTATATCCAAATCAGTTGCAATTCGATTCCATCTTGAATATTTTAGAGAATGGCAACCATAACAATAATTGATATAAGTTGAAAAACCTTTTTGAAGAGATTCATTGTTCCAAAGGTCTGGTTCAAAAGTGTCGCATTCACCATAATCACCACATGGTGCACCATCACCAGCCGAAAACATGTATGCTGCAAATATTACAAAAAAAAGAGATGTGATATGCTTCATTATAGCCTTTCAGGTGGAACAGAAGTCTTTTCGAAGCTAGTGTAAATCGGCATTAGCAAGAAAAAAGAAAAGTAAATAACCGTACAAATTATACTCATCAAAGTCCTGATCTCTGTAACTGGAACAGTGCCCAAGTATCCTAATGTGATAAAACTAACCGCAAATAACAAAATTGCTATCTTGCTCCAAATACCTTTATATCTTATTGAGTTTACTTTACTTCTATCAAGCCATGGCACTACAAATAAGATTGCGACTGCAGCAGCCATAACCACAAAACCACCAAGTTTGTCAGGTACAGCTCTCAACATTGAATAATATGGTGAATAGTACCAAACGGGTGCAATATGCTCAGGTGTACTTAATGGATTTGCTTCCTCAAAGTTTGGTGCTTCAATGAAATAACCACCGCCTTCGGGGAAAAAAAACATAAATATTGCAAAAACAGTTCCAAACACACCAATTCCTACAAGTGCATTTAAAACTTTGTATGGAAAAAATGGAACACTATCAAGCGGTATTCCATCGTCATCTAAATGTTTTTCAATATCAATGCCTTCAGGATTGCCAGCTCCTACTTCATGTAATGCAACTAAGTGCATGAACACAAGAGCAATTAACATTAATGGTAAGGCAACAACATGCAACGCAAAAAATCTTGAGATTGTTGAACCTGATATGTAGTAGTCTCCTCTTATCCAAATTTCAAGAGATTCACCAATGTATGGTATGGCGCCAAATAAAGAGATAATAACTTGAGCACCCCAGTAAGACATCTGGCCGTAAGGTAAAACATAACCTAGAAAACCTTCTGCCATCATAATTAAATAAATGCTCATCCCAAATATCCATACAAGCTCTCGTGGCTTCTTGTATGAACCATAAAGTAATCCTCTAAACATGTGTAGATAAACAACAGCAAAAAACATCGATGCTCCTGTTGTATGCATGTATCTTATAAGCCAGCCATAGTCTATGTCCCTCATAATGTACTCAACAGAAGCAAATGCACCCTCCTCACTGTTTTCATAACCGAACATTAACCAGATTCCTGAGAGGATTTGAACAATCAGCACAACTGACGCCAATGCACCAAATAAATACCAAAAATTAACTTTTTTAGGGACAGGATGCTTTGATAGATGTCTTTCAAAGGTATTTGAAATAGGTAGTCTCTCGTTAAACCATTTATAAATAGTATCCATGTTATGTTTTATCCTCGCCAATTGTTAATGTATTGCCTTGAAAATTATGTGGGGGTACTTTTAGGTTTGTAGGAGCTGGTACACCTTTAAATACTCTCCCAACAATATCAAACATTGATCCATGGCATGGGCAAAAAAATCCACCAAGCCAAGTTGCATCCCAAGGTTTTGGTTCAACTTCAGGATGATATTTTGGTGCACAACCAAGATGAGTACAAACTCCAGCTAAAACAGAGTATTCATTACTCTTTGAACGAGTTGGATGAAGATCTCTATAAGGCTCTTCTATCGAAACAGAATTTGGATCTGCTAGTTTGTTTTCAATTTTCCCAAGACTCTCTAAAGCATTTTTGGAATGTCTAACTACAAAAACTGGTTGTTTTCTCCATGCAACTTGAATAATCTGACCTACTTCAATTCTTGAAATATCGACTTTTACTGGAGCACCCATTGCTTTGGCTTTAGCACTTGGATTCCAAGATGCAATAAATGGAGTAACCGCAAAAGCTGCACCAACAGCACCAACAGAGGCTGTCATGCTTATAAGCACTTTACGGCGAGTTTTATCAGGGTTTTGTTCCATTATTATGACTTATATTATATTATAAAAAATAAATATAAACCATTAACGCTTTGAGTATTGTGAGCTTTTTCTTGCTTTCTTTAAACCGAATTTCTTTCTCTCAACTTTACGGGGATCTCTTGTTAAATAACCTGCCTTTTTAAGTTGTGGTCTTAACTCATTATCATATTCAACGAGTGCTCTTGAAATGCCATGACGAATTGCACCAGCTTGCCCAAAACTCCCCCCGCCATTTACCATTGCTCTAATATCTATTTTTTCTAAAAGTTCCACTAAATTTAAAGGCTGCATAACTAACATTTGTGCAACTTCTCTTCCAAAATATTCATTTAATGGTTTATCGTTTACTATAATTTTCCCCTTTCCTTTGGAGAGGTAAACTCTTGCAGTTGAGGTTTTTCTTCTACCTGTAGCGTAATGAGTATCAGACATTATTTGCTTAAATTAATTTGTATTGGGTTTTGAGCCTCATGAGGGTGGGATTCACCTGAGTAAACTTTGAGTTTTTTTAAAATTTGGTTGGACAATTTATTTTTTGGCAACATGCCTTTTACTGCCTTTAAAATAATACTTTGTGGATCTTTGTTAATTTTCTCTTTGAATGAAGAAGTCTTTAAGCCTCCAGGGTAAAGAGAGTGATGATAATATTTCTTTTGTTCAAATTTATTACCAGTAACTTTTATCTTAGCTGCATTCACCACAACAATGAAATCACCATTATCAACATGAGGAGTAAAAGTTGGTTTATCCTTGCCCCTTAACTTGTTTGCAACAACTGTGGCAAATCTACCAAGTATTTGGTCTTCTGCATCAAGCAAATACCAAGAATGTTCTACATCTTCTTTTCTTATAGATTTAGTATTCATTTTAAATATCGAGCATATTAAAGAGTTAACAGATTTAAATCAATATATTTATTAATTTGTTGTTAAATAGTTAGCAGAGGACATTTCAATTAATCTGCTAGAAGTTCTAACCCATAAATCTTTCAATAAGTTGCCTTGATATAAATTATCTATTTCTTCATATTTCAAAAACAATTTTATATTCATTTTTTGAATATACGCCAGATCTATAAATGTAATAAATCTTCTAACAAGATCTGCATTGTCATCATTTAATTGTTGAAATTCACTAATAAACAACCACTTGTATTCATCAAATATGGTTTTAAAGTCCTCATAACCAACGGGAACCTTAAAAAAATCAATGTAAGATAACCATAAAAACTCATTACCATAGGAAAGGCATGGGAATCTTCTATCATTTACATAAAATTCATTATTTTGTTTAGCATCTGTAATGAATAAACTTTCAATAAATGATTGAATCTCAATCATTGAGGATTCCTTCGAATGTTGATTGATTATGTTTCTGAGTCTATAGTCTAGGTCTCCTTTGAGTTGAAAGTAATTCAATTTATCTCTAAGTACAGACATAGAATTAATGAATTTATCTCGTTGTAGACCATTAGGATATAGTCCATTGATAGAAAAGTTTGATGTTAAAAAAATCTTTGATCTTTTCTTTATCAAGCTAGGTATAACATCACTCAATATCATTGCATCTGCAATATCTTCAACTTGAAATTCATCAATAAAAATAACTCTTTTGGTGTTGTGCAAGTTTGAAACTATTTTTTTTAGTGGGTTTTTGTCAGATTTCAAATCCTCAAGCTCACTTCGGATATGCTTTAAAAAGTCTGCATAGTGAAAGTAAAGGTAATTTTTGAAAACATGATCGAGAATGGTTCTTGTAATAAGGGTCTTTCCTCTTCCAACACTTCCATGCAGATATAAACCATATTCTGCTTTTGTAAAAATCTTAAATGGAGTTTCATCTTTTATTTTGATTGCAAGAAGCAATATTTTCTCAGTTATATCTTTTTGATATGAATCTAAAGAAATGTCTTTTTTCTTAAATTCATCTAAAATTTGATTTAACTTTAATTGATAGTCCATGTTTTCAAAAGCTAATTTAATAAATTTAATCATCACATTTCTTGTGATGTTTTTAGTACTAATTTTATTTCATAATTTTAACGCCAAAGACAACAATTCGTTAATTCAATCAGCAATTAAAAGTGTTGTTCTTATAAAAGGTTCAACTGATAGTGATCAGAAAACATTAGTAGATCTTGGCTCAGGAGTTGTGATCTCAAAAGATGGATACATTATTTCAAATTTACATGTTATAAAAAACCAAAAACAGATTTTTGTAGAAAATTTTAATAATGAAATCTTTGAGGCAATAGTTGTTGGCTTTGATAATAGATCAGATATTGTAATTATGAAACTCAAAGAATTTTCAGACATAAGGCCTGCAAAATTTGGCAATGATAGTATTGAGGTAGGAAGTAAAGTATTTGCTGTCGGCAATCCATATGGTCTTGGAATAACTGTTACTGAAGGAATTATTAGTGGAAACAGGAGTGATATTGGAAATCCTTACCTAGACTTAATTCAAACAGATGCTGCAGTTAATCCGGGGAATTCAGGAGGTGCGCTAATTAATACTTCAGGAGAACTTGTTGGCATGATTTCAAAAATCTATTCAGTAGATGGTACTTTTTCTGGCATAAGCTTTGCGTTGCCCATTGATACAATAACAAAGATCTCATCACAGATTATTAAGTTTGGCTCCGCTAAAAAAGCCTGGATTGGAAACTTTAAAGTAATTCAAAGAAAGGTTTTTATTAATTCTAATATAAGTCCATGTCTTGAAATAATTGATCTTGCGAGTGGGCCTCTCAAAGATAATTTGGATGTAAAAAACTCAGATTGTATCTTCAAGATTAATTCAAAAAATGCAACCTGGGATAATTTAAATCAAACCCTTCAAAATGCATTCCCTGGAAATTTGATTGAGCTGGTAATAATTGATAAAACTGGTAACTTCAAAACAATTGAAATTAAGACTGGCTCTATCTAGGCAATCTCTCAATATTTGCTCCAAGGTAAGATAATTTTTCTTCAATACGCTCATATCCCCTATCAATGTGGTATACCCTGTCAACAATTGTCTCTCCCACGGCACATAAACCTGCTAAAATCAAACATGCTGATGCCCTCAAATCTGTTGCCATAACCTGCGCTCCATAAATCTTTTTAACTCCATTTATAAAGGCGCTGTTTCCATTTACCGTTATATCGCAACCCATACGTACAAGTTCTTGAACATGCATGAAACGATTTTCAAATATTTTTTCTGTCACAGTAGCACTTCCATTTGCAACAGAATTGATAAGTGTAAATTGTGCTTGCATGTCTGTAGGGAAGCCTGGGAAAGGCTCAGTAATTACATCAACTGGCTTAATATTTTTCTCCATTTTGATATGAATAGAATTTGCGTTTAACTCAACAAATGCGCCCATTAACTGAAATTTTTCAATCATGTTTCCCATTCTAGATGAATCTATTTTATTGATTCTTATATTTCCTTTTGTTGCAACTGCGGCTGCTAGATATGTTCCAGCCTCAATTCTATCAAAAGGAATTGAAAATCTTCCTCCAGATAATTCATCTACACCTTCAATAATAATTTCGTCAGTACCAGCACCTTTAATGTTTGCACCAAGAATATTTAAAAAATTTGCTAAATCAATAATCTCAGGTTCTTTAGCAACATTTTTTAGTCTAGTAGTACCTTCGGCTAAGGTTGCCGCCATTATTAAATTTTCAGTTCCAGTGACTGTCATGCCCTCAAATTTAAGATTGGTCCCTACTAATCTCTTGCATGATGCATGAATGTAACCATTTCTGATCTCAATATCAGCTCCTAGTTTTCTAAGGCCATCTAAATGATAGTTAACAGGTCGAGTACCAATAGCACAACCGCCAGGTAGAGCAATTTTTGCAGTACCATACTTGCCCAACAAAGCACCCAATACAAGGATCGAAGCACGCATAGTTTTAACTAATTCATATCGTGCTTCAAAATTATTTAGATTTGCTGTGGAAATTGAAAAATTCATAGTCTCATCCAAAATGATTTCTGCACCCATAGATCCCATTAATTCAAACATAGTTGTGATATCTTGAAGGTAGGGAAGGTTTTCAATAATGATCTTTTTATCTGACATTATTGAGGCTGCAATAATTGGGAGCGCTGCATTCTTTGAGCCAGAGCAGTTGATTTCACCCTGCAGGCTTTCACCACCAATAATTCTTAGTTTTTCCATTAATTATGTTCTGCAGGCAATAGTGTCTCAAGACTAACAGCGTGTAATTCACCCGATTTAATAAATTTCTCAAGAGCACCTAAAATTAATTTATGTCTCTGCATGATATTTAATCCAGTGAATTGTTTAGAAATAATTTTAATCTTAAAATTACAGTCCTTTTCATGGAAAGAAATAAATGCGTCTGGGAGAACATTTAAGATACTTGATCGTATTTTCTCTTCATTCATGTTTAGTAAATGTTTGCATCAGACTTCCACTCTGAAATAATTGCATCAATATTCTCATCATGTTTATCTGCCAATGCTTTGAACTGATTTCTAAATGTAAGTCCTAAATTAACCCCATTCACCACTATATTAATTATTTTATATCCATTTTTACCTAACCTAAGCTTGTATGTAATTGGGTACTCTGAAGAATTGGTAACAAGCATTTGTTTTACTTCAACATTTTTTTTAAATTCTATATCAGCTGAAAACATAGTTACTATTTCTTGATCTCCCCATTCTGCAAGTGTTGAAGAATAAGTATCTAACAAAGAGTTTTTAAAAATCTCTATAAAAGCTGATCTTTGTTCAGGTGTTGCAGACAAATAATATTTTTTACTCATTACCAAGGCGGAGACTCTTCGAAAATCAACCATAGGCTCAAATATATCTTTAATAAGTTTTTTAAAATCTTCAGGATTTTCTTTAAACAAATCTTGATTATTTACAATTACACTAACCATCTGTTGAGCTTTAGTATCAACATAAATCTCAGGATTATTAATATCATCGCCCTGAATTTCCTGGGAGCTAAAAAAAGCTATTGAAATGAAAAGAGATATGCTATAAAAAAATTTACGCATATTTTCATTATAACATTACGATGATGTAATATTTGTTTATGGATAATGAACGCTTATTAAAATCTGCTAGAGAATCTATTTGTATTCAGGCAGAGTCCATTAAATTTCTTGAAAATCAAATAAATTCTGATTTTGAAGATTTGTGCAAAAAAATTCTTAAAATTAAAGGCAAATTAATTTTAATGGGGGTTGGTAAATCTGGACATATAGCTGAGAAGGTATCTGCGACTTTAGCTAGCACTGGGACACCATCTTTCTTTATTCATCCAACTGAAGCAGCTCATGGTGATCTGGGCATGATAGATAAAAATGATTTGATCTTAATTTTTTCAAATTCTGGAGAAACAAATGAGATAATTTCTATTTTGCCTGCATTAAGAAAAAAAATAAAAAGTGTTTGCTCAATTACAAATTCTAAAAAATCTTCCATCGCGAAAGCATCAGATATTCATATTGAAATAAAAATATTAAAAGAAGCTTGTCCTCATAATTTAGCACCCACAACATCAACAACATCTTTTTTGGTTGTAGGCGATGCACTTGCAATATCTCTACTTGAAGCTAGAAAATTTTCTCCTGAGGACTTTGCGAAGAGTCATCCTGCTGGATCACTTGGAAAAAAGTTAACAACCCTCGTTTCTGACTTAGCAATTACCGGAAAAAAAGTTCCCATAGTTAAGAAAAATACGCTTATAAGCGAAGCTATAATTGAAATATCCTCAAAAAAATTAGGTATTACGTTAGTTCAAGACGGGAAAAAAATCATAGGAATCTTCACTGACGGAGATTTAAGGAGATTTTTAAATGAAAACACAAAACTTGATAAAGTAAAGATAAATGATGTGATGACAAAACAATACGTAAGTGTTGATTCAAAAGCTCTAGCCACAGAAGCGGCAAAGCTAATGGAACAAAATAAGATTTTTACTTTGATTGTTAAAAATAATTCAGGTCCAAGTGTTATCACAATGCATACCTTGCTTGAGGCAGGAATTATTTAGTGCAATTCAATTTTCTAATCAAATTATTACTTAGCTTGTGTAGTTTGTGCTTATATTCACAAATTGATAGAGAAGACTTAGAGATAACTTCAAATAAAGTTTTTTATGATCCTAAGAACGAAATTATTTATCTTGAGACAGATGTGTCAATTATTTCTGAAGACCTAAACATAAAAAGTAATTCAGCAAAAATTTTTTTAAAAAGTGAAATTATTGAATTTTCAGGAGAACCGGCAAGCATAGAAATTTTTTTTCCTGAGCAAATCAAAGGCTCTGCTGAAAATATAGTATTTAATCCCACTAGAAATATAAAATTGTTAGGTAATGCGATTTTATTAACAGATGAATTAAATCTAAATTCAGATGAAATTACATATTCCATTTCAACAAAATGACAAATTTACTTAAAGTCAGAAATATTTGTAAAAGCATAGATAACAAGCAAATTTTATCTGACGTTTCTTTAAATATTGACAAAGGTGAAATTGTTGGTTTGCTCGGCCCTAACGGTGCAGGCAAGACTACAACATTTTATTCAATCGCGGGCATTACTCACATCAACTCTGGATCAATTATTTACAATGATGAGGAAATATGTGACCTCCCAATGTATGCTAGATGTCAAAGAGGTTTAGCTTACTTGCCTCAAGAATCATCAATTTTTGAGGATTTAACTGTTTCACAAAACCTTTATGGAACAATCCAACTAATTGACCAACCAGTCGGTGATAACGAGGTTAATAACATAATAGAGAAGTTTCAATTGACAAATATTTTAGATAAAACTGGCAGAATGTTGTCAGGTGGAGAAAGAAGAAAAACAGAAATAGCTAGAATGTTATTAACTGAACCAAATCTTGTACTGCTTGATGAGCCATTCTCAGGCGTTGATCCCATAGTTGTTGAAGAAATAAAACAAATTTTGCTAAATCTTAAAAATGATGGGATATCTATTTTGATTACTGATCATAATGTTAGAGATACCCTCAATATATGTGACAGATCTAATATCTTATTCGATGGCTCAGTATTTATGTCAGGTAATAAAAACGAAATCACTGCAAATGAAGTAATTAAAAAAAGATATTTGGGTAAATCATTTGATTAGATGAACATAAAGCTTGTCAGAAACATAAATCTATCTCAAAAACTGGCCATAACACCTTCTTTAAGAAAATCAATAGAGTTATTGCAGCTTTCAAGAAATGAGTTACTCCAGACGATCAAAGATTCAATAAATGAAAATCCGTTTCTGTTAAATGATTCCGATTATGACGATTTTTACAGTAAGGAACGAGATTTAGATTCAATAGAAGAAGAAGGTGGATTATATGACTACCTCATCCAACAGCTTAACGAAAAAAAAGTTAATTCAAATGATAGAGCCATATGCTCTGCCATAATTTATTCAATCGATGAAAATGGTATTTTGGATTCTGAGATTGATGAAATTGAAGAGATATTAGAATTCAAATATCCAAAGAAAGATATTCTTAGAAATCTTTTTTATGTAATTCATGATTTTGATCCACCTGGAATCGGAGCAAGGGATTTTAAAGAAATGATAGCTATCCAGACCAGTAAGATGGAAATTAAAAGTATTTATAAAGAAATTATTAATGAAATTTTAAGTGTAAGTAATCTTAATACTTTTGAAGAAATTGAGAATACTTTAAAAATGAAATATAAATCATTGGATATAAAAAATGCTCTAGATATTATAAGAGAATGTGATCTAAGTCCTGGGCTAAATTACAAAAAAAATGAATTTGTGTTGCCTGACGTTGAAATACGGAAAAATCAGAATGGATTTGAAGTAAATTTTCTTAAGAGTGGCATGCCTAATATTGCCTTTGATAGCGAACTCTATATGAATGTTAAAAACAGTAAAGATAAGCCCAATACAAAACTAATTGGTAAAGCTAATGATGCAAAATCCTTTATCAGATCAATCGACAGAAGAAATGAGAATGTTTATAGGGTTGCAAAATTTATATGTGAAAGACAGAAAAGGTTCTTGAGCAAACAAGCCGTTGATATTGAACCATTAGCCGGTAATGAAATTGCTAAAGAGCTAGGACTTTCTAACTCAACTGTTTCAAGAATTCTTAAATCAAAATATATTCAATATGATGGTGGTATTATTCCATTTAAATCACTTCTAGTTTCATCGGTTTCAAGATCAAAAAAGGTATCAAGTACAAATCTAATCAGAGAAATTGAGAAAATAATTGATGCATCAAAATCAAGAATAAGTGATCAAATGATTACTAACATACTTAATAAAAAAGGATTCAATCTGGCAAGAAGAACAATAAATAAATACAGAAAAAAATCTAAATTTAGTTAAGGCCCAAAAGATATTTAATTATTAAGTTAAAATCATGCAATGAATGATAAGCAGAATTCAGATATAAATACGAATGAATTAATCAAAAGTATTTCCGATAATGATGCAAAAATATCTTTAAACCAAATCTCTTTACAACTGCAAGAAATGAATCCATCAGCGGTTGCGCATACAATTGAATCTCTTCCACCAAAAGAGCGTAGGTTAATTTGGTCCTTGCTTGATACCTCTGCTGAAGGCGAAATCCTTGCAGAACTTCATGATGAAATACAACAAGAATTGATGGCTGAAATTAAATCTGATGAATTGGTCAAGATAATCTCAGACTTAGAAGTAGATGAACTAGTTGATATCTTACAAAATTTACCTAAGGTAAAAGTGGAAAGTGTGCTATCAAAAATTGCTAGAAGGGATAGCGAAAGAATTAGGACCGTTCTTGAATATTCTGAAGACTCAGCAGGTGGATTATTAAATACTGATGTTATAAGTGTGAGGCCAAGACATTCGCTTGAAGTTGTAATGAGATATCTGAGAAGTAAAAAGGAATTACCCAACAATACTGACAAAATATTTGTTGTCTCAAGAGATGATAAATATCTAGGAGAATTACCAGTATCTAAACTTTTAGTATCTGAGCCTAGTCTTACTGTCAGAGAGTTAATGGAAACTGAAGTGAAGCCGATTGCTGCTGATACAAATGATAAAGAAGTAGCAAAACTATTCGAGCAAAATGATTTAGTTTCTGCTCCAGTGGTTGATGAAGATATGAAGTTGCTTGGAAGGATTACTGTCGATGATGTGGTTGATGTAATAATTGAAGATGCAGACCAAAATCTTATTGGTTTGACAGGAATAGCTGAAGATACTTTTGCACCTCCGGGAAGAGCTGCAAAATCAAGAGCTTTATGGTTATCGATTAACTTATTAACTGCTTTTATAGCTGCAGCAACAATAAATCTTTTTCAAACAACAATTGATAAATTTGTATATTTAGCTGTGCTGATGCCTATAGTCGCAAGCATGGGTGGCGTCGCAGCTACTCAAACACTTACAATCGTTATAAGAGGATTGTCTCTTGAGCAAATAAAAAGCTCTAACTTAAACTGGCTATTTAGAAGAGAATTATTCGTATCAATTCTAAATGGAATTTTTTTGTCAATTTTGATTTCAATTGTTACATACTTCTGGTTTCAAGAATTACTTATATCAATACTAATTTGTGCAGCAATTGTAATAAACCTTGTTAGCTCTGTTATCGCAGGAATTTTTGTGCCAATCATTCTTAATAAACTTAATCAAGATCCGGCTATTGCAGGTAGTGTTGTCGTAACAACTGTTACAGATGTAATTGGTTTCTTTTCATTTTTAGGGTTAGCAACAATCTTTCTGGTTAATTAATTCTTTTAATTTGAGGATTATTAATACTACCAACAACATCGAATTCAAAAGTGGTTGCCTCATCAATGTCTGATTCGAATACTTCTCTAAAAATATAGGCGCTGGCTGCGACTGGTAACCCCCCAAATATTCCCGCATACCATGGAATATTTTCACCTACTCTTAATCGCATTTTTAAATATAAATCTAATTCTTCTAGATATTGAGAGTCATTTTTATTAATACTGCCTCTCCAAAGCATTTTTGCTGAATTTGTGTCTAATACCATCTGATCTCTGATAAATAAGCCATCTTCATCAATAATAATATTTGTTTCTAGCCTATTTATCTCTGTTTGTGCAAACTCCTGAAGGCTCAAGTCTAAATTGGCAACCTTACCAAGAATATTCCTTAAATTAAAAATTCCTACTATATTTAATATGTTCGAATTTGGTAAAAAGCTACTTAAAGAAAAATCTTTCAATAAAATATCTATATTTCCTTGCAGATTGTAAAAATCTTTGTATTCATTGAATTTCAAATCAATCAGCAAATCAGAATATCCAACAGAAAACTTTTCATCTATATAAAGAAAAGGAATGCTATTCATGTTTGCTATCTGAAAATGTCCTTTAATCTCATTAGAATTGCTGTCTTCCTTGTATATAAAATATGTGTCCTGTGAACTACTAAGAACCTTTAAGATATTTGAATTCATCTCTAAATCTCGTATCTCAAAATCCGACCCATTAATGTAAATTGATGATGAAAAATTTTTAATTTTATAAGAGTCAATCACAGAGTCTTTCAAGCTTAGATTGATAGTAAAATCATTAATAGATTGTGTCTTTGGTCGAGCAATATTAAATTTATTGGAATCAATATTTAAGCCGCTTAGGTTGATGTCTAAATTTCTTTTGAGGTCAGTATTTATGTCTCCTAATAAATCGCCTTTAATGAAACTAATCTTTAATGAGTCATTATCAAATTTCAATGATCCTGAAGATTTATAATAATTTTTGTCATACATTCGAAGTTTTTTAATATCAAACAAAATATTTAATGTCTGAATGAATCTGGATGATTGATTAAGATTATTTGACATCAATAAGTATTCATCTAAATCAAAATTTTCGACATCAATAAAAATATTCAATGATTTAGTTAAATTGTTACTCTCCAAGTTGAGATCATTTGTGCCAATAAAAATATCTCCATACAAATTTTTTATATCATGTAAAGATATTGCATATTTTTTGTTTGATAGCTGAACCTTGGGTGCAAAAAAATTTGAAACATTACCCTCAGTAGCTAACACAGCATTTTTTCTTTTTTGTAAATAAGAAAATGGGGAGTCTATTGATATGCCTTTCAAGTTACTCTTAAAAAAAACTTTGGATTCTCCATTTTTATTAACAATTTTAATATTCATCTTTGTTTTACCACTGGCAGTATATATAGCAGTTCTATCAAGAATACTTTCAATATCTAATTCAATCGCAGTGCTCAAACTTAAATTTGGTAAAGTTGTTAAATTCTTACCATCAATGTTAAAAGCTAATTCTTCAGAGGAGTAATTTGCATTAATTACTCCAGAAAGATCATTGAAATTTTCAAGAAAAAGATCTCCATCAACAATGACTAGACTTTTATTTAAAATTTTTATTTCTGAGTGAATTACTTTTTGTAACTTAAATCTTTGTTTGATTTTATTGTTTTCAATCTCGTAATACCCGGAATGAATGAAATTTATATCTGATACTGTGGATGTTTCTAATGACTTAAAACTTCTTGCAGTTATAAATTCTTCTAAATCTTTAGATTTTAAGTTATGTTCAGATCTAAAAAATAAAACTTTGGCCTCTTGATTAAACTCTAAGTCAATACTTCCTGAAGGTAACTCAGCAATTTTTCCAGACTTTGACTTCAGTGAGTATAAATTTTTTTGATTTTGAATTACTGACTCAAAAAATATAAAATCAAAGTCATCATATTTAACATAAAAATCTTCTATGAAAAGTAGATTCTCTTTAATATGAAGTCCCCTAAGAGTATTAATAAACCCAAATATTTCAAAATTTACTTTTTGAAAAATAGCATTGAAGTTAATGAGTGATTTAAACAAATTTATGTTAAAAGAAACATCATTTAAGGTGAGTATTTTTACATTATTGTTATTTCTTATTTCTAAAGTTTCTATCTCAAATCCAGGATAAATTCCAGAGTAATGGAGAGTTATATTTTGTGGTGAAATCCTTAAATCTTCTAGAAATCTGTTATCGACGAGTTTTATTAGACGCTCAGTATTGAAAGTAAGCAAAAATGAAATTAATAAAAAAAAGAGACAAATTGCTAAGATAAAACTAATAGAAAATTTTAAAAAAGCTCTCATTCATTCATTGATAATTGTCTTGCAAATCTAATAAATTTGTAAAATGGTATCCAAATAATAATGTGGAAGACTAGAGCAATAAATATGTTTGCATATGAATAATTGGATGTATGCTCAATCAGATAATTAATGGTAGTTATAAATGTAGCTGAACCACCAAAAAAGACTGCGAGTTGCAAATACGAGAATAATCTAAAGGTGAATGCATATATATGAATGATGTATGCGAATAATAAATACATGAATGCGTGAAATCCGATCGCTGACCCAGATATGAAATCAATGATTAATCCAAACAATATTGAAAAAAGAGCGCCGATTTTTTCGGGGCAGGCAAACACCCAATAAGAAAATACTAAGTAGGCAAAGTTAGTATGCAAATAAAAGTTTTCTATTTTTGATGAAACTAAGTCATCTAATATTGATCCAAAGATAATCATTGAGAATATTATTAAAAATTCTTTAAGAGTCATTTTTTGTAAGAATATAAACCTTATCAGTTATAAGAGGGCTTGCAATCAACTCTATAGTAATCACCAAGAGCTCAGATTTCAATTCTGTATCGATCACATATCCCACATTAATCCCACGATCAAAAATACCTCCAAAGCCTGATGTCTGCATTAATGAACCAATAAGATTTTTGTTAACAAGATTATTATCAATCTCGCATTGTATTTTATTTGGCTTACCCATGCCCTTACCAATACAAAAAAGATTCTCTTGATTATGCATAAGTGGAATGTTGTGTCTTTTATCTGACAGTAATATTACTTCAACATATTTTTCTGTCTGATTATATATTTGGCCAATAAGACCAGCCTCATTTATAACGTATCCGTGGATATAATTTGAATCAGTGCTAACAATTAATCTATGATTACTGCAACAAAAATATTGATTGGTATCAAACTCTATGATTTTACTTGGCTTGCCATTGAATGTAATATTTCTTGAATCAATATTTTGCTTGATAAAGTTATTTTCTATAGAGAGCAAATCAATATTTTCTTTAAGCATATCGATTTCAAAAGCTAGTTTCTGACTTGATTTAAATCCATCAAAAAAATTATTAGAGCTTATGAGTAATTTGTTTGTGAGCGCTTTTGTTTCTGCAAAAAGATATGTTTTGGTGTTCTTTATTGGAGCAAAATAGTCATATTTTTGATCTAAAAAAAGAATTCCAAGTGCAAACATCATTGCAAATAAGTATGGTAGCTTCGGAGTATAAACAGGCGTTCCTATCGCCATTTCTTATTTATTCTGTTGATAGGAGGTCAATATTGTATTTATCTATTATTTCGAGAGCTTGACCACCACCTCTCGCAACACATGTTAAGGGATCTTCTGCAACTATTACAGGTATTCCTGTTGATTTTGAAATTAGAGTATTGAGATCTCTCAGTAGCGCTCCACCTCCAGTAAGTACAATTCCTCTCTCTGCAATATCTGCAGCTAATTCTGGTGGTGAAAGTTCGAGTGCATTTCTGATAGCTCTAACAATACCAAATAATGGATCCTTCATTGCCTCAAATATTTGCAAGCTTGTTACATTAAATGTCTCTGGAATGCCCTCTGCTAGATTTCGACCAGTCACGGGCATTTCTTTTTTTTGCGAATCTTCAGTAGCGCATCCAACTGTCTGCTTTATCTTTTCTGCTGTCGACTCACCAATAACACAACCATAATTTCTTCTTACCCATGAAGTAATTGCTTCATCCATTTTATCTCCACCAATCTTAACGGATTCAGCATAAACAACTCCGTTTAAAGATAATATAGCAATTTCTGAAGTGCCACCCCCAATATCTACGACCATGTTGCCATTTGCTTCTTCAACTGGTAATCCTGCTCCAATAGCAGCAGCCATTGGCTCTTCAATTAACTTTACATCCCTTGCTCCAGCACCGAGCACAGATTCCCTTATGGCTCTTCTTTCAACTTGTGTTGACCTACAAGGAACACAAACTAGCACTCTTGGACTTGGTTTAATGAATCTTTGCTCATGGACTTTTGCTATGAAATGTTGCAGCATTTTCTCAGTTACTTGGAAGTCTGCGATTACGCCATCAGATAATGGTCTAATAGCTTGAATATTACCGGGAGTTCTTCCAAGCATTTTTTTAGCCTCATGCCCAACAGCCACAACTGTTTTTTGACCTTTAGATTCTCTTATAGCAACTACACTAGGCTCATTTAAAACTATGCCAACCTCTTTTGTGTATATCAAAGTGTTTGCTGTACCAAGATCGATTGATAGATCATTTGAAAAAAGGCCTCTTATTGACTTAAAAATATTGAATTCCAAATTACACCACCAGAAAATTTAAACAGTTTACTTGTATAATAACTCGCACAAAAAGGAATAATATCATATGGACGACAAAACCGTCAGAACAATTTTCTACCTTTCTAGATTAAAACAGGATAAGGATGGGTCTGAAAAGATTAAAAATGATCTAAAAGCAATCCTTGAAATGGTTAATTCCCTAAAGGAAATTGATACTGATAATATTATGCCACTTCATAATCCTCTTGAAGAAACCTCTAGAGTTTTTGAAGATACAGTTAGCTCAGATAATGAGAAATCTCTTTTCTTAGAAAATGCTCCTGAATCTGACGGTGATTATTTCATTGTTCCTAAGGTTGTAGAGTGACAATACAATTTCTCACTATAAGCCAGCTCAGCGATTTGCTAAAGAACAAAAAAATCTCATATGAAGAATTAGTAGATGAGACTTTTCTGTTAATTAAAAAATACTCTTCTATCAACTCCTTCATAACTCTTAATCAAAAACAGGCGCTTATTGATGCTAAAAAGCTAAATGTAAGTAATGATCAAAACAGTTTAACTGGAATTCCAATAGCGCAAAAAGATTTATTTTGCACAAAAGGTCTTAAAACAACTTGTGGTTCGAAAATGCTTTCAAATTTTGTTCCACCATATGATGCAACGGTAGTATCAAATTTAAATAGTGCAGGTACCATTTGTATAGGTAAAACAAATATGGATGAATTTGCAATGGGTTCGTCTAATGAAACAAGTTTTTACGGCAATGTTCACAACCCTTGGAAAGAAGGTTTTGTACCTGGAGGTAGCTCTGGTGGATCAGCTGCTGCGGTCGCAGCAGGTCTTGTGCCTGCGGCAACAGGAACTGATACTGGTGGCTCGATTAGACAACCTGCTGCTTTATGTGGGCTTACTGGAATTAAACCAACCTATGGGAGAGTGTCTAGGTGGGGTATGATTGCTTTTGCATCAAGCCTTGATCAAGGAGGTCCAATATGCAGAAACGCAGAGGATTGTGCGTTACTTCTTGATGCTATGAGTGGGTATGACGAAAAAGATACTACTTCACTAAAAATAGATCCAACAAAAATAAATAATAATATTAATGAGCCTCTAGAACATCTCAATATTGGAATTGTAAGAGAGTTTAAACAGAGTGATTTATCAGTAGATTCACAGCAACTTTTTAGTAATACCATTAAGGAATTCGAAAATTTAGGAGCAAAAATTTCAGAGATTTCATTACCAAATATTGTTCAATCTGTTCCAACTTACTATGTTGTAGCTCCAGCCGAATGCTCATCTAATTTATCAAGATATGATGGAGTAAAGTATGGCTATAGGAGCAGTAATGCAGACGACCTTGAAAGTTTATATGTGAACTCAAGATCGGAAGGATTTGGAGAAGAAGTTAAAAGAAGAATCTTAATGGGTACATATGTATTGTCCTCTGGATATTATGATGCTTATTATAAAAAAGCACAGCAGGTTAGAAGATTGATTAAAAATGATTTTGGAAATGCTTTCAAAGAAGTAGATGTGATTCTCACTCCAACCTCTCCAAGTCAAGCATTTGAATTTGGTTCCAAAGGTAAAAAAGATCCAACAGAGTTATACTTGGAAGATCTATATACAATTTCAGCAAATTTAGCTGGTTTACCAGCTCTGTCAATGCCAAATGGCTTCATCAATGGTTTGCCAGTTGGGGTTCAATTAATTGGTAATTATCTTGATGAAGAAAAAATTCTGAAGCTTGGACATTATTTTCAAAAAGAAACTGATCATCATCTAAAAAAACCAAATTTGGAGGGATTTGCATGAAATGGGAGGCTGTTATAGGGCTTGAAGCACATGTTCAGCTATCAACTGAAACTAAATTATTCTCAAGAGCTTCAACAACATTTGGTGACGAAGCAAATACAAATGTAAATTTGGTTGATTGCGGCTTGCCTGGCGTACTTCCAACTGTAAATAAGAATGCTTTTTATAAAGCTGTAAAATTTGGGCTGGCAATTGATGCATCAATAAATAAAGTATCAATTTTTGATAGAAAAAATTATTTTTATCCTGACTTACCAAAGGGTTACCAGATTACTCAAATGGAAAAACCAATTTTAGAAGGTGGATCAATTGAAATTAACATTGATGGTTTAAAAAGAAAAATAAATATTACTAGAGCTCATTTAGAAGAGGATGCTGGAAAATCCATCCATGAGGGATTTAAAGGAACCGGTATTGATCTAAACAGGTCCGGTACTCCATTGCTAGAAATTGTGTCCGAGCCAGAACTTAGATCATCTCAAGAAGCAGTAGCTTACATGAAAGAACTTCATAAAATTGTTACATTTTTAGATGTGTCTGATGGTGAAATGTCGCAAGGATCATTAAGATGTGATGCGAATGTTTCAATTAGGCAAAAGGGAGAGACAGAGTTAGGAACTAGAACTGAAATTAAAAATATAAATTCATTTAAATTTATTGAAAAAGCAATTGAATATGAGATTAAAAGACAAATTGCTGTTCTTGAATCTAAAGAAAAGGTTGAACAGGAAACTAGGTTATATGACAGTATAAAGAATGAAACTAGACCTATGCGTTCAAAAGAATTCGCAAATGACTACAGATATTTTCCTGAGCCTGATCTTTTGCCAGTAGTTATAACTGATAAAGAAATTAATGATATTAAAAAGCATTTTCCCGAAATGCCTAAAGAGAAATCAATAAGATATGTTCAAGAATTTGGGATTAGTGAAAGTGACTCATCTATAATTTCAAACTCTAAAAACCTTTCAAACTTTTTTGAGGACTGTATTAAGATTGTGAATGATAAAGTGTTGTTAGCAAAGATTTTAGTAGGCGACATAAGTTCACTTCTTAACAAAGATGCAAAAGAAATAACTGATACAAATTTTACCCCAGAAAATATTACTCAATTAATCAATCTTATTTCTGATGGAACAATCTCTGGAAAAATTGCTAAGGATGTGCTTGATCAAATCCGATTAAAAAATATAGAGCCTTATGAATATATTAAAGAAAAAGGCTTAACTCAGATCAGCGATGAGGATGCAATTGAAAGAATTATCTTAGAAATATTAGCGAAAAATCCCGAACAAGTAGAAGCTTACAATAATGGTAAAGACAAACTATTTGGTTTTTTTGTTGGGCAAGTTATGAAGGCAACTCAAGGCAAGGCAAATCCAAAGTCAGTCAATTTAATTTTGAAAAAAGCACTAAGTAACAAACATACTTAGAGTTTCTGCAATATATGCAGGTTTCTCAACACCTTTAATTTCCATAGTGACTTCGTTCTTTAGTAAAAACTGACCAGGGTTTTTTTCAGTAATATCATTACATTTTATTTTTAACCTTACCTCTGAATTAACTGGTACTGGGCTCAAAAATCTTACTTTATCGAGTCCATAATTAAGACCCATCTTTGTGCCCTCAAGAACAAGGCCTAAGCCTTCCTGTGAAAAAGGAATACCTGCGGTAAGTGACAATGTTAAAAATCCATGAGCAACTGTCGAACCAAAAATTGGTTTAGCTTGTTCAGGATCAACATGAATGAATTGATGATCAAGCGTAGCATCTGCAAACTTATTTATCATTTCTTGGTCGATAGTTACCCATTCAGAGACTCCGATCTCTTTACCAATATAAGAATTAATTTCATCAGGTTTAATTGTTTTCATTTTTATTTCTCCATTAAATGATCTGAATATTTATCACGTAGTTCAACCTTTAAAAGCTTACCAGTTGCACCATGTGGGAGTTCATCAACGAAAATAATGTCATCTGGTAGCCACCATTTTGCGACCTTGTCTGACAAAAATTTATTTATCTCATCTTTACTAACATTTTTTTCGTTAGCAACAACAAGTAATATTGGTCTCTCATCCCATTTTGGATGTCTTACGCCAACAACACATGCCTCGGCAATATGCTCATGTCCAACAGCTGCATTCTCAAGATCAATAGAGCTTATCCATTCACCACCAGATTTAATTACATCCTTTGATCTGTCTACAATGGTCATATAGCCATCACTATCAATTGTTGAAATATCACCGGTATCGAACCAACCATTATTATCAACAGCATTCTCATCGGATTTAAAATATTTTTGAAGTATCCATGGCCCTCTTACCAGCAAGTGGCCATAAGATTTACCATCGTTTGGTAATGCATCACCTTTATCATTTGTTATTTTTAACTCTACACCAAAACAAGGCCTACCTTGTTTTAACTGAAGATTATATTTATCTTCTTTTGTCATTGATTCCATTTCTCTAGTTGGTACATTAGTCGTGCCTAGAGGGCTCATTTCAGTCATTCCCCAGGCATGAACAACATTAACATCATGAAATTCGTCAAATTCCTTAAGTATTGCAAGTGATAAAGCTGAACCACCTATGATTGTATTTTTGAGAGCGGTAAGTTTTTTGCTATTTTCTCTACAGTATGCGAGTAATTGCATCCAAATTGTTGGAACACCGGCAGCCATAGTAACTTCCTCTTCATTGATAAGGGTATACAGCGACTCCCCATCCATATGCATTCCAGGCATAACAATTTTATTTCCTAACATAGGGCCATAATATGGAATACCCCATGCCATAACATGAAACATTGGTACGACCATCAAAATAGAATCGTCTTGATCAATTGACATAGCGGTAATAGCTGAAGCAGCATGTAAGATAGTCGACTTATGTGAATATAATACGCCTTTTGGATTACCTGTTGTGCCTGAGGTATAACATAAGCCACATGCAGCATCATCTTTTAATGATGGCCAATCAAAATCTTCCTTGCCATCTTCAATATATTCCTCATAAGAATATACGTTTTTTAAACTTGTCTCAGGGATCTCATCTTTATCGCAAAGTAAAATAAATTTTTCAACAGATGAAATATCGTCCTTTAATGCCTCCAATATTGGAACAAATGGTACCTCGAGAAAAATAATTTTATCTTCAGCATGATTAATAATATATTTAGCCTGATCAGGATGTAGGCGAAAATTTAAGGTATGAACAATGCCGCCCATTCCAGAAACACCATAATAGATTTCTAAATGTCTAAATGTGTTAAGAGCAAGAGTTGCCAAGACATCACCTTCTTTGTAGCCATCCTGACAAAGTTTAGAAGCAAGCTTTCTTGATCTCAAACAAACCTCATCATAATTAGTTCTATGAATTTCTCCATTTGTGAGTTTAGAAATTATTTCTGATTTAGGATGGATCTTTTTTGCATGCTCTATGATGCCAGCAATATTTGGTGTCCATTTTTGCATATCTCCGATCATTATTAGCTCTCCCCTTCTTTTAGACGAATTCTTTTTATGAAATTAGAATCTCTTGATCCAGTATTTTGCATCAAAAATTTTAAAAGATGAAGGTATGGGTATATCTCATTTTTTATGGGATGTATCCAATTTTGTAAAATATCATTAACATATTCACAGTCATCGGCTTTAATCAAAGATCCGTTAAAAGTGAAGTACTTAGAAATTGATTTAAATGCAGGATGTAATTCAGTACTAAGGAAATCAGATATTTCAAAATCATTTCTTTGAAAACCCAGGCTGTATAATCTTAAGATTAATAGATCTAAATTAATTTTACCTGTTGCATTGATCATAATTCCTGAAATGTCAGAGGGTATATTGCCAGTAAAAGGTAAATATTTATCCAGTGTTACTCTAGGCTCACAATAATCAGACGCGTAAAAATTGTCCCAAATGTATATGTTTAAGTTATAAAAATCCTCAAGTTTTTTAATTTCCTCATGGTCATATTTATTAGAAATCACTTTTTTACCTGTCCAAAAAATATTTGGCTTATCATCAATATTACTAAATAAATTTTTTAAATATTTATTTTCAAAAATATCAGAGTTTGACAATGAATTCGCATATATTTCAGGTACCAAATAAAAAGTACAATCTTGAAAACTTTCTCGGCAATTATTTAGCGTATTCGCTTGATTAATTGGATTGCCTGGCTCAAGTAAGTCATCAAATAATATACAGAAATTTTTAAATCCAATCTCTCGAAATATACTTATTTTATTTGCAAGTTTATCAAAATCTATGGGCTCTTCATTGCCTGGAGATATACCAAATATGAAATTAACCTTATTTTTATTAGCTAATTCTGAAATTTCTTTAAAATTATTAAGCTCATCAACTGAATAATCTAATTTCCATTGAATCCTATGTTTAGGATCCTCCTTGGGACAATATAAATATGAATTTAGGTTTAGTTTTGGAAGAAGGTTTATGATAGCTTTCCTATCTTTCCAAGAAAGAATTGCGCCATAATAACCCTCTATATAACCCTTAATCATCAGCCCCACAAATTATACAACTTGTATCACTACGCAAAGTTGAAGAACTTAATTCCATCTTCTTAGCATCTATTCTATAAAGTTTTATTGGTGCACTATGCCCGCTAATAACAAAATTCGTTATCAACATAGTTAGTATTGAAGCTACATAACTTAAAACATATGGTGCTATACCAGATTCATTGCATGTCTCCTCAGGTAAGTAAGAGCTCCGAGGAAATAAACATTCATAACATGGACCAGAAACTGAATTTGGGATGAAAATTGCTTGTCCAATATATCCATTTGCTGAACCAATAAATAATGGTTTTTTAAATTCATGACAGATTTCATTTGAATTATATTTTGTAGCAAAATTATCTGAGCAATCTGCAACGATATCAAAAGTATTTAAATTATCGTAAAGATCTCTTTCATCAAGAAATCTATCAAATATTTCTAATTTTAGATTAGGAAATTTATTTACTAGTTTTTTTTTGACTGTAAGAGCCTTATTTAATCCAATGTCCTCAAAATCGAACAAGAATTGCCTATGTAAGTTATCAGTTTCAACTTTATCACCATCAGCTATAGATAAGTGTTTAACACCGTGGCCTAGAAGATTCATAATCAAAGGATGAGCAATTCCTCCTGCACCAATTATGAGAAATCTTTTTTGTGAGAGGTCTGTAAGATCTGATTTACTAAACTCATCAAGTTTTAGTACTTTTTCAAAGAAAATTGAATTCATTTCTTAAACACTAAACCTCTATTGTGACCTTGTAAATCATTAATTGGGGCCACTAAATTAAATAAGTATTTTTTTGATAAGGAAATAATCTGCTCCTGTTGATCAAATCCATGCTCAAAAATTAAATATCCATCAGGCCTAAGACATCTTTTCGCATCAAAGAATATTCTGTCAAAATGAATCAGACCATTTTTACCTCCAATAAGCGCACCCTTTGGTTCATAATGCAATTCATCAAGATGAGGATCATCTGCTTTGATATAAGGAGGATTCGAAACAATTATGTCAATTGAGTTTGCTTCAAAAGATGAAAGCCAATCACTTAATACTGTTTGAATATTTTTGCAATCTAGCTTGTTGAAATTGTATTGAGCAATATCAATGGCTTTAATATTATTGTCAATTGCATAAATGTTCGAGTCAGTTAACACTTTTGATAGAACTGCGCCAATACAGCCTGATCCTGTCCCAGCATCTATGATAGTTTTGTTGTTAATCCCCATATCAATGACGTAATCTAAAATCAATTCTGTTTCTGGTCTTGGAATCAGAACATTTTCGTCTACATAGAAGTTATATCCGTAAAAATTTGAATTTTTTAAAATGTAATCAAGTGGAACACTGTTCAAATATTGTTGAAAAAATTCAGCCTCAATCAACTTTATAGAATCTTTTTCAATAAATCCTGAATAATTTATTTCTATAGGAATATCTGAAATATTTTTTTCCTTTAAAAAGAAGTTAATATCTCTAAATATCATTGGATACTGATCCTGATGTTCTTTACAAATCTCTATGAGATTTTCAGTTGAATATGCTTTAACCATTCTCTTCTAAACTTGATAGTTGCTCTAACTGATGCTCTGTAAGCAAAGCATCCAAAATAGATTCTAAATCACCATCCATAATGTTATCCAGATTATGTTGGGTTAGTTTGATCCTATGATCTGTCACCCTGCCCTGTGGAAAATTATATGTCCTAATCTTTTCACTTCTGTCACCAGAACCCACAAGTAACTTCCTTTCATTAGCAATATTTTGTTGTTGCTCTTCAAGCTCTTTCGCCTTAAGTTTTGCTGATAGTAAACTTAGTGCTTTGGTTTTATTTTTATGTTGCGATCTGTCATCTTGGCACTCAACAACAATCCCGGTTGGAAGATGAGTAATTCTTATTGCAGAATCAGTCTTATTAACATGTTGTCCTCCAGCACCGGATGCTCGGTAGGTATCTACTCTTAATTCATTTTTATCAATTTCTTTTTCTTCAATTTCATCTTGCATTGGTAATACAGCCACAGTAACAGTTGATGTATGGACTCTGCCTTGAGATTCTGTTTCAGGAACTCTTTGCACTCGATGAACTCCAGACTCAAATTTCAATGATTTATAAACATTTAATCCATCAACTTGTAGCACCGCCTCTTTTGTACCGTTGGGTTCTGATGGTTTGTTAGAAATTATTTCAAACTTCCATTTTTTTCTTTCACAAAGTCTTAGATATAATCGTAATAATTCAGCTGCAAATATTGCAGCTTCATCACCACCGGCACCAGCCCTGATTTCAAGGTATGCTGAGCCAGCATCAGACTTATCCTTTGGTAAAAGCATTAATTTTAATTCTTTTTCTACTACATTTAGATCGTTATTAAGAGTGTCTATTTCTTCCAAAGCCAACAATTTAAGATCCTCATCACCTGTGTTAATGATTTCCTTTGAATCATCAATTGATGCTATTACTATTTTGTAATTATCATAGTGATCAATAATTGGATTGATTTCGGAAAATTCTTTACTTAAAGCCTTAAAATTATTTATGTCATTTGTGGCATCTTCTTGTGAGAGAAGCACTTCAATCTCATCTCTTCTTTTTCTTAATGCATCTAGTTTTATAATTACAGATTCAGGAAGCACGCGAAATCTCCTTAATCATTGATATAACTATTTTGTTATCCATAGTTGTTAATTTATGTGCTAAATCATCTTCAATATCAAAATCCTCAATAATTACGTCAGCAATTTTCTTGTTTGATAAAAGCTGACTAATATATGCTTCATTTTTACCTCTTAAGATCGAAGATAAGGTTATAAATATTTGTTCTTTAGCATTGTCTTCATCTATCTCCCTAATTGAATCTGCAACCATTGCCTTAATTAGAGTAGTTGCATGAGATGCAGATTGTTTTCTTTCTTTTAAATTTTTAAAACTAAAATTTTCAATATCCTCTAGTGTATACAGGTAAACAAACTCAGATGAGGAAACCGCTGCTTCAATATTTCTAGGCACGCCTAAATCTATTAGTAAAAGTGGTTTATTCTTTCTTAATTTTAAGTTTTCTTCAATCAATCCTTTGCCTATAATTGGAAAGTCTGAATTGATGGATGAAATCAATATATCATTTTTTTTAAGGGCTAAATTGATCTTGTTTAAAGGTTTGGATTCAAGTTTAAGTGAGTTTGAAATAGAAATTATTTTTTTTGTTCGATTATGGAACTCTATTTCTTTATATCCATTTTTATGAAGATTTTTAATAATGTTTGTCGCTACATCACCTGCGCCAATAAGCAGAATATTTTGTTCGGTTGGATTTTCAAATAACTCCTTAAGCAACTTCAATACCAATGTGGATATCGATATTGGAGTTGAATCAATTTTAGTTTCATTTCGAATAAACTTTGATATGGAAAACGCTCTATCACATATATCACGCATTTGATTTGAGATTAGACCCATTTCATCATATTCTTTGAATGCATTTTTTAATTGACCAAATATTTCCTTTTCTCCAATGATTCTTGAATCAACACCACTGCCAACTTTACACAAATGAACAAATGCATCATCTCGGGCTTTAAAATAAAAAAAACTTTCTTGATCCAAATCACTATCTAACATCTTATAAATCTCTAAGAAAAAATCTCTACAAGTTTGTTCAGTTTCACAAATCATGTAACACTCTGTTCGATTGCATGTTGATAAAAAAAATAATGAGCTTAATTGATCTGAAAATTTCCTTTCAAGGAGATCAGTAATATAGTTAATATGATTTTTTGATAATATAAATGATTCTCTCTGCTCGAGATTAGCTATTTTATGACTTATGCCAAATAATCTAAGATTCATTCAATTTATTTCCATATTTTTTTTATTAATTATTCATTCTGCATGTGCGACATTCAATGATCAGCCATTAAATATCTTGAAAGGAAGTTTGAAGTTTAGCTATAACAATGAAGTATATAGATCAAGAATTCTCATTAGTATTTATAATAAATATCTTATTATACAGCCATATAGTGCAATATTAGGTAATTACGAAAGATTAAAAATAAATTTTAAAGACGGTGATGTTACATTAAGTGGTTTTCATTATGAAGAAAAATCAAATGTTGAGAAGTATGGGATTCATTTTAAAGATCTTTTAACTGAAATTCCTGGATTAATTGAGTGCCTAGTGCACAAAAAAAATTATGAGAAGCTTCAATCAATTTGTGAAATCCAAAATAGATCCTATAAAATCAAAATTAATTCAGCATATGGTGGTATTTTGGAGTTATCTTTAAAGGAATAATGAAGATTATCAAAACTAAATGTCCTGCTAAAATTAATTTATACCTTAAAGTTGGAAATTTAAGAAAAGATGGGCTACATAATATTAGATCAAGATTTCAATTAGTTGATTTATATGATGATCTTATGATTAAAAAGACAAACTGTGATTTCCTGATTAAGTCAAATCTTAACAAAAAAAAATTTTTACAAAATAATATTTTAAATCTAGCGCATTATCATTTAACTCAAGAAACTGGTGATAACCTGAGATGTGAGGTTTCTCTAAAGAAGAATATTCCAATTGGTGCTGGACTTGGTGGTGGTAGCTCAAATGCGGCATCTTTTCTTGTTGCTACAAATAAATTATTTAAACTTGGCCTGAGTTTAGGAAAGCTAAATAAAATTGCAGCGAAAATTGGTGCCGATATCCCCTTTTTTATGCATGGTAAAAATGCATATGTATATGGTTTTGGTAATCAATTGGCTCAATCGAAGAATTATAATCATAAGTTATTAATCATATATCCGAATTTATATCTGTCCACAGCCATGATGTTTAATGAATTTGATAAGGCAAATATAACTAAAAAGAATCTGAAAAATGACTTTATGTATGTTTTTGAAAAAAATTATTCTGAGGTTTACTCTTTTTTCAATGATGCAAATGATAAGTATGGACTTGAATTTTTAATGTCTGGAACTGGTTCATGTTTTTTTACACCATGGGTGCGTAATGAATCCACTAAACTATTTTTAGAGAAAATTCCAAAAAAATGGAGATTCTTTTTGGTTGAACCATTACAATACTCACCAATATTAAATATTTAAATGGGGTGTCGCCAAGCGGTAAGGCAACGGGTTTTGATCCCGTCATGCGTAGGTTCGAATCCTACCACCCCAGCCAAAAATGAGTAGTAGAGTTAACTTTGATATATTTTCCGGTAGCTCTGTACCGGATTTAGCAAGAGGTATTGCAGAAATTCTTGATACAGATATTGGTCATATAGATGTATCAAAGTTTTCTGATGGAGAGATTAAGGTTGAATTGATGGAAAATGTAAGGGGTCATGAAACCTTCATCGTGCAATCAACATCATATCCCGCAAATGATAATATGATGGAATTAATCCTAATTGCAGATGCATTGAAACGCTCTTCAGCCTCAAAAATTACAGCTGTTATTCCATATTTTGGGTATGCAAGACAAGATAGAAGAGTGAGATCTGCAAGAGTCCCAATTAGTGCAAAGGTAGTAGCTGATATTCTCTATAAAGCTGGAATTCATAGAATTTTAACTGTTGATCTTCACTCAGAAACAATTCAAGGTTTTTTTGATATGCCAGCTGATAACGTATATGCAACTAAAGTGATGTTAAATGACATAAAAAATAACTATAGAGATGATTTATCTAAGGTTACAGTCGTGTCTCCAGATGTTGGAGGTGTAGTAAGGTCAAGGGCATTAGCAAAGTTTATAGATGATGCTGATTTGGCCATAATTGATAAAAGACGATCAGCAGACAATGTATCTGAGGTGATGAATATTATTGGTGATGTTAAGAACAGAATATGCATTGTGCCAGATGACATTATTGATACGGCTGGCACATTATGCAATGCATCTGATGTATTGAAAAAGTCTGGGGCATCAAAAGTAATTGCATATATCACTCATCCTGTACTGTCTGGACCTGCAATAGAGCGTATATCAAAATCAAGTATTGATGAGCTAATTGTTACTGATTCAATATCTCTTTCGCAAGATGCTAAAAAATGCAGTAAAATACGCGTCATTTCACTAGCTTCAACACTAGCGGAATGTATGAGAAGACTTAATAATGAAGAATCGTTAAGTGCACTTTTTTTATAATTGAGAGGGAAAATGAGTGAAGAAATAGTACTAAATGCAGATAACAGAGTAAGAACTGGTACAAACAAGAATCGTGAGATCAGACGAAATGAATCTATGGTTCCAGCTGTTATTTATGGAAATAATCAGGATACAAAAAATATCAAACTATATCTTAATGAAATTACTAAAGCTTCTGAATCAGAGTTATTTTTTACACAAGTACTCAAAATAATGCTTGATGGAAATGAAGAAAAAGTTGTTCTGAAGGAGCTTCAAAGAGAGCCCGAAAAAGGAAAGCTCTTGCATGCTGACTTCATGCGAGTTTCTTCTAAAACAAAACTCAAAGTTGTTGTACCAATTAAGTTTACTAATGAGGATGACTGTATTGGTGTTAAAAATGAAGGTGGCGTAATTACAAAACTTATCAGAGAACTTGAGGTTTCCTGCCTAGCTTCTAATATTCCTGAGGCTATAGAATTAGACTTACTTGAAGTTAGCTTAAATGAATCTTTAAGATTGTCAGATATAAAGCTTGAGGAAGGTGTTGAAATTCCTAACCTCGATGATAACTCTGATCAAATGGTAGTAAATGTTGCTCCTCCAAAAGCAATTGTTGAGGACGAGCCTGAAATGCTTGATGATGAAAGTATGGAAGCTGATTCTGACGAAGGAGAGGTAAAAGCTGATACAGGTTCAGCTGAAGAAACTCTAGATAATGATGATTCAGGCGAAGAAACAAAAAGTGATAATTGATTAATCCTTTTACATTATTAGGTCTAGGTAATCCAGGTAATAAATACTCAAAAACAAGACACAATATTGGCAAAGATTGGATTGCAAAGATAGCATCTTCATCAAAATCAAAAGTTTCAACGAAAAGCTCACTTTATGCTGATTACTTTTTTTTAAATAAACTCTCGATACATTTATATATGAGTAATTCATATGTAAATGACTCATATAAAACATTTTCTAGAATCATTAAATATCATAAAAATGACAAATCTAAATTTTTTGTAGTGCATGACGATATAGATTTATCAATTGGCAAAATAAGATTAAAGTGCGGTGGAGGTCATGGTGGTCATAATGGATTAAGAAATATAATTCAGCATTTTGGGGAAGATTTTTATAGATTTAGAATTGGAATTGGTCATCCAGGTAACAAGGATTTGGTTACAGACTGGGTTCTAACGAAGTTCTCTCCATCTGAAAAAAATACTTTAGATAATGCCTTTATAAAATTTCATAACTCTCTTGATATCTTAGCTAAAGATGGTATTGAAAATTGTCAAAAATTTCTTAACACTGATTAAAAGTGGGATTTAAATGTGGGATAGTGGGTCTGCCAAATGTTGGGAAATCAACATTATTCAATGCTATCACCAATGCATCAATACCCGCAGAGAACTTTCCGTTTTGTACAATAGAGCCGAATGTTGGCGTAGTGAGTGTTCCTGATGATAGATTAATTAGCATTTCTTTGCTTTCAAATTCTTCAAAACTTATTCATGCAACCACTACATTTGTAGACATTGCAGGTTTAGTGAAAGGAGCATCTGATGGTGAGGGACTTGGCAATGAGTTTTTATCAAATATTAGAGAGGTAAATGCAATTGTTCATGTGGTGAGATGTTTCAAAAATGAAAAAATTCTTCATGTGAATAATAAAGTTGATCCGATTTCTGATTTTAAGACTATTTATCTTGAATTATTGTTAGCAGATATCCAACTTTTAGAAAAAAGAAATGAAAAACTTTTGAAATTAACTAAAGTCGGTAATCTATCTGATCTCAGTCAGCAAAGAGTTATTGCTGAATTAATTGAAACATTATCTAATGAGAATGAAATATGCATAGATGATTATTCTGAATCTGAAAAAAGTTTTATTGATTCTCTCAATTTATTGACTTTAAAACCATATTTTGTAGTTGGTAATATTTCAGATGATGAGGCTCTTAATGATATTAATCAAATAGAAGATTTTTTAAAAAATAAGAATGTTTCATTTTTACCAACAAATATAAAAAATGAAAACGAAATATCAAATCTAGAGGATCAAGAAAAAAAAGAATACCTAGAACTTTTAAATATGGATATGCCTGTGCTGGATAAAATTATTGTCTCAGGATACAAAATACTTGGATTAGATACCTTTTTTACGACTGGTGAAAATGAGACTAAGGCTTGGACCATACCACATGGATCAATTGCACCATCTGCAGCAGGCACAATACATACTGATTTTGAAAAAGGTTTCATAAAGGCTGAGGTGATTGCTTACAGTGACTTTATTGATAACAAGGGTTACAAAGGCTCTAAAGACAATGGGAAATTAAGGATTGAAGGCAAGGATTACGTTGTTAAAGACGGGGATATTATTCTTTTTAAGTTTAACGTTTGACATGTTTTCTACTATGGTTATCATTTCCATCACGGCTATGTAGCTCAGATGGTTAGAGCACAGCACTCATAACGCTGGGGTCGGTGGTTCAATTCCACCCATAGCCACCAATTTATTGATTTTTACGAATATAGAATAGAATTATAATTATTGCGATGAGTCCTAGGAGTCCATCCTGACCAATCATTGAAATTACTTGATTTATATTTAAATAAATACTGCCAACAAAAGGTGCATCAGGACCAAAAACTACACCTAGTAGAAGTGATACAGCTATTATAGGTATCAGGATATCTATTATTGAGTTTAAAAACTTTATAATTGATTTTAAGGTAAATTTTGGCATTGATAATGGTAATGACGCCCAAAAAATGGGCGTCAATAGAATCTTAAGAATTACTTAAGAAGTCCAATAAGAATTGCAGCAGCTAAAAGTCCAACTAATCCAGCTTCACCCAATCCTTGAATCAGTGCGACAAGATTATCTAACACATCTCCAAAAAACCAAGTTTCTCCGAAAACTACTCCGGCTACTACTCCAAGACCTATAACAGCTACAAGAATACTTGTAAGACTCTTTACTAAGTCTTTTATCATTCCTAGTGCATTTTCCATAATACCCCCCTATGGTTTTTATGCTGAACAGGAATATAAAAACATAGATTATGAAAGCGAACAAATTATCAAATATTTAAAATTCAAAAAACTTGACAAATAAATAATTTTTATTCAATAGCTTTTGCTGACAGTTTCATTTTGCCCCTGTCAAAACCAAGTAACTTTACTTTAACAGTATCGCCCTCAGATAGAACATCTGTTACATTTTCGACTCTTTCATTGGAAATCTCTGAAATATGCAGTAAACCATCCTTACCTGGCAGGATATTTACGAATGCACCAAAGTCCATTATTTTAACTACTTTTCCCTCATAAATTTTATTTACTTCTGGTTCTTCAATTATGTTTTCTATAATTTCTAAGGCTGTCTGCATTTGAGATTGGTTTTGGCCAAAGATTGTTACTACTCCATTATCATCGATGTCTACACTGGCACCAGAATCTTGTTGAATGCCTTTAATAACGGCCCCACCTTTACCAATAATTTCTTTTATTTTGTCTTGATTAACAGTGAGCTTTTTTAATGAAGGAGCATTTTCAGATAATGTTTTAGGTTCGGAAATTGCTTTGTTCATTGCTTCCAGTATATGTAGTCTGGCTTTTTTTGCTTTACTTAAAGCTTCTTCCATGATTTGTTCATTAATCCCTTCAATTTTTATATCCATTTGTAACGCTGTTACTCCGTTGGAGGTACCAGCGACTTTGAAATCCATATCACCAAGATGATCTTCATCGCCTAATATATCTGTTAGCACAGCAAAAGATTCACCATCTTTCACTAGTCCCATTGCAACACCCGCAACAGGAGATGTTATTGGAACTCCAGCATCCATCAATGATAAGCTTGTACCACAAACTGTAGCCATGGAGCTTGATCCATTCGATTCAGTGATTTCAGATACAACTCTTATCGTGTAACCAAACTCTTCAAGATTAGGTAGTACATTTTTAATTGCCCTTTTTGCAAGATTTCCATGACCTATTTCACGCCTCTTTGGACCGCCAGGAAAACTTATTTCGCCAACACTATAACCAGGAAAATTATAATGAAGCATAAATGGGTCTGTAGTTTCAGCATTTAAATTTTCAATTCTCTGAGCATCCTTAGTGCTTCCAAGGGTTGCTACCACAATTGATTGTGTTTCACCGCGTGTGAATAAAGCTGAGCCATGCGTTCTTGAAAGTACAGATGTTTCTATTTCAATTGGTCTTACTTGATCGAGAGATCTACCATCAATTCTTTGATTATTTTCCAAAATATCCTTACGCAAGATATCTTTCTCAACATTTTTTAAACTTTTCATCATTTTTGATAATTCGATTTCGTCCATTTCTCCAGCCGAATCTTTAACATCTGCATGAATTTTAGAAATCATTTCTCCTCTTAGGGATTTATCAGATGTTTTAAATGCTTCTTTAATTTTAGAAGAATAATTTTCTAAAATATCTTTTTCAAAGTTTGATAAGTCTTGTTCTTCTGTATCCCAAATATTTGGGTTTACTTTTTCTTTCAATTGTTTGCAAGCATTTACAACCACCTGCATTTCTTGATGAGCATATAAAACGGCACCTAACATTAGATCTTCACTAAGTTCCTTTGCTTCAGATTCCACCATTAAGACTGCATCTTTTGTGCCTGCGACAACCATATCTAGATAAGAATTAGAGAGTTGGTCATATGATGGATTTAAAACATAGCTATCTTCAACAAATCCAACTCTTGCAGCACCAATCGGACCTTGAAATGGCATGCCTGAAATAGTTAAAGCAGCACTAGCACCTATTAAAGCAGCAATATCAGAATTCTGATGAGCATCAGCTGACATCACAGTACAAATGACTTGCACTTCATTTGTAAATGAACTTGGGAATAATGGTCTTAGGGGTCGATCAATTAATCTAGAAACTAAGGTTTCATTTTCTGTAGGTCTTCCCTCTCTTTTAAAAAATCCGCCAGGAATTTTGCCAGCTGCATAAAACTTTTCTTCATAAAAAACTGCTAACGGAAAAAAATCCTTAAGTGGGTCACTATCTTTTTTTGCAACTACCGTTGCGAGCACCGCTGTGTCACCAGACTTTACAAGAACACTACTTGAAGCTTGTCTTGCAATCTTGCCAGTTGCAATTGTGAAGTCCTCGTCACCGTATTTAAACTGAACAGAATGTTCATCGAAATTTATTTTGTCCAAATTACTACCCTCTTAACTTTAAGGATTTAATAACCTCATCATGTTTTGAAGGATTATTTTTCTTAAGATATGCCAAAAGCTTTCTTCTTAAGTTTACCATTCTTATCAATCCAGTTCTTGAATGGTGATCTTTTTTGTGAAGTTTGAAATGATCTTGAAGTTTATTAATATTTTCAGTTAGTAAAGCTATTTGAACTTCCGAAGAACCGGTATCATTATCTTCACGAGCAAACTTTTGAATGATCTTTTCTTTTTCTTGTCTTAGTAAGGCCATATTCCTTATCCTTTATTCTTATCTTTTAAATGCGCTAGCTTAATGGTAAAACAACATTTAAACAAGGAATTCCTTAAATAAATGATTTTCATTATATATGCCAATTCCAAAAAAAATATTCTGAGAATATAATCTTACAAATTCATTGTCTTTGAAATCAGAATTTTTCAATTCACATAATTTAGCATTTTTTAAAACTGACATTTGAGCAAGAGTCAAATCACATCTCTCAAGAAAATTAGTTGCCTCTTCAATGCTGTAAATCTTTTCTAAATCTGCATTGTTTGCCTTGATTGCATTAGATAATTTAAAGTTTCCTTGTTTTGTTCTTTTTAATGAATGTAAGTACGCGCAAGAGCCAAGGCTTATTCCAATGTCTCTGGCTAATGATCTTATGTATGTACCCTTTGAACACGATATTGATAAATTTAAAAGAGGAAAACTAAAGTCTCTTATCAAAATTTCGTAAATATTTATACTCCTAGGTGCTAGTTGAATTTCTCTTCCTGCCCTTGCATGCTTATATGAAGGAGTACCTTTTATCTTTATGGCTGAATATATGGGAGGCACTTGTTTTTGTGCTCCTAAAAATGACCTAAGTGTATTGACTACATCTGATTTAGTGAACTTTTTCTTAGAGGTCACTATTACTTCACCTTCAGCATCATCAGTAGTTGTGCTCTCACCAAACTTTATTGAAACTTCATAAGATTTATTATCATTTAAAAAAAGATTTGACAGTTTCGTCCCTTTATTTACTCCAATCACCAAAAGACCGCTTGCTAGTGGGTCAAGAGTTCCAAAATGCCCAGCTTTTTTTATACCTAAGTTTTTTTTAACAATTTGAAGAGTTTGATTTGATGAAGGTCCTTGAGACTTATTTACTAAAAGGATTCCATCTGTCATTTTAAATTAAGTAAATCTTCAATATGATTCGCATTTTCAATTGATGTATCAAGCATAAAAGTAAGTTTTGGTATTCTTTTAAGATCAATGCTAGTAGCAAGCTCATACCTTATCATTGAGGCAAACTTTTCATAAATTTTTTGATTTGGTAAATTTGATTTATCTAGAACTCTAAAGTATACCTTCGCGTTTAATAAATCGCTCGAGAGCTTCACATCAACAATATTCATATTTATAAAGCGTTTGTCTCTAACTTTTTTGAGAATAATTTCTGAGATTTTTTTTCTAAAAAGGTCTTCAAGTTGATGAATCCGATCGTAGTTAAATGTATTCAAATTGTGCGTGATTCCTCTTTCCTATCAAAGACTTCAATTTTGTCATTTGGCTGAATATCTTTGTAGTTCTTAATTCCCACACCACACTCCGTTCCACTTTTTACTTCACTAACATCATCTTTGAATCTTCTTAGGGAATCTAGTTCACCTTGATGAATTACAACGTCATCTCGTAAAACTCTAACTGGTTTGTTTCTTAAAATTGAACCCTCAATTACATTACAACCAGCAACTTGGCCAAATTTTGGTGAATTAAAGACTTCAAGAACTTCAGCTGTACCAACAATCTCTTCGGTTACAACAGGATCTAACATCCCAGTTAGTTTTGCTTTAACATCATCGATTAGTTCATAGATGATGCTGTGATAATTTAGAGAAATATTCTCTGACTCTATTAACTTTTTTGCAGTATTATCGGCTCTTACATTAAAACCTAAAATTATTGATTCAGTAGCTATAGCTAAGTTTACGTCTGACTCAGATATGCCACCAACACCAGATGAAACAATCTTAATTGAATATTCATCGCTTGAAATTTCATTCAAAGATGTCGAAATTGCCTCCGCAGTGCCTGCAACATCAGTTTTAATAACAACGTTCAATATTTTTTTGGAGTCAACACCCATATTTTCAAAAATATTTCCAAGAGAGTCATCTTTGTGTTTAAGGACTTTTTTGTCTTTAACCTGAATAGACCTAAATTCGGAAATTTCTCTAGCTTCTTTTTCAGTATTTACAACTTGAAAAAGTTCGCCAGCATTAGGGGCAGAGTTTAGACCCAGTATTTCAACAGCCATTGACGGTGTTGCCTGTTTAAGCTTTTCTTCAATAGATGAAGATATATTTTTTATCTTGCCATACGTTGAGCCTGAAACAACCATATCACCAACGGATAAAGTACCATTTTGTATTAACAATGTTGCAACAGCTCCTCGGTATTTATCAAGTGCTGATTCAATAACTACGCCTTGAGCAGGACCTTTAAAATGTGCTTTTAGCTCAAGTAATTCAGATTCCAACGAAACTGATTCAAGTAACTTATCTATACCAGAGCCTGTGGTAGCAGATACTGGAATCATCTGAGTAGTTCCTCCCCAATCTTCAGGTACAAGCTCATGAGATGATAAATCTCCTTTCACTTTTTCAGGATCAGCATCTTCCAGATCAATCTTATTAATTGCAACAACTATTGAAACACCTGCTGCTTTTGCATGATTGATTGCTTCAATTGTTTGAGGCATGACACTGTCATTAGCTGCAACAACTAAAATAACAATGTCAGTTGTGTTAGCACCTCTAGCGCGCATTTCACTAAAAGCTGCATGTCCTGGTGTATCTATGAAAGTTAATTTGGAATCATTCACTTTTATTTCATATGCTCCGATATGCTGTGTAATACCACCTGCCTCATCCTTGGTAACATTAGAATTTCTGATGAAATCCAATAAAGAAGTCTTCCCATGATCAACATGCCCCATTACCGTTATAACAGGCGATCTGGAGGTTAGTTCATCTTGGTATGAAATTTTACCAATGATCTGCTCCTCAACTGATTCAGATTTAATTGCTATGCCATTATGTCCTAACTCTTCGGTAACAAGAATTGCGGTTTCTTGATCAATAGAATCATTTATAGTTGCCGCTACTCCAAGAGACATTAGAGCTTTTACAACCTCTCCACCCTTGATAGACATATTCTTAGCTAAATCTCCAACAAGGATTGTTTCAGGTATCTCTATATCTTTCTTTTTAACATTTTCAGGCTTTTCAAATTGATGGGCTGAATTACTTTCAAAACTTGACTCTTTTCTTGCATAGTCTCTTGCAGCTTTGGATAGTTGATCCTGCACATTTGGAACGTTCGCCTTGGATTTAGTGAAATTTCTTTTACTCAGAGTTGTCTTTTTATTAGTTTTTTGTTGTTCTTGTTTAAGACGAATAGCTTCTTTTATTTGATCTTCTCTTTTCTTTTGCTGCTCCTTAAGTTGCTCTGCTGCAGCTTTTCTTTTTGCTTCAATATTGTCACCAAAACTTTTTGAAGTTTTCTTTTTTGATGACGATGTTTTATCACCTTGGGTACTAGTTATTTTGCGTGGGGTGGATTTCCTGTCCTTTAAAAATAACAGGAGTTCTTTTTTATCAGCCGCTGTTATTTCATCATTTTCCGATTTATGTTTTAATCCAGCAGATTCCATTCTTTCCAAAAGAACTTTTGACTCAATTTTAAGTGCTTTAGCAAATGTTTTTACCGTTAAAGACATTTATTTGAACCAACCTTCACGAGCTTTCATAATTATTTCAGCCGCCTTCTTATCATCTATGACAATTAAGTCCTTTAATTCGTCGACAGAAAGTTCCGCAATATCATCTTTATTTTTAATCTTTTTAATCTTCAATGAATCAATATCTTCAGTTGATAATCCTAAGTCATTTAGCGAAGCCAACTCATCTTCTTCTGCTGAAAATTCACCCATCGCTTCAATTAATGCTGCATCAGAAGCAGCAGTTTTTAGTTCTTCAATTTTTTCATCAGTTTTATCGAGTAAAGCTTTAAGATCTTTTTCTTCTGCGTAAGCAATTTCGTCAAATGATTTCATGCCTGCCTCAACAAGAAGTTCAGCCTCATTTTCTGAAATAGAGAGGCTATCGATCAATTTTGCTTGAAATTCAGTTTCTATAAGCTTCTCTTTTGCTTCAGCTTCCTCGGAAGATATTATGTTTAACTCCCATCCAACTAGCCTAGAGGCAAGCCTAATATTTTGACCTCTAGCACCAATCGCAAGAGCTAAATTATCCTCATTTACTGCAAGCTCCATGGAATGATTCTGTTCATCGAGCACAATTGATTCAATTTTTGCAGGTTGCAATGCATTTATTACCATTTGAGCAGGGTTATCTTCATAAATTATGATATCAATTCTTTCATTTTGTAATTCACCAGACACAGACTGAACTCTTGACCCTCTCATGCCAACACAAGCTCCAACTGGGTCAATTCTGCCATCATTAGTTTTAACAGCTATTTTTGATCTTGATCCAGCATCCCTTGCAATTCCTCTAATTTCGATTACATCTTCATTAATCTCTGGGACTTCTATTCTAAAAAGCTCTGTAACCATTTCAGAACATATCCTACTCAACATAAGTTGTGCGCCTCTTCCTTCTATTTCCTTGATTTGTAAAACTGCTCTGATTCTGTCGTTAATCTTATAAATTTCTCCAGGCAATAATTGATCTCTTGGAAGAATAGCCTCGATATCTGTATTGATTTCTACAATAACATTATCTCTAGTTACTCTTTTAACAACTCCATTAACTAAAGTATTGTTTTGATGTCGAAATTTTGAAACAACATTTTCTCGTTCTGCCTCTCTAACTTTTTGCATCATTACTTGTCTTGCAGCTTGAGCTTCTATCCTTCCAAACTCAATATTTTCGACTTCCTGAACAAACTTGTCACCTATGTTTAAATTTGATTCCTCAGGAGATTTATGAGATTCGATGTGAAATTCGGGATTCGTAGTCTCTTCGACTGTCCACGTTCTTAATGTCTTATATGTTCCACTATCTCGATCAATCTCAACGCTTAGGATTGCATCTTCGTGAAAATGTCTTTGAGATGCAGATGCAATTGCAATTTCAATGGCACTATATATTATTGAATCTTCTAATCCTTTTTCAGTAGAAACACTTTCAACAACTGCTAAAATCTCATTACTATCCATTACTACTCCTTAAAATTTTTTCAAAATCAGGTTCTAAACTACACCTATCGATTTCAGAAAAAAATGAATTTATAATTTTTGAATTTCCATCAGAAAAAATAAGTGTATCTTCCTCTATATCAATTAAAAAAAGACTAAATTTGTAATTACCTTCTATCGGATTTTTAAACTTAACAAAAAATTTCTCGCCAATATATTGCTGAAACTGATCAAAATAAAAAAATTTTCTATCTAAGCCAGGAGTTGAAACCTCCAAAACATACTCGAAATCACTCAGAAAATCGTAAATAGGCATTTCATAATTCAGTTCGGTACTAATTTTTTCACAATCTTCTATGGTCGCGCCTCCAATAGCATCAATGTATATTCTTATCGTGGGTAGATTTTTTTTATTGATAAGATCAATGCCCCATAATTCACAACCATTTGCTTCTATGACTGGCTTTACTACCTCTGTAATCCTATTAATATCCATTTTTACCTACAAAAAAAGGGCTTGCGCCCCATTAATAAATATATTTTATAATATTTTTACTGGTAGCGGGGGCTGGATTTGAACCAACGACCTTCGGGTTATGAGCCCGACGAGCTACCAAACTGCTCCACCCCGCATCGCAGAGTGTTGAAGTTTAAAGAATGAAAAGGTGTTTGGTCAAGTGTAAATTTTATTTATAATTTATTTGAGCTTTTATAGCACGTATTTTTTTTGCCGAAGTGGTGGAATTTGGTAGACACGCTATCTTGAGGGGGTAGTGAGCAATGCTCGTGCGGGTTCAAGTCCCGCCTTCGGCACCATTTTTGTTATAATATAACAATGTACACTATGTCCAATCTATTTCATATGATGGGAGTATCCATTTCAATGATTTGTTTTCTTCATTGTTTAATATTTTTTCTTGGATATTTTGGACTATCGTCCACAAATTTATTAATGTTGAATTTTCTTAATGATAAATTTTTTCATAATCTATTTGTTTTATTGGGTATCTTTTTTGCTTTATTAGTAACCAGTAATTTAAGAGAGCAAGGGGGTATAAACGTTAAGTTTAAGATAAAAATAATCCTGTTTGCCATTTTGTGTTTAACTATTTCTTTTTTTATGAATGAAGTTATTGCAGAACTATTTATTGGGCTAGGCGCAGCATGTTTGTTATTGGTTCATATATTAGAAATGATTAAAAAGAAGTCTATTCAGTAGGAACTTCTTGTTCAACATCAATTTCTAAAGAATCATCAATGTTAAATATTTCTTGAGTGTTGCTTTCTTTTAGAAAATACGCTTGTGCTAAACAAGATACTAAAAAAATTGCTGCAATTATCGTCGTCAATCTTCCAAGAAAATTCGATGGCCCAACGGCACCAAAGATACTGTTTGATGAACCACCGCCAAATGCAGAACCCAGGTCAGAACCTTTACCTTGCTGAAGTATTACCAATATGACTAAAACAATAGCAAGAGCAATATTTACGATTGTTAAGATTGTTATCAGCATAATTTAAATACTATTATTTACTATTTTAGCAAATGAATTGCCCTTTAAGGATGCTCCACCTACTAAAAATCCGTCAATATACTTATCATTTATCAAATTCGAGCAATTTTCATCATTAACGCTTCCACCATAGAGAATACTTTCCGGTTTAAATTTAAGATGGTTTATACAATAATCTTTTATAGAACTGTGTATTTCGCTAATCTCATTAATTTTGGGTAAAGTGCCGGTACCTATTGACCATATTGGTTCATAAGCAATAACTATGTTATCAGCTTGAATGTCTTTGAAGCACTCCTTTAATTGCGAGCAAATAAAATCTTCAGTATCGCCACTTTTGTAAATGTCTTGGGGTTCACCAAAGCAAACTACGGGCGAAAGATAATTTTTTATTGCAAGTTTAATTTTTCTATTTATCAACAAAGCATTCTCATTAAAATTCTCCCTAACCTCTGAATGACCCAAAATAACAAAACTGGCTCCGGAGTCCTTTGCAATATGTGCTGATATTTCACCTGTTCTATTACCTTCGGTTTCAGAAGAGATATTTTGAGCACCTATTCTTATATCTTTGAAATGTTTTATACAATCTGAAATGTGTGTGAAAGGAGGAGCTATACCGATGGATTTATTATCTTGCAAGCTTACATTTTGATAAAAACTTTCTGTCCAACTACCAAGATTAGGAGTTGGAAGGTTCATTTTCCAATTAGCTATGATTTTCATTTACAAAGAAGGCTAATATATCTTGCGAATATTTTTCTGCAGTTTCTTTCGATTCTGATTCAACCATTATTCTTATAACATTCTCTGTGCCAGATGCTCTCGCTAAAACTCTACCCACTATAAGATCAGATTCAATTTTTTTAATTTTTTTTTGAAGCTCAGAATCATTTAATATATCTTTGTTCCTCACAGCAATGCTTTTGAGAACTTGGGGCATCTTTTTGTAACCTTTTAGAACGTCTTCAGCATGTTTGTCGAGTATTAATAAAGAAGATATTGTCTTTAATGCGGCAATAGTTCCATCACCTGTGCTTACTAAATCTCTACATATAATGTGACCTGAAGTCTCACCACCAAGAAGCCAACCTTTTTTTACAAGCATTTCACTTACATGCTTATCACCAACTTCAGCTCTTTCAAATTCGTAACCAAGCCCTTTCAAAGCTTCCTCAAGTCCACAATTGGACATTTTAGTACCGACAATACCGCCCCATTCATTTGATCTATTTGGATTAGAAGACGCCAATATATATAAGATATCGTCGCCATCTAAAATATTTCCTTTTGAATCAATAATCACAACTCGATCGCCATCACCATCCATTGCAATGCCAAAATCAGCCCTTTGCTCAAGAACTTTTTCCTTTAATTTTTCTGGGTTAGTAGAACCACAATCTTGATTGATATTAAAACCATCGGGCTCAGTACCTATTTCAATAACCTCTGCTCCTAATTCTCTAAAGATTGCAGGAGTAACTCTATAACAAGCCCCATTAGCACAATCCACAATTATTCTTAATGATCGAAACGAAACCTCTGAAGGTACCGTGGATTTGCAAAACTCTATATATCTTGCACCAGATTCATCAAATCGCTGAGCTTTTCCTAGTTCAGATGTAGGAACTGGCTTTAGTTCCTTCTTAAGAAGTAATTCAATTTTTGACTCAAGCTCTTTTGAAATTTTTACACCATCTTCAGAGAAGATCTTTATACCATTATCATGAAATAGGTTATGTGATGCACTTATGACAATTCCAAACTGATCTCTCAAAGACTTAGTTAGATATGCTACACCTGGTGTAGGTAAAGGTCCTAATAATCTTACATTTACACCAGAAGCAATAAATCCTGCTTGAAGAGCTGACTCAAGCATGTAACCAGATACTCTTGTATCCTTGCCTATTAAAACTGTATTTATACCAATATCCTTAAATACCATACCTATTGCATGGCCAAGTTTGAGACAGACTTCAGGTGTTATATAAGATTCAACAGGACCTCTTATGCCATCGGTACCGAAACTGACATTCATATTAAAAAATTATATTTCTTCAGCGGGTCCTTTAATGGATGTCTTTTTTGATTTTTTATTTGTTTTTTTAGTTGGTGGTTCATCCCAATCTTTTGGCTCCCTAGGTTTAGCACCGGCCATGATATCATCAATTTGATCTGAATCAATAGTCTCATATTTCATGAGTGCGTCGGACATAACATGTAATTTTTCAAGATTATCTTTTAATATTTTTGTGGCCTTTTTATAAGAGTCATCAATAATCTTCTTAATTTCAACATCGATCTTATTGGAAGTTTCACCTCCAAATGTTTTGTTCTGCATTGCAGCTGACTTACCTAAAAAAGGATTTGTATCATCTTCACCATATTTTAATGGTCCAAGACTTGATAAGCCCCATTTAGTTACCATGTTGGTTGCAATGCCTGTCGCTACTTCAATATCATTCGATGCACCAGTGGTAATTTGCTGTTTTCCATAGATAATTTCTTCTGCGATTCGGCCTCCGAATAAGGTAGCTATTCTGCTTAATAGATACTGTTTTGATTGCATATATTTATCTTCTTCAGGCAGGAACATGGTAACACCCAAGGCCCTACCTCTTGGTATAATGGTAACTTTATAAACTGGATCATGTTCTGGCATTAGTCTGCCAACAATGGCATGACCAGCTTCATGGTATGCAGTAAGTTTCTTCTGATCATCTGTAAGCATCATTGATTTTCTTTCTGGTCCCATCATTATTTTGTCTTTTGCAAGATCAAAATGATTTTGTTCAACTTTTTTATCTGCATATCTAGCCGCAAATAATGCAGCCTCATTAACAAGATTGGCCAAGTCAGCGCCTGAAAATCCAGGTGTCCCTCTAGCGATAACAAGCGGATTTACTTCCGATGAAACAGGTACTTTTCTCATGTGTACTTTTAAAATTTGCTCTCTACCTCGAAGATCAGGTAAATCAACAACGACTTGTCTATCAAACCTTCCAGGCCTCAACAATGCGGGATCTAGTACATCTGGTCTGTTTGTAGCAGCAACTACTATAATTCCATCATTTGCTTCAAAACCATCCATTTCTACAAGCAGCTGATTGAGAGTTTGTTCTCTTTCATCATGGCCTCCACCAAGTCCAGCACCTCTATGACGTCCAACCGCATCAATCTCATCTATAAAAACAATGCATGGTGAGTGTTTTCTTGCCTGATCAAACATGTCTCTTACCCTTGATGCGCCAACACCAACAAACATTTCAACAAAATCAGAACCCGATATTGAAAAAAATGGAACCTTAGCCTCTCCAGCAACAGCTCTTGCCAATAATGTTTTTCCAGTTCCTGGTGGTCCAACCATAAGAACACCTCTTGGTATTTTTCCACCTAACTTCTGAAACTTGGTTGGGTCTTTGAGAAAATCAACAAGCTCTTGGACATCTTGTTTAGCTTCTTCACATCCAGCTACGTCTTTGAAAGTTGTGGTAACTTTCCCACCCTCCATAAGTTTAGCTTTACTTCTCCCAAAAGCCATAGGCCCACCCCTTCCAGAAACACCACCTTGCATTTGTCTCATAAAAAAGAAAAAAATTGCTAGCAATAGTAATATTGGAAAGGCACCAACCAAGAGTTGTGACCAGATTGATGGCTCATCAACAGACTCAAAAGTGGTTACCACACCATGCTCAGACAAAGCATTATCCACAGCCTCATCTCTTTTATACATGGGATGCCTAGTCTCAAACCTTGTTCCATCAAGTCTTTGCCCATGGATAGTCATTTGATCACCTTTGTAAGTAACTTCAGCGACTCTGTCGCTAAGAACTTCTTGACGAAACTGTGAGTAGCTAATTTGATCTCTCCTATTTGAAGATGATTGATCAATGCTGTTGAATAAAAAAATTAAAGAGGTGCCAAGCACCATCCACACCAACACATTTCTTAGGAAGTTACTCATTAATTTTCTCCGTATAAGTATATTTCACTTGACGTAGCCTTAGACGCCAAGGGCTTGAAATTTTGCACTAAAGTAAAATTTTTTTCCATAAAAGATTTAAATTTCTTCAAATAACTGTTCTGAAAGGTTTTAATAAGAAACTTTGATTTATTATTTGAATATTTCAATGCTACTTCAAGTGTAAGTGTATTATATTCATAAATTGCTTCATCATCGATAGCACCTATACCTGTAATATTTGGGGCTAAATCTGAGATAACAAGATCAAAGGATCCTTTTTTAGTAAAGATAGGTTCCACTTGATCAATTTCTCTAATATCCGACTTAAAAAAAGATACATTTTTAACAGGTTTCATATCAAGAAGGTCAATTGCAAAAATATCATTTTGAGGACACTTTTTTGCGGCATATTCAGACCAGCCACCAGGGGCAGATCCAATATCTAGGACAGTATAAACATTTTTAAAAAGGTCAACTTTTTGATCAATTTCAATAATTTTGTAAACAGCCCTAGATCGAAAACCATCTAATTTTGCTTTTTTTGCCCAATGATCTCGATGCACTATATGTGTTTAACTAATATTATTTCAAGTTCAATTTTTCCTGATGGAGTAACCACTTCAACAACTTCGCTCTCATTTTTACCAATTAAAGCTTTAGCAATTGGAGTATCTATAGAAATATGTCCATTTGAAGGATCAGATTCAAGATTACCTACGATTTTATATTTCAATTCTCTATCATTTACCAAATCATATACTTTCACCGTTGAACCAAAAACTACTTTTCCAGTATATGGAATTTCTGAGACCTCAATTATTTGACATATTGATAAAGCATTCTCGATCTCACTAATTTTTTTTTCAATTAGTGCTTGCTCCTCTTTTGCCGCATGATATTCAGCATTTTCTTTTAAATCACCATGTGCTCTGGCTTCAGAAATAGCATTTGATATTCTTGGACGTTCTTTTGATTTCAAGAATTGAAGTTTTTCTTTTATTTTATTGTAACCAATCTTTGTCAGAGGGACTTTATCCATAAGGTGATTATATCAATGAAAATAATTTATTTTATATCTTGTATAGCTTCATACTGCCAATCGCCTTTTTCTACATGAAAAGCTTGGATTAATGCAAAAGCTCCAAAAATTGTTGTAGTACAAAAAATTTTATTTTGCAGAGCAGTTTTTCTTATTGAAGCAGAATCAGTTATGGATTGACGACCCTCAGTTGTGTTTATAACTAAATCAACCTTCTGATTTAATAATTCATCAACTATATGAGGTCTTCCTTCAGTCACTTTATTAATCATATCAACCTCAAATCCAAGATTTTTAATAGCTTCTGCTGTACCTCTTGTTGCTAAAAAACTAAAGTTGCAACTATTTAATTTAGGTATTAGTTCCTCTAAATATTTTTTATCATTATCTTTGACGCTTATAAATGCTCTTCCACCAGTTTTTAAAGGTTTTTTAGCTGATAATTGTGCCTTCGAATAAGCCTCGCCAAATGTTTTACCAATACCCATTACTTCTCCAGTTGACTTCATTTCTGGACCTAATATTGGATCAACGAGTGGGAACTTATCAAATGGCATAACAGCCTCTTTGACATAAAAAAAGTTTGGAGAAAGGTTTGTAAAATAATCTTTATTCTTGACGCTGTTACCAAGCATAGCCAAAGTTGCATCCTTTACAAGAGATTGCCCAATAGCTTTTGAGATAAATGGGACTGTTCTCGAAGCTCTAGGGTTAACTTCGATAATAAATACCGTCTCGTCTTTGATAGCAAACTGTACATTCATAAGTCCAATGATTTTAAGTTCTTGGGCGAGTTTTGTTGATTGATCTATTATTTCTGAGATTAATTTTTTATCCAAATTATATGGTGGCAAGGAACATGCAGAGTCACCAGAGTGAATTCCTGCTTGTTCTATATGCTGAAGCACTCCACCAATTCTTACATGCTTTCCATCTGAAATAACATCAACATCTAATTCAACGGCATTATCAAGATATCGGTCAAGTAAAATCGGTTTGTCATTAGATATTTCTGCAGCCTCGTGTAAATATTTTTTAAGCTCTTTAGAGTTATGCACCAGTTCCATAGCTCTTCCACCAAGAACATATGAAGGTCTTACTACAATCGGAAAACCGATTTTATCAGATGCAGTGAGTGCCTCATCCTCATTTAGTACAGTCATATTCATTGGCTGATTTAACTTAAGTTTTTTAATCAACTCCTGAAATCTTTTTCTGTCTTCAGAAATATCAATAGCATTAATACTTGTACCTAAAATATTAATGTTATGCTTTGAAAGAGTATCTGCAAGTTTTAACGGAGTTTGTCCACCAAATTGAATAATTACCCCGAGGGGTTTTTCAATTTCAATAATATCAAGAACTTTTTCTTCTGTGATTGGCTCAAAATATAAACGGTTTGAAGTGTCATAATCAGTTGAAACTGTTTCAGGATTGCAATTTATCATTATTGATTCAAAACCTGCCTCTTGGATTGCTTGAGATGCATGTACGCAACAGTAATCGAATTCAATACCCTGACCTATTCTGTTAGGACCGCTACCTAATACTATGACTTTCTTTTGTTCAGATGGATTAGCCTCACAACTTCCGTCATAAGTTGAATACATGTATGCCGTTTCTGTTGCAAATTCTCCAGCGCAAGTATCTACCCTTTTAAATGAGGGAATGACACCTAGTGCAGCACGAAAATTTCTCACATTTTCTTCTGAGGTTCTCATCAAAAAGGCTAATCTTTTGTCTGAAAAACCTTTTTTCTTATAAAATAACAATTCCTCGCAATCAAGTGAATCTATTGTCTTTCCTAAGAGGTTGTTTTCTTGATCAATCAAGTCTTTAAATTGCGCCAAAAACCATGGATCAATACCCGTTAGTGAGTGGATTCGTTCCTCTGACCAACCCAATCTAAATGCATCCGCAATGAATAAGTACCTATTAGAACCTGCAAAAGTAAGTTCATATTGTAAGGTTTCATTTTGATCATTAAATTCATCGATGATTGATTCAAAACCTGACAGGTTTTCTTCCAAACTTTGTATGCCTTTCTGAAAAGATTCCTGAAAAGTGCGTCCAATGGACATTACCTCACCAACTGATTTCATCTGTGTTGTGAGTCTTGAGTTTGCTTGTGGAAATTTTTCAAAAGCAAATTTAGGTATTTTAGTAACTACATAATCTATAGATGGTTCAAAAGAAGCTGGTGTTAAACCTTGAGTAATGTCGTTTTTAAGTTCATCAAGCGTATAACCTACAGCTAAGAGTGCTGCGACTTTAGCTATTGGAAATCCTGTTGCTTTTGAAGCAAGCGCAGAAGATCGAGAGACTCTAGGATTCATCTCAATTACAACAATCTTTCCATTATCAGGATTTATAGCAAACTGAACATTACTTCCTCCAGTATCTACTCCAATTTCTCTAAGAATTTTAAAAGACTGATTTCGAAGTTGTTGGTATTCTTTGTCAGTTAATGTCTGAGATGGTGCGACAGTTATAGAATCACCAGTATGAATACCCATTGGATCAATATTTTCAATTGAGCAAATTATTATGCAATTGTCATGTTTGTCTCTTACAACTTCTAATTCGTATTCTTTCCAGCCAATTAATGATTCATCAATTAATAATTCATTTGTTGGAGATAAACTCAAACCCTTTTTACAGATTTCTTCAAATTCTTTAATATTATAAGCAACACCTCCTCCTGTACCCCCCAGCGTAAATGAAGGTCTTATAATGCATGGAAATCCAATATCTTTTTGAACTGCATATGCATCACTCATAGTGTGAGCTATTCCAGATCTGGGTGTTTCAATTCCAATGGATTTCATTGTTTTATCAAAAAGCTCTCTATCTTCGGCCTTATCAATTGCTTCTCTTTTAGCACCAATTAATTCAACATTAAATTTTTTTAATACTCCATTCTTTGCAAGAGAAAGAGCAGTGTTTAGACCTGTCTGTCCTCCCATTGTCGGCAATAATGCGTCAGGTCTTTCGATTTCAATTATTTTTGCTATTGATTCCCACTCTATTGGTTCAATGTATGTTTTGTCTGCCATCATTGGGTCAGTCATGATTGTTGCAGGATTAGAATTAACTAGAACAACCTTAAAGCCCTCTTTTCTCAATGCTTTGCAGGCTTGAGCTCCAGAATAATCAAATTCGCATGCTTGACCAATAATGATTGGTCCAGCACCAATGATCATTATTTTGTTAATATCATTTCTTTTGGGCATTTTCTTTGTTAATGAGGTCTTTAAATTTTTTGAACAGGCTTATCAATTCATGAGGCCCAGGACTTGCTTCAGGATGTCCTTGAAAACTAAAAGCAGGTGAATCAATAAATTCAATACCTTGGATTGAATCATCAAATAGCGACAAATGTGTAATAGAAATATTACTTGGGATTGTTTCTTTTTTTACTGCAAATCCATGATTCTGACTGGTTATAAATACTTCATTTGTTTTCATGTCTTTAACCGGATGATTAGCACCATGATGACCAAACTTCATTTTGAAAGTCTCACAACCTCCTGCAATTGCAAGAAGCTGATGCCCTAAGCATATTCCAAAAATAGGAATGCGTTTCTCAAGTGCTAGTTTTATATTTTCTATTGCGTAATTACATGGTTCTGGATCGCCAGGACCGTTTGATAAGAAAATACCATCTACATTCATTTTAAGGACCTCAGTCATAGGTAGTTTTGCATTTACAACAGTAACTTTGCCCACATGCTCTGCTAGCAGTCGCAAGATGTTTTCTTTTATTCCGTAATCATAAGCCACAATATGGTGTGAGTTTTTAGATATATTTCTTTTTGGCCAAACTCCCTCATTCCATTGATAGGAATCGCTTGTAGAAACCTCCTTTGCAAGGTCTAGTCCACCAAGTCCGCCAAACTTTTTTAATTCTGATCCCGCATCTTTTATTGGTAAAACTGACTTAGATGCTATTACAGACTTTAAAGATCCCTCAGATCTTAGAATATTTACAACTGCCCTAGTATCTATTTCAGACAAGCCAATACATTTATTTTCAAGCATAAATTTAGATAGCTGCATTTCTGAACGCCAATTACTGGCATTGGATGATAATGATCTGATTATCATTCCACTTGCATAAATTTTTTGTGATTCGTTATCTTCATTATTTATTCCAGTATTCCCAATATGAGGATTGGTGAAGGTTATTATTTGTTTTTGATATGAGGGGTCTGTCATTATTTCCTGATATCCGGTTAATGAGGTATTAAATACTAATTCAGCAACTTCAAACTTTTCCTTTCCAAATCCTAATCCCTCAAAATAATTACCATTCTCAAGGTAAATATATGCAGGAAATGTTGTCATGCTGCTAAAGATGGATTAGTAAAATAATTATAAATTACTGAGGAAATGTTGATTTCTAATGGGCTAAAAAAATAGACTCGCATTAAAATTATACTTTACATATATAATGTACACTCGTCCACAAATATATTAAAAAAAGTGAAAATTCAGCTTAAGTCAAAAGATGAAATTGAGAAATTGAGATATGCCTGTCAACTTGCTGCTGAGGTACTTGATATGATCACTGAACATGTAAAAGCAGGAGTTAGTACAAAATATCTTGATGATTTGTGTTTTCAACACATAACAGAAGTTCAAAAAGCAACGCCTGCCAATATTGGTTATAGGGGTTATGAAAAAACTATATGCGCAAGCATCAATCAAGTTATATGCCACGGAATTCCAAGTGACGACAAAATACTCAAAGATGGAGACATAATGAATATTGATGTTACTGTAAAAAAAGATGGATGGTATGGGGATACTTCCAAAATGTTTTTAATTGGAAAGTCTGAACCACATAATCAAAGATTAGTAAAAGTAACACAAGAATGTCTATATCTTGGAATTAATGAGGTAAAACCTGGAGCAAGATTAGGAAATATAGGTGCAGCTATTCAATCACATGCTGAAAATAATCACTACTCTGTAGTGGAAGACTATTGTGGCCATGGAATTGGACAAATATATCATGATGAACCTCAAATTTTACATTTTGGTAAAAGAGATTCCGGCTTAGAAATTAAACCTGGTCTATGTTTTACAATTGAGCCAATGATTAATCAAGGTGATAAACGAACAAAAGTATTGAATGATGGATGGACTGTTGTAACAAAAGATGGGCGCAACTCTGCCCAGTGGGAACATACAGTTGCTGTTACAGAAAATGGGTATGATGTTTTGACTAAAAGATCCGAAGAAGCTCTTGATTGATAAACTAAAATTTATTGATCAAGATTTTGCATCTCAAATTAAAAAAATCTATTTAAAAGATCAAGAAAAGGTTAACAAATTTCTTTTGCTAAGAACTAAGGCTATTGATCACAGTATAGAAAAGATGGTCAAAGCACTCGGACTTGATAGGTATTACATTTTTTTAGCAATTGGAGGATACGGTAGAAAAGAAGTTTTTCCAAATTCTGATATTGATCTCTCAATAATTGATGTCTCAAAAAAAAGTAAAACTAAATCGGAACTACTGAGTAAATTCATCACGTGGTGCTGGGATCAAAATATTAAAGTATCACATTCTGTAAGGACCTTTGGTGATATTAAGCGTCTTTGTAAGGATGATTTAAAAGAATATACATCTTATTTATCTTCAAGAATTATTTTTAAGCAAAATCAATTTCAAGAAAAATTTGACTATCAAATTAAAAAGATAGAAAAATTATACTCTCCAAAAAAGTTTTTCAAATCAAAATATCAAGAACAGATTATTCGACACTCAAAATTTAATCTTACAGAATTCAACTTAGAGCCTGATTTGAAAGAATCTCCAGGATGTATTAGAGACATGCACGTAATTATTTGGATGCTAAGAGTTTGTTTTAATCATTTCAATTTTGATCGTATAAATATTACAGCAATTAACGCGAATGAATGGAAAAACATTTTAACTGATTACAATAAAATTAAAGTACTTAGATATTTTCTTAACTATCAGTATGGCACTAATAGGATTAGTTTTGACTATCAAATATCAATAGCAAGAAAGCTGGGGCATCAGAACAGGAAAAGTCTATCAAGTGTAGAGTTGTTCATGAAAGAATTCTATGGAATTGCATCAAGAATATCTGATTTTAATGAATTGTTTATTCAATACTGTCATGAAAACTTAAAAAATAATAAAAAAAGTAAATCAATTAAAACTAAAGATTTATTCTTAAAGGATATCTTGGATATTTTTCATAAAATAGGTAATAGGAATAAAGAATTTTATATAGATTTGAACACCTTAAGTTCGATCAAATCCTCAATTAGAAAGATTAAAGATCAAGAATTTTTAAGCTCAGATATCCAAAAAAGTTTCATCAAGCTTCTAACTTCAAAATATAACCTTTCATCAATTTTAAAAAAATTAAAACAACTGGGTCTTTTAAAAAAATTAATTCCTGAATTTGGAGAAATTGAAGGACAAATACAATTCGATAGATTTCACTCATACTCAGTTGATGAACATACTTTTAAGGTTGTGAGAAATATGAGGCAAATGTTTATCAATAAAGTGAATCAAACTTTTAAAATGGAATGTGAGTTAATACGTAGATTACCCAAAATAGAAATTCTCTATTTAGCAGGCATTTTTCATGATCTGGGTAAAGGTAAGGGTGGAGATCACTCAAAGATTGGAATAAAAATTTTCAAGAAATTTGCTCTTAGATCAGAGATGAATACAAGTGATAGCTTCTTAATAAGCTGGTTAGTAGAAAATCATTTATTCATGTCTTCTGTTGCACAGAGAATGGATGTTTATGATTTGAAGACTGTTAAAAATTTTACTAAAACAGTAGATACTGTTGAAAAATTAGATTATTTATATCTTCTTACAATCAATGACATAAGAGGCACGAACGAAGAATTATGGAATTCATGGAAACATAACTTACTAAAACAACTATATCTTTCATCAAGAAAAATTCTTAATAAAGAAATTCACGTTGGAGATAAATCTAATATAAATGAGAAAAAAAATAAGCTGAATACAATATTTTCAGTAGAAAATAAAAAAACAAAAGACATTTTAATGCAAATGCCTGATATATATTTCCAGAAAACTTCATTACGATCTTTGGAAAAACATTTTCATCTGTTAAAAACTCTTAATGCAACTGGGGTTTCGATATTGCTTGAAAAAAATAAAGATTACTTGAAGCTAAATCTTATCTCAAAAAACATGTCGGGCTTATTTTTAAGAATATGTAATATTTTAAACACCCTTTTACTTGAGGTTGTTGATGCAAACATTAATACATCTAAAGACGGGAAGATAGCAATAAATACATTTTTAATAAAACACAGAAAATTAGGAAATAAGTTAAATAATGATGACCTTAAAAAAATCACTAATAGAATTAACAAAGCTTTTAATGAAGAAAAATTAGATATTTTAAAAATAGGTAAAGTGTCAAACCCATTCTCATTTAAAACTCATGTTGAAATTCATAATGACCTAAAGTCAAATAAGACTGTGGTAACAATAGAAGCATTAGATACTGCTAATTTACTATCTAGAATTGCAAAAATATTTTATGAGAATAAAATCGATGTGGATTCAGCAAGAATAACGACACTTGGTGAAAGGGTAGAAGATAATTTCTATGTATTTGACAGAAAAACTGAGTCTAATGTTAGTGAAAATAAATGTGCTAGATTACAAAAAGTTCTTTTGAGATTGTAAAAATGAAAGATACAAAAATAAATTTTCCAATTATTGCTTTAGGTTATGGGAAAGTTGATTCAAAAGGTGAGCTATTAAATGTTCATTTTGAAAAAATAGTGTCCAGAACCTCAGATGAATATGATTCAGTTGCTTCGCAAGACATATCAAAAATTATTGATAAAAATGGATATCTGAGTGTTAAAGTAATCTTGGATCAGGACTCACCAATTGCATCTATAGAAGAAGCATATTTAAAGTTATATTTACTATCATTAAAAATGTTTTTGCCAAATACACTAAACCTAGATGGACTTTTTAACTTTCTTAGAACCATCGCGTGGACAAGTGATGGTCCCTACTCTCCTGATGAGCTTATAAATTTAAAAAATCAAAAAAAGGTTAATATAAGAGTTCATTCGCTTGATAAATTCCCGCGACTTACTGACTATATCATTCCCAAAAATGTGAGAATTGCAGACTCCGCAAGAGTTAGACTAGGGGCTTATTTGTCTGAGGGCACCACTGTAATGCATGAGGGTTTTGTTAATTTTAATGCTGGTACACTTGGGCCTGCTATGGTTGAGGGTAGGATTTCTTCGGGTGTTATTGTTGGTGCAAACTCTGATCTTGGAGGTGGGTCTAGCACAATGGGTACTCTATCAGGTGGAAATGATATAAAAATATCTATTGGAGAGAATTGTTTGTTGGGAGCGAATTCTGGATTGGGCATTCCACTTGGTAATAATTGTATTGTTGAGGCTGGTCTTTATTTAACAGCAGGCACAAAACTACGATTTTTTAAGGATGACGAAATTCAAGAGATTAAAGCAGCAGACCTATCTGGGATGTCAGATATCTTATTTAGAAGAAATTCGATTACAGGAGTTGTTGAGGCTATATCGAATTCAAAAGATACTAGTCTAAATCCTGAACTACATAAAAATTAAATGGATGTCTTAGAAATTGCAAAAAATTTAATCAAAGTGAAGTCCATTTCACCAAATGATAATGGTTGTTTTCATATCATTACAAGTGAATTATCTAAAATAGGTTTTGATATTAATTTTGACAACTATAAAAATGTTGAGAATTTAATCGCGACTATTGGAGAAAAAGGTCCGATTTTTTGTTTTCTTGGTCATACAGATGTTGTTCCAGAAGGTCCTATTGATGAATGGAAACATCATCCATATGATGCCGTCGTTGAAAATGATATTTTATTTGGTAGAGGTGCAGCTGATATGAAATCAAGTATAGCTGCCTTCATTTCAGCAACTTCAAAGTTTCTTGATAAAGTTAAGAATCCAAATTTTCAAATCTGGATATTACTAACGAGCAATGAAGAAGGTGAGATTGATGATGGAAAGATTGACAAAATTATTTCAAGATTAATGAATGAGAATAAATTCATTGATTATTGCTTAGTTGGTGAGGCCAGTTCCTCTGAGATAGTTGGTGATGTTATAAGACGAGGAAGAAGGGGTTCGCTTACAGGCTACTTGACGGTTATTGGTAAGCAAGGTCATGTGGCGTATCCAAATAAAGCAATAAATCCAATCCATCATTCAGGCGAAATAATTGAAAAATTATCGAATATAGTTTGGGATAAGGGAAATAAGTTCTTTGAACCAACTACTTTTCAAGTTTCAAACATAAATTCAGGTACAGGTGCCACAAATGTTGTGCCAAAAGATCTAAATATGATTTTCAATTTGAGATTTAGTCCAGAATCAAATGCGGCAGAGCTTAAAAATAGAATTGAAAAAATTTTAAATGACGGCGAATTCAAATATGAAATTGAATGGGTACAGAATGCTGAACCATATTTTACTGAAAAAGATCAATTTATAAATTTGATTCAAAGCGTTCTAGAAAAAGTTAATGGAAAGAAAGCAATTATAAATAATGGTGGTGGAACATCAGATGGTAGATGGATAGCACCAATGGGTACACAAGTAATTGAGTTAGGTCCTTTAAATAAAACAATTCATCAAATTGATGAACAAATACCAATTAGTGATTTAGAAAAAACAGAGAAAATATATCTCGGAATTCTTGAAGAAATTAATTCAAACTAATTGCTAGAAGTCATCTTTTCATCTGGCGCTTCTTTTAAATCTTTGGCGGGTTTAATAAAAAATGCTAAAGCTAGCAAGAAAACTCCAATAACAAGATAATAAGTAATCATAAATGAAAAGATTGGTGACATAGATTCTAAACCCTCATTTGTTGCCTCTCCTCCAAGAAGACCAGCAAGGACACCTCCTATTGCACTTGCGGTAAACCATAAGCCAAACATTTGGCCAGTATATTTTTTTGGTGAGTATCTTGAAAATGCCGATAAGCCGATTGGTGATAAAGCAAGCTCACCCCATGTATGTAAAAGATATGTTATCAATAGCCACTGAATACCAACCTGACCATATGTCATTGCGGCTTCTACAGCATAAATCATGACAATAAAACTTATTGACATAAAAAATAATCCTATTGCAAATTTAATTGGTAACGAGGGGTCAAGATTTTTAAGTGCCAAATTAGTCCATATACCTGCAAAAATTGGGGCAAAAATTACAACAAAAATTGGGTTGATCAAGTTGATATAACTTACAGGTAAAAGATACCCAAAAAAATCTAAATTAGTGAAATCTCGAGCAAATAAAGTTAATGATCCACCGGACTGATCAAATCCTGACCAGAAAGCAGCTGCACCAAGAAATAAGAAAAAGAGCAATAAAAGATTTTTCTTTTCAGCGGGCGTCAATCCTGCAAAAACAAAAAGAAAAACAAAATAAAGACCAGCAATAATAATTAAAAAATAGGCATAACTTTCAGCAAATGAAACCGGATCAATTGAGAAAAAACCAAAAAATAAAAGGATTATTAATATAGCTAATACCAAAGAAGCAATATAAAAAATATTTTTGTATTTTGTTCTAGAAGCTATGCTCATATCATTGGGTTTTGCTCCTGCATCACCCAATAAGTGCCTAAATTTTATAAATTGATATGCACCAAACGCCATTCCAAAACCAGCAGCCCCAAAACCCCAATGCCAACCTAATTTCTCACCTAAGCCGCCACATATTAGAAATCCAAGTACTGAACCTATATTTATTGACATATAGAATATCGTGTAACCCGAATCTCGCATTGAATCATTATCCTCATAAAGTCTACCCACTATTGTAGAAATATTTCCTTTAAGAAGACCTGTTCCTAAAATAATAAATAGTAAGCCTAGAAAGAAAGTTTGTGTGATTGGTATTGCGAGTGTGAAATGGCCTAAAGTAATTATCAGCGCACCTGCCAAAACTGCTTTTTGATGACCAAAAATATTATCTGCAAGCCATCCACCCGGCACAACCATAAAATAGACAAGACCAATATATGCTCCATATATTGCATTGGCTTCAGCTGCAGAAAAATTTAATCCTGGATTAATGCCAGTCAGTCCGGCGGTCATGAATAGTACCATGATGCCTCTCATTCCATAATAAGACATTCTTTCCCACATCTCTGTTAAAAATAAAGTTCTTAGTCCTATAGGGTGTCCAAAAAAAGTTGCTTTTTCATTCATAATGTATAGATTGATTATATCCCATGAATTATATAGAAGTCCCTCCATCTTTTTCATCAAGATTCTTATGTGGAATCTATGATTTTATGTTATTAATTGGAGTATGGTTTTTTGTTGGCTCGATAGCATTCTTTGCTAATGGTATGGAGACCTTGAGTCCAAATTTGGGGATATTAGTTGCATTTTTTTCTGCATGGGGATTTTTTGCGTACTTCTGGGTGAATGGTGGTCAAACCTTAGGAATGAAAGTTTGGAAGATCAAGATAAAAAGTACTGATGGTAATTCTATATTGCTTTATCAGACAATCATTAGATTTTTAGTCAACTGTATTATATTTTTAACTTGTGGTTTGCTACTAATACTAATTAACTTTAATGTTAATAAACTTTCAGTAAGCGATTATCTTTCTAAAACTAAATTGATTAAAATTTAGTAGATTTTTTGAGACCGTATACTCCTAAGACAAAAAAGACCACTGGCAAAATAATATATTGAAATATCGATTGACTAGAAAATGCCATAAAAATAGCTTGAATTAAATCATTTATTATCTTGTAACTAAAACCAATCAATAGACCGTATAAGATTACTCTCCCAACACCAATTACTCTAGCCTGAGAAAATACCAATAGAGAGGAAAGAAAAATAACTCCAAGAGTAGTAAATGGAAGGAGTTTTAATTTTAAATTATTTTTACTTTCTTTTGACAACACAAAATTATTATTAGAAATGCTTTCTATAACCGATTTGGTATCTTTTAAGCCTGCACTTTCATATAGAATGTTGAAAACATCTTCTTCATTCGCTCTGCTATATATGACTTCTAATGCATTATCTTCTGAAAGCTTAAATATTTTTTGTTCTTCAGGTTGATGATGAAAAATTGCTTTATCTGAGACTAGGAAGTAATCATTCTTTGACGATAATTCATTCAGCAAATTACTTTTTTGTCCAGCATACATAAATAACAGTGAAAGCAGGATTGGTCCTAAGCTGGATAATAGTAATATTTCAAATGGTGACATACTGAGGGATTGTAGAAAGTTAAGATTGCCAGATTCACGAAATCTAGCCAAACTTAATAGAACAGCAATGAGCATTAAGATCTCAAAATATTGAAGTACATTCCTAAAGCTTGAATATAACTGATCCGTCAAAATCTTTGAAAAATTTTCATTAAACATATCAGAATTTGTTGCTAGAGATATAAATAAATCAAATGAAAAAAGAAATATAACAACTATAATTGCAGTTAATAAGGATCTAAAAAATAAGTGTTTGTAAAAAATGTAATTCATTCTAAGAAAATCCACATAAAAATAACAATCATCATGAATACCAACAAAGCTAATAAATTCTTTGAATGAATCTTTTGAAATAAGGAATTTCTAAAATCTTTAAATATAAGACTAAGTGTAAAAGTTAAAAAGATTAAATGAATTGGCCACAATCCAATATAAAAGAATGGATTAATTCCTGCATATGAATCTCTATATAAAATTAAGGATGCCAAATAAGAAATATATATAAATAATCCTGAAAGAATATTTGATGAGCTTGATGATCTGGCTTTTACTTTACCAAGATTGAATCCTAAAAATATTAATATAATTGTCATAATTACAAACGATATACGCCACTGCATATCAATAAAAGTGATGCCGCCATCTAAATCAAAAACCTTCTTAAATGTGAATCTTGCGGGAGTGGAAGTGACAACGCTGACTGAATGATCAAAGTTCTGAAAATTAATTGATACTATAGAGGATGTATTTAAATTTGGAAAAAATTTTCCATTTTTAAAGCTTAAATCTATTTTATTATCTAAATATTTATACTCTAATAATCTTGATTCAATTATTGTGAGTGCACTTTCATCATCATTAATAAATATAACATCTTTAAAAATATTATCAGCTCCCTCATCAAAGAAGATAAAACTATTGCTATTTGGGATCTTGTTTATCTTATTGGGTTCAAATGCTCCAAAATAATCTTTTGTAGTTTGATCATTGAAGTAGGTTTCAGAGATGCTCTTTGCATATGGGCCAATGAATATGCTCAATAATCCAACAATCAGAATAACTAAGATAATTTGTTTCCACAGAAATAATGCGTGTCTTATTGGAGATACTCCTAAATTATACACAGCGTAAATTTCATTATTTTGAAATTTTCTTGAAATAACAATTATTAAACTTACAAAAATCGAGAATGGTATAAGAAAAGAGAGGAAATCTGGCAGTCTTAATAAAACAACAAAGAAAATGTTACTTAATTCCAATTCACCCCTAGATGCTTTCTCAAAGTAACCAGTCAGTCTTGAAATCATTAAAATCCCAAACAATGTAAAAAGTGTAACTAGAAATGTCTGAAAAACTCTAATGTTGAAATGTTTTGAAATAATGGCACTTGTTTGCATATCTGTAAGGAATGTTCGTTTACAATAACATTTTGTATCTAGTATAAACGGAGAAACTGAATGACATATAAAGTATTATCAAACATTAACTACAAAAATCTTGATCAAAATAGTTTAAAGGGCTTTGCTTCTTCTCTACTTTTTGTTGGAGTATCTAAAAACTCAAATAGAGATCCTCTTATCCAATCAATAATTCAGACTCTTGAAAAGAAACCATCAGGTAGTTTGATAGTCAGAATGATTAAGAATGCAATTAAATCTATCAATTCATCAAATGGATCAGAATTTTTTATTGAAATACCGTACTTAAAGGTAAAAAATTTAGTTCTTATTAAACAACCTGATGTAAAAAAAGATTTAAATGCTTGGATTACATTTTTCAAAAAAATATCTTCAAAGACAGAACAATATAAAAAGTTTGTTGAGATTTCTATTGCTATAAACGATGATATGCTTGATAACAAACATAAAAACCTGTTAGAAATTGGATCAAGAACTCTTGAAGTGAGCTCATATACATTTCATCAGACAAAAAATAAGACAGTTAAAAAGAAAAGCTTACGAAAAGTAAACTTTATAAGTTTCAAAAAGAGTATTACTGTTTCTAAAAAACTTTTACAAGATATTAAGACCGGTCATGCGATTGGTGAGGGTATGAATGCAACTAAGTTTTTAGGAGATCTGCCAGCTAATCATTGCACACCTAGAAAAATTGAATCAAAAGTTAAGCAGTTAAAAAAATACTTCCCAAAACTCAAGATTAAATCTCTTAATGAAAAAGACCTTGAAAAGTTAAAAATGGGTTCTTATTTATCTGTAGCACGCGGTAGCATTGAACCCCCTCGAATGATGGTCATAGAATACAAAGGTGCTTCAAGATCAAACAAACCTATTGTACTGGTAGGGAAAGGTATTACATTTGATACTGGGGGAATATCATTAAAACCAAGTAGAGCTATGGATGAAATGAAATGGGATATGGGTGGAGCTGCATCTGTGTTTGGTGTAATGCAAGTCCTTGCAAGACTTAAATCAAAAGTAAATGTCATAGGTGTTATGGCTTGCGCAGAGAATATGCCATCTGGCAAAGCAACAAAACCCGGAGATGTTGTCACATCAATGTCAGGACAAACTATTGAAATTCTCAATACAGATGCTGAAGGCAGACTAGTTTTATGTGATGCTCTGACATACGTTAAAAGATATAATCCAAAATGCGTAATAGATATTGCTACTTTAACTGGTGCATGCGTAGTAGCTCTTGGAAAACACGGATCCGGTCTCATGTCTAATAATCAAAGGTTAGCTGATAAAATTCTTGAATCTGGACAAAACGTCTTTGATAAAGCTTGGCAATTACCACTTTGGGATGAATATCAATCATGTACAAAATCTAACTTTGCAGATCTTGCAAATATAGGTGATGGTGGTGCAGGAACGATTACTGCAGCGTGCTTTCTCTCAAGATTTACGGAAGATTATGAGTGGGCGCATTTAGATATTGCTGGCACTGCGTGGATTACTGGGCCCCAAAAAGGTGGCACAGGTAGACCAGTACCACTTTTATGTGAATTTATATTTAATTCTAAGTAACTCTCCTTCTTGCTATGGATAAGCGGTATTCACCATTAGATATCGAAGAAAAATGGGCTAACATTTGGAAGGATAATCCATTACCAAATATAAAATCTGATAGTAAATTTTCACAAGTAATACCCCCTCCAAACGTCACTGGAACATTGCATATGGGACATAGTTTTCAATACGCAATTATGGATTTCTATACAAGATATAATCATATGAGATCTGTGAAATCATACTGGCAAATTGGGACTGATCATGCAGGTATAGCTACACAACTTGTTGTTGAAAATAATCTAGTTACAGATGGAATCAAAAAAGAAGATCTTGGTAGAGAAAAGTTTCTTGAACAAGTTTGGGAATGGAAAGATTTTTCTGAGAAACAAATTACAAATCAGATTAAAAGACTAGGCTGTTCAGTGAATTGGGATAAATATCGATTTACACTTGATGAAAAATTTTCAAAGGCAGTCACAAAAGCATTTGTTGATTTATTTAATAAAGACAAAATTTATCGCGGATACAGACTTGTTAATTGGGATCCATCCTTACAAACTGCAGTATCTGATCTTGAAGTTAAAAGGCAAGAAAAAGAAGGTAAAATTTGGCATATAAAATACCCACTAGAAAATGATATCTCTAATTTTTTAGTAATTGCTACAACAAGACCAGAGACTATGTTCGGAGATATGGCCGTGGCCATTAACCCAAATGATAAAAGATATCTTTCGTTTATAGGAAAAAATATTGTCCTGCCATTCTCTAATAGAATTATTCCAATTATTGGAGATGAATATGTTGATATGGAATTTGGTACAGGCTGTCTGAAGATTACGCCTGGACATGATTTTAATGATTATGAAATTGGAAAGAAATATAATTTATATCTAGATGGCGAGGTTGTAAAATCATCAAAAAATCAATCTGACTTTAAGCCAGTTAATATCTTCGATCGATTTGCATATACAAATGATTCTGTACCCGACCCTTTCAAAAATCTAGATAGATTTAAAGCCCGCAAAGAAGTTTTATCAGAACTAGAAAAAATGGATCTTCTAGTTAAAGAAGAAACTCATCAAATTAGTGTTCCAAGGGGAGAAAGATCAAATGTTGTAATAGAGCCAAGGTTAAGTTTTCAATGGTACGTAAGGACTGATGAAATGGCAAAAAAAGCAAATGAGATGGTTGAAAAAAAAATAATTCGTTTCCATCCAAATAATTGGGTAAAAACATACTTTAATTGGATGAACAATATTGAAGACTGGTGTATAAGTAGGCAAATTTGGTGGGGACATAGGATTCCAGCTTGGTATGATGATGAAAATAATTGTTATGTAGCAGAAACTGAAGAGTTAGTAAGAAAAAAATATAACTTGGGCAGTAAAGTTCTAAAACAAGATGATGATGTGTTAGATACTTGGTTTTCTTCAAGTCTTTGGCCATTTGCATCATTAGGGTGGCCAAAAGATAATCAGGATTTAAAAAATTTTTTTCCAACTGATTTATTAGTAACTGGTTTTGATATTATTTTTTTCTGGGTTGCTAGAATGATGATGATGAGTATTGAATTTACCAATCAAATACCTTTTAAAGATGTTTATGTCACAGGCTTGATTAGAGATGAAAATGGTCAAAAAATGTCAAAATCTAAAGGAAATATTATTGATCCGCTTGACCTGATTTATGGAATCTCATTAGAAGATCTTGTAAAAAAAAGAACATCAAATCTCATGCAAGATGGACTTGCAGAAAAAATTGAAAAACGCACAAGAAAGCAATTTCCGAATGGTATTGATTCATATGGTTCAGATGCACTTCGAATGATGTTTTTCTCTTTGGCAACTCATGCAAAGGAAATTAGCTTTGAAATGGGTAGGTTAAAGGGTTATCGAAACTTTTGCACTAAAATTTGGAATGCAGGAAGGTTTATACAAAACTTTGAAAACCATAATGAAAAATTTGAACCAAAAAATAATGCAGATAACAAAATTCTCAATGACTTTAATAAGTGCAAACAAAGAGTAGAGAGAAATATTGAAGAATTTAGGCTTGATCTAGCAATGAATGAAGTTTATGAATTTTTTTGGTCTAAATTTTGTGATGAATATCTTGAGGCATGCAAAGATTTAAATGAAACAAAGAATTTGTTACCAATTTACAAGGAAATCCTGGTATTTATTCATCCATTTGCGCCATTTATTACTGAAGAATTACACACAATATTTTTTAATGCTCCAATAATCGAACGTTGATTTAATTAGATTTTTTGAAAATTATATATTGATCCAGTTTTAAATATTTTTGTTAAAGCATCTAAAATTTCAAGGCTCTCATCCGCTAAATTCGGATCAAGAAGATCATCTGGCTGCAGTCGATCTCTGTATTTGTTTTCAATTAGGTTGGTTAGAAGATCTATTTTATTGTCATCTAATAAAAAATTTTTGTTAACTGAGCTGATTTCATTTTCATTAAAGATCATTCTTAGTCTTAAGCATGCTGGGCCACCTCCATTGCGCATACTTTGTTTAACATCAATAAATTTAATCTTTTTAATTTCTTCTTCTGCAGAAATTTTCTCAAGCCACTGCATACAATTTGGATATTGTTTAACTTCACTAGGAAGCAAAAACATCATCCCACCAGATGGTAATGATATTAATTGAGAATTTAATAGATATGAGCTTACAATTGTCTGCAAATCAATCTCAGAGTTTAATATTTTAATTGGTTTAAAATTTGGAACTAGCTTTTTTAACCTAGCCAATATCACTTTTAATTCTTGAGTGCTTTCAAATGCCTCCTCATGATATATAAAAATATTTTCATTTGCTGTAGAAACAATATCATTATGAAAGCTGCCATATCGTATTGCCTTGTTGCTTTGCTGCAAATAAAATACTCTTTGGTCCTCAACGCAATTCTTTTTTGCAATTAATTTTGAACCAATTAAAGATTGTCTTTCAATAGTTTTCGCATGACTAATATTTTCAGATGAGTAGACAAAAATTTGATAACCAGGCGCATTGTGTCTTTCTGCAATCCTGATATGATTCGCTGCACCTTCATCTCCAATATTGGGAAGATTCAGGAGTGATTTATTAATATTGACTTTTTTGTTAAGAATACGTTTTAACATCTTGTAAGTAAATTTTGGTTCAATGGACCGGTGCATCATTGAGTTTAAATTTGCTACAGTGATATGAATTGCATTATCAATATTATCCATACTTGGTGAAAATGTTGCAGCGTTAGCGGCCCACATTGATGATGCAGAGTAAAAACAAGATACTAAATTAGGATTTACGGCATATGCGTCATTTAACACTTTTTCAATATTTCCAGTAAATCCTAGTTTATTGAAGCCCTTGAGATGAGGTCTTTCATGAGGTAAAAAAATACCTTGAGGTATGCTCTCCTCCATCAAGAGTTTCATTTTTCTTAATCCCTGTAATGCGGCATCTTTAGGCGAAGACACCTGCTTCGAATTATCTTGAGAGGCATTATTCCCTAAAGATAGGCCGCCATAATTATGGCTAGGCCCTATAAGTCCATCAAAATTAATTTCCGCATTTGTAAACATGATCTATAAAATAACTTTTATACAATCGCCAATATTAACTTCTAATAATCTTGCACAAGTTGGAGATATTCTAACCATCTTAGGAGCTTGCTTGGATTTAGATGATGTTTCAAATTTATCTATTTCAAGAATGTCTGCTCTTGTGGCAACAAAATCATTTAAGCTATCTTTAAAAATAAAAGATCCCTTTGTTGATGGATTATTAAATTTCTTTATCTCGCCAATCTTGAATGACTTAGCTGTATTCACAAATGGTATGTTATTGATGTGTGCTGAAATGCAGGGGCCACCATCAAGCACATCAACTAATCCGTTTGGTTCAAAGGATTGATCACGTAATAGCTTATATGCTAGCAATGACGATTGATGAGGTTTCCCTATTGATTGTCGTGCCTTTAGTGGCATCAAATCTATTGGAAAAGGATACTTTGGTATCAACTCTGATATGAAATTATTGTCAATGTAGGAGATATTATCGGCATCAAAAAAATTTAGATCGAAGAAATGGCTGCTAAATTGATCCCAAAATGGTGTGCTTCCTTTTTTATCCTTATGACCTCTAATTTCAACAAAAACTTTTCTATCGAATCTTTTTGGTGAAATTGACATATACATAAATCTAGCAAAAGATATGAGTTTTCCTCCTCCTTTGCCTCTGTGCTTAGGATCAATGTATAGGGTTCCAAGTTCAGTATATGGTGTTTTTACAAAATGTAGTTGCAATGAATGGAATTCATTTTTTATTTTCAAATCTTTAGAATAATAACTTTCATTCTGTTGCTTGAAATAAACAGACGGCTTTTTTTTTGAAACAGATGTATAAATTGCTGATAGGCCATGAATTTGATTACCCTTTTCCAGCACAAACAAATAAGAATCATGGTTAGGACTTTTTGAAGCTTTTTTTGCAGAAACATTAGACCATTTAATCCTTTTTTTTAAATCAATTTTTGTTTTTGGCATCGTGGTCATCGTGACTGTCCCAGATTTAATGAGCCTGAATATCTTATCAATATCTTTTTGTTGAACTAAACGCACACGATACATATCGAAATTATATGATATTCATTGATTGAATAAAAAGAACGGCATATATAACTAAAATTTATTTATGATTTCGTCTGAAAATCTTTTGAGTCCATCAAGCTTTTCTTGCAAAGGTGCTTCATTCATCACGCCATAAAGCATCCACGGATAAGTAGTTATGGTGGTTACTCCAAGCTCTTGCATTTTTTTAAACCCATCTGCGCTGAAGGCATCCCAACAACTAAATGCAATTATTTTATATTCGCCAGTCCTATTTTTTTCTTGTCTTTCTTGTTTAATTTTTTTTATCAAAGCTTTGAGTTCCTCTAAACTATGAAGATCTGACACCCATCCATCATGCTGAGCTGCTCTCCTAATAGCGGGTTTAGAGAATCCACCAACCAATATTGGAATTTTATGATTTGGTTTCGGTAACATTTCAAGAGGTTCATAGTTATAAAATTCACCATCAAATGAATGCATATCACCTGACCATAATTTTTTCATGACTTCGATCATTTCATCTGCACGTTTACCCCTCATACGAAAAGCTTGCTCTCCCACTTGAAATTCTTCCGGCATCCATCCCATTCCAATTCCTAATGAGAATCTACCATTTGAAAAGTTTGCTAATGTGGAAATCTCTTTTGCAGCACGTAAAGGATTTCTTGCAGGTAAAATATAAACACTTGTATAAAAATTTATTTTTTTCGTTGCACCAGCTAAATAAGAAAACAAATTTATGGGATCAGGCCAATCTGTACCCTCTTCCCATCTTACCTTGCCATCTTCAGTATACGGATATGGTACTGAAAAATTCTTTGGATGAATGAGATGATCAGATGTAGCCACTGAGTCAAAACCACACTTTTCAGCTTGAAGAGTGATTTCTAGCAATTCGTTTGTTGGAAGAATAGATAACGGTATTGCAAATTTCATATTATAGACCTTATTAAAAACCAATATGCTCCGATTGAAACCAATGAAGCACTTAATATATTTCTGAATGAATGCAAATTTGCATTATTCATCATCCTCTTCATTATAAACAAAGTTAACAAAACAGTAAGTGCAATGATAATTTGTCCAATTTCAATTCCAAGATTAAAACCCAGTATCATCTCAAAAATATTGTCTTTGAAAACGAGGTTTTCATTCAAATTTGAAGCAAAGCCAAGCCCGTGAATGAAACCAAAAATAATTGTAATTAGTTGGGGTAAAACACTTTTATTATAAGTAAAGTTTAGTTTTGTGTAGAAAAAGACCAATAAGGCGCATGCAGTTATAAAAAAAATATTCTCATTTGAGGCTAGCAGCAATAAAAGTGCAAGAGCAAACATAATTTTCAATCCCATACTTTTATTGGTTGGCTTCTTATTTTTAATAATATTTTCTAAACCAACTATGAAAATTGAAAATGCTATTAATATCTCAACAATTTTAATATCAACAGTGATGATATTGGCTGATCCAAGAAATAATGTTGCAGAATGCCCAATTGTAAAACCAGTGATAGCATAAAAAAGGGATAATCTTGTAAATAGTAGGACTAACCCAACTATAAATGCAATATGATCCCAACCTGAAAGTATGTGAAAAAAACCCATTACCAAAAAAGCACTTAATGAGTTATCTACCTCTATACTACTTTTATCTAAATTAAGGGGTCGTTGTATGATCTCAGATGTAAAAATTAGCTCTTGTTTAAGTTCACCATTTTCTAATATTTTAGAAATATGAGTATGCTGTGAATCTATATCTGTAAATAAACTTAATTCAAGATAATTAGGTCTCATATCGCATTTAAGATTCAAATTGTATTTAACGTATCCTGCTTGCATATTTTGAAGGACTTGTGGGTTTTGGTCTGAGGCACAACTATCAAACGAAAAGCTTTGATTGATATAGCTTTTAAGTTCGCTATCGTTCTCAAAAAAACCTTTATTAAGTAAATTTAGAAGAATTGAGTATTTAAAATTTCCAATGATATTTACTTCATAATTATTTTTATCAGTTGTAAGTAAAATCTTGGAATATGATTCAGCCCTACTGTGTGATTCAAGGTTCACATTAATAGCAAGAAAAGTAACTAAGAAAAAATACTTTGAAAATTTACAAATTCTTTGTAACGTCATACCAACTCCGTAAATTTTCTAAATAATCTAAAAATAATTTATCTCCCTGGCGTTTTAAAAATTCATTTTCTACCTGTTGTTTTACATTTTCATAATCAGGAATAAACATATCTATTTTTTTAATCATTATGATTAGGTGAAATGCATTAAGCTCAGTAATAACCTCACTAATTTCACCATCTTTCATTGATAGTGCGATTTCAGTTAATTTGGGTCCGATGTATTCTCTTACCTTAATAGTTGGCAAAATAGTATTAGGCAATTCAATGATCTCATTTCTTGCTAATTTTTGGGCATCAATAAAATTGCCTTCTAGAATGAGCTTTCTTGCATTCAGAGCATCTTCATTTCTTTCAAAAGATAACTTCTTCAGCCTTACTTTAGGTGCTGTTGAAAAAAATTCTTTATTTTCACTAAAAAACATCTTTAAATCTTGTTCACTCAATTCAAATGTTTCTAATTCAGACATTATTGACTTAATCATGTTTTGGATAATGATGCTTCTTATCTGGCTATTGTTATCGAGCATGCCAATATCAATTGCCCTTTGAATTAATAACTCTTCATCAATCATTTTTTCAAGTACCAATTCACTGTCATCGTTAGCATTGTCAAACCTTCTAGAATTTGTGATTGAACTTAAATATCTCTCAAATTTTGATCTTGAGATATATTTGTCATCTATCTTTGCGACCCAATTGAATGATTCAGTTTGAACTTCTTTTATAAACGTTGATAGTACGAATGATATTGAAACGAATAGACCAATTGTCAAAATAAACGACTTACTTCTAATTAAATTTAGACAATTCTCATACAATGAGTATTTTAAATTTGGGCTCAATATCATTTGAACATGTTCAATACCATCCTCAAGATATTTCTCTCCTTTAATAGAAAAACCAAGATCCTCATAATATTCTTTTAAACCCAGCTGTGCGGATATTTTGATTTCAATATTTGCAAATAATTGCTGGCTTTTTTTGACGCCCTCTTCAATTAATTGCTTGCCGATTCCATTACTTCTATAAGCTCTGGCGAGCACGATCCTTCCTATTGAAGGACAATCTTGATATTTATCCTTTTTTATCAGACGTAGATATCCAATAAGTTTATTTTGATCGTAAACAAGAAGATGGAGAGATTTCTGATCTCTAAAATCACTATCAACATATGCACAATTTTGCTCTTCAACAAAGACTTTCTGTCTTAAATGAAGTATTTCATATATTTCTTTTGAAGTAAGTTCATTATATGACTTCCAATAGAAGTAAAAATTTTTAAAATCTTTTTCCACAGCCTTATGATCGGATACAATACCAGCAACAATTAATCTTAACTATGACTAGCATATATGATTTTAAAGTATCAGACACTAATAATCAGTCCATTGAAATGTCAGAGTATAGAGGCAAAATTATTCTAATAGTTAATGTAGCAAGTTATTGTGGTTTAACACCACAGTATAAAGGTTTAGAAAATCTATATAAAAAATATAACTCTGAAGGATTTGAGATTTTAGCTTTTCCATGTAATCAATTTGGCAAGCAGGAACCTGGAACAAATGAAGAAATTCTTGAATTTTGTGAAACAAACTACAGCGTAAGTTTCAAAATATTTGACAAAGTGAATGTTAATGGAAGTGATGCTAGCCCGCTTTTCAAATATTTAAAGCAGTCTTCAAAAGGAATCCTAGGAACAGAAAGCATAAAATGGAACTTTACAAAGTTTTTAGTTGATAAAGAAGGCGAGATTGTACAAAGATTTGGGCCACAGGAAGATGCAAAAACTATTGAAAAAGTTTTGAAAGAGATTCTTTAAATTTTTAAGCTCATTAATAATGCATCTTCTTCAAATGGTTTTGAATAATAATTATTGCGTATGGCATCGCTTTTAAAGCCATGCTTCTTGTAAAAGGATATAGCATTAATATTCGATACTCTCACCTCAAGGTAAATTAAACTTATGCCTAGAACCATTGCCTGATTTTTTAGAAAATCAAGCATTAGTGTGCCATAGCCCATATTTTGAAAAACAGGTTTTATTGCAATATTTAGTAGATGTATTTCATTACCAACTGCTAAATAAATGATAAAACCCACTATCTCATGGTCTTCATAACATATGTATGATGAGTGACCCATTTCAAATGAAGATCTTATTTGTTCAATGGTCCACGGATTAGGATTTGTGCAATTTTCTATGTCTGATATTTCTTTAATATCATTTATATTAGAAATTCTAATTTTGATGATGTTACTCTCTAAGATGCTTTATTTTCTGCCAAAGTTCTGATTTTAAACTAGGCTCATTTAATAAACTTTTTAGTGAAGGCACTGAAATTAATGGATCAGAAACTTGAATAATGCGATTTGTAAAATTAAGTATTGCAATAGCATTGTCATATTGAATTGATTTCTCCAATTCTTTTTCATTTTCAAAGCAAAAAAAGGATTCATTCTTGCTGACAGAAATTGCATTAATTATTTTTGAAAATAGGTTTTTTTCAGTTTCTGAATAAAAATCCAAAGATTTATCATGTAGTGTTAGAATATGCCCCTTTTGAAAACAATATATTTTGGTTTCTAAAGATTTTTTATTCTCAATGGTGGGTTTTGATAGACTATACCCCATTAAGGATAGAATATATCTGGTTCTGTCATGATTGTTTTCAAACATTTATATTGATAATGGAAGATATTTCAAAAAAATACAAACCTTTCAAGCCAATTAATTTGGTTGATAGGTCATGGCCAAATAATTTGCTCACTGAGGCTCCAAGATGGTGTTCAGTTGACCTCAGGGATGGCAATCAAGCTCTCATTGAGCCTATGAGTGTTGAAAAAAAAATCAGAATGTTCGAGTTGCTTTGTAATATCGGATTTAAAGAAATTGAAGTGGGATTTCCTGCTGCCTCACAGACTGATTATGATTTTGTAAGAGTCCTTATTAAAGAAAAAAAGATACCTAATGATGTGACCATTCAGGTACTTACTCAATCAAGAGACCACATCATTAAAAAAACTTTTGAATCTCTTGAAGGTGTCAAACGAGCAATAGTACATTTTTATAATTCGACATCAACTCTTCAAAGAAAAGTTGTTTTTAATAAAGATAGGAAGGGCATTAAAAAAATAGCAACTGATGGAGCAACCTTAATAAAAGAATTGTCATCTGCAAATCAACAAACAGAATGGTTATTTGAGTACTCTCCAGAAAGTTTTACTGCAACAGAATTAGATTTTTCTTTAGAAGTATGCAACGAAGTCGTAGATATTCTTTCGCCCTACTCAAAAGAGAAAATTATTATCAATCTACCTGCTACAGTTGAAATGTCGTCTCCTAATATTTATGGAGACCAAATAGAATGGATGATTAGCAATATACAAAACAGAGAAAATATTTGTATTTCATTACACCCTCATAATGATAGAGGAACTGCAGTCGCCGCGGCTGAGATTGGGGTGATGGCTGGCGCGGATAGGATTGAAGGCACATTATTTGGTAATGGTGAAAGAACAGGGAATGTTGATTTAGTAACTCTAAGCTTGAATTTGCTAACACAAGGAGTAAATCCTAAATTAGATTTTACAAAGATTAATCACATCGTGAGGGAAGTAGAGTTTTGTAACCAGTTACCTGTACATCCAAGGCATCCATATGCTGGAGATCTTGTTTTTACTGCATTTTCTGGCTCACATCAAGATGCGATAAAAAAAGGTTTAGATGCAATAAAAAAATCTAACGAGCCTCAATGGGAAGTTCCATATTTACCAATTGATCCCTCGGATCTCGGAAGATCTTACGAAGCAGTTGTTAGAATAAATTCTCAGTCAGGAAAAGGTGGGGTTGCATATATCCTTGAGAAAGATCATGGTGTATCTTTACCAAGACGCCTCCAAATAAGCTTATCTTCTAAAATTCAAGATGTTGCAGACCAGTCAGGTAAAGAACTACTGTCCCATGAAATTTGGAGTATTTTTGAATCTAACTTTATTAAAAACACACTAGATACTCAACTAAAATCATTTAGTGTAATTACAAGCGATAAAAATCAAGATGGGGTCAAACTAGAAATCATGCAAGATGAAAAATGCATTGAACTTTCAGGAACAGGGAATGGACCCATTGATGCATGCATAGATGCATTTAATAACCTTCACAAATCAGATTTTAGTATTGCAGATTATCATCAACATTCACTTGCGACAGGATCAGATGCGAAAGCAGTAGCTTATATAGAAGTAAGCGATGGAGAAAATACAAAATGGGGTGTGGGTATAGATGAAAATACAACCAAAGCCTCTTTCAAAGCAATAACTGTTGGGATTGATAAGCTTATTTATGAAAATTAGGTTTTCTTTTAGCAAAAAAAGCTGATACGCCCTCTTTGAATTCTTCATTACCAAAAATCTCTACTTGAATTTTTGCTTCATCTTCGAAGGTTTCTAAATATTTTTTCTCAAGTGACTCTCGCATTAGCTTTTTTGTATTAGCAACAGCTTGAGGAGATCTTTCAGAAAGTTTTTTGGCCCAGGAAAAAGTAACATCATCCAAATCATTTAAACTACAAACCTTATTTGCTATGCCGAATTCAAGACATTCACTCGCCGAAATTTTTTTAGCCTCAACCGCATACTCAAGAGCTTTTGTATATCCTATATTTCTTGCTAGCAACCAATTTAAACCACCATCTGGTACAAGCGCAATATTGCTGAATACTGAAAGAATGTAAGAATCCTCTGACATGACTCTAAAATCACAAGCCATTGCAAACGCGGCACCAATGCCTGCAGCTGGACCGTTAATACTTGCAATAACTAACTTTGGCATTTCAATTATTCCCTTTAAGGAAGGGAGATAACCTTCTATAAGCGCATCATGTACATTTTCCCATTTGGCTTCTTTTTCGCTTAGATCAGCTCCTGATGTAAAGGCTTTTCCCTCACCAGATAAAATTACAACTCTTATTTCCTTATCACCAGCTAAATTTGTAACTGCTAGTTTCATCTCATCAACTTGCTGAGAGTTAAATGCATTCATAACTTCAGGACGCATAAATTTTAACAATGCAATCGAACCTTTTTTTTCTAATGATAAAGTCTTAAACTCCATAATCTTCCTCAATAATAAGATAATTAGATTTCATAAATATTTTACATGGTTTTTCAGTTTTATCAGATTTTGACCATTTAACAGTACTTTTTCTTGATGGCTGACTATCAATAAAAATTTTATTAATTTCATCAATATTTTTTTTGTTAGGTACTGCATAACCATTCTTCCTTACCCAATATCTGATTAGTTCGTTGCGTATTGGTCTTTTAAAACTTGCTAGATCATCAAGCTTTATACCTAAACCAACGTCCAAATCACAAAGCAATTTATCAAGATAGGCCTCTTTTAAAATATTCTCCATATTTGCAAAATCAGATAATTCAGCAATTTTTTGTGATGCCTTTGGCCATCTGCTTGTAATCATGGGGATGATTTCATTACGGATAAAATTTCTATCATAAAGATTATCTGAATTAGTATCATCTTCAACGTAGGCAAGATTATATTCATTTAAATAGTTAAGAATTTCTGATTTTTCAATTTTTATAAATGGTCGAATAATATTTAAAGTGCCAAGTTTTGTTTGGTCTGAAAAAGTGCTAAGTCCTTTTATACCTGTGCCTCTGAATAATCGATATAGCAATGTTTCTACTCGATCATCTAAATGATGAGCTAATACTAAATTTGCTGAAGTTGGAACAATATTTTTGAATGTTTCGATTCTTAATCTTCTTGCCTCACTTTCTATGCTTTTATTTTTCTCAATTTTTATACTCTTGCAAATGATATTAATATTATTTTGCTTGCAAAAATCAGAACAATGCTTTTCCCAGTTTTTTGATTGATCAGAAATACCATGATTAATATGAACTGCTGTTAATTTTATGTCCGAATTACTATTAAGGTAATGCAATAGTGCAGTAGAATCAGGTCCACCACTATAACCAATATATAATTCTTTGGTATCTGAAATGATGTCCAGGTTTATTTTGCTGAAAAAATGCTTATCCAATTTTTAGCAGCTTTTGATATCTCATTTCAAGGAGTTTATCCATATCAATTGCCTTGAATTTTGCAATATTTTCAAGAATAGATGATTTTATTGCTCTTGCTGTCTTTGAATAATTTCTATGGGCGCCTCCATTTGGTTCAGAAATTATTTCGTCTACTATTCCTATCTTAATAAGCTCTTGAGCACTTACCTTCATTGCCTCTGCAGCGCTAGCTGCCTTTTCAGCAGTTCGCCAAATGATGGAGGAACATGCCTCAGGAGAAGCAACAGAATATGTTGCATGTTCAAGAATAGAGTAATGATCACCAACTCCAATCCCCAAAGCACCTCCAGAACCACCCTCACCAGTTATGAAAACAAGAATTTGGGTTTTTAGTTTTGACATTAAGGCTAAATTACTTGCAATTGCTTCACTTTGCCCTCTCTCTTCTCCTTCAATGCCTGGATAAGCACCTGCGGTGTCAATAAAAGAAATGATGGGTAATGAAAATCTTTCTGCTAGCAACATTAATCTTTTTGCCTTTCTATAACCTTCAGGATGTGGCATTCCAAAATTTCTTTTAACTTTCTCCTCTGTTTCTCTACCCTTCTCATGCCCAATAATCATGAAAGATTTATTATCGATATCTCCAATACCTCCAATAATTGCTGCATCATCAGCATATTGACGATCACCATGCAGTTCAACGAAATTGCTAAAGATAAGATCAATGTAATCTTTTGTGTGTGGACGCTGCGGATGCCTGGCAATTTGTACTTTTTGCCAAATTGAGAGTTTTGAAAATATTCTTTTTCTTAAGTTTTTCTCTTTGCTTTTTAATTTTTCAATTTCAGGAATTAATTTTGGGTCATCTTCAGAAGCAATTTTCAGAGCCTCAATCTTATCCACAATATCTGAAATTGGTTTCTCAAAATCTAAATAAAAATTCTTCATAACGCGCTTTCTATAATAATATTTTTTGTTCTAAATATATCATGAAGCTGATCTAATTTTTCCCTTGATGGGGTAACTGTGAAGTTTTCACCAAGAGTAATAATGCCAGTGAATTGATTTGAGGAAATCTTTAGTTTAACAGTACATGCATTTTTTTCCCAAAACGTACCATTAGTTTTATTTGCATCTTCAGAAATAATTCTTAAGGTATCGGCATCAAACTGAGTTAAATCTATTAATATTTCTTTAGATAAATCATTAACAGTGTTATCAATTAACTCTACATTCTTAACGTCCATTTTATACATTGTTTTATTAAGTTGGTTTGATTTAAAGTCATCATAATCAACATTACCAATAAAAATCAGTATTTTGTCTTTCTTGAAAATCTCGTGATGAGATTGCAGTAAATCTGAACCAATTGTTCCTTCCATGCTACCCGATCCATCATCAAATGATACAAACATTAAATTTCTTCCTCGTTTGTCTTTGATTTGTCTTAATTGATTAATCATGCCAACAATTTTTGCATTTTCTCTTGGTTCAGTTATGTCTGAAATCTGCGCAGACCTATAAGAGGAATAAAAACTTTCATTAATTTGTATAGGGTGGCCAGTGAAATAGAATCCAAATGCTTCTTTTTCAAATTCAAGTGCTTTATTTTGAGAGATTTCTTTTATGTTTTGATATTTTTCATAGGGATCAAAAGTAATTTTTGTGTTAGAGAATAAATCATTGCTGTTAGTATCTTTTTGTGCTTCACGCAATATATCTTCAATTGAAGAAATAGCTACTGCTCTTGAAGGTGAGATTGAGTCAAATGCACCAGATTTTGCTAATGACTCTATTGATCTTCTGCCACCAATTTTAACATCTGTCTTTGATGTTAAATCAAACAAATCCTTATAATTATGTTTTTGATTCTCTATCAAGCTATCTAAGTATGAATCTGCTACGCCTTTAATAGCACCAAGACCATATTCGATTTTTCCTGCATCATTAACTATAAAATGTTTATTCGAGGTGTTTACATTGGGACTAAGAACTTCTAAACCCATACTCCTACATTCTTTAATTAATATTTGTATTTTGTCCGTATTTCCAAGCTCAGAGGTTAATACACCTGCCATGAAATAAGCAGGATAATGCGTCTTTAAAAATGCAGTCTGAAATGAGATAAGTGCGTAAGCAGCTGAGTGTGACTTATTAAAGCCATATTCAGCAAATTTCTCGATCAAATCAAATATTTTTTCTGCAACTGGTTTTTTTATCTTATTGTTATTGCATCCCCTAACAAAAACCTCTCTTTGAAGACTCATTTCATCTTTTTTCTTTTTACCCATTGCCCGTCTAAGGATGTCTGCCTCACCAAGGGTATAATTTGCTAACACCTGTGCTGCCTTCATTACTTGTTCTTGATAAAGAATCACTCCATATGTTTCTTCAAGAACTGGCTCGAGCATTGCATGGGGAAAGGTAACCTTAACTTTATTATGTTTTCTATTAACAAATTCATCATCCATTTTTGATTTGAGTGGGCCTGGACGATATAGAGCAAGTAAAGCAACAATCTCTTCAAATTTGGTTGGTTTTAGTCTTCTAATCAATTCACGCATACCGGGTGATTCCAGTTGAAAAACTGCTAATGTATCCCCTCTACTAAGTAATTCGTAAACGCTTTGATCTGATAAATCTATTTCTTGAAGATCAAGCTTCTTGCCATACTTTGTTTCATAAAATTTGTTTATTTGTTCAAGGGTATTATCAATAACTGTAAGAGTTCTCAAACCTAAGAAATCAAATTTGACTAGGCCTATGGTTTCGATATCATCTTTATCTAATTGGGTCATCGAAGAATTGGATTCTTGATCTATGTATATTGGACAAAAATCAGTTATCTTTCCTGGAGCTATGACTATTCCACCGGCATGTTTACCAACATTTCTGACAATACCCTCTAATTTAAAAGATATATCAATTATTTCTGAGACTTCATCTTCGTCATTTATCATTTTTTTAAAAAGTGGTTGAGAATCAATAGACTGCTTTAGGGTCACTCCTGGGGTAGTTGGAATCATATTGGCAATCCTGTCTCCTAAACTGTATGGCTTTCCTATTGCTCTAGCAACATCCCTTACAACAGCCCTTGCTGCCATTGTTCCAAAGGTCACAATCTGAGAAACAGCATCACCCCCATACTTTTCACTTACATAATTAATAACTTTATCTCGCTTATCCATGCAAAAGTCTATGTCAAAATCAGGCATTGATATTCTCTCAGGATTGATGAATCTTTCAAAAAGAAGATTATGTTCAATTGGATCTAATTCAGTTATACCTAATGCAAATGCTACTAATGAGCCAGCACCCGATCCACGTCCTGGTCCGACAGGAATATCATTTGATTTTGACCATAAAATAAAATCAGCAACAATTAAAAAATAACTTGAAAAACCTGTTTTTTTAATTTCACTAATCTCATATTTGAGCCTCTCAATGTATTCATTATGTAGATCTTTATTGATATCGTTAACAATGGCTTCTAATCCTTTAAATGCCTGTTTTTCAAGGAACGAATCAAAAGACTCTCCGCTTGGAACCGGATACTCTGGTAGGAAGTATTCACCGGTGGATAATGAAACGTTACAAGATTTTGCTACATCAAAAGTATTTTTCAATCCCATTTTAAATTGTTTGCTAAATAATGCCTCCATTTCTTTTGAAGACTTTATAAATTGTTCCTGCGAGAAAAGTTTCTCTCTATTGCTATCATTAATAGATGTTTTGCTGTTGATACAAACCTTGATTTCGTGGATATCAAAATCTTCCTTTTTACAAAACATACAATCATTAGTTGCAATCACTGGTATACAAAGTTTTGATGCAAGATTGACAACTTTTTTAGAAATTGAATTTTCTAATTCATTTTCAAAAAACTGGCATTCTACTAATAAATTCTCTTTAAAAATATTCTTATATTCATGAATGAGGTTTTCAGCATACTTATTCTTATTTTGTGAAACAAACTTAAAAAGTTCGGATCTCTTTCCACCTAAAATAACAAACTTATTTTCAGCGTCTTGAGATATTTGATCAAAAGTGACGTAATTACAATGTGAAATAATTTGATGCTGTGAAGCTGATATTAAATTTACCAGATCACTAAGGCCATCATTATTTTTTGCAATAAAAAGTGCTTCAGAAATATCTTCAGTAAAAGAGTCTTTAACATACATTACAGTCCCAATAATAGGTTTAATGCCTTGGGATTCTGCATATGAGAAAAATTTTACCAGACCAAATAAATTTCCAAAGTCAGTCAGAGCAATTGCTGGCATACCATGAGATTTAGCAGTATCCACTATGTCTTTAATCTTAGACAAGCCTCTTGAGATACTGTATTCAGAACTACAACGGAGATGAACGAATTCTTGTTGCTTACTCAAAATACGCCTCTAAAGGAAAGACGGTGGATTTCTGAGGGGCCATGCTTTTTTAATGCTATTTTATGATTTTTTGTAGGATAGCCCTTATTGTTGATGAAGTCATAATTTGGAAAATAATCATGCATCTCCCTCATGTAATTATCTCTATATACTTTAGCAATAATTGATGCTGCTGATATTGAATCGATAAGTGAGTCTCCATTTATTACTGCTTTATTATCAATATCGATATCTAAATTAAATTTGCCATCAACAAATACAAAAGATGGCTGTTTGCTGAGATTTTCAACAGATCTCTTCATTGCAAGCAAGCTAGCATTATGTATATTCATTGAATCAATCTCCTCATTTGATGCGCTACCAATTGCGAAGGTACAATTTTTCGTTATGATCTCATAAAGTGCTTCTCTTTTCGTTTTTGAGAGCTTTTTAGAATCATCTAAACCTAATATCTCATAATCTAGTATTACTGAGGATGCAATTACGGGACCTGCTAAAGACCCTCTTCCAACTTCATCTACTCCCGCGCTTATTTTCATATAATCTTAAAACGTCTGCAGTAACTTTAGCAAAACCCATGCCCTTTATTAACTCCTTTACATCAAATAATTTACTTTTGTAAGTATTTTTATCTAAAGTTATTTTTTTAAAGTGACTTAAAACACTTTTATGATTAAAATCATTTTGAATTAACTCAGGAAATACATTCTTATTCAAGATTAAATTTGGTATTCCAATGTATTGCGAAACCACTAACTTTGACAAAATAAAATAATTAATGGCACCTGTCTTATAACAAATAATAGGAACACTATCATTACAAACAGCTTCAAGAGTCGCAGTCCCAGAAGTAACTATAGATATTTCTGATAATTGCAGAAAGTCTGAGGATGCTCCACTCTTGGCAATACCATTTATATTATTAGACAAAAGAAATTGATTAATGAGTTTTTCATGTCTCTCGTTGCTTGTAGGGAATAAATAAAAGTTGTTTTGAAAATTTTTGTTAATCTCTTTTATTGACAATATGTAAGTATCTAACATGTATCGAATTTCTGAATCTCTACTTCCTACTAATACAGATACAAAGGTTTTATCAATTGGTAAATTATGAGAGTGAATAATATTCTTTTGGTCATTTTTTTGCCTAATCTTTGAGAAAGGATGTCCAAGATGTAAGGAATTTACTGCGTTTTGTTGCAAATGTTGATGTTCAAATTTAAATAAACACAAAGTTAGATCAACATATTTTTTTAATAAATTAATTCTTTTTGGTCGCCATCCCCATACAGATGGGCTGACAAGTTGGATATTTATTACATCTTGTTTATTTTTTAATTTTTTGTGGAAATATAAATTTAGGTCTGGTGAATCTACGCCAATAAAAATGTCAATATTTTGCTTGAGAAAGTAATCCAATAGTTTTTTTCTTTCACCAAGAATTTTTTGGAGATTTAAAAATGGGTCAATCAAGCCCATTACATTAAATACACTGCGATCAACTTCTGTTGGAGATTCATTAATCATGTGTCCTAATTTCTCTCCAACTAACCCACATATTTGAACCTTTTTACTTGATAAGGAAAGTGCTTTTATAAACTCCGCAGCTAATAAATCACCTGATTCCTCCGCTGTGACTATGCCAATCTTAACAGTATCTCCCGACACTTATCGTAATATTCCTCTTGAGGAATTCTCGATTGAATCTATAAAAATCTTAAGTATTGATTTATTATTATCCAGTTCATTGATTTTTGAAATTGCCTCTATGAGAAGGTTTCCATCCCTATACAAAATTCTGTAAGCTTTTTTGAGTAACTTAATTTCATCATCTGAAATCCCACCCCTCTGCATACCAATTGAATTTAAACCAACTGGTTTTGCTGGATTTGAGGCAACCTTCACAAATGCTGGTACGTCCATTGTGATTACAGAATTCAAGCCCGTAAAAGCATAATCACCAATGTTACAAAATTGATGTACAAGAGAAACAGCACCGAGTGTAACGTTATTTCCGACCTTTACATGGCCGGCAATCCCACAATTATTTGCAAATACATTATTGCTTCCTACAATGCAATCATGAGCTACATGGGAATATGCCATAAATAGGTTGTTATCTTTTATCGTAGTTAATGAGTTATCTTGAATAGTGCCCCTATGCACAGTAAAGCCCTCTCTAAATATATTGTTAGAACCTATATGCAGTTGCGTTTTTTCACCTTTAAATTTTTTGTCAGGTGTATCCTCGCCTATTGTGCAGAATTGAAAGAATTTATTATTTGGTCCAATTTTGCATGGGCCTTTAATAACAACATGGCTTAATAGTTCACAATCCTCCGCAATTTCAACATCTTCACCAATATAACAAAATGGTCCTACCTTGCAGGATGAATGAATTTTTGAATTTTTATGGATAAAAGAAGTATCTGTCATTTTGGTCTATCCGCACATAAAATTGTAGCACTGCAAATTCTTGATTTGTTAACTTCTGAATAACAATCAAACTTCCAAATGCCACTTTTCACACTATTTATGCTAGCAAATAGATCAATAGTTTCACCTGGTAATACAGGTTTCTTAAATCTTACTTTATCAGCGCCTGCAAAATAATATATGCTTCCCTCTTCAGGAGTTTTGTTCATTGTCATAAAACCAAGCACACCAGCGGCTTGTGCCATGGCCTCTATAATTAAAACCCCAGGCATTACTGGTTTATCAGGAAAATGGCCTGCAAAAAAATTCTCATCAGGAGACAAGAATCGCTGCGCATGAATTCTTTCACCTAATTCAATATCGATGACTTTATCAACAAACAAAAAAGGATCGCGATGTGGTAAGTGCTTTTTTACATGATCAAGATCATATTTATTAGTCATTTCTTACCTTTTTTTTTAATAAATACAGATGACTTAGCCCACTCACTATGACTTTGTGCAGGCATAATTCCAACATATTCGCCCGGCTCCTTTATACTCTTAGTTATAAGCGTGTGCGCTCCTACAAAAACATCATCACAAATTCTAAGATGTCCTATAACTCCTGATAAACCGCCCATTTGGAAATTTTTACCAATTATTGTTGAGCCAGCAATTGCGCATGAGGCAGCAATTGCTGAGTTCTCACCAATGATAACGTTATGGGCTATGTGTATATTATTATCAAGTTTAACTCCATTTGAAATCACAGTGTTATCAATTGCACCCCTGTCAATGCAACACGCAGCACCAACTTCTACATCATTACCAATCGATAAGCCACCAAGTTGATGAATTTTTACATATTTACCCTTAGATTTTGCGAATCCAAAACCATCTGAGCCCAAAACTGAATTTGAGTGAATAATACAATTTTCACCAATTGAAACATTACTATATATAGATACATTTGAATGAATAATAGTGTTATTTTGGATAATACAATTATCCCCAATGAATACATTTGGGCCAATGCAGACGTTATCACCTATTTCAGAATCTTGACCAATATGGGCATTTGAACCGACCTGCGCCGTATCAGATATCCTGGCACTCTTGTCACTATAAAAATCGTTACCATATGGAATGTCATTTGAATTAAAGAAAAGTTGTGTGACTTTAGCATACGCAAGATAAGGATCATTCACCTGAAGAAGGTTTTTATGTACATCATTACCAATCTCTTTGGAAACAATAATAGCTGAGGCTTTGGTATCCTTAATTAAGTGTTCTTTTTTTTGTTCAGATACAAAAGTTATATGATCCTTAATTGGATTATTTAATGAGCAGATTCCTATGATCTTAAGAGACGGGTCTCCAAAGAGCTCTGCATCTAAAAAATCTGCAATTTCTTTAAGAGAGTATCCAGTTTCTGACAAACTTAATTATCTGAATTTTGATCTTTAAGAGCAACATCAAGCATTGAGGTTACATCATCCGTTAGATCTAAAGCTTGATCTGAGAAAAGTATATTTTCTCTCCCTAATAATAACTTTACTTCCTTTGCAGCGATTAATTCCTGCAATATCTTTTGCACTGATGGATTCAAGTCTCTAAAAACTTTATCAGCTGTTTCATTTTGCTTTGTTTGGATCTTATTAACAATAAATTCTAAGTCCTTAGATTTTTCTTGAATTGATCTTTGAATATCGCCAATCTCTTCCTGTGAAAGGGTCTCAGCTTCTTTTGAAAGTTTCTCAGCTAAAGATTGTCTATCAGTTTGCAATATTCTCGCTTGCTCAACATTTGAAGAGTAATCACTTTCCTCCTCTAATGCCTTAAAAGCATCTTTTGATACTTGAGTAGCAAGTACTGCTGTTCTAAGGTCAATAACTGCAACACCCTCTAGAGCAAAGATTGGTAATGCTAAAAATAAAGTTAAAAAAAGAGGTAAAGTAATTTTTTTCATATTTATTCTCTAAAATGTTGGGAGATTATATCAAATGATTATGAAAACATGTCAAAAATTAGAAAGTTGTGCCAATTGTGAATTGAAATTCCTCTGTTCTATCGAATATACCATCATTAAATGGTTGTGACAGACTAAAGCTCATAGGTCCAAATCCTGTCATCCATGTTATGCCTACACCAATTGAATATCTTAGCTCATCAACAGATGGTTCAAAACAATTAAACTGATAATCCTTACAATTTGTTGAAAAAACATTACCAAAATCTAAAAAAAAGGCTGATCTAATTGATCTAGTATCTTCTACCATAGGCAGCTTAAATATCATTTGAAGGCTTCCCTCAATTAATAAATTTCCTCCAATTGGATCATCCAACTGTGCATATAAATATGGATTTTGTGCAGGCGCATCTGGAATACCATCAAAATCTGTATCAATTATATTTGGACATGTATCAGTTATATCATTGTATTCATAACAGGGGGCAGGTGTAACTCTTGGGCCGAGTGTATTTGATTCAAATCCCCTAATTGATCTTGGGCCACCCGAGTAAAAATTTTCAAAAAACGGAGTTTCCTTAGTATCTCCATAGGATTCAAGAAATCCAAGCTCTCCAGTGAAACCAAATACTAAGTCTGCAAATCCAAGTGGCCTGTAAAATTTATTTCTTAAATTTACTTTGTAGTAATTTATGTCACTTCCAGGAATGGTACTTTGGAGAAAAATATCTATAGATGAACCATTAGTTGGAAAAAGTCCTCTATTTAGAGTAATCCTTGACCAGACAATTTGAGCTTTCAATGTTTCAAAAATATTGCCCTCTGAAGTTAGAAAATCTTTTATCTCTCTTGCTGGTAAACTTCCTTCGTCTATCTCAGTTTTTTCGTAGTTCAAATTTAAACCAACCCTCTCAATCTCATTTATGGGGTAACCAAATTGAACACCTCCTCCGAAAGAGTTTGTGAGGAAGTTTGCAATATTAAATTCACCATAGTCAGTTTCTCGAAAAAATAAGCTATATCCTCTACTTACTCCATCTTTTGTAAAATAAGGATCGTAATAAGAAAAATTATATGCTTCCTGCCAAATACTCTTATTAATCCCAATATTTACTCTATTTCCAGAGCCAAGAAAATTTTGATCTGCTAAATTAATTCCTAGATTCAAGCCAAAATCGCTATACCCTATTGATCCACCAATACTTGAGGTACTCTCTTCTTCGACAGAAAACTCAACGTCTATCTGGTCTTCTGTTCCAGGCACAGGAATTGTTTCAACATTTACTTCTTTGAAATATCCTAGTCTTTCAAGTCTTATTTTTGAATTTTCAATTGCATCATCTGATGCCCATGCTCCTTCAAATTGTCTCATCTCTCGTCTTAGAACTTCATCATTTGTAAGAAAATTACCCGAGAAATTTATCTTCCTTGCATATGTCCTGTTACCAGGTTGAATAATAAACAGTAAATCAACAAGGTTTGAGCTTTCTTGAATCTCTGGATTGCCTCTCACTTCCGCAAAAGTATACCCCTGATTTCCAAGCAAACTAGTGAAATATTCCTCAATTGATGTTATCTGAGCTTGGGAGTAAGTTGTATCTTTTAGCGACTCTATTATTGGTTGATATACCTCCTCATCTATTGGCATATCTCCCAAAACATTCACCTCATTGATTGTAAATTTTTCTCCCTCAAAAATACTCATAGTAATAAAAACATCTCTTTTGTCCTGAGAAATACTTACTTGTATTGATTCTAATGAAAACTCTAAGTAACCACGATCAAGATAATATGATTCTAAATTTTCAAGATCGCCTTCAAGTTTCTCTTTTGAATATCTGTCATTGTTGGATAAAAAAGAAAACCAATTCCCTTCCTTCAATTCAAATACTTGCATTATCTCGTCACTTGGAAAGATTTTATTTCCTAACACCTTTATCTTGTGGATCTTTGCAGACTTCCCCTCATCAATGACAATCTTAAGATCAATAGTATTTCGTGGTTTGTCTGTAGTTAAAATTTCAACACTTGCACCGTACCTTCCTTGAGAAGCATATTGTCTTACAAGTTCGCTTTTCATACCTTCAAGAGTAGATCTTTTATAAACTTGTCCCTCAGATATACCGGCGCCTTCAAGCCCTTTTAGGAGATCTTCTGATTTTAGTGCTTGATTACCATCAAGTTCGATTGATGAAATAGAAGGTCTTTCTTGCAAAAGGATGATAAGAGCACCATCATCTTTTGCAATCTCTATGTTATTAAACTGCTCAGTCTCAAATAAAGCATTTACAATATCAGAGATTTTATCTTGAGACATTCTATCACCAACATTAATGGGGATAATTGTGAAAATACTACCAATGGATACCCTTTGTAAACCAACTACTCTGATATCAGATATAACAAATTCATCAAATGCGCCAATATTGCATGAGGCTAAAAAAAAAGAGATTAGTAAAAATTTTTTCAAATTTCTGCCTAAAAAAATCTGGTTATGTCATTAAAAATTGCAAAAAACATCAGCATTATAACAACAGCCATTCCTCCAGAATATATTACATTTTCAATCTTTTCTGGCAATGGCGAACCCTTTATTGCTTCCACAAGAAGCATCATTAATTGACCACCATCTAATACTGGAATTGGTAACAGATTAATGACTCCAAGTGAAATACTCAAAATTGCCATCAGGTACAAAAAAGGTAAAAAACCAAGTTTTGCTGAATCTCCTGCTGCTTTGACGATACCAATTGGTCCACTTAGATTTTGTGTACCTAAATCACCCGTAATCATTTTTCCAATAAAACTCAATGTTCTAATGCTTAAATCAAAAGTTTGATTAACTCCCGTTACAAAAGATTGCAATATACTTCTTTTTTTTCCAGGCACAATTCCTAAGATAGGAATATTACTATTTTGATTAAGGTTATTTGATAGAGGTATCTCCATGTAATATGTACTGTTGTCTCTTAGAACCTCTAGGGATATAAAATCTTTACTCGAATTTGTAACAATTTCTTTTAGTTGCTCAAATGACTTAATTTTTACTGAATTTGCTTTCACAATTAAGTCATTTAACTTTAGTTCACTATTGAAAGCATTAGAATTCTCAAGAATTTGTCCAACATATGGGATTAACGATAATTCAATATTAAAACCAAAGGCATTTTCGGGAACAAGTTGTGATTCTTCACTATTTAGAAAATCCTTAACAAAAATGCTTTGAGAGTATAGCTGGCCATTTTCGTCCTCGAACTCAAAAAAAATATCTCCAGTCATCCCAGACATTGACAGAAGCTCCAATCTTAGTTCTTGTAAATTTGAAAGCATTTTGTCATTTATTGATTTAAGAACGTGACCTGATTGAATTTGAGTATTCTCAATAATCATAGCCGAAGTAATTTCACCAACATTTAAGTTAAACGTTCTCTCTAAAGAATTTGAAAAAATAAAAAAGAAGATGAAAATTGATAGAATAAAGTTTGCAAGAGGGCCAGCTAGCATTACTAGCGCTCTCTGCCATCTGGGTTTGGATTCAAATGTGTTATTTAACTGATCTTTTGTAAGTGTATCCCTTAACGCATTATCTTCTTGAAGGGCCTTTTCAGAGAGCATTGCCACGTAACCACCCAGGGGTAAAGCAGAAATAGCATATTCTGTGCCAGAGTTATCTTCCTTTTTAATAATTACTGGGCCCATGCCTATCGAGAATCTTTGAACATAAATATTAAAAAAACGAGCCATTATAAAGTGTCCAAACTCATGAATAGTGATCAGAACTCCAAGAAGGATTAGTGCTGCAAAAAAATATATCATAATTAATTGGTGTGAGATTTTATCACTTCTATCGCCATATTGCGTGCATAGTCATTATATTCATTTATTTCAGTCAGGTTACACATATTAGAGTGATCGAAAGAATTATAAGTTTCAGTAATTACATTAAATATTTTTGGAAAGCTAATTTTTGATGACAAAAAACTTTCAACTGCTACTTCATTAGCTGCATTAAAAACAACACCTCTTGTTCCACCAAGATTTATAACATCATAAGCAAGATCAATAATTTCATTATGATCTAAAGATAACGGGAAAAACTCTAAATTAGTTTTTTCTATAAAAAGTTCTTTAAAATCGATTGTCAATCTTTTTGTTGATCGCATAGCATTTGCAATAGGAATTTCCATTGATGGATTACTTAATTGAGCAATTGTAGAACCATCAACATATGTGACCATTGAATGTAGAATGCTTTGAGGATGAATTACCACATCAAGTTTGGAGGCAGGTATATCAAATAAAACTGATGCCTCAATTAACTCAAGACATTTATTCACCATTGTTGCTGAATCAATTGAAATTTTTTTTCCCATTTCCCAATTTGGGTGCTCCAGTGCATCTTCAATAGAGACTTTGCCTAATTCACTGATAGGTTTGCCCACAAATGGGCCACCTGATGCTGTTAAAGTTATCTTGTAGATATCTTTTTGATCATAGTTATGATCTAAACATTGTGAAATTGCGTTATGCTCACTATCAATTGGAATAATTTTTGTATTGTAGTCGTTACAAGCTTTTATAAAGTGTGCTCCTGCGATCACAATACTTTCCTTGTTAGCAATCAATAGCAGTTTACCTGATTTTGCTGCTACTAGATTTAAATTCAATCCCGCAAATCCAGAAATACCTGAAATGACTATGTCAACCTCTTCAGACTGAAGCAAAGAAAGAAGTTCTTCCTGATCAGATAACATTTTTCCATGATCAAATACTTTTTCATTGCCATTGTATTGATTAAATATGTATTTTGGTCTGAATTTCTGACTGATCTCATAAGCTTTCTCTACATTTTTAAAAAATGATATGCCTGTCAGGGAAAATTCATTTGAATTCTGTTGCAAAACCTTAAGTGCATTCTCGCCAATGCTACCAGTAGCTCCTAAAATAAATACTCCCTTCATAAGAATAGGATCGTGATTATTGTAACAATGGGAAATGTACACATATGGGAGTCGATTCTATCTAAAATGCCTCCATGTCCAGGCAAGATGGTCCCAGAATCTTTTACATTATTTATTCTTTTAAAGTAACTTTCATAAATATCACCTAACACAGCAAATAACAGTGATAACAATAGGATAGATAAAATTTTTATATCAATTAATTGAAAATATAAAAATGCCAAAAGCAACAGAAAACATATAATTGCTCCAAAAACAAAGCCTTCAAGAGATTTATTAGGGCTGATGTTTGGAAAAATCTTTCTTTTGCCAAAATTTGTGCCAAATAAATAGGCAGATATATCAAAAACTGCAATATTAAGAACAATGAAAAAAATTACTAAAAAATTATTCGTCTCATTTATATTGCTTATTGAGCACATATACAAGAATGAGGCATAAAAACCCATTAGGTTAAAAGTAACTATCATTGAATGATCAAGCTTGCCAAACCACCCTCGAAAAAAGATCATTGAAATTAAAATAAAAATCCATAATAAAGCAGAAAATAGCACAAAAAATTTTATTAGATCTATTGATATTAAAGAAATAACAATGAATATTGCAATTGAAGCAACTGCCACTGTCACTTTATTTTTAATTAATCTAATAATTTCGATCATTCCTAAAATAATCAATACTGAGATTGCGAATTGATTAATTAGTATACTTTGAGAATATAAAGATAGTATTGCTAGTATCGCAACGATCAAACCGCTTGGGGTCCTTTGCTGAATATTTTTACTAAACTCTTTTGCCAAAACGCCTATCCCTAGATAAGAATGAATCTATGCAATTAACAAAATCTTTTTTTGTAAAATCTGGCCACAATTTTTCTGTAAAAAAGAGCTCTGTATATGCTATGTGGAACAATAAAAAGTTACTTAGGCGCATTTCGCCACCTGTTCTAATGAGCAAATCAAGATCTTTAATTGGGGCATCTAAGTAATCAAAAAATTTTTCTTCATCTATTACGGTTTTTTTATTTCTTGATTCATCTAAGATTTTATTTATTGCATTAAGGATATCCATACGACCTCCATAACCAAGAGCAATATTTAAAAATAAAGATGGATGCTTAAAATTAGTCTCTGCCTCAGCATCATTAATTTTAGTACTAACCTTATTACCAAAAGCTGAAATGTTACCAAAAAATTTTAGTTTTACATTTTGCTCAATCAGTTCATCTAATTGATTATTAATTGCTTGAATAATAAGGTTTTTAATACCCGCAACCTCGCTTTTTGGTCGCAACCAGTTTTCACTACTAAACGCATAAAGGGTTAAAGAATTAAGTTTTTGTTTAACAGATTCTTCAACTATTTCTCTTACAACATTTATGCCTTGTTCATGACCTCTGGTTATATTGAAAGAATTCTTTTTTGCCCATCTTCCATTACCGTCCATGATGATACCAATATTCATGGTAATAGATTACGTGGGTTTTGCATTTTTATATTTCTGACAAATCAGCTTCTTTTTTCTTTAGTTCATTTTCAATTGACTCAATAAAGGTATCTGTAACCCTCTGAACTTCTGCTTCAAGTCTTTTCATCTCATCCTGAGAAATCTCATTATTTTTTTCAGAATCTTTTGCATGATTGTTTGCATCACGGCGAATATTTCTAATTGCAATCTTTGCATTTTCAGCTTCATTCTTAGCTTGCTTAATGTAATCACCTCTTGTTTCTTCAGTGAGTACAGGCATAGTCAATCTTATTAAATCACCAGAAGTATTTGGATTTAAGCCAAGATCTGACTTCATGATAGCCTTTTCAATATCTTCAATTAGAGATTTATCCCAAGGTGAAATTGTTAGAGTTCTTCCTTCTTCCACACTTATGCTTGCAGCTTGATTTATTGGGGTTGGGCTGCCGTAATAATCAATTTTAATATCATCCAACATACTAGGATTTGCCCGGCCTGTTCTGATCTTTTTAAATTCATTATTTAAAGATGCAATAGTTTTCTGCATTTTGTCTTCTAAATCTGAGATTAAATTTTCCATTTAACTGATTAAGGTGCCAATCCTTTTTCCAAGTGCAATATCATGCAACGCATTATTCAAGCTTAGATTATAAACTTTTAGTGGGAGATTATAATCACGCGCAAGTGTCAATGCTGTAGCATCCATAAATTTTAAGTTCTTATAAATGGCATCATTAAAATTCAATTCTTCGAAGAATTCAGCATCTTTTTCTTTTTCTGGATCAGCTGAGAAAACACCATCTACTTTAGTAGCTTTCAACATAATATTTGATTCTGTTTCAATTGCTCTGAGGCATCCAGCTGTATCTGTTGTAAAGAATGGATTGCCAGTGCCTGCTGTAAAAATTACAACAAATCCATCATTCAATAACTGTATTGCAATTCTTCTATCGTAATGCTCTACTAAACCAGATATTGGAATAGCAGACATTACTCTTGTTTTAACTCCAGTCCTTTCAAGAGCATCTCTTAATGCAATGCCATTCATGACAGTTGCTAGCATGCCCATGTGATCGCCAGCAACTCTATCCATGCCAGCTTTACTTAACTTTTCACCTCTGAAAAGGTTTCCACCTCCAATCACTATACTAATTTCAGTACCAAGATTTTTACAAAGCTTTACTGAGTTTGCCATGTTATTTAAAATTTTAGGGTCTATGCCTTGAGATTCTTTTCCAGCGACAGCCTCACCACTAAATTTGACTAGCAATCTTTTATATTGAAGTTTACTCACTTTAATTGACTTGCAACCTCGTCAGCAAAATCTTTCTTTTCGACTACAATATCCTCACCAACTTTAAGGCGCATTATTCCAAGAATATTTACATTGCCAAGCAGATTTTTGATTTTTAACTCAGGATCTTTAACATATGGCTGACTTAATAACGAAACTTCTGAAAGAAATTTTTGTACTTTTCCTTCAACAATCCTATCAATTATTGATTCATCTTTGCCGGTTTCAGAGGCTTGACTTTTAAAGATTGCCTTTTCTTTCTCAAGGATACCAGCATCAAGCTCATTTGGGTCAATGCACATAGGATTTGTTGCAGCAACATGCATCGCTAAATTTTTTGCCAGCTCCTCATCATTTTGATCAATTGAGACAACCGCTCCTAACTTATTATCGGAGTGACAGTAAACTCCATTAGATACACCTTTACTCATACAAGTGAGTCTTCTAATCTGAATATTCTCCCCGATTGATTGGATTAGCTCTTCTCTTTTAGCTTTAAGAGCATCATTAAGTTCATCATTTGAACTCACATCATTTGAGGCTAAATAATTTGAAACTTCATTACAAAAATTTTCAAACTTTTCATCTTTTGCAGCAAAATCTGTTTCTGAATTAATTTCAGCCATCATAAATCTTTTTTTATTGTTACAAACAATGATTTTCCCATCTGCAGCAATTCTCGTGGATTTTCTATCGGCTTTGATCGAACTATTAGTTCTTAAAAAATCCATTGCTTTATCAATATCTCCTTCACATTCCACAAGAGCATTCTTGCATTCCATCATTCCTACCCCAGACATCGACCTTAATTTTTGAACTTGTGAAGCACTTATTTTCATTTATTTTTTGTCCTTTACATCATTTACATTTTCATCTTTAGATTCATTAGTTTCATTTGATTCATCTTCTTGGATAAGGGCTGGATCATCAGAATCCTCATCAACAGAGGAAATTAGGTTTGCAACTTTGCCAGAGGTTGGATTAGTCTTTCTGATAGTAACAACTGTAGCATCTTCATCAGAGCTTACAATAGCTCCACCCTTTGAGTTGGATAGTCCCGTGGCACACGAATCTGCAATTACCCTTGTTACAAGCTTTACTGATCTTATAGCATCATCATTACCAGGTATAACAAAATCAATACCATCAGGATTGGAATTTGTATCAACTAAAGCAATGATTGGGATACCCATCTTCTTTGCCTCGGCTACTGCATTTCGTTCATAATTAACATCGACTACAAACAGTGCGTCAGGCAACCCTTTCATTTCTTTAATTCCACCAACAGCTGCATTAAGCTTCTCATATTCTTTGTTAATATCTAGTGCCTCTTTTTTTGATAGCTTATTGATTCTCCCAGATGAGATCATTTCTTCGATATCCAGCAGCCTTCTAACTGAACCACGAATAGTTTTCCAGTTTGTAAGTGTGCCTCCAAGCCATCTTTTATCTACATAAGGTAATCCTAAATGACTTGCTTCCTCTCGAATTGTTTTGGATGCTGATCGTTTTGTGCCAACAAATAAAATCTTGTTGCCTTTAGAGCATACCTCCTCAGCCTTTGATGCTGCAGCGCTTAAATATTCTTGTGTAATTTCAAGATTAATGATGCTAATTTTTTTTCTCACATCAAAAATAAACGGTTCCATCTTAGGATTCCAAAATCGCGATTGATGGCCAAAATGAACTCCCGCATTTAGCAGGTCTTGAATTGAAACTATACTCATAAAATTCTCCGGGTTATTAATTCAGCGTTAAATCAAATAACTTTTAAAAGCACCCTGTCTGATTTAATTAGTCGCTTTCTAGATATGGCGGTTATTCTATAAAAATTTATCAATTTGTAAAAGATTTAATTAATATTTTCTAATTTATGAATGCCAGGTTTTTGTTTGACAAGCCATAATCCTGCCTCAATTGCTCCGTGAGCAAATATATCTCTGCTTTCAGCATTATGGAGAAAAGAAATAACTTCCTCATTCTTTAATACAATTTCAATTCTATGAATACCAAAAATATTATTTGCTCTTTGAGCATATATCTCAATTGTTTGATCGCTAGAAAACATTGAGGCAAGAAAGTCTCTTAATGAAAGTGCGGTTCCTGACGGAATATCTTTTTTGTTGAGATGATGAGATTCAAAAATTCTTATTAATTTCACTTCTGTGTAATTTCTGTTAACAAATTCATGCAGAGTTCTTTTTAGCAATCTGATACCTTTAGAAAAATTAGCTTCATATAAAACTGGGATTTTTTTTGAAGCTGATTCAATGGAGAGTATAAATTCTTCGTCATGACCTGTTGTTCCTATTAAAATTGGCAACTCAAGTTCAATGGCCTTACTTAAAGCATGCGATGAAAAAGATGGTAGGCTAAAATCGATAATTAAATCAAATTCAACCTCGGATTTAGAACAAACTTTTTCGATATCATGGAATCTTAAATTATGTAATTTTGAACCTAATTTTCTGATGGCTGTGCCCATCTTTCCAGAAAAACCACTTACTAAAATATGCACTTTATGACTTTACAAAATCATCTGCCGCAGAAGCAAAAGACTTACTAATTGGATAATTCTTGTCATTAGTTTGATTAGATAGTTCCTTAAAAACATCTATTTGTGCACTTGATAAATTCTCAGGGGTTTCTACAACTACTCTGCATAGTAAGTCACCTCTTCTGGAATCATGCACAGAGGTTGCCCCTTTTCCTTGCACTCTAAATATTTTTCCAGTTTGTGTTGAAGCTGGTATCTTTAGTGAAATATATGATTCTAATGTAGGTATCTTAATTGAGCCACCTAGAACTGCTGTCTCAAATTTAATTGGTGCTTCACAGTAGAGATCCCTACCATCCCTTTCAAAAAGTTTGTTAGGCAATATATTTACAATAACATAAAGGTCGCCACTAGTTCCTCCTCGAACATCATTACCTTCTCCTGATAGTCTAACTTTATCGCCTTGGTCTACTCCAGGTGGTATAGAGATTGACAAGGTCTTTTCTTTATTAACAATCCCACTACCGCCACATGAAACGCATACATCTTTGATTATGCTTCCCTGACCTCTGCAGGTGCTGCACGTTTGCTGAACTGAGAAAAATCCTTGTTGCATCCGGATTTGTCCTGAACCGTTACATTGACTACACACTGAGGGACTTGATCCAGGTTTAGCTCCACTTCCATTACAATTATTACAACCAACTTGTTTAGGGATAGTAATTTGTCTTTTGATACCAAATATTGCTTCTTTTAAATTAAGATCAAGCTTAAATTGAAGATCATTACCTCTTCTGGTCCTTGACTGAGTTCTCCCTCCAAAAACATCTCCAAATAAATCTCCAAAAATATCTCCAAAATCAAAATCTTGGAAGCCTGCTTGACCTGCTCCAGAAACACCACTGTGTCCAAATTGGTCATAAGCAGCCTTTTTCTCTTGATCAGATAAAACCTCGTAAGCTTCTGCTGCCTCCTTAAATTTCTCTGCAGCCTGCTTGTCATCTGGATTACGATCGGGATGATACTTCATTGCAAGCTTTTTGAATGCTTTTTTTAGCTCATTATCCGAGGCAGATCGAGAGACTCCTAGAACATCATAATAGTCTCTTTTAGACATGTTTATTTTTGTTCTTCTTCTTTAACTTCTTCAAATTCAGCATCAACAGTATTTTCATCAGGTGCGTCTTCAGGAGTCGGACTCTCTGATGAATCTTCAGATTGCTTATACAGTTTTTCAGATAATGGAGTCAGCGCATCGTTGAGGTCTTTAGTAGCTGATTCAATTTTTTCAAGATCCTCAGATTTCACAGCCTCTTCTAATGAAGTGAGTGCCCCTTCAACGGAAGATTTTTCATCATCAGTTAAAGAATCACCTGACTCATCTATTGTTTTCCTAGTTGCGTGAAGAAGCATGTCTGCATTATTTTTAGCTTGAACCAAGCCTTCGAATTTCTTATCTTCTTCAGCATTTGCTTCTGCATCTTTAATCATGTTTTCTATATCATCATCTGAAAGACCACTTGAAGCTTTTATTACAATTGACTGCTCTTTGCCAGTTTTTTTATCCTTTGCAGATACATTTAGAATCCCATTAGCATCTAGATCAAATGAGACCTCAATTTGTGGCATTCCTCTTGGTGCTGGAGGAATATCTTCAAGATTGAACTGCCCTAACGATTTATTTTGATTTGCTTGCTTTCTTTCACCTTGTATTACGTGCACAGTTACAGCTGATTGATTATCTTCAGCTGTAGAAAATACCTGTGATTTTTGTGTTGGGATTGTTGTATTCTTCTCAATAAGAGGAGTAGCAACCCCACCAAGTGTTTCAATGCCTAAAGTAAGTGGAGTAACATCAAGCAACAATACATCTTTTGTATCTCCGGACAAAACAGATCCTTGAATTGCTGCACCCATGGCAACAGCTTCATCTGGATTAAGATCTCTTTTTGGTTCTTTAGAGAAAAAGTCCTTTACCATTTTTTGCACAAGAGGCATTCTTGTTTGACCACCAACAAGTAAAATTTCATCAATATCTTTGACTTTTAATTTTGCATCATCAAGAGCAAGTTGCACGGGTTTTAAGCTTTTTCTGACAAGATCATCGACCAATCCTTCGAGTTTTGCCCTAGTAATTTTATGAACAAAATGTTTCGGACCTGAGGCATCTGCAGTAATGTAGGGTAAATTGATTTCTGTCTGTTCGCTGGTTGAAAGTTCAATTTTTGCCTTCTCTGCACCTTCTTTTAATCTTTGCAAAGCTAATGGATCACTTTTCAGATCAAAGCCAGACTCCTTTTTGAATTCATCCACAAGGTAATCAATAATTTTTAAATCAAAATCCTCACCACCTAAAAAAGTATCTCCATTTGTTGATAATACCTCGAACTGATGCTCACCATCTACTTCAGATATTTCGATTATAGAAATATCAAATGTACCACCACCTAAATCATATACAGCTACAGTAGAGTCGCCTTTATTTTTATCAAGTCCATATGCAAGAGCTGCAGCCGTTGGCTCATTGATTATTCTCTTTACATCCAACCCTGCAATTTTTCCGGCATCTTTTGTAGCTTGCCTTTGTGAGTCATTAAAATAGGCTGGCACAGTGATTACAGCCTCTTTTACTTCATGACCAAGATAATCTTCAGCGCTTTTCTTTAATTTCTTTAAAACTTCGGCAGAAACTTGTGGTGGAGCAAGCTCTTTATTTTTAGCGCGTACCCATGCATCGCCATTCTTGGCCTTCATAATTTCATAAGGAACCATGTCGATGTCTTTCTTCACCACATCGTCATCAAATCTCCTACCAATCAATCTTTTGATTGCATAGATGGTATTTTCTGGATTTGTAACGGCCTGTCTCTTCGCAGGCGTACCAACTAAAACCTCAGAATCATCTGTATATGCTATAACAGATGGAGTTGTCCTCCCACCTTCAGCATTTTCAATTATTTTCGGACTTTGAGCCTCTACAACTGCCAAACAGCTGTTGGTTGTACCTAAGTCAATTCCAATTATTTTAGCCATAAATTACTCCTCATTTTTAACAACAATAACCCTAGCAGGCCTTACAGTTCTGTTGTGTAATTGCCAACCTCTTTGGAGAACTTCAATTACAGAATTTTCTTCTGAATCATTCTGTTTCACTGTTCCAACTGCTTCATGTTGTTCAGGATTAAAATTCTCATTCAAAGGATTTATAGGTCGCATATTGAATTTTTCAAGGGTGGATTCAAAAGACTTTAAAGTAAGATCAATGCCTTCCCTGTCTTCCTGATTTGAATCCTTACTGAAACTGCTGATAGCCCTCTCTAGATTGTCAACTACAGAAACAAGTTCAACCAAAAGAGATTCAACCCCAAATTTTAGTGCTTTCTCAACTTCTGTTTCGTGCCTTTTTTTGAAATTTTCAAGTTCCGCCCTTGATCTTAAAAGCTTATCATTTAGTTCGTTGATCTCTTGATTGTCGTCATCAATAGTTATGGATTCGTCAAGTTGTACATCAGCATCATTACTTGAATCAAGATCATGATTTACATCAGTTTTACCGTTTTTGTGCCTTTTTTTTGTCATACCTCACCCATAAATTTATATGGGGGCATAAGGCTAAATGTTCAAGTAATTATTTTTTTGAAATTGGTTTGACGTAAAGTACCATTGTGTGATCAACAAGCTCATAACCATATTTTTCTGCAATAAGCTTCTGTCTTTCTTCAATTAACTCATCTGAGAATTCATTTACAGCGCCTGTATCAACGCAAATCATGTGATCATGATGCTCATCTTCAGCAATTTCATAAACTGATAGGCCCTCTTCAAAATTATGTCTTTTAACAATTCCTGCAGCTTCAAATTGGCTTAGTACCCTATATACAGTTGCTAGGCCAACATCCTCACCAGAACTTAAAAGCTGCTTATAAATGTCTTCTGCACTTAAGTGATGTTCACTGTTAATACGTTCTTTACCATGTGAATCTAATGCCTCAAGAATTCTAATCCTGGGTAACGTAGCTTTTAAGCCTGCTTTTTTAAGTTCGTTGTTCTCTTTATTCATGGCTGCGAGTTATAAATATAAAGTATAATGATTTGATTTTATGAAGCAATTAATTGTCTTTACTTTTATTCTTAGTTCTTTGTTAATTTCAGGATGTACGTCCCTGAGTCCATATAAAGTGCCTGTGTTGCAGGGCAACATCATTGAAGATAAAGATATTGAAAAACTGCGACCTGGACTTACTAAAGATCAAGTTTTATACATATTAGGTACACCTCTAGCTAGCTCTCCATTGCAGTCTAATAGATGGGATTATTTTTACTCAATTAAGATTGGCAATCAAAATTTTGGAGAAAGAAAACTCACATTGCTATACGATTTAGATAATCTTCTTGATAGTTGGAATCTAGAAGATGCAATTGATGAATAACAACTATATATTTAATTGTTTTTTTAGGGTGTGTATCATTAATTCCTTTAGATTATTTATCATAAAATCATTCAGGATAACGCTCATTACAAAACCTGTTTCAAATTCTGCATAAAATTGAACCTTTGTTTTCAATTCATCAATTGATTCAAATTTCCAATGTGCAAAAAAACTTTTGAAAGGACCATCTAATTGTTTCATCTCAATTCTATCTTCAGTAGAGTTGTTTAAAGATACAAACCTATATCTTTTATTTAGAAATTCAAAATTTAAAGTCCCTTGACTTACAGATTCTGAAATAGCCTTTTTTGATGAGGACTTGCAACCTGGAATGAAATTTTCGTAATTTTCATAATTTTCTATCAATCTAAAGATATCGGTGATTTTGGCGTTTAAATATATCTCTTCTTTAATAACTTTTTTCAACTGAAGAAAAGTTGATTGATAAAAATTAATGCAACAAGCGTTGGACTTATAAACTTGATAAAAAACCTCCAAACTATAAATATTTTCTTTTGACCAGGCTCAAGCTCTTCTTTAATAATTTTTGTTGATAAGAACCAGCCAGCAAATATCGCTACGAACATCCCACCTAGGGGCATTAGGAATTGATTTGCTAAAAAATCCATTGAGTTCAGGAAGTTCAAGTCCCCAATAATATTTACCTCACTCCATAAATTAAAACTTAACAAACTACCAATTCCCAGAAACCAAGCAATTAAACCAAGAATTATAGATGCTGATTTTCTTGAAAAGATTTTTTCTTCCGATAAGAATGCGACACTAGGCTCAAGTAATGATATGGAACTACTTAATGCAGCCACAGATAATAATATAAAGAAAACAGGTCCAATAAAATTACCAAAAGGCATATCCCAGAAAACAGAAAGCAAACTAATAAATACAAGACTTGGACCTGCATCTGGTTCAAGTCCATACGCAAAAATTATTGGGAATATTGCAAGTCCAGCCATAATTGCAATAAGGGTATCTAACCCACAAACTGTTAGTGAAGTATTAAAAACATTTTCATCTTTTGGCATATAAGCTCCGTAACACATTATCGAACCCATCCCCAAACTTAAACTAAAAAATGCTTGTCCCATTGCACTCAAGAATGTTGCAGGAGTTACATCAGAAAAATTTGGTGCGAACAAGAAACTTAAGCCTCTTGCAAAGTCTCCGTTTATTATTGAATTTACTACCATAACTATCATTAAAACAAATAACATTGGCATTAATAACCTTACAATTCTTTCAATTCCAGATACCACTCCTGCACCTATAATTATTATGTTCATAAGTATGAATGCCGTGTGCCAAAATAATAATTTTGAAACTGATGCAGTTTGGCTGGCGAATTTTTCTGTTGTTGACATCCCACCCGAGTCAGTTCCAGATATAAATATATAATCAAGGCATATTCCTGCCAATACACTATAAAATGAAAGAATCAGTAGACCTGAAATAAGACCTCCCCATCCTACAAATCTCCATGATGGCGATTGATCAGACTTTTCAGCACTCAATCTCATAGCATTGACAGGACTTTTTTGTGAACTTCTTCCAATCATAATCTCTGCCATCATGATAGGTAAGCCAATTATCAAGATACAGAAAAGATAAATTAATACAAAAGCGCCACCTCCATTTGTACCAGCTTTATATGGGAAACCCCAAATGTTGCCAAGTCCAACAGCAGATCCTGCAGCTGCAAGAATAAAAGTCCATTTTCCTATCCAAACTAAAGATTGTTTACTCATGAGAAATTAGTTAAATATGGATTAAACAAGAATGCTATTTGCAAAATTGCTGTGAGTGTAACCAAATAAGTTGCCATTTTTCTTGTATCAATGTAATTGTGAAACTTAACTTTATCACGTAAAAAATTATTTTCGTAAAGCGATAATAAATTTAATAGCATCAAATTAATTAAAATTGATAAGGCTATGCTATTCAGAGAAATAAAAATTGCAAAACAAGCTATTAAGGATGCAGTTATTGAAGTGAGATGAATATAATTTGAATCTTTAAGGCCTGAATTCCACCAAAAGGTTCCACCAATGAAGGTATTTACAACTCCAAAGTAGATTGTATAAAAATGGATTATTTTAAAGCTAAGCTCTTTAACAGTTATCCATGGCATGACTGATAAAAGAATAAAAAAAGCTACACCTAAATAAATGAATTGATTTTTAATTGGTATTGAATTCATTTTTAATATAATGAGTTTAATTACATCTGTTCAAAATGGGTAAAGATAGCAAAAACATTATTATAAATAAAAATGCCAGAAGAAACTTTTCATTAAATGAGACTTTTCAGGCTGGAATTGTTTTAGATGGTTGGGAAGTAAAAAGTATAAGACAGGGCAAAATTGATTTAAAAAACTCTTATGTAAGGCTAAAAAATAACGAAGCATGGGTAATAGGATTAAAAATAGATGTGCCTGCTTCACTGAATCAAGAAGTTGACATTATGCGATCTAGAAAACTATTGCTGAAAAAAAAGGAAATTACTAATCTTAAAGATTCTATTACAAAAAAAGGTGAGACTTGCGTCCTTGAAAAGATTTATTGGAGTCAAAATCTTGTGAAATGTGATATTGCTCTTGGAAAAGGTAAGAAAAAATTTGATCAAAGGGAAGATATAAAAAAACGAGACTGGGAAAGAGATAAGGCAAGAGCAATAAAAAAATCCTTAAGAAAATAAATTTTTTTAAGTTTTAATATATAATTCACAACCCGGGGGCGAATTGGATTCGACGTTTATACTGGACTCCAAAACGCATGCCAAGAATGTGATAAATCTTGTAAAACATATCACAAATAAATAGTTGCAAATAACGACAACTACGCTTTAGCCGCTTAATTGGCTAACCATTGTAATAATTGGCTGTGATTAGAAGCAATGGGAATTTCACAGCCTAGAGAGCTTACGGTGTCTGTACGTGAAATCTTGAATATTATTCACAGACTAGTCCTAAGTTCCTGCTTATTGGATAGCTTAGGATAAAGATTGTAAATAAGCTAAGCATGTAGAAGTTAGGTTGAAGGATGAGCGGACGCGGGTTCGATACCCGCCGCCTCCACCAATTTCCTCTTTACATAATGCAATTACATCATTAAACTTGCTTTTTTTATGGCAAATAGTAAGCAATCAATCAAAAGAGCGAGGCAAAATAGCACTCGTTATAAACTTAAACATGCTCAAAGATCCATGGCAAGAACTGCTGTGAAGTCCGTGTTAAGTGCAATTGAGGAGAAAAAGATTGATGAGGCAAAATCTTTGTTTAAGAATGCAGAAAAAACACTAGACAAACTTGCATCAAAAAAAGTGATACATAGAAATAAATCCTCGAGAATAAAGAGCAGATTATTAAAAAAAATTAAATCAAGTTAATTTTTTAAATAATTCGTCAAATAACTCTTTTACACCCTGTTTTGATATAGAAGAAATGCCTCGTATTTGGTGTATTTTGAGTTCACTTGGTATGTATTTGTCAATAGCAGTAAGATTCTCATCTAAGTTATCAACAGTATCGATTTTGTTCAAAACTATCCAAATATCCTTCTGAAGCAGTTTTGAATCAAAATGTCTCATTTCATTGATTAGGACTTTTAACTGATTTTCAAAATCGTATTCAGTATTGTGTGGATCTAGAAAAATTAATAAAGCCTTCGTTCGCGAAATATGCTTGAGGAACTTTATTCCTAATCCAGTGCCCTGCGACGCGCCTTCAATTAAGCCAGGTATATCAGCAAAGACGAATGATTTATCAAAATATTTTATGGTGCCTAAATTAGGCTTGATGGTGGTAAACGGATAATCTCCTATTTTCGGTTTAGCAGATGAAACAGCATCTAAAAAAGTCGACTTTCCGGCATTTGGAAGTCCAACTAACCCAATATCAGCAAAAGATCTTAACTCTAATCTAATCTTAAGAGCACTGCCTTTTTCCCCAGTTGTAGATTTTCTAGGAGCCTGATTTGTTGACGTTTTAAAGTTACTATTACCCATTCCGCCTTTGCCGCCCTCAATCAATAAATACTCAACATTTGGCGATGCACAATCATAAATTAAAGTATTTGAATGATAGTCAAAAATCATGGTACCCACTGGTACATTTATAATTAAATCTTTAGCACTAGTTCCAGATTTATTTCTTCCCTGGCCAGATAAACCATTTTTAGCATGAATGATTTTTTTATTTTGAAAGTCTAGAAGTGTATTTAAACTAGGGTCTGTTCTAAATATTATACTGCCGCCTTTTCCACCGTTACCCCCATCGGGACCACCTTTAGGAATGTATTTCTCCCTTCTAAAACTAATACAACCTGATCCTCCATCACCTGCCTTTATCTCGAGAACAGACTCATCGATGAAATTCATTGAAGACGCAGTTAATTAATTTGGAAAAACGTTAACAAATTTGCGTTTTTTTGGCCCCTTGTAAGAGAAAGTTACTGTGCCCTCTGATTTGGCAAACAAAGTGTGGTCTTTTCCGATGCCTACGTTAACACCTGGATGCGTATTAGTGCCCCTTTGTCTGATAAGTATTTCACCCGGCTTAACAAACTGACCTCCAAATCTCTTTACACCGAGCCTTTTGGAATTCGAGTCTCTACCGTTTTTACTAGAGCCGCCAGCTTTTTTATGTGCCATGAATTATCCTTGCTTAATTTCGTTAATCTTGATCTTTGTGAATCTTTGTCTGTGCCCTTGGCGTCTCATACTATGTTTTCGTCTTCTAAATCTCAATATATTAATCTTTTTGTCTTTGATTTCTTCAATGACTTCTCCTACCACTTCTACATCTTCAAGGTAAGGTGTTCCAACTTTAATATCATTCTTATCATCAACAATTAGCAATACATTTTTATTCGAAAACTTTTTCTTTCGCTCAGTAGGAATTCTATCAACAATAATCATAGAGCCAACTTCAACTCTATGCTGTTTTCCACCCTGTTCAATAACTGCAAACATCATTTCTCCTGAGGACGCAAAATATAAGCTTTAATAAAGAATTTATCAATACTTATGTATAATTTTAGTTAATTCTATTCATATGAAGCTCTCAAAAAATACTATTAAAGAACTATCGCTTGTCTCTTCCCAAATCAAAAGGGAACTTACAAATATAAAAATCATTAAGGAGATTTACGACTACATTTTTAAGATCGATGGGAAAAAAATAAGAGCTTTGTTATCCCTTTTAGCATCAAGCAATAAGAATTCATCAAAAAAATCTAGGATTAATCTAGCTACCATCATTGAACTCTTACATACGGCTACACTTATTCATGATGATGTTGTAGATGATTCTTACTCACGAAGAGGTAAAAAGTCGGTTAACTATTTATGGACAAATGGCCACAGTGTTTTGATGGGAGATTTCATTTATTCTAAGGCATTCAAATTAATGGTAAATCTTGACGATAACAGAATTCTAAAAGAGTTGTCGTCAGCAACAAATGACATTGCGAAAGGCGAATTAGTTCAGCTAGATTCTTTCGGTCGGTTAAAAATTACAGAATCCGAATTAAAAAGAATCAACTATCTAAAAACAGGGAGGCTATTCGAAGCAGCTTCAAAGACTGGAGCAATTTTGGGTACATGCAATATAAATGAAGTAAAAACATTTGCTTCAATTGGGAAGAATATTGGAATTGCATTTCAAATTAAAGATGATCTTTTAGATTATGAGTGTAACAATACAAAAATTGGTAAACCAAAACTTAAGGATTTCAAAGAAGGAAAGATAACACTGCCTCTATTTTATGCATTACAGAGCAATGCAAGTAATAGAAATTTTTTATTATCAAAATTAGGAAAAAAAATATCAAAAAAAGATGAAAAAAAAGTATCTAAATATATTCTTTCTGGAGAATCTTTATTAATTACAAAAAAAACAATGCAAGGTTATATTAATTTGGCTGCAAAAAATATCGCAAGACTTAAAACACACCCATCTTATAATGAAATGTTAGAATTGTTAGACTTTATTCAAGGAAGAGAAAAATGAATTTCGATCAATCATCTAGTTATTCTAAAGAAGATCTTATTGATTGTGGTAATGGTGAACTTTTCGGCCCAAAAAATGGCCGTCTCCCAGTAAATGAGATGCTTATGTTTGATAAGATTGAATCAATCGATAATGATGGGGGTAAGTATGGAAAAGGCAAAATTGTTGCTTTTTTAGATATCAATCCTAATTTATGGTTCTTTAATGTTCATTTTAAAACTGATCCTGTAATGCCTGGATGTTTAGGATTGGATGCTATGTGGCAATTGTTAGGATTTTTTTTGTGTTGGTCAAAATTACCTGGTTATGGAAGAGCGCTCGGTGCAGATAAAGTGAAGTTTTTTGGACAAGTAACACCAAATGCTAAAATCGTAAAGTATGAAATTGATATAAAACGAGTTGTTAATAGAGGAGCAGTTGTCGGTTTCGCTGATGGTGAGATGTATGTTGATGACAGACATGTTTACTCTGCACAGAACTTGAGAGTTGGTTTATTTAAAGATACTAGTGAATTTTGATGGTAAACGCAGTTGTAACAGGTATGGGAATTGTCTCATGTATTGGTAACTCTGTTGACGAAGTTACGGAAAGCTTGAAAAAGGGTCAGTCAGGAATTATTTTTAATGAAAAATACAGAGATATGGGATTTAGAAGTCATGTTTCTGGCTCAATTGATCTTGATGTAACTGAACTAATTGATAGAAAAACACTTCGTTTCATGAGTAAAGCAGCTGCTTATGCATATATTGCATCAAATCAGGCATTAATGCAGGCTAACATTGAAATAAGTAATCTAGACAGATCAAGAATTGGTGTTGTAGCCGGCTCAGGAGGTGCTTCACCAGCCGCACAGATAGTAGCTTCAGATATTGCTAGAGAAAAAGGTCCTAAAAGAATTGGGCCATATTCAGTTACAAAGACAATGGGAAGTACTGTATCTGCTTGTCTAGGAACAGCTTTAAAAACTCAAGGAGTAAGTTATTCAATTTCATCGGCATGCTCAACCAGCGCTCATTGCATCGGTCACGCTGCAGAATTAATAGAGAGTGGTAAGCAGGATATTGTGATTGCAGGAGGGGCTGAAGAGGAGCATTGGACTAATTCTTCAATGTTTGATGCTATGGGTGCCCTATCATCAAATCATAATGAAACACCAACTATTGCATCTAGAGCTTTTGATCAAGATAGAGATGGTTTCGTTGTTTCAGGTGGAGCTGGAATGTTGATTATTGAAAGTGAAGAACATGCTGCTAAAAGGAATGCAGACATTTTTGCCTACATAACTGGATATGCAGCCAATTCAGATGGTTTTGATATGGTCTCGCCATCAGGTAGTGGTGCAGTTTTATGCATGAGTAATGCGCTTAAAGAATCTGATAGAAATATTGATTACATAAATGCGCATGGTACCAGCACTCCAGTTGGTGATATTTCAGAATTAAATGCTATTGGGTCAATTTTCAAAAATGACTCCCCTCTGATCAGTTCAACAAAATCCATGACAGGCCATTCACTTGGTGCTGCTGGCTCACAAGAAGCAATTTATTCAATTCTTATGATGCATAATAATTTTGTTGCTCCATCAATAAATATTTCAAATCTAGTTGATGAGGCAAGTAATCTAAATATAGTTACAGAAACAACTGATAAAGAAATTACATCAGTAATGAGCAATTCATTTGGATTTGGTGGGACTAATGCAAGCCTTGTTTTTTCTGACTCGGCTTAAAAAGGAATATCATCCTCATTAAAATCTTCTCGAGCTTGATCGGATTGACCTGCATTGCTATCAAAGTTTTGGCTTTCATTCATGCCTGATGAATTTTTTGAATCGAGCATAGTAAGCTCATTTCCAACTATTTCAGTTGTATATCTATCGGCTCCAGTATCTTTATCTTGCCATTTTCTTGTCTGAAGTTTGCCCTCAACATACACTTTCGAGCCTTTATCAAGATACTGTTCAGCTATTTCAGCTAACTTTCCAAAATATACTATTCTATGCCATTCTGTTTTTTCTCTTTGTTCCCCTGTCTCCTTGTCTTTCCAAGATTCTGAGGTAGCAAGAGAGAGATTTGCAACAGCACTATCAGTTTGTGTATACCTAATTTCAGGTTTTTGCCCTAAATTTCCAACTAAAATTACTTTATTTACTCCTCTCGCCATGATTACCTCTTATAATCTAATAGTTTAACTCGAAAAAATATCTTTAAATAAAAAAAAGTCATTTTTATGAATAAAATTTCTGTAAAAGGCGCAAGAACACATAATCTAAAAAATATAACTGTTGAAATTCCAAGAGAACAGCTCATCGTAATTACTGGTTTGTCAGGTTCGGGTAAGTCGTCCCTCGCGTTCGATACGATATATGCTGAAGGACAGCGTCGATACGTAGAATCATTATCTGCATATGCTAGACAATTCTTATCAATGATGGAAAAACCAGATGTTGATCAGATTGATGGGTTATCACCTGCAATATCAATAGAGCAAAAATCAACCTCACATAATCCTCGATCTACCGTTGGTACAGTTACGGAAATATATGATTATTTAAGACTGCTCTTCGCTAGAATTGGGGTACCAGTATGTCCTGATCATGGGGAAATCTTATCATCTAAATCAATTTCTGAGATGTGTGATGAAATAATTCAGTCAAATATTGGTGCAAAAATAATGATCCTTGCACCTCTTGTTAGAGGAAAAAAAGGAGAACATCTTGCAATTTATGAAGACCTTAAAAAAGAAGGGTTTGTGAGGGTAAAAATCAATGACCTAGTTTTACCAATAGAAGAATTTCCATCACTGAACAAAAATCAAAAACATAACATTAGCGCAGTTATAGATCGATTAGTTATAAAAGATGATGAAGACAATAGGCTCAGACTGTCCGAATCGATTGAAACGGCATTAAATTTGTCTGATGGTCTTGTTGAAATTGAATTCACAGGTGAAAAAAAAATAATCTCATTCTCATCAAGTTTCGCATGTTCAAAGTGTGGCTACTCTATTTCTGAGCTAGAACCAAGAATGTTTTCATTTAATAATCCATTTGGAGCATGTGAAAAATGCGATGGACTTGGAGTTATTCAATATTTTGATAAAAACAAGATTGTTCAAGACGAAGATTTATCAATAAACTCAGGTGCAATAAAAAACTGGAACAGAAGAAATAGATTTTACTATCATCAGCTTAGATGTCTTTCAAATCACTACGGCTTTAGTCTAGATTCTCCATGGCGGGAGCTTAATGAAGAAATCAAAGAAATAATACTGTATGGGTCTGATGACAAAATAGACTTTTCAAAGAATTTTAGAAGTGGAAGCAGAATAGTAAGAAATCATAAATTTGAGGGCGTTATACCCAATACAGAGAGACGTTTTCGCGAAACAGACTCGGAATATCAAAAAAATGAATTAGCTAAATTATTAAGTGATAGTCATTGTGATGAATGTAATGGGTCGAGATTAAGAAAAGAATCAAGAAATGTATTTGTAAACAATAAACCAATCAACATGATCACTGAAATGAAAATTTCTGATGCTCTTGAATTTATTTCATCAACTAAACTAAAAGGCTCTCAAAAGGTTATTGCAGAAAAAATCTTAAAAGAAATAAATGATAGATTGAGTTTTTTATTAGATGTAGGTTTGAACTACTTAACACTGGATAGGAGCGCTGAGTCACTATCTGGAGGTGAATCTCAAAGAATACGATTGGCAAGTCAAATTGGTTCTGGGTTAGTTGGGGTGACATATGTCTTAGATGAACCGTCAATTGGTCTACACCAAAGAGATAATGCAAGGTTAATTAAAACCCTTAAAAATTTAAAGTCCCTTGGTAACACTGTGATAATTGTAGAACATGATGAGGATGCAATAAGGTCTGCAGATCATATTATTGATATTGGTCCTGGAGCAGGAATTCATGGTGGACAAATATGCGCAGAGGGAAATGTAAAAAAAATTATTAAGACGAAATCCTCTATTACCGGTCAGTATTTAAGCGGTAAGAAAAAAATTACATTTTCAAACAAAAAAATCAAGCCAAAAGCATTTATTAAAATTGTTAATGCTCACGAAAATAATCTTCAGAATATTAGTGTGTCTATCCCAATAGGTGTGTTTTCCTGTGTAACAGGCGTCTCTGGTTCGGGTAAATCATCTTTAATAAATCAAACTCTGATGCCAATGTCATCTTTCTTGCTTAATAAATCAAAACTCAGAAAGGAAATAAAATGTGAATCCATTGAAGGCATTGAAATGCTTGATAAAGTTATTTCAATTGATCAAGCTCCTATTGGAAGAACCCCAAGATCTAATCCAGCAACTTACACTGGTTTGTTCTCACATATCAGAGAGTTGTTTTCGCAGTCTGAAGAAGCCAGATCTCGTGGCTACAAACCAGGAAGATTTAGTTTTAATGTTAAAGGTGGGAGATGCGAAACATGTCAGGGAGATGGAATGATAAAAGTTGAGATGCATTTCCTAGCAGATGTATATGTTACTTGTGATACTTGTAATAATAAAAGATATAACGATCAGACTCTAGAGGTTCAATACAAAGGTAAAAATATTTCAGAAGTTTTAAACATGACTGTGGAGGAAGCTCTAGACTTCTTTAATGCAATTCCTCCAATCAAAAATAAATTACAGACTTTGGCAGATGTTGGATTAACTTATATTACTTTAGGTCAATCTGCTGTTACTCTCTCGGGTGGTGAAGCACAAAGAATAAAGCTCGCAAAAGAATTGTCGAAAAGAAGTACTGGAAAAACTTTATTCATATTAGATGAGCCAACAACTGGACTTCATTTTTACGATATTGAACTTCTTTTGAAAGTTTTACTAAGATTAAGAGATCAAGGCAATACAGTCTTAGTGATTGAACATAACCTTGATGTAATTAAAAATAGCGATTGGATAATTGATTTAGGTCCTGAGGGTGGTAGCGATGGAGGAAAAGTTGTTGCTGAGGGTACACCACGTGATATTGCAAAAATAAAACTATCGCATACTGGACAGTTTTTAAAAAAATTATTGTGAATTAGGAATTAGTTTCTGTCTCAAGTTCAGGGCTAACAGGATCACTGATTTCCCTATCAACTAATTCAACATAAGCCATTTCAGCTTGATCGCCAGGACGTGATCCTGCTTTGATAATCCTTAAATATCCACCATGCCTATCTTTTGATCTTGGAGAAATTTCATCGAATAGTTTTGCCACTGATGCATCGTGTCTTAGTTTAGAGAAGATTAGTCTTCTATTTGCAACACTATCAACCTTTGCACGGGTAATTAAAGGCTCAATAAATCTTCTTAATTCCTTTGCTTTTTGAACCGTAGTTTTGATTAACTCTTGTTCGATTAAAGCAATAGAAAGGTTTTTAAATAGAGACTTTCTGTGGGATGAAGGTCTATTTAATTTTCTACCTGATTTTCTATGTCTCATATTCAACCCATTGGTGGCCAATTATCAACAGTGGTGCCTAGTGCAAAACCCTTTGAGGCAAGAACATCCTTTATCTCATTTAAAGATTTTTTCCCAAGGTTAGGTGTTTTAAGTAAATCAAACTCAGATCTTTGAATTAAATCACCAATAAGAAAAATACTTTCGGCTTTTAAACAATTAGTTGATCTAACAGTTAATTCAAGTTCCTCTATTGATCTCATTAAAAGTGGATCAAAGTCATTTTGATCTTTTTTGGCCTCTTGTTCTGCTATGGCATCTAGATCAACAAAAGACGCGAGTTGTTGTTGAAGTATAGTTGCAGAATGCTCAATTGCCATTTTAGGGTCAAGCGTTCCATCAGTTTCAAGCTCAACAATCAACTTATCAAGGTCAGTTCTTTTTTCAAATCTTGCATTTTCAACTGAATAAGCAACTCTTTTCACTGGACTAAAAGAGGCATCTACCTTCAGTGATCCGACAGTTTCGTCAGAGTCAGATCTTATGTCGGCAGGTTCATATCCTCTACCAGTTCTTACTATGGCAGTAAGCGATAATTTTACTTTATCAACAAGCGAGGCAATATGATGGTCCTCATTAACTAATTCTACATTCCCAGGCACTTCAAACATTCCAGCTTTTACCTCTGATGGCCCTGAAACATCAAGCTTAATTTCTGCTGTAGAACCTTCAATAATATTGATTGGCATGTCTTTCAAGTTCAAGAGAATATCTATGACATCCTCTCTTACTCCATCTATAGTAGAGTATTCATGTGAGATGCCTTCAATACTTACATTAGTAATGGCGGCGCCTGGCATAGATGATAAAAGTATTCTTCGCAAAGCATTACCAAGAGTGTGGCCAAAACCTCTCTCTAACGGCTCGAGAGTAATTTTTGCGACCTGATCGCTTACAGTTTCAACTTGTATTTCTGTTGGTACTAGTAAATCAATTATTGATGTTTGCATATTTTCCTTCCGTTTTATTTAGAATAAAGCTCAATTATGAGATTTTCGTTAATTTCTGCACTTAAATCTGACCTATCAGGCACAGATTTAAACACTCCTGTAAATTTATCCTTATCAACTTCAACCCATCCAGATGACTCTTTCTTGTCACCTAAATCTAGTGCAGCTTTAATCCTTATTTGTTTTTTAGCCTTTTCGCGGACAGATATTACATCATCTTGCTCTACCTGATAAGAGGGTATATTCACAGTTTTACCATTTACCTCAAAGGCCTTATGGGCAACCATTTGTCTAGCTTCAGCTCTTGTTGAGGCAAAATTCATTCTATATACAACATTATCTAGTCTTTTCTCTAAATAACTTAATAGGTTTTCGCCAGTATTACCTTTAGATTTTGCAGCTTTTTTGTAGTAATTACGGAATTGCTTTTCAAGAATCCCATACATTCTTTTGACTTTCTGCTTTTCTCTTAATTGAAGCCCATAGTCTGATAGTCTCCCCCTACGCATTCCATGCATACCAGGAGCTGTTTCCATATTACATTTTTCTTCAACAGCTCTCTCTCCACTTTTAAGAAGTAGATCGGTTCCCTCTCTTCTAGAAAGCCTTAAAGATGGTCCTCTATATCTAGCCATAATAACTCCTTATACTCTTCTCTTTTTTGGGGGCCTACATCCATTATGTGGAAGTGGTGTTACATCCGTTATGCTTTTAATTTTGAGACCACAAGCATTAAGCGATCTAATTGCTGATTCTCTTCCTGCTCCTGGTCCTTTTACTTTAACATCAAGGCTTACCATGCCCATTTCTTTTGCAGTATTGCCAACTCTTTCTGCAGCAATTTGTGCAGCAAATGGTGTACTTTTCCTTGATCCTCTAAATCCAGAACCTCCTGATGTGCCCCAACAAACTGCATTCCCACTTTTATCAGTGATTGTAATTATTGTATTGTTAAATGAGGAATGGATATGGGCTATTCCTTCTGCAACACTCTTTTTAGTTTTTTTTGATTTTGCCATACTATGCTCTCATTGGTTTTTTAGGTCCTTTTCTGGTCCTAGCATTTGTTTTAGTTCGTTGACCTCGTGTCGGTAATTTTCTTCTGTGCCTAATACCTCTGTACGTGCCAAGATCCATTAATCTTTTTATATTGGTGCTGATTTCTCTTCTTAGGTCTCCTTCAGTTATATACTCAGAAACTGCATCTCTTACTTTTTCAATTTCATCCTCCTTCATGTCCATTAGTTTCTTTGATATCTCAATATCAAGCGAATTACATATTTTTCGAGCGGTATACCGACCAATTCCATAAATATGTGTCAGAGCAATCTCAAGGTGTTTATTTTCTGGAACGTTAACTCCTGCTATTCTCGCCATACTATCTATCCTTGTCTTTGTTTATGTTTTGGGTCTGTTTTACAAATAACATATAAAACTCCTTTTCTTCTAACTAATTTGCAGTCTCTACAAATTTTTCTAACTGATGCCCGGACTTTCATTTATCTTCTATAGCTCTTTAGGTTTGCCTTCTTCAATAATGAAGAATATTGAGAAGACATCATATGTGATTGAACTTGAGACATAAAATCCATCAGAACAACTACAATTATTAAAACAGACGTACCGCCAAGATAAAACGATACTCCGGCAAAATTAATAAGGCCCAATGGTAATAGGCAGATTAGAGTAAGGTAAATACTTCCAAAGACAGTAAGTCTTGCAAGGACATTGTCAATGTAAGAGGCAGTTTGCTCTCCAGGTCTAATTCCAGGAATATATGCACCAGATTTTTTTAAGTTATCTGAAACCTCTTTAGTATTAAATGTTAGTGCCAACCAAATAAAACAAAAAGAAACAATCAGCACGGCGAAAGTAATTATATAAAGTGGTTGGCCTGGATTAAGTGCCAAAGAAAACGTTTGTAGGAATCCTAGTGATTCATTTTGACCAAACCAAGTTGATAGTGAGGCAGGAAATAGTAAGAAGGTACTTGCAAAAATTGCAGGAATGACTCCTGACATATTTACTTTGAATGGTAAGTGGCTAGCCTGAGCTTGCATTAATCTTCTGCCCTGCTGACGTTGAGCATAATTAACTGTAATTCTTCTCTGACCTCTTTCAATAAATACAACTATTGCAATAACAACCATAGCGAGTACACCGATTGAAAGGAGCATTAGTATATTTAAATCACCTTGTCTTGCTTGTTCGAGTGCCTGACCTATAGCGCCGGGGATTCCGGTTAAAATACTTGTGGCAATAATGATCGAAATACCGTTTCCTATTCCTCTTTCAGAAATCTGTTCACCTAACCACATTAAAAAAACTGTACCTGCAACAACTGTAAATACAGCTGTTACAAAAAATGATGTGCCAGGATTATACGCCAAACCACTTGAGGATAATGTAACTGCTAATGCAGATGCTTGAACAAAAGCTAATGCTACTGTTCCATATCTAGTGTATTGAGTAATAGCATTTCTGCCAGCTTGGCCTTCTTTTTTAAGTTCGATTAAGTATGGTATGGCATTAGAGAACAGTTGCATTATAATTGCTGCAGAAATATAGGGAACAACATTAAGCGCAAAAATACTCATTCTCTCAAGCGCCCCACCCGAGAATAAATTGAATAGTTCGAGTATGGTTCCTTGATTTTGATCAAATAATGAAGAAACTCTTACTGGATCAATTCCGGGAATTGGAATATGAGTACCAATTCTATACACAATGATACAACCAAGTACAAATCTAAGCCTTTTCCACAGATCACTCATGTTGTTATCCTGAGCCATTTATTTTATTTTTCCTCCAGCATTTGTAACAGATTCTGCTGCTCCTTTGGTCAGGTATATGCCATCAAAGATTATTGGAGAATCAAGCTCACAAGCACCGTAAACCCTGACTTGTTTTATTGATTTGGATATAAACTTCTTTTCTAACAAGACTGCTATTGATACTTCCTTTAAACCAACAAGATTTTTTAAGTTTATTTCAGCAGTATTGGAATTTTTTCTAGAACTGAACCCAAATTTTGGTATTCGCTGTTGCAGGGGCATTTGCCCACCTTCAAAACCTCTTGGAATATTTCCACCAGATCGTGATTTTTGACCTTTATGTCCTCTTCCGGCAGTCTTACCTGAACCAGAGCCGATACCTCTACCAACTCTTTTTGAATTTTTCACTGTTCCTTTAGATTTAAGTGTGTTTAATTTCATATTTTAATTTTCAATTACTTTTATCATGTCGTTAACTTTCCGGATCAGTCCTCTATTGCTTGGGGTGTCTAGAACATCAATAACTTGATTTAGTTTCTTGAAGCCCAATCCGTCAATACATTTCTTATGATTCTTCATCCTGCCAATTTTGCTCTTAATTAACTGTATCTTTATATATTTTTCAGCCATCATAGATCCTCAATCTTTTTCCCTCGTCTCATGGCCACATCCTCAGGCGATTCCATCTCTTTCAATGCATTAACCGTAGCTCTTACCACATTAACTGGATTAGTTGATCCATAGCATTTTGCTAGTACATTTTGCACACCAACTAACTCTAATACAGCTCTCATTGCACCACCTGCAATAATCCCAGTACCTTCAGATGCCGGTTGCATATAAACGTTAGCAGAACCATGTTTTGATTTAATCGGGTACCATAAAGTACTTCCATTAAGACTAACCTCTACCATATTTCTTCTCGCATTTTCCATAGCTTTTTGAATGGCAATTGGTACTTCTTTTGCCTTACCTCTTCCAAATCCGACCCTTCCTTTTCCATCCCCAACGACCGTTAGAGCTGTAAATCCGAAAATTCTTCCGCCCTTTACTACTTTTGCAACCCTATTTACTTGCACAAGCTTTTCTTCAAGCACATCTTGTTGTACTGTTAAATTTTCTTGATTCATTAGAACACCAATCCGTTTTGTCTTGCTGACTCAGCAAGCGCTTTAATTTTGCCGTGATATATATATCCTGACCTATCAAATACAACTTCTTTTATACCAGCATCTAATGCTCTTGAAGCAATTTTTTTACCGATTAGCTTTGCCGATTCAATATTATTATTATCAAGTTTATTGTCTTTCTCATTCGATGAAGCAGAAACAATAATTTTTGATCCATTAGATTCAAAGAGTTGAGCATATATATTTTTGTTTGACTTAAATACTGACAATCTAGGTTTAGATTGCTTAGCAACATTAGATCTAATCTTAGTTGATCGTTTAATTCGCATATATTTTTTATTCATCTTAAGCACCAGCTCCCGCAGCTTTTTTAGCTTCCTTCCTTTTAATTTGCTCATCTGCATATTTAACACCTTTACCTTTGTATGGCTCAGGCGGTCTATAGGCTCTTATTTCAGCAGCTGTTTGACCTAACAATTGCTTATTGTGGCTCTTTAAAATAATCTCAGTCTGAGAAGGAGTTTCAGCAGTAACATTTTCAGGCAGTTGATGTTTAATAGGATGAGAGAAGCCAAGGGTTAGATCAAGAGTATTTCCATTTAATTTTGCTCTATAACCAACACCAACAAGCTCTAATTTTTTTTCAAAGCCTACATCGACTCCTACTACCATATTATTAATGAGCGACCTTGTTGTGCCTGCAATTGCCGTATGACTACTAATATTTTCATCATATTTGATTGTGATACTGTTATCTTCATGAATAATAGAAATGTCTTTATTAATAATGAGTTCATCTTTGCCTTTTGGCCCCTCAACAATAACTTTGCCGTTCTCAATTGCAAGCTTTACGTTATCAGGTATCAATATTGGACTTTTTGCTACTCTTGACATTTTTTAAAATACCTCACAAATTATTTCGCCACCAATGTTCTTTAATCTTGCTTGCTTATCAGTTAGAAGTCCTTGATTTGTTGAAAGAACATAAATGCCCAGTCCATTCTTTACAGTTTTTAAATCAGATGCACCAGAATACTTTCTTAAACTTGGTTTACTTACTCTGCTTAAGTTCTTAATAGCAGGAGTGTTATCTAAATATTTGAGATGAACTTCGATATGAGATTGGTTTTCTCTTTTTATTGTTTGACAACTCAATAAATAGCCTTCCTTAATAAGCAAATCTATCAGCTCCTTTTTCAGTTTTGAGAAAGGCATCTCGATTGATTGCTTGCCTCTTAGTAGTCCATTTCTTATTCTTGTAAGACAATCTGCTATGGGGTCTTGAAAACTCATAATTTATTACCAGCTTGATTTAGTTAATCCCGGAATTTCGCCACGCATTGCTGCTTCCCTTAGTTTTATTCTACTAAGACCAAATTTTCTATAAACCGCGTGTGGTCTTCCAGTAATTGAGCATCTTCTAACTAACCTCGAAGGACTCGCATTTCTTGGTAGTTTTTGAAATTTTTGATAAGCAGCCATCCTTTCATCATAAGAATTGTTCATATTTTGAAAAATGCTTTTTAATTGCTCTCTTTTATTTTTATATCTAGTGACGATCTTTTCACGTTTTTTTTGCCTAGCAACTATGGATTTTCTAGTCATAATTCAATTCCTAAATGGAAAATTTAACGCCTGCAAAAGTGCCAAAGCGTCAGTTTTATTGTTAGCAGATATGTTTATGCAAATATCCATGCCTCTTATTTTGTCAATGTTGTCGTAATTAATTTCAGGGAAGATGATTTGTTCTTTTATCCCTAAGTTATAGTTTCCTTGCTCATCAAAAGATTTTGGATTTAATCCCCTGAAATCTCTTTCCCTTGGAATAGCAACATTAACCAGACGTTCGATGAAGTCAAACATCCTTTTGCCTCGTAATGTAGCTTTACAGCCCATGGGCCACCCTTCACGGATTTTGAAGCTTGCAACTGATTTCCTAGCATATGTGATGATTGCTTGTTGACCAGCAATTGCAGTTAAATCGGACTTTGCAGATTCAAGATACTTTTTATCAATTGCTGCTTCTCCAACACCCATATTTATTACAACCTTTTTTAACCTAGGAACTGCCATAATATTGTTAATACCCAGATCACTCATTAGTTTGGGTGCAATTTCCTTATTATATGTGTCTTGTAAATTCATGTTATATCTTTGATTTATCTGATTTGAATATTCTTACTTTCTCATTAGTATCTTCAATTAGGTAACCAATCCTATCTGCTTTCTTTTTTTTTGGATTCCAAATTGCGATATTTGAAATATCAATTGCAGCCTCTTTTTCAACTATACCGCCAGTAATTCCCATTTGAGGATTTGGTTTTGTATGTTTCTTCATTAAATTTATTCCTGAAACAGTGGCCTTATTATTTTTAAAGATTTTTTGAATAGTGCCTCTCTTGCCTAAATCCTTTCCTGCAATGATTACAACTTCGTCGCCACTAATAAATTTTGTCTTCGTTCTAATTGAATTCATAAAACCTCTGGTGCCAATGATAGAATTTTCATGAAACTTCCAACTCTAAGCTCTCTTGTAACCGGACCGAATACTCTTGTTCCAATTGGAGCTTGTTGTTGATTTAATAATACTGCCGCATTTTCATCAAACTTGATTAAGGAGCCATCATTTCTTCTTACCCCTTTTTTAGATCTAACGATTAATGCATTTACTACTTGACCCTTCTTTACCTTGCCATTTGGTATGGCTTCTTTAACTGCCACTTTAATTACATCACCTATATTGGCATATCTCCTTTTAGATCCACCTAATACTTTTATACACATGACACTTTTAGCTCCGCTGTTATCTGCGATATTTAGTACTGATTGCATTTGAATCATTCAGCCACCTCATCATTATTAGCACTATTATTATTTGTGTTACTTACCAAAAGCCAAGTTTTTGTCTTTGAATATGGCTTTGATTCTCTAATAGTTACCTTGTCACCTAAATTTGCAGCATTTTCTTCATCATGTGCATGAAGTTTACTTCTTCGTTTAATTATTTTCCCATACTTCGAATGCTTAACTTTCCTTTCAACAAGGACAGTTATAGTCTTGTCAGCCTTATTGCTGACCACAACTCCTGATAATGTTCTGGGGTTACCACTCATGATTGATTCTCTCTTTCTTTATTTACATTCATTGCAGTTTTTATCTGTGCAATTTTTTTTCTTGCAAGTTTAAGATTATGGGTCTCATTCATTTGTCCAGTTTTATGTTTCATTCGCATATCAAATAATGAAGACATCTCATCATTAAGTAATACCATGAGCTCCTTATTGGTTTTACCTAAATATGTGCTGAATGTATTTTCTTTAGTCTTAGCCATATGTATTTATTTCTTTACGAAAGTAGTTTTTACTGGAAGTTTTGCAGATGCTAGCCTGAAAGCCTCTCTTGCAATCTCTTCTGAGACTCCAGACATCTCATATAATATTTTGCCAGGTTGCACTAATGACACCCAGTACTCAACATTACCTTTTCCCTTGCCCATTCTAGTTTCTAAAGGTTTCTTTGTAATTGGTTTATCTGGAAAGATTCTTATCCAAATATTACCACCTCTTTTTATATATCTTGTCATAGCTCGCCTAGCCGATTCTATTTGTCTAGCGGTAATTCTTCCTCTTGTAGATGCTTTTAGTCCAAACTTACCGAAGGCTATAGTGCTTCCGTTTTGTGCAAGGCCTCTATTTCTGCCCTTATGCATTTTTCTAAATTTAGTCTGTTTAGGCTGAAGCATTATTTATTTTCCTCTTTAAATGGGTCGTCCATAATTTCACCTCGATAGACCCATACTTTGACACCAATAATTCCATAAGTTGTTGCAGCCTCAGCTGTACCATAATCCACGTCAGCTCTAAGCGTATGAAGCGGAACTCTGCCCTCCCGATACCACTCAGTTCTTGCTATTTCAGCTCCACCCAACCGTCCTGAGACCTCAGTTCTTACTCCTTTAGCGCCTTGTCTTAAAGAGCTTTGAACTGCTCTTTTCATGGCACGTCTGAACTGAACTCTTCGCTCAAGTTGCTGAGCAATTCCTTCAGCAAGAATTGTTGCATCTAAGTCAGGTTTTCTAATCTCTTTAATATTGATCTGAGCGGATCTGTTAACAATTTTTTCTATAGCTTTCTTGATTTCTTCAATTTCCTCGCCTTTTTTGCCAATTATAATGCCAGGTCTTGAGGTATTTATAGTTACAATAAAGTTTTGCGCAGATCTTTCAATATCAACACTACTGACAGAAGAAAAACGTAACTTTTTCTTTAAAAAATCTCTTACCTTTAAATCTTCAATAAGATTTTCTTTAAACGATCTTCCTTTTGCGTACCAGCTAGCACGATGCTTTTTAATGACACCTAATCTAAAACCAGTTGGATGTACCTTCTGACCCATTATATTGCCTCGTCCGTAAGTATTATTTCAATATGGCATGTAGGTTTTGTAATCCTGTCTGCCCTTCCTCTTGCTCTAGGTTTAATTCTTTTAAGTCGCATGCCTTGATTTACAATCAACGACTTTATCCTCAGTTTATCAATATCTGCATTATGATTGTTTTCAGCATTTGCCAAAGCTGAATCAAGTAATTTTTTAATAACTCTAGCACCCTTCTTTTTGCTAAAACTCAGGAAATCTATAGCCTGTTCAATAGACATATCCCTAACTACACCAGCTACAAGATTTGCCTTTTGAGAAGACAACCTAGTACCTTTTAAAAATGCTCTAGTTTCCATTATTTAGCCTTTCTGTCTCCTGAATGCAGTTTAAAAGTTCTTGTTATTGCAAATTCACCCAATTTGTGACCAACCATGTCTTCATTTATAAATACTGGCACATGCTGTCTCCCATTGTGAACAGATATTGTAAGACCAACCATATTAGGAGAAATCATAGATCGTCTTGACCATGTTTTAATTGGTTTTTTACTGTTTTCAGAAATAGCTTTATCAATTTTTTTTTGCAATGATAAATCTATAAATGGTCCTTTTTTAAGCGAACGTGGCATATTAACGTTTACCCCTTCTTCTAACAATTAAGTTATCAGATCTTGTATTTTTTCTTGTCTTAAAGCCTTTCGTTGGCATACCCCATGGTGATGAAGGATGTCTTCCTCCTGAGGTTCTTCCTTCACCTCCTCCATGAGGATGATCTATTGGATTCATAGCAACACCCCTCACGGTAGGCCTGATACCCTTCCATCTTTTTGCGCCAGCTTTACCAAAAGATCTTAAATTGTTTTCAGAATTTGAAACTACGCCGATGGTTGCTCTGCATTCTGATAAAATTTTTCTCATTTCACCAGATTGAAGTCTCAATGTAGTATATATACCTTCTTTCGCAACTATTCTTGCACTTGATCCAGCTGATCTTGCAATTTGTCCACCCTTTCCTGGCTTCATTTCTACGCAGTGAACGTTTGTACCAAGAGGTATATTTGACATTTTCATCGAATTACCAGGGCTTATCTCTGTTTGCTCTGCTGATAATACTTTTGATCCAACTGTAATCTTTGATGGTGCAATTATGTATGAACGATCACCATCCTCATATTTGATAAGAGCAATGAATGCTGAACGATTTGGATCATACTCAATTCTTTCAACTGTGCCAGTTATACCGAACTTTGACCTTTTAAAATCAATGATTCTGTAATGATGTTTATGGCCTCCACCTTTATGTCGAGTAGTAATTCTGCCAAGATTATTTCTGCCACCATTTTTTGATTTTTTCTCAGTCAAAGGCTTGTATGGTTTGCCCTTGTAAAGATCTCTTTTGACAGATACAACAAATCTTCTTCCTGGACTAGTTGGTTTTGCTTTGATAACACTCATTATGAGATGCCCTCAAATTTAATTTCATCGCCTTGCTTTAGAGAAACAAATGCTTTCTTAAAGTCTGATCTTTTGTATGAACCAAACTTATTTCTTTTAGTCTTACCCTTTGAAATGGAAGTAGTAACAGAAGTAACACTGACACTAAATAATTCTTCAACAGCTTTTTTAATTTGATTCTTTGTTGCAGATTTATTTACTCTGAATACAACTTGGTTATTGTTTGTTGATAATGAAGAAGTCTTCTCAGTGATATGAGGGGATTCTATAATTCTGTATAAGTTTTGTTTGTTCATCTTATCCAATCCTCAATCAATTTAAAGGCTTCAGGCACAATTACAACCTTCTCAGATCGTAATAATAAAACAGGATTGATTTCCTTGACTGTGGCCACCTCGACATTTGGAATATTTCTTGCAGACAAATGAAAGTTTAAATCTATTTCATCGAGTATAAAAAGGATGCTTTCCTTCTCAAGTTTGTTTTCTTTTAAAACTTTGACCATTTCTTTTGTTTTGGGAGCCTTAAGTTTAGGTTTTGAAAGCGCAAGAATTCGTTCTTGTCTGAATAGTTCAGATAATATAGATTTTATGGCAGCTCTATACATTTTCTTGTTAATTTTTTTTGCGTAATCCCTGTTGCTTGATGCAAATGCAACTCCACCACCACGCCATAATGGGCTTCTTATTGTTCCAGCTCTCGCTCTGCCGGTCCCTTTTTGTCTAAAAGGTTTTCTTCCACCGCCTCTAACATCGGATCTATTCTTTTGTTTATGAGAACCTTGTCTCCCACCTGCTAAAAAACTTACAACCGCTTGATGAACTAAGTCTTGATTAAAGTCATTACCAAATATTGCTTTAGAAATATTTATATCTTCTTTCTTGGATTTTCCGTTAACAAGACTGATTTTCATGAGTATTTTACAGATTTAGTGATTTTTAAAATTGAGCCTGTCGGTCCAGGTACAGCACCTTTGACAAATAATAAATTATTCTCGATATCTGTTTTTACAAGTTTTAGGTTTTGAATAGTTTTTCTTTCGTTACCCATTTGACCTGACATTTTTTTTCCTTTCCATACTCGACCAGGTGTTTGGCACTGTCCGGTTGAACCATGAGCTCTATGAGATAACGAATTACCATGGGTAGCATCTTGCATTCTAAAGTTATGTCTTTTGATCACACCAGCGTAACCTTTACCTTTGGATTTTCCAGTAATATCAAGCTGATCGCCCTCTTCAAATAATGAAGCATCAATAGTTTGTCCAATGCTAAAATCTTCTCCTTCTTTAACTCTGAATTCTTGAAGATTACCAGGTGCAATATTAGTTTTTTTGAAGAATTCATTTAGTGGCTTATTAAGTTTCCTTTTATCAAAGTGATTTTTTGAGAGAGTTACAGAAGAGTAACCACACTTTTGTTGATTTTGAACTGAAATAACTGTGTTACCAGCAACAGAGATTACAGTTACTGCAACTGATGTGCCGTCCTCTTCAAAGAGTCTCGACATGCCTGCTTTTTTACCTATTAAGCCTATGCTCAATTTATTCTCCTTTTTTACGGGGCTTTACCCTCTATGGCCGTGTTACGTTAAAAAAAGTTTCAAATCACCCTAAACTGATTTGAACGTCTACTCCTGATGACAAATCGAGCTTCATTAGTGCATCGACCGTTTTATCAGTTGGTTGAACAATGTCCATCAACCTTTTATAAGTCCTAATTTCATACTGATCTCTGGCATCTTTATCTTTGTGCGGAGAAATCAGTATAGTTGTTCTCTCTTTTTTAACAGGTAACGGTATAGGACCTTTTACCGTAGCTCCTGTTTTCTTTGCAGTTTCGGAAATTAATCTTGCTGAAGCATCAATAAGACGATAGTCAAAAGCTTTAAGTCTTATTCTAATATTTTGTTGTTCCATATAAACACCAAATCATACAAAGGTTGCGTATTCTAGGCTCTAACAAGGTGATATGTCAATAAGAATTTAAGCAGTTTTCAGTTGCTCAGCAATATTATTTGGAACTTCAGCATATTTAAGAAATTCCATTGAAAAACTGGCTCTTCCTTGTGTTTGTGATCTAACGTCTGTCGCGTATCCAAACATCTCAGCAAGCGGCACTTCAGCTCTAACAACTTTACCTGACGGTATTTCGTCCATGCCTTGAATAATTCCTCTTCTTCTATTCAAATCTCCTACAACATCACCCATATGTTCCTCAGGGGTTACCACTTCAACCTTCATTACTGGTTCAAGTAAAACCGGCTTTGCCTTTAAGGCTCCTTCTTTCAAAGCCATAGAGCCAGCTACTTTAAAGGCCATTTCGCTAGAATCAACGTCGTGAAATGAACCATCATACAAAGTTGCTTTCAATGCTAATAATGGGTAGCCTGCAATCACTCCATTTTGCATTTGTTCAGATATACCTTTATTAACAGAAGGTATATACTCTTTTGGTATAGCGCCACCAACAATTTCGTCAACGAATTCGTATTCGTCATCCAGTCCAAGAGGTTCAAGTTTTAACCAAACATGGCCGTATTGACCCCTTCCACCACTTTGGCGTACATATTTACCTTCAATTTCAACAGTTTGGGTAATTGTTTCTCTATAAGCAACTTGAGGTTTACCAATATTAGCTTCAACAGAAAATTCCCTTTTCATTCTATCAACAAGGACATCAAGATGAAGTTCGCCCATGCCAGATATAATTGTTTGCCCGGACTCCTCATCACTGTTTACTCTAAATGAAGGATCTTCTTGAGCTAATTTTCCTAGTGCGATCGACATTTTCTCTTGATCTGCTTTTGATTTTGGCTCTACGGCAACTGAGATAACTGGCTCAGGGAAATCCATTCTTTCAAGAATAATCTCATCATTGGCATCACACAAGGTATCTCCTGTAGTAACGTCTTTTAAACCAATACATGCAGCGATATCACCGGCTCTAATTTCTTTAAGTTCATTTCTATTATTTGAGTGCATTTGAACCATTCTTCCAATTCTTTCCTTTTTAGATTTTGTTGAATTAATTACAGAGTCTCCTACAGACATAACTCCTGAATACACTCTAATAAAAGTTAATGTTCCAACAAATGGGTCTGTAGCAATTTTGAATGCTAATGCTGAGAATGGCTCATCATCTGATGAACTTCTTGAAGCTTCTGTTTCATCATCCCCCGGTAGTGTTCCTTTGATAGCCTCAACTTCATCTGGCGCAGGTAAAAAATCTATAACTGAATCTAATACTGCTTGAACACCCTTATTTTTAAATGCACTTCCGCAAAGCGCTGGAACAATTTCGTTAGAGATAGTTCTAACTCTTAACCCCTGCTTTATTTCTTCAATACTTAAATCTCCTTTTTCAAGATAGCTTTCCATTAATTCTTCATTAGCTTCAGCTGCCACTTCTAACATTTCTTCTCTTAGTGCATCGCAACGCGCCCTTAAATCTTCAGGTATTTCCTCAGAGTTAAATGTTAAGCCTTGATCGGACTCACTCCAATAAATCGCTCTCATGTTAATTAGGTCAACAACACCTTTAAAATCATCCTCTGCACCAATATTGAGCTGTATCGGAACAACATTTGCTTTTAATCTGTCCTTGATTTGTTGAAGTACTCTTTCGAAGTCTGCACCAGCACGATCCATTTTATTAACAAATACAATCCTTGGAACATTGTATCTGTTTGCCTGTCTCCACACAGTTTCAGATTGAGGTTCAACACCTGAGGTACCGCAAAAAACAACTACAGCACCATCTAGCACTCTCAGAGATCTTTCAACTTCAATTGTGAAGTCTACGTGACCAGGTGTATCAATAATATTGATTCTATGTTGATCGTATTGCTGCTCCATACCAGACCAAAAACATGTAGTTGCAGCAGAAGTGATAGTTATACCCCTTTCTTGTTCTTGCTCCATCCAATCCATTGTTGCTGCGCCATCATGAACTTCACCAATTTTGTGAGACAGGCCTGTATAAAAAAGGACCCGTTCTGTTGTTGTGGTTTTCCCTGCATCAACATGAGCGCAAATACCAATGTTTCTATATTTGTTTAATTCTGTACTTCTAGACATTTTTATTAAAACCTAAAGTGAGAAAAGGCTTTGTTAGCCTCTGCCATTTTGTGAACATCCTCTTTCTTTTTAACAGCTGCTCCCTTGCCAACTGCCGCATCAGATAATTCTCCAGCGAGTCTTTGATCCATTGATTTTTCGTTTCTTTTTCTTGCAGCATCTACCAACCATCTCATTGCCAAAGCCTGTCGTCTAGATGGTCTTACTTCTACTGGAACCTGATACGTTGCACCTCCAACTCTTCTAGACTTTACCTCAACAACTGGTCCAACCTCATCCAATGCTTTTTTAAAAACTTCGACTGGATCTGCTTTCTTATCTTTATCAACAATATTAAATGCGCCATAAACAATTTTTTCAGCAACTGATTTTTTTCCATCCTTCATAATATGATTCATAAACTTAGCAACAATTACATCTTGAAATTTAGGATCTGGTATAACTTTCCTCTTTTCAGGACTTCTTCTTCTAGGCATTATTATTTACCTTTTTTTGCGCCGTATTTTGATCTGCGTTGTTTTCGATTGGCAACGCCAGAGGTGTCAAGTGAACCCCGTACTGTGTGATACCTGACCCCAGGTAAGTCTTTAACTCGACCGCCACGTATTAATACAACCGAGTGTTCTTGAAGATTATGGCCCTCACCACCAATATAAGATGTGACCTCGTAGCCGCTAGTAAGTCTGACTCTACATACTTTTCTTAAAGCAGAATTTGGTTTTTTTGGTGTGGTTGTATAAACACGAGTACAAACACCCCTCCTTTGAGGTGAATTTTCAAGTGCAGGTACGTCTGTTTTCCTAGATTTAGGTTTTCTAGGTTTTCTAAGTAATTGATTAACAGTAGCCATAATTGTGCGTGATTTTAAGCTTCATCTGTATTCTGGTCAACATCAACTTCTTTTTCTTGAAGTTCTTGCCTAAGCGCAGCTTCCACCTCATCAGCAGTTAAAATTGAATCATCAATTGAAGAGATTCTCTTCGAACTCATTTTATCATGATATTCCATACCGGTTCCTGCGGGTATCAATCTACCGACAACCACATTCTCTTTCAAGCCTCTGAGTACATCTCTTTTTCCTGTAACAGATGCCTCTGTTAAAACTCTAGTTGTTTCTTGGAAGGATGCAGCAGAAATAAATGAATTTGTGGTAAGTGACGCCTTTGTTATACCAAGTAAAACTCTCTCAAATTGAGCTGGTTGCTTTTTTTGATCTGAAACCCTGATATTCTCCTCAACCAATTCAGAATATTCTACTTGGTCACCTTGTATAAACTTAGTATCACCACCATCAATGATATTAGCCTTTCTAAGCATTTGCCTAAGAATAGTCTCAATGTGTTTGTCATTGATTGAAACTCCTTGAAGTCTATAAACATCTTGAATTTCGTTAACAATAAAATTTGTTAATTCAGGTATTCCTCGTAATTTTAAAATATCATGTGGGCTAAGAGGGCCTTCAGAAATAATATCACCCTTCTCAACTTTTTCTCCCTCAAACACACTCAATATTCTATGCTTTGGAATTAACATCTCTTGATTTTGAGATTTTTTAGTAGCTCCATCAGGAGTTATAACTAGTCTTACTTTTCCCTTGGTTTCTTTTCCAAAGGAGATAACTCCACTTTCCTCAGCAAGAATAGCAGAATCTTTAGGTTTTCTTGCTTCAAATAAATCGGCAACTCTAGGCAATCCACCTGTAATATCTTTGGTTTTTGAACCCTCTAATGGAATCCTAGCAATGACTTCTCCAGCATATATTTTGCTTTTGTCTTTAAGGTTAATTAATGACTTTGCGGGCATTGCATAACGAGCAGGAGCCTTATGCTCGCCAATCAAAACTGGTTTACCCTTGGCATCAACAATTTCTAGGATAGGAGTTTTTTCTTTACCAGCTGAAGTTCTTTCAGACGAATCAATTATTTCTATGCTACTTAGGCCGGTAAGCTCATCATTTTTTTTCCTGACAGTAACACCATCATCCATATCTATAAAATTAATAGTTCCATTGGCTTCAGAAATAATTGGTCTCGTGTATGGATCCCAACTTGCAACTTTGGTACCAGCATCCAAAAAAGTATTATTTTTCTGAAATAAAGTGGATCCATATGGTATTTTATATTTTTCGATCAATTTTCCATTCTCATCAGTAACAGTTACTGAGGAATTTCTTGATATGACTACATCATTCTTATCTTTATTTACAACAGTTTTAATGTCTTCTGAGAATTGTATTTGTCCTGCATTCTCAATGATGACAGCATTATCTTCCGACGAGCTGGATGCAGCACCTCCAATGTGGAAAGTTCTCATTGTTAATTGCGTTCCTGGCTCACCAATAGATTGAGCTGCTACAACGCCCACTGCTTCTCCACGGTGAACCAGATGACCTCTTGCTAAATCGCGACCGTAGCATTTTGAGCAAACACCATAAGTCGATTCGCATGTCATTGGAGACCTTACATTTAAACTTGATAAATTTAATTCATCAATCTTTAATACAGAATCTTCATCAATCATGTGTCCTTTCTCGTAAAGAATCTTTCCATCATCATCTTTAATATCTTCAGCGATTACACGACCAAGAATCCTCTCTGACAGTGGTTGAATAATTTCACCTCCATCAATAATTGAGGTTATGCTAATTGATTGTTCGGTTCCACAATCTTCCTCTATTACCACTGAATCCATTGCCACATCACAAAGTCTTCTAGTTAGGTATCCTGAATTTGCAGTTTTTAGCGCGGTATCTGCTAATCCTTTTCTGGCACCATGAGTTGATATGAAGTACTGCAAAACAGATAGACCCTCTCTAAAGTTAGCAGTGATTGGAGTTTCAATAATTGAACCATCTGGTTTTGACATTAAACCTCTCATACCTGATAACTGTCTAATTTGTGCAGGAGATCCTCTCGCGCCTGAATCAGCATATATAAATACTGAATTAAATGATGCTTGCTCAACATCATTTCCATCGTTATCTTTTACATTGTCAGTTGATATCTTACTCATCATGGCTTTAGCAACTTTTTCATTTGCCCTAGACCAAATATCAATAACTTTATTGTAGCGCTCACCTTGAGTTACCAATCCAGATGAGAACTGGCTTTCAATTTCCTTAACTTCTTTTTGTGCATCATCAATAATTTTTGGTTTCTCTTCGGGAATAATAAAATCATCAACACCTATTGAAGATCCTGATCTAGTTGAATAATCAAAACCTAGATACATTAATTGATCTGCAAAAATAACTGTAGCCTTAAGCCCAGATTTTCTGTAAGAGATATCTATCAGATTACTAATTGATTTTTTGTCTAATGTTATGTTTACATTATCAAAACCAACTTCAATTGGAGTGATCCTCCAAACAAGCACTCTTCCAACAGTAGTATCCTCTAAGAATGTTCCATTATCTGCATTTGTGATTCTTACTTTGATGTCGGCATGCAAATCAATGGTTTCTGATTCATAAGCTCTTAGCACCTCATCTGGATTACTAAATACACGACCTGAACCCTTAGCATTAAATTTTGTTCGAGTCATATAATAAAGACCTAATACAACATCTTGAGAGGGGTTAATGATTGGTGCGCCATTAGCTGGAGACAAAATATTATTTGTAGACATCATTAATGCTCTCGCTTCAAGCTGAGCCTCTAATGTTAATGGAACATGCACAGCCATTTGGTCACCATCAAAATCTGCATTAAATGCTACACATACTAGAGGATGAAGTTGTATTGCTTTTCCTTCAACCAAAAGTGGCTCAAATGCCTGGATGCCTAATCTATGCAAAGTTGGTGCTCTATTTAGAAGAACTGGGTGCTCTCTAATCACTTCCTCGAGTATCTCCCAAACCTCAGGTGTTTCTCTTTCAACCAGTTTTTTTGCAGCCTTGATTGTAGTTGCAAGTTCTCTGTTTTCAAGTTTTCCGTAAACATATGGTTTAAATAGTTCAAGTGCCATTTTCTTTGGTAAGCCACATTGATGTAGCTTTAAGTTTGGTCCGGCAACAATTACTGATCTACCTGAATAATCTACTCTTTTTCCGAGAAGATTTTGCCTAAACCTACCACTTTTTCCCTTAATCATATCTGCTAATGACTTTAAAGGCCTTTTATTAGTGCCAGTAATTACTCTTCCCCGTCTGCCATTATCAAGAAGTGCGTCGACACTCTCTTGTAGCATTCTTTTTTCGTTGCGCACGATTATTTCTGGAGCACCAAGATCTAATAGCCTTCTAAGCCTATTATTTCTATTAATAACCCTTCTGTATAAATCATTTAAGTCGGATGTTGCAAAACGTCCTCCCTCTAGTGGAACCAATGGTCTCAAATCAGGAGGCAGTACTGGAAGTACATTCATTATCATCCACTCAGGTTTGTTACCAGAATCTTTAAAAGCTTCTAAAAGCTTCAATCTTTTAGATAATTTCTTAAGCTTAGTTTCAGAGTTAGTATTTGGTACCTCTTCTCTGATAATTCTTATTTCTTCCTCTAGATCAATTTCCTGAAGAAGTTGTTGGACTGCCTCAGCTCCCATTCCTGCAGTAAACTCGTCTCCATACGTGTCAAAGGTTTCAATATATTCTTCCTCAGTTAAAATTTGGCACTTCTCTAAGTCAGTGAGCCCTGGGTCTGTAATTATGTAACTCTCAAAATATAAAACTCTTTCTATTTCTCTTAAAGTTAAGTCTAGTAAAAGACCAATTCTTGATGGTAATGATTTTAAAAACCAAATATGTGCAACTGGCGCAGCCAATTCAATATGCCCCATCCTGTCGCGCCTCACTTTTGCAAGAGTAACTTCTACTCCACATTTTTCACATACCACACCTCTGTGCTTCATTCTTTTGTATTTGCCACAAACACATTCGTAATCTTTTACAGGCCCAAAAATTTTGGCGCAAAATAGGCCATCTCTTTCTGGTTTAAAGGTTCTGTAGTTAATGGTTTCAGGTTTCTTTACTTCACCAAATGACCATGATCTAACCATTTGTGGTGAAGCAAGCCCAGCCGAAATTGAAGAAAATTCTTCTTGGCTTGATTTGAGTAAATTTAATAAATCTTTCAAAGTTTTCTCCTAATCTTCAGAATCTAACTCAATATTTATACCAAGAGATTTAATCTCTTTGCTCAAAACATTGAATGATTCAGGGATATTTGCATCCATGGAATAATTACCATCTACGATGCTTTTATACATTTTAGTTCTTCCAGCAACATCATCCGACTTGACAGTGAGCATTTCTTGGAGTGTATAGGCAGCTCCATAAGCTTCCAATGCCCAAACTTCCATTTCTCCAAATCGCTGACCACCAAATTGAGCTTTACCACCCAAAGGCTGTTGAGTAACAAGGCTATAGGATCCTGTCGATCTAGCATGCATTTTATCGTCAACAAGGTGATTTAATTTGATCATATACATATAGCCAACCGTTACAGGTCTTTCAAACTGTTTTCCTGTTCTCCCATCAAATAAAGTAATCTGACCAGTTGATGATAATCCAGCATCATCTAACATTGATTTTATTTGCGTTTCTTTTGCTCCATCAAATACAGGAGTTGCAATTGGAAGACCGTCTCTGAGATTCTCTGCCAAAACCATAATCTCACTATTGTTAAGTGAGTCTAGGTCTTCTGCTATTGCAGCATCTGAGTTATATAGTTTGTTTAGATAATCTCTAAGAGTATCTGTTTTTGCTTTATCCTTGATCATTTGATCAATCTTCATGCCAATGCCTTTAGCGGCAGCACCCAAATGAGTTTCAAGAACTTGGCCAACGTTCATTCTTGATGGAACACCCAATGGATTTAAGACTATATCAACAGGATTACCATTTTCGTCATGAGGCATATCTTCAATTGGCATTATTTCTGATATCACACCTTTGTTGCCATGTCTACCAGCCATCTTGTCCCCTGGCTGAATTCTTCTGCGAATTGCAAGAAATACTTTAACAATTTTTATAACTCCAGGTGCAAGATCATGACCTCTGGTGATTTTATTCTTCTTTTCCTCAAACTTTTCTTTAATAATCTTAATATGGGATTTTAGTTGCTTCTCTGAATCGACAATTTTTTCATTCAGTGATTCATCAGCTAATCTTATGGAGAAAAGATCATTTAACTCCAATTCATGTAATTGATCAGCCTTTATTGAAGAACCCTTTTTAAAACCTTTAGCTTTAGTAACTTTTTGATTCTTAATAATTTCAATAAGTCTAAATTTAGTAGCCTGATTAATAATCTTAGCTTCATCATCAGAATCCTTCTTTGCATCTTCTAAGTGCTCAGATTCAATTGTTAGTGTTCTTTCATCTTTATCAACGCCATCACGTGTAAAGACTTCGACCCCAATCACTGTTCCGTTTGTACTTGAAGGAACCCTAAGGGAGGTATCTTTTACATCAGATGCTTTTTCTCCAAATATAGCTCTTAAAAGCTTCTCTTCGGGTGATAGTTGTGTCTCGCCTTTTGGAGTAATTTTACCAACTAAAATATCGCCAGCATTGACTTCAGCACCAACATAGACAATTCCTGATTCATCAAGTTTAGAAAGTGAGCCCTCGCCTACATTAGGAATATCTCCAGTTATTTCTTCAGAACCAAGTTTTGTATCCCTTGCAATACAAGTCATCTCTTGAATATGTATTGAAGTAAATCTATCCTCTCTAGCTACTTTTTCAGAGACCAAGATTGAATCCTCAAAGTTATATCCATTCCATGGCATAAATGCAATTCTTATATTTTGACCTAGTGCAAGTTCACCATTATCCACAGATGGTCCATCTGCAAGAACATCTCCACTTTTCACTTTATCACCAACTGAAACAAGAGGTCTTTGATTAATGCAGGTGTTCTGATTAGATCTTGTATATTTAATCAAGTTATAAATGTCGACATATTCTGAAGACTTTGAATCAGTAACTCTTATTACGATCCTACCTGCATCAACACTTTCAACTACACCAGCATTTTTTGCAACTACGCAAACTCCAGAATCTCCAGCAACAATTTTTTCAAAACCAGTTCCTACGAGCGGTTTCTCTGGTTTAAGCACTGGCACAGCCTGTCTTTGCATGTTTGAGCCCATTAAAGCCCTATTAGCATCATCATGCTCAAGAAAAGGTATTAATGATGCAGCTACAGAAACAACTTGTTGTGGCGCAACATCCATTAAGTCAATTCTTTCAGCTGACATCAAACTCGATTCCCCATTAAATCTTACAGGTATTAAATCATCAACAAATTTGTTTGATTTATCTAACCCAGCATTAGCTTGGGCAATAACATATTCACCTTCATCAATGGCAGAGAGGTATATAATTTCGTCAGTTACTTTGGAGCCTTTAACGATACGAAATGGGGTCTCAATAAACCCATAGTCATTGGTCCTTGCGTAACATGCAAAGGAATTTATCAGACCTATATTTGGACCCTCTGGAGTTTCAATAGGGCAAAGTCTGCCATAATGAGTAGGATGTACATCACGAACTTCAAATCCAGCTCGCTCCCTGGTAAGACCACCCGGACCTAATGCTGATACCCTTCTTTTATGAGTAATCTCAGACAATGGATTATTTTGATCCATAAATTGTGATAGCTGACTAGAGCCAAAAAATTCTTTAATGGCCGCTGTTACGGGCTTTGCATTTATTAAGTCTTGAGGACCTAGCTCATCTGCTTCAGCCATACTCAATCTCTCTCTGACAGCCCTTTCAACTCTAATCAAACCAACCCTAAACTGATTTGCAGTCATTTCACCAACTGATCTAACTCTTCTATTACCAAGATGATCAATATCATCTACGACATCATGGCCATCCCTAATATTTACAATACCTTGCATCACATTAATGATGTCATCCTTATCTAATATACCAGGCTGCTCTTTTTCATCATCTATCTTAAGTCTTCTATTAAATTTCATTCTGCCAACATCAGATAGATCATATCTCTCAGGGCTAAAAAACAAATTTTTGAAAAGTTGTTCTGCTGAATCTCGTGTAGGTGGCTCACCTGGTCTCATCATCCGATATATTTCGACAAGTGCTTCCAGTCTGTTTGTTGTTGGATCACTCCTAAGAGTGGTCGAAATATATGGGCCCTTATCAAGTTCATTTATGTATAAACAAGAAACCTCTGAGATATTATTTTTTTCAAAGCTTTCTAGGACTTCCTCATCAATAATTGTGTTTGCTGGGATTATCACTTCTCCAGTTTCTTGGTCAATAATATCTTTAGCAGTAACCTTAGTTATAAGATATTCTTTTGGGAGCTTTAAATTTTCAGTCTTATAAGATTCAAGTTGTCTTACATGTCTTGCAGTGATTCTTTTATTTGCCTCAACTATAACTTTATTTCTAATTTTAAGATCAACTGATAGAGTTTCTCCTCTAAGCCTCTGTGGCACCAGTTTAGTAATTACTGAATCTTTATCAATTTTGTAGTCGTCTACTTCATAAAATCTTTCAAGAATTTGTGATGTGCTCATATTTAAAGCTCTTAGAATGATGGTTGCAGGGATTTTTCTACGCCTATCTATTCTGCTGTAAAGTATGTCTTTCGCGTCAAATTCAAAATCAAGCCAAGAACCTCTATAGGGAATAATTCTAGCAGAGTAAAGCACTTTTCCAGATGAATGAGTTTTTCCTCTATCATGATCAAAAAAAACTCCAGGAGATCTGTGTAGCTGGTTAACAACAACTCTCTCAGTTCCATTGATTATGAAAGATCCATCCTCAGTCATGAGAGGGACATCTCCCATAAAAACCTCACCTTCTTTGACATCTTTTACTTCTTCAAAGTTAGTTTCTCGGTCAAATAATACAAGCTTTACCTTGATTCTAAGTGGGGCAGCAAAACTTAAGCCTTGAATAAGGCACTCTTGAACAGTGTATGGGCTTTTACCCAATTCATATGACACATATTCGAGAGCAGCGTTACCTGAAACGCTAGTTATGGGAAAAAGTCCATTAAAAACTTCCTCTAAACCTTTGTTTTCTCTCTTGTCTGGAGCAATATTTTCTTGTAGGAAAGAACTATATGAGTCTAATTGAGTCTCTATGAGCTTTGGAAGACTCATAACTTCAGGTAGTCTTCCAAAGTTCTTTCTAATTCTTTTCTTTTCTGTATAACTATATGCCATATTTATTTTAGATTAATTATTTAAGTTCAGCAGTCGCTCCAGCTTCAGTGAGTTGTTTTACCATCTCATCTGCTTCTTCTTTCTTAACCGCTTCCTTAATAGTTTTTGGAGCACCATCCACCATATCTTTTGCCTCTTTAAGGCCAAGACCGGTGATTGCTCTTACAGCTTTAATAACTTGCACTTTCTGATCGCCAGCTGCACTGAGGATCACATCAAATTCATCCTTCTCTTCGGCTGCAGAGCCTTCTTGCTCACCACCTGCAGCTGCAGAAGGTGCCGCGGCTACAGCTGCTGCTGCAGAAACTCCAAATTTTTCTTCAATCTCTGAGATAAGATCTACCAGATCCATCACAGACATCTCCTCAATAGCTTTCAAAATATCTTCTTTTGATGTTGCCATAATATTCTCCTTTACTTAGGCTGCTGCCTGTTTTTTGTCATGAACTGCTTGCAAAGTTCTTGCAAATTTACTTGGTAATTCATTAAGCAATCTTGCAAATTTAGAAACTGGTGCCTGTAATATAGAAGCTATTATCGTTATACCTTCAATGTGAGATGGCAATTTTGCCAACACGTCTATCTGGTCTGCGGATAATAGTTTTCCTTCGACTGATAAAGCTTTTACTTCTAATGCTTCGAAGTTTTTTGCATAAGATTTAATAAGCTTTGCAGCAGCACCTGGTTCATCAAAAGAAAATGCAAAAAGTGAAGGGCCATTTAATACTTCATTAGTACAATTGAAGTCAGTACCATCAAAAGCAAGCTTTGCTAAAGAATTTTTAACAACCTTGATTTGAATGCCTGACTGATTACCATCCTTTCTAATTTCTGAAATTTCAGAAACCTTTAAACCTCTTGCATCAGAAACAACTAATGAAGACGCTTTAAGGGCAATATCTTTAATTTCAGCAACTATTTTCTCTTTTTTTTCTTTTGTTATTGCCAAACAATTCTCCTTTTTGCCTTTCGGCTTTAGTTTAAGTGACAAAACGTAAAACGAATTTATCACCACCTACGTAGGAAATTAAGCTTTCACACCTACGGTCTTTGACGGCTGCGAATTCACGCAACAATCTGAGCTCAAGAGCTCAAAACTTATATATAATCTCCTGCATTTAACTTTAATCCTGGACCCATTGTGCTACTTATAAAGATATCTTTAATGTAAACACCTTTTGTAGAAGCTGGTTTTAGTCTTTTTACCTCATCTACCAGCACATTTAAGTTTTCTAAGATTTGATTTTCATTAAATGAAACCTTTGCAATACAACCATGGATAATTCCACCTTTATCATTTTTAAATAAAACTTTACCTGATTTTGCTTCTTTTACAGCAGTACCAATGTTATCGGTAACAGTTCCATTTTTTGGACTTGGCATAAGTCCTTTAGGACCCAAAATTTGACCCAATTGACCAACAATCTTCATTGCTGATTGTGAGGCAATAACCAGATCAACCTTAATGTTATCTTTCTTAAATTCTTCTGCTAATTCCTCCATTCCAACAAAATCAGCACCATTATCCTTAGCCTCTTTTTCATTTGATGAATCAGTGAAAACTGCTAATTTAATGTCTTTGCCAAGGGAATTAGGTAAAGCAACAGAACCTCTAACATTTTCATCAGATTTACCTGCATCGATACCTAAATTGATTGCAATGTCGATGGACTCATCAAAGTTTTTTGATTTAGATTTGCTAAATATATCAAGAGCTTCGCCTATAGAATAATATTCTCTATCATCAATCATATTTTGGAATTCTTGCCTCTTCTTTGATATTTTCATTTGACATCTACACCCATACTTCTTGCAGTTCCAGCAATAATCTTTACCGCTTGACCAAGTGAATTAGCATTTAAGTCTTTTTCTTTAACCTTTGCTATTTCCTCAAGCTGGGCGTTTGTTATTGATCCGACTTTATCCATGTTTGGAACTGAGCTGCCTTTTTGAATCTTAATAGCCTTCTTTATTAATACAGATGCAGGAGGAGATTTAATCTGAAAAGTAAATGATTTATCCTCATATACCTGAATTACTACAGGTAGAGGCACTCCTTTTTCGGCATCTTTGGTTTCCGCATTAAATGCGTTACAGAAATCCATAATATTAACACTAGCTTGACCCAATGCTGGGCCTACAGGTGGGCTGGGATTAGCAGCACCAGCAGGTATTTGTAATTTTAATATTGTCTCTACTTTCTTTGCCATTAAGTTTTCTCAATTTGTATGAAATCTAGTTGTACAGGAGTAGATCTGCCGAGGATTTCAACGGATACCTTGACCTGACTATTTTCATAGTCAACTTCCTCAACTACTCCACTGAAATCATTAAAAGGGCCATCACAAACTCTTACAACCTCGCCGGGCTCAAAAAGAGTTTTTGGTCTTGGCGCTTCCTCACCAACTTCGATTCTGTTAATTATTTTGTCAACTTCTTGTTTTGAGATTGGCATAGGTTTTTCTTTTGTACCGCCCACAAAAGTACTTACACGAGGTGTGTGTTTAACTAACTGCCATGTATCATCGTCCATATCCATTTCAATAATTATGTATCCTGGAAAAAATTTTCTCTCTGTCTTTTTCTTTTCACCACTTTTCAGCTCAACTACCTGTTCTGTTGGTACAAGAATTTCACCAAACTTTTCTTTTAAGCCTGCAAGATTTATTCTTTCGATAAGTGCATCACGCACTTTAGTTTCATAACCCGAATATGCCTGAACTACATACCAATTCATTAACCCAGCACCAATCTAGTTAACCAACTTAAAAATGACTCTAAACCCCAAAAAAAGAGGCATAGTATAACAATTGATCCGAATACCACAAGGAATGTTTGAGTTGTTTCTGTTCTAGTAGGCCAAACAACTCTTCTTAATTCAGTTCTCGATTCAAACATCAGTTTAAGTGAATTTCTGCCAAATTCAGTTGTTGCAAGAATCGCTAATCCTACAATGAAAAGCCCTAGAACACCTAATACTCTGTATAAAAATGGAGTTGCTGAAAAATAGCTATTACCTACAACGGCAATTAAGAATGCAGACATAGCCAGAGTCCACTTAATTACATTTAAGATGTTGTTACTTTTAGACTTACTAGACATAGTTTTTCCTAATATTACCCACCTTACATCCCAAATGGCAGGCCAGGAGGGACTTGAACCCCCAACCTACGGTTTTGGAGACCGTCGCTCTACCAGTTGAGCTACTGGCCTATGTTCTAAAATATAAAACAAAAAATGCCAAGCATAGCTTGGCATTCACCCATAAAAAATTATTTAATTATCTTGGATACGACACCGGCACCAACTGTTCTTCCGCCTTCTCGTATAGCAAATTTTAAACCCTCATCCATTGCAATAGGTGCAATTAATGAAACTTTCATCTTGATATTATCGCCTGGCATAACCATTTCAACTTTATCAGGTAGTTCACATGCTCCTGTTACGTCTGTTGTTCTAAAATAAAACTGAGGTCTATAATTACTAAAAAATGGAGTATGCCTTCCGCCCTCTTCCTTTGAAAGCACATATATCTCTGCTTCAAATTCAGTATGAGGTGTTATAGAAGATGGCTTAGACAGAACTTGACCACGCTCAACAGCATCTCTTTCAATTCCTCTTAGTAAAACTCCACAATTTTCACCCGCTCTTCCTTCATCTAAGGATTTTCTAAACATCTCTACACCAGTACAAGTTGTTTCAGATGTGTCAGTGATTCCAACTATCTCAAGCGCATCACCAGTTTTTACAATGCCTCTCTCAATCCTTCCTGTGACAACAGTACCTCTTCCGGAAATTGTAAATACATCCTCAATTGGCATAAGAAATGGCTTATCAACATCTCTTTCAGGTTCAGGAACATATGAATCAAGTGCTTCTACTAGTTTTTGAACGGCTCCTGCACCTATATCAGATGTATCTCCTTCAAGTGCTTTCAGGGCGCTGCCTAAGATAATTGGAGTATCATCACCAGGAAATTCGTATTCGTTAAGCAACTCTCTAATTTCTAGTTCTACTAGCTCTTGAAGTTCAGCGTCATCAACTTGATCAGCTTTATTCAAAAACACAACTATTTTAGGTACACCAACTTGTCTAGCAAGAAGTATGTGTTCTCTGGTCTGAGGCATTGGTCCATCAGCTGCGCTGACAACAAGAATCGCACCATCCATCTGAGCAGCACCGGTAATCATGTTTTTTACATAATCTGCGTGCCCGGGACAATCAACATGAGCATAATGTCTATTTGTTGAAACGTATTCAACATGAGAGGTAGCAATTGTAATTCCTCTTTCTTTTTCCTCAGGCGCATTATCAATACCATCGAATGAGACAGCATCACCACCATATGTTTCTGCACAAACTTTCGTTAAAGCAGCAGTGAGTGTAGTTTTACCATGATCAACGTGACCAATTGTACCTACATTTACGTGAGGTAATGTTCTTTCGAATTTTTCTCTAGCCATATTTAATGCCTCTCTTTTATTTCAATAAATCTTTATTTGGAGCTCATAACCGGACTTGAACCGGTGACCTCTTCCTTACCAAGGAAGTGCTCTACCGCTGAGCTATATGAGCCCGCCTATAAACAACCAATTAAAGGATGCGTATTATCACTCTAAATATAAAGAAACTCAACCTTTTTAATATATGTGTTTTTTTGTAAAAAATTGGTGGAGGGAGGAGGATTCGAACCTCCGAAGCACGAGGCGGCAGATTTACAGTCTGCTGGGTTTGACCGCTCCCCAATCCCTCCAATTTGATGACAGCTATTTTTGTTCTAGAATGATATTAAGTCAACCAATTATTAAATTGTCAAAGTTTAACAAAGAAATTATTTTAAAAGATCTCAATAAAGAGAATTTTGACTTATTTTTATTAAGATCGATTGATTCTACAAATGAAGAATGCAAAAGAATATCAATAAAAAAGAAATTTCTTGTTGTTTCTGCAAATAAACAAACCAGTGGTAAAGGCAGGCATGGAAGAAATTGGCTTACACCGGAAGGAAACATTGCTTTGTCAATTTCCTACGAAGCTAAAGCAGATGGTCCACCGATATCACTAATTACATCAATAATAGTTACAAACGCACTTTCGAAATCTCTAAATGAAGAAAACATAAAAATAAAATGGCCAAATGACATTGTATTTAGAAGAAAAAAAGTCGCTGGTATATTAGTAGAAAAAGAAAAAGGCAGCGACCTATCTAAAATTATTGTTGGAATAGGTATTAACCTTGAGCTTAGCGAAGAAAAAGAGAGTTGGTGGGGAGATTTTTCAGAATTTAAACTAAAAAATTTACGGGATGAAATAATCAACAAAATTTTAAAAGGTTTTGAAGATTACCTAGAAAGAGGAGTCGATTCGTGGCTGGAGACGTGGGAAAGTAAATGCATGCATTTAAACAAGAAAATTGTGTTTATTAAGGAAGAAAAAGAAATTGAAGGCGTTTGTAAAGGTATTAACAGTCAGGGGCATATTAAATTGGATTTTAATAACAAAATTCATGAATTTGAATCAGGTGAAATATCCATTAAAGGAGTTTATGATTATTAATAATTATGAAGCACTTTGTATATGGAAATGAAATTTCTACAAATACTCTTAAGGAAACCAAATCAATAATTTTTGGTGGTGGCTGCTTTTGGGGTTTAGAGAAAAAATTTTGGGAATTAAGTGGTGTGGTATTAACCTCGGTTGGCTATTCAGGAGGTAAAACAGAAAATCCAAGCTATGAAGAGGTATGCTCTGGTTTAACAGATCACGTCGAAGTAGTGAAAGTTGATTACAAGCCAAATGATATAGAACTAAAAGATTTGCTTAAAGTGTTTTGGGAAGCGCATGATCCTACTCAGGGAATGCGCCAAGGTAATGATATTGGTTCCCAGTATCGCTCTGTAGTTTTTATTGAAGATGAAGCGGATAGAGATGTTGTCGAACTCTCAATGAACCTTTTTCAAGAAGAACTCTATAACAATAACTTTGGCACTATAACAACTGAGATATCAATGACTGAAAAATACTTTCTTGCTGAGGAATATCATCAACAATATCTTGCTAAAAATCCAAATGGTTATTGCGGCCTTGGAGGAACGGGCTGTAAATTAAAAATCTAATAATGTAAACTTCTACTCGCGCCACCTTAGCTCAGTTGGCTAGAGCAGTTGATTTGTAATCATCAGGTCGTCAGTTCGAATCTGACAGGTGGCTCCATTAATCTTCCTTATCAAAGTTACAAGTCATTTTTGCAACAACTTCACCCTCAACTTTTAAAGATAATGGTACCGCCCTTCCTTCCATTGTTCCGGCGACAACACATTTCTCAATACTGTCCTCAACTATATCTTGAACAACTTCTTTCAATTCCTGGATTGTCATTTCGCTAACAGTTCTCACTGAATCGGGTTTTGTTGCTTCCTGCGATAATGATGCTAATGGTAATAACATAAAGAAACCACATAAGCTGATGCGATTAATTAGTTTTAAGAAATCTTTCATTTACAATTCCAAATTAAAGTTGATAGAGAACATTCTGCCTCTAGGATCATGCACCCTGGTATCAAAACTAAAATCTGGTGCATCATAAAGTTGCGGCGCTGACTCATCATTGATATTTATTATACAAAATCCAAAATTTAACTTGCCATTAAAAAAATCAGGAGTAAATGTTTCAGAATTTTTTAGACAATAATCGTGGACAACAAAGCTGTCGACTTTATTTTTATAACCATAGGTTAATCCTAATCCAGTTATTGCTCTGGTGTTTTTATAACTGTCAATATAGCGAGTGTTCAATTGATGCCTGAAGTTTTTACCATTAATGCCAAAAAAAAGATTTATCCTATTTCTTGGTAAGGAGTGCATATGAGAATCATAGTTAAATCTTCCAACCCGATTTTGCATTTTGCTTACACCGCTTTCAACTAATGGAGTTGAAAATTTTATGAGGTTTGTTCCAACAATTCTTATATCAAAGTCGCCTAACTTATTAATTGGAAAGCTATAACTTAAATCAAGATCAATGCCTGCAACTTCCGTTGATTCTTCATTAAAATAGGTTGTGGTTACTCCAATAAGATCACCATCAACATTCCTTGTTATTGCAGGACCATTTGGATTCTCATTCAGCAGAGCTTGAGCACTTTGAGCTTCAATTCTATTTTCATAATCAATTTGCCAATAATCCAGAGAAAATTTGTAATTTAGGGCATTAATAAGCAACCCAAGATTCAAATTTTCTGAGGTCGCTGGTTTTAAGTTTGGATTACCAAGCTGCGCTTGACGAACAAATACATTTGAAGTGTCTCTTACACTTCCTAGCTGAACCTCACTAGAAAACATTTGTGCCATCGAGGGCATGGAAAAAGATTCACTCATAGATGCTCTAATTGAAATCAAATTGTTTACCTCATACTTCAATGAGACCTTTGGATCAAAAGACGAACCAGTATCAAAATCTTCAAACCTTCCAGCTAATCTTAAATCAATGCTTGAAAAATAATTTCTACTTAGCTCAAAAAATAATGCTCTTTTGTTTCTTGAAGCCGAAACATTTTTTCCACCACCCAAGAAAAATAAGTCTGCAGATTTTATGAACTGACCATCATTATCAAAGACGACCCTTGATAAATCATCATAATATATCTCAAGATCATCTTCTAAATATTGCAAACCCAAGGCAAGATCAAAGCCACTCATTTGAGATAAAAAAATTACATCTATAATATCTTGTGATGCTTTTTTATTAGAAATTTCAGCTCCCTTGACGTAGTCAATTAGGGAATCTGGAATCTGATTTGAATCAAAAATATCCCATGTTAAGTCACCATTTATACCTCCCAATCCATTTAGTGCATTTAAAAATCTTGAGTCAATAACATCAGGACGGTAATGATTATTTTCATGCTCGCTCTTTGTAAAAGCGATCTCTAACTTTGAAATGTCTGACAAATCTATGATCACTTTATTACTCCAATGAAATTGATTTATATCTTTTGGGGAGTATGGTGAGGGATACTCAGAACCTAATGGACGTCCGTACCAACGAACAGGTACGTTAAATGGACTCCCACCTTGAGAAGGCAAAATATTTCTTGATAAAAAAGGTAGCGCTGGATATGACGGTGACTGTGGATTGTCATTTACATCAATCGAAGACTCTATAATTGTAGATTGAAAATATAAATTGCCAAGTTGCCTTGAAATCGTGCCATAGATTTTTTGATGGTCCTCATCATTTACAACATTGAACCTATTACCATACAAAAATCTACAGAAGTTTCCGTCTAAAATACCGCCATTTGATTCACAATTTGGATCTGGCACAAATTGTCCTGCTGCATATGTACCTGAGTACAATCCCCCTGAAACTGTATCTGCTTCAGCGATCCTGAATGTCTTTCCTAATCCACTCAAGGCAAGCTCTGCAATACCATCGATTGATCTTGCTGGTAGAGAGCTCCTATTTAAAAACTGTAATCCAGCCACTAAATCAAATCCGAAAACATTATTTCCAAATAAAATCCCAATGTTATTATCAGTTTGTGAGTAGTTGTCAGTATCTTGATGCTTAATGTCCAGTTTCATTCCTTTGAACTGCTCTATTAATTGAAAATTTATAACACCAGCTATTGCATCTGATCCATATAATGAAGTTGCACCCTCCTTAAGGATCTCAATTCTTTGAATTGCAATTTCAGGAATAATATTAACATCGATATATCCCTCTCCATCATTTGCAGCAGTACCTGCAAAAGTTTGCCTCTTTGAGTTAATCAGTATCAAAGTTGATGAGTGATCTAGTCCACGCAAAGTGATAGACGCCATACCCTGATCTTGTCCACCCAATGCGTTAGTCTGAAAATGCGAACCTGAGGCAGCACTTATAAATTTACTAATCTCAGCTATTGATGAAATATTAAAATCATCAAAACGTTTTTTTGAAATGAGTTCAACTGGTGATGAATCAAGTTCACCATTCTGTAAGTATGTTCCTAAAATTGTTATTTCTTCTATCTCATCAGCAAGGATATTCAGACAGATCAAAGATAAAATAAATATGGTTATTTTTTTCATTAAATAGCTTCAGTATAGTATAAAGATGTTGATACAAAAAAATGAAAATCAATCTTAAAACTGCAATTAACTTTGTAATTGATCAAAATCAGTTGCCTAAATCTTTTTCGAGTAAAGTTTTAAGTGAAGCCCAGAGTGTGAAAATTGAGATTGATAAATTAGATAGGAAAAACCTCTCAGAATTACCTTTTGTAACCATTGATGGCATAGATGCAAAAGACTTTGATGACGCAGTTTATTGCAAACAGCAAAAAGATAATTTTAATTTGCTTGTTGCAATTGCAGATGTTTCTCTTTATGTAAAGCAGAACTCTTGTTTAGATAAAGAAGCATGTATTCGAGGTACCTCAATTTACTTTCCACAATACGTAATACCAATGTTACCTGAAGAACTTTCGAATAATTTATGCTCATTGAAACCTTGCGAGATGAGACCAGTACTGGTTGCAGATATAAAATTAAATGCTGATGGAGAGATTAAGAAATATTCATTTTATCAGGCAATTATAGAATCAAAAATTAGATTGTGTTACGAAGATTTTAATGAAGAGTTTGAATACAAAAAAAACTTAGGCAGTGAAATAAAAAATTCGCTTAAAAATCTTAAAAAATTAACAACACTTCGGTTGAAAAAGAAAATTGCAAGAAAAGCTTTAAATTTTTCAACAAAAGCTCACAAATTAGATCTGTCCAAAGATGGGTATGTCAAAAAAATTGGTTTTGATGCATCTCTGAAATCTCAAAAAGTTATTGAAGAATGCATGTTGTTAGCAAATGAATGTGCTGCAAATTTTTTAAATATAAAAATGAAAATGTGTCCGTATAGGATTCATGAAGAACCAGAAGAAACAAAAATTGATCATCTAATGAAATTAGTTTTAAAGAGAAGTTTTTCAAACAAGGCTTCAAAAATAGATCAATTACATTTGATAAATTCGAAAGTAAAAGATGATGATATGTTAACTAATTCACTAATATTGCAGGCAATGCAAAGAGCAGAGTATTCTACTAACAACATAGGTCACTTTGGTTTACAACTCTCAAGTTATTGTCATTTTACTTCACCAATTAGGCGTTATCCTGATTTAATAGCACATAGATTAATTAAAATCATTTTGAATAAAGAGAAAGTTTTTAATTTTAGTGAAGAGGATCTTGAAGAGATATGTATTAACTCATCTCAACTTGAACAACGTGCAGAGAATGCCTCAAGACAAATTCATCAAATTTTAATTATTTCATTTTTAGAAAAATATTTTGGTGAAAGATTGAAGGGCTTTGTGGTAGGTGTTACTGAGTTTGGGCTATTTGTTAATTTAGAAAAGTTCCAAATTTCCGGTTTACTTCATGTCAGTGAGTTAAAAAAAGATAGGTATTTTTTATCAAATAATGGAAATTTTCTTTATGGTGAGAAGACAGGGACTAAATATATGATGAGTCAAAGATTAAACGTGGTAATTGTTGGCACATCTCCATTAGAGGGCAAAATCAACCTCAAATTAGATAATTGATATGACAGAAGAAAAAGTAGAAGGCTTTTATCCAATAGAGATTTTGATCGCAAAAAAGCCAGAAATAATTAAAAGAATTATGCTCCCAAAAAATCGAACTGATGATAGGGCCTCTAACATCATAAATCTTGCAGAAAATGCTGGTATATCAATTGAACTCAGCCAATCAGTGAAGCAGAATCCAATTGCATTTGTTGCGCAGCAAAAAGAAATGGGCCTTGGTGAACTAAAAAAGTATATTCAAAAAAAGAATAATCTTACTTTACTTATTATTGATAACATTTCAGATCCTAGGAATCTTGGAGCTTGTATTCGATCTGCGGTAGTAGCTGAAGTTGACGGAATTATTGTCAATAAGCATCAATGCTCTTCGGTTACTTCAACGGTAAGAAAAGTATCATGCGGAGCTACAGAAATTGCGGAAATCTTTCACGTATCCAATTTAATTAATTGTATTAAATATCTCAACGAACAAGCTATTTATGTGTATGGAACAAGTGAACACAGTAAAAATGAACTATTTAAAGAAAATTTAGCTCAATCTTTAGCATTTGTAATTGGCTCTGAAGGCAAAGGTATTAGAAGCAAAACATTAGAGGCATGCAACAAAATCTTAAATATTAATGCAAATAAGATTTTTAATAGTTTGAATGTATCTGTTGCCTCTGGAGTGTTATTATTTGAAGCAGCAAGACAGAAAAATCAACAAAATGCTTAAACAAAGAACCATCTCTAATCCAATTAAAGCAGTAGGAATTGGATTGCACTCTGGAAAAAAAGTTACTATGGAACTTCTTCCAGCTGAAATTGATAGTGGTATAAAATTCATACGAACTGATTTAAATCCAAATGTTGAGATACCAGCAATTTTTAAATTTGTTGGGGATACAACACTTTCAACAACACTTTATAAAGAGGGAGCACGAGTTGCGACAATTGAGCATTTGCTATCTGCAATTGCTGGTCTTGGTATTGATAATTGTTTAATTAAATTGGATGGTCCGGAAATACCCATTATGGATGGCAGCGCAGGTCCATTTGTGTTTTTAATTCAGTCAGCTGGGATATCAGAGCAGAGCGAGATCAAAAAATTTATAAAAGTTAAAAAAGAAGTTAAAGTTGAAAAAGGAGATTCATTTGCAGCGATTAGACCCTTCGATGGTTTTAAAGTTGATTTTACAATCGAGTTTGATGACCCAACAATAAATAAATATGCATCCTCATCGGTGATTGATTTTTCCTCAACTTCGTTTGTGAAAGAAGTATGTCGTGCACGAACATTTGGTCTGACAAAAGATCTTGATTATCTTAGATCTCAGGATTTAGCCCTGGGTGCAAGCGTATCAAATGCTATAGCAGTAGGGGAAGAAGGTATAGATAATGAAGAAGGTCTCAGATTTGATGATGAATTTGTAAAACACAAGATGTTAGATGCTATAGGAGATTTATATCTCCTTGGTCATAATCTTATTGGAGAGTTCACTGGTTATAAGTCTGGTCATTTTCTAAACAATGAATTGCTAAGAAAGATCCTTGATCAAGAAAACGCTTGGGAATTGGTGCAATATGAAGATAAATCTTCCGCGCCCATATCATATTCAAGATCTCCGTTTCAGAATATTTAATACCAAAAATGCAGTTTATTAAGAATATCTTCAGTTCTAGTAATCAACGATATCTAAATAAAGCGGGAAAGATATTAAAAAAAATCAATTCTCTTGAGGCCACATATGAAAATTTATCAGAAGCAGAGTTTAAGAATTTACATGCTGAATTATTAGATAAATACAAAGATCAAAAAGACTTAATCGCGCACGCATTTGCTGCAGTCAGAGAAGCAAGTAAAAGAACTCTTGCACAAAGACATTTCGATTCTCAGATGCTTGGAGGAATTGCTCTTTCTGAGGGTAACATAAGTGAGATGAAGACAGGTGAAGGAAAAACCCTTGTCGGCACACTCCCCTCTTATCTTAATTTCATCCAAAAAAAGAAGGTGATACTTGTCACAGTAAATGATTACTTAGCTCAAAGAGATGCTGAATGGATGCGTCCTGTATATGAGTATTTAGGCATGAAAGTTGGCATTATTTTTTCAAATCAGGATTTGGAAGAAAAAAAAGTTGCTTACAGTAGTGATGTGATTTACGCCACTAATAATGAGCTTGGCTTTGACTATTTGCGTGACAACATGGCTTTAAGGATAAGCGACAAAGTACAATGCTCTCTAGATTTTGCTGTAATCGATGAAGTTGATTCTATTTTAATTGACGAAGCAAGGACACCTCTAATAATTTCAGGTCCATCAAATGAATCTCCAGAATATTACATAAAACTCAAAAAAATCATTCCATCTTTAAAAAAACAATTAAGGGAAGGTACCGAAGAAGAGCCCCTACTTGAGAATGAGATTGGAGACTATTTTGTTGATGAAAAAAATAGATCGGTGGATTTAACAGATAGCGGTTATGAGAAAATTGAAAGTTTTCTTGAAAATGAGGCAATCATTAGTGATTCAGAAAGTCTATATTCTGCAAGTAATTTAAAAATTATGAGATATGTGCAAGCAACCTTACGAGCAAATTTTCTATTCAAAAGGGATGTTCATTATTTAGTTAGAGATGGAGAAATACTACTTATTGATGAGCATACTGGCAGAACTATGCCAGGCAGAAGAATAAGCGAAGGTGTGCATCAAGCCATTGAAGCTAAAGAAAATGTTAATGTGCAGCGTGAATCTCAAACCCTGGCTTCTACAACATTTCAAAACTTTTTTAGATTATTTGAGACGCTTTCAGGAATGACAGGCACAGCTGATACTGAAGCAAGAGAGTTCCAAGAGATTTATGGGCTGAATGTTGTAATCATTCCCACTCATAAAAAAATGATAAGAATTGATAACAATGACTTAGTTTTCCTATCAAAAGAGGCTAAGTTTAAAGCTCTGCTTGATGAAATTGTAAGCATTAGAGAGAAAAAAGCACCAATATTAATCGGCACTGCTTCTGTAGAGTCATCCGAAGAAGTATCGGATTTACTCAGAAAAAATAATGTTCCTCATCAAGTGCTAAATGCAAAAAATCATGCTAAAGAAGCTGAGATCATTGCCAATGCAGGAAAGCCATCATCAGTCACAATTGCAACCAACATGGCAGGCAGAGGTACTGATATTGTGCTTGGTGGAAAATCACAAGATAAGGATTTAGACTCATGGAAACTTCAGAATAATCAAGTCCTGGATTCAGGAGGATTACATATTCTTGGAACTGAAAGACATGAATCCAGAAGAATTGATAATCAATTGAGAGGTAGGGCCGGAAGACAAGGTGATCCTGGCTACTCAAAGTTCTTCTTGTCACTAGAGGATGATTTGTTGAGATTATTTATATCAGATGGCAGAAGATCACTCTTTGAAAAAATAGGCATGGGAGAAGATCATATTGAACATAGAATGCTCTCAAGAGGCATTGAAAATGCTCAGAAAAGAATTGAGGGTCGCAATTTTGATTTAAGAAAAAGCCTTCTTGAGTATGATGATGTCTCAAATGATCAACGACAAGCTGTTTATTCCCTAAGAGATCAACTTTTAGAGGAAACGAAAATTTCAGATTCAATCGAAGAGCTTATTGAGGATGAATTCTCTGCATTGTCTTATGAATTCATACCACCAGAGTCTGTTGAATCTCAATGGCAACCCATTGAAATGGAGGAAAAACTCAAAAGTGAATTTAAAATCAACCTTAATGTACAAACCGAAATCATAAACAATCCATCATGGCAACCTGTAGACATATCAAATTTAATTATTAATACAGCAAAAAAGTTTTATAAAGATAAGTTCGATAAGCTAGGTGGTGAAAGATCATTGCTTGAAAAACAAGTAATGTTGCAAGTATTGGATAATCATTGGAAAGATCACCTTGCTGAAATGGATCATCTTAGACAAAACATTGGTCTTAGGGCATATGCTCAGAAAAATCCAAAAAATGAATTTAAAAGAGAAGCATACGAGATGTTTGAATACATGTTAGAAAAGATTAATTCAGAAACCGTTAGAATCTTGTTTAATCTTGAGCTTATCTCTGAGGAAGCAGTAAAAGACCTGCAAGCAAGGGCGATCGCTGATCAAAAGAAAATGCAAGAAAAAATGGTTGAAGGTCAGGAAATTGACAACCCAAAAATCAAACTTGAGTCACAACAAGGAAAGTCCACGCAAACCATTGTAAGAGAATCTAAAAAGATTGGTAGGAATGAGCCATGTCATTGTGGGTCTGGAAAAAAATATAAGCAGTGCTGTGGTAAATGAAATATGTTCAAATAACTCCAGATATTTATCCATCTGAGGAATCCTCAAAAAAAAAATCTTTCACCCTGCAAAAATTTCTCACACAGAGTTCATATAAAACGGATTTAAAGCATATTATTTGCAGAAACAAGCTTATTGAAAAAAAAGAGCTTGAGTTGATCGCAGTGCAACTTAGCAAGTCTATAAATCAAAAAGTCATATTGCATACTCAAGGAAATTTTGAAGAATTTTTACAAGGTCCAACTGATGCATTGATTGATCAGATTGAAAAACCTTTTTTAGATTATGTCGAAGGATTACACATCACTAGCAGTGACCTCTTGAGACTAGATAAAGAGCATATTCAATTTCTCAGAAAAAATAAATATTTCACAGACAAAGATGGGAAAGTTGGAGCATCAGTTATTGGTGCATCATGCCATAATATTAGAGAATTGGAGGCAGCAGCTTATCTTAATCTTGATTATTGTCTCTTGGGACCAATTAGGCAGAAATATAAATCCAGCACACCTTTAGGATGGAAAAATTTTAATTCCTTAGCTTCAGATATTTCTATACCCGTTTATGCGCTAGGGGGTCTATCAATACTAGATACTGAAGATGCAAAAAAAAATAATGCATATGGGATTGCTGGCGTATCTATGTTCATTAATAGTTAGTTAATTTCTTTTGGATTTATATTTCTAGATATTGTTTTCTCTTCTCTTGCCCATTCACCTAAATCAATTAATTTGCATCGCCTAGAACAAAAGGGTCGATACTTGTTGACTTTCCCACTAACAGTGACTTTTTTGCATTGTGGACAGATTATTTTATCTTCCATTTACAATAGAGATGTAAAAGCTATGTAGCTCATAAATTTTCTTTTTAAGTTCATCCTCGGTACCAGTATTTCTTATAACATCGCTAGCAATAGATAAACGCTCTGATCTAGCACACTGGCTTTTGATAATATTATTAATCTCCACCTTGGTTGATTTATCTCTCGACATAGCACGCTCAAATTGAAGATGCTCGCTACAATCTATAACTAATATTCTGTCATAATTCTTTGTGGAGTTTGTTTCATAAATAAGGGGCACTTCTATAACCACATATGCAGAGGATGAAGAGCCTACAAAGCTCATAATTTTTTTTTGAACAATCGGATGAATAATATTCTCAACTTTGGTTTTTAAAATATCATCATTAAATATTTTCTCTCTGAGGATTTTTCTATCAACAGCTTCATTTGGATCAATAATTTCTTTACCAACAAGCTTTATAAGCTCATTTTTTGCACATTCATCTTCATCAATTACTTTTTTGACAGTTGAATCTGCACTAATGGAATCAATTTTTAGTCTTTGAAAATAACTTAAGGCAAGAGATTTACCCGAGCCAATACCTCCTGTTAATCCTATTATCACTAAGAACTACCTGTATAAATATCATTTGGAACATTATGCGCCCATGATCTTTTTTCAATTCTTGACTTTATTTTCCAAGCTCCGTTGATCTTTTGATAATTATCCAAATACCATAAACCAAGAAAAAATGTTTGTCCTTGTTTATTAACCATCGGATTAAAGCACATGACTTTGCCCATAGCCTCATTACTATTTGGTTCTAAATCAATTGCGATATTGGAAATTAGATGTTGATAATTTGGAAATGGCTCAAGGGCTTTATGCAGATATGTAATAATTTCTGGTAGGTTGCCAGAAATCCCTCCTACTGCTGTATAGTCAATGAATGCATCGGAAGTAAAAAGTTCATTGAACTTCTCAAAATTTCTGTCGTCAACAGCATTGGCATAGTCAGTAACTAACTTTTCTATTTCCAGCCTATCTGATATCTCAGTTAAATCCATAATTATATTTTAATATAAAAAAAGGGCCTAAATCTCTGATTTAGACCCTCTAAATTAAAAGCCTGACGATTTCCTACTCTCACACAGGGAGACCCTGCACTACCATTGGCGTTAGTCCGTTTCACTTCTGAGTTCGAAATGGGATCAGGTGGTACCAAACTGCTATTGTCATCAGGCAAACTGGAATGCAATTTTAAATCACTGATTAGTTGCCCTAACCTCATTTAAGGTTACATGATCAAGCCTCACGAGTTATTAGTACAAGTTAGCTCAACGCCTCACAACGCTTACACATCTTGCCTATCAACGTCATAGTCTTTGACGACTCTTTAGGAGACCGAAGTCTCTGGGAGATCTTATCTTGGGAGAGGCTTCCCGCTTAGATGCTTTCAGCGGTTATCCTTTCCGAACATAGCTACCCGGCAATGCCACTGGCGTGACAACCGGAACACCAGAGGTTCGTCCAATCCGGTCCTCTCGTACTAGGATCAGCTTCCCTCAAATCTCCAACGCCCACAGTAGATAGGGACCGAACTGTCTCACGACGTTCTAAACCCAGCTCGCGTACCACTTTAAATGGCGAACAGCCATACCCTTGGGACCTGCTCCAGCCCCAGGATGTGATGAGCCGACATCGAGGTGCCAAACACCCCCGTCGATGTGAACTCTTGGGGGGTATCAGCCTGTTATCCCCGGCGTACCTTTTATCCGTTGAGCGATGGCCCTTCCATTCAGAACCACCGGATCACTAAGACCTAGTTTCCTACCTGCTCGACCCGTCGGTCTCGCAGTCAAGCATCCTTATGCCTTTATACTCTATGCACGATGTCCGACCGTGCTGAGGATACCTTCGTACTCCTCCGTTACTCTTTGGGAGGAGACCGCCCCAGTCAAACTACCCAGCACACACTGTCCTCAACCCAGATAATGAGTCAAAGTTAGAACCCCAATTTTACAAGGGTGGTATTTCAAGGACGACTCCACTGAAACTAGCGTTTCAGCTTCAAAGTCTCCCACCTATCCTACACAAATAAGATCGAAGTCCAGTGTGAACCTGTAGTAAAGGTGCACGGGGTCTTTCCGTCTAGCTGCGGGTACACTGCATCTTAACAGCGAATTCAATTTCACTGAGTCTTGGGTGGAGACAGTGTGGCCATCGTTACGCCATTCGTGCAGGTCGGAACTTACCCGACAAGGAATTTCGCTACCTTAGGACCGTTATAGTTACGGCCGCCGTTTACCGGGGCTTCTATCAAGAGCTTCGCCGAAGCTAACCCCATCAATTAACCTTCCGGCACCGGGCAGGCGTCACACCCTATACGTCCTCTTACGAGTTTGCAGAGTGCTATGTTTTTAATAAACAGTCGCAGCCACCTGGTATCTTCGACCAAGTTAAGCTCAGAGAGCAAGTCTCATCACTCAACTCGGCACACCTTCTCCCGAAGTTACGGTGTCATTTTGCCTAGTTCCTTCACCCAAGTTCTCTCAAACACCTTGGTATTCTCTACCTAACCACCTGTGTCGGTTTCGGGTACGGTTCCTTATAATCTGAAGCTTAGAGGTTTTTCCTGGAAGCATGGTATCGACTACTTCCCACTCAATGAGTGGTCGTCATCAGTCCTTGGCATAAAGTATTTCAGATTTACTAGAAACACATGCCTACAACCTTAAACACAGCACCATCAGTGTGCTAGTCTAACCTTCTCCGTCACCCCATCGCAATTATAAGAAGTACAGGAATATTAACCTGTTTCCCATCGACTACGGCTTTCGCCCTCGCCTTAGGGGCCGACTCACCCTGCCTCGATTAGCGTTGGACAGGAACCCTTGGTTTTTCGGCGAAGAGGTTTTTCACCTCTTTGATCGTTACTCATGTCAACATTCGCACTTCCGATACCTCCAGCATACTTCTCAGTACACCTTCAACGGCTTACGGAACGCTCTTCTACCATCTTCAAAAGAAGATCCGTAGCTTCGGTTCATAATTTAGCCCCGTTATATCTTCCACGCAGGCCGACTCGACTAGTGAGCTGTTACGCTTTCTTTAAAGGATGGCTGCTTCTAAGCCAACCTCCTAGCTGTTTGTGCCTTCCCACATTGTTTCCCACTTAATTATGATTAGGGACCTTAGCTGACGGTCTGGGTTGTTTCCCTCTCGACTACGGACGTTAGCACCCGCAGTCTGTCTCCCATGCTCATACTCATTGGTATTCGGAGTTTGCATCGGTTTGGTAAGTCGGGATGACCCCCTAGCCGAAACAGTGCTCTACCCCCAATGGTAATACATGAGGCACTACCTAAATAGTTTTCGAAGAGAACCAGCTATCTCCGGGTTTGATTAGCCTTTCACTCCTAGCCACAGCTCATCCCCTCATTTTTCAACATAAGTGGGTTCGGGCCTCCAGTCAGTGTTACCTGACCTTCACCCTGGCCATAGCTAGATCACCCGGTTTCGGGTCTAATCCCAGCAACTGAACGCCCTATTAAGACTCGGTTTCCCTACGCCTACCTTAAAAGTTAAGCTTGCTACTGAAATTAAGTCGTTGACCCATTATACAAAAGGTACGCCGTCACAGAACAAGTTCTGCTCCGACTGCTTGTAAGCATAAGGTTTCAGGTTCTATTTCACTCCCCTAGCCGGGGTTCTTTTCGCCTTTCCCTCACGGTACTGGTTCACTATCGGTCAGTTGAGAGTATTTAGCCTTGGAGGATGGTCCCCCCATATTCAGTCAAGATTTCACGTGTCCCGACCTACTCGATTTCACAATTTAAAACTTTTCACATACAGGGCTATCACCTACTATGGCCAAACTTTCCAGAATGTTTTGTTAAGTTAAAAATTACTTAAGGGCTAATCCAGTTTCGCTCGCCGCTACTCCCGGAATCTCGGTTGATTTCTTTTCCTCTAGGTACTTAGATGTTTCAGTTCCCTAGGTTTGCTTTTTATGCCTATGTATTCAGCATAAAATAATATACTTATGTATATTGGGTTTTCCCATTCGGAGATCTCCGATTCAAAGCTTGTTTACTAGCTCCTCGAAGCTTATCGCAAGTTACAACGTCCTTCATCGCCTTCAACTGCCAAGGCATCCGCCTTATGCTCTTAATTACTTGATCATATAACCTTAAAAAAGGTTTTTTGAGAGCAACTTAATTAAATTACTTCATTATTGCAGTGATTAAAATACAAATGTATTTTAGAAATTGCATTACATTTATTTAAAAAAACATTCTTCTAAGATTTAGTTACTCGTGTGGGCGATCAAATACAATAAATTTAAGGAGGTGATCCAGCCACAGGTTCCCCTACGGCTACCTTGTTACGACTTCACCCCAGTCATGGATCACACCGTGGTGAGCGTCCTCCGAAAGGTTAGACTACCCACTTCTGGTGCAATACACTCCCATGGTGTGACGGGCGGTGTGTACAAGACCCGAGAACGTATTCACCGCGACATGCTGATTCGCGATTACTAGCGATTCCGACTTCATGCAGTCGAGTTGCAGACTGCAATCCGGACTACGAGGAGTTTTTTGGGATTAGCACCAGCTCGCGCTTTAGCGTCCATCTGTACTCCCCATTGTAGCACGTGTGTAGCCCTACACGTAAGGGCCATGATGACTTGACGTCGTCCTCACCTTCCTCCGGTTTATCACCGGCAGTCCCCTTATAGTTCCCGACCGAGTCGCTGGCAAATAAGGGTAAGGGTTGCGCTCGTTATGGGACTTAACCCAACATCTCACGACACGAGCTGACGACAGCCATGCAGCACCTGTATCTTGGTTCCAAAAGGCACTCTTCGATTACAGAAGATACCAAGTATGTCAAGTGTAGGTAAGGTTTTTCGCGTTGCATCGAATTAAACCACATGCTCCACCGCTTGTGCGGGTCCCCGTCAATTCATTTGAGTTTTAGCCTTGCGGCCGTACTCCCCAGGCGGACAACTTAATGCGTTAGCTGCGCCACTGAAAAGCGTTGCTTCCCAACAGCTGGTTGTCATCGTTTACGGCGTGGACTACCAGGGTATCTAATCCTGTTCGCTCCCCACGCTTTCGCACCTTAGTGTCAGTACAGAACCAGAAAGCTGCCTTCGCAATTGGTATTCTTCACAATATCTACGCATTCCACCGCTACACTGTGAATTCTACTTTCCTCTTTCGTACTCTAGTGAATCAGTTTTGGCTGCAGTTCCCAGGTTAAGCCCGGGGCTTTCACAACCAACTTGATAAACCACCTACGCGCGCTTTACGCCCAGTAATTCCGATTAACGCTTGGACCTTCCGTATTACCGCGGCTGCTGGCACGGAATTAGCCGGTCCTTATTCTGTGAGTAATGTCACGGATAACAGGTATTAACTGGTATCTTTTCTTCCTCACTTAAAGTGCTTTACAACCCGAAAGCCTTCTTCACACACGCGGTATGGCTGGATCAGGCTTGCGCCCATTGTCCAATATTCCCCACTGCTGCCTCCCGTAGGAGTCTGGGCCGTGTCTCAGTCCCAATGTGGCTGATCGTCCTCTCAGACCAGCTAAAGATCGTAGCCTTGGTGAGCCTTTACCTCACCAACAAGCTAATCTTACGCAGGCTCATCTAATAGCGAGAGCATCAAGCTCAGCCCTCTTTCTCCCTAAGGACGTATACGGTATTAATCCGAGTTTCCTCGGGCTATCCCCTTCTACTAGGTAGATTCCTACGCGTTACTCACCCGTCCGCCGCTCGTCAGCACGAGATTTTGCAAGCAAAATCAAAATGTCTGTTACCGCTCGACTTGCATGTGTTAAGCCTACCGCCAGCGTTCAATCTGAGCCATGATCAAACTCTTCAATTAAGTAAGTTTGACGACCATAAAATGGTCTTTTTTTTGTATAAAAACTCGTATTATGAACACCCACACGAGTAACCAAATCTATAAAAGAACTAACCGCTTCTGCGAGCGGAAAGTGAATTTTACACTCCCTTTAAAGATTAAGATACAGTTTTTTTTAATTTTTTTCTTTATCGACAAGCTTTTCAGTTTGAAGGAATTTCATCTTGGATCTAAGTTCTTTTCCAACCATCTCAATCGAGTGGTTTTGAGTATTTTTTCTATTTTGTCTCATAAATGGACCGCCTTTACCATCATTGCTTGATCTGCAATCATTGAGAAACTCATCGGCAAATTCACCTGATTGTATTTTCATAAGAATCTTTTTCATACTATCCTTTGTATCATCAGTTATAACTTTTGGTCCACTCAGATAATCACCAAATTCTGCTGTATTTGAAATCGAATAATGCATGTTTGAGATTCCACCTTCATGAATAAGATCAACAATTAATTTTGTTTCGTGTAAGCACTCAAAATATGCCATTTCTGGACTATATCCTGCTTCAACCAAGGTTTCATATCCTGCTTTTATTAGAGCAGTGATTCCTCCGCATAACACAGCTTGTTCTCCAAAAAGATCAGTCTCGGTTTCTTCTTTAAAATTTGTTTCCAAAACACCTGCTCTGGTCCCACCATTCGCTTTAGCATAAGAAAGAGCTAGATCTAAAGCAGAAAATTCCTTTTCTTGGAGTGCATCTTGATAAACTGCCACCAAGGATGGAACGCCACCTCCACTTTTATAAGTGCTTCTGACTGTATGACCAGGTCCTTTTGGAGCAATCATAATCACTGATTGTTTTTGGCTTGGAATAATTTTCTTAAAATGGATGTTAAAACCATGTGCAAATGCAAGAATGCTATTTTCTTTTGCATTAGGTTTAATTTTAGTTTCAAAAAGATCTTGTTGAAACTCGTCTGGTGCCAATATCATAACTAAGTCAGCGCCAGAAACTGCATCTTCAACTTCTGCGACTTTTAATCCAGCATCATTAGCTTTTGTCCATGAAGTTGAGTCTTTTCTTAAGCCAACAGTTACATCCACTCCTGAATCATGAAGATTATTTGAGTGTGCATGACCTTGAGAACCATAACCAATTACTGATACTTTAAGATTTTTAATAATATTAAGATCAGCATCATCATCGTAAAAAATTTTCATTTGTCTCCTATAGGTTTAGATTCTTCTCTGTTTCATGTATACCTACTCCACCAGATCTTACAATCTCATGAATGTTATTTTTTCCTATGCTCTTAACTAAACTATCAAAGTCTGAATTTTCATCAATAATTGCGACGGTCACTACATCAGATCTTTCAATTACTGATATCTTTTTTTTCCTCAAGATTTTTTGAATTCTAGTATTATATTTTGATTTTATAAATTTAAAAATTATAAGCTCAATTTCGTGATGCTCTCCTTCTGACAAATCTGAAACCTTTATAACATCAATGAGTTTATTAATTTGCTTAGTGATCTGCTCTACAACATTTTCTGTTCCTTTTGTAATCACTGTCATTCTTGAATAGGTGCCATCTGTTAATGGTGCCACATTCAAAGATTCGATGTTGTATCCTCTTTGATGAAATAATCCAACTGCTCTTGCCAATGCACCTGGCTTGTTTTCAATTAAAATTGAGATTGTTCTTTTCATGTCTTTTTATTCTTACTTAACCACATATCTTTCATGCTGCCATTAGGAGCTACTAACATCGGGTAAACGTGTTCATTGGGATCAACTAAGACATCTATAAAAACAAGTTTATCTTTCATAGCAAATGATTTTTCCAAGGTTTTTCTTAGATTGGATGGTTTTGTTACTTTAAGTCCAACATGTCCATAGGACTCAGTAAGCTTTACAAAATCAGGAAGCGAATTTTGATATGTGCTTGCTGAATGTCTCCCTCCATAATTCATATCTTGCCACTGCCTAACCATGCCAAGCGCTTCATTGTTAATATTAACAACTTTGATGGGTAATCCGTATTGCAGACATGTTGAAAGCTCTTGAATACACATTTGAATACTTCCTTCACCAGTCACACAAACAACTTCTTGTTTTGGAAAAGCCAATTTCACACCTAAGGCAGCTGGTAATCCAAATCCCATAGTTCCAAGCCCACCAGAATTAATCCATCTTCTTGGTTTATTGAAGTGATAGTATTGAGCAACAAACATTTGATGCTGGCCCACATCAGAAGTGACATAAGCATTACCTTTGGTAACATTATAAAGTTCTTGGACTACAACTTGAGGCATGATCATTTTGGACTTTAGTTTTTTTTGATAAAGGTCATGATCTAGTCCATGCTTTTTTCTCCACTTATCAATCTGGATATTCCAAATATCGATTGCATCAGTATCAATCTTAATTTTCGATCTTTTAATCTCCTTAATTAAAGCCTGTAATGAGTCTTTGACTTGACCAACAATGGGAATATCTGCTTTGATTATCTTAGAAATAGATGCTGGATCTACATCAATGTGAATAATCTTAGCATTAGGAGCAAATAATGATGGCGTATTTGTAATTCGATCATCGAATCTTGAACCGACAGCTAAAATTAGATCGGCATTGTGCATTGCCATATTTGCTTGGTAAGTTCCATGCATGCCTAGCATTCCTAAAAAAAGTTTATTTTTTGCAGGATAGACTCCTAATCCCATTAAAGTATTTGTGACAGGTACTTTTAGTATTTTATTCAGTTCAGATAATTCTTTTGCTGCGTTGGAGTAAATTGCTCCGCCCCCTGCATAAATAACTGGACGTTCAGAGGATAATATTGCTTTAGCAGCTTTTTTAATTTGACCTGGATGAGGCTTTATTTTGGGTTGATATGATCTCAAATATGGTTTTGCAGGTTTTTTATATTTATATTTATGTAACGGATCGGTTTTATCTTTTGGTATATCTATCACTACAGGACCAGGTCTTCCGGTTTGAGCAATATAAAAAGCTTCTTGAACAATGCTAGGGATTTCCTCAGCACTTTGAACCAAATAACTATGCTTTACTATCGGTCTTGAAACACCAATCATATCTGTTTCTTGAAACGAATCGGTTCCAATTAAATGACTTTGTACCTGACCGGAAATTACTACTAGTGGAATTGAGTCCATAAAAGCAGTAGCTAATCCTGTTATAGCATTCGTCGCACCTGGACCAGAAGTTACTAATACAACGCCAGGTTTTCCAGTAGCTCTTGAATAACCATCTGCTGCATGGGTAGCTCCCTGTTCATGCCTTACTAGAATATGATCAACATATTTTTGTCTAAAAATTGCATCATATATGTGTAATGCAGCTCCACCAGGATATCCAAAGATAAATTTCACCCCCTCATCTTTAAGGGCTTTAAGTAATAATTCTCCACCTGAGTACTTCATATATATAAAAATTGAAGATGTTTTATACCCTAATCTACGTTAAATTCAAGTATATTGCTCGCATCATGTCTTTTTCAATACGTTTATTAGCTCTTTTATATCTTTTGGAAGCTCAGATTGATAAGAAACATATTCTGAATTATTTTTTGACGTGAATGATAATTTGCATGCATGCAAAGCTTGTCTTGGAAATTGTTGAATGGCATCAATTTTCTCTTTTGATAAATTTTTAGCAAGTTGATTTCTATGACCATAAATCTTGTCTCCAATTACTGGAGTCTTATTAAAATCCATATGTACCCTAATCTGATGAGTCCTTCCAGTTAGGATTTCAACTTCGACAAGAGAATAGAACTCAAATGTTTCAACATTCTTAACTATAGATGTGGCTTCTCTTCCAGATTGACCAACTGTCATCCTAATACGATTACTTCTATCACGAAGTATTGGTTCATTGATAATTATTTGACCTAAAATGTTTCCTTTAATGAGTGCGTAATAATATTTCTTAACATTCCTATTTTGAAACTCTGAAACAATATGATTCCTGAACTCATTTGTTTTTGCTACCACTACAAGACCAGAAGTATCTTTATCAAGTCTGTGCACGATTCCACTTCTAGGCAATTTTGCTAGCTCAGGAAACCTAAACAATAGTCCATTGGCTAGAGTTCCTTGCTCATTTCCTGCTCCAGGATGCATTATCAAATTTGGCGATTTTTCAACAATAATGTAATCGTTCGTTTCATCTAAAACATTAAAATTTATTTTTTCAGGCATCCAAGAAGAATCATGATTATCATTAAAATTAAACTCTATTTCGTCTCCACTAACTAACTTATCTTTAGGCTTACAATTTTCGTCATTGATCTGAACGCATCCATCAAGTATGAAATTTTTAATTTGGTTTCTAGAGTACTTTTTTTTAAGATATTTAGTGATTGCAATATCAAGTCTGGTTCCATGCATTGTTTCATCAACAAAAAATTTATCTCTAATCATGTCTTGAATATCACCAAAAAAATTTTATTTTACTAAGCACATGCTATAAAAGGTAAAATATTAATATGCATAGTACTTTTTCATACACTACCTATCTAGTTATATTTTTAATTTCATTAATAGTATCAATAGGATGTTCATCTAATAAAGAGGTAATTGAACAACCTGAGCAACAATACTATGAATTAGCGCAACGCAGGATGAATGCTAAAAATTATTTTGCTGCTATACAGTCATTAGAAATGATTGAAACAAGATATCCATTTGGAAGATTCGCTGAGCAAGCCCAAGCAGAATTAATTTATGCTAATTACATGATGGGAGATGATGAGGCTGCGCATAGTGCAGCTGAAAAATTCATTAGATTGCATCCGCGTCATCCTAATATTGATTATGCTTATTTCATGAGGGGGCTCGCAAGTTATACCAGAGACAATAGTTTTTTTGCAAGAGTTTTTAAGGGAAGTCTTGCTAGAAGGGATATCTCAGGAGCAAAACAATCTTTCAATGAATTATCAGAATTTCTGACTAGGTTTTCTAAAAGTCAATATGCGCCATATGCAAATCAGAGATTGATTTTCTTAAGAAATATTATTGCAAAGCATGAGTTAGCTGCGGCAGAGTATTATATCAAAAGAGAAGCCTATATAGCTTCATTGAGAAGAGCGAAGTATGTAATTGAGAATATACCTAATTCATCTGAAAACCTCAAAGCACTTGAGATAATGAAAAAAAGTTATCTGGAATTAGGCTATTTAGACTTAGCAGAGGAAGTTGAGAAAACCATAAGAATAAATGAGACTGCAAATCAAAATATTTCAGATAATTTCTTGTCGGATATACCTAAACCTAACTAGTTGATTTTAATTTTAATAATATACATTGATGGTATGTATAGTAACGCTGTAAAAGTAGCCCCCAGAACACCTGCAGCCATCGCCCAAGCAAGAGGTTGATATAGCACGCTAAAGATTAAAACTGGTAACAAGCCTCCAAAAGTAGTTAATGAGGTTGTAAAGATATGTCTTGAAGAACGTATAACAACATCAACTATTTCTTTTTTATTGATATTTTTATTATTATTTTGTTCTTTTAAATGAGATAAAACTATTATTGAGTCATTTATAGATAATCCAATAAGACCTACAGCACCTACCAAGCTCATAAATCCAAAATTGGCTTGTCCAATAACTAGTCCAATAAATGCTAATCCTAAGCACATGATTGCAACGCTTAATATCAACACTGTTTCTCGAAAAGAATTTAATGCAGAAATTAAAGCTATGCCAATCAAAATAAAAAATATTGTTGCAGATGAAAATATTTGGCTTCTTGATTCAGACCTTTCGGCAGCCTCACCGGCAACTTCGATACTATATCCTTGAGGTAGGTTATTTATAAAATCTTGAACATCCTTTTTTATTGATATTTCAGTTGCAGAAGGAAGTTCGCCTGGCCATATCCATGCTTGGATACCATTTTGCTTAACTCCTTTAAATCTTGTCAGAACACTTGGCATTGCAGACAATTTTAAATCTCCATAACTTCCTGCAAAATCAATTGTGGAGTTATTTGGAAATACAATAAACTTTATTACGTCCTCGATGCTCTGATATCTTTGGCCTCTAATTCGTACAGGGATTTCTTTATTTCCATCAAGCATAGTGCCTACAAATTTTCCTTGAGTTGCAATAGAAAGTTCCTGCGTGAAATAGTCGTTATTAATATTAGAAACAGACAATTTTGATTCATCAAATTTAATTTGCACATTTGCACTTGTTTGAGATAATTCAGATTTTGTTAAATATACATTTGATCCAGTGCTTAAAATAAGCTCAAGTTTGCTGCCCAACTCTTTAAGAACTGAAGTATTGTCACCCATTAACCTATATTCTATTGAGGCAAAAACAGGTGGGCCAGAATCAAATTTGTTAATAATAATTTTAATATCTGGATTATTCATCACAATAGATTTTGCTAATTTCGGCAAATTCTTTTTCATTGATTGATAATCACCAGATATGAAAAATGCATCAGCGACATGATTATTGCCTAAAGGTGTATCACCACCAATAACGTTATACAGGATTCTAGGTAAGTTTCTACCTACGTACCAAGTGTCACTTTCAATTTTAAAATCTGCTTCCTGATAAATAGACTCTCTTAATTTTTGAATTCTCTTTTCAGTGAGCTCTATTGAGGAGTTTGGTGGAAGCTCAACTATAACTCTGAACATATTTCTATCAAGCTCTGGAAAAAAATCATGGTCAATAAATGGAAATGATAAAAAACCAATAGTGGGCAGAATTAAAGATAACATTATTCCCCTGTGGGGTTTATCAAAACACCACGTAAGAAAAGTTTTGTAGTCCATACGAAGCTTCGCATTGCTATAACCTTCAAGTGCAAGCTTGTTATCTTTAAAATATTCAATCTTTTCCATGTAATTCAATAAAACGGGGGTGACAAATAATGCTAATAGGAAAGAACTTGTGATTGAAAATATAACAGTTACCGCCATGCCACCAACAAATTCAGTGCTTGGACCTTTACCACTTGCAATTGGCAAGAATGCCAATACTGTTGTAGCAGTTGCTGCTGCCAATGGTACCCACAAATGATTGAATGATGTCAATGCTGACTCTCTTGGGGTATTTCCTGAACGTCGTCTAAATTTATAGTCTTCAACCATGATAATTGCATTATCTATCAATAAACCAAGCGCAATAATAATTCCAGTAATGGATGTTTGGTGAAGTGGTAGGCCAATAATATTACAGCCAAACAATACTAAAAAGATTGCTAATGGAATTGTAGTACCAACTATAATTGCTGATCTCAGTCCCAAGAGTAAATAACTCACTCCAATAACAATAGCAATTGCAAAAATTACGCTGAAAGATAATCCTCTAAATCTTGATTCTAGATATGAGGACTCGTCATAGATTTTCTTAATAACAATTTCTTGAGGAAGATCTCGATTTATTTGCTTTACCAGTCCATCTACTCTTTCAACATAATCGTCTATACGTTGTCGAAATGCAGCTCTAACCTCCACTAAAACTGTTGGTTCGCCATCAAGTAGAATAATTTCTTCAACAGGATTCCTTGGAGCCTTTGTGATGCTCGCCACATCCCCAATGGTAACTATCTCTGTATTGTTAAATACTTTTATTGGAATAGATTTAATCTCATCTAATGTCCTAAAATTTTCAAGTGACTTCACTAATATTTGCTGTGAGTCATTATTTATCGTCCCAATTGGTTTTTTGTTATCTGCAGAACTCAAAAGATTTGAAAGTTCGCTCAAAGAGATTCCCATGTTTGACAATTTGTTATTATCAACTTCGATTAGAATTTCTTCATTGGCACCTCCAAAAGTGAATGCTTTTTCGGTACCTGCCTCAAATGCTAACTTTTGCTTTAAATCTGTTGCAACTCTTGTCATTAAGATTTTGGGTGCTTCCCCAAGACCGTTCCAAACAATTCCATATAATAATGTAGTTGGTGGACCACTACTTCTTATTAATTCAACTTTTGATCCAATTGGTAGTAAAGGTAATGACTGATCAATCTTATCTTGAACTTCTGACCAAACATCTTCAATTAAAGCTGGGTCAACATCATGTTTTATTTCTACAAGTGAAGTACTATAGCCATTGTAAGCATTTGAAATTAATCGCCTCACTTCAAACACTTCTCTCAGTTTGGCCTCTAAAGGCTCAAGGATTAGAGTTTCAATTCGTGCAGGTGAAGCTCCCGGAAATTCTACTTTAACTATTGACCATCTTTGGGCTAGTTCAGGATTTTCTTGTCGTGGCAGTGAATTAAGTGCAAATAAACCAGATAACGTTATAAAAATTATTGATAATAAGAAGACTCTTGGTCTATTTAGAAAAATTATAATTGGATTCATTAAATTACTTTAGGAATTGTCCCTCAATAACTCTTAAAGCACCGCCAACTACAACTTGATCTCCATTTGAAATTGTTCCTGAAATATATGCATATTCATCTTCAACATGATGTAGTTCAACAATTTCTTTTAATACTTTATAGCCATCATCAAGTTTTTCCAAAACAAATAGATTCCATAGGCCTTGATTAGATTCCGATAAAGCCTGTAATGGAACCCAAGCACCAGATTTTTTAATAATGTTTCTATACTTTAAATAACCAACATTTCCAGGACTTAAGAATTCTGAAAACTCGAAAATACCAAGCCTATTTGATGAACCACCAATAGTCATTGGCGCAATTCTTGAAAAAGTAGCAAAATGGATCTTTCCATTAATTTCAAATTCATATTCAGAACCAAGACTAAGTCCATTTAAGTCATTCCCAGGAATAGATACGTGAGCTTCAACATTCGACGAATCTACAAAATCAAAAATTGTTATGCCTGGATTAATAATGGTTCCGACATCAACATAACGTTGTTGAATAAATCCATCATATGGAGCCATGATGTATGTCTGAGAGAGTTTTACTTTATTTAGTTCAAACTCTGATTTAGCTACTAAAAACTTTGCATTTGCCTGATCATAATCTTGTGGAGAAATGAAACTGTTTTCTTTTAAGTCTTCAAATCTGTCAAGTTCGAGTTGCGCAAGCATAAAATTTGCCTCTGCCTTCATAAAATTTGCATTAATTTCACTATCATCAAGCTTAGCTAAAATTTCTCCCTTCTTTACAAAATCTCCAAGGTCCGAATTTACAACTGCAACCTTACCTGGAATCTCAAATGCCAACTCTGATATATTCGTTGGAAGAATTCTTCCTGGAATTAATTTTATATCCTCGTATTGGCTTTGTATTTGTAAATCAAGCACTTCAATAGATTCAGCAAAATAACTAAAGCTAAGAATTAATAAACTGAGCAATAAAACTGGTCTCTGGTGGGTAGTGTGATTAGTTTTAAAGTGCATCTTAATTTAGTAAGTTGTTTTTAATGTTGACAATAATAATCAAAAATTTTAATGTTAACACTGTTAACATACAAGGCAAAGTGTTCAATTTGTTGATTATCTTATGAAGTATCACCATGGAAATTTAAGAGTTGAATTGGTTAAATGTGCTGAAAATCTTTGCAAAAAGCATGGTTATGAGAAGTTGAGCTTGCGTGCAATAGCTAAAGAGGCAAACGTATCACAAACTGCTCCATACAGACACTTCAAAACAAAAAATGATCTTCTTGCAGAAGTTGCAAAATCTGGATTTAACGAATTAAAGTCTGGAATAGATGACATTTTGAGAGAATCTGATAACAAAAAATTATCTCAATCTACATTAATGAAATGTATGTTTCACTACATGCATTTTGCAAGCTCACAAAAAAATATTTACGACATAATGTTTGGGACTGTTTTGTCAGATTTTGCTCTCTATCCAGAGCTCAGTAATGCAGCAGATCAAACTTTCACATCATTGAATGAGATATTAAGGCGATATAAAAATTATGATGAATCAGAGTTAAGAAGTAAATCAATAAAAATTTGGGCCTTTCTCCATGGAATGGTCGGATTAAATCAGATTGAGCAGAGCAGATCTAAACAAATAAAACAAACAAGAGCTGTATCTAATTTAAGAGAAGCTAAAAGTAATCTTGATATTTTTCTTACAGAAAGTATTAATAGCTTACTTAATTGACGTTTATTAAAATTTTGTCGGACATTATAGGTGGCTCATGTGGAATGTGCAGGTAGTTACCTAATACTAATTGCAAAGTGTGCTGCCCTTTTGGGAGAGTTAAAACTGTTTCAGTTTGACCTTTTCCAAAATGAAGATGATTACTATCAGATGGAATTGGGGCTTTAAAATCTTCAAGATCTACATCAATCAGTAAATGATGATGTCCAGCAAATTCAAGATTAATTCCTGCGGGAACTACGCCAAAATTTTTAAGACCAAAATTTACCTTTACAGGATTTGAAACATTATCACCATCTGCGATGTTTACAAAATATACTTCTGGCTTTTCTTCGGAAATTATAACTCCTGGCATAATCAACAAAAAAATAATAAAGATTGTAAGATTAAATTTACAAGTATTTTCCATCAGCATAGATTAGTGTATTGAATTGATCCTTAAAAGTTGATTTCACAACATTCCCCAAAAAAATCGTATGTGTTGCATGCTCAAAATGGTTTATGACTTTGCAAAAAATATTTGATTGTGCGCTTTTTAGGTATGGGACATCTTCGGTATTCCAATCATCAAATTGAAATCTTTCAGGCTCTTTTTCATTGATGCTGCAGGTTGTTGCAATATCCTCTTGGCCCTTACTTAACAAATTCACACAAAATTGTTGTCCATCAGTAATTAAGGTGTCATGGATTGAAGCATTTTTATTAACACATACCAGCAATGAAGGTGGATCCATGCTAAGTGATGTAACTGATGTTGCAGTCATGGCAAATTTTTTACCTTCATGTGCTGTAGAAATAACATTTACTGAAGCAGCTAAAAATCGCATGGACTGTTTAAAATCTTGTTGTATCATCTATATATCTTGAAACGAAACCCTAGCATAAAAATAATAAGCGGTTTTAACAAGGGATTGAAGATAAATTTTAAGCCCAGTATTGATTTAAGACCAACCAGCAACAGACTTAAAAAAGTTTTATTTGATTGGATTCAATTTGAACTTAAGGATTCGGTATGCCTAGATCTATTTGCTGGGACAGGTAATCTTGGTCTGGAATGTATTTCAAGAGGTGCAAAAAAAGTAATTTTCGTTGAGCATAATAGAGAATACGCCAAAAAATTAGATATGAGTATCCTCAAAATTAATGGCAAAAGTAAAGCCAAGATATATGAAATGGATAGCATTAATTGGATTAAAGAAAGTGAAGAAGTATTTGATTATATTTTTTTAGATCCACCGTTTGATTTTCAAAAATTGAGCCAGGTCATAAAGTTTATAGATAACAAAAAATTACTTAAGACTAGCGGTAAAATTTTTATTGAGTCGCCAAAGACTATTCATCCAATTGAAATGAAAAACTTTAAAGTGATAAAAGAAAAAATTGTTGGAGACGTTAAAGGACAGCTTATTAAATGGAAATAAGAATTGCATGCAGAAAATCACCTTTGGCAGTGTTGCAAGCCAATAAGTTTATTAATGCAATTAAGAAAAAGTATGGAAAGGAAATTAAATGCAGGCTCATACCAATGCATTCTGCAGGTGATCTTACAGATAAAGACTTGTCTCAAATTGGTGGAAAGGGTTTATTTGTAAGTGGATTGGAATCAGCACTGGTTTCAGGTAATGCCGATGTTGCAATTCATAGCTTGAAAGACGTACCTGCAAAATTGAATGATGGATTTGAGATTATTAGTTGTTTAAAACGAGGAAATCCAAATGATGTCATCGTTTTAAAAAAAAATGGGCCTAGCACAATCCAAGAGCTTAATGATTGCTCAAAGATTGCAACTTCAAGTCCAAGAAGAAAAGCGCAATGGAAAATACATAACCCTACTTTTGAATTTGTTCCTATTAGAGGCAATATAAGTACTCGTATCTCAAAATTTTTGGAAAGTGATCTTGATGGTTTGTTGATGGCTGCAACTGCCCTTGAGAGATTAAATATTCAAGAACATCACTATGATGAGTTTAATTACCAAGATGTGGTTCCATCAGTTTGCCAAGGTATCATTGGTATGGAAATATACTTGGGAACAATCTCACAAGAAAAGAGACAAATTATACAATCAGTCAATCATCAGAATTCTTTTAATTCTGGGATGATAGAACGAGAAATTATAAAATATTTAGATGCTGACTGTATGTCACCAATTGGAGTAATATGTCGTGATGAAATGATTTATTTGGATGCCTTTAATAAAGAAGGTACTGAGATCTATCAACTCCGAGAAGCGCTAGCAAGCAATGAATTGAAACCTGCTCTCTCACCCATCCTCGAAAAACTTAAAAATGATCGAGTTCATGAGCTAATTACAAAATGATAATTAATACTCGACCCGAGAAACAAGCCAGAAGGCTTGGTTACAAAATTGAACAAGCTGAATTGAATTATTTAAATATTCCAATAACAGATATCACTCAAAGAAATTTTCTATCCAAGGATGAAATTAGTAACTTAAAAAAAATTGAGGAGTTTGAGGTGCTAATTTTTACCAGTATTGCTGCAGTAAAATATGGAATTAAGATTGTTCAGGATTTTATTTCAATTGAAGACGCAAAATTTCAGTTTATGGCTGTAGGGCCATCAACATCAAAAGCGCTATTAAGTCATGGAATTAATGCAATGTTACCTGATACTTATGATTCTGATGGTCTAATGAAACTCTGCAAATCAATGAATTTTAAAAGTATTTTAGTTCTTAGTTCATCTAATTCTGAAATGCAGTTAAGCGAATATGGTGAGGAAGTATGTTATATATTTTCACATGACGTAATTGCGCTCAAAAATGAAATTGAGGTCCTAAGATCTAGTTTAAATCAATGCACAAAAATATTAATTTACAGCAAATTCAGCTTAGATATTATTTTAAAAAATACAGAGATTGGTTCAATGCAAAATCTTCAATGCATAGTTCCATCTAATAGACTTGCAAAATTATTACCTGAATCTTTGAAAAAAAGGGCAATTGTTGCTGGATCAGCTCTTGATGAGGATATGTTTCAGGCAATCAAGGAATAAATTATTTTTTACCTTTGCCGTTTTTCATCGATGAGAAAAACTCATCATTAGTTTTAGTTAATTTTAATTTCTCAATTAACCACTCAATTGCTTGAGCATCTTCCATATCATCAAGCAACTTTCTCAAAATAATCATTCTTTGAAGTTCTTCATCTGTTGTAAGAAGATCCTCTCTTCTAGTACCAGATCTACGTATATTAATTGCTGGGAATATTCTTTTTTCAGCGATGTTTCGCTCCAGATGAATTTCCATATTGCCAGTTCCTTTGAATTCTTCATATATAACTTCATCCATTTTTGATCCTGTATCAACTAATGCAGTAGCAATGATGGTTAAGCTGCCTCCTTCCTCTAAATTTCTGGCTGCACCAAAAAATCTCTTAGGACGCTCGAGTGCATTTGAGTCAACTCCTCCTGACAAAATTTTTCCTGATGCTGGCTGAACTGAGTTATAAGCTCTACCTAACCTGGTAATTGAATCTAATAGAATTACAACATCTTTTTTGTGCTCAGTTAAACGCTTAGCTTTTTCAATTACCATATCTGCAACTTGCACATGCCTTGAGGGTGGCTCATCAAAGGTGCTTGCCACCACCTCGCCTCTGACAGTTCTACTCATATCTGTTACCTCTTCAGGGCGCTCATCGATTAATAGAACGATTAATTCAACATCTGGATTATTTTTTGTAATGGAATGTGCGATGCTTTGCAACATCAGTGTTTTACCAGCTTTTGGTGGAGATACTATTAATCCCCTCTGACCCTTGCCAATAGGTGCAGTTAGATCAATAACTCTAGAGGATATATCTGCATTTGATCCGGAACCTTGCTCTAGAGAAAGTCTAAAATTTGGAAAAAGCGGAGTTAAATTTTCAAAGAGAATCTTATTTTTAGCTTTATTTGGCGTTTCGCCATTTATGGTGTCAATCTGAACAAGTGCAAAATATCTTTCTTGATCTTTAGGAGGGCGAATTTTTCCATGAACTTCATCTCCTTTTCTGAGTGCAAATTTTCTAACTTGACTAGGTGAGACATAAATATCGTCTGCGCTTGTGCAATATGAATTACCTGTTGATCTTAAAAAGCCAAATCCATCATTTAGTATTTCTAATACTCCACCACCAAGTATATCAATGCCATCACCGGCCTGTTGCTTGAATATTCGAAAAATAATGTCTTGTTTTTTTAATCTGCCGACATCTTGGATGCCTAGTTCAGTGGCAATTTCAATCAAATCATTAATAGGTTTACTTTTAATTTCAGTTAAGTTCATTAAAGGTCCTCTGGAAAGAAAGTCTTTAAGATTGGTTATCTCTAAGATTGTGGGCTAAATGATAAGCTCTTTTTATAAAAGTTGCAAAATTAAATTTCAGATTGAATAAATTCTAATAGCTGTTGCTTACTTATAGCACCAATCTGAGTGCCTACTGGCTGACCATTTTTAAATATCATGAGAGTTGGAATTGAACGTATTCCAAATTGAACAGCAATGTCTCTGTTAGAGTCGATGTCCATCTTACATACCTTTAAATTTTCAGCATAATCTTCAGCGACTTCATTAACAATTGGTGCGATTTGCTTACATGGGCCACACCACTCAGCCCAGAAATCGATAAGCACTGGCTTATCAGAATTTGTTACCTCATCATCAAAATTTTCGTCAGTGATGTCTTTTACTAACTCACTCATCTTTTTTTAACTCCTTAGAAATAGCTTTTGCAGCATAGGTGAAAATTGCATCAGCTCCAGCTCTTTTAATACTCATTAGTGACTCTAGCATAACATTTTTGTCAATAATCTCAGCATTTACTGCATTCATAATCATGCTGTATTCTCCACTTACTTGGTAGGCAAATGTTGGCACTTTGAAAGTTTCTTTAACTTTTGATATGACGTCTAAATAATTCAATGCTGGCTTGATCATTACAATATCAGCACCTTCATTTAAATCAAGAGCTACTTCATGTAAGGCTTCATCTATATTTCTATGATCCATTTGATAAGTAGCTTTTGAGGCATTTGCTAGATTGTTAAGAGAGCCAACTGCATCACGAAATGGGCCATATAGGTTTGATGCAAATTTTGCTGCATACGAAAGTATTATAGTATCTTGCATCCCGCACGAATCTAAATGATTTCTTATCACATCAATTCTCCCATCCATCATATCAGAGGGCGCTATTATTTTTGCTCCTGACATTGCTAGTAAAGTTGCTTGATCTTTCAAGGCAATGTTAGTTTCATCATTAAGCACTTTGTTGTCACTAACTATTCCATCATGACCATGTGAGGTGTAAGGATCCAACGCGACATCTGCTATCGTTATAAGATTTTCATATTTTTCAGTTAAGTTTTTGAGCACTTTAAATAAAAAGTTATCCTCATCGGTAGCATAAGTTCCAGCATCATCTTTTTTATCAGGGTCTATAACAGGAAAGATTGCAACAGACCTTATTCCAAGCTCTAAAATCATATCTATTTCGCGGTTAATGTCCTCGATATGTATTCTTTCAATGTCTGGTAAAGATGAAATTTTTCCAACCATATCTTTATTATTTGTTATGAATATGGGTTGGATTAAGTCAGTTAAAGATAAATGAGTTTCAGAAACAAGGTCTCTCAACGCACTTGTCTGGCGAAGACGCCTTAGTCTTGTGTTTGGAAAATTTCTTTTAAAAAACATTTCAATCGGTTATTGCGCCCTTAGAGGCAGATCCAACTAATCTTTTGTACTTTGCTAGTACACCCTTTTTGGGGGTAACGTTAGAAGATTTCAAGTTCGATAGGCGCTCTTCAAGCGTTTTATCGTCTACGTGCAGCTGTATAGTATTGTTTGTGGCATTAATTTCAATAATGTCGCCGTTCTCTATCAAAGCAATTGGTCCCTTTAATTCAGCTTCAGGTGAAATATGACCTACGACGAATCCATGAGTCCCTCCCGAAAAACGTCCATCGGTTATAAAGGCAACTTTATCTCCTAATCCTTGCCCCATTATTGCTGAGGTTGGCTTTAACATTTCTCGCATACCTGGCCCACCCTTTGGGCCTTCATACCTTATTACAACTACATTGCCTGGTTTAATAGCTCCCGATTGGATGGCAGCATTACCTTCTTCTTCTGAATTAAAAACAATTGCATCTCCTTTAAATGCATTTCCCTCGTTACCAGTAATCTTTGCAACAGCTCCATCTGGCGCTAAGTTTCCATACAAAATTCTTAAATGACTATCAGTCTTTATTGGATTGGTAAATGGCCTAATAATGGATTGGTCAGAATTATATGACTGACATTGCTCGAGGTTTTCGGCAATCGTTTTGCCACTCACCGTTAGGCAATCTCCATGCAATATTCCCTCCTCAAGTAATGTTTTTAGAACTGGCTGAATGCCACCTAATGCATTTAACTCAGACATATAATGCTTTCCAAATGGTTTAATATCTGCAAGAACAGGGACTCTTTTTCCAATTTTTGAAAAATCATCAAGGCATAGTTCAACGTCGATTGCATTTGCCATCGCCAACAAATGAAGAACCGCATTTGTAGATCCACCCAGAGCAATGACACAAGCAATTGAATTTTCAAATGCATGTTTTGTCATAATATCTTTTGGGACAATATTTTTATCTAAAAGAGTCTTAATCGCACTTCCTGATCTTACGCAATCATTCTCCTTGGCCTTGGATACTGCATCTTGACTACTACTCCCCGGTAAACTCATCCCTAATGCCTCAATCGCTGATGCCATGGTATTAGCTGTGTACATTCCTCCGCATGAACCAGGCCCTTTAACTGAGATTTCTTCAATCTTAATAAGCTCTTCTTCAGAAATGTCTCCCTTAGCAAATTCTCCAGTCTTTTCCAAGACAGATACATAATCAGTATTTATCTCACTTGGCATGATTGAACCACCGTAAATAAAAATAGATGGTCTATTTAATCGTGCCAGACCAATTATTGCGCCTGGCATATTTTTGTCACATCCACCTATTGCAATTACACCATCGTAACCAAGGCATCCAACGACAGTCTCTATAGAGTCAGCAATAACTTCTCGGGATACTAGTGAGTACTTCATTCCCTCGGTTCCCATTGAAATACCATCTGAAACAGTAATTGTGTTAAATAATACTCCTTTACAGTCTTGGTCATTGATAGATTCCTCCACAATTGATGCCAATTTATTAATGTGCATATTGCAAGGAGTAACTTTTGACCAAGTAGAAGCTATACCGACATGAGGTATTGTAAAATCATGTGAGGTAAAACCAACCCCTCTAAGCATTGCTCTTGAAGCTGATTGTTGAGGTCCATCAACTAATTTACTTGAATGTTTTCTATTGCTCATTTTTAAAAGAATACTTTAATGCTGATTGTAAAAGTTGCTTAGTGTATAACTCTTTTGGATATTTAAAAATACTCTCAGTCTCACCTGACTCAACTATTTTTCCATCTTGCATAACTAATATATGGTCTGATACTGCTCTGATAACCCGTAAATCATGACTTATAAAAATATAGGTAATATTCATTTCTAACTGAATCTTTTGCAATAGTTCGATTACTTGTATCTGAATTGAACTGTCCAATGCTGAAGTTGGTTCATCTAAGATTAGCAACTTTGGTTTAAGGATAATTGATCTTGCTATAGCAATTCTTTGACGCTGACCTCCAGAAAATTCATGTGGATATTTGTATAGGTGATCAGGGTCAAGTCCCACACTCTCCATTGATTGCTTTACTAAATCCAACTTTTCATTATCTGATAATTGAGGTTTATGTATATCGAGTCCTTCTCTAATAATCTCACCAACTGTCATTCGGGGTGATAATGAACCAAAAGGATCTTGAAATATGATTTGAACATCTTTTTTTAGATCCTGACGTTCTCTTTGTGATAAATTACCAAGATGGGTTCCATTAAAGATAATTTCACCTTCAAAATCTAATAAACCTATCACAGCTTTTCCGACCGTTGATTTACCTGATCCAGATTCACCAACAATCCCGACAGTTGAATTTTTTCGAACAATAAAACTCAAGGTATCAACCGCTTTGAAATAATCTGAACTAAATATTTTGCTTTCAGAAAGATAACTAACCGATAAATTCTTTACTTCTAAGCAAGTTTCATGACTCTCATCAAAAGATTTATCATTTTGATTTGGTTCAGAGCTTAAAAGTTTCTTTGTATAAGGATGCTTGGGTGAATTAAAAATGGTTTTTGTAACTCCATGCTCTACGATTTCTCCAGACTTCATGACAATTACTCGATCAGAAAAACTTTTTATGAGCGATAGATCATGAGTAATGAAAAGAATTGACATATCAACTTCTTTTTTAATTTTGATCATTAAGTCAAGGATCTGGGCCTGTATTGTAACGTCCAATGCAGTTGTGGGTTCATCAGCAATAAGTAACTTTGGCTTATTTGCAAGCGCCATTGCAATCATAATCCTTTGCCTTTGTCCTCCTGACAACTGGTGTGGATATGAGTTGAATTTATTCTGTGCGTTCTGAATTTCAACTAATTCCATTAACTTTATAGCTTTTTGCTTAGAAACCTCTTTTGTTAGTGGCTGATGAGTAAATATTGCTTCTTGTATTTGCCTACCAACTTGATGGAAAGGATTCAAGGAGGTCATTGGTTCTTGAAAAATCATGCTAATTTTTGAACCTCTCTTGTTCCTCAGACTTTTCTTGTTTGCAGACAATATTTCTTCTCCATCAAAAATAATCTTTGAGTTTTTGTCGAAGCTTGCTTTAGGTTCAGGCAATAAGCGCATAATAGACATTGCGGTAACCGATTTACCTGATCCAGACTCACCCACCAAACCAACTATCTCATTGCTATTAATTTTAAAGCTAACATCTTTGACTGCGTGAAATTTTTGATACCTTAGGTTAAATCTTACATTTAGGTTCTCTATATTCAAAAGACTGCTCATAGGAAAGCCTTCATTTCTAGAATTAGATCATCTGAAGCAAGCTTGCAAGCAGGAATTTTAGTGAAGTTTACAAATGCATGAAATAAATTTGGATAATGTAGCTGAGTGATTTTAGTACCTTCCTCATTTAATCTTTTTGCGTATGCTTCTCCTTCATCAGTTAGTGGATCAAATCCGGCTGTTATCAGAAGCGTTTTTGGATTAGGGCTCTTGTTTGTGTGAAGGGTTAAATTGAAACATGGATTTTGATTATCCTCAGACAGATTTTGAAAAAGAGACCAAAATTTTGAAACGTCCAGTGAATTGAGCAATAGCCCATCTGAGAATGCTTTTTGAGAATCAGAATCACATTCCGGATCAATCATTGGGTAAATGAGAAATTGAATCTCAGGCATTGGTAAATTATTTATCATTCTGTAGGTTGATAATGATGCCGCTAAATGTCCACCAGCGCTATCACCACAAACAATAATATCACTGTCAGGCACATTTAATTTTGATTTTATCCATTCAAAAGTATCATTTGCATCTTCTAATGCTGAAGGAAAAGGATTTTCTGGAGCCAACCTATAGTTTAGTGAGATTATCCTCATTGATAGAGCAGATGATAGATATTTTACCCATCCATGGTGCGAATCAATACTTCCAATTACATAACCTCCTCCATGAAAATAAAGCATAATTTTATTTGTCTGAATATCTGCTGGCACGTAATCACGAATTTCTAGATTTTTTTGCTTAACAGCAATTTTTTTATCTTCATAATCTACAGATTGTATTGAATCTGATGAAAAATTTAAGATCGTATCGTTCCTAGCTTTTCTGAAACTCTCATAATCATCAAGATCTGGAAGATATTTTTCAATTATGCCTATCAAAAGTTGAGACTTTAGATCGAGTCTTTGTCCCAAATATTGTTTGGGTTTTTGTAAGGTGATCATTCTAAGAATCCAGTCTGGAGTCTTAAAAAAAATAGCAAAGAGAAAATTAGCAATCATTACACTTAACCAAGCTGTTCCCTTAAATCATCGGTGTATTTTGTACAATTAATTTGAATTGTATGACGCGAAGATTTGACATAATGTTCAAGCATCTTATTATTTGCAACTTCTGCATCAGAGCGCATGTGTTCTTTTGAAGGCAGCTTAAATTTACCTTGGAAATATTTTGTAAGCATCTTAGATTGCTCATCAACTACTGGCATCAGTGCACATAATGGTTGAATGAGACCTATAAAATATAAATTTGTAATTTCTGGATGGAAAATTCTTTTATATAATGGTATGTGGTTATCAATCACATTGATAAATGATTTCTTAAAGAATGGAAAGGAAATCTTATATCCTGTGGCATAAATTATTACATCTATATTTTCCTGTGAGTTATCCTCAAAATAAACTGCCTTCCCATCTAAAGAGCTTACATTTTTTTTAACAATAAGATCCCCTGATCCAATTCTGAGCTGAATCTCACTGGATATTGTCGGATGTGCTTGAGTAAATTTATGTTGCGGTTTAGGAAGACCAATATCCTCAGGCCTACCAATAGCTTGAACAATTTTTTTTGTTAGCAATGCTTCGCCGAATAAATCAAATATCACTTCTTTGACTGCATCTATCCAGCCTTTTTTTTGTGATGGATGCCTTTGAAAATGATCAAGGGTCATAGATCCAAAATATTTTGGAGTGACCCAAACTGGGCTCCGAATTGAAAGAAACACTTTATTTGAAATATTTTTTCTACTTAATTCAGATGCAATATCCATTGCTGAATTACCTGCACCAACTATTAAAATATTTTTATTTTTACAATTAACTGGTTCTTCAGGATTGAGATAATGATGAGAATGAAAAGCCTCTCCATCAAAGCTACCTTCAAATCTTGGCATTTTTGGATCCCAATGATGACCATTTGCAACAATCAAATGGTTACATAAATACTTTTCTTCATTGTGAGAAATTAACTCCCATCTGTCTTCATCAATTTTTGTTACTTGTTTTATGACTGTATTAAATAATATTTTATCCTTAAAACCAAAATGCTTAACATAGTCTTCAAAATATTCAGCTATATGTGAATGGTGGGGGAAATCTGGGTAGTGATCGGGCATTGGAAAATCATAAAATTGCATCTTCTCTTTTGATGTATTGATATGCAAAGATTCGTACGCAGATGACATACCATTTTTGTTTCTAAATACCCAGTTTCCTCCAATCCTATCACTGGCCTCAAAACAAATAAAATCCAACCCAGCTTCTTGAAAATTTTTGCATGCAGATATGCCTGAGGTACCTGCCCCAATGATGCAAATGTCATGTTTTTTAATTATCATTTAGTTTATAAGTGAAATTTTCAAACAGATTTTATACCATTCTGACACTAACATTAATCTTGTTTCAATCAGATGTTCATTCAAGGGATTTATTCTCAAAAGCTCCCTTAGATAGCATTTTACCTCATGAAGAGGCATTTCAATTAAATATTAATGTGAATGCTGAAAGAATTACTCTAATTTTCAAAATTAAAAATGGTTACTATATTTATAGAGATTCTGTTTTGTTAACCCTTGATGGTGAAAGATTAGATTTCATTTTTAAAAAAACAGATTGGCAAATTACAAATGATCAATTTTTGGGAACTCAAGAAGTAGCCTTTAAAAAGATTGAATTAGAAATAAATAAAAGTAATATAGATGGTCATAATATTTTTGAAATCTCGTATCAAGGCTGTTCAGAAGGTACATATTGTTATCCAGTAGTAAAAAAAGAAATTAAAATTTAACTAAAATCATTAAAATTCCACTAAGTTCTGTTAAAATCGTCTAAATATGAAGATAATGTTGATAAATGGCCCAAATTTAAACTTGCTCGGTCAAAGAGAAGTTGATATCTACGGATCTAAAACCCTCAATGAAATAGAAGACAATTTAAAAGATATTGCTAATCAGGAAAATGCAGAGTTAATTTGTTTTCAAAGTAATTCAGAAGGTGAAATGATAGATCAAGTACACGATGCCTTGGATTTAAATGTGCAATTTATTCTTATCAATCCTGCAGCATATACGCATACTAGTATCGCATTAAGAGATGCATTTCTTTCGACATCAATACCTTTTTATGAAGTACATATAACTGACATAAATGACAGAGAGGATTTCAGAAAAATATCGTATCTTAAAGATATTGCACAGAAAAGCTTTATTGGTCATGGTGTTAAAGGATACGAGATTGCACTTTTGCATGCAATAAAGGAAATGAGGACTTAAATATGGATATTAGAAAGATAAAAAAACTTATTGAGATGTTACAAGATTCAGATTTAACAGAAATTGAAGTTACCGAGGGAGAAGAGTCTGTAAGAATTTCGAGAGGTAGTTCAAAAGAAGTTGTTTATGAAAAAAATGTTGCGCCGCAGTTTACTTCCTCTGCAAATCCTGAAGTTGTTCAAGGTCAAAATTCTGTTATTGATGATCAGTCTAATATCAAATCGCCAATTGTTGGCACTTTTTACAGGAAGCCTGCCCCAGATAAACCTCCTTATGTTGAAAAAGGAGATAGAGTTGAAGTCGGTCAAGTAGTCTGTATTGTTGAGGCAATGAAGATGATGAATGAAATAAAATCGGAATTTTCAGGCATTGTTGAAGAAATTTATATTGACGACGCAACACCAGTTGAATTTGATCAACCACTTTTCAAGATTAAATAATTGATGACAAAAAAAGTCTTAATAGCAAATAGGGGAGAAATTGCTTTAAGGGCTGTAAGAGCTTGCAAAGAAATTGGATTGAAAACAGTTGGTGTTTATTCAAGTGGTGATAAAGATTTAAAACATCTAAGATTTGTTGATGAGTCAGTTTGTATTGGTCCTGCAAATCCAACAGAAAGCTATCTAAATATACCCTCAATTATTTCTGCAGCGGAGCTGACTGGCACAGATGCTATATATCCTGGCTATGGGTTCTTAGCAGAGAACTTTGAGTTTGCTGAAAAATGTGAGGCGAGTGGTTTTAAATTTATAGGTCCATCACCGGATGTGATTAAAAAAATGGGCGATAAAATATCTGCTAAAAATGAAGCTGAAAAAGCAGGTATTCCAATTGTTCCAGGATTTAAAAATAAGATTCCAAAAGATGAAAAGAAACTCTTTAACATAGCAAACGAGATTGGGTATCCAATTATGATAAAAGCCTCTGCTGGAGGTGGTGGTAGAGGCATGCGGGTTGTAAGAAATGAAAATGAACTTATTGACGGGCTTGCTATTACTATGAAAGAGGCACTAAGTGCATTTGGCTCAGATGTTGTATATCTTGAAAAATATATTGAAAATCCAAGACATATTGAAGTCCAAGTCGTTGGAGACGGTAAAGGTAATGCCATTCACTTAGGAACAAGAGACTGCAGTATTCAAAGGCGTAATCAAAAAATAATTGAAGAGGCTCCAGCTACCGGATTAAATGAAAAAGAGCTGGAGCAAGTTTTGTCATCTTGTATAAATCTTTGTGAAAAACTTTCCTATGAAGGAGCAGGCACAATTGAATTTTTGTATAAAGATGGAAAATTCTTTTTTATTGAAATGAATGCAAGGATCCAAGTTGAGCATCCCGTAACAGAAATGATCAGTATGTTTGATATCGTGAAGGCGCAGCTCAAAATAGCGCTTGATATGGATATCAAGCTTGATCAGAATAAAGTCACATTCAGAGGTCATGCAATTGAGTGTCGAATAAATGCCGAAGATCCTCTTGAATTTAAACCTTGTCCAGGAAAAATTATAAAAATGCATCCGCCTGGTGGATTTGGAATCAGATTTGACTCTCATATTTACTCTGGTTATGTAGTCCCACCATATTATGATTCTTTATTAGCTAAGATCATTACTACCACCAACAAAAGAGAATCATGTATACGCAGAATGAAGAACGCGCTTGATGAGTTTTTTGTTGAGGGTATAGAGACAAATCACTCTCTTCACTCAAAGATTTTAAATGATCAAACCTTTCGAGATAATAATCATCATATAAATTATCTAGAAAGTGATTTAATAAAAAGAATTAAAAATGAATCAGGAATATAATCCCCAAAAAATTGAAAAAACTGTTCAAAAGTTCTGGGAAGATAATAATTGTTATAGAGCTATAAAAAACGATCAAAAGAAATTTTATTGTTTATCTATGTTTCCTTATCCCTCTGGTAAATTACACATGGGGCATGTAAGAAACTATACCATTGGTGATGTAATTTCTCGGTATAAAAGAATGAGAGGATTTAATGTTTTACAACCCATGGGGTGGGATGCTTTTGGCTTACCAGCAGAAAATGCAGCAATTCAAAATAAGGTTGATCCTCAAACTTGGACTGAAAAAAATATCGCTAATATGAAATTACAGCTCAAGCAATTAGGTTTTAGCTATGATTGGACAAAAGAATTAAAAACATGTGATCCAAATTATTATAGATGGGAACAGGAAATGTTTACTTTGCTACAGGATAATGGACTTGTTTATAAGAAAAAATCTTTAGTAAATTGGGATCCAGTTGATAAAACGGTTCTAGCAAATGAACAAGTAATTGATGGCAAAGGATGGAGATCTGGTGCTACTGTTGAGTTGAAGGAAATTGACCAATGGTTTTTGAAAATTACTGACTACGCTGATGAACTTCTGCAGTCTATTGATAACTTAGACTGGCCCGAAAATGTAAAATTGATGCAAAAAAACTGGATTGGAAAGTCCTATGGATCTGAATTAAAGTTTTTGCTTTCAAACAATGACGAAATTACTACCTTCACAACACGAGTAGATACAATCTTTGGGGTTACTTTTTTGGCTGTATCACCAAATCATCCAATGGCTCAAAATTTAGCTAGCGAAAACGATGACATAAATCAATTCATAAAGAAATGCAATGAAATGAAAATGGCTGAAGCGGACATGGCAAAAGCTGAAAAACTAGGCTTCAAAACTAGCGTAAAGGCTAAACACCCCCTTTCCGGCATTGACCTTGAGGTATGGATTGCGAATTATGTTCTTATGGATTATGGAACTGGAGTAGTCATGGGTGTTCCAGCACATGATGAAAGAGACTTTGAGTTTGCACAAAAGTATGAGATACCTATTAAACAAGTCATTGAAGCAGATGATTTGCCCTCTTCTGCTAAAGGAAAATTGATAAATTCAGATGATTTCAATGGGGAAGAATCGGATGAAGCTATAGACAATATAAATAGCTTAATTGAAAAAAACGGAATAGGTAATAGCATAATTAATTATAGGCTGAGAGATTGGGGTGTAAGTAGACAACGGTTTTGGGGGTGTCCTATTCCAGTAATTTATGAAAAAGATAAACCTATCTTTTTAAGAGGTGATGAGCTTCCAGTAGAGTTGCCAAAAATAAAAGCTGGTGATTCTCCAAAACCTCTTAACCAAAACAAAAATTTTTATGATTTAGGACAAGGTAAATCGCGAGAAGTTGATACTTTTGATACTTTTGTCGATTCGTCTTGGTACTATGCAAGATTTACCTCCGCTGAGAATAATAAAAAAGCGTTAGATGAGAATTCAGAATATTGGTTGCCAGTTGATATTTATATTGGAGGGATAGAGCACGCAATATTACACCTTCTTTATTCAAGATTCTTTCATAAGGCTATGAGAGATATGGGTCTTGTAAATGGTGATGAGCCTTTTAAGAAACTGCTAACACAAGGAATGGTATTAAAGGACGGAACAAAGATGTCAAAGTCTAAAGGCAATACTGTTGATCCTCAAAAATATATTGATCATTTTGGAGCAGATACTATAAGACTGTATATGATGTTTACTGCCCCACCAGAACAAAGCTTAGAATGGTCAGATAATGCAATTGAAGGTGCGTCTAGATTTCTCAAGAAATTTTGGAGGTTATGTGAAAATAGAACAAATACAGACTATCAAAATATCCCAAGAGATTTTCAACAGAGTCATTTGGATTTAAGAGCAAAAACTCACAACACCATAAAAAAAGTTACTACTGATTATGAAGATAGAAACTCATTCAATACTGTAATAGCCGCAATTATGGAATTAATAAATGCTATACCCGAAGAATTTAAATCCAGTGAAGCAACTTCAACAGATATATTTTGTCTAAATGAAGTTATCAATGTGTCCCTACAAATGTTATCTCCAATTGTTCCGCATATTACATTTTATATTTGGACTCGTTTTAATCCACATTTAGATCCAAAACTCTTCGAAAAATCATGGCCCGCGTTCGATCAAAAATTAACTGAAAAAGATGACTTTGAACTCATTATTCAAGTGAATGGTAAGGTAAGGGGTAAAGAAAATATTGCAAAAGCTCTGAATGAAGATGAAATTAAGGAAATTTCTTTAAAAAATAGTAATGTTAGAAAACATGTGGCACTAGACAAGATCAGTAAGGTCATTTATGTTAAAGAGAAATTAATAAATTTTGTAATTGAATCATGAAGAATATAACACCACTAGATGACTTTCCCATTCATCAGACCTCTGAAACATTATCAGTCCCATCAACAACTGATAGAAATTTTTATGATAGATATTGGTTTAATGGGTTTAGTAAAGAAAAAGATTTCCTATTTGAGATTGGAGTTGGAGTATATCCAAATAGGCACATTATTGATGGTCATTTCAGTATTTCATTTAAAGGAAAACAATATTCATTTCATGCATCCAAAAGACTAGATTCTTCAAGATATCCGATGGTTATTGGTCCAATAAGTCTTGAAATTCCAAAACCAATGGAAATAATTAAATTTACCCTTCAAGATCCTGAAAAAAGAATCTCGTGTAATTTAGAATTTAATAATTTAACACTCCCTCATATTGAACCTAAATCATCTTTAAAAGAAGGTACAAGAATTCTGATGGATACTAGCAGGTTCACTCAGTTTGGAACATGGACGGGAGAAATACAACTTGAAAATGAAACTATAAATTTAGAATCTGAATATGGTACTAGAGATAAATCATGGGGAGTTAGACCGGTTGGAGAACCGGAAGGTGGAGCACCTGGTAAGTTGAATGATGAGCCAGGTGTATATTGGTGTTGGGCTCCAATAAACTTTGGGCAAATATTTACTCATTTTGGTACTTTTGAGGATCATGATGGTAATTCAACTCAACTATCAGGTGAGATTATTACTGTGTCAGATAATGGCGAATCTATCAAAAATATGACTAATATTAATCACTCTATTAATTGGATCAAAGGAACAAGGTGGTCAGATGGTGGTGATATCAAATTTAAGGTTGATGAGAAAGATACGGAAATTAAAATTAAAACAGTAGGACCTAGGTTTCATTGTAAAGGTATTGGCTATCAACATCCTGAATGGGGTCATGCGCTTTGGAAAGGTGAAGAAGCATATGATTACGAAGTTTGGGATTTAGATAAGATTGATCCAAATGATTATTCATATTTCCATATTCATCAAATCGCTGAAGCATCAATGGGAAAAGAAAATGGATTTGGTACTCTTGAAAACCTAGTTGTAGGCAGGCATGATCCCTCTGGTTTTAAAGACTTATTTGATGTTGCTGAATAGATTTTTTGTAATATTTACAATCTGTTTAACATCTTGTGTTTCTCTAGATAGTACTTTCCCTGCAAATCTCAGTTTCACAAAAAATGTTGATGAGAAATTTATCAATATTCTTGGCTTCAAACTTAAACAGGAAAAATATTTTAATAAAAACTTGAGCGTAATTAGCACAAATTCGCGTGAAAAAATCTTGTATGGCGGAGATGGGCTTAGAGCTCAGCAAAAAGAAATTTTTTTTTCAGTACAATTTGTTCTTGATGGCAATGAATTACAACAAGAAATTGTTGTTAGCGATCTGGTAATCATAGATGAACTGAACCCATTTGCTGAGAATGCCACAAAAGAAACCATATTGTTAAACTTAAAATATCAAGCTGCTAACGAAGTCATATTTGAACTGCTCTAGATGGAAATTACATATAACAGATTCATTAGAAAACCCTTATATAACAGTCAACATTACTTTATTTATGGAGAAGAGATAATTCTTAGAGATGAACTCATTTCTCTTATAAAACAATATTTCAAAAACAAGGAATTTCATAACGTTGTGACTCTAGGAATTACTTCATTTGATAATCTTATTGATGAGGTGACCAACCTATGCGCAGGTTCATTGTTTCAAGAAAAATCTTTGATTCACATTAAGCATAGTGAAGGGAAAATGCCAGATGCAATAAAAAAATTATTAGAGATGGGAATATTTCGAAATAATAGTTCAGTTATGCTAATAGTCGAGTCCTCTGTATCAAAATTAAATAAATCCACAAAATTTTATAAAGATATTCAAGATGTCTTTTGCATTTTAAGTTGTAATAAGCTTGATACAAATGAAGAAAAATTGTGGCTCAAACGAAAGCTGGATTTTTTTGACCGGGATGCATTAAGGAAGTTTGGAGCAAATATCCATAACAATTTGAATGGAAACTTAATTGGTCAAAGAAATGAAGCTGAAATTTTGTCACTCCTTTATAAAAATAATCAAGAGCAACTCTCAAATGAAGTTTCTGTTGATTTGAATTTTGATATATTTGAATTTGAGGACTCGCTCGTAAAAAAAGATTTTAATAAAATTGATCAAATCATCATTACACTCAAAAAGAATAATGCTCAACCACCACCTCCAATAATTTGGATTATTTCGAAAGTTATAACAGCATGTTATGCCATTAAGACAGCATCTAGCAGTTCAGTAAATTTTTCAAAATTAGGGATATGGTCAAATAAAAAAAGTTATTACATGAATATGTCAAATAGTTTGAGGGTAGAAGATATAATAGACTTACAAGAGAGAGTAATTCTACTTGATCAAAGTGTGAAAGGTGCAATAAAGTTAAATGCTTGGGATTACCTTGATACAACAATTATGTTTTTGAAAGATAATCTTCTATTGACTGATTAAATATCAGACTTGCTTTTCTGAAAACCTCGTCCTTTGTATCTCTTGTGTAATTTGCATTTACAATTTTTTCAACAGGTTGTATCCCTTTCGTAGAACTTGTAAACCAGACTGTTGAGGCTTGATCTAATTGACTAACATAGCAATCCTGCTCTTTCACAGAAATATTTTCAGATCGCAACGCATTGATAATAAAATCTCGGGTTACTCCTGGCAGGATATTCTCTTTTAAACTTGGAGTAAAAATCTCATTGCCTTTAGAAAAAAATATATTACTTGCACCACCCTCAGTTATTTTATCTTCAGAAGAAAAAATTATCTCATCGCAACCTTCATTTAATGCTGAATTCATTGACATCACATTACCTAGCAATGACGTCGATTTAATCGAACATCTTTTCCACCTTATATCATCTACTATCATCGAAACTACAGGTTTGGTGCTTGGTGTAATTTTTGTTGCATAGCCAAATCTTTCTGGCACCATTTTAGTTCTAACTAAATGGCTCCTAATCTCATCAATACCTCTAGAGATTTGATAATAAACATATGACTGATCTTCTTCTTTGACATATTCAGCAAGTGCAAGGATTTCATTCTCAATTAAACTAAAATCAACTCTGATCCTCATTAGATTGGCACATTCATTAAATCTAGAAATGTGTTCTTCAAAGCAAAATCCTTTGCCCTTATAAAATGGTATAACCTCATAGATGCTATCGGAAAAAGTATAAGCTCTTGATAGTGGCGAAACTTTTATTTCAGAAAGAGGTGTAATTTTTCCTTGATAAATCCCAAAAATATCAGTCATTATTAAAATCAAAAAGATTAATGAACCATAAGATCAATTTATCTATAAATCTTCCTAAAAATCCTTTTTCTTCAACTGTATCTAGTGCGATAAGTGGTTTTGAAGTTAACAGTTTTCCATCAGATAACACATCTACGACTCCTAACTTCATACCTTTTGAAATTGGTGCTTCAATATTGCTATTAATTTTGTAATTAAATGTGACTGTTTTCAAAGTGGCTCTAGGAACGGTTAATATAAGATCTGACTCAAGACCCAATGAAACTGAATCTGATTTACCAGCCCATACTTTTGAAGTCTGAATCATCTCGTTACCATTTAACAATTTTTTGGTTGAAAAAAATCTAAATCCATACTCAAGCAATCTTTGTGATGAGGTAAAAGTATTTTGACTAGTTGCACTTCCAGCAACTACAGAAATTAGTCGCATCCCATTTCTTTGTGCTGACGATATAAGACAATATCCAGCTGATGAGGTAAAACCCGTCTTAATGCCATCAACAGAATCATCTTGCCATAGCAGCTTATTTCTATTTACCTGACGAATTTCATTGAAAGTAAACTCTCTTTCTTTATAGAGTTTGTAATGATCAGGAAATTCACTGATTAATCTTGAACCAAGCACTGCTAAATCTCGAGTGCTTGTAAAATGACTTGGATTTGGTAATCCCGTTGAATTTTGAAAAAGTGTATTAGATAGGCCCATTTCAGAAGCATAGGCATTCATTACATCTACAAAACCTTCTTCTGTACCAGCAATGTATTCTGCAAGTGCAACAGTTGCATCATTACCTGATTGAATAACTAGCCCTCTGAGCAGATCAATAAGTGGCACTTTCTTGCCAACCTCAATAAAGGTTCTTGATCCTTCCATTTTCCATGCTTTTTCAGAGACAAGGACTAAGTCATTAAAAGAAACAAGTTTTTGCTTTAGCTGATCTGCTATGACATAAGCAGACATTACCTTTGTCATGCTGGCAGGTTCAATTTGTGAATCAGGATTACCAGAAGCGATAATTTTTCCAGTGCTTGCATCCATCAAGATATAACTTTCTACATTAATCTCAGGAGAAGACGGAATAATCGTTTGCGCTAAACTAATGCTGCCTTGGAAAATAAAAAGTGTAAAAACAAATTTTTTTAAAATATTCATCTTAATTCAATTGATAAATCATATACCGCTTTTGCATAAAAGTGGCTCCTATTGTACTTTGTAATTGCTATAAAATTTGCAGTACCAACAAAAAAATCAGTATTTCCTCGCTCATGATAACTAAGCAATAATACACTTTGATCAAGAATATCCTCATTTTCTAACTCATCACTAGCATGCAAAATATTTGGTGCTAATATTAATGGATTCCTTACATTATTTATGGATTGCGTATTAGACAAAAATTTTTGATCTATTCTTCTTATAGTTGGTAAGTCTTTATTCCAACCATGTATATATAAATAATTTGCAATACTGCCAATCGCGTCATCAACAGAGTTTAGAAGGTCTACATAGCCATCATTATCAAAATCTATCGCATAGGCCCTATAACTTGAAGGAATAAACTGACCATAGCCCATAGCTCCTGCATAAGAACCTTTAAGAGAAAGAATTTCTAAATTATTTTCTCGGGATAATAGAAACAGATTAATGAGTTCATTAGTAAAAAATTTTGATCTTCTAGGAAAATCAAAACTCAGCGTTGTAAGAGCATCCAAAACTCTGTATGAGCCCATAATTTTTCCGTATCGAGTCTCTACCCCAAGGATAGATGTAATAATTTCTTTTGGGACACCAAATCGACTTTCTGCTTTTTTAAGTGTTTTAATATTTTCAGAAATAAATTTTTTTCCATTTTGGATTCTTTTTTCTTCAATAAATAAATCTTTATATCTATCCCATGTCCAAGTGAATTCTGCTGGTTCACTTATTGATTGAATAATCTTATCTTGCTTGATTGCTTTATTTAGTGTGGAGACAACATAATCTTCTGAAAAGCCATGATTTAATATTAATTCGCTCTTTAAATACTCAAAAGTTTCACCTTTATCAACATAGCTAAAGGTATTTGCAGCATAAAAGAACGATAAGAGAAAAATTCTTTTCATCTTTGCATAAACTTCTTATGGGAAGCCATTGAAGTTATTATTCCAAACATTATAAATAAAGATAGCAAAGACGTACCGCCTCTGCTAAAAAATGGTAAAGGCATCCCAACTACAGGAATTAATCCTACTACCATTGCTAAATTCACAAAAACATTAAAACAAAATGTAAAAATAAATCCTCCGATCACTAGGCGACAAAACCTATCTCTTGCATTTACTGCAAGATAAAAACATCGCAACAATACAAACGCATAAATCATGACAAGCAATAAAACTCCGACAAAACCAAATTCTTCAGCCAAAACTGAAAAAATAAAATCTGTTTGAGTTTCTGGTAAAAAATTAAGTTGAGTTTGCGATCCTTGACCATAACCCTTCCCAAATATGCCCCCACTTCCTACTGCTATCTTTGATTGAATAATATTCCAACCTGCACCATATGGATCTGATTCAGGATTAAATAAAGTCCAAATTCTATCTTTCTGAAAAGGTTGTAATAAGTTATTCCAGATAAAAGGTGAAAAAACTGCTATTGCGCTCAAACATAAAAAAATAAAGAGCCAACTTAAACCTGCTAAAAATAAAACAAAAATTCCTGAAATTGTTACTAGTAATGCTGTTCCTAAGTCTGGTTGGCGTGCAACTATAAGAAAACAGGCAAAAATAAAAAGAATTGCAATTAATGTATCTTTGAAACTTATAGGAAGTTTTTTATGAAAAAGATAGCTTGATAAAAATAATGGCAAAGCTAGTTTTAGAAGTTCAGAGGGTTGAAATGAGAAAACATAAAACTTTAACCATCTTTTAGCACCATTAATTTCTGTACCTATGAAATAAGTTGAGGCAACTAAAAACAAAGATAATATTAAAAATAAGAAAGAGAATCGTCTGTAAATATCTGGATCAGGCTGACTAAAAATAAAAAATAAGAAAAATCCAAGAACGATATAAATGAGTTGCCGAGAGATAGCACCAAAACTGCTTTCTGATGCACTAAATAGTATAAAAAGACCTATAAAACTAAGCATTGAGATTGATATAAATAGATATGGATCAAGATGTATCTTTTTATTCATCTAAAAGTTCCTTTAAAACGCCAAGCGCTACTGGACCAGCAACACCTCCTCCACTCTCTCCATTTTCAACTATTACGCTTATGGCGTATTTTGGATTTTCATATGGGGCAAAAGCTATCATAATTGCATGGTCACGTAGGCTGATATCCTCTCTTATACGATTATACTCTGCACTAGAATTTAGACTTACTACTTCACCAGTACCAGTTTTTGCAGCTACCAAAAATTCTTTTGAATTTCTTAAACCTCTTGCTGTCCCTAAGTCCGATTCAATAACATTAAGCATTGATTCATGCAATTTTTGCCAATCATCATTGTTGAATGCTTCTGTTGTAATTACCTCTTTTGAACTATTTTGTCTGTTTGATTCGCTGATAAATAGTTTTTTCTTGTCTCCTTTTGAAGCAATTATCGCTGCATAATATGCTAATTGTATAGGCGTTGAAATCATATAGCCTTGCCCAATTCCAAGATTAACAGTATCCCCCTTAAACCAACTAAAATTTAAGTTTTCTCTTTTCCAGTCTGGAGTTGGTACCAATCCACTATCTTCTTGAAAACAATCTAAGCAGACTCTATTTCCAAAACCAAATTTTATTAAATCATCACTAATATCACTAATATTGCTTTTATAGGCTAAATCAAAAAAAAATGTGTTCGAGCTTCTTACTATGGCTGTCGCTAAGTCAATCCTGCCCAAAGGAATTTGCCTCCAACCCCGATACATACGCCCATTGTCTGGCAGAATAAAATAACCAGGATCCCTAATTACGTTTTCCCAATTTATAAGTTGATTGTTTATTGAGTGAAATGCAAAAAAAGGTTTTAAAGTTGATGCAGGAGGATATCTGCCTGCAACTGATCTATCAAAAAATGGCTTATCTTTATTATTTAAAAGTTCATCATATTGGTCTTTTGAAATACCGTTAGCCATTTTATTAATTGGATAAGTGGGAGCGCTTAGTAAAACAACTATCTCACCAGATTGAACATCAACTACAACCACGGAACCTTTCTTATCCTGCATTAAATTAGCTGCTCTTAATTGAGCTTTTAGATCTAGAGTAGTTTGTAGATCGTCTCCTTTTACAGGAGGCAGATAATCAATTTCTTTTATAAACCTACCCTTTGAATCAACTTCAAATTTTTTATAGCCAAACTTACCTTTTAAAACATCATCAAAGGTTTTTTCTAAGCCAGACTTACCTTCAATCAAACCATTGGCATAGGAATAGAGTGCATCATTCCAACTATTTCTATTAAATTTCTTTGATATAAAGCTTGTATCTGTTAATACGCCTGCATAACCTAGAACATGAGCAAAGCTATCATTACCATTCGCAATTCGCCTAAATCTTTTACCAACAAATACATATGGAAATCTAAAACTTTGCACTTCAAACTTTGCAATATCTTTTTCGTTAAGATTGGATTTAAGAATTAATTCTTTATTAAAAAAAGCTCTATCATCGAAACTATTTAGAAAATTAGTTTTTTCACTTTCTGATAAGTTAATTACTTTATTAATATCATTTAAAAAAACAATAGGATCATTTATTTCGCTCGGATTTGTAATTAAATCAAAGGTTGCAATGTTATCAGTAAGAACGATGCCATTTCGATCAATAATTTTTCCTCTCAAAGGCTGAACAGGAACTGTATAAGTTTTATTTTCGAAAGCTGCCTCATCGAACTCATCATGCTCCAAAATTTGTAAATAAAAGACTCTATAAAGAAAAATTACAATTATTAAAAACAATAAAATCGTAATGAACAACGACCTTTGAGTAAAAGTATTTATCTCTAATTGCCTTTCCTGGAAATCATTTTTCATTTGTGATACGGGTGGCCACTGATAATCTGGCAAGCTCTATAAATTTGCTCAGTCAAAATTAATTTAAAAAGTTTATGTGGGAAAGTAAGCTTTGATGCAGAAAGTACGTATTTAACCTCGTCGAAGACATGTTTGGACACTCCATTTGAGCCGCCAATTATAAATTCAATTTGTTTAGACTCTAACGACAAGTCTTGAATAATTTTCGAAAACTGTTCACTAGAAACTTGTTTGCCTTTTAAATCCCATAAGATGGTAGTATTTTTATTTTCTACAGCACTCATTAATAAATTTGATTCTTTTTCTATACTATACAATTGACTATTATTCTTGCTAGTTGCCCTTATATTGTTAAATGTTACTTCATGATGAGGCATCTTCTTAACCAGAGAAGCAATTCCCTTTGCTTCCCAATCATTAGATTTTTTTGAAATGGAGTGAATTTTAAACTTCATAAGTTGAAGAAAAAACTTGATTAGGATCTCCCCACAAGCTTTCGAGGTCATAAAAATCTCTTGTATCTTCAAGCATAATATTTACAATTACGTCATCACAATCGATAAGTACCCAGCTTGGATTATTTTTACCCTCAATTCCAAGAATCATTTTTTGCTCTTTTTTAAGGTTATCAATCACATTATCTGCAAGTGCAGAGGCATGTCTATCAGAAGTAGCTGACGCTATTAAAAAGAAATCTGCAAATGATGAAGACTGTTTTATATTAATGGAAACAATGTTCTTTGCTTTTAAATCATCAAGAGCCTTATGGCATATTTCAAGCGTGCGTTTTGCTAGCATTAAATTTAATTCTTAAATATCTTTTAATATAAGTAACTGGGTTAGAATACAACTATAAAAAAAAACTTAATAAATTTAAAGGTCTCAAAATAAGTTATGCAATCATATATGGAGGCTTTCTCGTATTTTCTTCAAAATAATCAAATCTTTTTGTATATAAGCGGGCTTTCCACTATCTTTTTCTTATTAAGTCTATTGGGTCTAAGTTGGTTAATTTCTATAATTCCACATAATTATTTTGTTGACAAAAAAAGAGTCTCACTTATAAAAATAAAAAATCCATTGATGTGGTTGCCAATCATAATAATAAAAAATTCAATAGGATTGGTTTTGATTCTGTTTGGAATACTAATGTTAATTTTGCCTGGCCAGGGAGTATTAACAATTATTACTGGGCTAATTTTTCTTGATTATCCTGGAAAATTTAGATTTGAAAGGTCATTAGTAAGAAACAAATTAATATTAAATTCAATGAATTGGATAAGAAGAAAACTTGATAAGCCTGATCTTATAATCTGATATTATGTTCATACAACGAGGGCAAAAATGAGTGTTACTAATCAAAAATGGATACTAAAAGAAAGACCAAATGGACTTGTAAAAAAATCTGATTTCGATCTAATTGAAGAAGAAATTACCGATATTAAAAGTGGTGAAATCTTAGTAAAAAATTCTTACCTTTCATTTGATCCAACTCAAAGAATGTGGCTCACTGATCTGCCAGGATATCTGCCTCCCGTGCAAATTGACGAAGTAGTCAGAGCCGGAGGTGTTGGAGAAGTGGTTGAATCCAAAAATGATGATTATAAAGTTGGCGATTTGGTTATGGGTTTAGTAGGTTGGCAACAATATTGTGTTTCATCCTGTAAGCCTGAAGAGAGACTAAGGATAGTCCCAAATATTGTACCGATGCCCACACTGTTAAATATCCTCGGAACAACCGGAATTACTGCGTACTATGGTTTGGTAGAACTTGGAAAACCAAAAAAAGGAGAGACTGTACTTATATCTGGTGCCGCCGGAGCAACTGGCTCAGTTGCTGCGCAAATTGCTAAAATCCATGGTTGTAAGGTCATAGGTATTGCGGGTGGAGAAAAAAAATGTGGCTGGTTAAAAGAAGAATGTGGCATTGATCACGTAATCGATTATAAAAATTCTGATGTAAAAGTTGAGTTACCAAAAATTGCAACAGAAGGAATTGACATATATTTTGATAATGTTGGTGGGCCACTCTTAGAGGATGTAATCTGGTATATAAATATTAATGCTCGTATTCTTCTTTGTGGAGCAATATCAAGTTATACATCTAATGATGTATCACCAGGCCCCATGAATTTATTTAATCTGATTATTAAGAGAGCAACAATGCAAGGATTCCTAGTGCTCGATTATTTACCAAAGGCAGAAAATGCAATTAATGACATTTCTGCATGGTTAATGGAAGGTAAGTTAAAACACATTGAGGACATTCAAGAAGGCTTGGAAAACTGTCCTGATACCTTAAATAGATTGTTTACTGGAAAAAATTACGGTAAACAACTTTTAAAAATCTAAGATTTATCTACGTTGCCGGTCATTTCAGCAACTAACCTGGACAGTATGTTTAGTCTTTGACCAGCATCAAATGCATCTAAGAGAAGTTGCTTATCAGGAGTTGCAAGCGGAATTAGACCCCCTAAGTGATAGCTTACTGAATCAGCTGACGAAAAATCTATGTCAATTGGTAATTCTTTAACTTTTGGATGACTAACAAGCTGATTAAGAATATTGATTAAATCTGGAAATTTTGCAAGGAGTGATTGATCATCAACGATTGGATCTGAAATTGGCATTACATCTCCAAAATTTAAATTGTCAGCATCTGTTTCAATAGATTTTATTTCAACCCTATTTATTGCTTTTACTGTGATACCAAGTAAACCATTTGGAAGATTATTAAAGTCAATAACTTTCACATATGTACCCTTATCTTTAAATGAGTCAATATTTGGATTTTGAAGCGTTATTACAAATCCAGAATCAGAGTTTAAACATTCCTTGACCATCTTGAGATACCTTGGCTCAAAGATTTGTAAAGATTGTATATTGCCTGGGAAGACTACTATGCCTAAAGGGAAGATTGGGCACTTTTTCTCTAGTTGCATAGTTTGATTATCTCGCGTGAAATTATTTGGCTATCTTTATTTGTCATAATGATAATAGTTTCATAATCACATATTACTTTCTTTAGGTCATCAATAATTTTTTCAAGACTACTAAAAGAATTAGCATCATTAAGTGTGTTCTCATGATCCAAGAAGTAAATCTTGTCAAAGTTTTTAGTGGAGTCAATTAGAGCATTACCATGCCTCCCAGATTTCATAGTGTTTGATGCCAATTCAATAATTCCAATCATTTTTGAAGCATGTTTTGATTTAACAGCCTCAGAAATAGCCTCGATTGCTGTTGGATGATGTGCAAAATCATCATAAACCAAATGGGTATTTCCCTGAAAAATTACCTCAAGTCTCCTTTTAACTCCTGAGTAATTTTTGAGGGCTTGGAATGATTCCTCATAAGGAACATCACATAAATATGCAAGACACATTGCCATTAAAGCATTTTTATAATTATGTTCTCCAAAAAATGGTAATTCATCTAGATCATATTCTTTACCATTAAAAATAAAGAGATTTTTGGTTTCATCATAATAAAATTTTTTGTCATTCCCAATGCTGTAAACATCAAACCAATTCTCCTTATCTACAAGGTGTTTTGTAGTCTGATCATTTTCATGGAAAACGACTTGACCATTTGCAGGAATAGTTCTTAAAAGATGACTAAATTGTTTAAGTATTGGTGTGAGGTCATCAAAGATATCGGCATGATCAAACTCAATATTATTGATAGCTAAAATATTTGGAAAATAATGAATAAATTTTGATCGTTTATCAAAGAAAGCTGAGTCATATTCATCTGCCTCCACAATAAAATACTCATTGCTGCCAAGTCTTGCAGACCAGGATCCGTTCCCCAAAACACCGCCTATTAAATATCCAACATCCCCATACTTTGATTGCAAAATAGAGGCAGTCATTGCGCTTACAGTAGTTTTGCCATGAGTGCCTGAAACTGCTATTACTTTTTTTGATTTAATAATCTTTCCAAGCATTTCTGGTCCAGAAATATAATCAAGGTTTTCCTCCAAGATCCTTTCGACACTTGGATTGCCTCTTGATAAAGCGTTACCAATGACATACAAATCAGCATCTGGTAGCTTTTCGTAACCTTTAACAAGCTCTATCTTAAGTGCTTCAAGCTGAGAACTCATAGGTTCGTAAAAATTTAGATCTGATCCAGAAACCTCATGTTCGCATTCCGTCAAAATTTTTGCTAACCCGCCCATGAAAGTTCCACAGATTCCTAATATATGAATTTTCATTTAAATTTTACGTTCCTATTGATAACATACATGAAAGTATAACTTTAAGATATCAATGAAGAAAAATGCATTTTATGCTCAATCTGGTGGTGTTACATCTGTAATCAACGCTTCAGCAGCAGGAGTAATAGTTCAAGCAAGGAATAGTAAAAAAATAAATAAGGTTTTAGCTGGTAAAAATGGCATCTTGGGCGCACTGAGAGAAGAGCTTATTGATACAAGTAATGAAACTAAATCATTTATAAATTCTTTATCTACAAGACCAGGAGGAATCTTTGGTTCTTGTAGATATAAACTAAAAGATTTTGATGAATCAGAAAAAGAATATAAGAGATTGTTCGATGTGTTCGATGCTCATAATATTGGTTATTTTTTCTATAATGGTGGAAATGATTCGGCTGATACTGCACTAAAAATATATAAGGCCTGTAAGGCGTTAAATTTTGATCTCAAATGTATTGCTATTCCAAAAACTGTTGATAATGATTTAGCAGTAACTGACTGTTGTCCTGGATTTGGATCTGTAGCAAAGTATGTGGTCAATTCAACAATAGAAGCCTCCTTGGATGTTGAATCTATGGCAGAATCATCAACCAAAGTTTTTATTCTAGAAGTTATGGGTAGACATGCTGGATGGATAGCAGGCTCAAGCGTTATTGCCAAAGAGAGTTATCCGCATTGTCCTGATATCATTTTGCTACCTGAAGTAGCGTTCAACAAAAGTAACTTTCTAAAAAAAGTGAAACAAGTATATGACAAAAAAGGTTTTTGTGTGATCGTTGCCTCCGAGGGTATCCGAAATTCAAGAGGAAAATTTATAGCAGAATCTAATACAAAAGATGCTTTTGGGCATACTCAGCTTGGTGGGGTAGCTCCTAATCTTTCAGATTTGATTTCTAAAAAGCTAAAGCTTAAAAACCATTGGGCAGTTTCAGATTATTTACAAAGAAGTGCAAGACATCTTGCATCTGATGTAGATCTTAAACACGCATTAGAGGTGGGGAAAAAGGCAGTAATGTTCGCAGATAAGGGTTTATTTGGAGTAATGCCAACAATTAAGCGTATTTCGAATAATCCCTATCAATGGAAAATTGAAGCTACCCCAATAGAAAGAATTGCAAATGTTGAAAAAAAACTTCCAAAATCTTTTATTTCAAGTGATGGATTTGGAATTACAAAAAAGGGTGCAGACTACTTTAGACCTCTCTTGGGCAAAAGAGATGCCAGTGATATTAAAAACTATCCTGTGTTTACGAAAGGAAAATTAAAATTAGTGAGTAAAAAACTGTCACCCTGGAACGATTGAATTTAGTTTTTGGATAATGTTTGTAAGTTCGGTTATCAAAGAGTCTTTTTCATCATTGTTTAAAAAGTCACCGATCTTTATCTTTTTTCCTTTTGATACAAAATAAAGGTCTTTTGATTTATCGTTGTATTGAACATCTAATTTTACGAATGCTCTAAATTCCTCCCATTCAAAGTTTTTAATTAAACTGCCCTTCTCTACTTTTACAAGTTCGGGACTTATTGAAATAAGTTCTTTTTGTCTACTCCATTTGAAATTGAGATAAAAGCCAATACTTACCAGCATGATTTCAAGCCCTGCAAACGGAAGGACAAGAGTTGCACCCATGAAAAAGAAAAATATGCCTATTACAAGACAGGTTCCAAATAAAATAATAAAAAATGCTATTCTCTGAAAACCACTTAATGAATGATTTGGCATCAATTCAATTAAAAAAGCATTTTCTTTAAATGTATCAACCTTTATCATAAGCACATGGTAACTAGGAGTGATTTTAATAAGTATATTTTGCCAGTATACAATCCCGCTGGCTTCATCCCAAAAAAAGCAAAAGGTTCTTACTTGTGGGATCAGAATGGAAAAAAATTTATTGATTTTGCTACAGGTATAGCAGTATCAAATTTAGGCCATTGTCATCCAAGGCTTATAAAAGCATTAAATGATCAATCAAAGTCTATTTGGCATTTATCAAATGTTTTAGTTAATCAACCCGCTCTAAAACTAGCTAAACTTTTATGTCAGAAAACATTCGCTGAAAAAGTTTTTTTTACAAATTCGGGTGCGGAAGCAGTTGAGGCTGCAATCAAAACAGCAAGAAAATACTCAACATCTAATTTTTCAAAATCCAAGAACGAAATTATTGCATTTAATGACGCTTTTCATGGGAGAACTATGATGGCAATTGCACTTAATGGTTCCAAAAGAATGACCGATGGTTTTGGACCAATGCCAAAATCAATTAAACATCATGAGTTTAATAAAATTGATGGGCTTGGATCTAAATTCTCAAATAAGACCTCAGCAGTTATTTTAGAGCTTGTGCAGGGTGAGGCAGGAATTATTCCTGCAAAAAAAAAGTTTGTAAGTGAAATTGTAAAATTATGTAAAAAAAATAATGCTCTGCTCATTATTGATGAAGTGCAATCAGGAGTTGGTAGAACTGGATCACTATTTGCCTACGAACAATATGGGATTAAACCAGATATTCTTTGCTCAGCAAAGGGAATGGGTAATGGCATTCCTATTGGTGCAATGTTGACAACCGATAAGGTAGCACAAAATATGATTGTTGGTATGCATGGTTCTACCTATGGAGGTAATCCACTTGCATGTGCTGTTTCAAAAGAAGTATTTGAAATAATTTCAAAAAAATCTTTCTTGAAAGATGTATTAAAGAAAGAGAAACTTTTTTTGTCTTTACTGAATGAAATGAATAAAAAGGTAGCAGTCTTCTCTGAGATCAGATCATCGGGGCTTTGGTTTGGACTTAAAATAGATGACACTTCAAAGCTTACATTAGCAAACTTAATGCAGGCCTCTTACAAAGAAGGCTTAATGATCTTAAAGGCTAATAATAATACAGTTAGGCTGGCACCTAGCTTGAATATTTCAAAAAATGATATTGAAAGGGGTGTAAAAAAGCTTGAAAAAGCTATTTTAAGCCTCGTCTAAATCAACTATCTCCACAACTTTGTCTACCTTTCTATAACCTTGTGGTAACATCAAGCCTCTTTTAGCTCTCCTTGAAATATAGTTTTCACAATCTTTAAGTTTTAAGTTCATGTGTCTTTTGCCACTGTGAATTTGTATGGATGAGCTTTCTCCAATAAGGCATACATGACTCATTTTTTCCTCTCCAGCAAGAAATTTAGGTTTAGGGATATTCATTATTTTGTTACCTTTGCCCTTTGCAAGGTTTGGTAATTCATTAATCTCAAAAACTAACATTCTGCCCAAATTTGAAATAGATGCGAGATGAGTATGATGATCCTTAATTAAAATTGGTGGAATAAGATCAGCCTCATTAGAAATCTTTATGAAATTTTTACCGGTCTTTTTTGTTGAAACAACATTGCTAATTTCACTTATAAATCCATATCCAGAGGTATTAGAGATTACAAAAGTTTGGTCATCAGTTCCAATTATTACTCCTTGAAAGGAAACTCCAGATTCCGCACTGATTCTTCCTGTGATTGGCTCTCCCATGCCGCGTGCAGAAGGTAAAGTATGTGCAGATATTGAGAAAACCTTTCCTGTGGAATCAAAGAAATTGGCCATCTGATTATTACGTCCATTGGCAAAATGTTTAAGTGCATCATCTCCTCTGAATGCTAGAGTCTCAGGATTGATATCATGTCCTTTGGCTGATCTTATCCAACCAGCTTGAGATAAAACGACAGTAACTGGCTCTGCAGAAAGTATTTCCTCTTGAGAAAATGCCTTTGATTCAGAATGCTCAATAATTTCTGAACATCTTTCATCGCCAAACTCGTCTTTGATTTGTTTTAACTCTTTCTTGACATACGTTTTAAGTCTTGCCTTCGATGAAATAATCTTATCGAGATCTTGTTTCTCATCTAAAAGATCTTTTCGTTCAGTTTCGAGTTTGATTTGCTCAAGTTTAGCTAATTGTCTAAGCTTAATCTCAAGTATTGCGTTTGCCTGAGGTTCAGATATCTTAAAAGCTTTAATAAGATCTTTCTTTGGATTCTCACTTTGTCTGATTATTTTAATAACTTTATCTAGATCAACATAAACAATTAATAGACCTTCAAGAATGTGAATTCGGTCATTCACTTGATCAAGTCTATGTTTAAGTTTCTTTAAGGTGGTGTCTAATCTAAATTTGAGCCATTCAGATACCAGTTCTTTAAGAGAGAAAACTCTTGGTGAACCGCTTCGATCAATTAGGTTAATATTTGCCCTATAATTTTTTTGCAGATCTGTAGTTGCAAATAAGTGTGACATTACTTCCTCAGCATCCACTCGGTTAGATTTCAAGGATATAACTAGTCTTATGGGTTCTTTATGATCTCCCTCATCTCTTAAATCCACAATCATAGGAATCTTTTTCTTTGTCATTTGATCAGCAATTTGTTCAAGGATTTTTGAACCTGATGCTTGATGCGGTAATGCATTGACAATAATGTCATTACCCTCTTTGGTCCATGCAGCCTGCATTTTAAAAGCTCCTCGACCTGTATCATAAATTTCAAACAATTCTTCTTGTGAGGCAATGATTTTAGACTTATTTGTAAAATCAGGGCCTTTCACATGTTTCATTAATTCTTTTGTTGTTGATTTTGGATTTTCAAGTACATGACAACACGCATCTATAACCTCAGAGATATTGTGAGAAGGAATATCGGTTGCCATACCAACTGCGATACCTGTTGTGCCATTAAGAAGAATATTCGGAACTTTTGAAGGCAAGATAGTTGGCTCCAATAAAGAGCCGTCAAAATTAGGTTGCCATGCTACGGTTCCTAATTTAAGTTCATCTAATAATAAGTTTGCAAATGCAGTTAGCCTTGATTCCGTGTATCTCATTGCAGCAAATGATTTAGGATCATCTTGAGTGCCCCAATTACCCTGACCGTCAACCAACGGATATCTAAATGAAAAACTTTGCGCCATTAGAACCATAGCCTCATAAGCTGCACTATCACCATGAGGATGAAATTTACCTATAACATCGCCAACCGTTCTAGCAGATTTTTTAAACTTTGCGCCAGCATTCAGACCGAGCTCACTCATCGCATAAAGAATCCTTCTTTGAACAGGCTTCATTCCATCACCAATATTAGGAAGTGCCCTATCGAGAATGACATACATTGAGTAATTCAAGTATGAATCTTCTGCATAATCCTTTAATTTAATTGTTTCAATTCTCTCTTTATTCATACTCACACCTTTGCAATCTTTCCTTTTTTCTCTAACCAGTCCTTCCTATCTGACGATCTTTTTTTGGATAATAGTAAATCCATCATTGCATTAACATTGTCATTTGGATTTATAGTTAATTGAACGAGCTTTCTTGAGTTTGGATCCATAACAGTTTCTCTAAGTTGACTAGGATTCATTTCGCCAAGACCTTTAAAGCGCTGAATATCAACCTTAGGTTTGCCTTGTTTATTTTGTAAATTTTTTACAATTTGCTCTTTCTCTTTTTCATCGACTGCATAAAATTTTTCCTTTGCGCAATCAATCCGAAATAGTGGTGGCATTGCTACGTATACCCTGCCATCTTGAATTAGGGATTTATAATGTCTTAAGAATAACGCACAAAGCAGTGTAGCAATATGTAATCCATCTGAATCAGCATCAGCAAGAATACATATTTTTCCATAACGTAGCTTTGATAAATCATTTTCACCAGGATTCACTCCTATGGCAGTTGCTAAATCTTTTATTTCTTGAGATTTAATAACTTCCACACTTTCTAAGTCCCAAGTATTAAGTATTTTCCCGCGCAATGGCATGATTGCTTGAAACCCCCTTTCTCTGGCCTGTTTCGCTGAACCTCCTGCTGAATCGCCCTCTACAAGAAAAAGTTCTGTTTCATCTAAATTGTCTGAATTACAGTCGGATAACTTTCCTGGTAATGCAGGCCCTTGGAAGGATTTTTTTCTTTCAACAACTTTTACCTCTTTGGTTCTTTTTTGTGCAGATTCAATTGCTAATTCTGCAATCATTTCTCCTTCTTCAGTATGCTGATTAAACCATATACTCAGTGCATCTTTTGAGGATGCTGCAACAAATGCTTGATGATCTTTTGAATCTAGTCGCTCTTTTGTTTGTCCAGCAAACTGCGGATCTTTTAGTTTCGAAGAAATTATGAATGCGGCATTCTGTAAAACATCATCAGCGCTCAGCTTAAGTCCTTTTGGGAGCAGATTTCTAAACTCACAAAACTCCTTTAAAGATTCTAGCAAACCAGCTTTAAATCCATTGAGATGAGACCCACCTTGAGCTGTTGGAATTAAGTTAACATAACTCTCATTTAAGAGGTTTTTTACATTACCCATTATCCAATTTATTGCAAAATCAATTGAGTTATCATCATTAGCATTATTTGAAATAATCGGATCTTTTAGTAAAAACTCCTGATCCTTAATTTCTTCAGCTAAATAACTCTCTAATCCACTTGGATACTCCCAAACCTCTTTATCTTTTTTGTTGTTTTCGTTTGTAAAACTAATTTTAAGATTTGGACAGAGGACAGCTTTTGCTTTAAGAAGATGCTTTAGTTTTTTTACTTCAACCTTCTCAGATTCAAAATATGACGGATCAGGTTTGAATTTAATAATTGTTCCAGTATTTCTGCTACCAACTTCACCAATCACTTCTAATTCAGACTTTTTTTCTCCATTTTCAAATTTCATCTCATGAATCTTCCCATCACGTTTTATGGTTGATATTAAGCTTGATGAAAGTGCATTTACTACTGAAACCCCAACGCCATGTAAACCACCTGAAAAATTATAGTCCTCTCCAGAAAACTTAGCACCTGCGTGTAATTTACTTAAAATTAATTCAACGCCACTTAGCTTATGTTCGGGATGTATATCCGTAGGCATGCCTCTGCCATCATCGCTAATTTCTACGAAACCATCTTTAAAAATAGATACTTTTATTGCAGCGCAATGTCCTGCTATAGCTTCATCTACTGAATTGTCTAGCACTTCTTGAATTAAATGATTTGGGCAAGAAGTATCTGTATACATGCCAGGGCGCTTTCTTACTGGATCAAGCCCAGAAAGCACCTCTATCGATTTTGCATCATATTGTTTTGGCATCAGGGTTTATTTTTATTTTACTCTAATATCAAAAAAGTTGGTCATTCGAATAAAAAATATGAAAAAAAATGACTTAGCGATTAAAATTGACATGCATGAAGAAAGAATTTAATGTTTACAGCGTCAACATGTTTTTAAAAAAATATATGAGTTATTCTGCTGCTATAAAAGGGATATTTATTTTTGTCTTTTCAGTAAATTTAACTGCAAATAGTCTTTTAGATATTTACAATGAGGCCCTAGAAAATGATCCCCAATTTAAAGCTGCAGAATTCAGCTATCTTTCAGGCAAAGAAATAAAAAATCAAGGGCGTGCTGGTTTACTCCCAAGCATCACTCTATCCGGGCAAACTTCATGGACCGAGTATTATCAGCTTGGAGAATTACAAAACGAATACAATAGTTTTAATCAATCGGCAAGACTGGTCCAACCTCTAATTAGATTAGATAGTTGGTTTAATTATCGTAGAACAAAATTCTTAACAGATGCTGCTGAAGCTGATTTTGCTTTCTCACAACAAAATCTGATTTTGAGAACAGCTGAATTATATTTCAATGTTTTGCGATCAATCGATAATCTGAATGCTGCATTATCTGAAGAAAAAGCAATAAAGAAACAACTTGATCAAACACGACAAAGATATGAAGTTGGATTATCAGCAATCACTGAGGTGCAGGAAGCTCAGTTAGCATATGATGTCAGTTTGGCTGCAAAGATTCGAAGAGAGGGCGAGCTTTTCAGTTCAAAAGAAGCTCTTAATGCCCTAATTGGAAGAGAAGTTTTATCAATTGATGCTCTTATTAATGAGATGGATGTCATGAATCCAGTACCAGCCTCAAAAGATGAATGGGTAAAAAAAGCAATATCTGAAAACTATAGGTTAAAAGCAGCAAACTTAAGAACTAAGGCTTCAAAAAATAATGCAAGAAGTGCTGCATCAAATCATTTACCAAAAATTGATATTGTTGGAACAAGAATCGAATCTGAAACCAATCAATATGGTTTCGAAGGTATAGATATTCAAGGTCTTGATGTAAGAGTACCCGATGAGACACAAAGGGATGTTTATGGTCTCCAGTGGAGTGTTCCTCTTTTTCAGGGTGGAGCAGTAAGTTCGAGAAGAAAGCAAGCATATGCTGACTACAATAAATCCTCACAAGATGCTTTATTTGTTCAAAGATCAGTCATCCAAGAGGTAAGATCACAGTATTCAAATGTTGTGACTTTGGTTGCAAATTTAAGAGCGCAAAGACAAGCAGTAATATCAGCGACAAGTGCACTTGAGGCAACACGTGTTGGATACGAAGTGGGTACAAGGAATATTGTTGATTTATTGCAAGCAGAGAAGAATCTATATGCTGCAGAGCGCAACCTTGCCAATGCGAAGTATGATTATTTGCTCTCAACACTTCGACTGCACTTAGCTGCAGGCACCCTTGAACCTAAAAATCTTATTGATATTAATAGCTTACTTGGGTAATGCCTGAATTGCCTGAAGTGGAAACCTCAGTAAGAGGTATATCATCAATTAAAAATAAGGTTATTAAATCCATCAAGGTTAATCAACCATCATTAAGATGGAAAGTTGATTGTCAGAAGCTAGCTCAATTTCAAGAAAAGAAAGTGCAATCTGTCTATAGAAGAGCAAAGTACATAGTAATATCTGCTGCTGACTCAAGCATTATCTTGCATCTAGGGATGACAGGCACTTTGAGAATTCAAAGAAATGACTCTAATTTCTTTAAAAAACATGATCATGTTGAGATTATTTTCAAAAACGAAAAGTTGATTTTTAATGACCCAAGGCGTTTTGGATCGATGCATTTTACTGATGATTTTGAAAATCACTTCTTAATAAGAAATTTAGGTGTAGAGCCGATTTCAGAAAAGTTTAGTGGGGAATATTTATATTCTAAAATAAGGCGATCTAATGCCACCATTAAATCACTTTTAATGAATCAAAATCTTGTTGTTGGAATTGGTAATATTTATGCGAATGAAATCTTATTTGACGCCAAAGTAAGGCCTAAAAGACGAGGTAAGCGCATTTTAAAAAAAGAGGCAATTAAGCTAACTGAATCTTCAAAACTTATTCTTAATAAAGCGATAAAAGCGGGTGGTACGACATTGCAAGACTTCTTGAGTCCTGATGGAAATAAGGGTTACTTTAAGATTGATCTAAAAGTTTATGGTCGCAATAAGGAAAATTGCGATGTATGCAAATCTAGCATAAAACTTATTAAACAAAATCAAAGAGCGACTTATTATTGTCCGATGTGTCAACGTTAGGAAAACTTAATATCAAGTGCTGAAACTATGTGTTTTGGTACAAATCTCTCAACATTGCCACCAAACTGAGCAATCTCTTTTACAAGACTAGATGAAACATAGATAAGGGTATCTTTTGGAGTAAAGAAAATACTCTCTATGTCGGGAGCCAAGGATCTATTCATTGTTGCTAACTGAAATTCATATTCAAAATCGGCAACAGCACGCAGACCTCTGATAATGGCGATTGCATTATTTTCTCTTGCTAGATCAACTGTAAGTTTTTTTGAATATCCAATCACATTTATTTTGTTATTGTCTTTGAATGTTTCTTTAACAAGCTCTATCCTTTCATCAGTGCTAAACAATGGCTCTTTCGACCTAGATTCAGCAACTCCAATAATAACTTGATCAAATAAAGATGTAGCTCGATCAACAATGTCAATGTGACCAAAGGTTATGGGATCAAACGAACCTGGATAAATTGCAACTTTCATCAGGCGAATAATACAAGAAAAACAAGAATTATTAAATTATTAGCCCAATAAGGGCTAATAATTTAAATTGAGTCAGAGGAGAATTAGTCTAGAAAAAGATCGTTATTCATGACTTTATTCCAAGCTTTGATAAAGTCATTGGTAAACTTCTCTTTTGAGTCACTGGCTGCATAAACCTCAACCAAAGCCCTAAGTTGTGAGTTAGAGCCAAAAACTAAGTCAGTTCGTGATGCTGTTCTAACTTTGTTGCCAGATACTCGATCTTTAGCCTCATATGAATTGCCTGTGCCATTAGGTTGCCATGCAACACGCATATCAAGCAATGTAGTAAAAAAGTCATTATCCAACTGATTTGGATTATCAGAGATAATGCCATAGTCACTATGACTGATACCCAGTGATCGCATGCCTCCAAGTAAGACAGTCATTTCTGGAGCTGTTAATCCAAGCAATTGTGACTTATCGAGCAGCATTTCTTCTGGATTAATCTCTATGCCTGTTTGATGATAATTTCTAAAGCCATCAGATCTTGGCTCAAGATATTCAAAAGATTCCACATCTGTTTGCTCTTGGGATGCATCCCCTCTTCCAGCAGTAAATGGGACTTCAACACCTGATGCTTTTTCAATACCCACATTACCACCTAACACGATAACATCAGCAATTGATGCCCCTGTCTCACTTGCAATAGCTTCATAAACATTTAAAACTTTTTGCAATTGAGATGGTTTATTTGCTTCCCAATCTTTTTGAGGCGCTAATCTTATTCTTGCACCGTTTGCACCACCACGCATATCAGAACCACGATATGTAGAAGCACTAGCCCAGGCAGTTTCAACCATTTCTTGAATTGTTAATCCAGAATCGTTGAGTTTGCTTTTAACTGCAGCAACATCGTAATCACTAGAACCAGCAGGCACTGGATCTTGCCAAATCAAGTCCTCTTCAGGAACTTCTGGGCCCATGTATCTTGATTTTGGACCCATGTCTCTATGAAGCAACTTGAACCAAGCTTTTGCAAAAGCATCGGCAAACTCTTCAGGATTTTCTAAAAATCTCTTAGATATTTTTTTATACTCAGGATCTTCTCTCAAAGCAATATCAGTAGTAGCCATTATGGTAGGTACCTTCTTAGATGGATCATGAGCATCCGGTGCCATATCTTCTTCTTTTTGATCAATTGCATACCATTGATGTGCTCCTGCAGGACTTTTACCTAATTCCCACTCATATTTAAACAATAATTCAAAGTATCCGTTATCCCATTTGGTTGGGTTGCTAGTCCAAGCTCCTTCAAGTCCACTTGTAATGGTATCAGCACCTAAACCAGTACCATGTTTATTAGTCCAACCGAAACCCATCTGTTCAATTGGTGCACCTTCAGGTTCAGTTTCCACAAGTTCTGCATCGCCAGCACCATGGCACTTTCCAAATGTATGTCCACCTGCGACAAGTGCTACTGTTTCATAGTCATTCATTGCCATTCGACCAAATGTGGTGCGAATATCATGAGCAGATGCAAGAGGATCAGGATTTGCATCTGGACCTTGAGGATTAACATAAATAAGACCCATCTGGACTGCAGCTAATGGATTATCTAACTCACGTTCACCCTGGTATCTTTTATTCTGTAACCACTCTTCTTCAACGCCCCACAAAATATCTTCTTCCGGAGACCAAATGTCGGGTCTGCCACCGCTGAAGCCGTAGGTTTTTCCACCCATAGACTCAATTGCAACATTACCAGCAAGAATCAGTAGATCTGCCCAACTAATTTGATTGCCATATTTCTGTTTAACTGGCCAGAGCAACCTTCGAGCTTTATCAAGATTACCGTTATCAGGCCAACTATTGAGCGGTGCAAATCTCTGAGCACCAGTACCTCCACCACCACGACCATCAGTACTTCTGTATGTGCCAGCAGCATGCCATGTTAATCTGATAAAAAATGGTCCATAATGGCCATAATCAGCAGGCCACCAATCTTGTGAGTCGGTCATTAAGTCATTTAAATCTTGCTTTAGAGCAAAATAATCAAGCTTTTCAAACTCTTTTCTATAATCAAAATCAGCATCCATAGGATTAGATTTTCTATCGTGTTGATGCAAAATACCTAAATTGAGTTGTTCAGGCCACCAGTCACTATTTGCGGTTCCTGTTGCACTATTTCTGGTCATTGCTCCGTGCATCACTGGACACTTTTCTTCTGAACCAGATGACGCTTTATCGCTTCCATTAGCCATAAATTTCTCCTAAAAATATATTAATACTTTACAAATATTTTATGTATTGTTAAATATATATATTTTACACTTTATGTATTGAAAATTCGAACACAAATATGATCACATTACGTCAAATAAATTATGCTCTTGCAGTTTCTCAGACACTACATTTCAAAAAAGCAGCTGAGCAATGCTATGTATCTGCCTCAACGTTAAGCAATGCAATTACGGAAATGGAGAGGCAGTTAGGCATCAAAGTGTTTGAACGAAATAACAAAAAAGTTTTTATAACCAAGCTTGGCAAGACTTTTTTAGAAAAGGCTCAAAACGTAAAAATAAATGTAGATGATATTAATCAATTACAAAAAATAGATAGTGCTCCACTTTCAGGCAGTTTGAATGTAGGGATAATTCCAACTGTAGGGCCGTACTTACTTCCAATCATTCTCCCAGAGTTGAAAATACAATATCCAAAATTAAAGTTAAATGTTATTGAGGCACAATCTGAGGTCTTGATAGATAAAATCCACCGAGGAGAGATAGAAATGGGAATTTTAGCGCTTCCATTTGAGTTAAAAGGTCTTAAATCCTATAAATTTTGGTCTGAAGATCTTTACTGGGTAAGCCTAAAAAAAGATAAGAGGTCTCTTAAGAAACAGATTAAAGCTAAAGATCTGGAATTGAATGAATTAATTCTTTTAGAGGAAGGAAACTGTCTTAAAGATCATATCCTCAAGGCATGTAAAATAAATAATTCAAATGCTCCATCCATAAAAGCTACAAGCATGAGCACGTTAATTGAGCTTGTAAAAGGTGGAATGGGTACCACCCTTATTCCAGAAATGGCAATTCATGACTTATTAAAAACTAATCCAGATCTATCAAAAACTCATTTAGCTGAGAAAGGTCCACACAGGGAGATTGCTTTAATTACAAGATCGACTTATACAGCTATTGAAGATGTAATTGAATTAAAAGGCTATCTAAATAGAAGAATGGAGGACAAGAAAAATAGGTTATCAGTTCAATGAAATTCTTTAAGCTTATCCCCCTATTATTCATATCACTAAATGTATTATCTTTTTCAATAGAGAATTTTAATAATTTTCTTGAAGCTGCAAAAGTTAATGAGTACCAAAAATTTTATTCAAATTGTCCTACTAGTGAAGAAAGATTTGAATGCAAATCAAATGACCAATTAGAGTTGGTTTTAAAATTACTAAAAAATGGTAGAGCAAACAAAAAATTTGCACCTAAATACCCAGAATCTGAAATTAGAAGAGACCGTAATGGCTATGTAATCCTAACATTGAAAGTAAATAAAGATGGAGTACCAATTAATTCAGAGTTGAAAGAGGCTAAGTGTGGACAGGGAGATATAAATATACAGAAAAACTGGAAAATGAACTGCAATATGTTTGTATCCGCAGCAAAAAAATCAATTGCTGATTGGAGATTTGATCAAGTGCTTATAAATGATGTTCCAATAGAAAGAATTTTTGATCATAAATTTACTTTTATATTAGAGGGATCAACTTCAAGTGAATTGAAATCTCAAATAGTGGATTTACCAAATATAGAAATTAATAAAATAAATTACTTATTACAAAGAAGTGACTTCGAGGGACTAGTAGAATTTTCAAAGAATAGAACTAATGATAGCTCTGTTTATTATTTCTATTTAGCTCAAGCCGAAGAATATCTTGGCCAAATATCAAGCGCGATGAATAACTATCAAAAATTCATTAATAAAACAAATATCGAGTATTTTCATTTTAATATTACTGCTAGGCAAAAACTTGTTATTTATTATTATGAAAATGGGCAATACAAGAAAGTAATTGATTTGTTACAAAGTGAGTTTGGTAACCCAATTAAAAACTATCTTCGTTCCTCAAATAATAAGGCATCAGCAAATTCTTTCTATACACTTATGCTTCTAGGCTCATCCTATTTGCTAGAAAAGGAAAATCTACGCGCTCTAAATGAGTTTTACTTTATAGTTAAGAATATTGATCAGCACAAAATTGATGATAATTTTAAAAATATTATCTTGGAGAATTCAAAAAATAATCTAGACTACATACTTAAAAATATTAGTAGTTAAGACTTGAAAGAAAAATTTTCTAATTTGGGTTCTTTCATTGCCTCTACAAAATCTTTATAAGTCCATGGCCAGCTGGCTGGAATTCCCTCATCATTAAGATACCAACTATTACAACCTCCCTGATACCAAACAGTCTTTTTTGCAGCCTCTGCTCTTTTTGCTTCATATTCTTCTGTTATGTTGTGCTTAGGCTCAATATGATTAATTTTATTTTCATTAATATAGGAGATGAGCTGAAGTATGTAATTCATTTGGTGTTCTGCAATGTCTATTAGTGAGAAATTTCCAACAGGTCCATTTGGCCCATTTAACAAAAACAAATTTGGGAATTTTGGTAGAGATATTGATAAGTATGCTTTAGGAGTGGGACTCCAGTAATCATTCAATTTAATGGCATCTAAACCTTTTACATTGATAGGTCGTAAAAAACTATCAACCTTAAAACCTGTTGCAAGCACAATAACATCAAGCTCTATTTTTCTAGAATTTGCCAACACAATTCCATCTCTAACGATTTCACTAATACTTTCAACAACTAATTCTGACTTTGGATGTTGAATAGCTGGATAATAATCTGATGACCAGACTAACCTTTTGCAAAGTGGTCTGTGGTCTGGGGTGAGTTTTTTTCTAAGCTCAACATCTTTAACATTTTCAATTAAATTATCTTTGCAAATGTTTGCCATTTCTTTTGCGCCATCTGATTCCATATCAAGCAACGCTTGAGAATATCGATTTACGGCATCAAAATATTCATCAAACTGCATCGCTTCGTTCATAATTTTTGGATCTTGAAATGCAACCTGCTCCTCTGAACTAAAAATCCCATTGTCTAAAGGCATCATCCATTGCGCAGTTCTTTGGAAATGGAAAAGTGATTTGCATTCACCTCCAAGTGCGCCAACAATTTGGACTCCAGATGAACCATTACCAATGACACCCACATTAAGATTTTCTAGTTCCAGTTCATGTTGCCATTTTGAACTATGAAAAATGTGGCCTTGAAATGAATCTATACCAGCAATATCTGGCATTTTTGGATGATGCAAGACTCCTGTTGCACCAATAACGACATCTGCTGTGTCATTGAAATCATCTGCAAGGCCTAAATGCCATTGGTTAGAAATAAAATCCATACTCTTAACCTCAGCTCCAAACTTTGTATATTTTTGTAAATTATATTTTTTGAATACATTCTGAAAATATTCTTTGATTTCTGGACCGGGAGAGTAGTGCCTCGACCATGCTGGATTTCTTTCAAAACTATATGTGTAATGATGTGAAGGGACATCACAAGTCAATCCAGGGTATGAATTATCTCTCCAAGTGCCACCAACTTGATCAGCTTTTTCATAAAGAGTGAAGTTCTTGTAGTTATTTTCAAGAAGTCTTATAGCAGCAAGAATACCAGCCATTCCAGCACCAATAATTACTATTCTTAGATCTTTTTGCATAACAAAAGACTATCATAACTTCATAAAAATTATGTATTAAAATTGTTTATAAATCATTTGCATTAATATGTTTTCTCAAATAGCTGAAAGAAGAATACAAAATCTAATCAAATCATATTTCTCTGCGCATCCAGAGGTGATATTAGAAATGCATGAAGCATTAATTATTTATGTAAAAAACGAAAATATTGATCCGCCTTGCATCGAAATTAAAAAACAAAATAATGGCTTTGAGATATCTTTTTGGGATGGGTATGCGCTTTCAGAGTCTCAGTTTGAAGATGATGAGGATAAGGTATTAAAGATTTTAAAAACATATGTGAGGAAACTTGCAAAGAATTTAAGAAAAATCTAGTAAAGTGCAATATCTTTTATAGCTAAATCAACATCAAAGTCTCTTCCATAGCCCGCGATACTAATATCACGAATGTTGTCTGACCTCATAGATGCAGCCATATAGCCCTTAGATTGCAGATCTGCGAAAGCTATTTGGTACTCTTGCCAGTCACTGGTTACGTCAAACGCTGAACTTAAATATGACCAAGGAGGCATTTTTACACCCTTCAAGGTAACATGTAGTTCATATTGCTCGATATTGCCCTTTGCTTTGAAGGTAACACCTTTGTAAGAATTATCTTTTATATCAATCCTTTTTGAGAGTCTCACGAATCCTCCATTATTTGCAGTAGTGACAGCTCCTTTCATATAAAAAATGCCGTCTTCGTGATCAATGCTCAATACAGATTTGCCGCCCATGACTTGATCAGTAACGCCTCTCCAATCATTTGGATCATCAAGAGTGAGCGCAAAGGAATTCATAGAAAATATTAATAAAAGTGATCTTAATAACATAGGGCATTCTAACATGATGCCAAGCTTGCTCATACCAAGGTTAATTTTCATTCAATGTCTTCTTAAGTTAAAGAGGTGTAAAATAACTGCATGTTTACAAAAAAATTTATATTTTTAATGGTTGGCATGATGGCTCTTACAATTAATATAAAAGCTAATCTACAACATACTAATTTTGAAAGAATGCTTACTGTGCATAAAACTTCGACATGCGGCTGTTGCAAAATGTGGGTAAAGCATGCTGAAGAAAATGGCTTTAAAACCATGATTCAAGATCATCAAAACTTAGAAATAATAAAAGATAGCTACAACATAAAACCGAAATACAGGTCATGCCATACATCTGTTTCAGAAAGTGGGCATATTTTTGAAGGTCATGTACCTAGCAAGTATATAAGCCAATTCCTCTCAGAAAATCATTCAAATGCAATTGGATTATCTGTGCCTGGAATGCCCTTAGGAGCACCTGGTATGGAATATAAAGATCGATTTACACCCTATGATGTGCTTATTCTATTCAAAGATGGGACAAGTAAAGTTTACGCACAAGTTAGTCAATAAAATGTTCTCATAAGTCCAGTTTCTGACCTCATTTACTTTTTCGTTTTTATAATTGTTGGTTCAGCAGTTTTGGAATTTATCTTAGAACTAATAACTTACCTTTAAAAAGGCTATTGCATTGTCCTTCATATAAATTAGCCAATCTTTTATTGTTAATTTTATTTAAGTAGGCAACTTTTACTTCACAAGTTCTGAGTTCATCTATTGTTCTTGAGTGAGCGTACTGCAAATAATCAGAATACAATCCCAACAATACAACGTCATGATGTCTAGCAGGAATTTCTTCACTCAAAACAATTTTTCCACCGTCCGCAGAAGTAAAACACCCTATTGATCCTATTGGACAAGTAGATATAAGACTTGAGTTATTGTATTCGACTTCAATAGCAGGTTTATTGATGGATAATAAGGCCTTTGCTGATGCAAAAATATTTGTATCAGAATAAGATACAGGTGAAAAGAGCGATGCACATAGCAATAAAGATATATAAAGTTTAAATTGTGTCATTTATTTAAGGATTAATGATATCTCCGCTCCAGTCGAAAATATTGCCTGAGTCTTCAAAGGTAAGATTTTTAATAACTTGCTCCATTTTTTCTACGCTAAATTCTGGAGTAAATAATTTGTCTTTGTTCACATTTTTTTGAAACGGCTTACTCAAGTTTGAGTCAACGGTTCCTGGCTGAAAACCTATTACAATTGCATGCTTATTTCGTCTGCCAATTTCTATACTAAAATTCTTGATAACTTGATTAAGTGCAGACTTACTTGCCCTATAGGCATACCATCCGCCAAGCTTATTGTCTGAAATACTTCCCACCCTAGCACTTAAAAATGCCATAACGCTTTTTGACTGATTATTTAGTAAAGGAAGTAAATGCTTGCCAATAATAGCTGGTCCAATAGTGTTAATCCTTAGAACTTCACTAAACGTTTTGACGTCAATATCTCTTATGCTTTTTTCTGGATTGATTCCATCTGCATGAAGAATCCCTGTTGCAATTATCACCTCATCAAGTCTGAAATCTAATGAACATGCAAAGTTTGCTATGGCAGATTCATCTGTTATATCAGCGATGAAGTGCTTAATCTTGTTACTAGAGTGCTTGATTTCCGCACGTCCTAGACTAAATATATTTTCAATATTTGAATCATTTACATATGAGGATACAAAGGCACTACCAATTGCACCATTTGCTCCTATTACAACAACGTTTTTCATCTAAAAATTTAAAAATGGTGGGTCTGGGTGGACTTGAACCACCGACCTCACCCTTATCAGGGGTGCGCTCTAACCAAACTGAGCTACAGACCCAAAAATGGATTAAGCATTCTACAACTCATAAGTCTTTATGACAATGAACTTATTTTAAATGAATGGACTTATATAGCGTGTAATAAAGATAAAATAACATCACATATGTAAAATACTTAAGTGCAGCTACAACTATAAAAACAACAGCGTTTGTTATAAACAAGCTTCCAATAATTAATCCTAATAAAAACTGACTACCTAAAAAAATGGTAGTGAGAAAAAACAATCTTGCGCCTTCTTGATCTGAGGCATTCCATGCATTACTCAAAGATTCAATGGCACCTTTGTTTTCAAACATAATATAGGCAGGATACATTCCTAAACGACCAAATAAATAAAAACCGGGCAAAATAAGCAAAATTAAACCAACGGCCCAAGCAATTGATGCCAACATTGTACTCCAAAGCAAAGGAAAGAACTTTTTGATTGAGGCCCAATATATATTGAAAATATTAAAATCTATGTTTTCATCAATGCCCTTAAATGTGAGCATCATGGCTCCATAAAAAGCCATTGTTAAAATCAGAGATAGCAAGGACAAAATTAACAGCGGGAATGCAACAGGTTGAATAGTTTCAATAACTAAATCATTTGACATAGTTTCATTGATACCTAAATTCACTATGCCCAAGGATGCAACAACCTCAATGATGATGAGTGGTAAGCATAAGTTTAATAAAATTGAAAAGTGATTTTTAAAAAAAAGTAATGCACTTAAGAGTTGATTAATAAAATTCATTACTTAACCCTTATTTTTTTAAACTTTCTTTTGCCAACCTGATATGTGTCGTTTGATTGCTTTTTAACTGTATATTTATGATCTGCAACTTTTTGATCATTGATTTTTACAGCTCCTTGTTTGATCATTCTAATTCCCTCGGAGGAACTTTTAACCATATCAGCAATCTTTAGCAGGTTTGCTAGTGGAATGCTTGAATCTGCAATTGCGCATTCAAATTCTTCAATATCTGTTGGCTTTTGTTTATTTGTGAATTGGTTGGTGAAATTAATTTGCGCCTGCTTAGCTGATTCTTTATCGTGGAATCTTGTAATGATTTCATCTGCTAAAGCAATCTTTACTTCTTTCGGATTGAGGCCATTTTTTACTTGTTTTTTTTGCTCTTGGATCTCTTTTTGAGATTTAAAACTTAATAGTTCATACCATCTCCACATTAATTCATCAGAAACAGACATAATTTTCCCGAACATATCATCAGGAGATTCATCTATACCAACAAAGTTATTTAATGATTTTGACATCTTCTTAACACCATCTAACCCTTCTAAAATTGGTACAGTTAATATAATTTGAGGTTGAAGCCCATAATTTTTTTGGATTTCTCTGCCGACAAGCAGATTAAACTTTTGATCTGTTCCACCTAACTCCATGTCTGCTTTTAGAAAAACTGAATCGTAAGCTTGTATAAGGGGATAAATAAGTTCGTGCAATGATATGCTCTGATTAGCTTTGTATCTTGAATTGAAGTCATCTCTCTCTAACATTCTTGCTAAATTATATTTTGCAGCTAATTCAATTAGGCCATCTGCTCCAAGTTTATTACACCATTCCGAATTAAACCTTATATCCGTTTTTTTTGGATCTAAGATCTTGTATATTTGTTCTTTATAGGTCTTTGCGTTTTTTTGTACCTTTGAGTTTGTAAGTGCGGGCCTAGTTTTATTCTTACCAGATGGGTCTCCGATCATGCCTGTGAAATCACCAATAACAAAAATAATGTTGTGACCTAAATCCTGTAGGTGTTTCATCTTATTTATAAGTACTGTGTGACCTAAATGTAAATCAGGAGCTGTTGGGTCAAAACCAACTTTTATGTTTAACTTTACCTTTTCAGCAAGTTTCTCCTTGAGCTCCTTTTCACCAATAAGTTCATCAGTGCCTCGTAAGATCTTCTCAAAAGCATCTTTCATAATATTTGTTTATTATATAGATTGAATGGCATTACTAAAAAAACTAAGCCTAAATATTCTATTAATTGTAATTTTATTAATATTCTTATTTGGATTATTTGTTTTTTATATTTTAAAAGCTGAACTTAAACCGGTGATACAAGAAATAAACTTATCAGAGTCAATCGCAATTCCTAATATTTTGTTAATCCATAATACATTTCATGAGGTTGAGTCCGGGGAAAATATGACCGTAATTTTTGAAAAATACAAAGTACCGAAAAATTTAACTTATGAAATTCTTAACAGCGAATTTAAAAAATCATTTTCAGATCTTAAGCCTGGTGAAAAATTTATTTTTAAATTTATTGGTGAAAAATTAGACTCTATCACTCTCACAAAAAGTCCACGTGTTACATACTTTGTTGAAAATTTACAAAATCCTCAAGTCAAAGAAGTCAAATATAAACCCAAATTTATAAAAGAATTTAGAACTGGAATAATCGAAAATAATTTTTTTATGGCAGGATTAAATGGAAATATTCCTGAAAGCATTTTGATGGATTTTGCATACATTTTTGGATGGGATATAGACTTTATTTTTGATATAAAGGGTGGTGAACGTTTTGAGGTACTGTATGAGACCGGATATGTAAATGGCGAAAAAATAGACAATGGTAGCATCTTGTATGCAAAATTTATTGGAAGATATAATCAATTTAAAGCTTATAGATTTTCAAACAGAGATGGAAAAATAACTTACTTTGATCAATATGGTAACAGTCTAAAAAAAGCTTTCCTAAGGGCTCCATTATCTTTTAATTACATTAGTTCCCATTTTAATCCAAACAGAAAGCATCCAATCTTGAATACGATTCGTGCGCATAGTGGAGTCGATTATGCTGCAGCTCGAGGAACGCCAGTAAGATCAACTGGTGATGGAGTAATCATGTCTATTGGTGTTCGAGGTGGATATGGTAATACCATTGAGATTAGACACGGTGGAGAAATAAAAACTTTATATGCGCACCTAGATAAATTTAATACAGATCTCAAAGTAGGATCTAAGATCAAACAAGGAGATCTCATTGGTTATGTTGGTGATTCGGGTTTAGCAACAGCACCGCATCTTCATTATGAGTTTATGGTTGGAAAACTTAAAACAGATCCAGTTAAAGTAAAACTGCCAAGTACTGAACCAGTACCAAATGATAAAATAAACGAGTTTAATAATTTAATGATTGCACTTGATAAAACTGTGCTGATAATGAAATGAATTTGGAGTGATTTGTAACTAATTATGTCGTCTATATACATTGGGATCATGAGTGGCACTAGTGCAGATGCTATTGATGCGTGCGCTGTAGATTTCTCAAAGAAAAGACCATTAATCTTAGCCAAACACACAACTCAAATTCATAATGATTTACAGAGAAGAATTATCGACTTGTCTCAAGGTGAGAAGGTCTCAGCAAGACATTTTGGTGAACTAAACCAAGAAATTTCAAAAAAATTTAGTCAATGTGCTGAAAAATTAATTTCTAAAAGAGAATTGCGCTCAAAAAAAATTGAAGCAATTGGTCTTGCCGGACAAACTGTATGGCACGCACCAAAGGATAAAAATCCATTCACAATGCAACTAGGTGATCCAAACTTAATTGCATCAAATAATGGGGTTAAAGTTGTCAGTAACTTTAGAAATTCACATATTGCTCTTGGTGGAGAAGGAGCTCCACTTACAACATATTTTCATGCAGAACTATTTGGAGCAAGAAAAAAAAGATTAATCCTGAATCTTGGGGGTATTGCAAACATTACTTTGTTGGACAGAGGTACAATTTTGGGCACAGATATTGGTCCTGCAAATGCTCTAGTAGATATATATTGTCAAAGGAAATTAGGCATTAAATTTGATAAAAATGGAAAATTAGCTTCAAAAGGAAAAGTTGATAATGCTAGCCTCAAATCAATGCTAAAGCATAGCTTCTTTAGAAAAAGATATCCCAAAACCACAGGCAAAGAGTTATTTAACTATGATTTTATTCCAAAAAAATTACTAGCTAAAAATCCAAGTGACTGTGTTGCAACATTAAATGAATTTTCAGCACTCATAATTTCAAAAGAAATTAATAAAATTGTTGATGGGCCAATAGAAATTTATGCGTGTGGTGGAGGAATTTATAACACAACACTCCTAAACAATTTAGAGAGGTTTTTAGATCATAAGATTCAAAGCACTAATATCCTTGGCGTCGATCCAGATTATTTAGAGGCAATGACTTTTGCATGGTTAGCAAGAAATGCCATTCGTAGGATTAAATCAAAGGTCTTTACGTCTAAGGGATTAGTTTACGGATATCTAGGTTCGATTACTGAAATTAGATAGAAAAAGATTCTCCACAACCGCATGTAGTTTTTGCATTTGGATTGTTGATTACAAATTTTGAACCTGACAAGTCCTCTACAAAATCTAGTGTTGAGCCATACAAATATGGATATGAAAGTGAGTCTAAAACAACGCTAAAATCAGTAAAATTAATTTCATCGTCATCGAATGCTATTTCTTGGTCAAATTTAAAACCATATTGAAAACCTGAGCAACCTCCTCCAGTTACGTAAACTCTGAATTTGTTTGAATCCGATGTTTCAACAAGATTTAAGATCCTAGTTTTGGCAGATTCAGTAACGGTTATTGATTGTTTTGTCATCGCAATAGAATATTATATTTATAGTTACAACAAATCAAAGTCCTCTGTAAACTTTTTGACGGCATTCCAATCAGTAAATTCATATGACTTTGAAGTATCGGTTGGTCCACCTGTTATAAACATAATGAATCTAATAATGTGTTTGTCAAAGAATCGATACTGCGGATAATCGATCCTGCCTGCAAATACTCCAATTTTATTGGGTTGCCAAGATGAAAGCCTTAAAAACTTGCTTACATAAGGATTGGTATCGGGTGTTTGTTTTTCTGGTTTTCTGGCCACAGCATTCACAGTAAAGAAACCATTCTTAAGTTTTTGTATTTCGGCTAAATTATGATTTATGAATTTAAGAATATTTTTATTATAATTACCATATCTTATGCTGGCGCCAAGTAAAAACTTATCATAATCAGAAAAGTTTATTGTGGGCATTTGATTACAATCCATTAAGTCGACCTTATGATTAGACAATGAGAATTGCTGCATCATAATCTTACTTATTTTTATCGTATGGCCATCTGTTGATGAATATAAAAAAAGGATTTTACTCATATTAGGAACGATACAATAATAACGAATAAATCAAAATGTTTAGCAATAAATTAAGGGGATTATATTTTATCGTGGGTGAGAATCAGTTTTTATCTCACGATTTTGATAATATTTTGTCAAAATCTTTAGATCTAGGCTTAAATCTATTGCAATATAGGTTCAATAGTGAAAACTTTTTTATTGAGCATGAGGAAAAGATACTAAATGCAATAGATAAAGTTAAGAGTTATGAATCTATAAATATTGTAAACAATTTTTATACTTTGTTAGATCGATTCAGTTTTGACGGTATTCACCTAGGTCAAAGTGATATTCCCCTAGATTTAGTTAAATACATTTCAAATGATAAAATAATCGGTGTAAGTTGTTATAACAATTTTAATCTTGCAAAAGATGCAGTCAGATATGAAATAGACTATGTATCGTTTGGTTCATATACGCATTCCCTTACGAAGCAAAATGCCAAAAAGATGAATAAAAAGGAGTTAAAGAAAGTTAGTAATTTCTCGTTATTGCCAAAAACTATTATTGGCGGCATTGATTTATCAAACATTGATGATTACGAACTAAAAAACTTTGAAATGATTGCCGCATCTAAGGGCATAATGGAATGTGATGACCTAGATAAACTTTTTATGCTAGCAAAAAAATAATGAAAAAAAACATTTCAACAAGCCTATACAAGGACGCAAAAAAATTAATGCCTGGCGGAGTTAATTCACCCGTAAGAGCGTTCAAAAATGTAAAGTCAAATCCTATCTTCTTTAAATCTGCAAAAGGTCCATTTTTACACGATGAGGATGGAAATAAATATGTTGATTTTATTGGATCATGGGGGCCAATGATCTTGGGACACTCTAATCTAAAGATACTTAATGCAATGAAGAGACAGATGAAGAAAGGAATTAGTTATGGTGCTCCATCAAAAGTTGAAAATGAGATGGCTAAACTCGTAAAGAAAAATGTTAAATCAATTCAAAAAGTTAGGATGGTTAATTCAGGTACCGAAGCTACGATGAGTTGTATTCGATTAGCAAGAGGTTATACAGGAAGAAATGCTATTATCAAATTTGATGGTTGTTATCATGGTCATGTAGATTCTCTGCTAATAAAAGCAGGTTCAGGTGTTTCAACTTTTGGATTACCAGACTCACCAGGTATACCTGATGAGTTAGCAAAATATACGATCTCTGTTCCATACAATGATGAAAAAGCATTTCTAAAAGCTTTTAACACAGTAAAAAAAGATTTAGCTGCCGTCATAATCGAGCCCATAGCAGGAAATATGGGCTTCATCAAATCTGAAAAATCTTTTCTTGAACTTTTAAGGGACAAAACAAAAAAAAATAAAACCTTGCTCATCTTTGATGAGGTTATGACTGGTTTTAGAGTAGCAATGGGTGGGGCTCAAGATGTTTATAAAATTTCACCAGATCTTACTGCACTTGGAAAAATCATTGGAGGTGGGTTACCAGTAGGAGCATTCGGTGGAGATTCAAAGATCATGGATCAATTAGCACCTGATGGTCCAATCTATCAAGCTGGAACACTTTCTGGAAATCCCCTAGCGATGTCAGCCGGTGTTGCACTTATCAAGGAACTAGAGCGCATATCGCCTTACAACAAGCTCCAAAAACTCTCATCATACATGTTGACTGAGATTAGCCGGCTAATGCAACAAAAAAACATAAACTTTAGTTATGATAACTTGGGAGGCATGTTTGGATTCTTTATGTCAAAAGAATTGCCAAGAAATTATGCTGAAGTTGTTGAATCTGATACTAATTTATTTATCAAATTTTTTAATTTATGCCTCAAAAATGGCATATACTTTGCTCCTTCAAAATTTGAGGCAGGTTTCATTTCATCAACACATAATAAAAAAATTATTGATGGCGTTCTGAGCAAAGTGGAGAAATCTCTGAGTGAAATTACATGAAATATAATCTTACAGCAATCGGTAATGCGCTAGTTGATACGCAATTTAAAGTTACACATAAATTGATTGATGAACTAGGGCTTGTGATCGATCAAATGAACTTATCAAGTGCTGATGAGCAAGCCCCAATCATAGAAAGGCTTCGTGCAGAAAATGCTGAGTCTGTATCTGATTGTGGAGGGTCAGCAACTAATACACTTGTAGCTGCTGCTAGTTTTGGTGCAAAGTGCTCGCTTGCCTGCGTGGTTGCTAATGATAAAGACGGAGAAATGTATATATCAAACCTAAATAACATTGGTATTGATTTGTCTGGGAATATAAGAACTAGTTTCGAGGAACCCACAGGAAAATGTTTGATCCTTGTAACACCAGATGCAAAACGAACAATGACAACAGCATTAAATATTAGCTCAAATCTTAAAGAAGAAGACATAGATTACAAGAATCTGCTCAACACAAACATGTTCTATATTGAGGGTTATGTAGTTACAAGCGATTACAATTTTAACTCAACATTAAAGATGCTTGAAAAATGTAATGTTGATAAAGTTCCAAAAAAAGCCTTGTCATTATCTGATCCTGGAGTAGTACAAGGATTTAAAGATAGATTTTTTGAAATTGAATCATATGGATTAGATTACATTTTTTGTAATGAAGATGAAGCTCTTGCTTTCTCTAACGTATCTTCTTTAAATGAATCAATTAAGTATTTTGGTAAAAAGCCTTATATAACAGTAATCACGAAAGGAGATAGAGGCTGCACAATTATTAATCAAGAACAAATAATTGAGATCAACTCTGAAAAAATTAAACCAGTTGATACAAATGGTGCAGGAGATATGTTTGCAGGTTGTTTCTTATATGCTCTGTCCCAAGGCTCTTCTCTCCAATATTGTGGAGAATTTGCAAACTATGGCGCTGCAAAATTAGTTGAAAAATTTGGGCCAAGATTAGATAAGGATGGATATGCGCAGGTCTTAAAAAAATTCAAAAAAAACTAGATTAATTTCCCTTTATCTGATATTTTTCCGCCTTCAAATTTTTTTAATATAAATGTCTCCAAAACAGAATACTAAAACAAAAACTAAAAAAACAGCTAGTAAGAAGAAAACAGTTGTTAAAAAAGCTGTAAAAAAAGCGATACCAATTAAGAAAAAGAGGATCGTTAAGAAGAAGGATCCACAACTTTCAAGCTATAAGCCCAAAAAAAATGAAAAATATATGAGTGCAGCTATGAAAAGACATTTTAAAGCAGTGTTGATTAATTGGAGAGAGCATTTGAAAGAAGAGATGCAGAAAACATTTGATCATTTAAAGACTAAAGGTGAAACGTTTGCTGATCCTGTTGATAGAGCATCGCAAGAAGAAGAATTTGCGTTTGAGCTTAGAACCAGGGATAGAGAAAGAAAACTTATTAACAAAATAGCAAGCTCTTTAGAACAGATTGAACAAGACGATTATGGATATTGTTACTCTTGTGGAATTGAAATTGGATTAAAAAGATTAGAGGCACGGCCTACCGCGACACATTGCATTGATTGCAAAACTCTTGATGAAATTAAAGAAAAACAACTTGGTGGGTAATTCTTTAATCAATGAGCATTTGAAACAAATAAGATCATTTCAGAAAAAACCTCCCAAATTACTCATCAATAAAGAGTACGATGAGTTTGCACTGAGTATTATAAAAAAACTTAACGATGCGAACTTTAATGCCTATTTAGTAGGTGGTTGCATTCGAGATAATATTGTTGGCATCGCTGTCAAAGATTTCGATATAGCAACTGATGCAACGCCTGAGCAAATTAGAAAATTATTCAAGGCCTCTCGAATCATAGGAAAGCGATTTAAATTGGTACATGTTTACAAAAAAAATAAGGTGATAGAAGTCTCAACCTTTAGGTCTGAGAGTGCAAACACAGAAAATAATCAACAAATTGTAAAAGACGCAAGTGGAAAAATATTACGCGACAATGTTTGGGGCTCAATAAATGATGATTGTCATAGGAGAGATTTCACAATTAATGCCATTTATTTTAATCCTATTTCACATGAACTTTTTGATAAACATAATGGAATATCTGATGTTTATGATAAAAGAATTGTTTCTATCGGTGATCCACTATTAAGGTTTGAGGAAGATCCAGTTCGAAGTCTTAGAGCTATTAGATTTGCATCAAAGTTAGGCTTCAAAATAGAAAATAAGTTGAAGGATGCAATTTATCTAAAAGGTCATCTTCTTACACATGTTTCAAATGCAAGGAGATTTGATGAATTTAATAAAATATTCCTTACTGGGAATGGTTATAAAAACTTTTGTAAATTAAAGTCATTCGGTATTTTAAAGTATTTAGTTCATCCAAATCAGTCAGAGTTTGGAACTTTGCTTGAAGAACATGCTCTCAAAAATACTGACTATAGGGTAAAAGAAAAAAAATCTGTTACGCCTGGTTTTCTATTATCAGCCTTACTTTGGCCAAGAGTTATTGAAAGATCAAAAATTAAGAATAAGGTAGTCTTTAAAAAATTCAATTCAGCTATGGGTCTAATTCTTAACGAGCAACTCTCACTCACCGCGATACCTCGAAGTTTTCATACCTATATAAAAGATATCTGGAAACTTCAATTTAAATTGGAACGAAGAACAAAGTTTGAGCCATTCAAAGTACTACAACATCCAAGGTTTAGAGCTGCCTATGACCTTCTGTTGTTGAGAGAATCCGCTACAAGTGATGATAGCGATATTGGGAAATGGTGGACAAAATTTCAAGCAAGTAGCAGAAAAACCAAAATTTTGATGCTTGATGACCTTAAAAAAAATAAATCTGAAGTGAAAAAATTTGGTTTCTCAGAAGAGTTAGGATAATCTTGACCTAAAGATTTTATTATATGGATTTAGCAATAAAAGATTCACCGTTGCCAAAATTTATTGCCATTGAGGGTCCAATTGGTGTCGGCAAAACTACCCTTGCTCACAAGCTAGCTAAATCTTTCAATTATGACGTTTTTCTTGAGCAACCAAGTGAAAATCCTTTCCTTGGGAAGTTCTATATGAATCAAAATCAATCTGCCCTACCAACTCAATTATTTTTCCTATTCCAACGTATTCAACAAATCGAAGATCTCAAACAACAAAGTCTATTTGAGCCTGTGCGAGTTGCAGATTTTCTAATTGAAAAGGATAGACTTTTTGCAGAGGTAACGTTATCTCCTGAGGAGTTAGAACTCTATAACAAAGTTTATGATCATCTCACCTTTGATTCTCCTACCCCTGACTTAGTAATTTATCTTCAGGCACCTGTTGAAATATTGCTGGAAAGAATTAATAAACGTGGCAATCCAGAAGAAAGATTCCTTACATCAGAATACCTTGAGAGAATTAATGAAGCTTATTCAAAATTTTTTTTAAACTACAATGATGCTCCTTTGCTAATAGTAAATGCATCGGATATAAATCTTGAGGATGAAAGTAATGATTACAATTTGCTAATGGATTCTATTGTTTCTAACCCAAAAGGAAAAAACTTTATTAATCCACAACCCTCGATTTTTTAATGTCGAAGAAAATAATCCAGCCCCCTAAGGATCTGAAAAATCCCTACATTAAAAGTTTTAAAGACTATGAAGTTATGTATCAAGAGTCTATTGAAAAACCGAAAGAATTTTTTTCAAAAATGGCTTTAGAAAATCTTGATTGGTTTGAAAAGTTTTCATCTGTGCATAATGAAAGCTTTTCAGATACAAAATGGTTCGAAGGTGGAAAAATAAATGTTGCACATAATTGTATTGACCGCCATTTAAAAACAAATTCTGAAAAGACAGCTTTAATTTGGGAAGGTGATGATCCAAATAAGAGCCAAGAAATCTCCTATAAAAAATTGCATGAAGAAGTTTGCAGGCTAGCAAATATTCTAAAGAAATTAGGTGCAAAAAAAGGATCGAGAATTTGCATCTATATGCCTATGATTCCTGAAGCGATTTACTCAATGCTTGCATGTGCAAGAATTGGTGCTATTCACTCAGTGGTGTTTGGTGGTTTTTCTGCTGAATCTCTAAAAGATAGGATTCTGGATGCAGACTGCAGAATTGTGATAACAGCTGATGAAGGAGTCAGAGGGGGAAAATCAATCCCTTTAAAAAGTAATGTTGATAAAGCATTGGAATCTTGTCCTCAAGTCTCTGCTTGTCTTGTTGTAAGAAGAACAGGGGTAAAAATAAATTGGGTCCATAAAAGAGATCACTATTACGATGAGATATGTAAAACTGTAAGTGCTGATTGTGAGTGTGAAGAGATGGATGCAGAAGATCCTCTATTTATATTGTATACGTCTGGTTCAACTGGTAAACCAAAAGGTGTGATGCATACAACTGGTGGATATCTTCTGGGTGCTCATATGAGCTTTAAATATTTATTCGGTTATAAAGAGGCAGATAATTATTGGTGTACTGCTGATGTTGGATGGATAACTGGTCATACTTATATTGTCTATGGACCTCTTAGTAATGCTGCTACCACACTTGCATTTGAGGGTATTCCCACATATCCATCAGCATCAAGATGCTGGGAGGTGTGTGATAAGCACAGAATAAATATCTTTTATACGGCACCAACTGCGATTAGGGCCCTAATGGCACAAGGTGATGATTTTGTTAATACTACAAAGAGAGACTCTTTGAAGATACTTGGTACTGTTGGTGAGCCTATCAATCCTGAAGCATGGGATTGGTATTATAAAATCGTTGGTAAAAGCAAATGTCATGTAATTGATACTTGGTGGCAAACTGAAACCGGTTCTGTATTAATCTCTCCCATTGCGGGGATTACTCCTGTGAAGCCTGGTTCAGCTACTCTTCCATTTTTTGGTGTCAAACCTGCTGTAGTCGACAACAATGACAAAATTCAAAATCGAGGAAAAGGAAATTTAGTATTACTACGTTCTTGGCCAAGTCAGATTAGAACAGTTTATGGAGATCATAAAAGAATGCTTGAGACATATTTTTCTCAATATGGTGAATGTTACTTTACCGGTGATGGTGCTGAGATTGATCAAGATGGGTATTTTTGGATTACTGGAAGAGTTGATGATGTTCTAAATGTTTCTGGACATAGATTGGGGACTGCAGAAATAGAAAGTGCACTAGTATTGCATCCTAAGGTTGCTGAATCAGCAGTAGTTGGAGTAGAGCATCCAATCAAAGGTCAAGGTATTTATGCTTTTGTAACACTGATGAACGACACTGAGCTAAATAATAAGCTTCAGGATGATCTTAAGAAATTTGTCGCAAATGAAATTAGTCCGATTGCAAAACCTGATTTGATACAGTTCTCTCCAAACTTACCAAAGACTCGCTCTGGAAAAATTATGCGAAGAATATTGAGAAAGGTTGCAGCAAATGAGATTAATGATTTAGGCGATGTCACAACACTAGCAGATTCAGGTGTATTAGAGGATTTAATTGAAAATAGATTAAATCTAGAGACTAATTAAAATTGTAAAAACACCAGCAAGAGTAAAAATAACGACTGAAATGTTAACTATGCTTTGTTGTCCAATCAAGTCAAAGCTATCTCTGCTTGAATAAAAGTCATTCTTATTGAAGTATAGGTAAAACATATTTATTGAGTGCATAAGAAAAAGCAGCCAAAGAAAAAAATGTTGTGAATCTATCAAACTTAGAAGACATAAAAATAAAAAAATAGATTCATATATTAGATAAATACCATGATTTCTTCTATTGAAAATAAATCCGACTAAGTTAAAACCTGATTTGTCTAGCCAAAGTATTGCGAGAGCATTCAATAGATAAAAGCAGCCAAGAGTAAAAATTATCATATAAGTTTAAGCCAGCTATCTTCAGCTTTATCATTTGCAACAAGTTTTTCTTCCTTTAATTTAACTAGGTGAGCTTTCAAACTCCATAAAGCTATTGGATGTAACTTACTGTCAACATCATCATAAACTAACTTAACAAGGTCTAGTTCATTTATAAACTCCTCATTATTTAACTTCTCTAGTACTTTAGCCTCTCTCTGTAATCTGTGGTTTATTATCCAAGAAATCACATCGATAGGATTAGAGAGGTAGTCTCCATGACCTGGACCAATCTTATCAAAATCATAGGACTTCAATAACTCTAGAGATTGCAAATACTGCTTCATGCTGCCATCAGGATGGGCAATTACAACAGTAGAGCCATTCATAATGTGATCGCCAGTTAGCATGAGTGCATTAACGTCAATGAAAAAGCAAAAATGATTTGATGCATGTCCTGGAGTGTAAACAGCTTCTAAGGAGTACTCATCAGTACTTATTAGGTCTCCATGGTTTAAAACATGATCTGGCTTAAAACTGAGATCTTGGTGACTATCATCAATTTCCACTAATTTACCAAAAGTTGGAATGTTTAGTTTTTCAGCTAAATATTTTGCTCCAGGCGAGTGGTCCCTATGAGTATGCGTGACTAATATCCTTGAAGCATTTTTTCCAACTTTTTTTATGATTTTATCAAGATGAGATTTAATATTTGGGCCAGGATCCACAATTGAAATATCATTCTCTCCTACAAGATAAGTATTAGTACCAGCACCTGTAAAGACACTTCCATTTGGTGCTGTTATTCTTTCAACTTTTACATCATTCATAATATTAATCAGAATTTTCTGGTATAACGAAATTCAAGTGACCATCCTGTTTCTCAAATTTGGGCAATATTGATGGAATACTCGAAACTTTTTCTTTGAAAAAATCAGTTGCATCTTCCACCCTCTTAAATGGGACAAGTTTTTCGAGATTCTTAATTGTTGGAATTATCATATTCATTTTGCCGCTTGAACAAGCATCCAATGCCTCTTGAGGATTTATCCAACTACTATTAGTTAATTCAATGCCATCATGATTGCTTTGTTGATCACCCTGATAATGCATTAGAAAAAACCATGTATCAAATCTTTTTACCTCAACCTCAGGTGTAATCCAATGTGATATGGGAATCATTGAATCAGTTGGTAAATTTAGCTTCTGTGCTTTACAAATATCAAGAAAATTAGTTTTTCCATTATTTAGTTCTGTTCTTTGATTAACTTTTAATTGATGGTCAATGATTTGCGAAGCATCATGTAACAAAATACCAACTTCCTCAAAACATTCTCTTAAGCCAGCAATCCAATATGCTAATCCATCTTTTTGCATGCCCAGAGCCCTAGATGCATCAACATCATCTAAACTTCTTGAAAGTGAGTAGAGTTCCTCAGAGCGATCATCTGTATCAACTTTCCCACCTGGAAATACATATAAATTACCAAAAACAGATTTTGTATTTCTGCGAACCATTAAAATTTCAATATTATCCTTGCTATTCCTTGCAAGCATTATTGTTGATGCTGGCCTTACCGATTCCATAGTTATAGGCTTAATTATCCTTTAGAATACGATTAATTAGAACATTTAGAGTGCAAAATGAAAAACTCAATACCAAAAAAATTTAAAAAATCCATTGAATATGAGTCAAAAATAAAAAAGATCAATTTTCTTGATGGGCATATTTCTTACAAGAGTTTTAATCTTGCAAACAATGAAGATATTGCAATCCTTATTCATGGAACGGGTGCACATAAACATTGGTGGGATCCACTTGCACCTCAAATATCAGATATAGGTACGATCATTGTTCCAGATCTGCCTGGGATGGGTGATTCGTCACATTTCAAAAAATATGATTTTGATTTATTCATGCAATCTTTGCTTACTGTGATGGGCGAAGAAAAGATTGAAAATAAAAATATCTATCTCATCGGGCACTCTCTTGGTGGGCATTTGGCTGCCTATTTAGCTTCGGAAAGGCCAGAACTAATCAAAGGAATAATCATCATTGATAGTCCAATAAGACCACCAGATTATGATTATTCAAAACATATTAATTCAGGTCCCCTAAGGCCCATAAAATTTTATGATTCGCGTAAAGAGATTCTAAGTAGGTTCAGATTAATGCCACCACAAGAAACAAATAATCAATGGTATCTGGATTACATTGCAAAATACTCAATCATTATGAGTAAAGATGGTTGGCGCTGGAAGTTTGATGACAGAATGTTTACATCCATGACAAGGCTTGATGACTATGGCTTTAAGTTTAGTTGTCCAGCTTTATTTATTGCAGGAGGCAAAAGCCTTTTACTTAATGATGAGATCATGAATTATATGCAAGACAAGTTCAGTTCAATAATGCAATTTGCAACAATTAATAATGCAGCTCATCATGTCCTTATTGATGAACCAGATATTTTGCTAGATCTAATTAATAAAAAGTTATCTGATTGGACATAATGAAAATCAATTCCAATCTTTTAATTTTCTCAATCTCATTATTACAACTTAGTTGTTCAGATTTTAATAAAATGGCTCCCCTTTTGGAGTGTGAGAGTAATGAAGAATTGAATGTTATCTGTGAATTCACCAATCCTGAGGATATTGTTGTAACACCTGATAACAACTTTTTAATAGTATCCGAGTATGGAGGTCAAAAACCAATTCAAAAAGAAAAATCTGGTCAACTAGCAGCCTTGGATATTAATCTTAAAAAACGTTCAGATATTGAAATAATGTATGCAGAAAATATTTGGGGCGAGCCAACCTGCAAAAGAAATGCAAATCAACTTCATGGGCCTCATGGCATTGATCTGATTGAGAGAACTGATGGGAAATATATGCTCGGAGTAGTGAGCCATCTTCCCACCGAAAGAGTAGATATGTATGAGTTAGCAAAAAATGTTAAATGGTATTTAATCTGGCGTGGTTGTGTCGAAACAGAAGGAAAGTACTACCTTAATGACGTGAGTTTAATGCCTGATGGTTCATTCTACACAACCCATATGTTTGAAGAAGATTTCCCATTGTACAAGTGGATTTTGGCAAATTATTTGAAGTTCGATACTGGCTTTGTAGTTAAGTGGTCTCCAAAAAATGGCTTCCTAGAACTGAAACAAACCGCAGGTTCATATCCAAATGGTATTGCTGTAGATGTTCAAAGAAATACGATGGTTGTAAATTATAATCTCGGTGATGAAATAGTTTTGTATGATCTTAAATCATCTGATCGATTAGCATCAATTAATGGAAATTCACCAGATAATATAGTCCTTACAGACAACCATTTTTGGGCTGTTATTCATGATTACAAACTTACAGATTATTCAAGCTGTGGTAGCAATGTAAATTGTTCACTTCCATGGTCGGTTTTAAAGCTAAACCGAGATAACCTAAACTTAATTGAAAGAATACCTTTTGAAAGTGTAAATATGGGGATTGGTACCGTTGCATTGAAAGTAGATGACACTCTCTGGTTCGGTTCATTCAGATCGAATAGATTGGGATTCACAGAGTACTAGATTGAAAGAAGTTTTCTCTGCAAAAGAAATCAAAGATTATGAAAAATCTTTATTTAAAAAGATTGATGATGATCTAGATTTGATGAAAAAAGCTGCGCTTGCAGCGGCCAATCAAATACAAGAGTATAGATTACCCTCAAAAAAAATCTTAATTTTATTTGGTCCTGGAAATAATGGTGGTGATGGAGTTTTTATTGGTTCATTCTTAAAGAAAAAAGGCTATCAAGTTGAATTGTTAGATGTGTTACCAAAAAAACAGAAAACAAGACTCCTTGAAAAAGCGCTGCAAGATTCAGATCTTCAAAATTCTTATTCAATCAAAGAAATAGAAATAGAATTACATAAAATAACGATTATTGATGCAGTTTTTGGAATTGGTGGTAGGCACATTTTAAATGATGAACTTAAGAAGTTGATGAGATTTGTAAATGATGCAGCGGTTAAAATAGCTATCGATATACCTACTGGAGTATGCTCAGATAGTGAAAAGAAAGATAATGATGCTTTTGCTGCTGACTATACAATTACCTTCATTGGATATAAGATTGGTCAAATTTTAGGCAAGTCAAAAGAAGCTATTGACTCTGTAGAATTAAAAGATCTAGGTTTACGTATCTCAAATACTATGAAAAGCAAAGTTAACTCATTTAATTTTTCTGATTTAAAGAAAAATCTACCTAAAAGGTTGATTGATTCGCATAAAAGTAACTTTGGGAAATTAACAGTTATTGCAGGAGATGATGGTTACGGTGGTGCTGGCATTTTATCATGCAAAGGAGCGCTGATTGCTGGAGCAGGGCTAGTAAGGCTAGTAACGAGAAAAAAATATATTTCTGCAGCTTTAGCTCATATCCCAGAACTGATGGTAAGCGGTTCGAGTAATGCTCAAGATTTCAAAGAGGAACTTGATTATGCTAATGTGATTGCCTGTGGTCCTGGCTTAAAACCTGGATATTGGTCAGAACAGCTTATGTATCAGGCCATTCAAATTTGTAATGAAAAAAATATTCCTTTAATTCTTGATGCCGGTGCTTTAAGGCTAATAATCGAAGAACCGTTCGTAAAGATGAAGTTACCTAAAAAAACTATAATAACACCTCATCCTGGCGAAGCTGCGGCGTTGTTATCCTGCTCTGTGAGCGAAGTTCAGTCTAATAGAATTGATACTGCAACCAAACTTCGAACCAAATATGATTGCATAGCGGTTCTTAAGGGTTATCAAACTATAATTGCTGATGAGTCTATACATATTTGTGAGAATGGAACTTCAGCCCTTGCGATTCCTGGTTCAGGAGATATCCTTACTGGTTTAGTGGGTGCTATGGTTGCAAATGGTCTGGAGTTAGATTTGGCATGTAAAGTAGCAGTTTCATTGCATGGGAAATGCGGAGATGACTACTCATCAGAGATTGGTGATGTTGGTCTATCCTCTGATATGCTTATTGAACTTTTAAGAAAAAATATAAATTGTTAGCTCATGCATCTGTTAGAAAATGAGCTTGCAACCTCTAAATTAGGTCAAAACATAGCTTCATTGATAATAAACAATTGCCTCCAATCAAGCTTTGAGATACATCTTGAAGGTAATTTAGGAGCAGGCAAAACTACCATTGCAAGGAGCATAATTAAGTATTTGGGTTGGAATGCAAATGTAAAAAGTCCAACATTTTCGATCTGTGAGGAGTATAGTTTTAATAATTTATTATGCTTACATGTGGATTTATATAGAATAAATAATCAATTTGATATTGATATGCTTGGATTAGATGACCCCGTTCGTGATAAGCAAAAGATTATCATTATTGAATGGCCTGAAAATATTCCTTATAAACGTTTGCCTGAATTACATATTAATATTGATCATCATGATAGGAAAAGAATATTTAAAGTTTCAGGGTCTGCAAATAAATTCATTAATAATTTAACTAAGATATATGCATAAGTTATTTTTTATCTTTTTAATGTTTGCAAATTCTGAAATTCTTGCAAATAAAGTTATTCTTCAGGAAATTAACGACACTAATAAGAATGAATATGAGCTGAGTTTTAAATTAGATAAAGTAGCACTTATTAAATCTGAATCATTTGATGATGAGCCTAAGATAATACTGAAGATTGAAAGTGTGAAAGAATTTAAACAAATTGCCCAGAACCAATCAAAGCTAATTAAATCTTTTAGTTCATCTGTTGAAGATGATGGAATTTCCATAATTATTGAGCTTGATCAATTTGTGAAATGGACTAAGCCCGCCCAAGAAAAAATGACAGATCACGTGAAGATGTCTATGAACCTAATACCAGACAAGAAGTTAGATAAAAACATAAGAGACATTGTAATTGTTATTGATGCCGGTCATGGAGGTAAAGATCCAGGTGCAGTTGGAAAAAATATTCTTGAAAAAGATATCACCTTAATGATTGCAAAAGAGCTAGCTCGCACACTACAAAATACTGAAGGTTTTAGTCCTAAATTAATAAGATCAAAAGATGAATTTATTGAATTGGACGAAAGATATATGCGCGCAAGAAGAATGGGAGCCGATATCTTTGTTTCAATCCATGCGGATGGTTTTACACTGTCAAGAGTAAAAGGAGCATCCGTATATATATGGTCCAAAACTTCCTCATCTATGACAGCAGATAATCTAAGCGATCAAAAACTTCTCAATGTAAAAAATACCAATTTTGATAAGCTTGATTTCAATGAAGACTTAAATAGGCCTTATTTTTTGGAAGAATATGATTTAACCAATAAGAAAAGTCTTCTGCTTGCAGATAAAATTCTTGAGGAATTAAAAAGAGACCCATATACCTATATTCATAAACCAAATGTTGAGTTTGCTAATTTTAGGGTGTTGAAATTAATTGATGTACCATCTGTATTAGTTGAATCTGGTTTTATTTCAAATCCAGATGATGCCAAAAGGCTTAGCGGGAAACCTGGCCGAAGAATGATTGCAAGAGGAATTTTTAAAGGTATTCTGAATTACTTAAAACAAGAAAATCCAAAGAATACCATTATGCAAGATAAACCAAAATCATTAACATATATCATTCAAAAGGGTGACCTTTTATCAGAGATTGCAATTAGGTTTGGTGTAACAGTTGATGAATTGATATCACAAAATAAAATTAATCCAAAAAGGATTTATCCCGGTCAAAAGATTAAAATAAACATATGAGTATTTGGATAAAAGATAAAACGGTTTTAATTACAGGTTCAACTAACGGCATTGGTATGGCGGCTGCACTTAAACTTGCCGAAGATTGTAGTTCCTTATTTTTTACATACAGGAATGATAAATTAGCAGATCAACTTAAAAAAGAGCTTTCTATGATAAATCCTGAACTTCGTGTTCAAGGTTTTTTTTGTGATTTCTCTAATCAAGAATCCATCCGAGATTGTGTGTCTCAAATTAAACAAAATGTAACTGAAATTGACTTATTGGTTAATAACGCTGGGATTGTTAATACAAAATATATAGAAACAAATGCAGGTATAGAGCAAACATTCGCTGTAAACCATATTGGATATTTTTTATTTACAAATCTACTGCTTGATGTATTAGAAAGAACTGGCTCTTCAAGGATTATTAATGTGTCTTCTGCTGCTCATTTCTTTGTTAAATCAATGAATTGGGATGACTTAAATTACAAAGAGGACTTTGGAATGGGGGTTAAGTCCTATGGTCAATCTAAATTGGCAAACATTCTTTTTACTCGGCACCTTGCAAAAAGGCTTGAAAGCAAAAACATACCTGTAAATTCTATGCATCCGGGTGGAGTTAACACAGCACTTGGAAGTCAAAATAAGACACTTCTCGGAAAAGTCCTAAAATTGATGCTTAAACCTTTCTTTAGATCACCACTAAAAGGAGCAGAGAGTATTATCTATTTGGCACATATGATGGATCTAGATGTTACTGGTCAATATTTTGTAGACAGTAAAATTGCAAAAACTTCTAGCTACTCCAAAGATGACGCTGAAGCTGAAAAACTTTGGAAAATCTCTGAGGAATTAGTAAATCAAGAATTTAGTTTGTAGCTAAAACTGAAGCGGATCAACATCTATTTTCCAACTTAACTGCCTCGATTCTGGAATTCGGCTAATAGCTTTCAATATAGATTCTATCTTTTGATGCAGTTTTGTTCTTGAAGCACTCATAATAACTAATTGATGATTGTATTTGCCCCTTTGCTTGTATATTGATAAAGGCATAGGTCCTGCAAATTCTTCTTCATTTAAATTTTCATAAGAAATAATTTTACTTAAAAAATTTATGTTTCTTTCCAACCTAGTTGAGGCAGACTTTATTGAAATATAAAAATAAAAAGGGTGTATATTTTGAAGTGCACGATCAGATAGAACACTTTCTGCAAATGAATTGTAGTCTCCCTTTTCTAATCTTTGCAATGTTGGATGACTAGGGTACCTTGTTTGCAAAATTACTTTTGCTCTTCCACTTTCTCTACCCGCGCGACCACTAACTTGAATCAACTTATGAGCCATATCTTCCAGAGCAAAAGGACTGACGCTAGTTAGCCCATGGTCAATATTAAGAACTACTACAAGTTCTAAATCTTTAAAATCATGTCCCTTAGTAAGCATCTGAGTGCCGACGATTACCCCTGAAGTTGATTGCTGTATCCTGTCAACTAATGCCTCCAGGTCACCAGTATTTTTAGTAGCATCACTATCAAATCTAAATACATTCTTAATTGAAAGTTCTTTTTTCAGAAAAGCCTCTATTCGTTGTGTGCCCTGTCCTACCGAATCAAGCCTGTCAGACATGCAGTTTGGGCATCTAGGTGGTATAGCGAAGACAGACTCACACCTGTGACACACTAATCTTTCTCTATCAATGTGCATCACCATGTTTGTTTCGCAATGATGACACGTTGCGATCCAATCACATTGCCCACAAGAAAATTCAGGAGCATACCCTCTACGATTAATAAAAATCATTGCCAGCTTCCCATCTGCAACAGTTTTTTTAATGGTTTGAATGGATAAATCCGATAAACCACAATTAAGCATCATGCCATTTGTATCATGTATTGAAATTTCAGGTGGAGTTTGAGAATGCACCCTTTCATCAATAAGAACTTGAATGTATTTACCTACTTCACATTGGTGCAGACTCCTCAGCGAAGGTGTACCGGAACCCAGTATAATGGGGATCTTTAAAAGATCAGCACGTTTTATAGCTAAATCTCTGGCTGAGAATAAAAGCCCCTCATTTTGTTTGTAGGACTGGTCATGCTCCTCATCAACAATAATTAATCCAAGATTCTTGATAGGTAGCAATACCGCTGATCTTGTTCCAACATAAATTTTAGTCTCTCCTGATCTAGCTTTCTCCCAAATTTCATATCGTCTTTTTGGAGTGACACCAGAATGATAGGTTTCAACTTGATCATTAAATATATCTTTTAAATAAGCTGATAATTGAGGGGTAAGGGCTATTTCAGGAGTTAATATTAAAACACCTTGATTATTTTGTACTGATTCAGCAATAACTCTTGCGTAAACTTCTGTTTTTCCGGAGCCTGTAATTCCATTGAGCAAGATTGGCTTATTGCTTTTCGTTTTAATAATTGCTTTGAATGCATCTTTTTGTTTGGATGTTAAGCTTTTTTTGAATTTAAAATCATATTTTTTATTATCAATCTTAGGAATGGCTTTGACCTCAACTTTTGGGTTAAGTTTTTTTAAGTACGCTGGGGTGAATGTATCGATTACTTGCCCTATTGGATGAAAATAATATTTTGAAGTCCAAAAAAGTAACTCTAAATCTACTTTATTAAAAATGACAGATTCATCAAGAACCTCTTTAACATTGAGTGTTTTGAAGGATGGTTTTTTACATAAGTCTAGAGCAATGCCAATCCTATCCTTATTCTTGAAATTTATTAAGACTCTAGAACCATTACTAATTTGGGAGTCGTGTTGATATATAAAAGTTTGGTCGATTGCTAATGGTAAAGAAACTTTATAGAAATATTTTTTCATTAGACTTTGTAAAGCTTGTGCATTTTGTTATAGTTCTCAACCTCATAGATGATTTTATTATGAAAAACGATATACATCCTGAATACCGTGAAGTTTTATTCCATGATGTAAGTGTGGATGAATACTTTGTTATTAATTCCACCTTGAAAACTGATCAAACAAAAAAGTGGAAAGATGGGAAAACTTATCCATATTACACGCTTGATGTTTCATCAGCTTCCCATCCTTTTTACACTGGTAAACACAAGATTGTCGATACTGGTGGTCGCGTCCAAAGATTTGAGAAGCGCTTTGGAAAAAATAAGTAAAATCAGAGTTCCTTATTAGGATTTACAAATAAATCACATTTTGCAACTCCCTCCAAGGATTTGCTCAAATCTTCCGTGAAACTTACTTCGGCAAAGCCACAGGTTGGAAAATTTGTTATTGAATCACTTGTGAGGTATTCATAAACCTCATGCATTGATGGATTATGACCTACAAGCAACAGAGATCTATTCTCCAGACACATTTGTCTGATAATAGTTAAAAGATTTTCTAAAGTAGAGTGGTACATTGAGTTTACGGTAATAATTTCATTCTTAATTTTTGCAACTGCAGATAATATTTGTAGTGTCTGCAAGGTCCGCTCACTTGGGCTAGATAATATTTGATCGACTTTGAAATTAATGCTCTTAAGATATTCACCTAATGCAGTTGCATTATTAACACCTCTTTGATTAAGGGGTCTCTCAAAATCAGTCAGGTTTTGATTGTCCCATGAGGATTTTGCGTGTCTTAATAAAAAAATCTTGTAAGTCATTATTTACCTTGCCTATAGTCTATTGGTCATTTAAAATCCCTCACCTATGAGTAAAGTATGCCAAGTCACCGGTAAAATGCCACAAACTGGTAATCACGTTTCGCACGCTAATAATAAAGTGAAGAGAAAATTTTACCCTAACCTTCATACTCATAAATTTTGGGTAGAATCTGAAAATAGATTTATTACTCTAAAAGTCTCGACAAAAGGGATGCGTATCATTGACAAAAAAGGCATCGACGCAGTTCTGAAAGATATGCGTTCAAGAGGCGAAAAAATCTAATTAATAGATTACAGAATCACTGAAATCCACTGGTCCACCAAGCTGCTCTCTATCACTAATAGGTTGATTACCGTCCAAGTCCTTGATATCTAAGTCATTTGCTAATTCTGCAGCAATTAATGTTTTACCAGTTTTCTGCATTTTATCTTTGGTCTCATAAAATCCTCTGATAACTTTGCCAGCAAATCTCTGAGATGCAGCACCTTTCAGAAATTCTGCATATGCCTCATCCATATTTGCGCTGATAAGCTCAGTCTTTTCGTCAAGAACAATACCTGACCATAACGAAATAGCACAAACATCGTGCTCTTTAAAATCATGCGCCATATCGTGTGTCATTTTGTCTAAACCAGCTTTTTGAGCTCCATAGATTGGTCCGTGCATATAGCAGACTGCGCCATGTGAAGATATATTAATAACTAATGCTGAACTAGTTTTTATTAATATTGGTGCAAGCGCATGCGTCAGCATGTAGTTGCATTTTAGACCCACTTCAACCATAGACCAAAGTTCTGTAGATTTCTCCCAAAATGGTTTGGGCTGAACCAAATCATCATGAATTTGGCAAGCTGAATGAACCAAGATGTCTAATTTTCCATGCTCTTGAGAAATAAGATCACTGATCTTTTTAATCTCATCCTCACGATTTAGATCTGCAACAACTGGAATGCCTTTGGCGCCAAGCTGATTAATTTCATTAGCAGTATCCTCTAAGCTAGAATTAAGCTCAAGCCCAAATTGACTGACTTTGGTGCCTGTCTTTAAAGATCGCCCTACGCAGTAAACAATATCACCAGGTTTACAAATACCTTCAGCGATTCCTCTTCCAACTCCCCTGCTTGCTCCTGTAACCAAAATAACCTTTGATTCATCCTTGCTCATTTCTCCACCTTTTAGATTTAAATTTTAATTTTACCCACAGCATTTTTTATTAACAGATTTTTTATAACTGGTATCTTATTTACTAATCGTAGGCCCCTATTTCGAAAAAATTTGGTATAAATATTTTCTGAATGAAATAAATAATTTAAAAAATTGACTCCATTTAGCATTGCTTCGTTCAAAAGCTTACGCCTAACTTCATATTTTTTTAATACTTTAATATCTCCTAATGATCTCCCTTTTGATTTGGCTTTTTTAAATTCATCAACTAAAACATCAATATCAGCAATCCCAAGATTAAGTCCTTGTCCAGCAAGTGGATGAAAGCTATGAGCTGAGTCAGCTATTAAGCATTTGCCCGGAATACAATATTCTTTTGCCCTAGAAGATGATAATTCAAATACAAGTATCTCTCCCGAAATTGCAATATCTGTATTAAGCTGCTGCCCCAACAGATCTATGTTATCCCTGACATATTCTTCTGTTGCAAAATCTTTTGGGATTGACCAGACAACAGTAAAAGTATTTTTACTATGATCAATAGGCATAATTGCGAATATTTGATTGTTGAAAAATGTCTGATAAGCGTGATTTCTTTGAAGTTTTGATGCTGTGGCATGAAAAGTAAAAGCAATTTGGTCATAATCATGCTCGATAAAATCAAAATCTGTTTGGTGTTTAGAAAAATTTTTATCTTTATCAGCGAAAACTCTCACTTTTATATTGCTTAAGTCCTCGACTTCATCAGCAGAACACTGCATACCTTTGGTCAATTCATCTAGCTGCCTTAACAAATTATCGTAATTAATAACATATGCTAGATTATCCTCGCCAAGATCGTGTGCACTAAAGTTAATAACTCCTGTCCCTTCAGATTCAAAAACATTGATATGAGAAATTGGACTAGCATCTAAAGATATGCCTAACTTTTGAAGAAACTTAAATGAGATTGGATTCAAGGTAATAGTTCTAACTTGATTAAAATATACCGGTGAACTAGTTAAAACCGCACAATCAATAATGTTTCTTTTGCACTCAAGCGCAAACAGTCTAGCAGCGATACCATTCCCAATTACCAAACACTCCGGAGACATTTTAGGACATTAAAGATTGAATATCTTGGGGATCGGTTGGAGTCGCATCAGTTAAATTTTCATTTCCACTCTCAGTCACCAAAATATCATCTTCGATTCTTATTCCAATACCCTTCCATTTATCGTCAACATCACTTTCGGAGGAAATATAAATTCCAGGCTCAATAGTTGTAATCATTCCCGATGCAAATTTCATAGCTTCTTTCGATGAACTGTATGGTCCAGAATCGTGAACATCTAAGCCAAGCCAATGTCCAATTTTATGCATGTAAAAGTCTTTGAATTTCTGTTCAGCAAGATTTTCTTCCAAGCCACCCTTTAAGATTCCCAAATCAATTAATCCCTGAGTTATAACCTCTTCAGATTTTGCTTGCGGTAACAGGACATCATTACCTTGCATTACACATTCAATAGCTTTCCTTTCAGCTTCAAGAACAATCTCATAAACTGCAAGCTGTGTATCAGAAAATTTACCATTGATTGGAAAAGTTCTAGTAATGTCCGAGGCATAATTTTGATATTCACATCCTGCATCAACCAACAATAGATCGCCATCACATAAAGTCGCTGAGTTATCTATGTAATGTAGGGTGCACGCATTTTCACCGCCTGCAACTATTGGTGTGTATGCTGGAAATCTTGCGCCATGAAGAGCAAATTCATTTAAATATAATGCTTCTATTTCATATTCATTCATCTTGGGTTGAACATTCTGCATCGCTTTATTGTGAGCCTTAGCTGAGATTTCACATGCTTTTTTTATCGTTTGTATCTCTGAATCAGATTTGATAACCCGCATCTCCATTAAAAGCTGATTAAGATCTTTGAGTTCTATGTTTGGATTGTGGCGATCTTTCGTTTGAGCAGATTTTATAAACTGTATAGTTTGTTTATCAAATTTTGGATCCTTCCCAATAAGATGATAAACCTGATACAAATTAACAAGCAATTGGGGAATCATCTCCTCTAACTTTGTATTTTCATATGCCTTATCAAAGCCAAAGTCGTTGATAGCACCATCTGGGCCACTGCGATAACCATCCCAGATTTCTCTAGTTTTATCTTTTGGTGGAACAAAGATCATACTTCGGATCTGCTGCTCAATATCTTTTATAATAAGCATTACAGAGTCTGCCTCGTTAAAGCCACTTAAATACCAAAAGTTTGAATCTTGCCTGAAAGCATAGGCACTGTCTGCATTTCGATATTGAATCCGAGCTCCATACAAAATAATAGCTGAGCCTGGATTTAGCGATTCAATGAGATTAATTCTTCGCTCTTTAAACATATTCATATTCTTTATTTTACTCTTTTCTTAATCAAACTTCCCTTAAATGAAACTTAGAATTAAACTTGTATAGATGTCTAAAAACAAAAAAGTAGAATTTAAGGATCTTGAAAACAAAGTACATCAATTGATACAACGCTTTAGAGAGCAACAAGGAATAATTCAGGCCTACATCAAAAAAGAGAGAACTTGGAAAAAGACTAACCTGAAAAATACAAATGTCATAAATAAACTCACTAAGCAAGTCAAAACTTTAAAGAGGAAAGCTAATGGCTGACAAAGAAGTAATCTCTCTCAGAATTGCAAGCCGAGACATCACACTAGCGTGTCCAAAAAAAGATGTTCAAGGGCTTAAAGAAGCTGCGAATATTCTAAATCAAGAAATAGAGTCAATACCGGATAAAAATAATGCAGTTATTTTAGCTGCCTTAAATGTTGCATTTAAATCTGCCGTTTCTGATAGTGATCTTAGTGAAATTGAGACAAGCAATATTGCGAACCTAATCTCAAAAATTGATAGCGCAATAAAGTAGTCAAAAGCCTAAGTATAAAATTAACCCTAAAAAGCTTTTTATGTATAATGATGTGACTGGTTCATACGTCAGTGCATTCATTATCTTTGAACCGATACTTAAATGAAAGGCGATATTCCACTGTCGATGTTGTGCATTACCATAGGGAAGCCTGATTCGACATGAGCTTTGCCACCTGGACTTTCGGTTCAGGAAAAATGCACAGCGGTGAATTGGTTATTAGCCTCCGTCATGAATGTGAAATCTAATATTAGAACATCACTGCTTTCTCGGAGGCTAGATCTTTCTTCGACTGAATTAAGTGAAAAATCAAAATCTATTCAAAACACTATTATTAATTCTGTGCTGTTTCAAAAGGCGAGGACTATTGGCTGCTATTTACCTATAAAAAATGAAGTAATGACGAAAAACCTTATGGAATGTGCCACTAATGATTCAAAGATAGTTGCGGTTCCCAAAATCAAAGACCATATGATGGTATTTCAAGATTATGCATTCGCAGACCAACTTAGGAAGAATAAATTTGGAATACTAGAAAATGAGGGTCAAGTAATTCAACCTGATGAATTTGACTTAATTATTTGTCCAACGCTCGCAGCAGACCTTCATGGCAATAGGATTGGTTATGGGCAAGGTTACTATGATCGTTATCTATTAAAGGCTGTAAATGCAAAATTTGTTGCTTTGATTTTTGATTTTCAATTTCTTGATGAACGAATTATTGCAGAGCCACATGACGTAAGCATGGATTATTTATGCAATGAGAACGAACTTATCAAAGTAAAATAATATTAACTATTTAATAAGATCCTTAATCTGTGCAGATTCGCAAAAATTTACGATACTAGTCGCAAGATTCGTAGGATTTTCCAGTGCAGCAAAATGCCCACCTGAAAATTTATCCCATTGTTTTACATTATAAATCTTTTCTACCCAGACTCTTGGAGGCAATACGATTTCTTTATCAAACAAGGCACATCCGGTTGGTTGTTCAACATAATCAAACGAAAAGCCAGCTTGACCATTTTCATAATATAAGCGCATTGAAGAAGCAATTGAATTAGAGTACCAATACAAAGAGATGATTGCTAAAACCTCTTCCAAAGGAATAACTAATTTATTCTCATTGTCGTTTGTCCATGCATGAAACTTTTCAATAATCCAACCTGCCAAGCCTGCCGGTGAGTCGGTCAGGCCATATGCTACGGTCTGGGGTTTAGTGCTTTGAATTGCAAAATATCCTGATCCTTTTTCTTGATATTTTTGAAAGTTTTGCATACCTTCTTTTTCTTCCTCACTTACGCCTTCATATGGATCATCCCCCTCAGGTGGAAAAGCTAGAATCATGTTTAAATGAAGGCCTATGCAATGCTCTTTAAAGAGATCGGCAGTCCATTTACTTACTGTTGCACCCCAATCCCCTCCTTGTGCAACATATTTTTTGTACCCTAGTTCATGCATCAATTCATGATTGATTTTTGCAATCTCTTTTGAGTTTATGCCATTTTTTTTAGGCTTCGATGAAAATCCATATCCAGGCATTGAAGGGCATATAACATCAAAACAAATGCCATTAATGCCCTTATTTAAGACAGGAATAATTTTCAAAAACTCTTGTACACTCCCAGGCCATCCATGAGTCATAATTATAGGTATAGCATTTGAATCTTTTGACTTGCTATGTAAGAAATGGATATCCAAACCAGTATTTGACTTAAATATGTAACTGCCTACTTCATTAATTTTTGATTCATGCTTAGACCATGAAAAATCATTCTTCCAATAATCTAAAGCAGACTTTAAAAACTCCTTGCTTGTTCCCATTGTCCAGTGTTTGTCATTAACCTCATCAGGCCACCTAGTTGAATCAATTTTTAGATTAAGTGCATCGATTTCGCTCTGAGAAACATTAATTTTAAAGTCTTTAATGTTCATTTTAAAAACGTTCTATATCCTATGTTTTCTGATTCTTCTATAAATACATAATCTAGCGAATCTAGATGTTTATTTAGTGAATGTTTGCTGCTCGATGAATCTTGGATACCAATAAGCACATTTGCAAAGGCAGCGCCAAGGTTACGATAATGAAATAGGGAAATATTCCACTGCGAACCAAAATCTCTTAAAAAGTCCAGTAATGCGCCTGGCTTAACAGGGAATTTACACCTGAAGATTCTCTCAGATATTTCATTGTTGGATTTAAGATGGCCACCTACCATATGACGAAGATGATCATTTGAAATAAAGTTCTTTGAAAGATCAGTCGTTTTAAAATTATTTTTTTTAAGTTGGGTCTTTAATTTTTTAAAAGCAGGTTCTGAATCAGTTTTTATTCCAACTAAAACATGCGCAGATGAAGCATCAGCCAATCTGTAGTTAAATTCTGTTATCTGCGATCTACCAAAAACTCTACAAAGCTTTAGAAAACTGCCAGGCTTTTCAGGAATTTGGATACTTAAAAGCTTCTCTCTATTTTCACCAACTTCCGAACGCTCAACAATATAATTGAGTCTTTCAAAGTTTAAATTTGCGCCACTGCTTATGGCTAAAAGTTTTTTATTAGAAATTTTGGATGCATATTTTTTCAAGCCTGCTAGCGCAAGTGCGCCTGCTGGCTCAGATAGTATCCTTGTATCCTCAAAAATGTCTTTGACAGCTGCACAAAGCTCATCAATTGAGACAGTTATTACACCATCAACGCATTCTTTAATGACATCAAAAGTGTGTAATCCAATTTGATCAACTGCAACTCCATCAGCAAAAAGGCCTACCTCTCTAAGCTTGACTCTCTTGTTAGCTTTAATAGCTTCTGTCAAACAGGCTGAGTCATCGACCTCCACTCCATAAATCTTTACTTTCTTTTTTTGCTGTGCAATCCATGCACTCACTCCAGCCAGTAGGCCCCCTCCTCCTACTGGAACAAAAACTGCGTCCAAATTATCCTCTGCATCCAAGATTTCCTTACCAATAGTTCCTTGCCCAGCAATAGTCATGGGATCATCAAAAGCATGAATTAGTTCCATTTTTTTTTGTTTAGCAATTGAAGATGCTTTTTTTGAAGATTCATTATAATTATCACCATATAGAAGTATTTTTGCACCAAATGATCGTACAGCACTTACTTTAATATCAGGGGTGGTAATTGGCATTACAATTAGACATGGGATACCTATCTTTTTTGCAGCATTAGCAACACCCTGAGCATGATTACCTGCTGACGCTGCAATAACACCTCTATTTTTTTGTTGCTTGGAAAGGCTATTTATCTTATTGAATGCTCCTCTATTCTTAAACGAGAATATAGGTTGTAAATCCTCTCGTTTGAGATACACATCATTTTTTAATTTGCTCGATAAATTTTTAGCAAATGTTATAGGGGAAACTATTGCGACATCATATACCGAAGCGTCATTAATCATTTTCAAATACTGCTTTGAATTTTTAAAATTGTTAGATTTTTTTATCTTATGTCGCATATCAAAAGTTTTAAATTTGTTTATTATACAAGTATGGAAGACGCAAAGATGCAAGTTGCTAAATTAGCATATGATTTTATTAAAGCTGAAATAAATGAAAATACTGTTTTAGGTATTGGAACTGGATCAACAACAAACTGCTTTATTGAGGTTTTGAAACAACTTAAGCCAATATTTAAAACAGCAGTATCAAGCTCAAAAGAAACTTCATCAATTTTAAAAGATGCAAACATCAAAGTATCTGACATTAATGACATTAATAAAATAGATTTTTATATTGATGGAGCAGATGAGGTTGATAAGAATAACTGTTTGATTAAAGGTGGTGGGGGTGCGCTAACAAGAGAGAAAATAGTTGCTGCAAAGTCAGATAAATTCATATGTATTGTTACAAAAAATAAAATGGTCCCTGCCCTCGGTGATTTCGGCATTCCCATCGAAGTATTAATACACGGTAAAAAATTATTTATAGATGAAATTGAAAAATTGGGTGGTAAAGCAACAGTTAGAGAATCTTTTCAAACTGACAGTGGGAACTTAATTATTGATGTAACAGGAATAAGAGTTGATCATCCACTTAAACTTGAAACCTCATTAAATATGATTCCTGGTGTTGTAGAGAATGGAATATTTGCTAAGGTAAAACCTTATAAGGTTATTACAAATTAGGAGTTAATATCCTCTTCGATGGCATTTAAAAGTTCCGGAGAATCAGGCCTGACTCCTGATGAGTAAAATTTTACGTCTATTCCATTTTTAGAAACTAAATATTTATTAAAATTCCAAGTTGGACTCATGCCGGAAACCACTGAAAGAGATTTATAAAAAGGATGCGCATTTTCGCCACGAACAGAACTGGTCTTTAACATTGGAAAATTAACACCATATGTAGTTGAGCAAAATTCGGCAACTTTTGATTCGTCTTTAAACTCTTGATAAAAGTCCCTTGAGGGTATACCAATGATGGTAAAGTTTTTGTCTTTATACTTCTCATACAATTTTTGAAGTCCAGCATATTGATTTGTAAAACCACATCTACTTGCAACATTTACAACTAACAAAGTTGAATCCTCAAATTCACAAAGATTCAATGATTCTTTAGAGTCAAGAAGGTTGATTTTATGATTTAGTATGTTTGGACATGCTTCCAAAAAAGAGGTAAATATAAAAAGTGCTAATAAAGCATTGGCCTTCAACATGGTGGTAATACTATACTAAGGGTGCTACACCGTAAATACTTGTGACAAATATTGATACCAACGCAAGTAGCTCAATGTTTTCCAATATTTTATTTTTTGTTTTATTACTCATATTTACTTTTATCCTAAAAATTAGGAGGGCTAGCTGCCCTCCATTTTCCAGAGAATGTCAGCTTTACATAGGGGGAGAGGAGTGCTGACATGTATTATTATACAAACTTATAATATATTATCAACCATTTTTATATATTTTTTTTATTTATTATTTTATATACGTTTTGTTTATGAAGGTATAAGGTTTCAGTGTGTTATTGTTAAAAATAAACATTTATAATAAGTTTTCTTAATTAAAAGGTAGAGATATGAAAGGTACAGTTAATTATTCAGTAGTCGGAAATGTTGCAATTCTTGAGGTAGATAATCCACCTGTAAATCCCTTAAGTAGCGGGGTCAGAGTAGGATTGAAAGAATGCTTTGAGAAGGCAAATTCTGATGACTCAATAACCGGAATTATTCTAAAAGGAGCTGGAAATGCTTTTATTGCAGGCGCAGACATATCAGAGTTTGGTCAACAAGTAGAAGGCCCTGATCTGCACACTACTTTGGCAGGTATAGAATTAAGCGAAAAACCTGTTGTAGCAGCTATAAATGGGCCTGCATTGGGTGGTGGTCTTGAAACAGCTTTGTGCTGTAATTATAGAATTGCAACTCAAAATTCATTTGTTGGCTTGCCAGAAGTAAATCTAGGTTTGTTACCAGGAGCTGGAGGAACACAACGACTTCCAAGAATAATAGGACCTGATAAAGCACTCACGATAATGCTTACGGCAGAGGGTGTGCAGGCACAAAAAGCTCTAGAAATGGGTATTCTTGATGAAATTTCCAATAATGATCTGATTGAAGATGCAATTAATTTTCTTGAGAAAAAGATCAAGCAAAATAGTTCGCATCCAAAAATCAGAGATGCTAATGAGATGCTTGTTGAAGCACGAGGTAACTCAGAGATAATCGATAAAGCCAAAAGTTATGTAGCGAAAGCTAGACGTGGACAATTTGCACCGGGTCAAATAATAAAATGTGTTGAAAGTGCAATTAATCTTGATGACTTTGATGAAGGTATGAAAAAGGAGTCAGAATACTTTCTTGAATGTCTAATGCATCCACAAAGAGAAGCAATGATTAACGTATTTTTTGGTCAAAGAACAGCTGCAAAGATAAAAGATGTACCAAGAGAGACTCCAACATCTGAAATTAAGGCCGTTGGAATAGTTGGGGCTGGAACAATGGGAGGAGGTATAGCAATGAATTTTGCAAATGCTGGTATACCTGTGACCATTTTAGATCAAGATCAAGAAAATATTGATAGGGGTATGAAAGTTATAAATAAAAATTATCAATTCATGGTTGATAGAGGAAGAATGAAAGAAGAAGTTAAAAACAAAACAGTTGCTTTAATTACTCCCTCACTTGACTATGATAGCCTCAAAGATTGCGACATAGTTATAGAAGCTGTATATGAAAATCTTGAACTTAAACACAAGATTTTTATGGAACTTGATAAACACGTAAAGCCTGAAGCAATATTAGCTACCAATACTTCAGGGCTAGATATAGATTCTATTGCATCAGTAACCAATAGGCCTGAAAAGATAGTGGGTACTCACTTTTTTAGTCCAGCTAATATAATGAAGCTTCTTGAAGTGGTGAGAGGAGAAAATACATCAAACGAAACTCTGGCTACTGTTATGAAAATTAGTAAAGCTATTAAAAAAACAGCAGTAGTGTCACTAAATGCACCAGGATTTATTGGAAATCGAATGCTTCTTGGATATTCAAAACAAGCAAACATGTTGCTACTTGAGGGAGCATTGCCCAGCCAAATTGACAATGCAATTGAAGCATTTGGTTTAAATATGGGTCCTTTTCGAATGATGGATTTAATAGGCTTAGATTTAGGATGGCGTGCTAGGAAACTTGCAGGAGTAGATTCACCACTTACAAATAAGATTGCTGATACGCTATGCGAAAATGAACGCTTTGGTCAAAAGAATAGTAAAGGATTTTATAATTATTCAGAAGGATCTAGAGCTCCAAATCCTGCGCCAGAAAATGAGGAGATATATTTTAAGATATCTGAGGAGAATGGATTCACTAGGAGGGAAATTAGTGATGAAGAAATTGTAGATAGATGTATCCTTGCACTAGTAAATGAGGGAGCAAAAATTTTAGAAGAAGGAGTAGCACAAAGAGCAAGTGATATGGATATTGTTTACATAAATGGATATGGATTCCCTGTATGGAGAGGTGGTCCGATGTTTTATGCAAACTCATTAGGATTGGATAAAGTCTTAGAGAAGCTTAAAGGTTTTCAAAAAATTGATAGCGACTTTTGGAAACCAGCAGATTTATTAGAGAAATTGGCAAAAGACGAATTAAAATTTGGTGAAGCACCAGATATCAATGAAAGAAAAGGTAAAATGAAGTTTCCTGATATAGTAGGCTACTAAAGCTTAATATTTACTGGAGTGCCTGCTTTTATAAGTCCATAAAGCTCAATAACATCATGGTTAAACATTCTTATGCACCCATGTGATGCCTTTTTTCCAATCAGTCCCTCTTCCTGGGTTCCATGTATATAGATATATCTATTGTAGGAATCGACATTACCACCAAGGTTTTTACCGTCTTCAAGCCCTTTTAGCCACATTATTCTTGATGTTATAAAGTCATTATCTGTATCAATACTATGATCTATGATTTTAGCTTTGCTATTTATTAGAACTCTATTGACAAAAATTTCATTTTTATCGACATTTGTTCCAAATAATTCACTTATCACATGCTTACCGAGCGGCGTTTTGAAACTATTCTCAATCTGCCCCTCCCCAAAACTTGAAGTAGATACTGGATATGACTTAATTAGCTTATTATTGTTGAATAAATACATCCTTTGTTGTGATATATCAACATCAATGTATTTTTCAGACAGCAAGTACTGATTTATAAAAAAAACTAAAACAATTAAGAAAGTCTTCAAAAAATTAACCTTTGAATAATTAATGAAAGTATGAAGATAACTTTCATACATATCAAGTAAAATATTATGTTATATGAATATTTAGCATATATGCTTGTCTGATTTGATAGCTTAACTTCGTAAATTTTTGATTCAGATTTACCAGTTTCAATTTTATCAACAATTGTTCCATTATTATCAACAAAAGCTGAGATTCCATTAGTTGTTGCTCTTATAATCCACTTATTAATCTCTTTTGCTTTTGCTCTTACAATCTGAAGATGCTGTTCAGGTCCATAGCTATTTCCAAACCAGCTGTCGTTGCTTATATTAATAACAAAAGTTGAGTTTTTTGATTCCTCGATATAGTAATTCACAAATATTGCATCAAAGCATATTAATGGCAAAAAGCTTGTTTCCATAAAATTCAATCTTTCAATATTACTCATGGACGGTTTCATATTGGACATAGGTAAATCAAAAAAATCAATTAAGCCTCTTAAATATGGCTCGAAAGGCACATATTCACCAAAAGGTACTAGTTTAGCCTTTCTATGAGTTTGATTGTATTCAGGTAAAAATGACATTGAGTTAAAAAGATTTACACCATCATATTCATATATGCCGCTTAGAACTCTTATATTTTCAGTCTTAAGCATTTCCTCTAACTTTTTAGATCTTATGCTTGGACTTAAATATGGTAATGGTGCCTCTGGCCATACAATAAGATCTGCTGTCTTTATTTTTTTAGTTAGCGTCATTAATGTAGTTTCGATTGTTTCTAGATACTCAGAGTCAAACTTTAGATTTGTATCAAGTGATGGTTGGACAATACCAACTGATATTGTTTCGGATTGTAAATCTTTGACTTTGTTGACTTCAGGCAATGTTAGTAAGAGGCAGAAAATAAAGATTAAAGGTGCTCTTAAATTATAATTTATACTCATAGCAGCGGTAACAATATAAAAGAAAATAACGCTACATCCGGTAACACCGATAATAGAAATAAGGGGTGACAAGATTGTATCTAAAAATATAAGACCTGATTGGAACCAGGGAAACCCACCAAGTAAAAAGTATCTAGAGATCTCTGTCAAAATCAATAAAGTTGAAATTGAAATTATTATCATTTTTGTTCGTTTGACTTTTAGATATTGATAAATAAATAAAGGAGAAAAGAAGGTAAGGCTTAGCGTGATAGTCAAGATCACTAAGAATATTAAAGAAAGATAAAAATTGACATTTCCATGATAGTGAATACTCACTATTAGCCAGAATATTCCTAACAGCCAATAACCAAAACCCCACGCAAAGATATTAAGAAATTTATTATTTATCTCGTTCTGGATTATCCACACTAAGTAGCAAAAATTTAAGACTAGAATAAATTTTAGATCATATGGTGAGAAGGCAAGAAAACTTGATGCGCCTATCAAAAATGATATTAGGCAATTACATTTAAGTTTTAACTGTGATGCCAATTTTTTTGACTTTTCTTTTATCTGCTGCAGTTACAGCAAGAAGCATGTTTTCTATTTCAATTCGATCACCAACTTTTGGAATTTGACCAAGTTTATATATAAATAAACCGCCAAGTGTCTCTGCGTTTATATCATCAAAATTCTTGTCAAACTTTTTCTCAAATACGCTTAATTCAAGCCTGGCATCAGCAATAAATTCATTCTTACTAACTTGAATAATTTCGTCTGCATCAGTAGGATCATGCTCATCTTCAATTTCACCAACTAATTCTTCCAATACATCTTCGATGGTAATAAGTCCAGAAATTGTTCCATATTCGTCTATGACAACAGCCATATGTGATCGATCTTTCTTAAATTCTTCCAGCATTGTGTCTGCCTTCTTATTTTCCGGTACAACCCTGACATCTCGTAATATGCTTGAAAGGTTTATTTTTTGTTTTGTTTTCATGATTGGTAGTATGTCTTTTGCAAGCAAAAGTCCAAGAACTTCATTAGACTCATTTCCTAAAACAGGATAACGTGAGTGGCCAGTATCAATGATTCTATTTAATAATTCCGATTCTTTATCGTTAATATTGATTGTCACCATTTCAATCTTCGGTACCATAATTTCTTTAAGAGTGATATTACCAAGCCTTATTGCTTTTTCAGCTATAAGCTGCGCTTCCTTGTCAATAATATTGCTTGTGAGCGCGTGCTCTAGAACTTCAGAGACCTCATTAAGTGATTGTGGTTTGAAAGAAATGAATTTTTTTATCCTTTCAAGGATATTCGACGGTGGTTTATCTTCTTCAGATGTCATATTTTGTATGGATTAGTTATATTTAACCTTTTTAAGAAGTCAATCTCAAGCGCCTCCATCTTTCTTTCATCATCAATTTTATGATGTGTTTCTCCAAGAAGATGCAAAATGCCATGAGCGAGCAGGTGAAGAAAATGATTTCTAAGTTCTTTTCCTTGCTCTTTTGATTCTTTTTCCAAACATTCAACGTTTAGGGCAATATCTCCAATTTCATCATCTAAAGAGTAGAGGCCCTCATTTGGGAAGGCCAATACATTAGTAGTTTTGTTTTTATCTCTAAATTTGTGATTCAGTTCCATCATCTCCTCATCACTAACAAGCTTGAGATTGATTTTCCCGGACTTAGAGAACTCCTTAAGTATCATTTCAGTTAGTGACCGCATTTCGTCTTCAAGCTTCTGTATTTCTGATGGAATTATCGAGGTAATGTTTAATGACACAGTTATTTTTTTTCTATGGAATAGGCATCCACTATTTTTTTTACTAATGGGTGCCTGATAACATCTATTGATCTAAATTCTGTAAATCCTATGCCATCTACTGATTTCAAAATTTTTAGAGCATGAATTAAACCAGAGGGAACATTCTTTGGTAAATCAATTTGAGTTGCATCTCCATTCACTACACCATAAGACCCAAACCCCATTCTTGTTAAAAACATCTTCATTTGATCAATTGTAGTGTTTTGCCCCTCATCCATAATGATAAAAGAATTGTTGAGAGTTCTGCCTCGTAAATATGCAAGAGGTGCAACTTCAATGATATCCCTTTCCAATAATCTATTTACCTTTTCAATGCCAACCATTTCAAAAAGGGCGTCATAAAGTGGCTTTAAATATGGATCAACTTTTTGTGATAAGTCTCCAGGCAAAAAACCAAGTTTTTCTCCTGCCTCAACTGCAGGTCTTATCAAAACAATTTTCTCGACTTTTCCAGTTTGTAAAAATTCAACTCCTTTCGCAACAGCTAAATATGTCTTCCCAGTACCAGCAGGACCAATTCCAAAGTTTAGTTCATGTGAATCAATCATCTTAACAAATGTATCTTGATTCTTTGTCCTTGGCTTTATTTGTTTTCTTGGAGTTTTAATGATTTGCATTTCTTTAGAATCACTAAAAATGTTATTGTTGGTCGCAAGATATATGGTTTCTTTTGAGATATCGCTACCATTGCAACATGAAGCATACAAAGTCTTAATAATGTGTTCTGCGTGATCTAGCTTATTTTTTTCACCCTTAATGCTAATTTTGTTACCATTTTGAAATATTTTTACTGATAAGTTTTCTTCAAGCAGCTTTATATTTCCATTTAATTCGCCTACAAATGATGCCAAAAATTTTGTGTCCTCTGGAACGAGTTTGATTTTTCTTGAGCTAGATGTTTCTTTAAGCATTCAAACTCATGAGATAGTGATTATGGATAATGTATAAAAAAATATATCTATTTTAAATTGCCTTTAAGAGAGTTAGGTAAAGCCTCTACTATTTGAATATTAATAAATTGTCCAATTAAATCAACACTCTGCGATGTAAAATTTACAACCTTATTACAAACAGTCCTTCCATAAAGTTGTCCGGGATCTTTTTTTGAAACACCCATAACAAGAATTCTTTGGGAAGTTCCGACCATTTTCCTGCTGTAACCATTTGAAAAATAGTAAAGTTTTGACTGAAGCTCTTGCAGTCTTTCTTTTTTAATGGAGTCTGATACGTTATCTTCCATCTCAGCTGCAGGAGTATTTGGTCTTGGACTGTAAATAAAACTAAAAGATTCATCAAAACGTATTTTTTCTACGACACTCATCGTTTCAATAAAATCTTCATCGGTTTCACCAGGAAAGCCAACTATAAAATCTGAGGAAAACTTCATTTCAGGCCTGACCTCAACAATTTTATCAACAAGTTCGTAATATTGTTTAATGTCATATCTTCTTCGCATGAGTTTTAAAATTCTGTCAGATCCGCTTTGAACCGGCAAATGAACATGGCTGACTAACTCAGGCACTCGATCATATGTTTCAATTAAATCGTCTTTGAACTCAAATGGATGACTGGTTGTGAACCTAATTCTGTCCACATTTTCTATTTTTGCAGTTAGTTCAATTAATTTTGCAAGTGTAGACTTTTCACCATCAAGCATGCCATTAAAATTGTTTACGTTTTGCCCTAAGAAATGGATTTCTCTAGCACCATTATCTGCAAGCATTGATACTTCCTCCAGGATTTCTTGGACTGGTCTTGATACCTCATGCCCTCTAGTATGAGGAACCACACAAAATGAACAGTATTTATTGCAACCCTCCATAATTGACACGAATGCAGATGGCTCATCTTTGCTGTTCTGTGGGAGATATGAAAATTTCTCAAGTTTCGGGAAGGAAATATCAACCTGTCTTGTTTCATTGTTTACTCTTTCATTATAAAGTTTGGGAAGCTTGTGTAATGATTGTGGTCCAAATACTATATCAACTGTTGGTGCTCTTTTAATTATTTTCTCTCCCTCTTGAGAAGCAACACATCCTCCAATCGCAATTTTTAAATTAGGGTTCTTGTCTTTTATTTTCTTCCATCTACCAATTTGATGGAAGACCTTTTCCTGTGCCTTCTCTCGAATAGAGCATGTATTTAAAACCATCAAATCTGCCTCATGCTCATTTGTTGTGAGCTCGAAATTGTCCTCATCTGTAAGCAAATCAGCAATTTTTGCAGAGTCATATTCATTCATCTGACAACCATGAGTTTTTATATATAATTTTTTGCTGGTCATAATTTATTATTTCAAAAAGGTGATATTTATATCATTTTTAAAATTTTAATTCTAATAAATAACCCATATAAATCTTTTATTATTAAAATTAATACATATATCAGTTCAATGGGAAATAAAACAATGTACAAAATAAATTTTCTCCAGCTTGGAGAAATATATGAAGTATTCGCCAAACAGATTTATCAAAGCGACATGTATGGATTCATTGAGGTTGAAGAATATGTTTTTAATAAAGACGAACAGATAGTGGTTGATCCATCTACTGAAAAGCTTAAGAATGAATTTAAAGGCGTTAAAAGGTCTTACATCCCAATCAATGCAATTGTAAGAATAGATGAAGTCTTAGAATCCGGTGAGGCAAAGATTAAGAAAAATAAAAGTGATATTTCGCCTTTTCCAATAAATATCCAGCCTCAATCTAAAAAAGATTAATTTTTATATAACATTTCATGAAATGTAACTATATTTGTTATAACCTTTTTATGTGAGAAGAAGAGGTTTCCTAAAATTAATTGCATTGGGCTTTTCATTCTTGCCACTTAGGTCATTTTCCTCAACTCCAATCTTATATGAAACTAATAAATATTCTTTTAATCACGGTGTAGCGAGTGGAGATCCTAACAGCTCGCACGTAATTTTATGGACAAGAGTTACTCCTAAAGTAAGTGGCACAGTCAATGTGATGCTCGAAATTTCGAAAGATATAGGCTTTGATGAAATAATTCATCGCAAAAAATGCTCTACAAATTATGATAATGATTATTGTGTGAAATATGATTTTCATGCAGCTAAATATATCAGTCCACGTGAGCATTTTTATTTTAGATTTATTATTGATTCAATACATTCTGATATTGGTCGATCAAAATTACTTGATCAAAGTGCGGAGAAAGTAAACTTTTCAGTGTTTAGTTGTTCGAACTATCCTGCAGGTTTTTTCCATGCATATGAGGAATGCTCAAAAGAAGATATTGATTTTTGGATTCACTTAGGTGATTACATATATGAATACGGTCAGGGAGGTTATGGAACTGAGACTGCAGAAAGATTTAATAGAGTGCCCGAGCCGAAAAATGAATTGTTTTCTCTATCTGATTACAGAAAACGACATGCTCAATATAAAAGTGATAAACAATCAAAATTGTTACATGCCATGCATCCTTTAGTTGCAGTTTGGGATGATCATGAAGTATCTAACGATACATGGAAATATGGAGCTGAAAACCACTCATTGGATGAGGGAAATTTTGTTTTTAGAAAGGCCAATGCTATGAAGGCGTATTTTGAATGGATGCCAATTAGGCTAACTCATAAAAATCATATTTATAGATCTTTTAATGTTGGTACCTTACTAAATCTTATGATTCTAGATACCAGACACACCGATAGGGATAAGCAAATTGAGTTTAGTAAATACTTTTCAAAGGAAGGTTTTGAATTTGATAATTTTTACTCCGACTTGAATCATCCAGCAAGGAAGTTAATTGGAAACAATCAAATTGAATGGCTTGAATCAAAGCTGAAAATGAATTCTGCAAAATGGAATGTGGTTGCACAGCAAGTGCTTATGACAAAGATTAAATTTCCTGACTTAACTAACGATATTGATATTTCATCTTTGCCTGTAGAAGTAAAAGATTACCTGCCTATTACAAAATTGAATTTGCCGAGTAATCTTGACGCATGGGATGGCTATCCTGCAGAAAGGGAAAGGATATTTAAACTATTTAAATCTAACAAAAAAACCTTAATAAGCCTAGCAGGAGATACTCATAATTCATGGGTATCAAAACTTCATGATCTACAGGGAGAGGGTGTAGGCTTTGAATTTGGAACACCATCAGTAACATCTCCTGGATTGTTAGACATCATCAAAATAGACAAGAATGCGCTAGAGGATTCAATCATATCAACGAACAATGAGGTAAGGTGGATGGATGCTCAATCAAGAGGATTTTTAAATATCTCAATTACCAAAGATGAGTTCGTTGCCTCTTTTAAATATGTAAATTCGGTACATCAACCTCAAAGTGGCATATCGAGCATAAGAAAATTTGTCTACAAAAATTCAAATCTATTTAAAGATTAGATCTCTGTAATATCTGAGTTCTTTTATAGATTCTCTAATATCATCCAGTGCGCGATGAGTATTGGATTTCTCAAATCCATCAATGTTTTCTATCCACCTAAAAGCAAGCTCTTTAATTGTGGATACATCAATATGACGATAGTGAAAATATGCTTCAAGCTTTGGCATGTACAGAGACAAAAATCGTCTGTCATGCGAAACGGTATTTCCACACATTGGAGATCGTCCCTCTCCAACAAATTTCGAAATAAAATCCAAAGTTTCTATTTCAGCTTGTTGTTCATTTAAATTACTAATCTTGACTGCATCCAAGAGGCCTGAATTAGAATGATGATTTTTATTCCAGTCATCCATTAGCTCTAACAAAGATGAATCTTGTCTTAATACCATATTTGGGCCTTCAGCAAGGATATTCAGATCTGAATCAGTAACAATGGTAGCAATTTCAATAATCTTCTCTTTTTCAGGATTGAGGCCTGTCATCTCAAGATCGATCCATATAAGGTTTTTATTTGAAAAAAGACTGGCCATATTATTGTTTCTTGAAACGTTTAGTGTATTTTGTGGTGTAAATGCAAAAAGTTCAAACAGGAAAGGTCTTAGAATTCTATTCTGACAGTTGTTTAGTGCAGATGAATGGAGAACTTTTCAATATGCGGCCTATGAAAAAAATGCCTCTGTGCGTTGGCGATAATGTCAGCATTAAAATGGAGTCAAATGAATACTTAATTAATGAAATTACAAAAAGAAAAAGTAAGCTAAGAAAATACAAAGGCGGTAAGGAGAAAGTAATCGCATCAAACCTTGATTATTTAGGAATCATAATTGCGTGTAAACCTGAATTAATAACTGGATTTATCGAAAAATGGATAATTATTTCAAGGTACTCAAATATTGAGCCTTTTTTGGTGCTGAATAAGATTGATATGGAGATTCCAAAAGATGTTCTTGAGACGGTGAAAATTTATAAATCTATTGGCATAAAATGCTTTGAAGTCTCTGCAAAAAATAATATTGGGCTTGATGCATTAATCAATTATATAACTCAAAGCATGTCAATTTTTGTTGGGCAATCTGGAGTTGGAAAATCTACCTTAACAGGTAAATTAATTAATCAAGATCTTAAAACAAAAATGCTTTCAAAAGGTCAAGGTCAGCATACAACTTCAACTTCAAAGTTATATCAAGTTGTAAATAATGAAAACACATATGTAATAGATTCGCCTGGAGTTAGAGACTTAGAAATTGATAACATACCAAAAAAAGTAATTGAGGAATCATTTGTAGAGATCTTTTCATGTAAAAAACTTTGCAAATTCACAAATTGTAGCCATATTAAAGAAGAGGGATGTGAGGTGCTTAAGATGTTGAGTGAGAATAAAATATCTCAACAAAGGTATGATACTTTTATTGAATTTATGAGTAGAGATCATTATGTCAAAAATTAATTTTGGATTTGAAAAGATTCATCAAGATGAGAAAGAAAATAGAGTTGCTGGCGTGTTTGATTCAGTTGCAAAAAATTATGACTTGATGAATGACCTAATGTCATTTGGTATGCATAGACTTTGGAAAGAAGTATTAGTAGAGATTGCGGAACTTAATAAAGACTCATATGTTCTAGATGTAGCAAGTGGAACATGTGATATCCCAAAAATTGTCCTTAGAGAGTTTCCAAACAACAAAGTATATGCCACTGATATTAATCATAATATGTTGGAAGTAGGGTATAAGAGATCCATTGATGAAAATTTTTTTAAAAACCTCTATTTTGGAGCTGCATCTGGAGAAAAACTACCCTTTAAAGACAATACATTTGATGCCATATTCGTAGGATTTGGCATAAGAAATTTTACTAATATTAAGGTTGGTCTAGAGGAAATGAGACGATGCCTAAAAGATAATGGCAACCTCATCATTCTTGAATTCTCAAATCCTCAAAGTGGTATTTTTCAAAATATTTATGATTGGTACTCCTTCAGAATATTGCCAAAAATAGGGAAGCTTGTTGCTAACGACGAAAACAGTTACAAATATCTTGTGGAATCAATAAGGATGCACCCAAATCAAGAAAAACTTAAATCAATGATAATCGATTCTGGTTATAACAAATGCAAATTTTTTAATTTATTGAATGGGGTTGTAGCAATACATAAAGCGGTAAAGTGATGGAAATTAATCTAGACAAGACTATTGCGGTTGCTTCGAAGTTGATGCCAAACATTGTCCAAATGATCGATAAGAATCCCCCTCTGATTTTTGGTATAAATATTTTTGGTTATAAGCTATTTTTTGTGCATCTATCAAGTAATAAGAAGGTGTTAACAACAGTGCCTCAAAAATCAGTTGAATTTACAATAAATTGTGAGCTAAAAGAGTTGGGATATATTTTTAATGGAAAGGTATCACCACATTTTATTGAGGGAAACGCAGAAGTTGCGATTGCATTTTTTAGTTCATTTAGAAGCGTAAATATTAGGAATGAAGATATTTTAAATGTGCAGTTTGGTGAAATTTTGCTATTTTTAGCAATCCTCAAGAAAAGAGCTTTCACTAAAGATTCTAAAATAAAAGATGATGAGGTAATTGAAAGGCTGAGAAAAATTACTCTGAGAGTAGACAAACTTGAAAGGATGCATGCTGATAGTTGATTTTTTAAAACTAGTTTTTTTGGCCTTTTATTATGGCGTTATAAACATTCCTGTTGACCTACAGCAAAGCAAACTATTAAAAATAATAAATTACTTAAATATATTTTATTGGTTTAGATTTAAACAAGATCCAGGAATAAGAATTAATGCATATCTTGAGAGTATGGGGCCTATGTTTATCAAGTTTGGTCAGCTCCTATCAACAAGAACTGATGTTGTGCCTCTACACATAGCAAAACATCTTCAACAATTAACAGAGCAATGTAGTCCATTTTCCGGTTACAAAGCTAAAAAAATTATTGAAAAATCAATGAATGGAAGTTTTGATAAATATTTTAAAGAATTCAACATTACTCCAATCGCATCTGCATCACTTGCCCAAGTACATGAAGCGGTTTTAAAAGATAGTGAAGAAAAGATTGTGATAAAAGTATTGCGACCAAATATTGAAAAAGATGTTAGAAGAAATCTGAATCTTTTATCATTATTAGCAAATTTAGTAAAAATAATCATTAAAGATAGTCATAGGTTAAAGATTTCAGAAGTTGTTCAAGACTACAAAAATACCCTAAATAAAGAAACTGACTTGAGATTAGAAGCATCAAATACTATTCGTACAAGGAAAAACTTTGAAAACTCTGAGCTCTTATACATACCTAAAGTTTTTACAGACTTTACTTCAAAAAATGTTCTTGTAATGGAGAAGATTTACGGTATCCCATGTACTGATATTAAAGAAATTGAGAAATCTGGTGTAAATCTCAAAAAACTTGCTGAGAATGGTGTTGAAATATTTCTAAATCAAGTTTTTAGAGATAACTTTTTCCATGCAGATATGCATCCAGGAAACATTTTTGTTGATGCCAAATATCCCGAGAAAAATAGGTATACAGCTGTAGATTGCGCGATTGTCGGAAGCCTAAGTGATAAAGATTTATATAACCTTGGAAGAATGTTGAGTACAACGATAAAGCAGGATTATTCCAAATTGGCCAAATTGTTTATAAACGCAGGATGGGTGAATCAAGATACAAATGAAAATGAACTAGAACTTACACTTAGGGCTTGTTGTGAACCAATATTTGAAAAACCTCTTTCTCAAATTGAATTTGGCAAATTGCTTTTGTTTTTGTTCGATAGCACACGAATTTATGGGCTATCAGTACAACCATCGCTAATATTACTTCAAAAAACTTTGATACACATTGAAGGTATGGGAAGACAAATTTATCCTGAACTTGATTTTTGGTCTATTGCTGAGCCTTACATTGATAATTGGATAATGGAAAAATATCATCCCTCCAAGATTGTGAAGATGATTAAAGAAGACAAACTAGATATTCTTGAAAAAGCATCAGAAATTCCAAACGAAATCTTTGAAATTCTTGATGGTTTAAAAGATCTCTCAAATAACAGGATTAATCAATCTAAAATGCAGAATTTTGAAGCGAAGCTCAGAAAACAACAAACATTCTCAAGAATATCGTTTTCTATTATTTTCATTATATTTATCATTTTCATCGTAAATTTTTAGAAACTTGTTAATAGTCGTATAATATTCTTGAATTATGGGTTTCGGTGGAATAAGTATATGGCAACTACTAATAATCTTATTAGTGGTTCTTCTATTGTTTGGTAGCAAAAAACTTCGGTCTATTGGTTCTGACTTGGGACAGGGTCTAAAGGGTTTTAAAAAGGCCATAAAAGATGACGAATCAAAAGATGAGTCTAACGAAAAACATTAATATCCTTTGTTTCAAATAGGTTTTCTTGAATTAATCTTAATCCTGATAATCGGACTTATCGTTATTGGTCCAGAAAAGTTACCAGATACATACAAATTTATCCTTAAAAATCTTAAATTACTAAGAAATGCATTTGATGATGCTAAAAGTGAGATAGAAAGAAATATTGGTGCTGATGAAATAAAGCAAGATATCCATAATGAGATTAGATTAAAAGAACTTGAAGATAATGAAAAAGACAGCAGCTGAAAAGAAACATCTATCTTTTTATGATCATTTGACAGAATTAAGGCAAAGATTAATAAGATGTCTTATTTTTGTTGCACTGATTTTCCTGTGCATGTTGCCTTTTTCTGATCAAATTTATACGTTGTTTTCTTCGCCAATGTCTCAAGCACTTAACGAGAGCTCAATGATAGCAATTGGTGTTACATCTCCATTCTTAGCACCTATAAAGTTGTGTCTATATCTGGCATTAATATTTAGTCTCCCATTTTGTTTTTACCAAGCATGGGTGTATGCCTCGCCAGGTCTATATCAAAGTGAAAAAAATCTAGCAAAGCCAATTTTTATAATGGTTAACGTTCTTTTTTTCTCAGGAATAATCTTTTCTTATCTTGTAGTAGCGCCAGTGATTACAAAATTTTTTGTATCAAGTGCGCCGTCTAATATAAAAATAATGACTGATATTAATCAATATTTAAGTTTCATGATGAAATTAATTTTTGGATTTGGTTTTGCTTTCCAAGTACCAATAATAACTAATCTTCTAATTCGCACAGGCATAAAATCAAAATCTCAAATAACAAGTATGCGTCCATATCTTATTATCTTGTTTTTAATTCTTGCAATGTTGTTAACTCCACCTGATATTTTTTCTCAGCTATTTCTTGCAGTACCAATGTGGTTACTTTTTGAGCTTGGGTTAGCGCTGTCTAGGGATAAAGACTAACGATCGTTAATATTGAGTCTTTTAATCCAATCATCATCATCAGGTAACTTTTTGGAAATTAATAATTCTAAAAGTTTTTTGGGAGTATTCTCATAAATAAGGGCATCAAAATTAGCTTGTGAGACAAAACCAGCCTTAACAGATTCTTTAAACCAAGAAAGAAAACCATCATAATAATTTTTTGTATTCAACAAGCCTACTGGTTTATTAATTAGCCCAAGCTGATTGGTTACTACGACCTCAAGAAGTTCATCCATGGAACCGATTCCTCCGGGGAGCACAATGAATCCATCACTCAATTCAATAAAGGCCTTCTTTCGCTCAAATAAATCATCCACAATTAATGTCTTACTAATATTTGGATTAGATTGTTCAAATTCATTAAGTGACTTAAGGGTGATTCCCGTAACATTTATTCCTAATTCCACTGCTCTATCTGAAATCACCTTCATCAGACCAACATTACCACCACCATAAACAATGTCGATGCTGTATTCAGCTAATAGATTAACTAATTCTATTGCCTCATCTTCAAAAATTGGGTCATGACCTTTGTGCGCACCACAAAAAATAGATAGAGAATTAATCTTCAAGATTTAAGGCCAAGTAAATTTTTAGAAATGATGTTGAGCTGTACCTCACTGCTGCCGCCTGCAATTGTGTATGCTTTGGAATAAAAAAAAGATTTAACTATATTATTGAGTTGATTGTCTTCTTGATCGACGTTGATCAAGCCACCCATACCTAATGCATTTATATTAAGTTCCCAACGTTTTTGGAGTTCTTCAGTACTCAAGTACTTTAAAGTTAAGGATGCTTCAGAAAAACTACTCAATGATTCTTGCTTAACTCTCTGCATTGTCAAATCAATTAGGTTATTCCTAAGTTCATGCTTATTAATTTCTTTGTGCATAAGTGATTTACCCTCAAAATCACTACCGCTTGATAAGATCTCATTTGGGGCTATGTCGAAGGCACCTTCTGATTCCATGTCAGACATCATTAATCTTTCATGCAATAAAAGTTTTTTGGCAACTTTCCATCCTTGATTTTCACCACCAATACAGTGGTTAACGCTTGCTATTGCATCATCAAAGAATACCTGACAAAAAGGGGATACCCCGCTAAGCAGTCTTATTTTTTTTGTGGTTACGCCCTTCTGCCTCATATTGAGAAGCAAAAAAGAAATGCCATCATGTTTTTTGGTTTTATCAGTCTTTGTTAAACAATACATCCAATCTGACTTATCTGCTTCAGATGTCCAAATTTTTGATCCATTGATTAAATAATTATTACCATCTTTTAGTGCTTGTGTGGAAATACCGGCCAGATCAGATCCTGCTCCTGGCTCAGAAAAACCCTGACACCACCTGATCTCACCTTTAGAAATCTTTGGCAAAAATTCTTGTCTTTGCTCTTCAGTACCATACTCAAGTATTACCGGTCCTAGCATTGTTATGCCAAAATTTATTTGGGGATTCCTACATCCTGCTAATTTAAGTTCCTCTTTAAGAATGTTTGCATCTTCATCTGATAGGCCAGCTCCACCATATTGCTTTGGCCATGTTGGTGTGCAATAACCTTCAGATACCATTGCTTCAAACCATTGCTTCGCATCAGCGTTTGGGAAACTAATCTTTGATGAAGCCCAAACCTGATCTTCAGATTTAACTGGAGTTTTCATCTCTTCAGGACAATTTTCTTTAATCCAGTTTTTTATGTATTTTCTAAAATCTTTTTTCATTTAAATTTAAAAGTTAAGGTTAGCGGGCCATCATTAATTATCTCAACGGTCATATTTGCGCCAAACTCTCCAAACTTATAAAAATTATATCGTGAACACAAAATTTCCTTAAGGCACTTAAAAAGTTTTTTTGCATCTTGATAATTGGCTGCTTTATGAAAGCTTGGTTTTAAACCTTTGTTGGTTGAAGCCAATAATGAAAATTGACTTATTAGAAGGACTTCGCCAGAAATATCATTTATACATCTGGAAAATCTTCCCTGTTCATCATTGAAGAAGCAGTACTTTTCCATTTTATGCCCAAATTTTAGAAAAGTGCTTTCAGTATCTGTATCCTCTAAGCAAACAAAAATGACTAATCCAGATTCAATTTTTTCTTTGTGTTTAGAAAGCTTAACTGAGCCAGATTTTACCCTTTGTACAAGAGCAAGCATCAAAAATTATTTCGTTTCAAGCTCTTTATTCCACTGTCCAAGCGCAGCAAGCTTATTCATCTTAGCTCTGTGAGAAAATGCTTGTTGTGCAGCTTCTTTGTTTGAGCTTAATCCCTGCCAAGCCTTAAGTGCAGACTGCTGAAGTGCGCGTCCATATGAAAAGCTCAATTTCCATTGGAATCCACCTATCTGGTTCATCGCGTTTAGATGCTCTGTAGCCTCAAGCTCCGTCTGACCTCCTGATAGAAAGGTTATCCCTGGTAACGAATCAGGAACATTATTTTTTAGACAATCTATCGTCATTCTTGCAACTTTTTCAACTGTGGATGTATGTTCTGAATCCATGCCAGGAGTTACCATACTAGGCTTTAATATGCATCCCTCTATTAATACATTTTTCTTTTCTAGCTCTTCAAATAAAACTGATAAGCATGCTGTAGAAACTTCATGAGCTCTATCAATATCATGTACTCCATTGATGAGAACCTCAGGCTCAACAATTGGTACCATATTATTATTTTGTGCAATCTTTGCGTATTTCGCAAGAATATCCATATTCTGATTAATGCATTCATAAGAAGGGATGGAATCACCAATATTTATAACTGATCTCCATTTAGTAAATTTAGCTCCCATTTCGTTATATTCTTTGCATCTAACATCTAAATCCTCTAATCCCTTGGTAATTGTTTCATTTTGATCATTTATAACTTCGAGTCCCTTATCTACTTTTATACCGGGCAATGCTCCATTTGCTGAAATAATATCAATTAGCTTAGTTCCATCTGACGAATTTTGCCTTATGGTTTCATCGTATAGTATTACTCCTCCAATATTGCCTTCCATACCATCAGCTGAAAAAAGTAATTCTCTATAATCTCTTCTATTATCTTCCGTAGATTCAACTCCGATTGAATCAAATCTTTTGGTGCATGTTGGATTGCTTTCATCAGCAGCAAGAATTCCTTTTCCATCGGAAACAATATATTTTGCTATCTTTTCTAGTGAATCAGTCATTTTTCTCTTCCTCTCTTTTAAAACCCAAAGCCTCTAAAGATGGTAACTCTTTTCCCTCAACAAATTCAAGGAAAGCACCACCCGCAGTAGAACAATATGAGATATCTTTCGTGCTAATAAATTTGTTTATTGCAGATATTGTCTCGCCTCCACCAGCAACAACAAAACAATCGTCTAACTCGGCAATACTTTTGCATAAGAATTTTGTTCCAAGTTCAAAGTTTTCATTTTCAAATACGCCCAATGGACCATTCCATAAAATTGTTTTAGCTTGAGATAATGCTTTTGACATTTCATTAGATATTCTGATATCAAGTATCATTTCATCTGATTCAACATCTTCAATGCTCTTCAATGAACCTTGAGTTGATAACGACTTTGATGCAATAACCATATCAGGTAATAAGATATTATTATTTGCTAGAATTTTTCTTGAAGTCTCCTCCATTTCTTCTTCAAAGATCGATTTGCCAATCTGGAATCCCTTTGATAAAAGTAAATTATTTGTAATGCCACCTCCTGTTATTATGAAGTCTGAAATATCACAAAGTTTCTGGATCACTCCAAGTTTAGTTGAAATCTTTGAACCTCCGATAATAGAAATAAGTGGTGATCTAAAATTAAATAAAGCTTTAGTCAAATTTTTGACTTCTTTTTCAACGAGCAAACCTGCATATGAATTGCTGCATTTTTGAATAACTCCATATGTAGATGCATGCTTTCTATGTGCTGTACCAAACGCATCAAAAACATAAGCATCTATTGTATTCGCAACTGCATCTGAGAATTCAAGAGAATTATCTTTCTCGCCAATAAAAAATCTTATGTTTTCAAGCAAAAATATCTTTTCATTTGATTGGAATGCATCGTCTAGAGTAGTTATTAATTTTATTTTAGTGCCAAGAATGTTTGATAAGTCATCGCAAACTGGTGTGAGAGAATATTTTTGCTCAAAAGTATCTTCTTTTGGTCGCCCCAAATGAGAAATTATTAAAATTTTACAATTTCTCTCTAGCAGATATTCAATGGTGGGAATTGAGGCAATAATTCTTGTATTATCTAAAATCGTCCCGTTTTTAATAGGTACATTGAGATCTAATCTCAACCCAACCCTCTGATCATTAATATCTACCCCGTCAAGACAACGCATAGTATCTAAATTAATTTTCGTGCCATTTCGATAATATTACTGACTGAAAATCCAAAATGTTCCATTAAAGTGTTACCAGGTGCGCTCTCCCCAAAAGAGGATATACCTATTACTACATCATTTGGTTTTGCCAATGATGCCCAAGAATCTGGGTGAAGTGCCTCGACAAAAATACTAGGGATATTTTGGTTAATTATTGAATTCATATACTCTTCAGTCTGTTGTTTAAAAATATCCAGACATGGCATAGAAATAATATTTGCAAACAAACCTAGTTCTCTTAATTCTTGCTCTGCATCTATAATTAAATTTAACTCGCTACCCGATGCAATTAAGTTCAGTTTTGCATTATCGTTTGATTGAATTAAATAACCTCCTTTGCAAATAGCTTCTATTTGATCCTTGGTTCTTTTAATTGGAGGCAATCCTTGTCTTGAAAGCACCAAAGATGTAGGTGTTCGTTTTGATTTTATTGCACTATCCCATGCAATTGCAGTTTCAGTAAGGTCTGCCGGTCTCCAATTATTTAAGTTTGGTGTTGCTCTCAGGGTTACAAGATGCTCAACAGGTTGATGAGTTGGGCCATCCTCCCCTAAGCCAATAGAATCATGTGTATAAACAAAGATATTTGGAATCTTCATTAAGGCTGCAAGCCTTACTGCGTTTCTAGCATAATCCATGAATACCAAAAAGGTCCCACTATATGGTTTTATACCTCCATGCAACAGCATTCCGTTGGTTATTCCAGTCATCCCAAATTCCCTTACTCCATAGTAAATATGAGTTCCTTCAGGATTACTAGGTAAAAATTCCGTATTTGATCGCGACATTGTGTTATTTGAACCTGTCAAATCAGCGGAGCCACCTATCATTTCTGGTAATTCTTCACAAAGGAATTCTAAGCATTTTTGTGAAGCTTTCCTTGTAGCAATCTTTTCATCATCTACAGAAATATTATCTAAAAATTCAGTAAACTTTCTTTCGTAGTCCTTTGGTAGCTGGCCAGCTACCTGTCGCTTAAAATCTTTGTATAAATCAGGGTATTTTGCTGAGTATTCGTCAACTATTATTTGCCAGTTATCTTCAAGAATTTGACCTTGAACTTTAAAATCAAAGTCTTTGTAAACGCTTGATGGAACCTCAAATTTATCAAATTCCCACTTAAGATTCTTGCGAGTGGATAAAATTTCTTCATCACCAAGGGGAGATCCATGCACATTTGAAGTGCCCTCTTTGGCAGGAGATCCGAAACCAATTTTTGTTTTACAGCATATAATTGTGGGTCTAGAGGTCTCAGACTTGGCCAACTCAATTGCTTTATTAATTTGCTGAAAATCATGTCCATCTATCTCTAAGACATGCCAGTCATAAGCCTCAAATCGTTTGGCTGTATCATCAGTAAACCAGTTATCAATCTTTCCATCAATTGAAATTCCATTTTGATCATAAAAGCAAATTAATTTATTTAATTTATGTGTGCCTGCAAAAGAACAAGCTTCGTGGGAGATCCCTTCCATTAAGCACCCATCACCTAAAAATGCATAAGTATAGTGGTCAACAATATTAAGATCCTTTTTATTAAATCGTGCGCTTAGATGCTTTTCTGCAAGGGCCATTCCTACTGCATTTGACAAGCCCTGTCCTAAAGGTCCTGTCGTTGTTTCAATGCCTAAATCAATATCATACTCAGGATGCCCTGGTGTTTTTGAATGCAGTTGTCTGAAGTTTTTAATCTCATCTAAAGTGAGCTTATAACCCGTAAGATGGAGAACGCTATACAGCAACATTGATCCGTGACCATTTGACAGAACAAATCTATCGCGGTTAAACCATAAAGGATTATTTGGATTATGAGATAAATGGTTACTCCATAAAACCGTCGCGATATCTGACATGCCCATCGGCATGCCAGGATGTCCAGAATTTGCATTCTGAACTGCATCTATTGATAGAAACCTTATTGCATTACTTATTTGATCTAATTTTTCCATAATGGGGTAGAGTTGTAATAATAATACGCATTTTCTGATAATTAAATCTCAAATTGAATTATAGTTGATTGACCAGTAGAATACGTTGGTTGATTTGTCTCTGCTTGCATACATAACTGCTAAAATGAGGCGCCTTGACTAGGGTGCAGATAAGTAAATTCATACTAAATATTGCACGACTTATAAAAAGGAATTTATGACTAAGACATTTACATCAGAATCTGTATCAGAAGGACATCCAGACAAGGTTTGTGATCAAATATCAGATGCTATATTGGATGCCTATCTAGCTGGTGACCCTGAAAGTAGGGTTGCATGCGAAACTCTTGTTAAAAATAATGAGGTTATTGTTGCTGGTGAAATTACTTCATCGTCAAGTCCTGATCTTGATTATATAATTCGTAATACAATTTTAAGTATTGGATACGATAACGATGAGCTTGGTTTTAATGGCAATAATTGCAAAATTGTAAATCTTATTTCAAAACAGTCACTTGATATAGCACAAGGTGTAAATGAAGGAGAGGGTGAAAACCTAGAACAAGGTGCAGGCGATCAAGGTTTAATGTTTGGCTATGCATGCAGTGAAACTGAATCTCTTATGCCTGCCCCAATAGATTTGTCACATCGTTTAGTCAAACAACAATCTGAGGTTCGTAAAAATGGAGGTCTAGATTGGTTGAGACCTGATGCAAAAAGTCAAGTAAGTGCTGAGTATGATGATGCTGGCAATATTAATGGCCTATCTGCTATTGTCTTATCTACGCAACATGATCCTGATATTAGTCAAGAAGAACTAAAGATAGAGGTACTTGAAAAAATTATAAAGCCTATCGTGAGAAATGATTGGCTCCCAGATGCCAATAAGATATTTATAAACCCAACTGGAAGATTTGTGTTAGGTGGCCCAGTTGGAGATTGTGGGCTTACTGGAAGAAAAATAATTGTAGATACCTATGGAGGTATGGCTAGACACGGTGGTGGTGCTTTTTCAGGAAAAGACCCATCAAAAGTTGATAGGTCTGCAGCGTATGCGGCTCGGTATGTTGCAAAAAATATTGTTGCTGCAAAAATTGCAAAAAAATGTGAGATTCAAATTTCTTATGCAATTGGTGTGGCAGAACCAACATCAATTTTTGTAGATACTTTCGGTACGTCAACGATTGAACAGCCAGAACTTGAAAATATAATTAGAGAAAATTTTGATTTAAGGCCTAAAGGTATTATAAAAATGCTTGATTTAAAGAAACCAATCTATCAAGATACTGCTGCATACGGACATTTTGGAAGGGATGATAAGACCTTTTCATGGGAATCGATTGATAAAGCTAAGAATCTTATTGTTTAAAAAGGAGCTCAAATGAGTAATGACTATAAAGTTGCGGATATAAACCAAGCTGATTTTGGGAGGCGAGAAATATCACTTGCTGAAATTGAAATGCCTGCACTAATGGCATTGCGAAGTAAATATAAAGATTCACAACCACTAAGTGGTGCAAAAATAATGGGTTGTATCCACATGACTGTTCAAACTGCGGTTCTTATGGAGACCCTTGTAGAACTTGGGGCTGAATTAAGGTGGTCTTCTTGTAATATCTTTTCTACTCAAGATCATGCTGCAGCAGCCATGGCTGCTAAGGGAATCCCAGTGTTTGCTTGGAAGGGAGAAACTGAAGAGGAATTTGAATGGTGTATTGAGCAAACTATTCTATCAGATGGGACTCCATGGGATGCCAATATGATTTTGGATGATGGGGGCGATCTCACCGCAATGGTGCACGAAAAATATCCTGAAATGCTGGAAAAAATTCATGGCATTTCTGAAGAAACTACAACTGGAGTTCACAGACTGAAAGAAATGCTAAGGAATGGAGAGCTTATGGTTCCAGCGATAAATGTTAATGATTCAGTAACAAAATCTAAAAATGACAATAAATATGGTTGCAGACATAGTCTCAATGATGCAATTAAGCGTGGAACAGATATGTTGCTTTCCGGTAAAAAAGCACTAGTAATTGGTTATGGAGACGTTGGGAAAGGCTCTGCACTAAGTCTGGCTCAAGAGGGTATGATCGTAAGAGTGATTGAGTCTGACCCAATTTGTGCAATGCAAGCATGCATGGACGGGTTTGAAGTAGTGTCAGCATACAAAGATGGGGTTGTTACCAGATCTGAATCAGACATTAATGTAGATCTTTTACAAGACACTGACTTGGTAGTTACTGCCACAGGCAATGTAAATGTATGTGATGCACCAATTCTTAAAAGCGTTAAAAACAATGCTGTGATATGCAATATTGGTCACTTTGATAATGAAATTGACACAAATTATATGAAAAATGAATGGTTTTGGGAGGAAATAAAACCTCAAGTCCATAGAATTTTTAGGAATGTAACTCCTGATGGAGTGCCAGAAGATAATGATAGAAACTATATCTTGTTACTAGCCGAAGGTCGGCTTGTTAACTTAGGTAATGCTACTGGTCATCCCAGCAGAATTATGGATGGATCTTTTGCTAATCAGGTCTTAGCTCAAATCTACTTGTACGATCAAGCTTTTGCAAAGGTGAATGATGACGAACGAAAGAAAGAAATGTTGTCTGTCACAGTCTTGCCAAAAAAACTTGATGAGGAAGTTGCTGAATTAATGGTCGAGGGTTTTGGAGGCACGATAACAAAACTTACTAAGGAACAAGCTGATTATATTCATGTACCACAAGATGGGCCCTTCAAAGAAGAAGAATACAAATACTAAGAATTAGTTTTTTAATTACTTCTTAATTAGAATATCTCACCTATGAACAAATTCTTTGTAGTAATATTTATTTTATGCCTATCCATTGGCTGTGGATACAAAGGTCCAATTCCCCAAAACAATTATAATTACGAAAAGTCGGATGAATCATTTTAATTATAAAAACAATCAGCTATTTTGTGAGAAAGTATTTTTAGGTGACATAGCCGAAAAATATGGCACTCCAATATACATCTATTCAAAAGCTACTCTTCTTCATCATTTGGATGTATTTAAAAAGGCGGTTGCTATTGTAAATGGGACTGTTTTTTATTCTGTGAAAGCTCTCTCTAATATAAATATTCTTAGACTGTTGAGTGAAAATGGAGCTGGTTTTGACATTGTGTCAGGCGGCGAACTACACCGATGCATTCAGGCAGGTGTTGATCCCAAAAGAATAATCTTTTCAGGCGTTGGTAAAAGTAAGGCAGAAATTAGTGCAGCTCTGAAATTAGGCATTCATGCTTTCAATATTGAATCATCTGAAGAACTTGAGAGAATTTCAATGATCAGTGAACTTTTAAAGCAAAGAGCAGATATTGGTCTGCGGGTCAATCCAAATGTTGATCAAGGCGGTCATGAATATATTAAGACTGGCAGAAAAGATGATAAATTTGGGATAAGTTTTGCTGAAGCTAAAGAATTGGCAAAATCCTATAAAGATAATCCTCATATCAATCTAATCGGTATTGCTTGTCATATAGGCTCTCAAATCCTTGAATTAGATGGTTTTGAAACTGCGGCAAAACAAATGTTAGCTCTATCTATTGAACTATCTGCAGTTGGATGTGATATAAGGTTTATTGATATGGGGGGTGGACTTGGGGTTCAGTATAACGGCGAAGAAACAAAGACACCTGATGAATTGCTTACCGTATATGCAAAAATTTTTAAAGATAGAGATGAAGAAATATACATAGAGCCGGGTAGAGCTATCGCCGCAAATGCTGGCATGCTAGTTACTGAAGTGGAGTATTGTAAAAATAACTTTTTGATTGTTGATGCAGCCATGAATGATCTAATCAGACCGGCTTTATATCAGGCAAAACATAAAGTTCATGAAGTTGTTAATAATAAAGTTAGTAAAAAAACCTTTGATATCGTTGGACCAATTTGTGAAACTGGAGATTACTTAGCTAAAGGAGTTGAATTGTCATGCAAAACTGGAGATCTAGTTGCAATCGGAACTGCAGGAGCCTATGGTTTTTCTATGAGCTCAAATTACAATACTAGGCCAAGATCAGCAGAGATTCTTGTTGATGGTGATAAGTTTACCCTGATTAGAAAAAGAGAAACTTTGAGTGAATTGATTGCAAATGAGGTTGAGTCTTGACGCTTTCTTTCACAAAGATGCATGGGAATGGTAATGATTTCATGATTTTTCAAGATCGCATTCCTTTAATCCTTTCAAAAAAACAAATCAGTCAAATGAGCAATAGAAAAACTGGTATTGGATTTGATCAATTAATCATTGTCTCAACCTCAGAATCTTCCATGAGTGATTTTAATATTCATTTTAGGAATTCAGATGGTAGTTTCGCAAATATGTGCATGAATGGTTTAAGATGCGTTGCTAAATTCATTTGGGACAAAAAGCTAGCTTCCAGAGACAATATCTTAAAACTAGAAACTAAAAAAATGATCTTGAAAGCAAAATCATTGAGCAACAATAATGTCCAACTAATTTTTAGAGCCCCAAAATTCATTCACGTTAATGAAGACACGAAAAAGTTTCTAAAAAAATTAAAGATTATAGATCCCTATTTTGTGAATGTTGGGAATAAACACATAATTACAAAGGTGAATAGTCTTGAGGATGTCGATTTAAGAGAACTATACAAAGAAATATCGGAGTATAAAGCTCTTAGAGGCTTTAACTTGTCCATCATTAAAGATAAGGCTAGAAATATTCATGTACGAACTTGGGAACATGGTGCAGGAGAAACCTTATCTTGTGGATCTGCATCTGCTTGCATAGGATTTATTTATGCAAAACCCTCAAAAAAAGTAACTATTTTGAGCAAGGGTGGAAAAATTGTTACTGAACTAAAAGATGAAATGTATCTTTCGGGTCCGGCTAAAACATCATATGAGGGAAAATGGCAAACAAGCTAAATGATGAAGACATAGAGATTTATCTTCTCAAGAATACTGACTTTTTTATAAGACATCCATCCTTGTTAGCGGAGTTAGATATTGCTAATCCTGATCAATCAATAAGCTCTTTACTAGACAAACAAGTCAAAAAATTGAGAGATGAACAAGATGAGTTAAACAAACTACTTACTAGGTTTTTATCGCGCGCTAAAGAAAATGAGGACCTATATATTAAAACAAAGAATTTAATTTTAGCTATGATTAAAGCAAAAGATAAAAAAAATATGCTTGATAAGGTTGCTAGCCATTTTAAAGATAGCTTTCAAGTTGAATTCTTCAAGATTGATGAGATCAGCAATAATAGTATTGAGAAATTGTCAGATGAGATTGGTCACGACCTAAAGAGCGAAAAAATATTCTCTGGAACATTTAATGTCAATAAGATGGAGGCATTATTTGGTAAGTTAAAACCTGCCTCCGCCGTTGTATCTGCAATAAATCTTGATAAAAATAATTACTTGTTAATTAAATTCGGGTCAAATGATTCAAGTAAATATATTGGTGACGAAGGCACTTCATTTTTATCTTTCATAAAAGAAGCCCTATCGTCATTACTAAAGCGCTATGACAGCTGAGGAAAAAAATTCATTTTTTAAGTACGAAATTGCTAATTACCTTCAATACTTAGATAAGATCAGGGGCCTGTCCAAAAATACAACTTTATCTTATAAGCGCGATCTTGAAAAATTCGGATCCTTTCTTCTTAAGGAGAAAATATCTACCTATGAAGAAATAAATTCCGATACCTGCTCGAGGTGGATCGGTGATTTATATCTTAATGAGATTGATGCTAAGAGCATTCAAAGACACATCTCTTCCCTTAAAGGTTTTTTTTCATTCCTTATAAAAAACAATATAGTTATTAATTCTCCAATGTCTAATATCGTAAGTCCAAAAGCTACAAAAAAACTACCAAATGTTTTGTCACCTGAAGAAATAGAAATCCTTGTTAGCTTTAGTCCGAAAAGTACACAAGACTTTAGAGATATAGCTATTATAGAATTAATTTACTCTTCAGGTCTGAGGGTATCTGAGGCTACCAATGTGAAACTTGACGACTTCGAAGACAACAGAAATTTTTTAAGAGTCTTGGGAAAAGGATCTAAAACAAGACTTGTTCCAGTAGGCCATTATGCAAATGATGCAATAAGCGCTTGGCTGGAAAAAAGAAATTTAATACATTCCAAAAGCAAATATCTTTTTTTAAATCTGAGAGGAAAAAAAATTTCTACTAGATCAGTGCAGGAAAGAATCAGAAAAATTTCAGTAATTCAAGGATTGCCGCCTGTAAATCCGCACATGTTGAGGCATAGCTTTGCAACACATCTACTTGAGTCCAGTGGAGACCTGAGAAGCATACAAGAGCTTTTAGGGCATAGTTCGTTATCAACAACCCAAATATACACTAAACTGGATTATCAACATCTAATGAGTGTCTATGAAAAAGCGCACCCAAGAGCATTATCAGATGACTAATAAAAGTATAAAAGTAATTACATTTGATCTAGATGATACTTTTTGGGATATAACACCTGTCATAATTAGAGCAGAGGTTGAAACCAGGAAATGGATAGAGCAGCAGTTAGATTCAGACATTAAATGGGGCAACCTAGAGGAGTTTATTAATTTGAGGAAAAGATTAATAGCTGAAAATCATTCGCTCGAATATGATTTAAGTGCACTGCGTAAAGCGTCACTAAAATATCATGTCCACAAATTCTTTAAAAACAAAATCGACCTTGATAATTTTGTTAACGAAGCCTTTGGAATTTTTTTCAATTACAGACAACAAGTTAAATTGTTTGCTGGCGTAAAGAGATTTCTTAAAAAAATGTCTGCTGAGATTGATTTGGGTGTTCTCACAAATGGAAATGCGGATATCAAACTCATCGGGATAGATAAATTTTTTAAGTGCTCAATATCTTCAAAAGATGTATGTTCAAATAAACCAGATCCAAAGCATTTTGAGGAGGCAGCAAGATTCTTTAATGTGAACATCAACCAAATTCTTCACATTGGTGACGATCCAATTAATGACGTAAGAGGAGCAATCGATGCTGGTGCGCATGCAATATGGTTTAATAAAAAAGGTCTTGCTTGGAATGAAAAAATGTCAAAGCCAGTTGTTATTGATGATTGGAAAAAAGGATATGTTCAAATAAAAGAAAATTATGAGTTCTAAAGAAACCGTAAAAGCAATAATAGAAGTTTTGAAAGACAAGACTCAAAATATAAATCATGTAAACGACGAAGTTATTTCTTCACTACATGAAGAAATTACAAAAATTATTGAATCAATGGGTTATGTTAAACAAGAAAGATATAAGGGCTTGCTTCAAGTAATAAAACATTTGGAAAATAGAATTAACGATCTGGAAAAAGAGCATAAAAGCGATTAAATTTTTTCAAGCATATATTGAACCGCCAGCTTTATTTCTTCAAATGAGCAAGTCTGACACAAACCTTTTGCTGGCATTCCACCAATCCCGTCCCATGCATTTTGCGTAAGTTGCTGAGTACCCTTCAAAGATCTATTACTCCACTGGTTTTTATTTCCTAACATAGGTGCGCCTGCTACACCTGCTGAATGGCAAGCTGCACATCCTTTTTCATAGATTGCCCTAGCATCATCAATTGACGCATTAGCTGATGCATTAAATGCAATAAAATGACTTAAAACAAAAGTAATCAATATGAGGATTGAATTAGTTTTCAATTTAAACAATTATAATTGCGAAAGATATTTATCTAATCTGTCAGAATTCATCATAAAAGATGACTTTTTTGAAGCAGCCTGCTGTTTTATCTCATCAAGATTGGATGCTTTGCCAACTTGAATTACGCCAACCATTGCCATTACAAGATGTGGATCACACTGGTATACATAAACACCTTCTGTATTGAGTACAACGCTAATATCCTGGCTTAATTGACCAGCCCATGTTTCAGCACCTTCAGGAATCATGCCTTCAATTGAGGCAGAGTTATGAGCTGCATCAACTGATTTGAAATGAATTGTATCTCCAACAGACACCTTCAGGACAGCTGGCTCAAAAATCATTTGTCCACCCTCGCCGTCATTAAGCATCTTTACAGTATGTTCTGGTCCTTGTGAAAGCTCGACTTTTTGAATAGTAGAAGTTTGTGCTTGCGCCGCTAATGGTTGAGATGAGCTTGTAACAGGAGTAAATTTTCCGCAATCCTCGCCCTCAAGACATACATCTACCTTAATACTTATTCTTGAACTCACAAGATCATCATACTTTTTTCCATTAAAAAAAATAATCACTGCTGTAAAGATAATTATGAGCTTTAGAATATTTATCATCTTATGAATTGGGTTTTTGAATTTTTATAAGATAGTCAATTATATCAAGCATATCATTGTGGTTGCGTTGAGCTTGAACCTTGAAAGTGCCATCAACAAACATCATTGGAACTCCATTAACTTTTAATTTCTTTGATAATTCAATAGATCTTTTTACTTTTTGCTTAACCGAGAAAGAATTCATTTGCTTTATCACATCAGCTTCTTCTACTCCTAAGCTACCTAAAAAATCGATTATTGCATTATCACTTGTTAGATAGTTTCCCTCTTTGTGGATTGCATTGAAAACAGCGCTGTGTCCATTGCTGCCAAGGTTGAGTGCCTCGATTGTATAAAATAATTTTGCATGGAGTTGGTGAATTGGTCCCCATGCAACAGGCAATTTAGAGAATTTAGTATCATCATCAAGGTCAGACCTCCACCTGTTAAGCGTTGGTTCAAATGAGAAACAAGCGCCGCATCCATACCAAAAAGCTTCTATAACCTCTACTTTTCCATCTTTCTTAATTGGAATAACTGAAGAAATTCTTTGATAATCCCTACCTTGTTGAAATTGGGCATCAATCTGTAATGTGAAGAGGGCAATAAATATAAAAAGGATAGACTTAGCTCTCATGTTAGTTCTCATATAATCCATGCATATAATTTGCTAACGCCTCAATTTGACGATCAGTAAGGTTAGCAGATGCAGATTGCATTACAAGAGAGTAAGCTCCAGCGTCTCTCTTTTGTGATCTGTATTCTTTAAGAGTGCTCTCTAAATAACCTTTCTGTTGTCCAGATACCTTTGGAAATCCTGCTTGTATATTACCAGCCCCATTTGGTGAATGACATGCTGTGCATGCTGGGATACCTTTGCCTAAATCTCCAGCTCTGTACAATTTTTCGCCAAGCGCTAGCAATTCTTCGTCATTCGTTGCCTGCCCGACATTTGAACTTTGTGATTCATAAAAAGCGGCAATACCTAAGAGTTGTTCATCTGTAAGCGTATTCAAGTATTCAATAACTGATGACATGAGGACATTTTGCCTAGACCCATTTTGAAAATATTTAAGCTGATCATATGTGTATTTTTGGTTTTGACCAGCAAGGTTTGGCCAACTTCCATTAAGGCTATTGCCGTCAGAACCATGACATGCAGCACATGTTGATACAAGGCTTGAGCCAACTTCAGGATCTCCAACAGAAATTTTTTCAGGCATGATTTTGTCAGCTGCAAAAGTATTAATACTGTAGAGCAAGGTAGAAGCCATTAAAAAAAATTTAAGCATTTTTGAATTTGATCAAAGAGACACTATTATATGCGTTGAACAGTTTTGGTTAAAGCTTAATTATGCAAAATTATTTTAAAAACACCACTTTCGAATTTGGTCTTACGAAATATGAGAGTTTGCCAGTTGATATTGGAACAGAGGTAGTGCTATGTGGTCGATCAAATGCAGGTAAATCCACTTCTTTGAATAAATTAACGGAAAACTCAAAATTAGCTAGAACTAGTAAAACACCGGGAAGAACCACTGAAATCAATTTTTTTAGGGTAGATGCTCAACTAAGATTGTTGGATTTACCAGGTTATGGTTATGCAAAGTCCCAAAAAAAGAATGCAAGTATGTGGGATAAATTTATGTCTGATTACTTTTCTAAAAGAAAATCGCTAAAGGCTGCTGTATTGTTTATGGATATTAGACATCCACTCAAAGAGCTTGATCTGGAAATTATTGAGTTGTGTCGCAAAAATTCTGTGGATCTAATTCCTGTCCTTACAAAAAGTGATAAGTTATCTAACCAAAAGATAGCTCTCGTAAAAAAAAGTGTTTCATCTTACCTTGCAATTAAAGAAATCATAAATGTCTCTATAAATGATAATAATGGGTTTCAACGTCTAAGAGAGACTATTATGAGCTACTTAGATTAGTGAGCTTCGTTCCAGTTATTGCCATGATTGATGTCAACAACAAGAGGCACATCAAGAGTAACAGCTTTTTCCATGATTTCTTTTATACTCTTGCAACATGAATCTTTAAAATTTTCATCGGCTTCAAAAACGAGCTCATCATGAACTTGCATAATCATCTTAATAGAAGAATTTTCTTGTATCCATTGATTTACATCCAACATAGCCTTTTTGATAATATCTGCAGCCGATCCTTGAAGAGGGCCATTAATTGCAGCTCTTTCAGCTGCTTTTTTACGTAATCCATTACCAGAATTTATTTCTGGAACATGCACCCGTCTTCCAAAAATGGTCTCTACGTAATGTTTTTTTCTAGCTTGCTCTCTAATTTCATTCATATACTTTAAAACCCCGTCATATTTTGAAAAATATGAATCCAAATACATTTGTGCATCATTTCTAGAAATACCTAATTGTCTAGTAAGTCCAAAAGCAGTCATACCATACATTAGACCAAAATTAATGGCTTTAGCTTTTCTTCTTTGGTCGCCTGTTACATTATTAATATCTACCTCAAATATCTCTGCGGCTGTGGCTGAATGAACATCCTTTCCGTCAGTAAAAGCTGAATTTAAGTTAATATCCTTTGAAAGGTGCGCCATGATTCTTAGTTCGATTTGGGAATAATCAGCTGAAATAATACAACTATCCTTTTCAGCAATAAAAGCTTGTCTAATTTTTCTACCTTCTTCAGTTTTAATAGGTATATTTTGTAAATTTGGCTCCGTAGACGAAAGTCTTCCAGTTGAAGTAACGGCCTGTTGATATGATGTATGAACTCTTTCTGTATTGGTATGAATCATGTTAACAAGACTATCTGTGTAGGTGGACTTAAGTTTTGCTAATCCTCGATACTCTAATATCACTCTTGGTAACTCATAATCCTCAGCTAACTTCTGCAATGTCTCCTCATTAGTTGATGGTTGTCCTTTTGGAGTCTTTTTTAGAACTGGCAAGTTAAGTTTATTAAATAATATTTCAAGAAGTTGCTTAGGAGAGTCAAGATTAAACTCTTCACCAGATAATGAAAATGCTTTATTCACAAGTTTTTCTAACCTCTTTGAAAGCTCTTTTGAGTAATCAACAAGCATCTTCTGATCAATCTTGACGCCATTGTTTTCCATTCCCAGCAAAACCTTTAGGACTGGATATTCGAGATCAGTTAATAAAGACTCTAGTTTCTTTTCTGATCTAATTTTTGGAGAAAAAAATTCATATAATCTCAAGGTTACATCTGCATCTTCTGCTGCATAGTTTGTTGCCAAATCAATATTTACTTTTGAGAAAGAAATTTTGTTTTTACCCGTCCCAGTAATCTCGTCATATTTAATCGTTTCGTAGTCTAGATAGTTTTTTGCAAGATTATCAAGACCATGTCTTGAGCCAACACTATTAAAAACGTAGGACATAATCATTGTATCTGCAAGAAAATTATCAATTGTAAAGCCATGATTTTTTAATACTGGTAAATCATATTTGAGGTTTTGTCCAACAAGTTTGTGTTGATTTTGTTCTATGGCTTTTCTAAATCCTTGCAGTTCTTTATTAAGATCTAATTGGTCGGGAGAGTCATCATAGTCATGTGCTATAGGAATGTAATATCCTTCTTCGGTTTTTACACTAATAGAAATGCCGATAAGTTTCGCAATCTTTGTATCCAAGGAATCAGTTTCCGTATCGATAGCAAATGCTGAAGAAGAATTTATCTTTTTAATTAGATTGTCTAGAGATTTTTTGTTATTGATTGTTTCGTAATTTGCATCTTTAAAATTTCTTGTTTTGGTATTTTGATTATTTATCCAAGCATTAAACTCAAGCTCTTCGTAAATTTTTTCAAGTGCTTTGTTATCAGGCTCAAAGGAAACTAGCTCCGAAATGCTCTTTTTTAATGGGACATCTTTTTTCAAAGTAACTAATTCGATGTTTCTTTCAAGATCACTGATAGAGTCTCTGAATGATTCTCCAACAGCTCCTTTTAGCTCACTTGATTTATTTATGAGGTTTTCAAGATTAAGGTATTCTGTAAGCCATTTTGATGCTGTCTTAGGTCCTACCTTTGGAACCCCTGGAATATTGTCCGAAGAGTCGCCAACCAAAGCTAAATATTCAATTATTTGTTCTGGTCCAACTCCAAATTTTTCTCTAACCTTTTTAGAGTCAAAGGTCTCATCTGTCATGGTATTCATCATCAATACCTTCTCGTCCTCAACTAATTGCATTAAGTCTTTATCTAATGATGAAATTATGACTGTATGTTTGCTTTTTAGCTCTGAGGCCAATGTTGCTATCACGTCATCTGCCTCAACACCCGAAATTTCTACTACGGGGGCACCCATGTAATTGCATATCTTTTTTAAGGGGTCTAATTGTTTAATTAGTTCATCCGGCATTGGCGGTCTATTTGCTTTATAGGATTCTAAGATTTCATGCCTGAAGTTTTTTCCCTTTGCATCGAAGATAGTTATAATTGGTGCATCAGGAAAATTATTTTTAATATTGCGCAGCATATTTGCCACGCCCTTGATAGCGCCAGTAGGTAATCCTTTTGAGGTTGTGAGTGGCGGCATTGCATGGAATGCTCTGTACAGATAAGAGGATCCATCTATCAAAAAAATTTGTGGATTTTGTGACATATAGAAATTATAAGATCAATGATCAGAACTTTACTAAATAATCATCCATTAATAATCTTTTTTTTTAGTTTTGCAATTGTCGGTGTTGCAATTATCTTTGAGCATTTTGGACAATACTATGCTTGCCCCTTATGTATTCTGCAAAGATGGGCGTATGTTTTCTGCGGTTTAACAGCCCTGTTTTTGATGGCTATAAAAAAGCAGAAAAGACATTTTTTTATGACTGTGGCTGAATTTAAGCTTTGCCTGTTTGCTATGGTTGGTGCTTGCTTTGCTTTGCGACAAATACACTTGCAGTCATTAAACTCAAGCGAATTGGTGTCAATAAGTGGTTGCGGAATGCCTCTTAGCACTTTACTCGAATATGAGGGTATTTTTAATGGTCTAAGACTAGCATTTTTAGGAGGTCCATCGTGTGCAGTAGAGGATTGGAGATTAATTTTTAATTTCGCAGAATGGTCTTTAATTGGCTTCATTGTAATATTATTATTGTTCTCAGGTTATAAAATAATGAGATTGTATGAATAAAATTGCACTTGTCACAGGTGGTGCGCGTGGATTGGGGGAGCAAATCGTCAGATCTTTCCTTGATAAAGGTTTCAAAGTTGTTATCAATTTTTATAAAAGCGAAAAAAAGGCTAAAAAGTTATCTGATGAGTTTGGTAAAAATGTTTTGATAGTTCAGGCTGATATTTCTAAAAATAAAGATATTAAAAATATGATGATTAAGATCAATGACTATTTTAATGATTATCCAAGCATACTAATAAATAATGCCCTGGCAGAGTATGTCTTTAATGGCGACCTGCGAACGCATGCTGAAGATATATCATGGAAAGAAATTAGTAATCAATTAGATGTAACTCTTAAGGGATCAATAGAAGTACTTCAAGCTTTGATACCAAGCATGAAAAAACGTAAATTTGGCAGGGTTATTAATGTTGGGACTAATCTTACATTAAATCCTGTAGTACCCTACCATGATTATATTATTGCCAAATCTGCGCTACTTGGCATGACAAGATCTTTTGCTAAAGATTTAGGCCCATTAAACATTACAGTGAATATGGTTTCTGGTGGGTTACTGAAAGTTACAGACGCAAGTGCTGGAACACCCGAAGAAGTTTTTGACTCAATCGCAACAATGACTCCATTACAAAAAGTAACCACTGTAAAAGATTTTGCAGATGCCGTAACATTTTTTGCATTAGATGATGCGAGAGCAATTACTGGTCAAAATCTTGTAGTTGATGGTGGATTAACATTTAACTGATTCAAACATATAATATTGATGATGGATAATGAGGTAGCAAAACTCTCAAAAGTTTTCGAATTAACTCCTGAGGAACTCATACAAAAAGCTATCGATAGTGGCGAGGGAGTCATTGCAAAAAATGGAGCCTTATCAGTTGAAACTGGTGACAGGACTGGTAGAAGCCCTAATGATCGTTTTATTGTTAAAGAACCTGGTACAGAAAATCTTATTGATTGGGGTGAGATTAATAAACCTTTCAATTCTGATCAATTTGAAGTCTTATGGAAAAAAGTTGACTCTTATCTTGCAGAGAAAGACAGGTATCTTTCTCGTGTTCATGTTGGCTCACATGACGAACATTACATACCTATTGAGATAACTACGGAAACAGCTTGGCATAATGTTTTCTCTCAACTTATTTTTGTGAGGCCAGATGAGTTTAATCCTAAAGAAAAACAACTTTGGAAAATAAAAAGTGCTCCTAATTTTGAATGTAACCCTGCTGTTGATGGAACTAATTCTGAAGCATGTGTAATTATAAATTTTGCTTCTAGGAAAGTTATCATTGCAGGTATGAAATATGCTGGTGAAATGAAAAAGGCAATGTTTTCGGTTCAAAATTTTCTTCTCCCAGAAAAAGATGTTTTACCAATGCATTGTTCAGCAAACATTGATGAAAAAGGAGAAGTGAGCCTTTTTTTTGGTCTTTCTGGTACCGGAAAAACCACACTTTCAGCAGATCCAAATTGTTTTCTAATTGGAGATGATGAACATGGGTGGTCAAAGGATTCCGTTTTCAATTTTGAAGGAGGTTGTTATGCAAAATGTATTGATCTATCTGAAAAAAATGAACCTGTAATATGGAAAGCAATCAAATCAGGTAGCATTATTGAGAATGTGGTTTTAGATGACAATGGTGTTCCTGACTATGCTGATGTAAGCCTCACTCAAAATTCAAGGTGTTGTTACCCCAGATCGCATGTCGAAAAATCTATTGATTCTAATAATGGTCCAGAGCCTAGCGTTGTTATATTTCTGACTTGTGACCTGACTGGTGTACTGCCACCTGTATCAATTCTAAATAAAGAGGCAGCTGCATACCATTTTCTAAGTGGTTATACTGCAAAAGTTGGTTCAACTGAGGTTGGTTCAACATCCGCAATTGAATCTACCTTCTCTACTTGTTTTGGAGCTCCTTTCTTTCCAAGACCAGCTGGTGTCTATGCTGATTTATTAATAAAACGTATTGAATCTTTTGGGTCAAAAGTCTATCTGGTAAATACAGGCTGGACTGGTGGTCCACATGGGACAGGAGAACGATTTAGTATTCCAACCACACGAAGAATCATTAATGCCATTCAGAATGGTGAACTGATAAATTGTGAATGTAATAAAATTGAAGGGTTAAACTTAACCGTTCCAACTAAAATTGATGGCATAGATAGTAAAATTTTAAACCCAATTGAGACTTGGAAAGATCAAAGCGCTTATGAAGCTGCAAAAATAGATCTGATCGCTCAATTTGAGAAAAACTTCCAAAGATTTAGTGTTCGACAAGAAATAGTTCAGGCTGGCCCCAGTCTCTAAATCTAAATGATTGAAGAGGGGTTTATTAATAAGTTAAACCTTTTAAATGAAAATAATTTCTTTGATAATCTTGAAATAAAAAGAGGAATCGAGAGAGAGGCTTTAAGGGTAGATACTGTTGGCAAAATATCACAAAAAAGCCATCCTGAGAAACTCGGTTCCGCTCTATGTAATCCTCATATTACGACTGATTTTGCTGAAGCTCTCATAGAACTTGTAACACCGAAATTTAATGACGTAGATAATTTGTATTCTTTTCTTGAGCAAATTCATGCTTTTGCAAGAAAAAATTTAGAAAATGAAATTTTTTGGAATGCATCAATGCCATGTAAATTCAATAACGAGAGTGAAATAAAACTTGCTGAGTATGGTGGAAGCAATTTGGGTCAATTAAAAAACATTTACAGGCGAGGGCTTAAACAGAGATATGGTCCCATCATGCAATGTATCTCAGGCATTCATTACAATTTTTCCTTAACAAATAATTCATGGAATTTATTTTTGAACACAAACAATCCATCACAAAACGATATTGATGATTGCTACATGAACTTAGTAAGGAATGTGAAAAGAAATTATTGGTTTATAGCATTTAATTTTGGTGGAAGTCCATGCTTTCATGAAAGTTTCATTGATAAACGTGGGCTTGGCAAAGAGATAGTTGATAGGAGATTTCATGGTTTAAAAAATGCCTGCTCCTTAAGGATGAGTGATGTAGGTTATCAAAGTAATCTCCAGAAAAACATCGATGTCAACTATAACAGTCTCAATAAATATGTTGAGTCAATTATAGGAGCAATAAATATGCCCAATGATATCTTTGAAAAAATTAGTGAATTTGATAATGATGGGTATCCTCAACAAATATCCTCGGGAACTCTTCAGATTGAAAATGAGCTATACGATGTAATTCGACCTAAACGAAGAGGTGAATCAGGTGAAAGACCAGCAAATCTCCTAAAAAAGCATGGTATTGAATATGTTGAATTCAGAGGATTAGATATTAATCCCTTTGAAGTTACAGGAATTAGTAAAGCACAAATTCACCTTATGGATATATTCTTATTGTATTGCTTGATGACCCCTAGTCCAAAAATATTGCCAGAGGAAGCGCAAATAAATGGCAAAAATTCAATAGTTGTAATCGAGGAAGGTCGTAATAAAAATGCAGAAATTTTCTTTGAAGGAAACATTCATAAAATAACAGATGCTGTTGATATTATTTTTTCTAGACTAATATTAATAGCAAGAGAGTTGGGAGGTGAATCAGCTAAAAGTTTAGACACTTACATTCAAAATAAAAGAAATGATCAAACCCTCCCTGAGATTATCATGAAAGAGCTGCAAGATTCAGAAAAGGACTTTCATGAATATAATTTAGATAATTCATTGGATATAGCAAAAAAAGAAATTAAATTAGATGGTTTTCTTCAAAAGGAATTTGAAAATCAAGCTTATCAATCAATTAAAGAGCAAGAAACCTTAGAGACAGAAAACAAAATTGATATAATTTCTTTCATCAATGACTTTAATAGCAAATTGAAATGAAAGCCATTCAGTGTAAAGAATTAAGTGAGCCTGATAATTGGAACACCACCATTGAGTTCAATGATATTGAAGACCCAAAGTTCAATAATGATCAGGTTTTAATAGAAATTAAAGTTGCTAGCGTTAATTTCCCAGATGTCTTGATGGTACAAGGAAAGTATCAATTTCAGCCACCAATGCCATTTATTCCAGGTGCTGAAGCCTCAGGAGTGATAGTTGGGGTTGGAAGCAATATAAAAGACTTCAACATAGGGGACAAAGTTTTTGTAATGTCTGGTAATGGTTGTTTTGCCGAGAAATTGGCTGTTGATCCTGCAAGGGTTCAAAAAATACCTAATGAGATGGATTTTAATGTTGCTGCAGCCTTAGCAATGACATACGGAACCTCCTTATATGCTCTTAAACAAAGAGCTTCTCTTAAAGAAGGTGAGACATTATTAGTTCTTGGTGCTGCAGGTGGTGTAGGGTTATCGGCAGTAGAAATTGGCAAGGCGATGGGAGCCAAAGTAATTGCTGCAGCATCTAGTGAAGAAAAAGTTAAAGTATGTCTTGAACATGGTGCTGATGAAACCATCGTTTATTCAGATAGTCTGTCTGATAGAGCAACTCAAAAACAGTTTTCAAATAAAATTAAAGAACTTACTGATGGGCAAGGAGCCAATGTTATCTATGATCCTGTTGGCGGTAATTACAGTGAACCGGCAATTCGAGCAACCGCATGGGAAGGTAGATATTTGGTTATTGGATTTGCTACTGGAGAAATACCACAACCACCTCTAAACTTGGCACTTTTGAAGGGTTGCCAAATTGTTGGGGTATTTTGGGGTGCTTGGGCCACTATCTTTCCAGATCAAAATGAGAAAAATTTCTCAGAATTATTTGAAATGTACTCAAAAAAACAAATCAATCCAAGAATCGAACATGCTTATGATCTCAGTAAAGCGGTGGATGCCATAAAGTTGCTTGCTAATCGTAAGGCAACAGGAAAGGTGATAATTGAAATTTAACAATTATCTATTATTAACAATACCAATTTACCTCTTAATTGGTTGTAGCAATAATAATGTAGAAAATGAGATGAAAATAATACACAAAGATAATATAGCTTATCAATCAGAAGATCACAGAAAAATAGTACTTGATGGAACTAGCAATACAAGAGAGTTGGGTGGTTACAAAACCGAAGACGGTAGGTCTTTAAAATGGGGAGTTCTATATAGATCTGATAAACTTTCCGAATTAACAGATGCAGATCAGGAATACTTATTACAGCTTGGAATCAAAAGAGTTATAGATTTTAGATCTTCAGAAGAAAAACAAAACGAACCTGATCAATTACCGAGTACTCTAAAATATATTGAGATGCCAATAGAAGCTGATGGTGCTATCAGACCAAAAGTTGAGGCAATATTAAAGGGCGATTTAAACGAAGATGTTGGGGCTATTCTTGTTGAAACAAATAGGGAATTTATCTCAGATTTTAGTGGGGTTTATAAGGGGTTCATAGAATCATTAATTGAAAATCAGGAACCAACATTATTTCATTGCACTGCTGGAAAAGATAGAGCTGGGTTTGCTGCAGCACTAGTCTTATTGGCTGTTGGGGTTCCTGAGAAAATAGTGATTGAGGATTATATGAAAACTAATAAATATACTGAGGAAACCATTCAAGATTATATTAATAAGATAAATCTATACTCCCTTGGAAGCGTAGATGCTGAAATTCTAAGACCATTGCTTGGGGTTGAAGAAAGGTTCATTCGAGCTGCACTTGATGAAATAAAACAAAAGTATGGCAGCGTAGAAAATTTTATTAGAGACGAACTGAAAATTCGAGATGAATCAATAATTGAATTAAAAAATTTCCTTCTAACCGAATCTTAAAATACAACTGATTGGTAAGTCAGTAGCACATTTTCTAAGTTAAAAGGTGGTCGAAAGAAGCCATGATAGTTGCCACTCTGATTAATTAAAATCAGATTATTTTGATGATTGTCTAGATGATATGTGTCTTCATTATGGTGATCTGGCGGAGCAGTAATAAGCACATCAAGCTGTGTTGCTAAACTTAATAATTGTGGTCTTGAAGTCTGCACGCCATAGAATTCACTAAAAAATCCTTTTGCATATCTATTAATAAGTTCCTTATCATCATGTTCAGGATCAATAGAGATCAAAATAAGTTTAAGATTAGAAATATCAACACCCTTTTCTATCAAAGTGTTAAATAAGTCCCTTGCTATCGACATTGTCACTGGGCACTCATCCGGACATCTTGTAAATCCAAAATAAATGAGTGTCCATTTATTTAATAAGAACTCATTATTTAATAATATGCCGTCTGAGGTTTTGAGCTCAAAATTACTAATTTTTCTTTCCTGAGGAAGCTCATAAAATCCATTAACTAGTAATTCTTCCCTGGAAAGCTCTCTTGGAGTTGTTAGTTTTTTTGTAAAAAAGAACAGAACTGTTCCCATAAACACCAGTATTAGCAAAATTGTTAAGTTAATGTTTCTGCTCACAACAGGAAGTGGTCCACTAAAAGGGCTAAAAATATCAATAATATGTAATAGATCGAAAAATTAAAAGTTGGGAGGGCTAATGCATTAGATGCATCATTAAAAAACTTAATTGATAGATATAAAAAAATTGATCCTAATACTGTAGCTGAAATCAAATAAAATGTGCCGGACATCATTACAAGGTAAGGAAACAAACTCACTAAAAAAAGGATGATAGTGTATAAGATGATTTGAAGCTTAGTAAACTTGATGCCGTGAGTAACAGGAAGCATTGGTATACTTTCTTGAGCATACTCATCTTTGCGATGCACAGCAAGCGCCCAAAAATGTGGGGGTGTCCAAGCAAATATAATTAGCACTAGCAACAATGAGTTTGGGTGGATGCTGCCTGATATAGATGTCCATCCAAGCAATGGGGGAGCTGCTCCAGCCAGTCCTCCTATAACTATATTTTGAGGTGTGGCACGCTTTAAATATATCGTGTACACAAAGGCGTAACCAATTAATGAGGCGATAGTTAGATATGCTGTAAGAACGTTTACATAATTTAGTAATAAATAGAAGCCTGATACGCCTATAAAAAGTGAAAAAAGTATGGCATTAAATATAGGAATCTCACCAGTTGGTAATGGTCGTCCTTTAGTTCGACTCATATTTGCATCAATTTTTCTATCAATTACTTGATTGATTGCAGCAGCTGAGCATGCGCATAAACCAATGCCAATCAGTGAGGTTAAGATCAGCTCAAAGTTTATATTAGATACCTCGCTAGCTAGAAGTGATCCTACTAGAGCAGTTACAAGCATAGTCAAAACTACGTTTGGCTTACATAACTCATAATAAGCTTTTAGGTTGATCATTTTTTCCAAGCCAACATGCTCACTGTTAATGTGACCAATAATAACATCGCAGCTACCAGATTATGAGCAATGGCAACATAAAGAGGGAGGGTATATACAACATTCATAATTCCGAGAGAGATCTGTGTAAGTAACACAACGCCTACAGTTGATGCCAAAGGTGCAATTTTTGAAAACCACAGTCTTGTAATTAAAATGAAGAAAACAATTATTACCAGGATAGCCCATATTCTGTGTGTAAAATGAATTGCTACTCTCGCATTATTATCAAGCAATCCATAAAGATAATTTGGTCCGACTTCCTGAAATAAGTTAAATCCTGATCTGAAATCCATTTCAGGCCAGTAAGATGCTTTGCATTGAGGAAAATCTATACAAGCTAATGAAGCATAATTTGTGCTTGTCCAAACTCCTAAAAAGATCTGCACCGCCAATACAGTAAGCGCTGCAATAGATATAAATTTTGCGTTCTTGAAATGAAAGTTATCTAAAAAATCTGTATTTCTGATGAATAAATAAAAAAATAGCGAAAGTGTTATAAAGCCACCAAATAAATGACCAGTTACTATAATGGGTAATAATTTAAGACTTACAGTCAGATAACCAAAGATACCCTGACAACAAATAAAAAACAAAAGGAAGCACGAGATAAACTTATTTTTTTTATCGTTTTCTTTCAATGCGACAAACACCAGAAAGATCGCTAACAGTCCTAATGCTGCAGCGAAGTATCTATGCACTACTTCAGGTATAACTTTATCTATTTCATAGGGGAATAATGGGTATCGGCTTTCAGCAATAGCAATTTCAGCTTCATTGGTTGGAAAAAAAACAAATCCATAGCACCCTGGCCAGTCTGGACATCCAAGGCCAGCATCAACTAATCGCGTCCATGCACCCAATGCGATAACCACGAAAGCAAATATAACACCCGCGAGAGAAATATTTCTTACATTCATATAAGCACCTTCAAATCTTTTAATATTAATTTTGGATCTAACTCATCATCAAAATACATAACTGCTCTGCCATAAGGATCAATTAGAAAGATTTTTGAAGAGTTAAAAAACTGATCTGAATTTTGGTCAAGGAGGCTCTTAAAATCATTCATTAAGTCAAAATAAATTTCTAAATTTGGATATTCAGAGTGAATATTTTTATCCAAATCAATATCATCAGATATGAGCACCCTTTTCAATCTAAAGATATCCCTATTCAAAGCAACATTTAATTGACGCATTAAACGTAACGTTGTTTCATATTCATTATTATTTAAATAATAATGGGCTAAGACCCACTTCCCGTCATCAAAAGAAATTGCTTGCCGTTTTATATTAACAAGGGTTTCAGATGGCACTTGGAAATAAGTTTTAAAAAAGGTGCCATTATTTTTAGTATCTGCTGGTCTATAACCTAAGTTAAAAGATAAAGTTGAGAAAACAATTATTAATATCGGTGTGAATAAAATAAAAGCTAGAAATAATTTACTCTTCATCTTGGGTACTCACAAAGTAAATGAACATGCTGATTAAGACTATCGCCATCGTAAACCATGTTAGCGCATATCCAAAATGTCTTTTTGATGATATTACAAATGGGTTTAGATAAGAGAAACTCAATACGTTCGGATGATTGGCATCCAAATGAATAAAGTTTTTAAATACTTCCTCATTATATTGTTCATTAAACAATTCATGGCTTCTTTTTTGAGACACCTTCGGCCATGATTTAGTGATTAAATCAGTGCCAAAAGTTATATTGGACTCTGGATTGTATAATCGCCCAGATATCCTGGTATTTTTGATATTTTCGCTGGGCACTAAGTCAGAAAATTGATAGTCTTTTTCTATCCATCCTCGATCAACAATTAGAAATGTGCCTGATTCATCTATAAAAGGTGTAAATACTTTGTAACCAAGCCTAGAATTATTCAATTGGTTGTCGAAAAGAATCTGTCTTGAAAAATCGAAACTCCCACTGGCATAAACATAAGACCAAACAGGGAGGTCTAAAGAAAATTCTTTCACAGTTGCCATGGTGTTAAAGTTATTTTCAAGAACTGATTTAGCCATGCCTTTATTGATCTGCCATACACCTAGCGAACAAAACACAATCGTAAAAAATACTGAAAAGGATGACAAAAGCAAGTGTTTTTTTGCTCTAAAAAAAAATATTTTTATATTCATTTAAGCTACAATTTATTAATGTGGTTAAAACCTGTTATATTCCTGCTAATCATTCTTATTCTTTTAAGCTTATCTAGTGGTTTATTTTTCTTATTCAAGGACAGAGGTGATGGAAGAGGCACTATGATCAGTCTAGGCATTAGAGTCACATTAGCAGCACTATTACTCTCATTAGTTGCATATGGGTTATACACGGGTCAACTTGGGAATACAGTGCCTTGGGAAAGTAACTAGAGTATATATACGAATAGAAACAACATCACCCAGACAACGTCCACAAAGTGCCAATACCATGACGCAGCTTCAAACCCAAAATGTTCATGATGACCAGGTTTAAAGTGATTGTAAAAGACTGATCTTGTAAGCATCACTGCTAACATAAAGCCGCCAAGCATCACATGAAAACCGTGGAATCCTGTAAGCATGAAAAAGGTTGATCCATAAATCCCAGAATTTAGTGTTAAGCCATAATGAGCGTAAGCCTCATAATATTCTAAGGCTTGAAGACCCACGAAAAATATTGCTAGAGCAACTGTTATGCCCAACCAAATGTTGAATTTTTTCTTTTTATTGGCTTTTAAGTTTATATGTGCCATGTGAACGGTAACGCTTGAGCTTAGAAGAACGATTGTATTCCATAGCGGGAGCCAAAGTAACATCTTATCCCAACCAGGAAAACTCATACTCTTGTTTGGAATGTTGTACATAGAGCCCTGATCCGGTGTAGTCAATAGAGGCCATGTTGGACTGAAGTCTTGCCAGAGCATATTTGCTAATCCCTTCTCGCCTTCTCCACCAAGCCATGGCACAGAAAATGTTCTTACATAAAATAATGCACCAAAGAAAGCAGCAAAGAACATTACTTCAGAAAATATAAACCAGGCCATTCCATAAACAAAGGATTGATTAAGTTGAGTGCTATCCAAACCCGCAAGATGCTCTTGAACAACCTGTTTGAACCAAAAAAATAAGGTTCCACCCATCAAAGCAAGACCAAAATATAAAACGTATTTTGAGATTGAGTCCCCAGTTCCAACAGCATTTATGGTACCGGCAGCACCCATGATGAGCACAAACATTGAAAAAGCAGCATAAATAGGAAGTTTGCTCTGATCAGGAACATAGTATTTTTCGTAGCCACTCATGTTTAACTCTTAGTGTTCATGCTATGTGTGTTTTGCACAATTTCATCTTCATAAGTGTCTGTGACGTCAAAAATTGTATAGGACAAAACAACATTATTTATAGATTCGGGTAACTCATTATCAAATAGCAACTTTACAGGCAGATATGCTTCTTCACCAGGTAGTAGACGCTGTTGCTCAAAGCAAAAACACTCAAGCTTTTTCAAATGTGCTGCTGCATTAGACGGTGCAACACTGGGAATTGCCTGCCCAACCATTACTTTATCAGTATTATTTTTTACAAAGTATGTGGCCTTATAGTATTTTCCAGTCGTAATATTGATTACCTCAGCAGAAGGACTAAATGACCATGGCATTTGCTCATTATTATGTGAAACAAATTGAACCTTAAGGGCTCTGCCTTGGATGGGTTCCTCTTGTACGAATTTAGTCGGGCTAAGTTCTATCTTGCCATTGAGTCCGGTTATTTCACAAAAAACATTATAAAGAGGTACTAATGCAAAGGAAAAGAAGAACATACCAATAACAGCCAACGCTAGATATTTTAGTGTGTTCTTTGCACCTTGGTTCATTACTTAACTAATGGTGGTGTTGAAAAAGTATGGTATGGAGGTGGAGAATCTACTGTCCACTCTAATCCCTGCGCACCTTCCCAAACTTCAGGTGTGGCTTTCTTGCCTCCCATAACAGTCTTGACAACAATGAATAAAAACAAGATCTGAGATGCACCGAATAAGAATGCACCGGCAGTTGAAATCATATTCCAGTCAGCAAATTGCAGTGCATAGTCAGGTATTCTTCTGGGCATGCCAGCAAGACCAATAAAATGTTGTGGAAAAAATGTAACATTGACACCGATAAATGATAACCAGAAATGTAATCGGCCTAATCGCTCATCATACATATTTCCGCACCATTTTGGCAGCCAATAATAAACGGCAGCCATGATTGAAAAAACTGAGCCAGGTACGAGCACGTAATGAAAATGTGCTACAACAAAGTAAGTATCGTGATATTGAAAATCGGCAGGGGTTATGGCTAACATCAAACCCGAAAAGCCACCAATTGTGAATAGAACGACGAAGCATATTGCAAACAACATAGGCGTTTCATAAGTAATGGAGCCTCTGAACATAGTTGCAACCCAATTAAACACTTTTACTCCTGTTGGAACAGCTATCAGCATTGTTGCCCACATAAAAAATAATTCTGCTGCTAAAGGCATCCCAACAGTAAACATATGATGAGCCCATACAACAAAAGATAGTATTGCAATTGAAACCATTGCCCACACCATTGATGTATATCCAAATAACTTTTTCCTTGAAAAAGTTGAGATTATATGGGATGCAATTCCAAAAGCAGGTAAGATCATGATATAAACCTCTGGATGTCCGAAGAACCAGAAAATATGCTGAAATAAAACTGGGTCTCCTCCGCCAGCAGCATTGAAGAAGCTAGTACCAAAATGTATGTCCATCAACATCATGGTGACGGCTCCAGCCAAAACAGGCATTACAGCAATAAGTAAATAGGCTGTTATTAACCAAGACCATACAAACAGTGGCATTTTCATTAAAGTCATGCCAGGAGCCCTCATATTCATTATGGTAACGATTACATTAATGGCACCCATAATTGAGGATGCACCAAGAATATGTACAGAGAAAATAAAGAAGGTAACACTTGGTGGTGCGTAAGTTGTGGATAGTGGAGCGTAAAATGTCCAACCAAAGTTTGGGGCTCCACCCTCCATAAATAATGAAGACAACATAACCCCAAAAGCGAATGGCAAGATCCAAAAACTAAGATTATTCATTCTTGGTAACGCCATATCAGGTGCACCGACCATCATTGGCACAAGCCAGTTAGCTAGACCAACAAATGCAGGCATAACAGCACCAAATACCATTATCAGACCATGCAGGGTGAGCATTTGATTGTAAAATTCTGGTTCCACTATTTGCATGCCAGGTTGAAACAATTCGGCTCTAATCACCATTGCCATTGCACCGCCTATTAAGAACATTGCAAAGCTAAACCATAAGTAAAGGGTGCCTATGTCTTTATGGTTTGTTGTGAACAGCCATCTTGAGATACCTTTAGCGGGTCCATGATGGTGATCATGTGATTCTACAACTGCGCTCATAATAATTTCCTATATATTATTTTTATTTTCCTTATATTCTACGATTTCTTTAGGTACAACAATTTTTCCGTCTCCATCAGAATCATTGCCCCATGCTTGCCGAGTGTACGTAATCACTGCAGCAATATCTATTTCTGAAAGTTGATTAGCAAAAGACTGCATCGCAGCACCCTGCACACCTTCCATTAATATTTCTACATTGCGAGATTTATTGTTTAATACAATTTCACTGCCAGCGAGTTTTGGAAAGATTCCCTGAATGCCCATGCCGTTTGTTTGGTGGCATGCAACACAATTTTTTGCATATACTTCTTCACCCTTAAGCATTAATTCACTCAGTGACCATTCCTTTTCAGTAAGCAGTGCAAGTTGATATGCAGCTTCTTTTTTCTCAGCTACCCAAAGTTCATATTCTTCAGGAGTAACAACTTTTACAACCACTGGCATAAAACCATGATTCTTTCCGCATAATTCTGTACACTGCCCTCGATAAATCCCAGGCTCTTCAACAACTGTCCAAGCTGTATTGATAAATCCAGGTATTGCATCTTGTTTAATAGCAAAATCAGGCATCCACCAAGAGTGGATAACATCGTTGGCAGTTATCAAAAATCTAATTCTTTTGCCGGTTGGGATAACTACAGGCTCATCTACTTCTAATAAATAATTTTCACCTTTTGGGACCTGGTTGTATATTTCATCTTGATCGGTAGTGAGGTTCGAGAAAAAATTCACATTATCCTCAAGGTATTTATATTCCCATTTCCATTGATATCCAACAACTTGAATATTTATGTCGCCTTCTTCATCAGCGTACATCTCTTTTAATGTGTTAGTGGCTGGTACTGCCATACCAATAAGTATTAAGAATGGTATTACTGTCCAAAGAATCTCTAGACCTTTGTGATCATCAAACTTTGCTGGTTCTGGGTTCTTTTTTCGAGTGAACATAAACATGGAGTAAAACATCACTCCAAATACGACAACTCCAATAGCTACACAGATATAAAAAATAAGCATATGTAAATTAAATACGTCTCTACTTATATCCGTGACTCCCTCAGTCATATTGATGTCAGTCCACTGAGAATGAACATCTACACCCATAAAAGATAGGATAATCACAAATAAGAATGGCGTAAGTCTATTCATAAGCATGTAATGCGTAGCTCTAATCATTGTTGTTGGAAGATAAAAAATCTATATATGCAATTATAACTAAAAATTATAGTAAATTCTAACAAAAAATGCCTCTAAGAAGAAGTTTTATTCAAATAAAATGGGCTAATCTTTGTGCTTAATTTCAGATCTAGATTCCTCAAAATCACAGCTTACGCAAAAGATTTTCTTATCATCTTTAGTAAGAGCGATCTTGTCTATTTTTTTGCACTTTGGACAAATCGCACCGGACACAAATCTCAATCTTTTGTCTTTATTCATTTAATAATTCCTCAACTTCTTCTGTACTGGGTGAAAAATCAAACCAAAGCTTGAAGCTTAAAGCAGCTTGCTGCACCAACATACCTTTTCCATCAAACCCATTGTTTGAAAATTTGGACGCCCACTCTAAAAATGAAGTTTGGTCTTTGCTATAACTCAGATCATAGAATATCGTTTCTTCATGCACCGGGATATCATCTTCCCAAGAAAATTTTCCATCAATGCCTTTTGAAGTAGCATTGATAACAATATCCATTGCTCTTACTTGATCTTTATGCATTTCATATTCTGAAAAATCTATTGGAGTAATATATTCGTCTGTTCCAAGAAGTTTAATTAATTCATTAACTTTTGATTGAGTTCTGTTTGATATAAAAATTGAGTCTGGTTTTTTGCCCAAACAAATAGAAGAAATAATACTCTTAGCAGCTCCGCCTGCTCCAAGTATAAGGATATTTTTTTTGTTGATATCAATTTCTTTTACATATAGATCTTTTAAAAAACCAGGTCCATCAGTTGATTCTGCGAATATACCGCCTTCCATAGTGATTAGTGTATTGGCTGACATAATTCTTTTGACTGCGGTTGCAGCTGTATCAACATATTTGATGCAATTAAGTTTATGTGGAATTGTAATATTTAATCCCTTACCACCATTTGCAAAAAACTCTTTTATAAAAAGTCCCAACTCCGCGTCCTCAATATCATATTTATCATAAATAATCTCTAATCCAGCTTGTCTAGCAAATGCTCGATGAATCTTTGGAGACAATGAGTGTTTAACAGGATGCCCCACAACACCAAGCTTATGTATCAATTTCTTTGCTCCAATTCTTTGATGTTTGTTGAATAAGCTTTTGTTCCATATTAATAATAGTTTTTGGTTTTTTGTTAGGCCAAGTAACTAAAGGCGGCAATGAGCCTAGGATTGATTCAGTTCTACCATTTGATTGAATGCCAAACTTTGTTCCCCTATCGTGTAAAAGGTTAAATTCAACATATCTTCCACGCCTGTAAAGTTGAAAATCTCTTTGTAAGTTTGAAAATGGACGATTCATCCTCTTATTAAAAATAGTATTGTAGGTATCTTGATAAATCAAAAACATATTCTTAAGAAATAACAAAGACGAATCCATGTCATTAAACTTGAAATTGTCAAAGAAAATCCCTCCAACCCCCCTTCTTTCATTTCTATGTGACAAATAAAAGTATTCATCACAATTTTTTGAAAACTTCTTATATAGCTTTTGATTATAATTATCCAAAAATTCCTTTGAATTTTTATGCCACAAGATAGCGTCACTTCGATTGAAAAGATACGGAGTTAAATCATAGCCGCCGCCAATCCACCAATCATGTATCTTCCTTTCTCTTAACAGAACAAAGATTCTACCGTTCATGTGGCTTGTTGGAATGTTGGGATTGTTTGGATGAGCGATTACAGATAAACCTGAAGCAATAAATTCATCTCCCTCAACTAATTTGATGTTATTTAGTGATGCACTAGGTAATTTATTTCCTGAAACAACAGAAAAGTTTGCAACACTTTTTTCATGATGTGATCCTGAAAGACAAATAGATTTGCCATAAAAAAATTTTCTTTTCTTCCAATTCTCTTCGTGTGCAATCGCGTTAGTGTCAAGAGTCATAAAGGATTGAATAATATTTTGCTGGCCATCAATAAAAAACCTACTAATTTTGTCAATTATTTTTGTTTTATATGTAGCCATTATTTTCTGATAATTTGCATTGATTCAATATCAATTATTGTTGATGCTTTTTTCGTTTTTCCAAGTGGTTTATTAAATAATGCAACATTTGGATCATTAAAGGTATTCCTTATATCATCAAGATCAAAAATATTTTGTTCACCCGAAATATTTGCAGAGGTCGAAATCATTGGTTGTCCTAAAAAAGTAAGTAGATTTTTTAGATGATAGTGATCACTTACTCTCACTGCAACATTATTGTTATCATCACTTACAAGAGACAATGCATTGTTCTTTGTTTTCATAATTACAGTAACCGGTCCTGGCCAGATATTGTGCAATGTTGGAAAATATTTTGGTTTAAGTTCAAATAATCTTCTTACATCCTCAAGATTTGGAACTAGAATAATATACCCTTTTTTATTATTTCTTCTCTTTAGATTTGACAATAGATTTATGGCTGTGCTGTCAACTATGCAACCAATCCCCCATAATCCCTCGGTTGGATGCAAAAGAATCTTTCCAGCCTTTAACCATTTAGAGGCTAGCTCTGGACAATTAAACTCTTTCAAGCTTAGTTTTCTTCGTTAATTTTTATTACTTCTGCAGTTTGCTCAGTTCTATACTCATCAAATTGTTTTGATAAAGTTTCATCATTTTGTGAGAGTATCTGTACAGCAAAAAGAGCTGCATTAATTGCACCTGATTTTCCAATAGCAAAAGTAGCTACAGGAATACCTTTCGGCATTTGAACTGTCGATAAAAGTGAATCAATGCCATTTAAATCACCTCCACCTAGCGGAATGCCCAAGACCGGTTTATGAGTATGAGCTGCAATTACTCCAGCCAAATGTGCAGCCATACCTGCTGAGGCTATAAATAATTTCGCACCTTGTTTCTCAAGCTTTTCTAACGTTTTAACAACTGCATGAGGGGATCTGTGAGCAGACAGAATATTAATTTCATTTGAGATACCAAAGTAATCAAGAATTTTTGCTGCTTCGTTAACAATTGGGAGGTCAGATTTAGAACCCATGAAAATTCCAACTTTAATTTGTCTATCATTCATTTATAGTACCTTTTAAACAATATTGATATTATAGGTTTAAATTATATATAAAGAACATATTTAATAAACATGACAGTCTTAAATATTCTTACTTTTCCAGATCCCAGACTAAGGAAAGTAGCAGCACCAGTTATAAAATTCGACAAAAGTTTAAAAAAACTCACTGAGGATATGCTTGAGACAATGTATCAAGGTAATGGCATAGGTTTAGCTGCGACGCAAGTAAATGTTCATAAAAGGGTAATAGTTATAGATGTGTCAGATGATAGAACAGATCCAAAGATATTTATTAATCCTGAATTTGAGATAAAAGACAACAAAAGTCTATTTTCATTCTCAGAGGGTTGCTTATCAATACCGGGATATAATGAAGAAATCACAAGACCTGATAAGATTCTCTTAAAATGGCAAGATGTTAATGGCAAGTTTCATGAAGAAGAACCAGAAGGTATTCTAACAGTGTGCATTCAACATGAAATTGATCACCTCGAAGGAAAACTGATGGTCGATTACATATCTTCCCTTAAACGTGAAAGAATTAGGTCAAAACTTAGAAAATAAACGAACTTACAATAAAATAAAGAAATTTAATAGAAGATAGACACTTTTAAAAGAAAATAATGGAAGTAAGTAGCAAAATCAAAATTGTTTTTGCAGGTTCACCTCATGTATCTGCAAAAATTTTAGAAAATCTTATACTAAACAAAGATTTTGATTTGAAGTTAGTAATATCTCAACCACCTAAAAGAAAAAAAAGAGGCGCCCTTATCGAGGATACTGAGGTGACCAAAGTAGCAAAAAAGAATAATTTATCGGTCATCAATCCAGAAAGAGTTGATCATGAAGTAAAAAAGATACTTGATGAAGTTGAATTTGATATTTTATTAGTAACTGCATATGGCATGATGTTGCCCAAATGGATGCTAGATATGCCAAACTCAGCTGCTGTGAACATCCATTTTTCATTGCTTCCTAAGCTAAGAGGTGCATCACCGATACATTCAGCAATTTTAGAAAATCAAGAAATTACCGGCTTAAGTTATATGCAAATTACTGAAGGATTAGATCAGGGTCCAATTTATAAGTCATTTACTCACCGTATTGGAAATCAGGATAGGCAAGAGCTTGAGTGTAACCTCCTAAATCTTGCTCTTGAAAATACACCCAAGGTATTGAAACAAATCTTTTACAAAGAAATTGAAGGCATTCGTCAAAATCAAGAGGATGCAACATATTGCCATAAAATAAAAAAAGAATCTGGATTGGTTGATTTAACAAAAGATCCTTTTGATGAAATCTTCAATAAATTTAAAGCCTTCATAGGTTGGCCAGGTATCTTTTTCATATTTAAAGAAAAAAGAATCAAGATTATAAAAATGCATCTTGATAAATCTGAGAATAAAGAGTTACTAAAAGAAAAGTTAAATGATGTATTCCACGTTACGACAAATGGATTGATATGTTTTCAAGGAGATAAAGCGATAGTAATCACTCACTTACAATTTGAAAATAAGAATATTATCGGTCCTAAAGATATTTATAATTCTTATAGAAATTTCTTCCAATAGCTTTTAAATATCTTAAAAGAGGTATAAGTTAGCACAATGAAAATTATCGTTTTGGGAGCTGGAAAGGTTGGCAGCAATATAGCAAAGAACTTGTCGGTTCAGTCCTATGATATATGTGTTGTTGACAAAGCAGTTTCTAAGCTAAAAAAATTGCAAAGCGAATATGATTTAGCCATAGTATCTGGTCATGCATCACATCCTGATGTTCTAAAAAAAGCTGGTATTGACTCAGACACAATCTTGATATCTGTAACAAATGATGATGAGGTAAACATTGTTGCATGCCAAATAGCAAAACAAATATTTGATGTTAAGAAAACAATATGTCGATTATCAGATTCTTCATATATTAAAAATCTAAGTGCGTTTGGGAAGGAAATGATTGATATACCAATAAGTCCTGAGCTTGAAGTAACTGACCACATAATTGAGCTTATTGATCATCCTGGAGCAGAGCTAATCGAAACATTTGCAGATGGAAAAGTGAAACTGGTTTCTGTGAAAGCAAAAAGAGGTGGGAAGCTTGTGAATAGAGAGCTTAAAAGCATTAAAAACGATATCCCAGATATAGATACTTTTGTTCCAACCATATATAGGAAAAATAAAGCTATTGTTCCTGACGGCAATACTGTTATTAAAGAAAATGATCAAGTTTATTTCTTATCGGCTGAAAAAAATATTGATTCCATATTAAAAGAAATGAGAGATCAAACTGTTGATTCATCAAGAATCATGATAGTTGGTGGTGGCATGATTGGTTCTTCCTTGGCTTCATCTCTTGAAAATAAATATAAAGTGAAAGTGCTTGAGACATCACTTGAGAGATGTGAGATGCTCTCAAAAGATCTTAATAAAGCCATTGTGCTTAATGGGGATGGATCAGACGAAGAATTACTGCGTAGTGAAAATATAGAGAATATAGACGTCTTTTGTGCACTTACTGATGATGATGAAACCAACATAATGTCTGCATTTCTTGCTAAAAAATTAGGTGCAAGGAAAACACTCATAATCCTTAATAACTATGCTTATATAAATATATTGCCAAAGAGTTTTGTAGATTTGGCTCTCTCGCCTCAAAGAATGACTGTATCTCTGGTTATGCAACACTTATCGTCAGCAGACTTACCTCAAGAAGTTTTACTAAATATGACATCTGGGGCAGAAGCACTCGAAGGTGTTATTCATAATAACCATAAGACAAAAGATTTGTTTGGAAAAACTTACAGAGATTTGCCACTTCCTGAAAATGCTGTATTAGGTGCAATTGTTAGAAATGGGTCTATTTTTACCCCTAGCAAGAATATCAATGTTGAGATGGATGATCACATAATAGTTTTCATAAATGGTAAAACGGACAAAGATCAAATTGAAGCGCTCTTCAGCAATCAAATAAATTGAATATTAAGCCAATAATTAATCTTTTTGGAGTTCTATTAATAGCATTTAGTTTTGTAATGCTTGTGCCGTTCATAATCGGCGTTATTTATAGTGAAGATAACCATCAAATATATATATTTGTTTTCATAATTGTATTTGCTTTTGGTTTATTCCTTTGGTTGCTCTCTAGAGGCTCGCTTAAAGAAATTAGGATCACTGAGGGGTTCGTTATAACTATATTATTTTGGTTTGTTCTTGGCATGATTGGATCTATTCCATTTGTTTTGAGCGGTATAACCATCGTGGATTCTGTATTTGAATCAATATCAGGGGTCACAACAACTGGAGCAACAGTATTAACAGCTCTTGAAGATCTGCCAAAATCACTACTTATTTATAGACAATTGCTTCAATGGATTGGAGGTATGGGATTGATCATACTTGTTGTTGCTATTATGCCAAGCTTCGGTATTGGCGGCAGCCAGTTATTTAAAATGGATGCACCAGGATTTGATTCTTCTGAAAAGCTGACGCCCACCATTAGAGAATCTGCAGCTGCACTATGGAAAATATATATCGGATTAACCGTGCTATGTTTAATTTCATATGTGCTTGCTGGTATGGATACTTTTGATGCTGTATCTCATGCATTGTCGACGGTCTCTATTGGGGGTTTTTCTACTTATGATCAAAGTATTGGATTTTTTAATAACGTCTACATTGAAATAGTTTGTATTATGTTTATGCTGCTATCTGCTACATCCTTTTCGTTGCATTATTATTCGATATTTCATGGCAAGCGTTTAAAACATTTTTATGATCCAGAGTTAAGGTTTTTCTTTCTAGTAATCTTAGGAATTATTATCATAATCTCGTTCTATTATTTGATCATTAATAATCTCGATTTATCTAGCCTTAGGTATATTATTTTCCAAACCATATCAATAGTAACCACATCTGGTTTTGTGACAGGAGAGTATTCATTGATGCCTGGATTTGTTCCATTTTTACTTTTAGTAGGAGCATTTATTGGGGCTTGTTCTGGCTCTGTTGGTGGAGGCCTAAAGGCATGGAGAGTATTGATAATTATTAATCAAGCCAAAAAAGAGATAACAAAGATAATTCATCCATCAGCAGTTGTAACAACCAAAATAGGTAAAAAAGTAATCGATGCATCAATTTCTGAAAAAGTTTGGGGCTTTTTTACAGTATATGTAATTACATTTATTATGCTGTTGATGTTAGTCCTTTCTTCTGGATTAGATTTTGAGAGTGCTTTTTCAGCAGTAGGCGCAACCCTTAATAATCTTGGGCCTGGTCTTGGTGCAGTCTCAGAAAATTACGGATCCTTGAGTATGATGACCAAGATAACATTATGTTTTGCAATGATTTTAGGTAGATTAGAAATATTTACTTTATTGGTGGTTTTAACTCCGGCATTTTGGAGAAGGTAATTATTTGTAAATATTACTGTTTTCTTTGACTTTTCTATATTTTTTGTATTCCCAAGCATATTCCTCAGGCTTATTTAATATTTCATGCTCAAATATCTGATGCATAATGTTTGCTCCATCAACGCCTAAAATATCAGAACTGGTAGATTTAAATACAATCTCATATCCAACCTCTCCTTTTGATAAAAAAATAAGTGTTGGGTTAATATTTATTCTTTTTGATAATGTTGAAACAATATTAGTTGAATAGCATTTTTGACCAAAAAAAGTTGAGTATTGGCCCAGTCCGTCTTTTGGTACCTGATCCGCAGCTATATTTACAGTACCATTTTCTTTTAAATGAATTAACATTTGCTTAACACCGCTCAAGTTTGCTTCAACAGGAGAAGAATGGTTAAAAGACCTAAATTTAACTACATAGTCGTTAATGAACCTATTCTTAAATTTTGTATACATTGTAAAACAGGGTTTTTTAGTAATTATCCAAGATAATAAAAAATCGATACTTCTATTATGAAAAGAAAAAAGTAATTGGGGTTGTTGTCGGTTAAAATCAAATAAATATCTATTCTTTATTTTCTTAATATGTTGTTCAGAAGTTTCAGGCCCTCTGGACCATACATATAATGTTTCATAAAAAGAGGCTAAGCTATTGCATATACTTTCATTGGCTAAATTTGACTGAAAGGAATGATTTCTTTCTGAAAAGGCGATTTTTATATTGCTAATTGTTACCTTATGTAAATCTGTTTTTTTTATGATTGGCATAAATATTTTAGATAAAAAGACCACCACTCTTGTGCCCGCTTTCAAACCCAATAATGTAAAAAATAATAATATTGTTCTCATAAAAAAATCAGTTAGTTCATAAAGGTATATAATTTAAATCAGGATAAATCAATGGTAGCACAATCAATGGACAGCCTCGTATCTCTATCTAAAAGAAGGGGTTTCATATTTCAATCAAACAACATATATGGTGGTCTTCAGGGTGTATATGATTTTGGTCCATTGGGTGTTGAGCTCAAGAAAAATATACGTGAATCTTGGTGGAGCGACATTGTATATAAGAATGAGAATATATTTGGATTAGATGCATCTATTCTTACCCATCCATTAGTATTAAATTACTCAGGACACGAAGAAACATTTACAGATCCATTAGTAGACTGTAAGGATTGTAAGGCGCGTCACAGAGCTGATTTTATAAATGATAGTAAGTGCCCACTATGCGGTTCTACATCATTAACTGAGCCTAGAGATTTTAACCTAATGTTCAAAACTAATATTGGTCCTGTGGCAGATAGTAATAATTTTGCTTACTTACGACCTGAGACAGCACAACAAATCTTTACTAATTTCAAAAACATTATGGATTCTTCCTCACCAAGTCTTCCATTTGGTATAGCACAAATTGGTAAAGCATTTCGGAATGAAATTACTCCAAGAAATTTTATATTTAGAGTAAGAGAATTTGAACAAATGGAACTTGAATATTTTGTTAAACCAAATGATGCTGACAAAGCATTAGAGGAATGGCTAGAACAGAGATTAAAATGGTGGGACATGCAAGGAGTTTGTAAAGATAAGTTAGAAATATATGATGTGCCATCAGACGAACTTTCCCATTATTCAAAAAAAACATATGACTTAATGTATGAATTTCCACATGGCAAAGAAGAACTTGAAGGAATTGCTAATAGAACTGATTTTGATCTCGGATCGCATTCACAAAATCAAGAGACGCTTAAAATAAATGCGAAAATTAAACATAATCCAGATTCTAAATCAAAGCTTGGTATTCAAGATGAAAATGGCGAATGGTTTGTACCTTATGTAATTGAGCCGTCAGCTGGAATTGAAAGAGCATTTTTAGCTATTCTTAACGAAGCGTATACTGAAGAAAGTTTAGAGAATGGTAAAAACAGAATAGTTCTTAAATTAAAACCACATCTAGCCCCAATAAAAGCTGCAGTTATTCCATTGAAAAAAAATGACATGGGGTTAGTGAAAATGGCAACAGAACTTAAAAACAAACTTCAAAAAGATATTGATCAAAGAATTGTTCTTGAGAATACAGGTAATATTGGTAAGAGTTATAGAAAACATGATGAGATAGGGACACCATACTGTATTACTATAGATTTTGATTCTCTCGCAGAGGGTACTGTTACTATAAGAGATAGAGATACAATGAAACAAAATACTATAAAGGTAGAATCAATAAGTAAACATATGTCATTTTAAAATAACAAATGTTATATATACGATCACTTCTGTTCTATATTATATTTTTTAGTTCATTAATAATTTTCTCTCTATATATTTTAATCATATCAATTTGGTCGAACTTACCTACACTTCAAAGGCAAAGCTCAATTTGGATACACTTCATAAATAAGTCGCTAGAAAAAATTTGTAATATAACATTAGAAATCTCTGGTATTGAAAACCTCCCTAATAAACCCTGTATCATTGTTGCCAATCATCAAGGTGTTTGGGAATCTTTATTTATACAAACTTTAGTTATTCCCTCTGCAAGTATAATTAAAGAAGAGCTTCTTTATATTCCATTTTTTGGATGGGGATTAGCTAAAATGCAGCCAATTACAATTAATAGAGCAAATAAATTTTCAAGCCTTAAAAAGGTAATTAAGAAAGGCTCAGAGAAGCTTAATCACGGAGTTTCAATAATAATTTTTCCTGAAGGAACAAGGTCAGATCCTATTAAAGGCATAAACAAATTTAATAATAGTTATATAAAGTTAGCTAATGAAAATAATTGTCAGATAGTCCCTATTTGCCATAACTCTGGTAATTTTTGGGTAAACAAAAAATTTATCAAACAACCTGGCTTAATTAAGATGGTGATTGGTGGGCCAATATTACCCGAACCTGGACCAGAAACTGCATTCAAGGTCCACACGTGGATGAAAGAAACTTATCAATCTATGAAATTAAATGTCTAAATTTACAACAGAAAGAGCATTTGCATCGATAAATTCTCTCCTTGGTTCAACCTGATCTCCCATCAAAATTTCAAAAGCATCATCAGCTTTTTGTGCATCTTTAAGAGTAACTTGCATCATCCTTCTGTTTTTTGGATCCATGGTAGTATTCCAAAGTTGATCCGGATTCATTTCTCCAAGACCTTTATATCTTTGAACCTCAATGCCCCGAGAGCCATTTTTACTTAATTCTTTAAGTTGAGAATCTTTTTCAGATTCAGAAGAAGAATATACTTCTGTTTTACCCTTTGTTAATTTATATAAAGGTGGTAATGCTATAAAAATATGGCCCCTCTCAACTAATTCAAACATTTGGCGGTAAAAGAAAGTTAATAATAGAGTTCTTATATGTGATCCATCAACATCAGCATCGGTCATTATTATTATTCTGTGATATCTTAAACTGTCGATATCAAAATCTTCATTGCCAATACCACACCCTAGCGCTGTTACAATCGTACCAATTTCCTGTGAAGATAACACTTTATCTATTCGAGCCTTTTCTACATTTAAAATCTTTCCTTTAAGCGGAAGAATTGCCTGATTTTGTCTATTTCTACCTTGTTTTGCAGATCCTCCAGCTGAATCGCCCTCTACAAGATATATTTCGGATTGAGATGGATCTTTTTCTTGACAATCTGCAAGCTTCCCAGGTAAGCCAGCCACCTCTAATACCCCTTTTCTCCTTGTCATTTCCCTAGCTTTACGAGCAGCTTCTCGCGCTAATGCAGCCTCAGAAACTTTATTGAGAATGTTCATTGCTTCTTTAGGGTTCTCTAAAAGATATTCATTTAAGTGTTTGCTTAAAACAGTACTTACGATACCCTCTACCTCAGATGATACTAGCTTCTCTTTAGTTTGAGATGAGAACTTAGGGTCGGGAAGTTTTACTGAAATTACTGCTATTACGCCCTCTCTAACATCTTCACCAAGTAGCTCAACTGGTGCTTTTTTTGATAAATCCTCTTTTTTTATAAAGGCCTTTAGCACCCTAGTGAGGCTCGACCTAAATCCTGATAAATGAGTGCCTCCGTCTTTTTGAGGAATATTATTTGTGTAGCATAAAACATTTTCTTTATAAGAGTCATTCCATTGAAGCGCGATTTCTACACCAATATCGTTCTGTGTATCTTCACAATGAAATAACTCGCAGAGGCCAGTTTTTCTTCCTCTAAGAAAATTTACATAGCCTGGAATCCCACCAGATTTTTTAAAAGTTTTTGTTTTGCCAGTTCTTAAATCATGAACCTCTATATTAACTCCAGCATTTAAGAAGGATAATTCTTGAACTCGTTTATGTATTATGTCTATGTCAAAATTTATGGAAGTGAAAATCTCTTTTGATGGGAGAAATGTAATTTCTGTGCCAGTTTCTTTTGTTGATTTTGTTTTTTTAAGTTCAGTGATTTTTTTTCCATTACTATATTTTTGTTCATAAACACCGCCATCGCGACATACTTTAAGGCTAAGTTGGCTTGATAAAGCATTTACAACTGAGACACCAACGCCATGAAGCCCACCAGAAACTTTGTAAGAATTGTCATCAAATTTACCGCCTGAGTGAAGGGTGGTCATAATAAGCTCTGCTGCAGGTAATTTTTCTTTTTTATGTTTATCTACTGGGATTCCTCTGCCATCGTCTTGCACTGTAACCGATCCATTTTTATTAAACTTAAGTAGTATTTTGGAGCAGTGTCCCGCCATCGATTCATCGATAGAATTATCAAGCACCTCAAACACCATGTGATGAAGACCAGTTCCATCATCAGTATCGCCGATGTACATACCTGGTCTTTTTTTAACAGCCTCTAGACCCTTTAGTACTTGGATATTTGAAGAATCGTATTTTGTTTCTTTTGGAGTTTTTTTTGGCATTAATTGAATTGTTCCATGTGGAACTTTTTAATTAAATTATCATGTTCTATTGTACTATTAAAAACATCAGAAATGTTTGAAAAAAATAATTGTCCATCAAATAATTCTATAATTCTAATCAGATTGGTGAGTCTTTTATTGTCAATCTCTGATGAGATATCGTCTATGAGAGTAATACAAGGTTGATCATTTTCAATTAATGTCTTAGCTAGCGCTAATCCAAATACTATGGAAAAGATTTTTTCCTCGCCACGAGAAAATATTTCAGATACAGCAACACCATCCAAAGACAAAACAATATCTGCTTTATGAGGACCTTTAGTGGTGGTTCGTCTTGAACAATCATCATCAAAACATTGATCTAAATTAAAAACATCATTAGAACTCTCATAACCACTAAATAACTTAATATCTAATTCGTTTAATAAAGAAAAGAAAGGCGATTCGTAGTTGATTTTAACAAGAGATCTAAATGTTGTGTGAAGATTCTCTATGAACATAGATCTTATGTTATTTAAAAGCTCGCCATACTTTGTTATTAATGGGTTGTGTGATTTAGCTTGCTGAAATGATCCATCCCTCAAGCATGCGTTTCGCTGTCTAAGAGATTTATGATATGAGAACCAATTAAATTGATAGTCTTTGGACAGTAAAAATAATGTTTTGTCTAGAACCTTTCTTCTGTATTCTGGAGAGTTAGTTGCTAAAAAGAACATTTTTGAGTCTACAGAGATTATAGGCAAGCACTCCATTAATTGTTTAGCTGAAGCTATAGAGTTGTTTAGTTTAACTTTTATTCTATTTTTTGAGGATTTTGCAATGGAAATGACTTTATTTGAACCAGAAAGAGTGGCTTCAATATTAAAAAGATCACATCCAGCTTTTATTAACGAATCGCTCTTGCTAGTTTTAAAGGATTTAGCATTGCCGCACAAAAATATTGACTCTAGCAATGAAGTTTTTCCGGAGCCATTTACGCCGTAAAAGAAATTTATATTATCAGAGAAATTAAAATTTGCTTCGTCAAAACACCTAAAAGAGGCTAATTTTATATTTTTGATCAAGTTATAATAGTAGGGGCATTACTACATACTTAGGAAATTCGCCTCCTGGAGGCAATATAAGGCAGCTCTTATCTGAACCAAAAAACAACACATTACAATTTTCATTTGTTTGGTTGTTAAGAATCTCTTGAATATAATTTACATTAAAAGCAATTTCTATTTCTTCTCCAGCATATTTAGACTCAACAGTTTCTTCTGCAACCTCATTATCGGCATTATTTGATCTAATAAACATATTATTATCAACAAGATGTATCTTAACTCCTTTGTTTTTATCATTAGACAGTATGCTCACTCTACCCAAGGAGCTCACAAAATCTTTTACATTTACATCAAGCAAAGAGCTGTCTCCAGTAGGAATAACTTGATTATAGTCTGGAAAAGCGCCATCAATAAGCTTACTTTTAAAGGTTAAATTATCGTTACTTAACACAAGACTTGTGTCATTTATAGCAAGACTCAATTCACTATTATCATCGCCAATAAAGCGGTTTATTTCATTAACAGACTTTCGAGGAATAATGCCAGAAAAATTTATATCAGAAACGCTGTCTAAACAATTTAAAGCAAGCCTATGCGCATCTGTAGCAACTGCTGTTAGAACACCCTCCTCTAGTTTTAAAAACAACCCATTAAGGTAGTGTCTCCAATCCTGATTGCCCATAGCAAAAGAGGTAGAATTGATAAGTGTTTTTAAATCCTGACTCCTTAGAGTTATGCTGTTTAAACTATCTCCAGACTCAAAAATTGGGAATTCGTTGCTTGGTAGCGTTGCTAATGAATATTTTCCATTTTTAGTAGATATATTTAATTTATCGCCGGAGAGGTTTAGTTCTATGTTGCTTTTATCAGGAATTAGCCTGCATAAATCGTTAAGTTTTTTAGCAGAGGCTGTTGTTGTACCTTCAGTTTCACAAGCATCCGTTTCGCCAATGATGGTTAATTCTGATTCTAAATCAGTAGCAACCAACTTAAAAGAATTATCTTTAAACTCAATTAGGATGTTAGATAATATTGGGAGGGTTTGTTTTTTTTCTACGATGCCGCCAGTAAGTGAAAGGGCTTTTGTGATAGACTCTTTGCTGATAGTAGCTTTCATCAGTTAGTAAGGGTTCTTGTTAAGTTTCTGTAATCTTCCTCTAGTGATGGGAGTTCTTTTCTTAGCTCGGAAATTTTAGTGCAGGCATGGATAACAGTGGTGTGATCCCTACCATTAAAAGATTCTCCAATTTCAGGCAGGCTGTGACTGGTTAGTTCTTTAGTCAATGCCATGGCAAGTTGTCTTGGCCTTGTTATGGACCTGCTTCTTCTTTTTGAAAGCAAATCAGAGAGTTTTATATTGTAATATTCTGCCACTGTCTTTTGAATGTTGTCGATGCTTACCATTTTTGCAGAAATAACAAACAAATCTTTTAGAGACTCTTTCACAAACGCTATGTCAATTGTGGTATCTGAAAACTTAGAATTAGCAACAACCCTTTTTAGTGCACCTTCAAGCTCCCTAATGTTAGATCTAATACGTTGGGCAATGTAGATTGCGCAGTCATTTGGTAACTCAACACCCATAAGTTGGGATTTTTGAAGTAATACAGCGGCACGCGTTTCAAGCTCTGGCGGTTCAACAATTACAGGCAACCCCCAACCCAACCTTGATTTTAACCGTTCTTCCAAACCCTCTATTTCTTTTGGATATTTGTCGCAAGTTAATATCATCTGATGGTTTCTGTCTAGTAGTGTATTAAATGTATGGAAAAACTCTTCTTGTGATTGTTCTTTTCCAGCAAAGAATTGAATATCATCAATTAATAAGGCATCAGCATTTCGGTAAAATGATTTAAATTCACTCATTGCGCCTAATTGAAGTGCTTTTACCATATCTGCAACAAACTTTTCTGAGTGAACGTAGACAATACGCTTTTCAGGTGATGAATTTAATATTTCATTTCCAACTGCATGCATTAGGTGTGTCTTACCTAGGCCAACCCCTCCATAAATAAACAAAGGGTTATAGTCGCCCTGAGGATTAAGAGCTACCTGTTTGGATGCTGCCAAAGCCATATGGTTTGATTTTCCTTCCACGAAATTATCAAAAGTAAATGATTCAACCAAGCCTGGATTTTGATTATCTGGTCTATCAAGCTTTTCGACAAATGTTGACTTATCCATTATGTTAAATTTTATTGATAAATTTAATTTGCTTGGAACAAGTTTTTCTATGTCCGACAAATAATTTTCTTTAACGTGGTTTAAGATGAAATCATTTGGAGCTGAAAGCTTTATAAATTTACCTTCTTTTTTGGCAGAAAGTGGTTTAATCCAGGTATCAAACTCATCTTTTGGTAGGGCTTTTTCAAGCGAAGATGAGAGTGATGTCCAAAGCTCCAAATTATTCTCCAGGGTTAGTAGATTAGTCTAGTAAAAAACTCACAAGATATCTACACAATAAATGCAGGAACTTTCTGTGGATATCTTGTTAATAATAATTTT